>NZ_CAJXYQ010000003.1 GCF_913063105.1 uncultured Draconibacterium sp. | reverse complement strand
TCCTCACTGCTGCCTCCCGTAGGAGTCTGGTCCGTGTCTCAGTACCAGTGTGGGGGATAATCCTCTCAGAACCCCTAAAGATCGTTGCCTTGGTGAGCAGTTACCTCACCAACTAGCTAATCTTACGCATGCCCATCTTGTACCGCCGAAACTTTAATCACAATAACATGCGAAATTGTGATACTATGAGATATTAATCCACGTTTCCATGGGCTATCCCTCTGTACAAGGAAGGTTGCATACGCGTTACGCACCCGTGCGCCGGTCGCCACCATCCGAAGACGTGCTGCCCCTCGACTTGCATGTGTTAGGCCTCCCGCTAGCGTTCATCCTGAGCCAGGATCAAACTCTCCGTTGTAAATATAAAAAGTTTAATATCTTTCGCTCAAGGTTTACTTGTCTCTCAGAAATTAACAAAGTTGTTTTTAAATTAACCTTGCTTTTTTGTGCTTCAAAATTTTAAAGAACTTGCGTAAAAAAACCAGCATCGCAATCTTTCCTCTTAATGCCGGTCGTCTACTTTTCTAATATCTTTACTGGCTACTCTTCTCTCATTATCTCACCCTGTAACCAGAACTCGTTTCCCTTTTAACGGGGCGACAAAGGTAATTACTTTTTCAAAACCTCCAAAACTTTTTTGCTTTTTTTTGAAACTTTATCTCTAATGTCTCATGCGGCTTTGACGTGATTTTTTAAACCGTTTTACCGGCTCTTTTGTTCACTCGTTTTTACTCTCATTATGTCGCTTGAACGTTGCTTTGTTTTAAAAGCGGCTGCAAAGGTAATTGCTTTTCTGAATCTTCCAAAATATTTTTTCATTTTTTTGAAATTTTATTTTCGAAATATTCCCGGTTGATCATTCAATTTCAATAGCTCATTTACCATCTCTCCTAAAAGCTCAACCTGCATCATTTTTCCTTTGAACGTCGCTCCCTGTAAAAGCGGCTGCAAAGGTAAATCTAATTTCGTTTCTTCCAAATACTTTTTAATGTTTTTTCGAAACTTTTTTAAAACCGCTGATCCCGCGTAAAAACCGTAGCCCCTACTATGAATCAACAGCGCTCCCCTCTGCCGTTCCTGTTCCCATATTGTCTATGAACTGTGCTTCTCTCAAAGCGGCTGCAAAAGTAAGCAAGGTTTTGAATTATGCAAGCATTTACATCAAAATAAATGCAATTATTTTTGGGGTAAAAACGCAAGTAACTGATAATCTGAGCGACTTGATTTAATAAATTTTCAGAGATACGGACTTAAAAAGGCAATATACTCGCTGTCCTTTTTCGAGGCACATACTTTTCCGGGAGGCTTCAGTTACCTCGACAATGATGTTTTCGCCCACATCAACTACACAAAAAGCCAGGCCATCTTTCAAAAATACTTCCTTCATGATACCTTCTACCTGGTTGCGGAGCGAGATATTTTGCACCGGTTCTTTTGATAAGGCGATGCTTTCTGGCTTGATTAGCACCTTTAATTGCTGATTCACCTCTACATTTTTTCCAATAGTTTGGGTGAGTGCCTGTATTTGCAGGTTGCTTTTATTGCTTTTCAGCAAAACCATATTTTTCGATTCGAGGTGAGCAAAGACCGAAAGATGCATTACATTGTACCAGCCCGACTGGTGCATTAGCTCCAAATTCTCAGGTCGATCTAACAAATCGGTGAACTTACCGTGCCCTTGCAACTGCCCGTTTTTAAGTAATAGCAGGTTATCGGTAAGGCTTAAAAGATCGGGAAGATCGTGGCTTACTATTAATATAGGCAGCGAAAATTTCTGATGCACCCGGTTTAAATACGGTATTATTTCGCGACGCAGGTTTACATCCAGTGCCGAAAACGGCTCGTCCATCAATAATATTTTCGAACCACTTATTATGGCACGTCCAATTGCGGCACGTTGTTTTTCGCCACCGGAACACTGTTCTGGTTTCTTATTTAATAAATGTGCAATCTGCAACGTTTCCACCACCTCATCAAACAACTCCTGCACGGGATTCTTTTCGCCGTACAACAGGTTCTTCTTTATAGTATAATGTGGAAAAAGGCGTTCGTCCTGAAAAACGTAGCCCACTTTCCGCTTCCTTATTTTAACATTAATGCTATTGGTTGTATCGAGAAGTGTGTGTTCATTTAAATGAATGTAGCCGGAATCAGGTGTAACAATTCCGGCAATGGAATTCAACAAACTGGTTTTTCCATGCCCTGAAGGCCCAAAAATACCGGTAATCCCATTTGGTATTTCGGCTTTTACATCGAGTGTAAAATCGTTTCGTTGCAATTTTATATGGAAACTCAATGCCGGCTTCATGCTGTTTTGCTTTTAATTACACGGCGGTTTAAAAACTCGGCAGCAATCATTGCCAGCAGCGATAATATAACAGATACCACAACCAGGCGCATGGTTGAAGCTTCTTGTCCCGGCACCTGCATTTCAGAGAATATGGCCAGCGGAAGTGTTTGTGTCTTTCCTTCGATGTTTCCGGCGAATGAGATGGTTGCTCCAAATTCGCCCAAACTTCTGGCGAACGAGAGAATGAATCCACTAATTACTCCGGGTATCGCCAAGGGTAATGTAATGGTAAAAAACACCCTTAAGTTGGAGGCCCCCAAAGTGCGAGCAGCTTCTTCCAGTTTCTGATCAACAAGTTCAATTGATAAACGAATGGAACGTGTAACCAATGGAAAAGATACAAAAATGGCTGCGATTACAGCAGCGTAAAACGAAAAGGCAATTTGAATTCCGAATGTTTCGTAGAAGAATTTACCGATAAATCCGCGGTTCCCGAAAACCAGTAATAATAAATAACCGGTTGTTATTGGAGGAAGAACCAGTGGCAAATGTAAAATTCCTTCTAGCACCGACTTACCAAAAAATCGTTTTCGGGCCAGAAACCACCCCACAGCAATTGCCAGCGGCAAGGTTATTACAGCACAAATTAGCGCAACACATAAGGATAATTGTATTGCCGACCACTCGCTTGCTGTATATTTAAACAATTCACTCAATCTTAAATCCGTTTTTAATCCAGATGTCTTTTGCTTCTTTCGAGGTCAGAAAATTATAAAAAAGCCTGGTTTGTTCGTTGTTTTTATTTTTTAAAATGGAGGCGTAAAATCCAATTGGCGGATGTAGCCTTTCAGGAACAATGGATACAATCTTTACCTTTTGCGATTTCAAGGCATCAGTTTTATATACAAATCCCATTTCCACTTCGCCCAATTCAACCACCATTAATGCCGAGCGCACATCTTTTGCCGGCAAGATACGATCGTTTAATCTTTCAGCATAAGTTCCACTCTCAATTGCTTTCCATGCATAGTCGCCTGCCGGCACATGTTTTGGATCGCCAATTGACAGGCGGCCAGCAAACTGATCAGGGAAATTGTCCAAAAATGTGATGGAATCTGTTTCGCTATCGGAAGGAGCGATGACGGCCAGAGACGTTCCGACAATTTTCTCTTTTGATTCAGGAACCACCAAATCCAAATTAATAAGGTAGTCTACCCATTTTTCATTGGCCGAAATATAAACTGACGGTTGCGCTCCCTGTTCAATTTGCCGGGCAAGCGTTCCTGAAGATGCAAAATTCAGTTTAATGTCAACATCATTTTCGGCTTTGTAGATATCAGCGAGTTCGGTAATTACATTTGTTAATCCGGCTCCACTAAAAACCAACAATTCTGTCGACTGTATTTTCTGTGCTTTTTGCTTACATCCAAAAAACAGGAATACTATTAATATATATAGTAATGCTTTTCTACTCATTTTTCGACTGCTAAAGTTATACCAATTCTGAAAATGACTAGATTTCTGACTAATTATTTTCAAATTGGTTAAATGCCGGTATATTAAAATAAAACTATTGAGAGGATGCGAACCAATGGCTCAATATTTTTAATAATCGGTAATCGTCAATTTGCGGCAGCAACACATAAAATGACTTTATTTTGAAATGCTCTTCATTTAAAAAGCAGGTTCGAAAAATGTTAAACCGACTGTTCTTCGGATAAAGCGGCGCCACAATATTCTTTCAGTGCGGCTGTAAAATCGAGCATTCTGGCCAACTCTTCGCGTGTAGGTTCCTTCGTTTCCAGCACTTCCAGAGAACAAAAATTCATAAAACGATTAATAAAACGTGCTTCCGCATGAAATTCTTCAGGAATCTCCATTTTCTTACCAATTTGTTTTAACATGGCCGTAATTCCCGAGTGCTCGGGCATATCACCAGTACTTACACACAAAGCTGTAAGATAATTCTCTACTGCCATACTTAGTACATTATATACTACCAGGCTTCCCAATTTCTCTTTTTTAAATGAACCTTCTGCCGCTTTTGTGTAGCGGTCGGCCTCATCAAAGTACTTTGTCCAGTTTGCCATAATTGTAAATTTTAGTTATCTAACTTGTTTATATTATTAATTGTAATCCCAACGCAACATAGTCGCCTGGGAAAGTTTCATTTTTTATGTAACGGTTCTTTTTCCCTTCCCCATCATGATGAACATAGTGAAGATTCACTTTTATCTTTTTCGCCATCGAAATCAGGTTCACGCCAACATCAAGCTTTTTATCTGAACCATCAAAAAAGGAAACATCGTTAAAATTCTCATCGCTCGAAAACTTTTCAAACATTGCCGTAGGTTCAAACACCCAATTCCTTTTGAGGAAAATGTTGTAGCCGGTTCGCAGCATAAAACAATTCGCATTGTATTCGAGGTTATTTTTCCGAATCAAAACACTGTATTCTCCATCGATTTTAAAATGCCCGAGATAAATAGTTGCATCAGCACTTATCGTTTGATTACTTTTAAAAGCATCGGTTTTTCCCTGAGCAGAGAACGCAAGCCCCAAAATTGCACTGGTTTGTTTTTTCAGCAGGTTGTTGGAGAAGCAATAGTTGTATTTCGAAAATTCCTTGTGCCCAAAATTAAGCATTAAATGCCCTAATAAAACCGGCGACCAGTTTCTTTCCATTATGCTTACTGCATCCTGCCGGTTGATAATGGCTATATTATATATAAGCGTTTGTTTTCCCAAGTCGCCTAACCCACCCAAATTTATTCCCGGACATATTCCGTTCGCTTTACCGGTAACAAACTGGCGCAGGTAGCACGAGTTCTCTGTTTTATCAAGCGAGCTGGTAGTCCAGGGAGCAGTTGTTGATTCGCGACTTAAATGTGGCAGAAAATAACCACCAGTTAGATTTAGCCAATCATTTTTTGGTGATAGATCATAAGTAAAATATGCACTCCAAAGTGCAACTGCTCCGGCATTCATTAAGCCTTTTGTTGATGAAAATCCATCTTTTGCCAGGTTATCGAACGACACCATAGCGTTGTACGACAGCTCGGGCAAAACCTTTCCTTTGAGGCCTAAACGTCCGCGCCTGAAATACGATGTAAAGCGACTGGCAGCTTTTTCGTCTGCGCTTGTTACTCCCCGGCTGGCCACATTCCAAAACTGCAGCTTTAAATAAGGCATGATGCTTGGCCTGAACGGTTTTTCCTGAACGGTTTTTCCGGCCGTAGCTACAAGTCCTGTAAAAAGCAGCAATATGAGTATTCCCTTAAACTTCATGCGCGGAATTAAATGTTCGATGAAATCAGGTTTTTAACCTCGTTGAAATGCAGGTCGCGCTTTAACTCAGACGACAACTGTTTAATTTTGGCCACCAGAATAGCCAGTTCGTTTTTTGGCAGAAAAATATTTCGTTTTTGCAGCATTTCGTCAACTGCGCCCATTCCCGAATGTTTTCCGATAACCAGTGCTGTCTGTCGGCCAATTTCGGCTGGATTAAAAGGTTGATAAGACAGAGGATTCTCTTTTAAGCTGCGGCAGTGAATTCCGGATTCGTGCGAAAATACGAGATCTCCCGAAACCGGTTTTGATAATGCCAACTTTCGCTCGGAAGCCTGCTCCACAAGTTTCGAAAGCTGAACCATTTTCTCGCCTTCAAAGTTAAAATCGTAGCCGCAGGAATATTTAAGCGCAAAAGCCACTTCCTCTAAACAGGCATTTCCGGCACGTTCGCCCAAACCGTTTACCGTAAGACTGACACTTTGTGCGCCCGACTGCAATGCCACAACATGATTGGCAGTGGCCATTCCTAAATCGTTATGCCCGTGAAATTCAAAATCTACATCGGCAAAATCGCTACCCAAGCGGGTAAACAGGTTTTGTACCGAAAGTGGGTTCAGTATTCCAACAGTGTCGGCAATACGTACACGTTTGGCTCCGTATAAAGTTGTTAAATAGGTGTATTCTTTCAGAAAATCGTAATCGGCCCGCGAGGCATCCTGCGCACCAACAGCCACAAATTCGAAATGGTTAGTGGCAAAATTCATAATTTCAGGTAGGTTTTTTCGTACCCAGTTGCGCGATTTCCCAAGCGTATCAAGTTGTATATCTGACACCGGAAATGAAAGGTTAACCCGCTTAGCACCGGTAGCCAGGGCAGCTTCCAAATCGTTGAAAGTTGCCCTGCACCAGCAAGTAGAGTCGAAGGAAAATCCCTGGTTGATCAAACAATGAATATCGCTCTGCTCTTTCTTGCCCATGGCAGGAGTACCAATTTCAAGTTCAGGCACACCTATTTCATCCAGTTTTTGAGCAATATCGAGTTTTTCTTCAAGCGAAAAAACTACTCCCGGCGCTTGTTCTCCATCGCGCAGCGTAGTGTCGATCAAATATGGGAACTTCTCATCCTTCATAATATATAACTGTTATTGGTCAGCAATCCGATAAAAGCACCCCCGGCAAAGGCCGGGAATACTATACAAGTTGAAGTTTGATTAGTTCTGGTTATACCGATGAGTGTTTATTATTATCATCAATTTCACTGCGTTCGTTGCTGCTAATTAAACGACTATCGGCATTATCCATTGTAATTCCATTGTTATACTTAAAGCTCACTCTGAAAACAATTTGGATAAGAGGGGAAAAACAATTGAGATTGACAGTTTAACTTAATCGCTTATGAGATATTCCTCAACGGCCTCCCCCTCTTCCAGTGCATCTAATATTTCGTCGATTTTTTCTTCATTAATACCTCCGTACCACAGGTTATTGGGATGAATTACCATTACCGGCCCCTGCGAGCAAACGTTTAAACAAGCGGTGGAAGAGACCGCAACATCGAGGCCGCGGTCGTTACATTCTTCCATTATATATTGAATTAAATCGGATGACCCGTTTTTGTTGCAATAACCTTGTGCATCGCCGGCAACCCGATAAGAGTTGCATACTAAAATGTGAAATTCTGGTTTTTTCATGTCGTTATTATTTTTTGTTGATACCCTTTTTTTATTCATTGTCATTTCGAAGGAAGTATGACCGCGAGATCTGCTCTACTGATTTTCAGTTCTTCTCCTTTGTCTTTGAAATAACAGTTATTTTTTATTTGCATTTTCCGCTACAGCCGGGAATCTTTTCGATGTTACACGAACAAGCTTGCACTTTAATCCCTTTGTTCTTCATTGCCGCTTCCGGTTTTTCACCAATTTGAAGTGTATACACCTTATCGCAATCTTTTATTCGCTCGTACACCATCGACAGTCTGTTTTCGGAAAACTGGTGGTTTTTGTCGGGTGTTTCCTCTGCACTTGATTGGCAATAGGAATCGACTAACCTGGTCTCGATAAGTTTTACTTCATCGGCTTTTACATCGTAAATCGAAAAACTACGTGCTTTCCCAAAATGCTGGTCGACCTTAAGTCCACTCGTTGTTGTTACTGCTATTCTCATTATTTATTAGCTTTTAGAGTTTCTTATTGTTAAGCAGGCGGCTATCCACAACCGGTTCCTTTTCCCGAGCATTCTGATCCGCATTTAAAAACGTCGGTTTTTTTCAGGGTCCGGAGTTCTTTGCCCTTGTAAACAGCATCCAGTCCCTCATCAATCAGACCGGTCATTTCTACGATTTTGATTCCTGCACGACCAATTATTGACGACGGCGATGGCCCAATTCCTCCCAAAAGCAATGCTCTGCAATCGGTTATACTATCAGCCAACTCTTGCCATCGCTCGTTTCCTGAACCCGGTTTTGGGGTGGCACGTTGCTCTACCATTCTGTAACCGTTTGGGGTTTCTCTGAAAATATAAAGCTGCGTTGCTTCCCCCAGGTGCTGGTTTACCAATAATCCTTCGTGACTGGCAACCGCAACAAAAGGTTTTGTAGTGTCGACATTAACCGACAGGTTCGACACTTCCGAGAGAATACGTTTAGCTTCCGGATCGTCTTTTCCCAACATTCCTACTGCATCGGCACGGCAGCGGGCACAGTGCGTCATGGGTGGTAAATATTCTTTTATTTCATTTTGCAATTCTTTCATGCGTTTTGGCGAAGGCTCTTCAAAATCCTCGAAAGGCGTTCCTTCAACCGGGTAGAGCGGAATGGTATTCATAATATCCACTTCCATCTCTTTCATTTTTTTAGCAACATCAACAATCACGTTATCATTAATTCCCGGCACAACAATCGAATTGATTTTTACTGTAATGCCTGCACGTTTTAAAGCCCGGATTGCTTCCATCTGGTTTCTCAGCAGAATTTCAGCTGCCTGCTCTCCAAAATATCCACGCTTCTCGAAACGCACCCATTTATAAAGTTGCGACAAAGTTTTTGTCTCAGTTCCATTCAGCGTAATGGTAACGTGACTCACATCCAACTCCTTCAATTCATCAATATACGGCAATACATTCAGCCCATTTGACGAAAGACAAAGAATCATTTCAGGAAATTCTTTGCGAATCAACCGAAGCGTTGTCATCGTTTGAATTGGATTGGCGAACGGATCGCCGGGGCCGGCAATTCCCACTACCGACAAATGCGGCATTTTTTCTTTTAACCTGATGGTGTAGGCCAGGGCCTGCTCAGGCGATAGTACTTCGCTGGTAACACCGGGGCGGCTTTCGTTTACACAATCGTAATCGCGTTTGCAATAATTACAATGAATATTACATTGCGGTGCCACCGGTAGATGCACGCGGGCATATTTGCCTTTTGCATCTTTATTGAAACAGGGATGTGTTTTAATATCGATCATAACCTTCTGTTTTTAGCTGCGAGTTCTCGCGTTGTTATTACATATATTTATAGCCTACCGGCGAAATCCTTTGTTTGTGTTCTATTAATGCATTCACTACTTTATCAAATAATTCCTGCGTACCTGAGTATCCAAGATGTTTGATGCGTTGGCCGCCCACCCGATCGTGAACCGGAAATCCTACCCGAACAATCGGGATATTCAGTTCGCGGGCAATGTAGTAGCCTTTGCTGTGCCCGATCAGAATATCCGGTTTATTTTCGAGGCTCCATTCGCGAATACTTTCAAAATCGTATCCTTCGCGAACCACTACTTTATCTTTATTCTCAGGGCAATATTTTTTCATTTCCTGTTCGAGCATACCGCTTTCGCCACCTGTTGCAACCAGCGCCAACTCAATTCCTATTTCATCGAGAAAGGCAGCCATAGCAACTACAAAATCCTCTTCGCCATAAACCACAGCCTTTTTGCCAAACACGTATTTGTGTGCATCAACATAGGCATCTACCAGGCGGCCTCGCTGTTTGGTGTATTTTTCAGGAATATCGTTGCCTGAAAGATTTTTAAGCTCCTCGAAAAAGGCATCGGTTTGCGTAATACCAATTGGCATTGGCATATTTATTAATGGCACATCCATTTCGTTTTTAAGGAATTGTGCACCGGTACGCGACAGCTGTTTACTTTTTACACGGCCCGATAATTTCCCTTTATTCAAAATGGTGCCAAATTCGATACTGGCTTTGGCACTGCCCGTTTTTACTACATCCTCTTTTGATGTTCCTCCTTCGGGAATACGGTGATAAGTATCCCAAACCGGGTTATCCAGGCTTTCGGAATAATCGGGCATCAGAATCTGTTCCAACGAAAAATCGGACAGAATTTCTTTCAGTAAGCGTAAATCTTCGGTTGAAACAAAACCGGGGAAAAGATTTACATGCTCTTGTGGACTATCCTTTTTTGCGTAATTTTTAACCACACTGGCAACTGCTTCGTGGAAACCATCAATGTGCGTTCCCTGGTAACTGGGCGTTGAAGCCATTACAAAATCGGTATCGATTTCAGGGTGCTTCTCCAGAAAATGGTGCAGAAAAAGGCTAACATCGTCGCCAATGGTTTCGCTTAAACAGGTTGAAGCGATGCCGATAATCTCAGGTTTATATTGGTTTATAATATTAAGGACTGCCAGTTTGAAATTTTCGTCGCCACCAAAAATGGTAGCATCTTCGGTAAAGTTCGACGAGGCAATGTCGATGGGCTCTTTGTAGTGCGAAATAAGGTAGCGACGAATATAAGTGGCGCAACCCTGCGAGCCGTGAATTAGCGGAACACAGCCTTTAAAACCTTTGTAGGCTACACTGGCTCCCAGCGGCGAACAAAGTTTACAGGCATTTTGTGTTGCCTTGTAATTTTCTTTTGCTTTTGGTACTGAATTGAGTTCAAACATCCGATTTATTTTAATTGGAACTCCTCACTGCTAAGCTGTTGAGGAATCCGATTCCGTTAAGGACTTTTTATAGTCTTGTTCGCTTATCCCGAGGCAAAGCCTTCGGGTACGCTCACCGGAATTCAATATTTTTTTCCGATTCGATGAAGGGTCCCCCCTTTCTAAAAACACAATCACGGCCTGTAACTAACCGTTTTTGTGCTGTATCATTTTACGAACTTCCACACCGGGCTTGTAACCGAGGCGTAAACTTCTTTCGCAAAATTCATCATGCCGATATAGCCGGCCAGTGCTTCTTTCCTTTCGTGATTGTGATCGCAAAAACCCAAACCAAGTTTATGGGCAATAGGGCGTTCTTTTACGCCACCAATAAACAGGTGTGCTCCGGTTAGCTTCACAAATTCAGAAAGTTCATTTGGATTGGAATCATCAACAATGATGGTTCCCTCATCACACAAGTCTTTTAGTAGTTTATAGTCTTCAGCATTTCCGGTTTGCGAGCCAACCACCACTGTTTGCATGCCCAACAGGCGTAAGGCTTTTACCAACGAAATGGCTTTAAAAGCCCCTCCCACATAAATGGCAGCTTTTTTTCCTTCCAGTTTTTGGCGGTAAGGTTGCAGTGCCGGTAATAATTTCGAAATTTCGTTGGTAACCAGTTCGCGGGCTTTAACCATCATTTCTTCATCGTCGAAAAATTTGGCGACCTCGTACAGTGCCTCCGACATATCTTCGATTCCGAAATAAGAGACCTTCATAAAAGGGATGTCGTATTTTTCCTTCATCTCTTTAGCCAGGTGCATGATGGAGCCCGAACATTGCACCACATTTAACGATGCGTGATGCGCCCGGCGAATTTCTTCAACACGACCGTCGCCGGTCATACACGAAATAATATCTACCCCTAATTTTTTATAGTATTCAGCCAGTATCCACAACTCGCCGGCCAGGTTAAAGTCGCCAAGAATATTGATTGAATATTTTGAGGGTGTGTAATCATTGTTTGTTCCAACCAGTTTCGACAGTGCTCCGCAAGCAATTTTATAGCCGTCTTTTTTGGTACCGTTAAATCCTTCCGACATTACCGGAATAACGTCGATGCCCTTTTCTTTGGTAACCTGGCGGCAAACGGCTTCCACATCGTCGCCAATAACTCCGATTATACAGGTTGAGAAAACAAAGGCAGCTTTTGGCTGATGTTTGTCGATTAAATCAATAAGGGCATGGTATAATTTCTTTTCGCCGCCAAAAACCACGTCTTTTTCTTTAAGGTCGGTGGTAAAGCTCAGGCGGTGTAGTTGTGGCCCGGATGAAAGTGAACCACGAATATCCCAGGTATACGACGCGCACCCTACCGGTCCGTGAATAACATGCAGCGCATCGGCAATTGGATAAAGCACAACACGCGATCCGCAGAAAACGCAGGCGCGTTGCGAAACGGATCCAGCCAGACTTTTTTTCCCGCAGGAAATTTCTGCAGCATCGTTTCCTTTTGTCAGGATTTGGCTTTCGCGATCTTTTAGAAAGTTGCTCATAATTCAAAAGTTAAAAGATGGACGAAGTTGCCTGCAAGCAGGTCTTATCCTAATTATAAATGTGACTTATTATCTCTGATACTTATTTTGTAGTGCTGGTAATTTCGGGTGAAGTACAGCAGAGAGCGACTCTGCTGTACTCACCTCGAAATCATATTTGAATTATATTGCAACTACATTACTAGTTCGAATGATTCTTCAGGAGCAGTAGCATCAATTTTATCCATAATGGCTCCAAGAATGCTTTCAAGAAGACGAATACCTCCCATGTAACCAACAGTTGGGAAATAACTATGACCGATACGATCAATAATTGGGAATCCTGAACGAACGAATGGAATACCTTCGTCGCGGGCAATGTATTTGCCGTAGGTGTTACCAATTAGTAAATCAACAGGTTCTTCTTTTATCCACTGGTGCATCAGGAACATATCAGCAGATGCGCCGTTGCGCACTTTTGCTTCCGGCACTTTTTCTTCCAGAATATCCATTGCCAGTTTCGAGAATTTTTTACCCGGTGTTCCGGAAACCACGTAAACAGGTTTCATATCCATATCAACCAGGAATTCAATTAACGGCAGTATTGTATCAGGATCTCCCCAAAGTGCAACACGCTTACCATACAGGTATTGGTGCATATCGGTAATTACATCTACCAGTTTACCGCGTTCTTCCGAGATACACTCCGGAATAGAAACTTTTCCGGCAGTTGAAAGGGCCTGGATAAAACGGTCGGTTGCTCTTAAACCAATTGGCACGTCGGTCATTGAAAAAGGCACCTTGCATTTATTATCAAGCATAATGGCGGCTTTTTGTGTAGCCCACTCGCCCATCGCCACGGTTTTCATACTGTTACCCATGCTTACAATCTCTTCGCGTGTTGTTCCGCCTTTGGGGTACATTTTATATGTTCCGTCCATTGGTGTATCTACCACATCTGAGGTATCTGGCAACAGCACAGTTTTAATTTTCATTAAACCGGCAATACGTTTCAGCTCGCGCATATCAGATGGTTCAACCCACCCAGACAGCATGTTAACCTGGCGTATTTTTTCGTTGGTGTTGTATGAAAAATACTTCACAAATGCCTCCAGCATGTTGGCATAACCGGTAACGTGCGATCCAACGTAACTTGGTGTTGAAGCCTGAACTACAAACTTTCCTTCAGGAATTTTCCCGTCGTCCAATGCTTTTTTCACAATTTGCCCAAGGTCGTCGCCAATGGTTTCAGACAAACAAGTTGAATGAACGGCAATGATATCAGGATCGTAAATGGTAAAAATATTATCGATGGCCTGCAAGAGGTTCGCTTGTCCACCAAATACTGATGATCCTTCGGTAAATGAACTTGTTGCAGCCATAACCGGCTCTTTATAGTGTCTTGTTAATGCACTTCTGTGGTATGAACAACAGCCCTGCGAACCGTGACTGTGTGGTAAACAACCGTGTACTCCGAGAGCGGCGTACATGGCACCAACCGGCTGGCAGGTTTTTGCCGGGTTAACGGTTAATGCTTTTCTTTCTTTTACTTCGCTTGTTGTATGTCGTAATAACATGATTCTTTCCTCCTATTTTTATGCGTCAACAGTTACACTTCCCACAATTTCCGGCTCGTGTTTCCAGGGTGTATCAACCAGTTTCCAGATATCAGTACCCAGCATACGCTCCATTTCTTTGTAGAAATTTATAGCACCTTCGAAAGCGGCATACGGACCACCATAGTCGTAAGAGTGAAGCTGTTTTAATGGCACACCATATTTTTGTACCACGTATTTTTCTTTAATACCCGCACAGAATACATCTGGCTTGTAGAATTCAATCAGCTTCTCGGTTTCCCAATGGTTTACATCATCAATTACCAGCGAGTTTTTCTGCATATCAGGCATCATACCTTTGTAGTCTTCAAACTCGTAACCTTCGGCCTGAAGTTTGGCCTTTTTCTCTGCCAGGTCATTGCGATATTTTTCTTCGTCTTTTTCAACCACCAGGTCTTCGATGTTACGTGTATCAGCATCGATTTTAATGTTCGGAATCACTTCACGTCCTTCATAGTCGTCGCGGTGAGCAAACTCGTAACCGGCAGAAACAACCCGAACACCCAGTTCGGTAAATAAATCCTGATAATGGTGAGCGCGCGATCCACCCACAAACATCATTGCCAATTTTCCTTCAACCTTTGGTTTAACGGCGTCGGCAACTGCTTTTACTTTCAGCATTTCGCGGGCAATAACTTCTTCCACTTTTGCCGACAATTCCTTATCGCCAAAGTAATCGGCCATTTTTCGCAATGATTTTGCTGTAGATTCGGCTCCAATAAAGTTTACTTTAAACCATGGAATACCGTATTTTTCTTCCATCATCTCGGCAATGTAGTTGATGGACCGGTGACACATTACCATGTTTAGGTCGGCAGTGTGCGAGTAGGCAAAACTTTCAACAGTTGAGTTACCACTGTAGGTAGAAATAAGTGTTACACCAACTTCTTCGAAAATACGCTCGATTTCAAAAGCATCTCCACCAATATTATATTCACCCAATAAGTTCACCTGGAACTTACCGGTACGTGGGCGATCGTCGTTACCTACAACGTGTTTAAAAATTCCGTTGTTGGCAATGTGGTGACCGGCCGATTGAGATACTCCACGATAACCTTCGCAACTAAAACCAAAAATGTTTATTCCCAGTTCTTCTTTCATTTCGCGGGCAACAGCATGAACGTCGTCGCCAATTAACCCCACCGGACAGGTAGAGAAAATACCGATTGATTTTGGTTTAAAAATATCGAAAGCTTCGCGTATGGCATCTTTCAATTTTGCTTCACCACCAAAAACGATGTTTTCATCCTGCATATCGGTAGAAAATGCATAAGTCATGAAGTTGGGTTCTCCTTCGGTTGGTTTGGTTTGGTTACGCCTTGTTAACCAGGCATAAAAGCTACAACCAATTGGTCCGTGCACCAGGTTAATGATGTCGCGTGTTGGTCCTAAAACCACACCTTTACATCCGGCATATGTACAACCACGCTGGGTAATAATCCCCGGTACAGTTCTGATGTTTGCGCCTATCTCCTGACTCTCGGCAGGATCGTTGATCACCATTGCCTTGGCCCTTTTCTTCGCCACTTTTCGTGGATATTTTGCCAGCATCTCTTCCTTCAGTTGTGAAGGATCCGGCAATCCATTTGTATAATCTTTCTTGTTCGGCATAATTTTGTCTTTTTAATTAAAGGATTGTCGTCCCTGTTTCACCTGTACGAACCCGGTATGTATCATCTAACGGAAGCACAAAGATTTTTCCGTCGCCGGGTGCGGGTGTCTGATTAACTTCGATAATTGTATCTACTGTTAACTGTACATTGTGGTCGGATACCGCAATATTAAGTACACGCTGAGGTCTCAGCCTTGGTTCTTTTCCCAGATGGGTAAGTGCTTCAGGCATATCTTGCTTGGCACCTTCCATTACCTGTGCATCCCAGGCACCTTTACCACGTCCGAAAACTTTTCCGGTGGCCGTCATCGATGTAATGCCGGCTGCAGTAAGAGCCCTTTTGGTTGCATTCATTTTATCAATCCGGATAATCGCTAATACCATCTTCATAATTGTCTGATTTTAGGATTATAATTCTTTTGTTCCGCGGCTTATAGTGTATGCCTCATCTACTGCAGTAACAAATATTTTTCCATCTCCAAATGCACCTTTCGGTTCGGTACGAGCTGCTTCCATAATGGTGTTAATTGCAAAATCTTTATCTTCATCTTTAATCACCATAATCAACATCTCCTTCGGAAGTTCGTCATATGTAACATCCCCGATTTTAATACCCCGTTGTTTACCACGACCCACCACAGGAATTTTTGTTACTGCGATGTATCCTGCTTCAAACAGGGCTTTTAATACTTTACTTGATTTCTCGGGGCGTACAATTGCTCTTATCATTAACATAACTACTAAATCTTTAATGGGTTTATACTCTGATTAGCTGGCAATACCAAACTCGATTAACAATTTTTCTAATTCATCAATCTCAAGTGGTTCAGGAATAACGAACAACTCGTTTTCGTCGATTGCTTTTGCCAATGCGCGGTACTCGTCGGCTTGTGGATGTTCCGGATCGTACTCGATTACTGTTTTACGATTAATCTCTGCACGTTGAACCATGTTGTCGCGAGGCACAAAGTGAATCATTTGAGTACCCAAACGTTTGGCTAACTCTTCAATCATTTGCGCTTCGTTATCTACCTTACGCGAGTTACAGATTAAACCGCCCAAACGAACACCACCGGCTTGTGCGTATTTTTTAATACCCTTGCAGATGTTGTTGGCAGCATACATCGCCATCATCTCACCCGATACAACAATGTAAATTTCCTGGGCTTTACCTTCGCGGATAGGCATTGCGAAACCACCACAAACAACGTCACCAAGTACATCGTAGAATGTATAATCGATATTGAAGCTTTCGTCCCATGCACCTAACTGCTCCAACAGGTTAATAGAAGTAATAATACCACGACCGGCACATCCTACACCTGGCTCAGGACCACCCGACTCAACACAACGAACACCGCCGTAACCAACTTTTACAATGTCGTCCAACTCTACGTCCTCGCCTTCTTCGCGAAGTGTATCCAACACTGTTTTCTGAGCCAAACCACCCAACAATAAACGGGTTGAGTCTGCCTTTGGGTCGCAACCCACTACTTTTACATTTTTACCTGCTTCAACTAATCCTGCTACAGTATTCTGGGTTGTGGTTGATTTACCAATTCCACCCTTTCCATAAATTGCAATCTTTCTCATGATTTTTATATTTTTAGTTTAAATCGTTTGATTTCTTAAATGCCATAGTTGTGCCAAAAAATATGTTCGACAACACATTTCCGACATTCCAACCACAACTAACTACCTGATATACTGCTGCAAAAAAATATTTGAAGTTTTATTTTCAGAACGAAAACAGGGGATAGAATCCTACATATTTGTAGGACGATAGTGTTAGGCTAACAATTAGGTGGATATTTTTAAAAAGCCTGTATTTAAAGGCCATTTGGGGGCTTAACATTGAGGTAACCTACATTTAGGTAGGAATACAGAAACACAAAAAAAAAGGGATGACTTCTTTTTACAAGATACCATCCCTTTATTATTGAAAAGCAGATTCGATTCGATCAGAGGACTTTTTGCCAGAAATACATGGGGGGAGCGCAATCGGTAAATCCCATTTTTTTGTATAAAGCCTGTGCTTTAACATTATCATGGCGTACTTCAAGATTGATTTTGCAATACCCATTTTCAGCCGCGTATGCTTCAATGCCATTCATCAAAAACTCACCCACACCCTGTTTTCTATAATTTGAAGAGACTATAAAATCGTGAATATTGATAAGAAACCGGGCTGCCCAGGTTGAATAATTAAGATTACAATTGGCTAAAGCCACATAGTCATCGTCCATACATACAAAAAACCCAAGATATGCCGAATGCTTTCTCAAGCCATCAATAATTTTTGGACCTAATTCTTCAGGCATCGATTGGCTGATTCCCATTTCATCTTCCATATAATGGTTTAAAAGACAAAGTAACTGTTGGCAATGAGCAGGATTTTCGAGGTTAACTTGAATGAGTGTTTTTTTCATCTCTTCAATGATTTCATGCTTTAATGCTATAATGCTATAAAAGTTAATATTAGTTGCTTTTGCAGTCTACATTCCACCCCTCCAGCATTCTAATATTATACCTTATACCTCCAGGCACTAATTTCGTATTTTTTAAGTCGGGTACCCAACATTCGTTCGGTAATCTTCAGCATTTCCGCAGCTTTGGTAATATTACCTTTGGTAGTAGTTAAAGCTTCGCGGATTAATTGTTTTTCCACCTGTTCAACGGTATACACCATTCCGCCTTTTGAACTGGTGTTTGATGAATCGGCTGTTTGTAATGATGGTGGCAAATTATAGCTATGAATAACATTATCGGTGCTTAATATACAGGCCCGCTCGATACAGTTTTCCAATTCGCGAATGTTACCGGGCCATTTGTATACCATTAACATATCGAGCGCCGACGTGGTTATTCGTTTAATTTTTGTTTGGTTTTCTTTATTAAACTTGCCAATAAAATGATCGACAAGAAGTGGTATGTCGTCTCTCCTTTCACGAAGCGAGGGAATATAAATCGGAAAAACATTAATCCGGTAATAAAGATCTTCGCGAAACTCCTCTTCCTTTATCATTTCTTCCAACTTCCGGTTGGTGGCACAAATAATACGCACATCCGATTTTATGGTTTGTGTACCCCCTACACGCTCAAACTCGCGTTGCTGTATCATTCGCAAAAGTTTTACCTGTGTTGAAAGCGGGATATCTCCAATCTCGTCCAAAAATATGGTTCCTCCACTTGCCAGTTCAAAACGACCTTTTCGCTGGGCATCGGCCCCCGTAAAAGCGCCTTTTTCATGCCCAAACAACTCACTTTCAATCAGCGATTCGGGAAGCGCCGAGCAATTTACTTTTATAAAAGTTTTTCCTTTTCTTGAACTGGCTTCATGAATGGCATCGGCTACCAACTCCTTACCTACCCCACTCTCTCCCCTAATCAGTACGGTTGAATTGGTTTTTCCAACCATTTGCACCAACGAAAACACATCGCGCATTTTCCCTGAGTTGCCAATCATATTCATTTGCTTATGCCCTGATATCTGGCTTTCCAACTCCAGGTTTTTTTGCTTTAAAGCCTCCAGCTCTTCCAATCGTTCTTGTCGGCGCAGCGCTGCCCGAATAACCATCGAACCAATTATTGAAAGTAGACGCGTGTCCTCGTCAAAACTGATAAACGGATTATAAACTCTGGTAAAACTTAGTGTGCCGGTTACTTTTCCTTCGTCGATTACAGGCACACAAACAAAGGTCATCTCCTTTCCATCTTTGTATAATTCCTGCTTGGTTTTATTTAAAAACAACGAAGATTTAGAGATTTTTTCGACCACAACCGGCCGAGCCATCTCAACTACTTTCCCGGTTATCCCTTCGCCAAGCTTATATTTGGCCCGGGCTTGCTGCGTAGTGTTAAAGCCATAAGCCGCCTCCATATAAATGCGTTCGTTTTCCCGGTTCAGAATAGTTAAAAAGCAACGTTCAGCTTCCATGTACTCTGCCACCATTTTTACAATGGTATTTAAATCATTCTTCAATTGTTTGCTCTGAATTAATCGCTGACTTATATCAAAAAGTAAAGTCATCTCCTTCAGACCATAACATTCCTCCCCACCTTTTTTACATTTAATTTCCATAGAAAAATATTGCACTAACCTTTTCAACTGGCACAAATTTCAGCAATTCCATAGATACTTGACAGTATTGCGCCGCTATTAGCAACATTTTAACACTTTTTTAATCTCTATAAATCAATTAGTAATTTTTACTTTTACTTTATTCGCAATTTATTTGCTAAATAAATGATCCTTAAACAAACCGTTTTTCACGCTAAAAACCTTATTTTCGTTTGATAAATCTAATAATTCAGGAAAGTGTCGAAAAATTTAGTAATCATACCTACTTATAATGAAAAGGAAAATGTGGAAAAAATGATCCGCAAAGTTTTTTCTTTGGAAAAGCCTTTTCATTTATTAATTGTTGAAGATAATTCGCCCGATGGTACGGCTGAAATTGTAAAACGCCTGATAAAAGAGTTTCCGGGAAAGCTACATATATTGGAAAGAAAAGGAAAGCTTGGATTAGGCACTGCTTATATTGCAGGATTTAAATGGGCCCTTGAAAGAGATTACGAAGCGGTTTGCGAAATGGATTGCGATTTTTCGCATAATCCTGATGATTTACTAAAACTGTTTGGCGCCATTGATGAAGGTGCTGACGTTGCTATCGGGTCGAGGTATATTACCGGAATTAATGTGGTAAACTGGCCACTTGGACGAGTGTTGATGTCGTATTTTGCATCAATGTATGTGCGTATTGTTACCGGAATGGATGTTCGTGATACCACTGCCGGCTTTGTATGCTGGAAGCGAGAAGTGCTGGAAACTATTGATCTTGATAATATAAAACTGATTGGCTATGGTTTTCAGATTGAAATGAAATTTACTGCCCATAAATTTGGATTTAACATCAAAGAGATTTCGATTGTATTTACCGACCGGCAGGAAGGAACATCGAAAATGAGTGGAGGTATTTTTAACGAAGCACTTTGGGGTGTTTTAAAGATGAAATTGCGAAGCTTCACCCGTAAATACGAACGAAACAATTAAGAAAAAACAATTCATCATAATATAGAGGCTGCCCGGTGCAGCCTTTTTTTATACCTTAATTTCGTAACCAGGTGTAACAAATTCAGGGAGCTTTGTCTAAGCAATTAGAAAAACAAAAAATGAGTACCAAAGAAATTCAGTTTAAACATCTTTTTGAGGAGAACAAAGACCGTGTTTTCCGAATCTGTTGTTCTTATGTACGAAGCAGCCACAACCGCGACGATCTGTTTCAGGAGATTTTTACCAACATCTGGAAAAACCTCGCATCGTTTCGAAACGAAAGTCATGTAAATACATGGATATACAGAATATCGATAAATACAGCAATTAATTATTGCCGGCTTCAGAACAACAACGACAAGCGCTGCCAGGAAATAAAACAGGATATTCTTTCGGAAGACGATGTTAACCTGGCCCGAAAAACGATTCTTGAGAATGAACTAAAAACAATGTTCGTTGCAATTAACCAGCTTCCTGTTACTGAAAAATCGATTATCAGTTTAGTTTTAGAAGGACTCGACCACGCCCGAATTGCAGAAATTGTTGGAATATCAGAAGGAAATGTAAGGGTAAAATTTCACCGGATTAAAAAGAAATTGAAACAAATGATGGAGGAACAGAAAAATGAACTTTGAATTGTTATCAGAAAAATACAAAGAGCTAAAATCACCAGAAGAAATAACAACTGGAATTTTGGGTAAGAATACCGAAGAATCTTCCTTCCTGAACACCCTGCGAATTGAGGAAGCAGAAACCAGAAGAAAATACTTCCGAAGGTATATTTTATATGCCGTTGGGGCTGTTGCATATTTTAGCATATTCATTTTAAACGCTGATCCGGATCTGACGCTCAGAAACCGCATTGCAGGCACTTGTTTTGTGGTAGCTTTCGCGATTCTAGCCGTGCTTTCGCGCAAACGTTTCAGCGAGATAAAACGTAGCAGTTTCCTAGATTCGCAAAAACAATTTCTAAAAAACGCCAGAAAGAGTTATTTGTTTTGGAACAAGCAGCAATTATGGCTGATACCGGTTTTGTTGTTTATAAATGCAGGAGCAACATTTTCGGTTTCGAATCATTTTGGGGACCTTAATATAACAACCGGGGTACTTTTGTTCCAGTTAGCGTTTTGGTGCCTGCTGGGTTTTGGATTTTACATGGGGAAAAAAGCATGGACAAATAAGAAAAAACCTGTACTGAATAAAATTGAAGCAATACTCCTCGAATTTGAACAATAAACCAGACTCGACGTTCGACAAAGGATTACACAATTTCATCGTCGGCTGACTAAAGGGTATCAACGTATTTTAGTAACTTTGTTTTAAATCAAAAACTGGGGAGATGAAAACACTAATAAAAGACGCAACAATAGTAAACGAGGGATTAAAATTTAAAGGAAGTGTTTTAATTGATGGCGAAATAATAGAAAAGATTTTTCCCCACGTTGTTCCGGCAGATGTAGTTAATAATCTAACCGAAGTTATTGATGCCACTGGCTTGCTTTTAATACCCGGTGTAATTGACGACCAGGTACATTTTCGTGAACCGGGTTTAACCCACAAAGGCGAAATTGCAACTGAAAGTAAAGCAGCAGCAGCCGGTGGTGTTACCACTTATATGGAAATGCCCAACACCAATCCGCAAACTGTTACACAGGAAGAATTACAAAAAAAATTCGATAGAGCTACTGAAGTTTCAGCAGTGAATTACTCGTTTTACATGGGTGCTACCAACAACAATTTGCAGGAAGTACTAAAAACCGATCCTACAAAAGTGTGTGGGATTAAAGTTTTTATGGGCTCTTCAACCGGAAATATGTTGGTTGACGATGACAAAACGCTGTCTGAAATATTTAAAAATGCCCCAACTCTGGTTGCCACACACTGCGAAGACGAAGCAACAATAAAAGCCAACACTGAAATTGCCCGCCAGCGTTATGGTGAGAATGTTCCTATTTCGCGGCACTGCCATATCCGCAATGATGAGGCTTGTTACAAATCATCATCGAAAGCGGTTGAGCTGGCCTCAAAATTCGATACCCGCTTACACATCTTGCACCTCTCGTCGGCAAAAGAAATGAGCCTTTTTGCGCCCGGCAAAGTGGCCGACAAAAAAATTACAGCCGAGGTTTGTGTGCATCACCTGTGGTTCGACGAGCGAGATTATATTGATTACGGCACCCGCATAAAATGGAATCCGTCGGTTAAATGCATAAAAGACAAAGAAGCTTTGTGGGAGGCGTTGCTATCAGATAAAATTGATGTGATTGCCACCGACCATGCCCCGCATACTTTGGAGGAAAAAACAAACACCTACTTTAAAGCTCCATCAGGAGGGCCATTGGTACAACACTCGCTGGTAGCCATGCTCGAATTAAGTAAGAAAGGTTTTATTACAACCGAGAAAGTGATTGAAAAGATGTGCCATGCTCCTGCTGACCTTTTCCGTGTGAACAAGCGGGGGTACATTCGTGAAGGTTATTTTGCCGACCTGGTTTTGGTTGATCCAAACAAAAACTGGATTGTTGCACCAGAAAATATTTTATACAAATGTGGTTGGGCACCATTTGAGCGCACTGAGTTTTCGAACCAGGTTGTAACTACTTTTGTAAATGGATCACGGGTTTTCAACGAGGGTAAAATCCTTCATTCCAACAAAGGACAGGCGGTAACCTTTAATCCTTAAACCTACAAAACAGGAAAAATTTCCCCAGCTAAAAACCAAAACTCACTTTATTCGTTAATGACAATAGAACTTATTCGTTAAATAAGTACACATTCATAAGGTGGTTTCTTTTGTTAGAAATCACCTTATTTCTTTAACTCACTACCACAAGCTTGCTTATTGTGTACTTTTTTTCTTACTCGTCCAACATTTTCTGAGGCAATTCTTTTGTAGCTTTAGCCCCCAGTTTTTTAATGTTTTCCACCCGGCGAACCAGGTTACCGGCACCGGTATGAAGTTTGTTCAGCGCTGCATCGTATGTTTTCCTTGTCGTTTCAAGATTTTTACCAATGTTTTCCATATCACTGATAAATCCAACAAACTTGTCGTAAAGCGCTCCTCCCTGCTTGGCAATTTCTATGGCATTTCGGGTTTGGTTTTCCTGCTGCCAAATAGACGATATGGTGCGTAAAGTAGCTAACAAGGTTGAAGGACTAACCATTACCACCTTCTGATCCCAGGCATACGAAAACAACTCCTGATCTTCCTGAATGGCCACACTAAACGAAGCCTCTATTGGAATAAATAACAAAACAAAATCAGGCGAATTTAGCTTACTGGCTGTTTGGTAATGTTTTTCGCTCAAGCCTTTTATGTGGGTTCTAATACTTAATAAATGCTCTTTTACAAACTTTGTTCTTTCTGCGTCGTCATCAGCATTTACTGCTCTTTCGTAGGCAACCATCGACACTTTTGAATCCACAATAATATGCTTATTGTCAGGCAAGTTAATCACGATGTCGGGCTGAATTCTTTTGCCGTCTTCTGTGGTATCGCTAAACTGTTTTTCATAGCCCTGTTCTCCTTCGTTTAATCCCGAGCGTTCTAAAATGCGTTCCAACACCACTTCTCCCCAGTTTCCTTGTTTTTTTACATCACCCTTCAGTGCCTTGGTAAGGTTATTAGCTTCTTCGCTAATTTTGTTATTCAGATCGTATAATTTCTTTAGTTCAGCTTTCAGGTCGGTCTGGTCTTTTAATCCTTGCTTATAAGTGTCATCTACTTTTTTCTCGAATAGCTGTATTTTCTCCTTCAATGGATTTAAAACATCGCCAATATTTTTTTGATTGGCAGCTGCAAATTTTTCGCTGTTCTTTTCCAGAATTTTATTGGCCAGGTTTTCAAATTCGGCAGTCAGCCTTTTTTGCATCTCTTCCAGTTCCTTCTTCTGCTCGTTTAACTTTTCCTCCTGATTTACAAACTGTACCTTGGCATTTTCAAGTCGCACATTCAGCGCTTTATTTTCTTCCCGGTAGATGCCCAGATCAGCTTTCCACTCATCGGCTTCGGTTTTTAATGCATTGTAGCGCTCTTGCCAAACCAGGGTTTGTTTTTCAATTTCAGCCTTTTGTTCCAGGTATGCATTTTCTTTTTCAAAAAGTATTTTTTCAGCCTCCGACTGTCCCTTTTGTGCTTTCAATTTTAAATATAGAAAAGCAGCAACGGTACCAAATACCATTCCTGCAAGCAGATAAATTATTTCCATTTTTGATTTTATTTGAAGCTTAAAAATACAAAAATGCAGGTAAGCTCAATCGCGAAAAAGAAAAAATAGTGATTTGATTTCTGCCGCCGCTAATTTTTCTATTTTTAAAGGAAAATAACGTTTTATTGCATGGAGGTTAAAATTGAAGCCGGCTGGAAAACACAGCTGCACGATGAGTTTGAAAAAGATTATTTTAAGCAGTTAAGTGATTTTGTACGCAACGAATACAACACCCAACGAATTTATCCGCCGGGCAAACTTATTTTTAATGCTTTTGATCTTTGTCCTTTTACCCAGGTTAAGGTTGTAATTTTAGGACAAGACCCCTACCATGGCCCCGGGCAAGCGCATGGCCTGTGCTTTTCGGTAAACGATGGGGTGAAGTTCCCGCCCAGTTTACGTAATATTTTTAAAGAACTGAACAGCGATATAGGCAAGCCTATTCCGGAAAGTGGCAACCTTAGCGCGTGGGCTCAGCAGGGAGTTTTACTGCTAAATGCCACCTTAACGGTTCGTGCCCACCAGGCCGGTTCGCATCAAAAAAAAGGGTGGGAACAATTTACCGATGCTACCATTGAGAAAATAAGTAAGGAAAAAGAAAATGTAGTTTTTTTGTTGTGGGGAAACTATGCCATTAGCAAGAGTAAATTTATCGATCAGCAAAAACATTTGGTTTTAACTTCAGTGCACCCATCGCCACTTTCGGCAAGCCGTGGTTTTTTTGGCAACAAGCATTTTAGCCGTACCAACGAATTTCTTGTTTCAAAAGGAATGGAACCAATAAACTGGTAAAACGAATAAAAAAAAGCCGATCCGTTAAACGACGGACCGGCTTTCGTTATTGTAATGTCAATAGTTTACCATTTATAAACGATGGAATTGATATTCATTCCGGCACCTACCGAACAAAGAATTGTATAATCACCTTCGTTAACTTCGTGCCCTTCCATTTTTCCTTTTACAACAAGGTCGACAAGGGTTGGAACAGTAGCTGTTGATGAGTTTCCGAGTTTTCGAATACTCATAGGCATTATTCCTTCGGGGACCTCTTTCTGACCGTATAATTTTAACACACCTGCCAAAATAGCCTCATCCATTTTTTCATTGGCCTGGTGGATAAAAATTTTCTTAATGTCGCTTAGCTCCAGCCCAGCTTTTTCAATACTTTCCTTTACCACACCCGGAACTGTAGTTATGGCATAAACATATAATTTATGACCAGTCATTTTTATGAACAGTTCGTCGCTTTCAAAATCGGCATTGCTTGATTCGCCCAAGGTAAGCAGGTTGGCAAATTTAACAGAATCAGAACGACTGGAATGCGACAAAATACCAAGGGGTTCTTCGCTTTCAACAGCTTCAACAACAGTTGCTCCGGCACCATCGGCATAAATCATCGAATCGCGATCATGCGGATCGGAAATACGTGAAAGCACATCGGCACCTACCACAACTCCACGTTTTGAAAAGCCGGCTTTAATATATGCATCGGCGGTAATCATTCCCTGTGTCCACCCCGGACAACCGGAAACTACATCGTGGCAAATACATTGTGGATTTTTGATGTTTAATTTCATTTTTACCTTATTGGCTAAACTTGGTAAAACATCAGTACGCACATTGCCTTGCACGATGTCGCCAAAATTATGACCAACAATAATAAAATCGAGACTATCTTTTGAAATGCCGGCTGATTTACAAGCGTCTTCAACTGCAAAAGCGGCAATATCTGATGTTACCAATTCGTCCTCAATGTACCTTCGCTCTTCAATATTCGTAATCTCCCTAAACTTCTGAATAATTTCTTCGTTGCTTTTATCGTCAATCTTTTTCTTCGATGGAGTAAAAAACTCGTTATTCAGGAAGTGTGTATTTTTAATTATTTGGGTTGGAAGGTAACTTCCGGTACCAATAATTCTTGTGTAAGTTTGCTTTGCCATAATCCTTCTTCTAAGCTTTCGCTTTATCCTTATATGTCTTTAATTCAAAATTATTGCCATCAAAAACGCCATAAGAGAACATCTTAATCCAATCGCCCAATAAAACAAAACTTGTTTTTTCGTTCATCTTTTTGTTTACCAGTTGATGCCGATGGCCCATTACAAAATAATCAACCGGATTTGTTTTTATAAATTCCGCGGCAAATTTATACATTCCATCTTTATCTGCCACATATTCCTGCTCATAATCCGATTTTGATAACCTACTTGATGCCGACCATTTGTGCGCAATATAAAATGCAAAATTGGGATGTAGCCTGGAAAAGAGCCAGCGCATACTGTTATTCGTAAATATTTTTTTCAAAAAAATATAACCTTTATCGGATGCATCAAGGCCATCGCCATGGGCCAGAAAGAATTTCTTTCCGCAAATATCGTGTACCATGTAGTTGTGATGAACTTGAATTCCGGTTTCTTCGGCCAGATAATCATACACCCACATATCGTGATTTCCGGTAAAGAAATGCACCGGTATTCCCCTGTCGGTTAAATTGGCCAGACGGCCTAAAATTCGGGTAAACCCACGAGGAACCACCTTTTTGTACTCGTACCAAAAATCGAAGATGTCTCCCATTAGAAAAAGTTCGCTCACATCAGTCTCAATTTCATCGAGCCAGGAGGCGAACAGCAATTCGCGTTCCCGGTTATTATTTAACGCAGGAGCACCAAGGTGTATATCCGAAATAAAATATATTTTTTGTTTTTCAGCCAATTTTTGGAGTTTATGCTAATCTAAAAGCTGAGCCAGTGCCTTATTGAGCGCAGGTCCCTGGAGATTTTTCGCCACAATAGCACCTTCTTTATCAAGCAGATAATTAAAAGGAATAGACTGAATGTTGTATACTGCGGCGGCGTTTCTACTTCCTTCCATATCGCCAACATTAATCCACGACAAACCATCTTTATCAATGGCATCAACCCATTCGGCACGATTTTGATCTACACTAACCTGGTAAATCTCAAAACCTTTCCGTTTGTATTTTTTATAGGCTTCAACCAAAACCGGGTTCTGAATGCGTGACCCGCGGTCAACAGCTGCCCAAAACTGCAAGAGTACAATTTTTCCTTTTAACGACGACAGTGCTATTTCTTTACCATCGGCATCCGGAAGAACAATGTCCGGGCTGTTTTCGCCTTGTTCCTGAATAAACTGTTGCATTTTTTCGGCTTGTTGCTGACGAACAAACTGCAGTGTATTGTTGTAAAGTGCCTGCACCTGCTCGGAATTCGGGTAAATTGAATGTAGTGCCGAAGCAGCAGTTTTCATCACCTGCAAATCGCGTACAATATAAAACTGATCGTTGTTATTAAATTTCTGATAAAGCGCCAAAACACTGGCCATTGCAAACGGATTTTCGCGAACAAAATCGGTAGAGAATTCAATCTGTTCTTCCACAATTTCATCGTATTCTTCGGCCCACCGCGGACGTACATCATCGTATTCCGGGTTCCCGGTATACAAGTTATCTAACGAGCGCAGCGAGTCGAGTTTGTTTCGGGTTTCTTTCAGTTTTGAATCCAGCAGTTTCACCTGCTCCGACCCTGCTGACCCTGTTACACTGTATTCACGGTGGAAATTTGCAGCATCCGCTTCAACAGTAATTGTTTCTGCCGAGTCAACCAATAAAGTAATAAAGTTTTGGTCGGTGAGTTTTAGCAGGTAAAAAGTAGGTATCCCGGTTACGCCTTTAATTTCAAACTCTCCCTTTTTATTAATTGTAGCCTCTGCAATTTTTTTCAACGACGAGGTATGCAGTTCTTCTAAAACAATTTCTTTCCCTTCGGCGTGTGTAATTTTACCCCGAATAGTAAATCCTTTTTCTTTTTTACACCCTGCTAACAATAGCATCGCTGCTACCAAAAAAAATAAAACTCTATAGGTCATCTTGTTCATATCATTTCAATTGATTACCAAATGGTATCATAAACCGGTTTATCTACAGAAAAAATGAGTTTTCAGTTTTAATTGCACTATATGTAAACAGTGCACCCATTTCATATAAAGGCCGTAAAATTAACAATTTTGAATACATCGAAAATAGCATTTTAAGAAAATAACAATTTTTATGCTTTCTGATGCATTGAAACGGTTTAAGCGCATTTAACTCATCAGCCTCTGACTTGCTTTATTTTTTGCCTATAACTCAGAAATTGCATTATACTTTTCATTATTTTAATCGGATTAGAGCTACCGCCTTTAATAGATTTAAAATTTTCAATAGGTTTGTAACGCAAAACATTTTTTACCATTACTATTGTGAAGATACATTTTTCGCTTGATGATTTTAAGGCCCGAAACCCTGTGGTAACCATTGGTACTTTCGATGGTTTGCACAAAGGGCACCAACTGGTTATTAACCAGTTAAAAGAATTAGCCAGCAACGAAAACGGCGAAACGGTAATCTTTACCTTTTACCCTCATCCGCGCATTGTTACCGCACCCAACGAAACAAGCCTGCGTTTGCTTACAACAAAAAACGAAAAAATTAAACTGTTTGAGCAATTTGGTGTCGATCACCTGATTATTTATCCTTTTAACGAAGCGTTTGCAGCCCTAAGCTATACCGATTTTGTAAAAACCATTTTGGTGGAAAAAATACACACCTATTGTTTGGTTGTGGGCTACGATCATCGGTTTGGGAAAAACCGCGAAGGCGGATACGAATACCTCCAAAAATGTGCTGAGAAATACGGTTTTAAAGTACACCGAACTGAAGCCTTATCAGTAGAAACCGACAAAGTAAGCTCAACAAAAATACGGGCAGCGCTTGAAACCGGTGCTATTGCAAAAGCCAATCAATATTTGGGCTACCGCTTTACCTTGCACGGCACGGTGGTTAACGGCAAACAGCTGGGTCGAAAATTAGGATTCCCCACTGCAAATATTGAAGCCTCAGACAAATACAAAATTATTCCCGGATACGGTGTTTATGCAGTTTTAATTGAAATTGACGACAAACAGTACAAGGGAATGTTAAACATTGGAACCCGCCCCACTTTTAATAACAACGCCGACAACCGCAGCATTGAAGTAAATATTTTTGATTTTGCTGAAAACATTTACGGCAAAAGCATCACACTTGTTTTTATTGACAAAATACGTGAAGAGAAAAAGTTTGCGGGAGTTGATGCCTTGGTTGAACAACTAAAAACAGATAAGGAAGTGGCGCAAGAACTGCTGCTATCGCTTTAATTGATTTTTCTCAGCTTGCAGCTAACGGGCAAATGGTCTGATTTCCGGTAATCCAACGTTTCAAAATCAAACGATTCAAAAGCATCACCGTGCATAATATAATCAATACGAAACGATGGCAATTTGCCAATGTAGGTACGCCCAATTCCCTGCCCCGATTGAACAAAAGCATCGCTTAATCCATTGCTTAAATTGCGGTACGAAAACGAAGCGGGTGTATCATTAAAATCGCCACAAAGGATGACATTATGGGGCGATTCGTCAATGTATTTTCTGATTTCGCGCACCTGCCTTGCCCGCAGCTGAAACGCATCCTTAAATTTGGCTCCCATCTCTCTCACCTCATCCAGGTCTTTCTCTTCGTTTAAGCCCGGCGACTCAATTATTGAATACTTATCAGGATCAATCAGGTACGATTGCAGATGGATATTAAAAATGCGAACGGTATCAAAATCAATCAACACATCGGTATAAATGGTAATGTTCCGGGAGTCTTCAAACCTAATTTCGCCCATATTTACAATAGGATAGCGGGTCATTGTTACCGAGCCGTAACTTGTGCTGGAACGCGCAAACTGGTAGTGTTTAATCGATTCGAGGTCTTTAACGGTTTGTGCCAGGTTAAAAATATTGTTTCGGCGCAAACGTGCTTCCTGCAAACAAATAATATCGGCATCCTGCCCGGCTAAAAATGTAATAATCTCTTTCGCATTTTCTTTCTGATTGCCCGTGCCATCAGCCACAAAATGTTTTACGTTATACGAAACTACTTTAATAGCTGCCTCGGTACTACTTTTGCCTTTTACCTGGTAAAAGCGGGTAACAAACCCCCAGCCAACAGCTACAACAATTAACGACAAAAGCGCATAGCGGGGTTTAAACAGCAACCAAAACAGTACGAACGCGAGGTTAGCCCCCAAAAGAAACGGATAAGCCAAACCAAATAGAGATGGAATCCAGAAAACATCCGGTGGAATATGTACCGACAGGTAGGATACAACCAATGCACTACATGCTAAAAAATTAAAAAGTAGCAGTATTTTAAGGATAACTTTTTTCACAGCTTTTGTTTACACGAATACAAGATAAAAAATCGTTCGAATTAATAAACGATAAAAAATGCTTTTACTGATACTGTCCGGTATTATTTTCTGCACCGCAACATCCGATTTTTATTTTCCAAATCCCGTCTTAATTCTACCGAACTAAATCCCAACGACTTAACCAGGTTCACCATTTCTTCGCCAAAACTCTCGTTAATTTCGAAAAACAGTAAGCCACCGTTTTTTAAGTGGTCTTTAGCAAACTGCGCAATGGTGCGATAAAACAACAACGGATCGTTATCGCTCACAAACAAGGCCAACTCGGGTTCGTGCTCCAGCACATTGGCCTGCATTTGTGCTTTCTCGCTTTCGCGAACATACGGAGGATTGCTCAGCACAACATCAAACTGTGGCCAATGCTCTTCCTGCCAGTTTAATATATCTGTCTGTTTAAAATGTAGCTGCAGATTATTTGTTTTCGCATTTTTTGCGGCAAGCTCCATAGCTTTTTCCGACTTGTCAACCGCCCAAACTTCGGCATCGGGTATTTCGTTTTTTATAGCCAGGGCAATACACCCGCTACCGGTTCCAATATCGAGTACACGTGCCTGTTTTGGCAATTGGGTTTGGCACACCCACTGCACCAGCTCTTCCGTTTCGGGCCGTGGAATTAAAACTCCGGGTTCAAGCTCCAGTTGTAATCCGTAAAATTCTGTTGCACCTAAAATATATTGAATAGGTTCGTGGTTTTTCAGTCGGCTAACAATGGTTTTAATTTTTTTGACATCCTCTTGCTCCAACATACGTGTTTTAGCCAAAATCATTTGTGTGTAAGAAAATCCAAGCACCTGGTCGAATAGTAGCTTTGTAAACCCCAGAATCTCGCTTTCGGGGTAAATCCCTTCCAATTCTGTTCGGATATATTGAATAGTTTGTTGCATTGTTTACTTTTGTTGCTGCAAATTTAGTTTTTCCTTGAAAATGACAACCGACGAAAAATACATGGCCCGTTGCATCCAACTGGCTAAAAAAGGGTCAGGTGCTGTTTCGCCAAATCCAATGGTTGGCTGCGTTATTGTTTACCAGGGGCAAGTTATTGGCGAAGGATATCATCAAAAATATGGCCAGGCGCATGCAGAAGTGAATGCCATAAATGCGGTTGACAACCCGGAACAACTAAAATCAAGTACCATTTATGTTTCGTTAGAACCCTGTGCCCATTTTGGGTTAACCCCTCCCTGCTCCGACCTGATTATCAGAAAACAAATACCAAAGGTTGTAATTGGCAGTATCGATCCGTTTGCCGAGGTGGCCGGTAAGGGGATTGAAAAACTTCGCAAAGCCGGCCTTGAGGTGAAAACAGGAGTATTAAAAAAAGAATGCGACGAGCTAAACCGACGTTTTTTTACTTTTCACCGGAAGAAGCGCCCGTATATTTTACTTAAGTGGGCACAAACTACCGATGGCTTTATTGATATCGACCGCAAGGAGGAAACTTACGGAGAACCTACCTGGATAACCGGTTCTGAAGCCTTGCTTAGCGTGCATAAAATGAGGGCTGCCGAAGATGCCATTCTGGTTGGTACCAACACGGCCGAAAAAGACAACCCCTCGCTAACGGTGCGGCATTGCAGTGGAAAAAATCCGCTGCGTATAGTTATTGATCGTAATTTACGACTGGAAAAAACACTGCACCTGTTTGATAACGCAAGCGATACGCTTATTATTAACGGAATTAAAAACCGGGTTGAAGAAAAAACAAGCTATGTTAAAATTGATTTTTCGGAAAATATTCTGCCACAACTAATGAATGTGTTGCACCAGAAAAACGTATTATCGCTAATTGTTGAGGGAGGAAGGCAGCTATTAAACAGTTTTATAACTGAAGATTTATGGGATGAAGCCCACATTTATACCGGCAATAAAACATTTGGCAGAGGCATAAAAGCACCGGAGATAAATCATTTACAAGGCGTACGCTCACAATTGGGCAACGACACACTTTTGCTTGTAAGCAATGCCACTAATAAAAAGTGAGCTTAGGCCCACCCGGGATAATTTTTACTTTTAGCACATTCTCAACGTACATAAAATAGTAAAACAGCTTATGGTTCATTTCAAAGCCGTAATCTTCTGTTGGATTGTAACCTACCACGGGTTCAAAGGTCCAGCTTGACGATGCCGTTGCGCATTTTGCATTCCAGGCAGAAACATATTGCCTGTTCCAGTTTTCGTAGTAGGTTTGCGTGCGGTATGCGGCCGAAGTGTTTTGCCGTTCGTACCACATATCAAATTTTGCATTAAACGTTTCAACGTCGTACTCAACACTATCCTCAGCACTTACCTCAATGCTCGATTTTTCTGATTTGGCACTATTTTTTGTACCTGAACATGCGTAAATAAGCAAGAAACTACCAGTAATAGCCCAAAGAAATATGTTTGTTAATTTTTTCATCTCTACCTGTAACTACGAAAATTATGCAAATATTGTTTTTACTCAAATAAATTTGGAAATTTACCCTAACAAATTACAAAATATGTTTGATTGGAGTCAATTCTGGAACTGGTTTTATTTTATTTTTCTGCTCACAGCTATTCCTGTTGCGCTCATGATTATTCTGGAAAAACGCTCGCCTTTTAAAACTGCAGCCTGGATTCTGGTACTTATTCTGCTCCCCATTTTTGGTGTGGTTTTTTACCTGGTTTTCGGGCAGGAATACCGGAAGCGCAAAATGTTTTCGCGGCGGGGCATTAAAAGCCTCAAAGAGCTGCGCCGGTTGAGTACAGAACAACTTAAAAATATCGAACAGAAACAACTCATTTCAAAAGCAGGCCTTAACAATCAGGCGCAACTTATTCGGTTACTGTTAAACAATTCCGACTCGTTGCTAACCACGGGCAACACCCTTAAACTGTTAAAAGACGGAGAAGAAACATTCGAAAATATATTTTATGCCATTGAGCAGGCCCGTCACCATATTCACCTTGAATATTACATTTTTGAGGATGACAAAATTGGCAACCGCCTAAAAAATTTACTGATAAAAAAACGCAACGAAGGTGTTGAAGTACGCATTATAATTGACGATGTTGGCAGCTGGGGGCTATCCAGGCGCTTTTTCAAAACTTTTCAGGCAAACAACATCGAAATTCACCCATTTATGGAGGTTCGGTTTCCACGTTTTACATCGCGGGTAAACTACCGCAACCACCGTAAAATTATTGTTATTGATGGAAAAACGGGCTTTATTGGCGGGGTAAATATTGCCGACCGCTACCTTGAAGGACTTAATGGTATAGGGGCCTGGCGCGACACTCACCTGCAAATAAATGGCGATGCTGCAACAACCCTGCAGGTTATTTTTGCTGCCGACTGGTATTTTATAACCAAACAAAACCTTTACGGTTACCGGTATTTCCCTCCGCTTTCTGATGCGCCGGGAGTTCCGGTTCAGGTTTCGGCCAGCGGCCCCGATTACAGCTGGAAAAGTATCGAACAAGGTTTTTTTGCTGCCATTGCCGGGGCACATAAAAAAGTATACCTGGTTACGCCTTACCTGATGCCTCCGCAGGATTTAATTACCGCCCTAAAAACCGCTGCTCTCAGCCAGGTTGATGTTCGAATTATCATTCCCGAAAAATCGGATGCCACCATTTCAAAATGGTGTTCTTTCTCTTATGTCGAGGAATTATTGGAGGCCGGCGTTCGTATCTTTTTCTATCAAAATGGCTTTATCCATAGTAAATACCTTTTGGTCGATGATCATATTTCAAGTGTTGGAACAAGCAATTTCGACTTCCGAAGTTTTGAAACCAATTTTGAGGCCAACGCTTTTATTTACCAGAAAGAATTCGCGGATGAGTTGGAAGAGCACTTCCTGTCGGACATGAAGAATTGCCGTGAAATAAAATACAGGGAATGGCGTAAACGCTCGCTGTTTTTCAAAGTACGCGAATCGCTCGCACATATTATAAGTCCGATGTTTTGATGCTGGATAATGGATGCTGAATCGTTGGTTATTGATTATTGATCATTGGTTATTGGATATTCGACAATGTCATTCTGAGCGCAGCGAAGAATCTGTTACAGCAGAGAACAACTTCCCGCAAAATTGCGCCGCTATTTTTTTGTGCAAAAGTTGCCCGTTGCAAAGTTGCAGGAGCCTACCCGGCATAGAAAGTTAGCAGTCGCACAACTGCAGGAGTCAATCTTTTGTAAAAATTCCTCTCTCGCTGATTTGCAAGAGCATTTCTGACGAAAAAAGTTGGCTCTCGCTGAGTTGCAGGGGTAAAACCTACGCCTCGGGTAAGCTCCCGCTGATTTACAGCTGGCAATCCTACGGAAAAAGTTACTAGCCGCAGATTTGCGCGAGCCTATATTTCAGCATCTTACGATTAGTTCCAAAAAAAAGACCTTCAAGGTTTTAAAAACCTTGAAGGTCTAAAAAACTACTAACTACTGAGACTGTAAACTGAATCCTATTTCTTCACCACCAGCTTACCGGTAAGTATATCATCCTTGTATTTTACACGCACCATATAAACGCCCTCTTTCCAGCCTTGGGTACTAATGGTTGTGCTTTTACCTTTTAGTTTTTGTTTTTTAAGCTTCAGACTCTGAACATTATCATATACTTCAAGAGCCCACTCGGCATTCTCATCGAAAATTGTTTCGCTTGAGGCTGATTTTAGAGTTTCGTCTTCGCTAACTTCAGGCTCAATACTTACAATAGTCTCGCCACTGGTTGGATTGGGACTCATTTGAAGCATTAAACTACCACTTTGGATAAAATAAAAATCCTGAGATTTAATATCTCCCCATCCACATCCATTATTGAACTTAAGATTCACAGTGTAATATCCTTCATGACTGGCAACAAAATAGCCACCTGTACCCGAAGGACACAAAGTCATTATTTGCTGTTGCTGATCCCAAACAGTCCAAATATAATCTGCAGCATCATCCGAAGGGTGTGGTAAACTGGCTCTAAATTCAAACGGAGTTCCTGTTGTTAAATACCAGTTATAGGCATTTTGGTTTAAATCGAAAGGGCTGAACACCGTGGCCTCCTCCGTGCCTACCCAAATATTTTTCCGTGGCAAAGTTATTTCCCCACAACCAGTAGTGGTTAGGATTGCCTCAACCCATCCTGCTCCTGAACCAATAGCGGTAAAAGTTCCAGGGTTCAGCGGGTCTTCAGTGAGGTTTCTTGATTCATTCCAGGTAACGGTGGTGCCGTCAGGTGGATTGTTGACGGTAAATGTGCCAGAAGAGCAGACTAGGGAGGGGCCAGAGATAGTCGAATGAAATACATTTTGAAGAATTGTTGTATTATCTATAAAATCTTTCATTCGTTCTATTTGCAATTCAGAGAATAAACTCCGGCAAGGTTTATATGCATATGACATAAGATTAGAGGCATCAGGTGAATATTCATCACCATTTGCATCCGTACCAGTTCCTGTATAAGTACAACTGCTACTTGACCATACGTTGGGATCAGCAGCGGTATCTTCAATATAATCACCGCATGTCAAGGAATTATCACCATTAACTAATTCGGCACATTGATCAAGATCACCACCTCCCTCATTCATAGTCCCGTGATGAGTATGATAAAGGCCTAAACAATGCCCATTTCATGAGGCAAACTTGATGTATCATAATAATCGCCATGGATAATTAATGCAGTTGAAGGGATGTCATCTGCCATTCCTGCCGCTATCCAATTTGTTGACTCGCCAAGAACATAGATATCAATGGCTTCGCAATGTGAATTAACACCGAAAAGCTGATTTTCTTTTCCACTAAAATTCACATAATAATAGTCATTATCAATAAATTCTGATCCTAACAACGAAAACTGGATATCAGCATCCGAATAATTACTATTTAATGAGTTTACAATTGTTGATAAAATTCCTGTATCAAAACCTTGACCACTACTACTCCTCACAATATGGACAAAATATTCAATGAGTATGATCGAATAGTCAATAAGGATCTTGCTGATTTATTATAAATCCATTGGGGAGGCTCAGGTGACGTGGTTAAGCATTGTTCTTGAGCATTTACTATTAATACATTTAAAATCAATAAAAAGAAAATAATAATTTTTTTCATAAAATTTAGTTTTTAGCGGTTACAATGAAGACAAATTGATAATCATCAATAGTTGCATCGGGTTGGTTATAATTTGTTGGCGATGCTTTTGCCATAAAAATTCGGAATGGTGTATCTTGAATTAACGAGCCTTCACCAAATAGATTAGTGAACGCATCAACGAAGTAGGAACTATCATTTAAATTTGCCGGAGCAGATTCTAAATCGTCAATCAAATCATTTACATCCTGGATATCATGTCCATCATTTTCGTAAAATAAGGCTCCACAAGGTTTGGATGCTATTTTCACTATTTTGTCCTGATTATTTATTTGCAAATAGGAATAAACTCTTACGGCCAAAGATCCATCTACGTTATTACTAAAATCAGTTAAAGAACAATCTACATTAACACTATCGTCAACATCTGTAATCGATAGTTCTACTTTTTCTCCTTTGTAAGCAACCTCCATTGAATCGCCATATTTGAGTTCAAAGACACGTACTAAATCACCTATATCGTCAGAAATACTGGTGTCTAATCCATCATCATTACACCCTGCCCCAAGCAACACCACACAAAGCGGCAAAAGGAACAGGAGAATTGTTAATAGTTTTATTTTTTTTGATTTCATATTTTAAAAGATTTTTAGATTGTGAGTATTTAGTACAGAGTACTTTAAAAAACAGGTTCTTGTAAGATTAAGAACTGAAAAAAGAGCGCATTAAAAAAGGTCGGTTTCTGTTGCTTTGGCAACGCAGGGTTTGCGGCAATGTGGGTGGCTAACTTTACAAACGGTTTGTTTTGTTTTTTCTGAGTTTTACGAGGTATTCATGGTTGGTTGTATTTTTATGTTTATGGAATTAAGATGTTTAAAGATAAAAGAGGGTTGCGTCAAAAGCAATAATTTGGGCTTATGTTTAGTAACAGATTAAGTGGTCACTGGAAAATCAAAAGCCCATCATGTTTCTACAAACCGTGAAGGGCTAAAAACTGCGAATTGTGATTGCAACTCTACATGCGAAATAAATGATTAAATTAGTACTTCACACAATGTCAAAAGGTAAATTACTTTTTAACTATCAGCTTACCGGTAAGTATTTCATCCTTGTATTTTACACGCACCATATAAACACCTTCTTTCCAGCTTTGGGTGTTTATTCCTGTACTGCTGCCTTTTAGTTTTTGTTTTATCAGTTTCAGGCTTTGAACATTATCGTATACTTGATACGATTCCGAGGATTCATTAGAAACTAAAGTTAAAGGTTAAACTATAAGGTAATTCAATTCGGGAAAGATAATTGGTGTGTTTAACTCTATTATCTGGAGCGACATTTGTTCCTTCCGTTTTCCAATATTCGAATTTGTTTTCAATACCTGTTTCAAAAGCTAACGATAGATTATTTGTTAGCAATATTTTTACCCCTGCAAAAGGGATAAAATACAATTTAAAATAATCATCAGTTTTAGGGTAGTCCATATCATCGGTAACGCTGAAATATGATCCAATATCAGCTCCATAATAGAAAATAGCTTTATTGAGTTGTTTTTGAAATTCATATCCGAAAGAGAACGAGAAATTGGTTTTTTCTACTTTTCCCGTTAATTCATAGTTATCATCGTCTTGAGTAACATGATACTTATCCACTAAATAAGTGGCTCCAATACCAAAGCGGTAAGCCCCTTTTATTTGGTTATCTTTAATATTGTTTAGTTTAAACAGCACTTTATCGGGAATGCCATCGGAGAAGAAGTTCTGAAGGTCTACAGCTATTTCATATTTGTTTGTAGCTGTAGTTGGGTTTTGAGCTTTACTATTAGTAATACCCGTAAAAAATAAACATAGTATACCAATAAATAAGGCAATTTTTTTGTTTTCCATTTCTTTACATTTTTTTGATTTAATGATTAATAATGCTTGAGGCAGTATAAACTTATAATACAATTTCCGGTTCAACTATTTATTGAACAAAATTTAGTTAATGATTGAATTTGAAGATGAAAATTAAGGGGTTCGTGGCATGGCAATCTGCTAAAAGGTTTATATATAAATTTGTGTTTTAAAAGTATATTTTCTTTGGTCAACTTCAAAATTATGAGCCTATGTTAAATAGCACAATTAGTTTAGTGTTATTTGCTACTAATTTGCAAAGGGTAGAAAGGGTGCCTTCTTTCTCTGTATAAAATGAATAAAGATGGTATTCTAAAAAAACCTGATACCGGATATTCGATACTGGATAATTTAATACTGCCAACTGAGACTAAAAACTTGTTACTGGCTTAATAAGACTATCATCAGCTAAAACGGCAGCTTCCCTAAATCCAGATTTCCGCCCGAAAGAATAATACCCACTTTTTTGCCTTGCACATCCACTTTCTTTTCCAGGATAGCAGCCAGTGGCACCGCCGACGATGGTTCGATAATTATTTTCATTCGCTCCCAAATCATGCGCATGGCTTCCACAATACTTTCTTCCGAAACGCATACAATATCATCCACCTTGTCGAGTATTATTTTGAAATTCCGTTCGCCTAACGAAGTCAGCAAACCGTCGGCAATTGTTTTAGGATTTTCGGAAGGCACCCATTTTTTAGAATGAAACGAACGATAAGCGTCATCGGCTCCGGCCGGTTCGGCAGCAATAACTTTGCAGGCGGGCAACAATTGTTTGCTTGAAATTGCCGTTCCGCTTAACAACCCGCCACCACCAACGGGTGCCATAATAATATCAAATTTGCCTTTGTCTTCAATCAATTCTTTGGCGGCTGTTCCTTGTCCGGCAATTATATAAAAATTATTGTAGGGATGAATTTCTGTTGCTCCGGTTTCTTCAATCACTTTTGCCAGCGTACTTTCGCGTGCCTGCAAAGTAGGTTTGCAAAATGTAATTTTAGCACCATATCCGGCTACAGCTTTCTTTTTTATTTCGGGCGAGTTTTCGGGCATTACAATATGCGCATCAATGCCACGCATACGGGCTGCCAGCGCCAGTGCTGCGGCATGGTTTCCAGACGAATGTGTGGCCACACCTTTTTGCGCTTCTTCTTCACTTAACGAAAACACGGCATTACAAGCTCCCCGAAATTTAAATGCTCCTACCTTTTGCAGATTTTCGCATTTAAAATACAACTCGGCTCCGACAATTTTATTAATACCTGCCGACGACATCACCGGTGTACGATGGGCATATTTTTGTACAATTTTGTGTGCCTGTTCAACGTTGATATAATTCGGAATATCCATAGCTACTTTGATTTCCCCAGTTTGTCGTTCAATAAATTATAATCGGTGTTGTAAATCGATTGTTTCGAAAGTTCGCGCATACGTTTAAGGCCCGAAACATAGAGGTAAACCACAAACCCCACAAAAACTATTGTTAACCAGGCAATTTCGGTAAACAAAATAAAATCGTAAATACCATGTAAAACAAGGGGTAACAACAGCGCTTTCTGCTTGAGTTTTTTCTGTTCCTTTTCGTAAAATCTTGCCAGGCCAAAATAAAAACCCATGGTAATTCCGAAAATAGCATGCGCCGGCACAGCAGTTACCGCCCGCATAAGTCCGGTGCTTAATCCGCCATCCATTACGTACAGTACATTCTCAACTGCAGCAAACCCTAACGACACGTAGGTGGCATAAACAATGCCATCAAATTTTTCGTTAAACTCGGGGCTTTTCCAGATCAGGAGATACAAGGCCAGGTATTTAAAGAGTTCTTCAGAAAAAGCGGCCACCACAAATGCTTTCCATGCTGCCGAAAGCAATCCTGGAAATTGCAGGGTAAACCGGTCTAAAAAACCTTCAAGAAAAAGAATTGGAATAACAGTAAGCCCTCCGGCCAACAATGCAAAAAACAAGAGGCGTAGAGGTTCCTTTTCGTATTTATCGCGAAAATAAATATAGGCGGCAATAATAACAACAGGCGCAAGTGCCAATACAAGCAGATTCATAAACCAGTTAGTTTACATCGTTAAAATAAAAAGCCTGCACGCCTTTAACACCGGGTCTAAACTTAAACACACCACCGGCATGTGGCCATTTCTCCAGTTCTTCGGGGCTGGTATTTTGCCGGGCCGAGGTAATGTAGAGTGTTCCAAGGTCGTTATCGCCAAAGGCACACGAGGTGACATTTTTTGCCGGAACTTCAATTTTATCAATCAGCTCTCCACTTTCGGGATTCCAGCAGCCAACTGCCGAACCTCCCCAAAGGGCTATCCAAAGGTTATCGTTTTCGTCGATGGTCATTCCATCGGGGCCACCCAATTCGTTTGGGATAGTTAGGGCCACTCGTGGATTTGAGATTTCACCGGTGGTGTCGTCATAATCGTAAGCCATAACTTTGTGGGTAGGCGTATCAATGTAGTACATTTTTGTTTTGTCGCCCGACCAAACAATGCCATTTGAAATACTCACCTTATCCACCATTTTATGAATTGAGGTATCCGGATCGAAGCGATACAATGCGGCCACTTCGCGCTCGCCTTTGGTACTTATCGTTCCGGCCCAGAACCTTCCTGAAGGGTCGCACTTCCCATCATTAAACCGGTTGGCAGGCTTATCGGGTTCAGGGGCAGCCAGTAACTTTTTACTCCCGGTTTCAATGTCGAAAAAATAAATGCCTTTTTGTAAAGCCACCAGCGCATTACCACTTTCGGCAGGCACTACGGTTCCAATCATTTGCCCGGTAAACATTTCTTTGTTAAAAGCCGATGCCGGATTATAAATATTCAGAATCTCCTTTTTTATATCTACCCACATTAACTCGCCGGTTTTGTAATTCCAGATGGCTCCCTCGCCCAATACCGATTGCGAGTCGAGCACCAATTCTGCAGTTTTAGTTTTGTTTTCGGTACAACTAAAAAGCGCAAGTGCCATTATTAAAATAAAAACTAAATTTTTCACGTGTATAATTTTTAATTTCATGAGCTATAAAAGAATCGAATCCGACGGCTGAAACCGCTCTGGTTGTTACACTTCACCGGTGTTCTTTTATTCAAAAAAGCCTGGTGAAGGAATGATTTTCCTTCCTCCTTCTCAATCAAAATAAGAGAAAGACGATGTGTTATCTACTCAATACTCTGTATTAGTTCTTTCATAATCAGAGTCATATTCGGTTCTGCTTTCATTGCAACTTCCTGCACTTCTTCGTGCGATATTTCAACAATTTCGCCGGGCACTCCGCTGTCGGTTACAATTGAAATTCCAAAAACGCGCATGTCCATGTGTCGGGCAACAATTACCTCGGGCACGGTTGACATCCCCACAATGTCGCCACCCAAAATGCGGAACATTTTATATTCGGCAGGAGTTTCAAAGGTAGGCCCCGAAACGCCTACATAAACACCTTCTTTTACATCAATACCGTTTTGCAGAGCAATAAGCTTAGCCTTGTTGCGCAAACGCTGGCTGTATGCCTTACTCATATCCGGGAAACGCGGTCCGAGTTCCTCCTGGTTTTTACCACGCAGCGGATGATCGGGGAAGAAATTAATATGATCGGTAAGCAATACAATTGCGCCAACCTGCCAATCGGGGTTTAATCCGCCACTGGCATTGGAAACAAAAAGATTTTTTACACCAACAAATTTCATTACCCGCACCGGAAAGGTAACCTCTTTCATATCGTAACCTTCGTAATAATGAAAGCGACCTTGCATGGCCAACACTTCTTTATTTCCCAGTTTGCCGTAAATTAACCGGCCGGCATGTCCGTCAACTGTCGACACCGGAAAATTCGGAATATCAGTATAGGGTATCGAATCAATTATTTCAATTTCGTTAACCAGGCCTCCAAGACCGGTTCCAAGTATAATACCAATCTCAGGACTTGCCTGAATTCTTTCTTTTATGAAGCTCGCGGTTGCTTTTATTTTCTCCAACATAATTCAATATCTTCTTATTAAACGATTTTTTTTCTTCTTCAAGGAAATCAACTTTTACCGGCAGGTAGTACATGGCCGCTTTTAAGGCATCGCTTATTTCCTCGATGTCTTTAAAACGCATAGCATCCTTTTCGGTTGTAACAATTATCTTTTTTTCTGAGTTTATTGCCTGAAATCGTTTTTCAATTTCAACAATATCGTTGGTTGTATAGGCATGGTGGTCAGAAAATGTAAGCGTTTCCATTTGTGTGCCCATTTTTTTAATAAACGAGTGCATTTGTTTTGGCGATGCAATTCCGGTTACTACCAGCATGTGGCAGCTTACAGTTCTGTAACTGGCCTCATCCAATTCAGGCGCATTAAAAATGGGCTGCAAGGTTCCGTATACCAGCCGGGTAAAATACAATTTCTGGTAGGGCAGCAAATTTACATCGTTTTGCAAAATACGGCGCATTATTGGCGTAACCTCTTCGGGGCATTTTGTAAATAAAATAATATTTGCACGTCGCATTTGGTATACACCTTCGCGTAAGCGGCCGGCAGGCAATAGGGTATCATTTTTTATTTGCCGGTTGTAATCAATCAACAAAATATTTATTCCCGGTGTTATCCTCCGGTGCTGAAAGGCATCGTCGAGCAATACCACATCGGGTGTTTTTCCTTCGGCAGGTTCGAGTAATTTTTCCACACCTTTTACCCGATCTTCGCATACCGACACTGTTACGTCCGGAAATTTATTTTTAATCTGCAAAGGTTCATCGCCAACTTCAAGGGCGGTAGATTGCTTTTCAACCCAACGAAACCCTTTTGTTTTTCGTTTATACCCCCTGCTTAAAGTAGCCACTTCGTAGGTATCTTTTAGCAGATTTACCAGGTATTCCACATGAGGAGTTTTGCCAGTTCCGCCAACGGTAATATTACCGATTGAAATAACAGGAACATCAAATTCTTTCGACTTAACTATTTTTAAATCGTAGGCTCTGTTTCGTAAAAAAATAACAAAACCATACAGCCAGGAAAGCGGGTAAAGGAAAATTTTCGCCATTTATAATTGTTCTTCAAAAAATAGAAAGCTAAGATAAGAAAAAGGATGCATCACAGCTTATGATGCATCCTTCTAATTTTATGTATTACCCGTATTAATTCAGATAAATATCGTAAGGCATACGGGCATATATTCCATTCATGCCGGCTGCTTTTTTCATGTATTCGTAATAGCGGTATTTGTCGCCAAGTTCGCCCTTTAAAATGCGTGTTTTTGCGTTACCGCCCAGCTTAAACATTTCTTCCAAAGGATTTGGCAATTCGGGCAGTGCGATGGTACGGTAATCCTCAAGGCCTTCCATTTCGGCAGCAAGCTCAATGGCATCTTCCAAGCCGCCAAATTCATCAACAAGGCCAATCTCCATGGCATTTTCGCCACTCCACACGCGACCCTGCCCAATGTTGTCAACCTGTTCTTTTGTCATTCCGCGGCCATCGGCCACATGCGACAGGAAGGTATCGTAACCAATTGAAATATATTGGGTCATGCGTTGTTTCTCGTAGGGAGTCATGGGGCGCGACAAAGAAATAAAGCTCGAATGTTCGTTAGTGCCAACGGCATCGGTTGTAATACCAAGCTTATCGTTCATTAATTCGCCAAAGTTTGGAATCTGACCAAAAATTCCGATCGATCCGGTTATTGTATTTGGACTGGCAACGATTTTATCAGCCGGGCACGAGATATAATAACCACCTGATGCTGCTACATCGCCAAACGAAACCACCAAAGTTTTTTCTTCGGCAGCCAGTTTTACCTCGCGCCAAATTGTTTCCGAATCAAAAACTGCGCCTCCAGGCGAATTAACACGCAAAACAATAGCTTTATAGGCACTGTCCTGACGAACTTTCCGAATCTCTTTTCCGAGTTTATCGCCGTTAATTCCTTCTCCGGCACTAAGTGCAGCTCCTATTTCGCCACTGGCATAAATAACGGCAATTTTATTACGGCTGTATTTTTTTGTTTTTCCTTTAACCGGAGCCTTTGCATAAGCTTTTACATCAACAATGGGTACTCCTTCAGTGCCTTCTATTCCTGTAATTTCGCGCATATCATCCAGCACTTCATCGCGGTATTTGGCAGCGTCAATCAAACCATTTTCCACCATTGCTGCTGCTTTTTTAAAGGTCTGTACTTCGTCGGCCAAAGCATTTAAATCCTCTACCGAAATACCCCGTGCTTCGGCTATTCCTTTTAGCATATGATTCCATAAACTATTCATATACACCAAACGCTGTTCGCGGTTTTCCTGGCTCATTTTATCAAGCATAAAAGGCTCTACTGCTGCTTTAAACTTATTGTTTGGGCCACGAATTATCTGCATTTCAACACCCAGTTTATCTAATGCATTTTTAAAGAAAGTTAGTTCACCACTCAATCCGCGAAAATCGAGTGATACTTCAGGATGCAAAACAATCTGATCGGCCACTGTGGCTACATAATAACCTTTCTGGTCGAGTATCATTTGGTCGGCACAGGCATAAATGGGTTTGTCGCAGCTGTCTTTAAAAGCAATTAGTGCATTTCGAATTTCCTCAACCGATGCCATTCCTCCGTTTGTTGTCGACAATTTCAGGTAAATGCCTTTAATCCGGTCATCATCAACAGCTTTCTCCAACGATTTGCTAATATTATCGAGCCCAATGGTTTTAACTAAACTAAAAATTCCCGGAAGCTCCAAATCTTCGAATGGATCGTTGGGGGCACGATCAACAATACTCTGACTTAAATCAATTACAAGCATTGATTGTTCGGCAACAGTTACTTCTTTTTCTGAAGAGGCAACAATAGCTCCGATAACAATAAACATTAGAAAAGTACCAATAAGCGACAAGGCCAAAACACCAACAATGGTCGCTAATACGTATTTGAAGAATTCTTTCATGTGTTTAATTTTTTATGTTTGTTTTAATAAATTTCGTACTACTCTTTCCCAATTTAGTCAACAATGTAGGTAATAAATAGCTAACTTTATTGGGTCTCATTTTATATTTTTGCTGTTCACTACTAAATGAGTAATATTTTACTGAAGGAATTACAAATATAAGACACAATGAACAAGGTATTTCTTGGCATAGGTGGAAATATTGGCAATAAGGAGAAAAATTTTAACCATGCTTACACATTAATAGAACTAAAGCTTGGTAAAATAGTTCAGAAATCATCGGTTTATGAGACTCCACCCTGGGGTTTTCAGGCCGAACATGCCTTTTGGAACCAGGTAATTGTTATTGAAACAAAGCTTGAGGCAGAGGAGCTGCTTTGGCGAATTCATGAGATTGAAGCCGATTTTGGCCGAAAAAGAGGAATTGAACGCTATTCATCGCGCGAAATGGATATTGACATTCTGTATTTCAACGATGAGTTTATGGAAACAAAATCGTTAATTATACCTCATCCAAAAATTCATGAACGCCGTTTTGTTTTGGTTCCTTTGGTTGAAATTGCTCCGGAGTTAAAGCATCCTTTGCGGCGTTTAACCAGTATCGAAATGCTGGAATCGTGCAGAGATGACTCCATCATTAAAAAAATTCAGGAAAAACCATAAGCGCTTCTCCTTTATAAAATATAATATTAAGACTTACTGCACGCCTTCCGTCCACTCCGAATTATACAGATAATCGTTATACGGGAAACGCTGCGAATGAATTCCTTTCACTTTTTCGTAAAGTTCTGTTTTAAAATCTTCGATATTGGTTTTCTCTTTGGCCGAAATAAAAAGTGCGGGTGTATTGCTTTTTGCCATCCACGATTTTTTCCACTCATCTAAAGTAAAGTTATCCCTTGTCCGTGGCGACAAGTCGTCTTCGTCTTTTTCCTCGTAGGTAAATGCGTCAATTTTATTAAAAATGTAATAAGTAGGCTTATCGCCGGCCTCTATTTCTTTTAGGGTACTGTCTACCGTTTCTATCTGCTCTTCAAATCCGGGATGCGAGATATCTACCACATGAAGCAATATGTCGGCTTCCCGCACCTCATCCAATGTTGATTTAAATGACTCTACCAGTCCGTGTGGTAATTTGCGAATGAAGCCAACGGTATCGGCCAACAGAAAGGGCAAATTACCAATAACGACTTTACGCACAGTTGTATCGAGTGTAGCAAAAAGTTTATTTTCAGCAAAAACATCCGATTTTGCCATCATATTCATAATGGTTGATTTGCCCACATTGGTATAGCCCACCAAAGCCACACGCACCATTTTTCCACGGTTTTTACGCTGAGTAGCCTTTTGTTTGTCGATTTTTACCAGCTGTGCTTTTAAACGGGCAATTTTATCGAGAATTATCCGGCGGTCGGTTTCAATCTGCGTTTCACCCGGTCCCCGCATTCCGATACCTCCACGCTGGCGCTCGAGGTGCGTCCACATTCGGGTAAGACGTGGCAGCAGGTATTGGTATTGTGCCAATTCTACCTGTGTTTTCGCATGAGCCGTTTGTGCTCTTTTGGCAAAGATATCAAGTATAAGATTTGTACGATCCAGAATTTTACATTCCAGAATTTTTTCAACGTTTCGCAGTTGTGTTGGTGTTAGTTCGTCGTCGAAAATTACGGTATCAGCCTCTACTACTTTTATGTAATTGCTTATTTCTTCCAATTTTCCGGGCCCCACAAATGTAGCTTTATTCGGAACATCGAGCTTTTGCGTAAATTTTTTTAATACTTGCGCACCGGCAGTATCGGCCAAAAACTCCAACTCGTCAAGGTATTCCTTTGCCTGACGTTCATCCTGATCCTGGTTAATCAGTCCTACAATAACTGCTTTCTCTGTTTCTGGTGCTGTTTCTATCATTTACATTACTTTTTAAACAAAAAAACTCCTGCTTCTATTGAAACAGGAGTGCAAAAATATTGTTTTTTCTTTGTTACTGCAACACGAAATTAATTGGTACCGTGTACGATACATTAACCGGTTTTCCGCGCTGTTTGCCAGGCTTCCATGCAGGAAGGGCATTAACTACGCGAAGTGCTTCTTTATCCAGTGATGGATCTACACCCCTGGCAATTTTAGCATCGGTAACTTTACCTGTTTTACTTACAACAAAAGTTACATATACCTTTCCCTGAATACCGTTTTCCTGTGCAATTACAGGGTATTTAATCGAGTTGGCGATATACTTACGCAATGCCAAATCTCCACCCGGGAATTCAGGCATATCCTCAACAATAAAGAATACCTGAGCTTCTTCTTCTTCTTCTTCTTCGGCTGTTTCAATAACAGGAGCCACATCGATTACAGTTTCGTCATCAGCCTCTGAATCTTCAATTTCCAGCTCGTCTTCAATTTCTACTTCATCGTCAACAATGTTCAGTACCTCAACTACTTTTGGTGGTGGAGGTGGTGGAGGTGGTTTTACCTCTTGCTCACGAGTGATAGGGATGATTTCTTCTTCAACTTCGGCTGTTTCAATGGTACCCAAAGACTCAACTTTTGAAGGTTTTGTGGTCCACTCAAAAGCCAGTAGCGAAACTCCCAACGCGACTACTAACCCTACCAGCCAAAAGGTATTTTTTTTGGCTTCCAGATCAGCTTTTGGTGATTTTTTAAGTTCCATACTTAACTCTTTTATTTGTTTTATTTGATTTTTTTTGCCCTCTAAAAACGGGGCTTAAAGATAGAAAATAATCTTCACATACAAGTTAATTTTTAATTCATTTCAATTTTCTATCGCAATATAAAATTGATGGGCACTGTATAGCGAACTTTTACCGCTTTATCTCCCTGTCTTCCGGGTTTCCACCGGGGCATGGATTCTACTACACGAATGGCCTCTGTATTTAACGATGCGTCAACTCCGCGGGCGAGTGTTACATTAAAAACAGTTCCGTTTTCATCAATAACAAATGAAATGTATACACGCCCCTGTATTCCGTTTTCCTGCGCAATTGCCGGATATTTTACCTGATGTGCCAGATAGCTTAACAGTGCTGCATCGCCTCCCGGGAATTCGGGCATTATTTCAACATGGTCGAGGATGTGATCCAAATTCTCTTCTTTTTCTGTGTTTGCCTTAAAAAGACTTTCGAAATCGAATAGTACCGGTTCTTCCGGATCGTCGCCTTCCCATAATAGCTCCTCTTTTATATGAACATTATCTTTAACAACTTTAAAAACCGGGACTGTAATGACCGGTTTTTCAGACTCTGGTTTTTCGGTTTTTGTAATTGGAATCACCAGATCTTCGGGCGGAATAAAATTATCATACCCTTCAACAATCCGTGCTTTGTTAACTGGGGTTTTCCACTCAAAAGCAGTAAACACCAAACATAGAGCAATTACCAACCCAATCAGGAAAAGCGTTGTTTTTTTGCTTTCAATATCCGCATTTTTTGTCTTTTTTATTTTCAGCTTTATCCCATTTTCGGGCGCAAAAGCAGTAGACTTAGGTTGCTCCTGAAAATAATTTTTTGAAAGATCGTTTTTAAATGTTCGTTTCATCATGGCTTCTAATTTTATTTGGATTATCAATAAATTAAAGAACGCCGGCTTCTGGTTTTCTGCAGTTATTTTTAATACAGCAAAAACTTTACCAAAAAAATATTTTGACGGTTTGTGAAAATTATTTTTATATTTGCAGCCACGTATTGGGGGATTAGCTCAGTTGGCTAGAGCGCTTGACTGGCAGTCAAGAGGTCACCGGTTCGACTCCGGTATTCTCCACTTGATAATCAAAGAGTTACAGCAATGTGACTCTTTTTTTTGTACGTAAAACGTATATTCAAAAAAAACAGAATAAAAGCAAAAGTCCTCTATTTCAATTGAATAAAAAAGGTGGTTCCCGCATCTTTTGTACTTTCAAACCACACCTTTCCACCGAGGTATTTCTCTCCAAATAATTTCATGCTGTAGGTACCTAAGCCCCTGCCGGCTCCTTTTGTTGTGTATGATCGTTTAAAAAGTTGAAGTTGGGCATCGCGCGCAATAAATCCGGCATTATGAACCGAGAACAACTTTTTCTCTCCCTGAAGTAGTGCTTTAAGTACAACTTTTGAACCGGGCAATGAAGCCTCAAGAGCGTTCTTAGTCATATTTCCAATAATTCGTCTTAATAACGAAACATCTGTTTCTATTATAAAATCTTCCGATACATTATCAATACCAATTGTTTTTCCATATGCCACTTCATGATTGGCATATAACTGGGCAATTTCTTTAATTAATTGAAAAGCACTATAATCTGAGAGGTTTAGCTTTAGATCGCCACGTTCGGCAGCACTTAATTGTCGTTGAGATTGAATATCGCCAATAAGGTTATGTGCAGAAGTATGTATCATTCCCGCAATTTCATCAATTTCCTTTTGGTCAACAACAGTTCCAATAATATCCGACAATCCGGCAATACCCCCGGCACTGTTTAAAACATCGTGAAAGAAAACGCGCTCTAAACTTTTACGCCTTTTTTCATGGCTAATATCATTTATCTCAAAAATTGAATACTCTTCTTTCTTTATCGTTAATGGGGTAGCTGTAACTTTTAAATCCAGAGCATCTCTGCTTTCTGTTATTATTCTGCACTCCTTAACCGCCTGTTTACCTTGCTGAGCTTCTAATATGGCATTAACAGCTCCGCATGTACGGCAAAACTCCGAGGTTCCACACCCTCCAGTACTTTCAATAGCGTGGGCACATTTTACAGCCTCGCCCGGGCGCTTTCCAATATACGAATCGGGCGTTAAAAGCCCCAGGTTATTCATGAAGTGCTTGTTGGCATAAATAATCTGTCGATTTTTATTGAGTACAACCAACATCTGAGAAATAGCATCGCAAAACTGAATAACCATTTCATTGGCCATAATTGTTTGTTTCTGGCTTTTCAATTGCATTTCAGTACTCCTTTCTGCAGGAGCAAATTTCGTCTTGTTTAAAATTATACTATCCATAACAACCCCCATTTTTAGCTTTCGCTTAAGCTAAGCTATCATTCGCATTTTACTATCAAACAAAATGATGAAACCCAGGGTAGGTATTGCCCATTTTACTGTTCAGAAATGCCTATTCTTTATAAGAATTGCGAACAAAGGAGTGTGCAAACATATGCTCACGAATGAATTAAAATTACAATCCACCAACAGTACGTCTAAATGGGCTTTGCCAATCGCCTAAATTTCAGCAGTTAATATGGAACAAAACGATTATCAGCAAAAATAATTATCAATTATTGGAAGCATTTTGTAAGTTTAAAGAAAAAAGCAACACCTACTGTTTTTCTTAGATAAATTGAAATTGCGGATCAACTTGCTGTGCTAAAACTGCATTTACCAACATCGTTTACAATTTTAAGGAACTTGTGATTATGCCAGAATTTACCCAAAACGGGATACTTCAAACGATTGCCGAGTCGATACCTGGCAATGTAGCCATTATTAAACCCGACGGAGATATCTGCAATGTAAATCAGGATTGGATAACATTTGGAAACAATAACGGGATTAACACCGAAATAAACTGGCATACTTATAACTACTATAATATTTGTAAAAAAGCGGCCGAAGAGGGTAGCCAGACAGCAGAAGATGTGTTGCAAGGAATCCGGAACTTGCTGAACAGAATTATTTCATCGGTTTTTTTTGAATACCCTTGCCACAGCCCTATAAAAAAACGGTGGTTTGAGCTGCACGCCAAATTAATTAAAATTGAAAACAAAACTTTCGTTTGCCTAATACACCAAGAGGTTACCGAAAAAATTAAGGCACAAAAAAAGTTAATTGAAAGCCAGAAAATGTTTCGGATAATTAGTGAAAATGCGCCCTATGGTGTTGGGTTAAGCCAAGGCAATATTTCGCACTATGCAAATGCAAAGTTGCTTAGTTACCTCGAGTACGAAAATTTTCAGGATTACACAAACACACCGCTTCTCGAAACTGTTCACCCGGAAGACAGAAATATAATTACCGAAAAGCTCAAGCTTATTGCCGAAAAAAAAATTAGCTTCCCGTTTAATGTAAAAGCACGTTTTTTAACCGCGAAAGGAAGACCACGTTTTTTTTCTGTTGATGTGCATCAGGTTTGTATTAATAATGAAGACTTCAACCTGGTAAATGTTGTTGATGAAACCGACAAAATAAACCTGGAAAGATCGGAAAAACAGTTGGTTATCGATGCCATGTATTTAAACCGAAAACAGGAAATCCTGGAATCTTTTTCACAATTTATTGAAGACATCCGACTCAAATACAGTTTTTCAGAAGAAGATCTATCCAGATTTTCAGAAATAAAAAGCCAGTTTAAATTTCAGGCAAACGATTGGAATTTAATGAAAACTCATTTTAGGCTCATTCATAAAGACTTCTTTCAAATACTATCCGATCGATTTCCGGAGTTAACCCAACACGATTTAAACTTTTGTGCCATGCTTAAACTAAACTTTACTACAAAAGAAGTGGCGCGTTATTTAAACATTAAAGTTAGCAGTGTGCAGCGCCGGAAAGTACGTTTAAAAAAGAAGTTAAACTTAAGCATGGAGGAAAATCTAATCGCTTTCGTTCAGTCAATTTAGTCAATTGTCATACATTTGTCATACCCTCAGTGGTATTTTCAATTTCTCTTTAATGTATATTTGTTGACAGAACATCTAAAATCATTGAAAGATAACGCATTAACAAAATATCCTATGGATTCAAACGATCTTTATGTAGTAGGTATAGGTGCATCAGCAGGCGGACTCGATGCCATTCAGCAATTATTCGACAGCATTCCATCAAACACGGGGCTTGCATTTGTAGTAATACAACACCTTTCGCCCGATTTTAAAAGCCTTATGCCGGAGCTATTGGCCAAGCATACCAAAATGCAGATTTTTACTGCCGAAGACAAGCAGGAACTCAAACCCGACTGCATATACCTGAATCAACGAAATAAAAACTTACATCTTAAAGGAAATAAGCTCTATTTGCTCGATAAAGGACCTAAACATAACCTCAACCTTCCCATCGATATTTTCTTTCACACTTTGGGTGAGGAATACAAAGAAAAATCCATAGGCGTTATTCTTTCAGGTACAGGCTCCGACGGCTCCCGGGGGATTAAAACCATTAAGGAAGCAGGTGGAACCATAATTGTGCAGGACCCCAATTCTGCACAATTTGATGGAATGCCCAATACTGCCACTGCCACCAATTTAGTCGATTTTATTTTGGACCCCGAAAAAATGGCCGAGGTACTGGTTAAAATTCCCGGACAAAGGTTACTCCTCGATAGCGACAATGAAAAAACAAAATCGAACGATGTAGTTTTCTTTGGCATTCTGGAAGAAATTCATAAATCATCGGGGATTGATTTCAGGCAATACAAACGCAACACGCTTTTGCGCCGCCTCGAAAAACGGATGAATATCAACAACATCGACCAGTTGTATGATTACCTTACCTATTTAAAAAGCAACAGCGAAGAGAAAGAAATTTTAAAACAGGATTTTCTGATTGGTGTTACCAGCTTCTTCCGGGATATTGAAGCTTTTGAGTCGCTGAAAACAAAAGTAATTCCGGAACTCTTTAAAAATAAAACCGACAAAGACCCCATAAGGGTTTGGGCTGCAGGCTGTTCAACCGGCGAAGAAGTGTTTTCCATTGCCATATTGCTTGATGATTATATACGCACCAATAAAATTAATTTCGACTTTAAAATATTTGCCACCGATGTTGATGGAGAAGCCCTGAGCAGTGCAGGCATGGGAAGTTTTCATATTAACATTAGTAATGAGCTCGAAAAATATTACCTCGAAAATTATTTTGTTAAAACCGGCGACAAAATTCAAATTGCCAAACGCATACGCGAAAAAATTGTGTTTTCAAACCACAATGTTTTAAAAGATCCACCTTTTATTCGGATGGATTTAATAACCTGCCGAAACCTGCTAATTTATTTAGAGAGCAAGGTACAACGAAAGGTCTTGTTAAATTTCCAGTTTGCCTTAAATAAATTTGGTTATCTCTTTCTGGGGAATAGCGAATCGTTAGGCGAAATTTCAAAATTTTTCAAGGTGGTCGATAACAAATGGAAAATTTTTCAGAATATATCCGACACCAAGCAAATACCAACACAAAGCAATCCGGAAGACAAAATATCAACCCTTTCGTATAAAAGTCCTATCCGCCACATTGCGCAGCCCGAATATCGTTTTAAAGAAAATCCGGAAGCAATTTTCCAAAAATACCTTAGCAATCGTTTTAGTCCTTCCAGCATTTTTATCGACAAAGATTTTAATATTATCTATCTGAAAGGTAATATTAGCGACCGCTTACGCCATACCGATGGCATTTTTGTTTCGAATCTTTTAAAAATGGTTAGTCCGGAACTGGCAGCCATTTTACGAAATGGAATCCGAAGGCTGGAAGCCGAAAAAAAGGATATTATTATAAAAGATATTGTGGTTGAAAATAAAGGCGAAAAAAATATGTTCGACCTTACTTTTCATAAAGCCACAAATATTGATGAATTAAATAACATTTACCTGGTACACTTTAGCGAAGAACGTGTTTTGCCAGAAGATTACGAGGTGGTTAAAAACGTACCCATTGATGAGGTATCCAAACAACGTCTCGAAGATTTGGAGAATGAGTTAAAGGCCACCAAAACCGAACTGCAAAATGTGGTGGAAGAACTGGAAACCAGCAACGAGGAACTACAGTCTTCCAATGAAGAGCTAATGGCATCGAATGAAGAGTTGCAAAGTACCAACGAAGAATTGCAATCGGTTAACGAAGAACTTTACACGGTTAACTCTGAGCTTCAGGAAAAAAACAAGGAATTACAAGTATTAAACAACGACGTAACCAACCTGCTCGACAGTACCGATATTGGCACACTATTTTTAGATACCGATTTACGAATACGAAAATTTACACCGCCATTGATGCGGCATTTTAACCTGCACGACAGCGATATTGGCCGGCCAATAACCAGCTTTGCATCCACCTTTACTGAGGCAACGCGGCAAAGCATCATCCACGATTCTAAAGTTGCCCTGGATAAACTTACCACCATAGAAAAGGAAATAGAAGATGCCGAGGGCAACTATTACCTGAAGCGAATTAGCCCCTTTATAACAAACGATAAAAAAATTGATGGAGTGGTAATTACCTTTGTTGAAATTACCGAATTAAAAGAAAAAGAAAAGGACATTGTTGAAGCCAACCAGCGTTTTGAAATAGCCTCGGAAGCAACCGGAATTGCTTTTTGGGAATGGTACCCACAAGAAGACCGCACCATTGGAAATGCCAAATGGGAAGAACTATTTGGTTTTGGCGGTAATGGTAACATAAAGGAACAGTGGATTGATTTTATGCACCCCGATGATGCCAAAACCATTCCTCCGCTTTTGGAAGCACACTTAAAAGGCGAAACCGAAATTTACCATGTCGATTTCCGATACAACCACCCTTTGCTAAAAAAACAACTTTGGATACAATCAACAGCCAAAGTAACAGAATGGGATGATAAAGGAAATGCAATAAAATTGGCAGGAGTTAGTTTGGATATTACCGAAAAAATGCAGCAAATTGAGCTTTTGAATCATGAGAAACAATTTACCGACAAAGTATCTCAAACCGCACCGGCAGGCATTTATGTTTACAATTTAGAAAAAGGCATCAACGAATATACCAATTCCCGGTACGAAGAAATTTTAGGATATTCTAAAGCTGAAATGAATGCCATGACAGATGAAGAGTTTTTTACGCTTTTTCATCTCAAAGACCAGGAAAAAATTGCCTTGCATATGAAAAAGCTTTCGCAAGGTAAAAATGATGAAATTGAATACCGTTTCAGGCATAAAAACGGCAACTGGATTTGGTGTAAATCAAACGATGCGCCTTTTGAAGTAGATGAAAAAGGCAAAGCGAAAAGCTTTATTGGGGCTTTTCTTGACATTACCGAATCTAAGGAACGCGAAAAACAATTACTACATTTCCAAAAAGCCATTGATTCTTCATCTGATGCCATTGGCTTAAGCACTGCTGATGGAAAACACTTTTATCAAAACAAAGCTTTCGACAAACTCTTTGGATATACATTGGGAGATTATCCAAATAACTCTGCTAAAGTTATTTATCACAATCAGAAAGCAGCAGACACTGTCTTTAATAAAATTATGAATGGAAATTCGTGGGTAGGTGAATTGGAAATGAGAAACAAACAAGGAGATATATTCCCTGTTTCATTGCGGGCCGATGCCATAAAAGACGATAAAGGGACGTTAATTGGTTTAATTGGAATGCACCGCGACATTTCGGAACGTAAAAAAGCCGAGCATATTAAAGAAGAGCAGCATGAAAAAACGCTTACCATGTTCGATGCCATTGATGAAGTGGTTTATGTTGCCGACCCGGATACCTACGAGTTGGTATTTACCAATAAAAAATTTAATGAAATATGGGGAGATGGAAAGGTTCCGGCGGACAAAAAATGCCACCAGACTTTGCAATGCCAGGACTTCCCTTGTGAGTTTTGCACCAATAACATCATTTTTAATGAAAACCCGGATGAAACCTATATTTGGGAGTTTCAGAACAAAGCAAATGGCAAATGGTACCGATGTGCCGACCGCGCCATTGAATGGATTGATGGTCGTAAACTCCGTATGGAAATGGCTATTGATATTACAAGCGAAAAAGAAAACCGAATTGCACTGGAAGAAAGCCAGGAACGCTACAACCTTGCCACAACGGCCAGCGATAATGGCATATGGGACTGGTGGGTTGAAAAAGACGAATTGTTTTATAGCGCACAGTGGAAGGCTCAATTGGGCTACAAACCCAACGAACTAAAAAACGAATTTAAAACCTGGGAGAACCTGCTCCATCCCGATTGTAGGGAAAGAATGATGAATGAAGTACAAGATTTCCTTCAAAATCCAAGAGAATTTTTTATTGCCGAATTCAGGATGATGCACAAAGACGGAACTCCGCGGTGGATTTCGAACAGAGCCGCAGCAGTTTTAAACAAAGAAGGAAAAGTAATACGAATGTTTGGCGCCCATAAAGATATTACCGAACAAAAAAGAGCCGAAGAGGAGTTACGCAAAACCGACCTGATGTACCGGGGAATAATAGAGAATGCCCCCGACGGTGTGGTTATGGTTAGTTACGATGGAAAATTTAAGTTTGCCAGTAACTCTGCACTGGAGATGTTTGGCTACGACGATGAATTAGTTAAAAATGGTAATCCAAATGATTTAACACATCCCGATGATTTGCCAAAAGTATTGGAAACCCTTCAACAAGTTATTGAAAGTGAATCAGATTTTACACCAAAGCTCCAGTACCGCTTTAAGCACGGTAAAAACGAATGGCGCTGGATAGAAAGCACCTTCAGTAAATCGGCAGATGAGGATGGAAATCCGGCAATTGTTATAAATTTCCGCGATATTCAAGAACGCAAAGAGTACGAGGAGAAGTTGATTGAAGCCAAAAAGCAAGCAGAACTGGCCAACTTCCACAAAAACTACTTTTTGGCTAATATGAGCCACGAATTGCGTACACCAATGAATGGCGTTATTGGATTTTCTGATTTGTTAAAAAATGAAAACTTGAGCCATGATGAAAGAGAGCATTACATTAATATCATCGATGGAAATTCAAAACAGTTGCTTAACCTTATTGACGATATTATTGATGTTGCAAAAATAGAATCAGACGAATTAAAGATTACGAAAAAGGCCTGCCATATCAGCAAAATAATGCTGGAACTGGAAACCTTGTTTAACCAAATTAAAACACAGAAAAAGAAAGATGACCTGGTTTTTGTTTCTGAAATTCCGGCTAATTCAGAAAGCCTGATTATAAAAACCGATTGCTCTCGTTTGCGGCAGGTATTATCAAACTTACTTAGCAATGCACTTAAATTTACCGAAACGGGCACCATTAAATTCGGATTCAAAATAAATGAAGACAAAGTTCATTTTTATGTGCAAGACACAGGAATTGGTATTCCGGAAGAAAAACAAAGCGAAATATTTGAGCGCTTTAAACAGGTTAATTACAACGAAGTTGCCAGATACGGCGGAACCGGTTTAGGCCTGGCAATTTGTAAAGGAATAGTTAGTTACCTGGGTGGAGAAATTAGCGTAAAGTCGGAGCTTAACCAAGGGGCTGTTTTCAGTTTCTATTTACCCCTGGAAATTATGGAAGAAAATACTGTTTTGAAAAAACACTCTGTTGTACCGACTGATAATGAACTGCTGAAAAACAAAACCATACTTATTGCTGAAGACGATAAAATTGTGCAGCTGTATTTTACAGAGCTATTAAAAAACAAGGGATGCAAGCTACTAATTGCCGAGGATGGTTTATCTGCGGTTGAACAGTTTAAAAACAATCAAAACATTAACCTGGTGTTAATGGATATAAGAATGCCCAAACTAAATGGCTTTGAGGCAATTAAACAAATTCTGGAGTTAAACCCTGAAGCTAAAATTATAGCACAAACTGCTTATGCCATGCCCGACGAAAAAGAAAAGTGTATGGAATTGGGCTGTAAGGCCTACCTTACAAAACCGATTCAGAAGACCACTTTATTCGAAACACTTCAAGAATGGATTTAAGTTTTCAGATTATGAAGCAGAACGATATTACCAATAGCAACTTGCACAATATTTTACCGGGTATAGTTTTCCGCTGTAAAAACGATGCTGGGTGGACCATGCTTCAAATGTCGGACAAAGTAATCGACATACTTGGGTATTCGATGAAGGAAGTTAACAAAATCACTTTCAATAAAATAATTAATACTAACAACCGAGATGAAGTTCGAAGTACTATAAACCAGGCACTGGAGAAAAAACAATCGTTTAAAGTAAACTATTCTGTTACTACAAAAAGTGGTAAAATTTTGTGGCTGGAAGAATACGGCAAGGGTGTTTTTGAAAATGAAAATGCCATTTATATCGAAGGCTACATTCATGACATTACCGAACAGGTACAATATAAAAAAGAAAACAAAAAGCAATTAAAAATTTTAGAACGAGCTGAAGATTTAGGACTTACCGGCAATTGGGAGTTTGATTTAAACACAAACATGGTGTATACATCAAAAGGAGCACAAACAATTTATGAGCTGGAAGACAAAGTCCACGATATTGAGTTTGTTCAGAAAATTCCCTTATCGAAATACAGAAAGCCGCTTGACAAAGCACTAAAACAGCTTGTTAATGGTGCAAAACCTTACAATGTTCAATTCGAAATTAAAGGCCCTAAAACGGGAACGATAAAAACAATTGAATCGATAGCTGAATACAGTAAAACCCGAAATGCGGTATTTGGCGTTATTAAAGATATTACGGTTGAAACCAAAAACAAACAGGAACTTATTGCAACCAAAGACAAGTTCAGAATGATGACCGTAAATTCGGCCGACTGCATTTGGCAAATGGATAAAAGGCTTAATTTCACTTACTTAAGCCCGGCACTCTTCGATATTTTTGGCTATAAACCCGCCGAATGGATTGGTACCCCACTCTATTCGCATACCTCATGGATTCATTTTGCAAAAATGGCCCGACTGGCTCTTCGCACACTCAATGATTTTAAAAACTTTAAACACGTAACTTTTGAATCGTATCTGTTTAATAAAGAAAAAGAATTAATTCCTGTTGAAATAGTTGGAAAACCCTTACTAAACAGCAAAGGCAAACTTATTGGTTTACAAGGCGCAACACGTGATATTCGTAACCGAAAAGCGTACAGAGAAGAAATTAAACAAGCAGATATCAATTATAAAACATTATACGACAACGTCCCAAACGGTATTGCCACTTTCAGCTCAGAAGGGAAAGTGCTTGTAATTAATGAAAATGCAGCACAGAATATGGGCGGAGAAGCTCAAGATTTTCTGGGGAAAACACTCTGGGATTTTTTAGATAAACAACAAGCCGATTTAATTTTTGAACGCCTCACCAAATGTTTTCAAACAGGAGAGAAACTGAGCTTTAGAAATGAAACGCAGGTTGCAGGAAAAGCCTTTGCGTTCCTGTCGAAATATGCCCCCGTATTTAACCTTAACAATGAAGTAATTTCCGTACAGATTTCGTCAACAGATATTTCTGAACTGCAAAACGCACACAACCAATTAAAATTATTAAAGCACAGGTTGGAAATTGCCAACCAGTCGGTAATTAATGGCGTTTGGGACTGGAACCTCGATAGCCAGGAACTGTATTGGGATGATTTAATGTATAGCATTTACGGGGTACAAAAAGGCGATGAATCGTTAAACTATCAAAACTGGGAAAACGCAGTTCTACCGGAAGATTTAGATTTTGCCAAACAAAAAATTAATGAAGCGATTGAAACTAAAGGGATACTTGATTTTCAATTCCGTATTAACCATAGTGCCAAAGGTATTCGCTACATAAAAGCTTTTGCAAAATATGTAGAACTGGATAAACCTCATTTAATTGGGGTAAATTACGACAATACTGAAAGAGTTGAAAGCAGAAAAAGGCTTGCCCAAAGCGAACAACAATTCCGAAAACTTTTTGAAGACAACAACGATATTATTGCCATACTTTCGCCACAGGGAACATTGCTTAATATTAACAGTAAGGGATTAAATAAATTTGAAATCGATCCCAAAAAAATGAATGAATTTTCTTTTGCAAATGTAACTGTAACTGCTGAAGACGAGGAACACTCTGCAAATGTGATTAAAAAGGTAGAAAAACATATCGACATAAGCCCTTACTACAAAAAATTCAGTACAAGAGGCGGGAAAATACAAGATTTCGAGGTTTCAGTTTCTCCTCTTTATGATAACAATGGCAAGCTCATTCAAATCGTTTCTATTATCCGCGACATTACCGAGCGTATTGAATACGAAAACGAATTATTAAAACAAACACAAAAAGCCCAGGAAAGCGACCGCCTGAAATCGGCATTTTTAATGAACATGAGTCACGAAATTCGCACTCCGTTAAATGGAATTATGGGCTTTACCGATATTTTGGGATCAACAGAATTAGACCCTTCTCAAAAAGAATATATTGAACATGTTCAGAAAGGAAGTAACCGCCTGTTAAGCACTGTTAATGATTTGCTGGAAGCTTCGCAAATTCAGCAAAATCAGTTTAAAATAAGCCTTTCCGAGGTTGATTTAGCCGATTTAATTTCTGAAGTGTACTACTACAGTAAAGAGCGGTATAAAAACGAACTGCAACATATCGATTTCTTTTTTAACTCCAATATAGCAGACAAAACTACCGTACAAATTGATGCATCAAGGCTTAAAGCAATTCTGGTCAGAATTATTGATAACGCCTTCAAATTCACTACAAAAGGAAGTATTACCTTTGAATGTTTAAAGAACGATTCGCAGGTTGAAATAAATATTAAAGACACCGGCGCAGGTATTAAACCTGAAAAACTTAAGCTAATATTCGATTTTTTCAGGCAAGGAGACGAAAGTTTAACAAGAGGTTACGAAGGTTTGGGGCTGGGATTACCCATTGCCAAAGGTATTCTGGAACTTATGAATGCAACAATTGACGTAATTTCAGAACCCGAATTAGGCACCAACATATCCATTGGGTTACCCCTGAATAACCACAACCATGAGGTATTTAATTTTGAGCTCCCTGAAACAAAAAAATTTACTGGCGACTGCTCTGTTCTTTTGGTTGAGGATGATGAGCATTCAAGCAGGTACATCGAAATCATTCTAAAAGATTTTCAACTTAAAGTGAGTATTGCAAGAGATGGACGCAGCTGTAAGTCGCTTTTAAACAACCATACTTTTAATATCGTTTTTGTTGATTTAAAGCTACCCGATGTAAGTGGATTGGATTTAATTCCATTGATAAGAAGCAAGTTACCCGATTGCCACATTGTGGTGCAATCGGCTTTTGCCAACCAGGGCACTATTGAGCAGGCCATAAACCTGGGAGCCAACGATTACCTTACCAAACCTGTTAACAAGAAAAAAATGATTGAAATTGTAAAACAGTTTACAAATGGAAATCAATGATTCGCAAATTTCAACTGGCTATTTAAATGCCTTACTGGCTGGCAAAAGAAAGAAGGCACAGCAGCTTTGCAATTCGTATATTCAGTCTGAGAAATCGCTGAAAGAACTATACGAGAATGTAATGAAGCCAGCGCTTTACGAAGTAGGTAAACTGTGGGAGCAAAACAAAATTTCGGTTGCTGCCGAGCATTTGGCTACCGCCATCACCGAAGGTATTCTGAATTCGTTTTACGCAGATGTTATACCCGAAAAGTACAGCGGTAAAAAGGTGGTTTTAGCTTGTGTAGATAAAGAAGAACACCAGGTTGGAATAAAAATGGTGGCCGATGTGTTTGAAATGAACAAGTGGGAAAGCTTTTTTCTGGGAACAGGATTTCCAACTTCTGAACTGATAAAATACATTAAAGAAGTACAACCTGATGTTGTTGCACTCTCGTTAAGTGTCTATTTCAACTTTGCGCAGTTAAAACTAATGCTCAACAAGCTTAAAAGTGAATTTCCGGAAATAACAATCATTATTGGCGGACAAGCTTTGGCACATGCTACCGAAACCACTTTGGCTGAGTGGAAAGATATTTTACTTTTCTCTGATTTATATGAATTGGATAACTATTTAAGAAACCTAAAATAAAACCAAAATGACGAAACAAATTTTATTAAAAACGGCGGCATCACTTCATCAGCCTTCAAAAGAAGCCCAAAACGAATTTAGCCAAAAGTTAACTTCACTGGTTGAAACGATGAACAAAACCATGCTTAACCGTTCGGATATAAAAAACCTGGTTGGCAAAGACAACATTGAAATGATGAAAGACAACCATGCCAATCATGCCCGGTTTATGGAATCCGTATTTGAGAATTATATTCCCGAGGTTTTGGTTGATACCGTACTGTGGGTTTTCCGCGCCTATCGTTCGCGCAATTTTAGCTCTACATACTGGGCAGCACAACTTAATACCTGGATAACTATTTACGAAACAGAATTATCGGAGAATTGCAACAAGCAAATACTTCCGTTTTATAAATGGATGCAGGTAAATATTCCATTGTTTAATCAATTGGCCGAGGCCGAAATTGACGCTCCTCTGTCGTCGCATTAAATAAACATGGACGCTAATTTACTAAAAGACTGGGATGCTGTTATTTCTGAATTGAAATTATCATCAGAAAATGTTGCTTTGGCTCTGTACAATTCCAACGAAACACTTCTTTACGCCAACAACCTGATGTGCAGCCTTTTAAAAACATCAGAAGAAACATTAGAACCCTCTTGCTTTCTTATCAACCCTGATTTTGGGAAATTGAAAGAACTTCCCCCTAATCAACACCACTGCATTTTTAAAGGCTTATTAACCATTGGGAATTTTACCGATATTTCGTTTGGACTACAGGCGCATATTTACAGAAAAGAGGAGCAGTTTTTTATCTATGCTGAACCCGATTCGCTGGCTTTATTCGATGCCAATAAAAAAATGAGCCGCTTAAACCAGGAGGTGAATAATTTACAGCGGCAATTATTAAAAGAAAAATCGAAACTGGAAAAAACATTAAAAGAACTCCGGGAAACACAGCAAATGCTTATTCACTCCGAAAAAATGAATGCGTTGGGGCAAATGGTTGCCGGTGTTGCACACGAAATTAACAACCCCATTGCCTTTGTAACCAACAATTTACACGAGCTAAAAAAATATACTTCCGAAATTTTTGAGGCGTTTACAAAACTCGAAAAAGAACTTGCTTCATCCGAAAACTCAAGTGCCTTAAAATTACTGCACAACATAAAAACACAATTCGAATTCGATTATTTAACAGAAGATATCTCGGATGTACTAACCGAATCGCAAACCGGGGTTGAGAGAGTAAAACGTATTGTGGAGGATTTACGCAAATTCTCGCGACTTGATGAATCAGAGATAAAACACATCGATCTGGTTGAAAATATTAATTCAACACTTTCAATTATAAAACCAGAGCTTGATAAAAAAGAAATCGATTTTAAACTGATTGCCCCTGAGCAGTTATTTACCGATTGTTACCCCGGGCAATTAAACCAGGCTTTGCTGAATATTTTAATTAACGCCATTTATGCAGTTGATATTAAAGGCTCTGTTATATTAAGCCTAAAAAAAACCGACAAGCAGCTTGGTATTTCAGTAGCCGACAATGGGTGTGGCATTGATAAAGAAACAATTGACAAAATATTTAATCCGTTTTTTACCACAAAACCGGTTGGTGCAGGTACCGGACTTGGCTTAAGCATAAGCTATAAAATAATAAGCGATTTACATAAAGGAACAATAGAAGTAGAATCAGAACCCGAACGGGGTTCAACTTTTACGATTACGATACCGGAAATTATTAAATCTTAGAAGAACAATGAACAACGAATTTCAACAACACTTGTTGGTTATTGACGATGAAGTGGAAATTACCAAATCTATTTTTCGTCAGTTTCGAAGAAAATATAAAGTGCACACGGCAACAAACGGGAACGATGCAATTAAAATAATGGAGGAACAACCCATTCAGGTAGTTTTATCAGACCAACGCATGCCCGGAATGACAGGTGTTGACTTTTTTAACCGGATAAAAAATAAATACCCCGATGCTTTAAAATTAATTTTAACAGGCTACTCCGATATTGAAGCAGTAGTTGGTGCAATAAATGAGGGGCAGGTATTTCGTTACCTCACAAAACCCTGGAGTCCGGTTGAGCTGGATTTAGCCATAAAGGAAGCTTTTGAAAAACACGAGTTAATAACAAACAACAAAAAACTTCTGGTTAAATTAAAAGAAGCAAACGCTCATTTGGAGGAAAAGGTAAAAGAACGAACGCATGAACTAGAATCAGCCAACAACAGGTTAAAACACTTAAATATTGAGAAAAATAAATATGTGGGTATAGTGGCGCACGACTTACGAAATCCGATTGGTAATGCTTACAATTTCTCTGAACTTTTGGTTTCTGATTTTAACGGTTATCCGGAAAAAGAAAAAATGGAGTTCCTGAAAATTATAAACGACCGCTGTGCGTACTCATTAAAGCTTATTGAAGACTTCCTGGATACCTCGAAAATAGAATCGGGCATTCTGGATCTGGATTTTAAAGAGTGGGATTTTTACCAGATTGTTTCAAATTGTATTGCTCAAAACCAAATGTTTGCAAAGAAAAAATCGCAGCTAATAATTTTCGAGAAAGCCGGTGAGCAAACAAAGGTGCTGTGCGACAAAGATAAAATTGAACAGGTAATAAATAACCTGCTAAGCAACGCCATTAAATATTCGCACGATGGAAAAACGATATGGATTAAAGTAAACACTGAAGATTCGCAGCTGGTAACCCGGGTTATTGATGAAGGAAAAGGCATTGCTGAAGAGGAACTGAATTTCCTTTTTAAGGATTTTCAAACGACCTCAACAAAATCAACAGCCGGAGAAAAATCGACAGGCTTAGGCTTAGCCATTGTTAAGAAAATTATTGATTCGCATAAAGGTAAAATTTCTGCCAGGAGCACACTTGGAAGCGGAAGTGAATTCAGCTTCAGTTTGCCGGTTAGCAACTAAGTTTTTTGCAAACTAAAGTCTGCAAGGTAAAAAGGCACAACATATGCCGCCAGAGTTTACCGGGCAAATAACGAACTCAAACTCTGGAATAGTTCTTTTTTGTTTACCGGTTTTGTAATAAAATCGTTGCAGCCAACATTTAAGGCCATTAACGCGTCCTGATCCTGAGCAAAAGCTGTTTGGGCAATAATTTTCACTTTGGCATTAAACTTTCGAATTTCCTCTGTAGCTTCATAACCATCAACTTCAGGCATTTTTATATCCATCAGAATCAAATCTAAATCGGGATGCTCGCGGGCAAGATCAATGGCTTTTTGCCCGTTTTCTGCCACAATCATTTCGTTACAAGTAGGGCCTAAAACAATTTTGAGCAATTCAACCGAAACAGGATCGTCTTCAGCAATCATAATTTTTAAATTGTCTGGCAGCTTTTCGGTAGCTGATGGGTACTCATCAAATGTCAGGATTGAATCAGTCGGTTTTTTATAAGGCAGCCTGATGTAAAAGGTGGTTCCCTCGTTTTCTTTTGATTCCAGTTTTATTGTGCCGCCAAGCATTTCGGTATACGATTTACTTATTGAAAGCCCCAACCCCGATCCTTCAAAAACGCGCGAATCGGCAATGTCGGCCTGCACAAAACGATCAAAAATGGCTTGTTGCCGATTTTCAGGTATGCCAATGCCGGTGTCTTTCACCACAAATGTTATGGCATCATCAACAATCTCATACCCAAAAGTTATGCCTCCTTCGCGGGTAAATTTAACGGCATTTTTTATCAGGTTCGAAATTATTGAATGAAGTTTTACAGTGTCAGCCTCAAAGGTTGGCGAGTGCTGGTCGTTTTCGTTACTAAAGTTTAGGTAAAGTTGTTTTTTTGTGGTTTCCGGTTCAAAAAATAACTTAATATCGGTTAAAAATGATTTTAAATCGATGGTATCCAAATCCACACCAACCAGGCCCGATTCTATTTTTGAGATATCAATAATATCGTTAATGGTTGACAGCATACGGTCGCCACTTTTTTGAATTATGGAGATAAACTCGTTTTGTTGCTCGCCACTCAGACTTGGGTCCTTTAGCAGCTCGGTAAAGCCCATAATTCCATTCATGGGAGTTCGTATTTCGTGGCTCATATTTGCCAGAAATGCCGATTTTAGTTTATCGCTTTCTTCAGCTTTTTCTTTGGCAACTTTTAAGTCCTCGATTAACCTTATGCGTTCGGCAATTTTCCAAACATTATCCATTAACAAGGTAAGCTGCCTTACATCCGATTGATTATAATTACTTTTTTTATTGGCGACCCCTGCAACTGCAACAATTTCATTATCAGAAAAAACAGGAATCGTTAAGAACTTTTTAAGGGCCACATGGCCTTGTGGTGTTCCCTTTTTGTAGGGGTTTTCAGCCTCATAATCGTTAATAACAATTGGCTTACGCTGGCGCACTGCTTCGCCCCAACAACCGGTGGTATCTAAATCATAAACCGTTTCCGGGTTCATTACCCGGCACTCCTTCATTACCTCGCGCGACCAGGTGTTCAGTGTAAACTGACGGGTATTTTCGTTGTAAAAATAAATGTACCCAATTTTACTTTCGGTAAGGTTTACAGCCTCTTGCAAAGCAAAATCCAGTAATTCCTGTGTTGAGCTGGTATTTATTTGCGAAATGCGAAACAAACTTTCCAGTCGGTCGTTGTGCAGTTGTACAATATCTTTCTGTGCAATTACTTCTTTTTCATTTTTTTCGGCCAATTCTTTGGCAATTTGTAAATCCGAAAGGATTTGTTTTTGCAGGGTAATATCTTCTTTAATGGCTATAAACTGTACAATCTCTGCATTGCCATTGGTAATTGGCGAGATGCTTCCTTTTTCCCAATACAATTCACCATTTTTCTTTTTATTATGAAACTCGCCATGCCAGATCTGACCACTTAAAATGGTATTCCACATATTTTTATAGAAGTCTGGTGTTTGCTCACCCGATTTTAAAACCCGGGGGTTGCGTCCAATCACCTCTTGCAGTTGATACCCGGTTTTTTCTACAAAAAATGGATTTACATATTCAATATTACCATGAACATCGGTAATTACCACACTCACCGGACTTGCTTCCATTGCTTTATAAAGCATGGAATTTCGGCTTTCAAGATGTTTTCGCTCGGTTATATCGATTGAAATTCCTCCAAGTAGGGCTTTATCTTCGCCAATGGTAAACTTATAGGTCAAAAAGTCGCGCATACCTCTGCCCACTACCGGAAATTGTTCTTCGTATTTATGCCTGCCCTGAAGCAGTGCTTTTTCATCATCTTTCACCACATTATCCACAATATCATCAGGAATTACATCGCGGGTATTTTTTCCAACCCAAGTGGTGGCATCCATATTTTTTTCCAGAAAACGATTTACGTACTGAAAGTTAAGTTCACGGTCTTTTATAAAGGCCGATCCGGGTAGGAAATTCATAAAGGCTGCAAATTTCTGCTCGCTTTCGCGAGCCTTTGTAATTGCTCGCAACAATTCCAGCTCGGTTTGTTTTAACTGAGTAATATCCTGAAAACTCTCTAAAACCAATCTTTCGCCATTAATTAAGATTGTTTGGGCATTTTTAAGCACAGCGGTTTCGCTTTGGCTTTTACCTTTAATAACGGTATCCATTCCGGTAAACGAATCAACTCCCTTGGCCCACACCGGACATTCAGTTTTACAGTCTGTTTTCGGACAGATTAACTTACATTCCTGTCCTTCCAATTCGGCCCTCTGATAGCCGGTAATTTTACAAGTTTGCTCGTTTACACGACGGATTCTGTAATTATCGTCAATCATTACAAATCCACTTGGCATACTTTGTAAAACAATATTTAACAGGTGTTCTGATTCGGTAAGCTTTTGTTCGGCATTTTTATGGGTGCTAATGTCCCGAATTATTGACATAATCATCCGTCGTTTTCCAATTTTGAAAATACTGGAGTTTACTTCAACCGGAATGCTTCTGTTATCTTTTGTTTTATGAAGCGTTTCATAAATGCGTTCCGGCTTATCTTCGCTCCATGAGGTGTACCCTACCGAAAGCTGTTTTACTGAGCTGTTGAGCAGTTCGCTTCGCGAGTAGCCATATAAAGTGCAGGCTTTTTCATTTACCTCAATAATTTTTTGGTCTTCGTTTTCGTAATCCTGAATAATTATGGCATCGTTAATGGCATTAAACAACGAGCGGTATTTGGTTTGCGACTGTATAAAAGCATTTGTTGCTTTCTTGCGTTCTGTTATATCCGAAATAAAGCCTTCCAGCACTTCGTTGTTGTTTCGGGTAACGCTTCTGCCACGCTCCCAAACCCATTTTTCTTCTTTGTTTTTGGTAATTATTTTGTATTCAATCTCAAAGGGTTTTTTGCTGGTAATGGCATTTTGTACTTTTTCCCAAACCTTATCGCGGTATGCCGGATGTATGATATCGTTATAACAAAACACGTCTGACTCAATAAAATCTTCGGGCTGGTAACCGGTTAACTCTATGCAGCCTTTGCTCATAAAAATCATTTCCCAACTTTTATTATTGTGGCAAGCATAAGCCATACCTGGCAAATTGTTTAAAAGGGTATGTAACTGATTTGTTGTATCTTCAAGCTTCTTATTTAATTGCTGGCGTTCTGTTATATCTCTAACCCCGGCTATTCTAACATTTTCGCCGTTGTAGCTAATACCTTTACTTTCTATTTCAATAAATACAGTACTACCGGTTTTTGTTGTTGCGTTTACCACATACGGATCGTTTTTATCGTTTTTTGAATGCATTTTTACCAAATCAATATCATTCGTGCTCTCCAAAAAATCGAAAATGCTTTTCCCTATTAGTTCGTCTTGTTTATACCCCGACAGTTTAGCCATGGCCTTATTGGTTTCGAGGATAATGCCGTTTTTATGAATTATTATTCCCTCGAAGGCTGAATCAGCCAAAAAACGATAACGCTCTTCACTTTCCTCGAGGTTTTGCATGGTTTTTAAACGTTCTGTAAGATTATGAAGCACAACCTGTAAAGCGGGTTTTCCTTCAAATTCAACTGGGATTACTGTTACTTCAACAGGGATCTCGGTTCCATGCTTAGTTTTCGCCAACGATTTGTAGGTATTTCGGATTACTTTCCCTTCAGTTCGCTGCCGATATCTATGCATCACTTTATCCACTTCCGACTCGGCAATAAACTTGCTAAAAGGTTGGTTCAATAATTCTTCTTCAGTATACCCCGATGTTTGGCAAAGCGTACTGTTTACGTATTTAATTTGGTCATCCTGTAAAATAAAAACCGAATCGTTGAGCCCCTCTACCAATTTTCGATACTTGCTTTCGCTTTTTTTAAGCTCATTGCGTTCGATGTATGCTTTTGTGATATCGGTAACTTTTCCGAGTCGGTATTTATGCAGTTGGTTAATCCGGGATGACACCTTGTAAATTCGATTGTCAAATTCAATCTGCAGCTCTTCTACGTCTCCCTCTTTTTTTAACACTTTTAGTGCTGATAAAACAGTTTTGGCACTTTGTTTATTGAGGTGCTCCTTTGCCAAATCCTGCATGTTTTTGCCAACAATAAAATCTTCGTTGCAATTAAACATTTTGCAAAAAGCCGTATTGGCTGAAACAAAATTAAGCTCTTTATCAAAGGTAATATATGCTTCGTTTGAAGCGGCGATAAAACTGGCTGCGTCTTGTTTAGTTTTTAAGTTACTTAATGCGTAACCAATACTTTTTGCAGTATCGGCAAAGGTTTCTGCTTCTTTCGGATGAGCAGCATCTGCAGAGGGTACTGCGGCACACATCAGGCCATACTGATCGTTGTCGATAGCAATTGGGGAAATAAATGAACTGTAATTTTTAAACGTTTCAGCTAACGGACAGTCTTTTTGGGGTTCATCTAACTTGATAAAAGTATTTTTGGCAAGGGCTTTTTTTAAATTCCCGTTTAGGCGGCCGTTTAACAAGTCTTCTTTTAGTTTATCAAATCCCTCAACATTTCCGGAGCTTTCAATACTGCATAACTTTCCACTTTTATCAAACAAGCCAATCCAGCAAAAATAATAGCCCCGTTTTTGAGTTAAAGTCTGGCAAATCTTCCGAATCATTTTCGCCGGGTCGTGCTCAGTAATCAGAATATTATTTACAGCTTTTAGGGTATTAATAATGCGGTGGAAAAGCTCAGTTTTCGCTTCAGGTAAGTGGCTCATTTTTTTGGTTTTATTTTTATCCCCGCTTCATAAAAATGAAAGCAGGCATAAGTTAGCAAAAAAAAGTGTTGCTCATTAAGGCGCCTAACTGATTTTTAATGTATTTATCTCCCAATTGTTGTAAGCCATTTGGAAGATTGAAACACATTTCTCTTAAAAAAAAACACAGCTAAGCTTAACTCTACCACTGCCCGGCAGATCGTTTTTATTGCTCTATATCAGAACCAAAACCATAAAACGATCCTTTTTTCAGCCAATTAATTGCAGCAGTTTTAGTTGAAAAACAGGCATAAGCATAAACTTTTAACGGACCTACCATTTCCTGAAAAATTGTACCCATGGCCGTTTCAAAAGGCGTGGAAAGAACAATTGCATGCCGAACCTCAACAAATTTATTTAAATGCTTTTTTATCTCATCGTAATAAACACCCATTTCCGGTACCGATAAATCAAGTGTTGAACGGCGCGCATCTTCAAGAATATATAATACGCGTTGGTTTCCAAATTCCTGAATTACACGTTTCAGTATATTTATTGCATCCGCCAAATCAATGCACCCTTCCCGCGAGATGTATACTATTCGGTCGGCACCTTCAATTTTCACCTGCATCTTGCTCATTGGTTTTAAACAAAATAACTACCTACTCATCATTATCTAATTGAAAAAAATAGAGATCATCCTGACCTTTACCTTCGGGTCGGTTTGAGCTAAATATTCCGTGCGACTTTTCGGTAAAAACAATTGAAAAGTCGTCGTAGGAAGAGTTAAGTGGTGCTTTCAGGTTTTCCGGTTCTTGCCACTGTCCATCTTTTAATATGGAAACAAACAAATCAAGCCCTCCGTACCCCATATGCCCATCAGAGGCAAAAAACAGTGTGGAATCGTTTTTAAAGCTGGGAAAAAATTCATTACCAAAGCTGTTTATTTGCTCGCCGAGGTTAAGCGGCGTGGTCCATTCGTTATTTTGCAACTCGCAGTAATACAAATCGCTCTCGCCCAAGCCTCCCGGTTTGTTGCTGGCAAACACCATTTTTTTTCCATCGGCCGATAATGCCACGTGCCCTGTTGAATACAGATTGCTGTTATGGGCAAAATACGCTCCTGTTGATTTTGACTCACTTAGGTCAAGCTCGGCAATAAAACTAAAATGAGTTTGCACCGAATCCTTTTTGTAACGTTTGTGCTTTTCGGTACGTGTTATATAGACTTTATTTTGGGCAGAATTAAAACACACCGGCCCATTATGGTAAGCCTGATTAAATTGCTTTGACAGCATTGCCGGCGTTGCATATCGCATACTATCAAGCCTGGGCGAATAAAAAAGTTTCAGGTAGCCGTTGCCAGTCCAGTAGAAGTTATTGTTGTCCAACTCATCAACATTACGGTCTGAAACAAATACAATTCCGCTTTTGTACACCACCGGCGAAAAATCGGAATACGCCGAGTTTAAGCTTGATGCATTTTTAATTGAAGCGACTGGCTTAAGGTTTTTCCACCTGCTTATTTCTTCGCAATACCTAAGATATTTTTGGGCTCTTACATCGTGCGGAACACTTTTTAAATAGCGCTGAAATTGCTGCCTGGCAGATTGATAATTACCCAGAGTTCTTAATACATTTCCGTAATTGTAATAAACTACCGCATCATTGCCGTCATACTCCAGCGCTTTCTCGTACCATTTGGCAGCTACCTGGTGCTTATTGGTAAGGCGATAACAATCGGCAAGCTTTACTGTAGCTTCCTGTTTGTTTTGGGCTTTTTTACTATTGACAACTTTTAAATAGAAGGGAATAGCCTTAGCGTATTTTAGCTCGCCATATAACTTATTGGCTGATTTTATTTGCGCATTTAGCATACCCGGAAAAACAATTACCGGAATAAGTAAAATCAAAATTATTAGCTGTTTCATTTTTTTTGTTTTTCGAATTAAAAGTAGCGAGGAGTAACCATTCTTGGCTCAAAAATATTAATGTCAAACGCGAGCCTTATCTCGTGCGACCCGTAATTATACAATTGCAATTTATTAAAATACACGTCGTAAGAGTACCCCATTCTTATCCCCTCCATCAGGGCCAATTCGGTTTGTACCGAAAGTGCTTTTTCGGTTCGGAATGATGCCCCGATTAAGAAGGAATTTTTAAACAAAAAACTTCCGTTTATGTCAATCTGCAAGGGCGATCCGCTAACAAACTTTACCAAGGTGGATGGTCTGAACCGAATATTTTCGGCCAGCTTCCACACCATACCCGACATTAAATAAAAGTGACGACTAAGCCGGTTAAAGCTTGTTTTTTCGTTGTCCATTATTATTCCGTAATCGTTCTCGAGCAGGTGTTTCGAGCTTAATCCGGCAAAAAAGGTTGGGGTTTGGTAGTACAACCCAAAGTTTACATCCGGTGTAATTTTCCGAATATTCTCCGGATCAAATAAATAATCTTCGTCCCTCAGGTTCATTTGCGAATAATCATAATCGAAATAATTTAAACCTCCTTGCAAACCAAAAGCAAAAAAGCTGTTTTCCATTATTATTTTATACGAATAGGTACCCATAAAACTGTTGTTTGCAGTTGGCCCCAGCACATCACGATTGACATAAAAACCCAGTCCAACCCGGTTGTTCTTTCCTGCAGTGTGAGCACTAACGGTCAGGGTTTTAGGGGCTCCCTCAATCCCTGTCCACTGCGCTCTGTTCACCACAGTAATATTCAATCCATCGCGACTGCCGGCATAACCCGGGTTTACCAACAATTTATTAAAGGTATACTGGCTAAACAAGGGGTCTTGCTGTGCCTGTGCCCCAAAACCTATAAGAACAAGTAACAGAGCAACTATAGACTTCACGGTTTTCATATTCGCTTGTGTTTTTTTATTTCCGGATTTGTAATCTATATTTTTCATCGTTCTTCTTATTTACCTGTTCTTAACTGAATCCAACCTGTATAATTCTCACCACCTTCTATTTCCAAAAGGTAATAATAGGTACCATCCGGCAGGTATTCTCCCTTCCGGTTCCTTCCATCCCAATTGTTGTAGTCGTTGTGGTAGTTTTCAATTGATATCAGTTCGTCGCCCCAGCGGTTATAAATTGTCACCCTGTTATCGGGGAAATACTCGATGCCTTCAATGTACCACACATCGTTATTGCCATCGCCATTCGGGGTTATTCCATTCCTTATATTCAGCTCGGTGGCCGATGCAGGAATAACTACTACCATAAAACTATCGCTAACCACGCAACCCGAAATTAAATCGCTTACCTGAACCACAAATTCGGTACTGGCATTCAAAGGTTGCGTAAACACATCCATCGACTGATTCATATCCAGCAACTCATTGGGGCTCCATAAATACTCGTAGTTACCATCTTCAGGCAGCACATTGGCACTTAATACAGCGCTTGAACCGGCAGTAATTGTATCGTCGCCGCTTATTGAAACCTGCAGGGAAGTATTGTACTCAATAAACATGGTATCGCTAACCTGAATCTCACATGCGCCGGATCCTGTTCCGGTTAAAATCAGCATAACGGTTGCATCATCGTTAGCAGCCGGTTCGTAGGTGGGCGTTAAGGTATATTCTCCCAACAGGCTACCCTTGCCATTGCTTATCCAATGTACTTCTGCTACATTTTCGGCACTTGCTGTTTCAACAGTTACCGGCGAGTTTACACATGCTACCCGGCTTTCACCGGCACTAAGCACTGGCGCCTCTTCAATTAGTATCAGCACGGTATCTTGTGTTTTTCCGCAGCTACCGCTTGTTTCAGCCATTACATACAGCTCAGCCATTCCGGCCAAAATATCATTGGCTCCGGGATTGTATACCGCATCCAGGACAGTGGCATCATCAAAATTACCGTCTCCGTTTGTTTCCCATTTAACCGGCATTCCTTCCGGAATTACTGAAGCGCTTAATGCTATTGCCTGGTTGCTGCAAACACTTGAATCGTTTCCTGCAAAAATGTGCACTTCTTCAGCAAAGCTTACAAGCACTGTGTCTGATTTTTCAGGGCATGTGGAATTACCTCTTCCGGTAAGTATTAATTGAACATTACCCGCTGCCAAATCACCTTCTCCAGGCAGGTAAGCAGCATTCAACTCCTGCGGATCGGTAAAACTACCGTCGCCCAGTGTTTGCCATTCAATACTAACATTATCAGAAGCTGTTGCCTGCAACAAGGCAACCTCGCCACTACCACAACTTAATAGTGGTTCTCCTGCTTCCAGTTCAAATGATTGGTGTACAATAATGGTTAATGTATCGGTAACACATCTGCCATCCGGATCGCATACCTGAATTGGAATTATAAGTTTACCTGCAAAATCATCTCCCGGGACAAAAACAAAGGCTCCATTTTCGGTAATTGAGAAGTCGCCAACGGTGATGGTTCCAGCATCAAAATTCGCAACACTCAGGTCGTGTCCTTCAACATCATAATCGCCATTGGCAAGTATATTTGCTTCCAGTGTAAGCCCATAACACATTTCAAATGTTTCATGGAAAACTCTTGGAGCATCATTGTCTTCGTAAACGGTAATTTTAATCTCTGCACTTGCCTCTCCCCCATTTCCATCAGAGATGGTATAGCTTATTGTTCCAGGGTTACCATTGTAGTTCTCATCGGGAGTAAACGTGAATTCACCGTTCTCCTCAATAATCAGTGTTCCCTTGCCTTCCAACCCAATTAAGTTTCCGGGAAGATAATTGATTCCATTCACCGTTAATCCGATAACAATTAAGGTATCGTTCTCAACATCCGAATCATTTTCAAGAACATTAACAAACACCTGTTTGTCCTCCAGTGAATTAATGATATCATCAACAGCGATTGGATCGTCGTTAACAGATTCAACCAATATACTTACCTCTGCTTCTTTGGCGCTCCAGTTCCACCCGTCAGAAACAATGTAGCTAAAGGCTGTTGTTCCATTCCAGTTGCTATCTGGTTTAAAAATTAACTTCGATAAATCTTCAGCACTAATACGCTGGCCTTGCTGTACTGGCATTCCACTCAGGAATAGATTTCCATTGTCAGGCAAACTCATTATTTTTATTTCGCTCAAATTGTCGTTGTTTTTATCGCTAAAAGCGGTTGCAAACAAACTTTCAGAGAACGTAAGCCACTCATCTTCCAATCCTGAGATTTCAATATCTCCGGCAAGCGGAGCGTAATCATCATTCAGGATCGTCACTTTGGCTTCTGCTTTCGAAATCGTTACTTGCTTAGATGTTGCAACAAGATTTGAAATCGTAACATTAAAATATTCATCTGACTCCACAACTCCATCATTAATTACCGGGATAGAAATACTTGCCGTCGTATTTGTTGTCGACCCGGCTGATATTGTAATTGTTCCCTCAATAAATTGATAGTCTTCTGTTTGTACCGCCGATCCGTTTGAAAGGGTATAATCAGCTGTTACTTCATCCTGAACAGCTCCACTTAACCTTACAATTACGACAGCCTCTCCATCAGCCTCATTTACAGTTATATTCTCAATTGAAATATTAGCTTCATCGTCATCAGTAATTGAACCTATGGCAATTGAATCCGTAAAATCAATCAATGCATCTTCGGTTTTAAGCAGCTCAACAATAAAGTATTCAGTAGGCTCAGCAAATAAATCATCAACAATATTTACTGTGATAGTCTGAGTTGCTCCATCCAATGAATTATCAGGGAAATGAGCAGTCATTGTATCAGCCAATGTATAATCCGAATTCAATACAGTTGTGCTATCATTAACTGAATATCCTACGCTAAAGGCATCCTGTACATTACCGCTGAGGATGATCGTGAAGATGGCCTCTCCGGCGTCTTCATCTACATTTACTCCTGCAATGGCTACAGAGGCCGCATCGTTATCGCTGATGCTGGCGATAGCTGTGGTGTCGGCTATCGTTACCAGACCGCCGCTGATATTGCTTAACCCGGCGGTGAAGCTTTCCGTGGCTTCCAGCAGACTGTCGTCTGTTATGGCTACCGCGAAGTGGATGGTATCCTGGTCCTGTAGCTTGTCGCCGCTGAAGGTCAGCGTGGCGCTGCCGGAGGTGTAATCGCTGCCGGCAAGGGCTGTACCGCTGGCGGTGGATACATCTACGCTAAAGGCATCCTGTACATTACCGCTGAGGGTGATGGTAAAGATGGCCTCTCCGGCGTCTTCATCTACATTTACTCCTGCAATGGCTACGGAGGCCGCATCGTTATCGCTTATGCTGGCGGTAGCTGTGGTGTCGGCTATCGTTACCAGACCGCCGCTGATATTGCTTAATCCGGCGGTGAAGCTTTCCGTGGCTTCCAGCAGACTGTCGTCTGTTATGGCTACCGCGAAGTGGATGGTATCCTGGTCCTGTAGCTTGTCGCCGCTGAAGGTCAGCGTGGCGCTGCCGGAGGTGTAATCGCTGCCGGCAAGGGCTGTACCGCTGGCGGTGGATACATCTACGCTAAAGGCATCCTGTACATTACCGCTGAGGGTGATGGTAAAGATGGCCTCTCCGGCGTCTTCATCTACATTTACTCCTGCAATGGCTACGGAGGCCGCATCGTTATCGCTTATGCTGGCGATGGCTGTATCGCTCACATTAATTTCATCAATACCGGAAACCAATGTAAGTTTTGCAACAAACTGTTCCGTTGGTTCTAAAATATTATCGTTTGTTGTTGGCACCGTTACGGTTTTAATTCCTTTTTCACCTGCTGCAAACGTAATATTTTGGGCTGTTGCAGTATAGTCGTCATTGCTGGTTGTGCTATTTTCAAAATAAACCTGAACGACTACATCGTCTTCAACATTTTCAGTTAATTCCAAATTGAAATTAATATTGTTGCCCTCTTCAACTGAGGCATCAGAGATTGTAATGGCAGCCGCATCATTATCTATAATAGTTCCGGCTCCAGTATCTGAATCATCAATAGAACTATTACCTGAAGTTAATGCAATATTTGCTACAAATGTTTCGTCCAGCTCCAGTGTTTCATCGTCGATTGTAGCAATGACTACTTCTTTTGTTCCTTTTTCACCATTTGAGAAAGTGAAACTCTGTGTTGCGCTATTAAAATCACCAGGTTCTGTTGTTGTATTAACAAATGATACATCAACAACAACATCACCTTGCACATCATTGCTTAACTCAAGGCTAAGGGTGATATTTTCACCTTCAAGAGCAGAAACACTGTCGATGGTTAATGCTGCGAAGTCATCATTTAAAATGGTAACAAATGCTTTATCAGAAATATTAATGGACATTGTGTTTGACAAATCAGACATGGAAACAACAACTGTTTCGTCATTTTCCAAAATATTATCATTTATCGGTGACACTACAAATGTTTGTGATTCTCCGGCATTGCCTAAGAAATTAATTGTTTGGTTTACAATTGCAGTATAATCTCCCAAGCTCGTTGTTCCATCTGCAGTGTTTACCTTTAAATTAAATGCATCCTGAACATCTGCATCAAGCAGCAGGGTAACAGTAATATCTCCATCGTTTTCTGCTCCACTCACATCTGCAATTGTAATTGCGGCATTGTCATTATCCAACAAGGTTCCAGTTCCCTGGTTATTTTCTTCTGAAATATTTACAACGCCCTGGTTGTCGGAAATTGAATTCAGGAGAATACTAAATGTTTCTGTCGCTTCAACAACTGCATCATTATTTGTAGCAATGGTAATCGAATGCGATTCTCCTGCTGTTCCCGTGAAGCTTAGCTGCGAATCCTGATCGGTATAATCGCTGCCCGCAACGGTTGCGGTACCATCATTGGATTGGTAGTTTACGGTAAATCCGCCCTGAACAGCTTTGTCTACTGAAACAGTAAATACTACATTATTCCCCTCGGTTACCGCCGTTGGGCTGTTGATGGAAACCACTGCCGTATCGTTATCGGTGATTATTCCGGTTGCAACATTTTGGCTGATGCTTACAATTCCAATGCTGATTTCACTTAATGTTACCAGGTAACTTTCATCGTTTTCAACTACCTGGTCGTTGTTGATTAACACATTGAATGTTTGCGTATCGCCATCTTCTGAGCCGGCAGGGAAGCTTAAAGTTCCGCTTGCCGATGAATAGTCGGGGCCAACATTGGCCGTCAGGTCTGAGGTGGCATAGTTTACCGTAAAACTTTCCTGGACATTGCCACTTAAGCTTACCTCGAAGGTCGCGTAACCTGTTGCCACATCTTCGTCTACCGTTACATTGGCAATGGCTATGCTCGCCAAATCATCGTCGGTGATTGTGCCTGTGCCTGTGCCTGTGCCAATTGATACATTGGCCTGCGTTTCCAGAATCTCATTCAGGCTTACCGTAAAGGTTTCATTTAACTCCCTGATGGCATCTTCGCTGCTGGCAACAGTAAAGCTATGGCTTTCGCCGGGCGTACCTGTAAAGCTTATCGTATCCGATACGGAGCTGTAGTCCAAGCCGGCTTCTGCTGTGTTGTCAAGGGTGGCAAAACTTACATCGAACCCGCCCTCAACAGCTTTATCTACTGAGATGCTAAATGTGATGGTTTCGCCTTCGTCAACTGCCGATGGAGTGTTAATACTTACCACCGCAGCGTCGTTATCGTTAATGGTGACTGGCAGCGATAGGGTACCGGCAATTACATCCTGATTATTGTATTCCGATTCAGAAATTGTTGCGGTAAAACTTTCCTGGGCTTCGGCAACCTGGTCGCCTACAATGGTTAATGGTAGTTTTACACTGGTTGCCCCTGCCGGAATGGTAACGCCGCTATGTGTTACTATATAGTCGGTAACCTCGGTGGCGGTTCCGGCTGTGGTGGTAAAGTTTACTTCCACATCGTACTGTGCCTGGCGGGTAAGGCTCACAACAAAACTATCGGTGGCATTTACATCGCCCTCGGTAGCTGTAAAACCGGTTAAGTTAAGCGTTGCTGGGTCGTTATCTTCTATCGTTCCAATAGCCTGGGCATCAAACGATACCAACTCATTGGAGATGTCCGTAAAGTTCAACTCAAAGCTTTCATCAGGCTCCAGAATATTGTTGTTGGTACTGGAGATGCTGATTGTTTTGATCTCGCCATCGGTACCCGAAAAGCTCAGGCTGCCGGTGCTGGCCGCATAGTCGATTGAACCGATACTGCTGGCCGTTACATCGTTGCTGGCATAATCAATGGTAAAGGAGCCCTGTACATCGCCACTTAAAGCTACTGTAAATACAAGGTTGCCGCCTTCGCTTACGCTGCGGTCTGAAACGCTAAGTTCCGCGCTGTCGTTATCGTTAATCGTGGCTGTCGCCTGGTTGTCCTCGTCGGTTACCAGCGTATTGCTGATGTTCGACAAATTAACCACAAAACTTTCTGTTGATTCAAGCAAGGCATCATCTGTGGTAGAAATGGTTATGGTGTCTTTTTCGCCATCGGTACCGATAAAACTTAAGGTGCCGTTGGTGTTCTGGTAATCGCCACTGGCATCGGTGGCTGTTCCATCGGCACTGGCATAATCGATGGTAAAACCACCTTGCACTGCCCCACTTAAGCTAACTACAAATACAGCATCGCTGCCTTCGGTAAGCTCAATGTCTTCGATACTAATGCTGGCATTGTCGTTGTCGGTTAAAACTCCTGTTCCGGCGTTGTTGCTGCCCGAAACAACTACATTGGCTGTAGTGCCACTTATTGTTCCCAGCAAAATGCTAAAGTTTTCAACAGACTCCAACAAGTCGTCGTCAATCGTGCTTACGGTTATCTCATGGGCTTCGTCTTTATTCCCGGTAAAAGTAATGGAGCCGCTGTTGTTGGCATAGTCGGTGCCGTCTCCTGCGGCCGTTCCGCTAATACTGCTGTAGGCAATGGTAAAACCGCCTTCAACATCGGCATTTAAAGAAACGGTAAACACAACGTTGGTGCCTTCCGGTACTGCTTCAGGATCATCTATGCTAACTAGCGCCTGGTCGTTGTCGAGGATGTTGCCCGATCCCGAACTCTGTTCGCCTGAAATTGAAACCGCACCTGCATTATCCTCAACAGATGTGAGGGAAACAGTAAGGTTTTCTTGCTGCTCCACAATCGCATCCTGTGTGGTAATAACGTTTATTGTTTTTGTTTCACCAACCGTTCCGTTAAACGAGAGCTGGTTATCGTTATCGGTATAATCTCCGCTTGTGGCAGTACCGTTGTTTGTGATGTAATTCAACTTAAATCCACCCTGAACGGCTTTATCCACAGAAACGGTAAAAGCAAACGTTCCACCTTCCGTTACATCGGCGGCATTAACAATAGAAACAATGGCTTCATCGTTATCGCTTATCTGCCCGGTTGCACTTCCCTGGGTTGCAGAAACAGCTACACTGGCGGTTGTTCCGCTAACCGATTCCAACAGAACGGTGATGTCTTCTGTAGCCTCGATAATGTTGTCGTTTATGGTGGTAACCGTTATTGTTTTTATTTCGCCGGCACTTCCGGAGAACGACAATGTTCCATCATTATCCGAATAATCACCATCGGCAATTGTTGCGGTTCCATCGTTTGTGGTATAGCTAACATCAAATCCATCTTCAACCTCATTGTTTAAAGTTACAGTAAACGACAAGCTGTTTCCTTCGGCAACGGTTGTTGCATTGGCAATACTAAGTTCAGCATTGTCATTATCGGGGATGATAATTGTAGCAAAATCGTTTGATGTGTCAATACTAATATCAGGATCGCCCGAAGTTACTTCAGTTAAAGTAACAATAACCGATTCGTTCTCTTCAACAATAACATCGGTAAGAACGGTTATGGCAATTGTTGCCGCAGAGGTATTGGCCGGAATTGTGATTGTACCTGAAAGCGCTGCAAAATCAGATGCACTTGTGGCAGTGCCACTTACCGTATAGCTAACTGTTGTAGCTGAAGAACTTTGCTGGCTCAGGCTAACGGTAAACTGCCCGTTATTGCTGCCAGATTCATCAACTTCTGAGTCGCTGGCGGCGATGCGTACCACAGCATTGTCGTTATCGGTTATGGAAATTTCGCCCTGGCTATCGGAAACAGTAATGTTTTGCCCTGCTGCCGACAGCGAAGAAAGGTTGAGGTAGAAACTTTCTGTGGCTTCCACCAGGTTATCATCTTCAATGGCAACTGTAATGGTTTGTGTGTAATTGTTGCCTGCTCCAAAATATAATGTGGTGTCGGCACGTTCGGTGTAGTCAGAAGGTTCAACTGCAGTATTATTGCTTGAAGAAACATGCAGGCTGAATTGGTTTTGAACAGTATTATCTAAAGTAAGCGTTAGGCTTGCTGTTCCATTTCCTTCGTCAACGGTCCGATCATTTATGGTAATATCGGCTGAATCATCATCGTTTATAGTACAAGTACCCTGGGCAAGCGGCATGCTAACACTTTGGCCTGCGGCGGTCAGGTTTGAGAAATTCAGTAAGAAACTTTCGTCTGGCTCAACCACCGTGTTGTTTAAAATATTTACGGTAATGGTTTGTGGCGTAGAGTTGCCGGCTCCAAAATATAAAGTCCCCGTTTTCGATTGATAATCACTTCCGGCAAGGGCGTCGTTATCGGCCGTTGCATAATCAATACTAATTTCTTCTTTTACGGTTCCGCTCAGCGAAACACTAAACGAAACGGATGTTCCATCTTCGCTAACAGTAGGATTGGTAACAGCCAGAGTTGCCTCGTCGTTATCGGTAATGGTGCCTGTTCCCTGACTAACCGTATTGGTAATATTTTGCCCTGCTGTATTCAAGTTTTGCAGGTTCACATAAAAGGTTTCCTGTGGCTCAATATCCGAATCGTTATTGGTAACTACCGATACGGTTTGAGCAGCAGCTCTTGATGCTCCAAAAGTTAATGATGTTGCACTTATTGCGGTAAAATCAGCAGGAGCTGCAGCAGAGTTATTTTGTGTTACATACTGAATAGTAAACTCGTTTTGAACGGTACCGGTTAAGCTTACGGTAAAATCGATGGTACTGCCCTCGGTTTTAGCATCCGGACTATCAATGGCAATGGTTGCCTCATCATCGTCGCTGATGGTAATTACCCTCGACATGGTTCCGGTGGTAATGGCCTGTGCACTGGCGTCGCTTACCGAAATGGTTCCGGTGAAATTCTCACTTGGTTCCACAATATCGTCTCCGGCAATTGTTATCGGAAGTGCAATTGAGGTTGTTCCTCCGGGAATAGTAAGGGTTGGAGTACTCACAACATAATCGCCAGTTTCTACTGCCGTATTTGGTGTGGTTGCAAAAGCAATTTGCACATCTTCCTGCATTTCATGCGAAAGGCTTACGGTAAAGTCTTTGGTCTGGTCTACATCGGTTTCCGACACCGAAAATCCTGCCAGATTGATGGTAGCTGTATCGTTGTCTTCAATGGTTGCAACAGCCAGATTATCGAAACTAACCAGACTATTTGAAACGGAAGATAAAACAAGTTTAAATGCTTCTTCAGGCTCAACAATACTGTTGTTTGTTGTTGGTACGGAAATCTGGTAAAATTCATTAATTATTCCACCAAAATTTAGTGTTCCGCTGCGGCTTGAATAATCGGAACCAACCAGTGCTGATGAATCAGCAGTAGTATAATTGATTGAAAAGGCGTCCTGAACGTTTCCGGACAGTGTTACGGTAAAAATTACACTTTCGCCTTCGGCAACAGTTTGGTCTGAAACGCTAAGTTCGGCAGGGTCGTTATCCTGAATAAAGGCACTTACCTGTGTCCATGCGCCACCGCCGTTAAAAGTTACGGCCTGGCTATTTGCCCAAATACTGTGTATTCTTCCGGTAAAGTCTTCTTTTGGTTCAAGATAGGTATCGTTATTAATGGTTATTTCAACGGTTTGCGATACTGGCTCGCCGGCACCAAAATACATGGTAAATGGCAGCACTTCAATATAATCCTCGCCAACACCGTTTAGTGCGCTATTATCAATTGTTTGGAAAGTAAAACTGATGGAATCCTGCACCGGGTTGCTTAATTCAACTGTAAAGTCGGCTGTTCCAACATCTTCAAGCACATCAAAGCCGGTAATGGTTAGCATTGCCGGATCATCGTCGGTAATGGTACCTGTAGCTTCGCTGGTACCAATTGAAATAATTTGGCCATTAGCGTTAACCAGGGTTATTTTTCCGGTAAAAGTTTCATCAGGCTCGCAGGTATTATCGGCTATAACTACTACCGGAATATTCACTGAATTTTGACCGGGTTGGATAATGTATTGTTGCGCGCTTTGAGCAGTAATATCCGAACCATGACTGGCAGTACCTGCTGTTGTTGTAAAGTTTAACACAATTTCTTCCTGCGCCACTTTATCCATGGTTGCCACAAAGTTGTAAGCCTGGTTGGCATCCAGTTCCGACTCGGTAAAACCAGTCAGATTTATTTCGGTTACCGGGTCTTCATCAGTAATTTCGCATTCGCCCTGGTTGTTGGTAAATTCACTGGCACCTGTGCAAACAATATTGCTTAAGTTTACTGTAAACTGTTCGGTAAGTGGTTCCGAAATATTGTCATCGGTAATAACAATAGTAATGGTGTCTTTTGTGTTCGAAACTGCCGAAGCGGGGAAGGTAATGGTTCCGCTCTGATAAACGTAATCGCTGTCGTCATCATCAATGGCAGTGCCATCGGTGGTGGTGAAATCAACGCTTAATTCATCCTGAATATTACCGGTTAATGTAAGGGTGAATTCTGCCGGCCCTTCGTCTTCGTTTAAAGCCACATTATCAATTGAAATGTAAGCAGTGTCGTTATCTTCAATTGTAGCATCGGCCGACAAGGTCGCTTGTCCACCATCTAAGGTTACTGCCTGCCCTGCCGGCTGCAGCTTGCTTAATGTTCCGCGCAAGTCTTCTGATGGTTCAACCCAGGTATCGTTATTAATATCGATGGTTACCGTTTGCGTTAATGGATGCGCAGCTCCGAATTTAAATGCTGTTACTCCATTTTTAATTACGGCGGTATAGTCTGCTCCGGCAACTGCCTCATTCGTAATATCAGCTGTTGCAAAATCAACCGTAAATTCGTTTTGTACCGCACTACTTAGCTCAACAGTAAACCGGGCCAGCGTACTTCCAACTTCCGATTCGCTATAGGTAAATTCAGATAGCGTTAGTACTGCTGAATCGTCGTCGTTAATGGTGTATGTGGCGCTTGATTTTACAATGCTGTATTGCTGACCATTATCAGTAGTCATTGCTACGGCACCCGAGAAGGTTTCTGTTGGCTCAATACGGGTATCGCCCAAAACAGTAACTGGAATTTCAAGCGAAGTGCTTCTTGCAAGGAAAGTTACCGAACGGTCGTTATCGGTATAATCTTCGCTTGCTAAGGCGGTATTATCGGTAGTGGTAAAACTCAGTACAAGGTCTTCCTCTGCTTCAATATTCGACGACAAAATGTAATTAATTATTTCATCGCCGTTTGTTTCGGTTACGGTGCTGTCTTCAAGTGTAAACTGAATAATGTCGTTATCGAGAATGGTGGCTGTTGCTGCATCGCCATTAGTAGTAAACGATGCCTGCTGGCCATTTTTATTAGAGAAGGAAACAAGGCCTTCGAAATACTCGGTAGCTTCAGCAATTACATCGCCGGCTATGGTTGTTGCGCTTACATTGGTATTTGCGGTTGAATTGGCTGCCAGGGTCACCACTTCGTTGGTTTGCACCTCAAAGTCGCTGGTAGAAACGGCTGTTGGTGTAGAACTCTCTTGCGACGAGAACAACAATGTAATCGGGTATTCCGAGGCAATGTCCTGCTCAATGTAGAAACTGGCTGTTTGCTCAGCCTCTGTTTCCGTAACATCGGCAAAAGCATGGAGGGTAATTTTTACCTCGTCATTATCGGTAATCGTACCCAAACCAACGGTATTGGCAAAGGTAATATCGGCATCGTTGTTCACATTAAGAGCCGAGAGGGTAATCCGGTATTCTTCGGTAGGTTCGGCAATGTTATTCTCGTTAACAGTAACAATTATATTTTGTGAAGTATTTGAATTGCCTGCATTAAAAGTTAGCGTTCCGCTTAAGGCGTTGTAATCTTCGTCTGCTGTTGTTGAAACATCGCTTGAAGCGTAGTTTAAGCTTACCTGGTCTTGAATAGTTCCGCTTAAGCTAACGGTGAAAGTTGCTGTTCCGGCGGCCTCATTTACCGTTACTGAATCGATGGCAAATGTTGCTGCATCGTCGTCGCTAATGGTTATTTCGGCCTGGGTATTGCCAAAGCTTACATTTTGGGCTTTCCCATCAATTTTATTGCTGATGGTTCCGTAGAAACTTTCGGTTGCTTCAGCAATATCATCGCTTAAAATTGGTATGCTTACCGTTTGTGATTTTGTTCCGGCGCCCAAAGTTATTGCATTTGCTCCGGCACTGGTGCGGGTAACAGTTGTATAGTCGCTCGTTGCTTCGGCAGTATTGTTTGATGTAGCAAAATCAATTGTAATGGCATCCTGTAAATCGTAATCCAGTTCAATTGTAAAGTCGGCAGTGCCTGCTGCTTCGTTTACCGTTTCGCCCGCAATTGTTATTTCAGCGGCATCGTCGTTTGTAATTGTTCCGGTAGCCTGGTCGGCAGTAGACGAAATTTGCGAAAGTATATCTTCAGGCAAACTGCCACAGCGAATGTTGCTTAAGCTAACTGTAAAACTCTCTGTTAGCTCAACTGTATCGTCGCCATTAATGGTAATCGTAAATGTTTGTTCTTCATTTTGCGTACCTGCAAACAGCAATGAGTCAGTTTCTGGTTCATAATCGTTGTTGGCATCGGTGGCTGTACCGTCAGAGGTGGTATAATTAATTTTTATGTAATCACCTTCATCAACCTGAACATCCTGGCTCAGCTGCACGGTAAAGGTAAGTTCGGTGGTGCCTGCATCGCCTTCGGTAATTGCAACAGGGTCGGCAATAGCAAAAGTAGCTGCATCGTCGTTGGTTATAGTACCCAGCGCAACTCCATCGCTTAAGCTTATAACTTTACCGTTGTTTACTGTAGCTTCAGGAGTAAAAAGATTAACGGTGAATTGCTCATTTTTCTCTACCTTTTCATCGCCATTTACAACTATTTTTATTGTTTGCTCTTCAAGTGCTGTTCCAGCAAAATATACGTATCCACTTTTTTGTTCAAAATCAAAATCAGTGCTGAAAGCAGAAATCTGATTAATATAAAATCCTACTCTAAATCCATCATGAACACTGATATCAGATTGGGTGATGGTAAAAATCAAGGTATCCGTTCCTGCATCGCCTTCAACAATTGAATTATCGGCAATTGAAATGGTTGCTGCATCGTTATCGTCGTTTACAACTGCTACATCATCCGGATCGAGACTATCGTACTGATCGAAAGTGTTAAGCTGGTCGACAGCAAGTTGGATGGTATAATTTGTTCGGCCATCAACATCGGCATCGTCAACACCTGTAACGGTAACAGTTTGTGGAGTAGCCCAGTTGGCTGCCGAAAAGGTAAGACTCGCTTTATCAACAGTACCTTCATCGGTATTGCTGCTAAACACGGTTAGTACCACATTTTTAGTAAAATCGGAGTCGGTAGCCGGCTGACTGTTTAATTTAACGGTAAAGGTTGCAGTTGTTCCATCTTCATCGGTATGGTTTGAAATGGCCGAAATGGTATAACCTGCTGTATCGTCATCTTCGTTAACAACGGGAACATCCTGTCCAAAATTTCCGTTGTATTTTCCATCGCTTGATGATGCATCGCTAATGGTAACATGATAGGTTTGGTCACCATCATCCATATCGTCGTTTTTACCCTGCAGGCTAACGGTTTGGTTTTGACTCCAGTTTGCACTGGTGAAAGTTAAGGTAGTTGAGCTGGTAATCTCACCTTCAGTTTCATCGTCGCTGTTAATTGCCAGTGTGAACACCACATCATCGGTTGGTTCCGAATTCAGTTTTACGGTAAACGAGCCTGCACCACTAGGTTCGTTGGTATTGCTTGCCGACGAAATGGTTATACCTGCCACATCATTATCAACATTTGTTGCGGTAACATTGGCCGGTGTAGAATTGTAATATCCCGAGCCCACATCAGTGTTATCGGTATTTATTGTCAGGTTAATGCTGTATACCTGGTCGTTATCATCAATATCTTCATCAACACCAAAAACATATATTTTTTGCGGCTGATGGTAGTTTGAAGCATTAAAACAAATTTGCCTGGCTGCTGTGGCTTCATTTCTTACACTGTCAGTGTTTACAAGTCCTTCAGTAATTGTATTGCTGGTAATATCAATACACACATCACCCGATGGAATAAAGGGTAAGGAAACGGTAAATGTAGCAGCACCTAATGTTTGGTCTTCGTAACTGGTAATGGCACTTGCTGATACGTTAATATCACTCGGGTCGGAGTTTACGATAACCGTAAAACTGCAGGTATCGGTGTTGTTGGCAGCGTCTTTAACCACATATTCAACAATTGAAGTACCTACGTTAAACTCGATACCATCAAGCGGGTTAGTGCTTGCTGTAGTTGGGTTCAGCACAGAACCGCTGGCATTGGCAGGAATGGCGGTTCCAGCACCCGTAACTTCCCACAAAAATTCAGTTACCGAGCAATTATCGTCGTATTCCGGAGCTGTTAAACCATCTGCTGCTGAAATGGCCAGAGCATAAGTACCTTGCGTGTTTATGCTTCGGGTAATGTTGTTCGGACAAACCGACAATACCGGATCGTCGTCGTCTTCAACCGTTACCGTAAACCTAACGGTATCAACATTGGGTGTTGAGGCATGATCGGCAACCACCCACTCTACCAGGGTTTCACCAACTTCAAAAGCCTGGTTTAACAAACTGGTGTTTGCAGTGTTGTAGGCCAGCACTGTAGCCCCCGATAATTCGTAGGCTATTGTTGGCGAAGCATCACAGTTGTCGGTTGGGTCCCAGTTGGTATCGCCATGTACGTATGTACAAGCGGTGTTGGTTCCTTTTGTAAGTTCGGCAATATCGTCGGCATCAACTGTTGGTGCTTCTTCGTCAACAATGGTAATTGTTGTTGAACATGAATCTACATTTCCTGCTTCATCGGTTATTTTCAGCCAAATAGTATTGGGTCCTGTAATGTCGTTGCAATCGTATTTTACTGAATCGGCATAAACAGTACCAGCGTCTTTGCGCACTTGCAGAACACTATTTGGACAGTTGTCTGACGAACCATTGTCAACATTTTCGAATTTAACATAAACCTCGCCATTACGTTGTAGTTGTGCTGAATAAGCCTGGCAATTGGCTTCCGGATCTTCATCGTCGTTAACAGTTACCGTAAATGTGCAGATTTTTGCATTGCCCTCGCCATCGGTGGCGGTCCAGGTTACTGTGGTAAGCCCTTTCTCGAACACCTGACCATTTAAAGTTGTAGCCTCTCCACTAATTTCGCTTGTGGCACCCGAAAGTGAATAAACCAGGGTGTTTAAGCTGCAGTTGTCAGTAGCTGTGGCATTCCAGGTATCATCGTTGTGCTGGTAGCTGCATAAACCGAGGTCGGTTCCGGCGATTGGCTCCTGGTTCTCAGGACAGGTTGAAAATACCGGCTTAACCGTATCTTGTACAGTAACGGCAGCATTGCACGTTGCTGTTTTGCCATTATTATCAGTAACTGTAAGTGTTACTGTGTTTTCACCCAAATCGAAACAGGTAAAATCTGTTTTACTTGCCGAAAGTGTAGCAATTCCGCAGGCATCCGTTGATCCGCCATCAATATCGGCAGCAACGATAGATGCTTCGCCGTCGGCATCAAGCTGAATGGTAATTGGCTGGCATGCAGCAGTTGGAGGCACATTATCTTCAACTGTTACAATAGCAGTACAATTGTCGCTGTTGCCCGATTCGTCGGTAACCGTGTAACTTACGTTTACAGGTGTTCCAATGTTTAAACAATCAAAAGTGTTGGGCACAACGGTGCGGCTGGTAATTCCGCAATTATCGGTTGAACTATTGTCAATAGCTGTATAATCGATACTGGCAGTACCCGATGAATTTAGCTGAACGGTAATATTTTTGCACTCGGCCTGAGGTGCAAGATTATCAATAATGGTAACTGTTGATGTACATTGGCTGGTATTATCGTTATTATCGGTAACGGTAAGGGTTACCGTGTTTTCACCTTTATTTTCACAGGTGAAAGTATTTGGCGAAACACTTAATGATTTTATTCCACATTCATCGTTTGAACCGTTATCAACATCAGCTCCGGTGATGCTGGCATTGCCCGAAGCATCGAGCGCTACCGTAATTGCTTTGCAGATAGCTGTTGGGTTGGTTACATCGTTTACGGTAACTGTTGAAGTACAGGTGTGTGTATTTCCCTGTTCATCTTCTGCGGTCAGGGTAATTGTATTTTCACCCGTATCATCGCAGGTAAAAGCATATTTATTAAGGCTTAAAGTAACATCGCCACACACATCCGACGAACCATTGTTAAGCTGAGATGCAGTAATTGAAGCATTTCCCGAAGCATCGAGATCGACAGAAATATCCTGACACAGTGCGGTTGGATTGATGTTATCTTCAACCGTAACTGTTGCTGTACAAGTTGAAACATTTGAATTATCGTCGGTTGCAGTAAGTGTTACCGTATTTTCGCCAATGTTGCTGCAATCGAAATCGGTAATGTCAATCTCTATACTTATACCACAGGCATCCGACGAGCTATTGTCAATCTGGCTGGCAATTATCGAAGCCTCGCCTGAAGCATCCAGCTGTACAGTAATGTTTTGACAGTTGGCAATTGGCGAAACCGTATCAAGCACGGTAACATTCGAGGTGCATTCATCAAAGTTTCCGGCACCGTCTTCAACATGCAGGGTAATGGCCTTTACGCCAACATCTGAGCAGGTGAAAAGGGTTTGCGAAGGCGTAAGTGTAAGGTCGCAATTGTCACTTGATCCGTTGTCAATATCGGCTCCGCTAATTGTGGCGTTTCCGCTGTTATCAAGATAAAGTGTAATATTTTTACAAACAGCAACCGGGTCGATATTGTCAACCACAGTTACAGTAGCATTTGCACTATTGCTGTTGCCGTTAACATCGGTTACGGTTAACGATACGGTATTATCATTAAGGTGAGAACAATCAAAAGCCGTTTGCCCGGCAACAATTGACTGTATCGCACAATTATCCGTTGATCCGTTGTTGATATTAGAGGCTAAGATTGTTGCATTACCCAACACATCAAGCTCGATAGTAATATTTTTGGTTAGCACAGTTGGCAGGGTATTGTCTTCAACAGTTACCGTTGCCTGGCAGGTAGCTTCGTTTCCGTAAATATCAGAAACGGTTAGGCTTACTGTATTTTCGCCAATGTTGTTACAATCAAATACCGAAGGTACTACTGATTTTGTATCGATGGTGGTGTTGTCCGTAGAGCCAAGAGCAATGGCATCAATATCGTCGGTATTGATTGTATAATCGCCGTTCGCATCAAGTTCTACAGTAATGTTGTTACAGGTAAGAACAGGAGCTTCGGTATCTTTTATCGTAATTTCAAACGAACCGGTGCTTGTTAGTCCATGGTTATCGGTAGCTTCCCACAAAACGGTATGGTTGCCAATGCTTAACACTTCGCCTTCAAGCGAGGTAGTGGCCGTTGTACCTTCCACGCTTCCTTCATCAATTTTATAAGTTAGCTTGCTTATTTCGCAATTATCGGTAGCGGTAGCATCCCAGTTATCAGTAGCCTTAACGGTATAGGTATTTAAGCCAACATCAGTTGACTGAATTATGTCGCTTACTGTTGTAATAACCGGAGCTTCATTATCGGTAATGGTAAATTCTGATGTGCACGTAGAAATTACATTATTACTTAAATCGTAAATTTTCCACAAAACAGTAGTGGTGGGTGTTTCGGTGGTTCCCACAGGAATGACAATACCCCCGAGGGTTGTATTTTTATCGGTATCAACTTCTGCTCCACCATCAATGGAATAGGTAAGTTTACTAATTCCATGATTATCTTTCAGGTTGTAGGGGTCGTATTCGGCACCTGCCACCTGGTAACCACAAAGGCCAATTGTTGAATTTCGGGCAATGGTTCCTTCAGGGCAAATTGGCGGATCAGGGTTCTGATTATCAACTACAGTGATGGTAATCGAACAAGTTTCGGTGTTTCCGTAGCTATCGGTTACCGTCCAAACAATAGTTGTATCGCCAATTGGAATTCGGGCGCCATCGAGGCTCGACTGGTTGTTAAAACTATTGCGAATGGTAGCCCCACAATTGTCGCTAAACGAAGGGTCGTATTCGCTTCCCTGAATGGTATAATAGGCCTTATCTTCGTCGGTAGTTTCGGTAAACGGCGAACCTGCCACACAGCTTATGGTTGGATCTTCATCGTCAACAACAGTGATAGTAAAGGTTTCTGTCGTTGAATTTCCTGCCGCATCGGTATAAGTATAAGCAACATCGGTATCGCCAATGGGAAAGGTTTCACCGCTTGCTGTTGATGCTCCGGAAGTTAAGGTACCTGCCAAATCTGTTCCATCAACGTTATCAGCAAAAACAGGAGCTGTATATATTACAACAGCTTCGCAATCGCCAGTTGTGGTTGAAGTTGTTATTGTAAAATCGCCCGGTGTTGATGTTACACTTGGTGCCTCATCATCCACAATCTGAACAAAAAACAAGGCTTCGCTTCGGTTTCCATAATCATCAATGGCATACCACATAATGGTATCGTTACCCAGCGGTAATTTCTGTCCGGCAAGGGTTGTAAGGCCAAACTCGTTATTCAGCTTGGTAACAATTCCGCAGGCATCGGTAGCTACAACATCGTCGAATTCTCCGCCTTGAATGGTGTAATAATCTTTGCCAGTATCTGTTCCTCTCACCTGGTTTCCGGGCACAGAAATAACAGGTCCCTGGTTATCAATAATGGACAAATCAAAAGAGCACGAATCTTTCAGGTTACTGGCATCGGTAACAATCCAAGTGATGGTAACCGGCACCACAGCACCTTCAACATTGTTCGGTCGTTCTATTTGTACGCCCGAAAGCGTATTGGTTCCGGTATGTGTCCCTGTTTTGTCGGTATAGCGGTAACGCACTTCGCTAATGCCGCAATTGTCGGTTCTTCCGGTGGGGTCGAATTCGTTACCCAACACGGTATATTCGCACGAATTCGGGTCGGTATTTCGTGTTTGATCTTCTGCTAAACACGACACAGTTGGTGCCTCATCGTTTACAGTTACCGTAAAGGAGCACGTTGAAACATTGTCTTTATTATCGATGGCTGTGTAGGTTACCGTAGTTTCGCCCAATGGGAATGATGTTCCGGGAGGATAATTGGGTAACAAACTTTTAATACCGCTACAGGCATCAGAGGCAGTTGGTGGAGTCCAGTTGTGTACAGCCTCACAGTCTTCTTCGCTTGCTGTTAAAACAATATTATCGGGACACGCCGACATTACGGGATCTTCGTTATCGGTAATTGTAACTTTCTGGATATATGTCAGACGGTTTCCGCCGTTGTCGGTTACGGTCCACAACACCTGGTTCTCGCCCACTGCGTATTGGGTGGGTGCATTGTTGGTAATGGTTAAATCGCCCGAATCGCAATTATCGTTTACAACCGGAGAGCCAAGGGTTATGTTAGTGGCGTAACATGTGCCGGGGTCGATATCTTCAGTAATATCAGCCGGCCACGAGCTGGCTGTTGGCACCTGGTTATCGTCTACATCAATGGTTGTAAAACAACTGTCGGTATAGGTTGTGCCATCAATGGTTTGCGAGGCGGTCCATTTTATTATGGTTTGTCCGATTGGAATTACTTCTCCGGCCAGTGTTCCGGTTCCGTTAAAATCATTTATCAGCGTTCTACCCGGCACAACTGAAATTGAAGTCCATTCAGCATCCAGTTCATCGGCAGTTACAAGGTAGCCGCACTCGTCGGTTGTTGAATTTTTAGCGGCGTAATCTTCACAATCAAAAAGCGGATCAAACGAATCGTAAATGGTAAAGTTTATACTGCACACGTCGGTGTTGTCACTATAATCTGTGGCAGTCCAGGTTATTACATGTTCGCCTTCTTCCAGACGCTGTCCGTGCAATGTATAGGTTCCTGATTTATCGTTGATGTACGACTTCAAATCGCAGTTGTCGCTGGCATCTGGCCGGTACGAATAAACTCCGGTAATGGTAAAATACGTAACCGATAAATTATCGAACTCGGCATAATAACGACTGCCCGGGCAATCGATAACGGGGCTTATATTGTCGTTAACTTTTACGGTTTGCGTGTGGCTCACTTCGTTTCCGTGTGTATCGCGTGCCCACCAATAAACGCTGTGAGTTCCAATATCGAAAGTATTACCCGAGGGGCTTCGGTATGTTCGCGACTGGATGGTTGCATTGTCATCGCAATTATCAGTAAATGTTGGTGTTCCAAGCGTTTCAAAAGTATACGAACAACCAGATGAGATATTTACTTCAAGATCTTCGGGCCAGGTTGGTACAGGGTCCTCGTTGTCGTAAACTGTAATGGTGTATTCGCAACAAGTATTTGAAAAGCCGTTTTCGGTGGCTGTCCAACTAACTGTATGCGCACCTTTATCGAGCACAGCACCGGCAAGGCTTGCTGATTCAGTAATATTATTTGTTAATGTTCCGGAGAAGCCGGCGTATGGTTGAATATCAAATTCTGCGCCCTGAACTGTATAACTGCAAATGCCAGCATTAGTAGCCACAGAGATATCAGCACGGCATGTTACGGATGGTGCATCGGTAGCATAAATTGATAACTCCATATCGCAGGTTGACACGTTTCCGGCGGTATCTGTTGCGGTCCAGGTGATGGTATAAGGCGAACCGCTTACCGGTATATTTTCATTGGCCAGGGTACTTAAACCGTTGTAGCTGTTGGTTATTGTTACACCAGAACAATCGTAAACACTGTATAAATCCAATTCAGCACCATTCACGGCATAATGGGTAGCCGTGAGGTCGTCGGCTTCACGACATACTGCACCTGTACACGAAAGTGAAGGTGCAACCTCATCGGTAACGTTTACCAACTGCACATCTGATGAATAGTTACCATAAACATCGTAGGTCCACCAGGTAACAGTAGTGGTTCCGATTGGGAAATGCGAGGGAGCGTTGTTCGTGGTATAACTAATTCCACAATTGTCGTTGGTGACTGCTGTTCCCAGGCTCACTCCGGAAGCATAGCAGCCATCGTTGTTAGCGGTTGAAATATCTGCTGGGGCAGTAATTTCAGGGTCTTCGTTATCGGTTACAATTAGATACGACTGGCAGGTTGTTTCGTAAGTATATTCGCCAACTACATGAGTGGCCGTCCATGTTATATAGTTTATTCCTTCGTTGAAAGTATGTCCTGAAAGGCTTGCTGTTCCTGTAATATTATTGGTAATTGTAGCTGCCGGCGAAGTTGATGTTGCATCATAATCGGTAGTGGTAACATCGAATGTACAAACGCCATTATTGGTATTTACACTGTAATTTCCGGCGCAGGTAATAGGTGGATAGGTAGAATTGGTAACATGCACAACCACATCACACGAAGTAGAGTTATTGCTTTCGTCGGTAGCTGTCCATTTTATGGTGTGTGTACCCTCTGGCAACTGAACGCCGGTGAGCGAAGTGCCCCCACCGTTGTAATTATGTGTGTATGATGATATGCCGCAATTATCTTCTACAATTGGTTGAAATTCATCGGTTCCAACAGTGTAATAAATTTGGCCATCATCAAAAATACGAACATAAGAAGACGCCGGACACATAATTGTTGGAGCAGCGTTGTCTTCAACAGTAATGGTAATAGTTTCGGTATGGCTATTCAGACGCTGGTCGGTAATTGTCCAGTTTACCACTGTTGTTCCAACCGGGAATTCGGCATCAGCCAGGGTTTTATAATTGTTGTAATCGTTGGTAACATTAAAAACCGAGCTACAATTGTCGTCCATATTGGTGGGATCGAACTCGGTTCCTACCACGCGGTATACGCAATTACTGTTTGCATCTTTTGTGGCCGATGCAGCCAGATCGAATGTAGGTGGTTCGTTTTCATTTACGGTAACGACAAAACTCATTTCGCTGGTTTGACCTGACGAATCGGTGGCTCGCCAAATAACAGTTGTTGGCCCAACCGGGAATTGGTAGCCATCAAGGGTACTGGAATTATTCAGCATATTTACCAGAGTGACGCTACCGCAATTATCGCTTACAGTAGGGTTAAACTCCCCATTTTTTGCCTCGTAGTAACACCTGCCTTCATCAACAGGTTTTGCCTGATCAAGAATGGTACTGATAGCCGGATCTTCGCCATCGTAAATAAAAAGTTTGAAAGTACAGCTGGTGGTATTGTTTTTACTATCGGTAGCTGTCCAAACAATGGTGTGTGTACCTATGTCAAGTGTAATACCGTTAAGGCTTCCAGTGCCCGGAGTTCCATTTATAGTATAGGTAAGAACAAGGTCTTCCGGGTTGTCGCAGTTGTCATTCAGGTTGTTCGGGTCAAGCTCTGTTCCGCTAATGGTATATTCGCAGCCATCGGTCGCCTGTCTCGATTCGTTTCCGTAACAGGTAAATGTTGGGCCTTCAATATCACGAACTAAAATGGTAAACGGAGTCGATTGAACAGTGAGGTCGTTTTCGTCGGTAATTGTCCATTTTATAGAATAGGCAGTTGTACTTGGCGCCAATGAAGGAAGGTTAGACAGGGAATTTGCTCCGGTTACAGGTTCAGCAAGATCGCCACCTGTTATTTCGTAATGAACGGTATCAATACCACAATTGTCATTCAGATTTTTTGGATCGAAATCAGGCCCCGGAATGGTATAGTAACATTCGCCCGGATCGGTATTACGGGTAAAACTGCCCGATACAAGCTCGTAAGTTGGATATTGGGTATCAACAATTCGCACGTAAATAGCACAGGTGTCGGCATTGGCAGCATCATCTTCAGCAATCCAAAGAATGGTATGTTCGCCAACGGGTAACTGTTTCCCAACCAGGGTTGCCGTGCCATCAAAACTATTGGTTAAGGTATAATCACAGTTTTCAACTATGGTGTCCGGATCAAAACGATCGTCAGGAACAGTGAAGAAACACAGTCCTTCACCGGCATCTTCTTCAAATGGGACTTCCGGAGTACTACCCTCAGGGCAAACTACGATCGGCGCATCCAGGTCGGCAACAGTAATTGTAAACGACATTTCTGAAGTGTTATCATCCTCATCGCTTGCCCGATAAATTACGGTATAAACCCCAACATTAAGATTAGCACCACTTGCAGGTCCGGCTATTTTTTGCAGGCCCGGAGCCGAGTCGCAATTATCAGTTACAGTTGGTGTGGTCCAGCTAACTGTTGCAGCGCAACCGGTACTAACTGTTGTGCTTATGTTGTTTATGGTTGATATACTGGGGGCTTCTTCATCCTCAACGGTAAGCCTAAACAAAATGGTTTTTATATTGGCACCATCGTCGGCACGCCAGGTTATTGTATTTATGCCTTTGCTAATTACCTCACCGTTTAATGTTGAAGCATAAACCCAGTCGCCACCGTTTATTTTATAAGAGATGGTTAAGTTGCCTTCACCGCAATTATCAGAAAATGTTGGCACCATTTCATCGCCTTGAATAATATAAGTGCAAGCATCAGTAGTTGCACGAAACTGATTGGCAATGCTTGAAATAACAGGTTCCTGGTTGTCTACTACGGTAACTGTAAATTGCAGCGGAGCAAGCTCGTCATTTGTTCCATCGCTGGCAGTCCAGGTTATCAGGTTGTCGCCAACGTTCAGCACTTTTCCTTTTATAGTTCCGGTACCCGAGAGCAATGTTGCGCCAGTAACTTCATACGAAAGAACAGCTCCCGAACAATTATCGGTTACTGTTGGATCGAGTTCGCTGGTTTTAACCGTAAAATTGCAAGCTCCTGCATCGGTATTTATATTACGATCAACGGTGGTTGCTTTGGCATTAATTACCGGAGCGCTGTTATCAGTTATGGTTACTGTTGCGGTGCATGTATCGGCATTTCCAGACAAATCTTTTACAATATATGTTACCGTGTTTGCACCTATACTGGCGCAGGTAAAAGTTGATTTGGAGATTGATTTAATAAGGTTTTCCGGAGCCGTGCAATTGTCTGTTGAGCCATTATCGATATCGGCCACAGTAATAACCGCTTCGCCCGAGGCATCGAGATTTAAAGTTAAATCGGTGCAAACGGCAGTTGGTGCCTCGCTGTCAACAATTGTAACATCAAAACTGCAGGTATTGCTGGTGTTTCCACTGGTATCTTCAACGGTGTAGCTTACCGTTGTTGTTCCCACATCAAATGTTGCGCCTGGTAGCGCCGATTTGGTCCAGGTTAACGATCCGCTATCGGCACAGTTATCGGTAGCTGTTGGCTCCGTCCAGTTAACAATGGCATTACAACTGTCCTGGTCAACACTTTGGGTAATATCAGTGGGGCAGTTGGCAATAACAGGGCGTTGGTCGTCGGTTACCGTAACAGTAAAACTGCAAACATCGCTAACATTACCGTACTCATCTTCAGCAGTGTACGTTACCACAGTAGTTCCCAAATTAAATTCGTCGCCCGGGTTGTGGCTTTTCTCCCAGATAATTGATGGAACAGGGGTGCAATTGTCGCTAACATTGGGTTCGGTCCACGACACATCGGCAATGCAGCTTCCTTCGTTACTTGTTCTGCTTAGGTTTCCAGGGCAATTTGTAAGCACCGGTTTTTCATTATCGGTAACTGTAATTGTAAAACTGCATGGCAAACTTTCATTTCCCGCCTCATCAGTTATGGTATAGGTAACGGTTGTTGTACCAACCGGAAACGAGCTTCCCGAAGCATGAGAAATACTCCAGCTCATGCTATCGAGAGGCGAATAATTGTCGCTTGCCGATGGAGCCAGCCAGGTCACCACGGCTTCGCATTCGCCATTATCATTATTAACCGAAATATTTTCAGGACAACCTGAAATTACCGGTTTTTCAGTATCCGTAACGGTAACCGAAAAACTACACGAATTGGTATTCCCTACGGCATCGGTAACTTCAAAAGTATTAATAGTTGTACCAATAGGAAATTGTGAATTACTTGACAATCCAGCGGTTTGAGTTGTTGTTGCTCCTGCACAATTGTCCGTTCCACTTGGAGTGGAGTACGTTACCGTTGCATAATCTTTTCCGGCATCAGCGCTTACCGCAATAGCATCAGGACATGCAATTTCCGGATTTTGATTATCGCTTACCGTTACGGTAAAACTCTCGGTATGCGTATTCCCGGCTCCATCGGTAGCCTGGTAACTAACGGTTGTTGTTCCAATAGGAAATAATTCTCCGGAGGTAAGTCCGGCCGTTTGTGCAATGACGGGATTAAGGCAGTTATCAGCAGGGGTTGGCGCAGTCCACGAAACAACGGCTCCGCACTGGTCAGCATCGTTATTAACCGAAATATTTGCGGGCAAATCCTGTATTGAAGGACTGGTTTCGTCTTTAACAACAACAGTAAAACTGCAGTCTACCGTATTTCCATTGCCATCATCGGCAGTTATCGTAACTGTTTCTTCCGAGTTATGTCCTCCTGTTAATGAGGTTCCTGCTTCGGGCGATTGCGTGAAAACCATGTCTTCTGCTGCCGTGCAATTATCACTTGCTGTTATGGAGAGTAGGCTAACATAATCGGGTAAAACCGCATTACAATCTCCGGCGTTTGTTGCCAGTTGCTGATCTGCTGAAGGACAATTATCAAAAGAAGGTGGCGTGTTATCTTTAATGGTGATGGTAAACTGCCAGGTAGCGGTATTATTATGCTGATCGTAAGCGGTCCAAACAATAGTATTAGCGCCTCCTGATAAGGTAACTCCATCGAGCGTGGTACTCTGATCGGAGCCGAATTCACCAGCTCCATTAATATTGTAGGTTACTTTGCTTACGGTACAATTATCAGAAAAAGTTGTGGGGTCGAATTCTCCACCCGACACCACATAACCGCAGTTACCATTATTGCTGTTTACCGTTTGGCTGGTTGCCGTTCCTGTAATAACTGGGTTTTCTGAATCGATAAGTGTGACGCTGAAGGAGCAGGAATTTTCGTTGCCCACTTCATCCGTTGCTGTCATGGTAACCAGCTGCGTAGTTTCATCGCCGGTTAAAGTACTACCGGCAGCGGGTGTTTGTGTTACTGTGATAGCACCCTCTGCCGTACAATTATCCGAAAAAGTTGTTGTAGAAATATAATCAGGCAATTCAACCTGGCAATTTGCAAGTGGATTTAAGGTATCATTACCCGGGCAAGTAATTTCAGGCAAAACCGATTCGAGCGAAAGCGACAAGAGCTGTGAAATCTGGCAATCGCCATTGCTTATGGCATGAATATAAAAATCGGTATCGCCAGAAATGGATACCGTAGACGAAGGCAGATCGGCAACTTTTTCAGTTTCAGCAGCACTCCAAAGCTCTGCACTTTGCAAATTGTCACCACTTACCGTAATGGTAAAATTAACATCTGGACAAATAGGATTTCCTGCATTTACAGTTACAACCAGATTTTTAACCAAAGGATTTACCGTTACACCCACAGGTGTTTCATCAATGGGTAGTGAGAAATTATTAGCATCAGTAACACTTATTAACTGATAGTTGGTGCTAACAAGCGGCGAAACTTCTATTGGAGCTCCTCCATAAGTTGGGCTCTCCGGGTTTGGATTACTGGTATAGTTGGTTATAGTAGAATCATTTGTTCCATCAGAAAACACCACTGTAAAAGGCGATACTCCTCCCGGAATTATCACGTCAAGAGTCGTAGTCTCATTTTCACAAATAGTGGTTTCGCCCGTAACCCGAATTACAGCCTGGGCATGTACAACAGAGGAAATAGCCAACAATGCTAAAGTTAACAACAACACAATAGCAGGCCTGGCATGCTTTTGCAAATTTGCAAAAACTGCACAATTAAATAAGTTTCTCATAATACAGGATTTATGAACAGATGATAATTTGGTATCCATATTCGTTAGGTTTGATTTGGATGCCGCTTTGGCAAACTACCTTTCCCCGGCTAAATTTTATGCACAACAATAGCTATCGGCAAAAAATTAAGATACACGTTATTGAAAGGTTTGTAAAACTTATTAAAAAAGGTTCAAACATAATTAAACCTGTTACTAAAGTACTTCTATGGCACAAAATTCATACGTTTAACAAACCCAAAGTAATACGCCCGATTGCTGATTTTAAATCAGCATTTGACCTACCACTACTAAGCAATTTACTAATTATGATTAATTCAAAAAACCATGCTCCTTTTATCCAGCTGACTAAAAGCACATTAGCGCCCTCAACAGAACACATTAACAGTCGGATAGTTATTATATAATTGATGAAGACTCATCCTACGCTGGGAGAGAGAATCTGAACAAATGGTTCGAACAGCTTTATCGGCAACCGTATATTCAGCATGAATCTGATCTTCTATCTAATTAGAAAGCGGCAGTTTCCGTATCGAACTATTGATTAATATATTGTGCTTAGCAGGCTAAAAACAGCTATGTATTTTCGTTCAGTAGCTTGATTTCTACTGCCTGTTCATCTTTGCTGCATACGCCCAAAACAACTACACGATGCAGCAACTGCACCAAGCCTTTCCTGAAAATTAATACTGCAATAATAAAGCTTCAGATTTGAAAAAAAAGATTCTTGCAATACCAGGGGCAACGATAGGCTTAATCGGAATTGTTGCCGGAACGTTAGCCAGTGATAATAATTCATCAAATGAAGAAACCAGTTTTTTGGGTTGGAGCTTCGCGAATTGAAAAAATAAACAGAATTCGATTCTCTGAGTTGTTTCACCTGGAATTGTATCCGGCTGCGTTTGATTGTAAATATCAACAAAACTATCAGGCAGAAATGCAGTTTCGGATATACTTTTAATGCGCTTCCATAAGCGAATTTACCGGAAGAGATATAGTGGTTTTTAGCCCAGCTGACTAATGGTTACCAATTTCTCCACATCCAGTAGTTCCACATCTTTTCCTTCAAACCGAATTAAACCATCGTCCTTAAAATCTTTCATCACCCTAATCACACTTTCCGTGCTCATTCCCGTAAGCTCAGCCAAATCAGAACGCGACAATGGCAAATTAAACGCATCAGTTTTAAAAATACGCTGAGATAAACACAGCAGAATATCAGCCATTCGTCCGTGCATTTGCTTATTGGTAAAGCAATAAAACCTGCCATAGGTTTGCACGGTATTTTCATTTAAAACATTAATCACCTGAAAAGCAAATTTCGGATTCTGCAGTATCATTTTTTTAAACAACTCAATTTCTATGAGTTCCACCTCTGAATCGATATAAGTTGTGGCCGAATACAGAAAAGTATTATTACCATCGTAAATGCAAGGCAAACCTATTAAATTTCCGGGTGGAGAAATTTTTAAAATTAAGTTCTTAGGTTTTCCTTCGAGATACACCTTGGCCAAACCGTCTTTTAAAAATATAATATGCGACGCAAAGGCTCCCTGCTTACATATATTCTCGCCCTTTTTATAGGTTAAGGTAATTTTTTTCTCATCAATTATTTTCCGCTCTTCTGCTGTAAGTTTGTCAAAACAGCACTCCCTCCTGTTAAAAACCGTACAACTATTTGAATATATACTTTTCATAAGAGGCTAAAAATAGAAAGATTTTAACGAGCATAACATGTTTCAAATCATATTTTAAACTGATGTAGTTCAATTTTTTATTGAGCCACATCAAACTTTTTTACGGCAATTCGCACACCCAAACGTAACAAACATATGCTACTCATTGATACTTTTATACTGAACTTATATTCACTAAATCATGAAATACACAACCTACTGTTTATTACTCTTTTTAGCCATTGGTTTTGAATCGGTGAATGCCATTGAGAAGGATTCGGTTGATACCAGGATTAACGTTATAAACTACACCTGGAAAAAAGACCGGAAAATGAGTTCGATTGCCAATCATAACTCTTTTGAAATTTTACAGCAAGATTTTGAAAATGCCCACCAGGTAACCGAAGCCTGTATCTCGTGCCACAACAAACGCGATGAAGAAATTATGGCCACCAGCCACTGGAACTGGGAACGAACCGAAGTTTTAGCAGGCAAAGGTGCAGTGCCCGTTGGCAAAAAAAATATACTAAATAACTTTTGCATTGGCATATCGGGTAGCGAGGCAACCTGTACCCGTTGCCACATTGGTTACGGCTGGAAAGACCAATCGTTTGACTTTAACGAACCTAAAAACATCGACTGTCTGGTATGCCACGACAACTCGGGAACCTATGAAAAGGGAAAAGGAGCTGCAGGCTATCCAGCGGCAAGTGTTAACCTTTCGTATGTGGCCCGCAACGTAGGTTCTCCCAAACGCGAAAACTGCGGAGTATGCCACTTTTGGGGCGGTGGCGGCAACAATGTAAAACACGGAGATTTGGAGGTAGCACTGCTTGATGCATCAAAAAAAATTGATGTACATATGGCTGTTGAAGGCGAAGATATGAGCTGTGTTGACTGCCATGTTACCGAAAACCACCAGATGGCAGGAAAGCTTTACGCTTTATCATCAGAAAATAAAAACCGCGCTACTTGCGAGCAATGCCACACCGCTGAACCGCATACCGACAACTTATTAAACCAGCATAACCTTAGGATTGCCTGCCAAACCTGTCATATTCCAAGCTATGCAAAAGCAAACAGCACTAAAATGATTTGGGACTGGTCTACTGCCGGAGTTTTAGATGACGATGGGAACCCAAAACATGAAAATGATGCAGATGGGAATCACAATTACCTGTCGATAAAAGGAACTTTTGTGTACGACGACCATGTAAAACCCGAATATTACTGGTTTAACGGTATTGCCAACCATCAGCTTATAACAGATAAAATTGATACCATCCCGGTTCAGATGAATTCGCTCGACGGGTCATACAACGATAAAGGCAGTAAACAGAAAAGCACAAGCCCCTCCAAGATATGGCCGGTTAAGGTACACCGCGGAAAGCAAATTTACGACACAAAATACCAAACATTAATACAGCCCAAGCTTTGGTCGACTGCAAAAGGCGATAGCGCTTATTGGCTCGATTTTAACTGGAACGAAGCCTCGAAGGCAGGAATGGACTACCTTGGCCTGCCCTACAGCGGCGAATACGATTTTGTTGAAACTGAAATGTATTGGCCTTTAAACCATATGGTAGCGCCAAAAGAAGAATCGCTTAGCTGCAAAGATTGCCACACGAGAACCGACAGCCGTTTGGCGAGCCTCAACGATTTTTATCTTCCCGGACGCGACTACAACCGTTTTCTCGACATTAGCGGCTTCTCGATGATTGCCTTCATCCTGTTATTTGTATTTGCCCACGGTGCGCTTCGTATTCTTACACGAAACCAAAAAGATGAACATTAAACCATATTGAACAAATGAAACACGGGAGAAATTTGCACACAAGCAAATAATTTAAATCATGCAGGTTTCATTTTACACCATAGATAACAAACAATTATAATCCAATGAAAGGAGCATGGCCTAAGGAACACAAAAGGATATAAATAAATTAATCATTCGAGTTCCACGGATATCGACCATCAAATATTTAACAGAGATCATACATGTTTGAACATACAAAATATTAACTAAATTATATTCAAGTGAAAAAAGTATATATCTATAAATTATTCGAGAGATTTTGGCACTGGTCGCAAGCCTTGTTTATATTTATTTTAATAGTTACAGGTTTTGAAATACACAGCACCTACAATTTACTGGGTTACGAAGCAGCTGTAAAAATACATAACCTCACAGCCTGGGCCTTTTTGGTACTCATTATTTTTGCCATTTTCTGGCATTTTTCTATAGGCGAATGGAGGCAGTATATTCCAACCACACAGCTTATAAAGGCCCAAATTGATTATTACGTACTTGGAATATTTAAAGGCGCCTCGCACCCCACAAAAAAACTGGTATACAATAAATTTAATCCGCTACAGCGTTTAATTTACCTGGGACTAAAAATCCTGGTTATTCCGGTTCAGGTAATTTCCGGTTTTTTATACCTGTATTTTAATTACCCAATTAAGGGCTTCGAGTTGGAGAGCCTGCAACTGGTTGCATTTTTTCACACCTTTGGAGCTTTTCTTTTGTTCTCGTTTATAATTGCGCATATCTATTTAACTACCACCGGGCACAAACCACTTTCGTCAATAAAAGCAATGGTTACAGGGTGGGAAGAAATGGACGATGAAACCATTAAAGAGCGACTGGCGAATGATATTGAAATTGCCCTCTTAAAAACAAAAGCTCAGTTTAAATCGGCAAAAGACAAAAGCGAGTTTCTGGACGATGCATTGGTAGCTGCTCAAAAAAATGTAGGAGCCAAATCATCCGAGGATTTCCGTTTCAGAGATGCAATTTCATCAAGCGGCGTTGGCTATTTTGCGATTTCAAAAGACGGAATGTTTAGCGAAGTTAACGAGGCCTGGGCAAAACTGTACAACTACAATTCGCCCACCGAAATTGTAGGCAAACATTATCGCTTAAGCCGTACCGAAGAAGATTTCCACGAGCTTGAAAAATCGGTTGAGAAAGCCTTGCAGGGTGAAACCATAAAGCATGGCGAAGTAAAACGAATTTGTAAAGACGGAAGCTTTGGCTATCATACATTAACTATTTCGCCGATGATTAGAAACGGTAAAATTACCGGGGTAGAAGGATTTATAATTGATACCACCGATAAACGACTGGCCGAAAAAGAACTATTGAAAAAGAAAATTAGCGTGGAAGCAGAGCTAAAAAAACAAAAAGTAGAAGAGTAAACATCACGATAAAATTTACAGACATGAAAAAAATATTTATTCTAATTATTGGGGTAGCATTGTTTGCAGCTTGTGATAAAACCAACTCTTACAACTCGGTTGACGAGATGGTTGAGCAAGCAAGCCAGAACCTGGCAACATTAACTGTGGAGCAACTTAAAACAAAAATTGACAGTTTTGAAATGTTTAACCTTATTGACGTGAGGGAGCCGGGCGAACACAACCATGGTTATATACCCGGATCGGTAAATATACCCAGAGGCACGCTTGAGTTCAACATCGGGAAAGAGGAATTTTGGGAAAGTACAGGATTTTATTATCCTGAGAAAAGCGAACTATTTGTGTTGTATTGTAAAAAAGGCAGCAGAAGTATTCTTGCCGCAGAGACCTTAAAAAAACTAGGTTACGAAAATATTTATTTCCTCGATGGAGGATGGAAAAAGTGGGAATTAACCTATCCCTTATTGCAGGAAAAAAATCTGGAACTTGAGTCTCATGGGGATCAGGGCGAGGTAGGAGGTTGCTAAAAAAAAACGCCTTTTAAAAAGGCGTTTTTTCTATTTTCAGTATTCTTTATTGAATTATTCCACAATTTTCCTGCAGCCTTTTGATACACAAACTGCTGAAGCAACAATTCCGCTAACTGCAAAGAAAGCAAGGAAGCCGAAAAATACATTTTCCGACAAATTAGCACAACATGAGAGAAAACCTAAAATTAATGTTGCAAAAAATCCTAATATCCCCCAAAGTCCTAAGTTGTAACAAACTAATACGAGTGCTTTTTTCATGATTTATCTGATTTAAAAATTTTACTTAATCTCATGAGTAAAAATACTGACTTATATGAACTTTTGTGCGCTTTTAGGCGTGGCATTTACACGCTCTTTGTGAGATATTTTTAGTTTATTTTAACCTTTTATTACCCTGTCTGCAGTGATTTATATCACATCTTTTTGAGCACAAATTAAAAATTGAGGATTATATTAGGCCTGACAACACGATTTAGAAATGGAGATAAAAAAAGAAAGTTGCAGAAACTGTAAGATAAAGTCGAGCGTTGTGGCAATTCTAAGCCACGAAGAACTGGAAGTATTGGAAAAAGGTTGTTTGCAAACTGAATTTTCAAAAGGGGAGTTAATTTTTAAAGAAGGTTCACCGGCCAATCACATTGTATATATTCGCGAAGGTTTTGTAAAACTCAGCAAAAAAGGCATCGGCGGGAAAGACTACATCCTGAGCATTTCGAAAAAAGGTGCCTACCTGGGAATTAATAACCTCAATAAAAAAACCAAACAATTTTACATTTCGGCCACTGCACTTACCCCCACCAAAGTTTGTTTTATCGATATTGATAAGTTTAGTGCATTATTAAGCAAAAACTGCCAATTTGCATCAGAGGTTATCTCTTATATTTTTGAAGATGAAATGAATTACTACGACCGGCTGGTAAACAATGTACAGCAACAAGTACCGGGTCGACTGGCCAGTACACTTTTCTACTTTAGAAATAATGTTTACGGAGAAAATCCCTTTAACCTTAACATTACAAAAGTTGAGCTTGCAGCACTAATTGGCACTTCGCGCGAAAGTGTTACCCGTTTATTAAAAGAATTTCAGGACGAAAAAATCATTAAAATGGACAAGTCCTTTATCCATATTATCGACGAAGCAAAATTGGAACAAATAAGACAAAAAGGGTAACCAACAAACCCCCATTCCACTTAATCAGAAACTTAATTTATTGCTTAACCACCAGCTCTTGCGCCGAGGCCGGATGTGCTAAAAGAACAATATCACCTTCGTTAACGCCGGATATAACTTCACAATAATCTTTTCCGATGGTTCCCAGTACTATTTCGGTGCGAATGGTTTCATCCCCTTTTTGTAGCAACACATCAATATGTTTTGTTAAAACCATGCCGGGTAGTTTTCTTATTCTCAAAACATTTTCCTTATCGTTGGCAATTACCTCCACTTCTGTTTCACTCACTTTTTTCAGTTTGTTTTGTCCATCTGCTGCAACAAAAACATCAAACTGAACCCACTCTGCAACATCGTCTACAGTTACATTGCCAATGCTTCCCTTAATTTTTTCACCGTCAATATTAATGTTAACTGGCCCCCCGGGAAGAATATGGTCGATTTTATTTTTACCGGCTGTTGCCAGCAATTTAAATGCCGTGTCGTCGGCAATTTGAACTAAAGCCTCATCAATTGAAACAATCTCGCCAATATTACCGGCCAGTTCAACAATGGTTCCCGAAACAGGTGCTTTTACAGTTGTTTTACGCAGCATTTCCTGCTGGCTGGCTAAATTTTGTTTAAACGAGGCAATTTGCAGTTCAAGGTTTTGCTGATCCATTTGCAGCTGTTTCAGCCGGATTTCATTCTTTTCGGCCTGATTGTCTAAATCCCTTTCTGCTAAGGCAATATCCTGCTTAATTTGTTCTACCCTGGCCGAAGAGGTTCCTCCCGCTTCGAGCAATTTATTTTGTTGCTCCAATGTTGATTTCAATTTTAAAATGCGTGCTTTTTTAGCTTCGGCGCTATAGTCCAAATCAAGTTCGGCACTTTTTGCATTTAGCTTGTTCTTGTCAAGAACATTTTGTTTTTGCTGCAATTGGTTTTTTAAGCGTGCAATCTCTTCCTGAATATTTGTTTTGTCAAGTTGCAAAATCAGCTCTCCCTTCTCCACCTTTTGTCCAGCAGTTTTATATACTGCGGTAATTGAATTACGGGTAGGATTAACCACTGAAACAATGCTTGCCGGCTCTACTTTTGCAGGGCAAATAAAGGAAGCTACCACCGTACCACGACTTACCACTTCGGTTTTAATTGTAGGGCTATCCTTTTTTTTATTGCACGAAACTATGGTACACACAAAAAATAAAAGCAGGCTTAAAACCATTAAACGGGATCTGATTTGCATAACATTTACTGTTTTAACAATATAAACCAAAGGTACTAAAAAAAGTAGGTTAACATATTGACCGGAATAAAGCAAAAAAAAGGCAGCTACCAAAGGTGCCGCCTGTATATTCGTTTTGTAACACGTATTAATCCATTTTTTCGACATACAGTTTTTGAATGTCTCGCAGGTAATCAAGATCCATTTTATCTGAGAAAATACGCACAGCTTCCATCAAAAATCCATTAATATAAAACGAAGCGCTGGCAGCATCAAACTCGTGTCCTGTCCAGTTGTATTTCACATCCATCGAAACTTTTACAAATTCATCGTCTTTCAGGTATTTCGGAATTTCAATATACGCAAAAGTTGGATCCTGTACATTTAGAAAAATACCTTCATCAAGCTGCTCCAATTCAAGGAACTTTACAATTTTCACATTGGCTTCCAGTCTTCCCTGAAGTTTCTTTTTCATTAAGAAATGAATGCCCTGCTTTTCATAAGCTTCCTGTATTTTTACCAAAAGGTCAATCGATGGCAAATGCCGAACACGAATGGCATTTAAAAATGTTGAACCAATTGTCATGTAAGCTTTGCCGGCATCAAAATTCCAGTTGTATAGTTTTTCAATGGCCTGAGTTGCTCTTAATACTTCTTCGAGCGGGTATTGTTTATCCAGTATCAGGTAAATATACATCGACCCGGCATCGGTTGGCAATTCATGGTAGTACCCGGGAAAAGGATTTAATGATTCAAATACCAGGCTATCCGGAAGAATTTTTTCTTCAACGGAAACAACCATATCTTTTTTAGTGAGGTTTACAAACACCTCCATTTTTTTATTTCCCATGATTGATATCTTTGATTTTTTATTTGTAACAATAACGTATGGCCAAGCAAGTAGTTCAACTGAAACACATAGGCGAAGTAACTTTTTCGCAAAACCAACGCTCCAAAAATATAAAGCTTAGCGTAAAACCCGACAAATCTGTACTAGTTTCTTTTCCTTTTTTTATTTCGGTAAAAGAAGCACTGGCTTTTGTGGTTAAAAACGAGGCCTGGATTCAGCAACAACAAAACAAAATGCAGGCTCGTGTAACTCCCATAAAAACAGGCCATGAGATAGAGACAAAACTCCACAAGATTAAAATTGTAGCCGGCGAAAAAAACACGGTAAAAACCGATGCCGGCAATATTACTATTTTAGTTAACAATCCCGGGTCAGACGAAGCGCTGGCATATATCGAACAGGTTCTCACCTCGGTTTACCGTTTTGAAGCCAAAAGGCTGCTACCAACAAGGCTCAACCAACTGGCGCAAAAGTACGGTTTTACCTACAACAAAGTTAGCATACGCAACAACCGCCGAAACTGGGGGAGCTGCTCCTCGCAAAACAACATTAGCCTTAACCTGCAAATGATTAAACTACCAACATCGCTTATCGATTATATTTTGTTGCACGAGCTGGTACATACCGAAATTAAAAATCATGGCCCTGAATTCTGGAAACGCTTAAACCAGATTACCAATGGTAAAGCACGCGAATTGGCGCGCGAGGTAAAAAAATATTCTACCTACACTTTGTAGGCGCTGTGCCAAAAAGATGCTCCGTTTTCAAAACAAATTTTTGTTGCGATGAAAATTTCCGTTTTTAAATGCGGAAACAAAAAAATTAAACTCCTGTATTTGCTTCAATGTTTCGCTGTTGAAAACAAAAATGGACTCGCGTGTTCAATTATTTCTTATACATTCGTGTCAGAATTGTTTACTATGGATTGGAATAAGTTACTTTCGACACAGCGATTGGGCAGCTCGGACCAAAAAAAACCGGCTTCAAACGAAGACCGCACGCAGTTTCAGCGCGATTATGACCGGATTATTTTCTCGTCGCCCTTTCGCCGGATGCAAAATAAAACACAGGTTTTCCCACTGCCCGAGCATATTTTTGTACACAACCGCCTCACCCATAGCCTCGAGGTAGCCAGCGTTGGCCGATCATTGGGTAATTTACTCGCCGAGTATTTACTTTCAAGCCACCAAAACAATCCGCTGATTCACGAAATTGGCACCATTGTATCAACCGCTTGCCTGGCTCACGACCTGGGCAATCCGCCGTTTGGACACTCGGGCGAAGCTGCCATTTCGAACTATTTTACCAAAGGTGCCGGCCAAAAATTCAAAAACAAACTCTCGGAAGGAGAATGGAAAGATTTTACCTTTTTTGATGGAAACGCCAACGCTTTCAGAACGCTAACCCACCAATTTAACGGCAAGCGCGAAGGTGGTTTTGCCTTAACCTTCTCAACGCTGGCCAGTATTGTAAAGTACCCCTTCGAGTCGGTAAAAGCTACCAAACCCAAATTTGGTTTTTTCCAGTCGGACAAAGAAAACTACTACCACATTGCCAGAGAACTGGGAATAACACAACGCGAAGATGGAAGTTTTGCCCGTCACCCACTGGTATACCTGGTGGAGGCCGCTGATGATATTTGCTACCAGATTATGGACCTGGAAGATGCTTTTAAACTGGGCATTTTAACTTACGACAGAATACGTAAGCTTTTTCAAAATTTCTTTGACAGCAAACGTATTGCACAATTTGAAGCTACTTTTAAGCAGGTGAGCGATGTAAACGAACAAATCAGCTACCTGCGCGCCAATGTGATTGGGGCACTGATTTACCAGAGTATCGATATTTTTAAAGCCAATTACAGCAGCATAATGGCAGGTACCTTTTCCGGCAGCCTCATCGATCAGCTTCCCGAACAACAAGCCAAAGCTATGAAAGAAGTACAGCAAATTTCATTCTCGGAAGTTTATGCGCACCGCTCGGTAGTTGAAATTGAAATTGCCGGCTACAAGATTATTGGTACGCTGCTTGAAGAGTTTATCGATGCCACCACCGCCCCTCATGAAATGTACAGTAAAAAAATTCTCTCGTTACTGCCGGGCCAATACAAAACGGGCGAAAATTCAAGGTACAATAAAATCCAGTCGGTGGTTGATTTTGTATCGGGAATGACCGATGTGTTTGCGCTCGACCTTTACCGAAAAATCAAAGGAATAAGTTTGCCCGGAGTGGTATAGAAAGTTAGCAGGCGAGCTTTGTTTTTTCGTCCAATTCACCTGCTAACTTATGTGTTTCACTACCCTTCCAACAGGTTATCCAACAAGCCACCGCGTGCTTCTTTTCGGGTGTTACCCCCTGCCGGCGACAATTCGGCAATTAATTTCCTGATGGGCATACTTTGCAGCCACACTTTTCCGGTGCCGCGTAACGTGGCCAAAAACAGGCCTTCGCCACCAAATACCATCGAGCGTAAGCCTCCGGCTTGTTCAATGCTGTAATCAATTGATGTTTCAAAGCCAACAATACAACCGGTATCAACCCGCAATGTTTCGTTGTTCAACTGTTTTTCAATTACAGTTCCGCCGGCGTGGATAAAGGCTTTTCCGTCGCCATCCAATTGTTGCAGAATAAATCCTTCGCCGCCAAAAAAGCCCGCGCCAAGCTTTCGGTTAAAAGTTATCGAAATTTTTGTACCAAGCGCTGCGCATAAAAACGCATCTTTCTGAACGATAATGCGCCCGCCAAAATCAGGTAAATTCAGGGGAATAATTGTTCCCGGATAGGGCGCCGAGAAAGCCACATGCTTTTTCCCCCAACCCTGGTTAGAGAAATGAGTGAGAAACAATGATTCTCCGGAAATAAGGCGCGAACCGGCCGATAACAATTTGTCAAAAAAACCGGCGCGAGGATTAGAGCCGTCACCCATTCGGGCCTGAAAATCTATTCCCTCTTCCATGTACAACATGGCACCAGCTTCAGCAATTACGGTTTCTCCCGGATCCAACTCTATTTCAACCAACTGCACATCGTGCCCAATAATTTTGTAATCAATTTCATGCGAATTCATAGCCTTGTTTTTTTATTAATTCATCGAAATTAAGCGAATTCAGGGAAATCGAATTCCAAATCCGAAAAATTATCGATCTTTGCACAAAATAATTTAGCAATGCGCAAGAGTAACAACAGCAGCCGGGGCAATTCACAAGGTAAATCATCCGGAAACACATCAAAACGTTCGGGGAAAGCACCTTCAGGAAAACGAATTGGAAAATCACGGGTAGTTGAAAAATCAGAACCCAAAAAGGAATTCAAACCCCGGAAAAAATTTGGTAAACCGGCAAAAAAAGAGGAAAGTGCACCACGACCAAAACTAAAAACACTTTCGGCTGAAGGAATGCGCTTAAACCGTTTTATCGCCAACGCTGGTGTTTGCTCGCGGCGCGAAGCCGATACCTTTATTGGTGCCGGCATGGTAACCATTAACGGCAAAACTGTTACCGAACTCGGAACACGCGTTCTGCCGGGCGACGAAGTACGGTTCGACGGGCGAAAAATTGAAGCCGAGCGTAAAGTGTACATCCTTTTAAACAAACCAAAAGATTACGTTACAACCACCGACGACCCGCATGCCGATAAAATTGTGATGGACCTGCTGAAAGGAACCTGCGATGAGCGTGTTTATCCGGTTGGACGACTCGACCGAAATACCACAGGACTGTTACTGTTTACCAACGATGGCGACCTCTCGAAAAAACTGACACACCCCAGTCACAACAAAAAGAAGGTGTACCAGGTATCGCTCGACAAACCCGTTGAACGTGGCCACATGGAAATGATTGCCGAAGGTATTCAATTGGAAGATGGCCCAATTGCCGCCGATGCCATTAGCTATATTAAAGCTGATGACAAAACCGAAGTGGGGATTGAAATTCACTCGGGAAAAAACCGCATTGTTCGTCGTATTTTCGAGCACTTTGGCTACCGCGTAAAAAAACTCGACCGTGTGCTATTTGCCGGCTTAACTAAAAAAAATCTGCCCCGCGGAAAATGGCGTCTCCTTACCGATAAAGAAATTAAGTTTTTAAAAATGATTTGATGTAAACACCATTTATAGTGTTGTTTCCACAATAACTTTTACCTTTAACAAACAATCACAGTTTGTTGTCCAAAAATGTAATTATTCGCACTATCAGTTACTAATAATCCGATTTTGGAAAAGGAATTTTTACACATCATTCAAAAGAACCAGGGCATTATCCACAAGGTTTGCAACATTTATTGCGACACGGAAGATGACCGCAACGATCTTTTTCAGGAAATTGTAGCGCAATTGTGGAAATCGTACCCCAATTTCCGAGGAGACTCAAAGGTATCAACCTGGATGTATCGTGTGGCCTTGAACACGGCCATTACTACCTTTAAAAAAAGTAAAAGAAGACCTGACCAAAGCAGTTTAACGTACGAAAATTTTCAGATTGAAGATGAAAAGTACGACACCGAAACCGAAGAGAATATAAAAGTATTGCACAAAGCCATTCAGCAGCTAACGGGAATTGAAAAGTCGATTGTGCTGCTGTTCCTTGAAAATAAAAAATACGAGGAAATTGCTGAGATAACAGGTATTACGCAAAACTACGTGCGCGTAAAAATGAACCGGATTAAAAAGAAGCTAAAAAAACTGATGCTAACTGAAGATGAGTAGCTATGGATTTACAGGATCTGAAAAATACATGGAATAAACTGGCTCCTGGCAAAGAACTGGACGAGGAGCAGTTACGAAGCATGCTGGGCAAGCGCACCAAAAGCCTTATTGAACGTATTGACCGCAATATAAAAATTGGATTTGCCGTTTTGCTGGGGCTGATTGTTTTATTTATGCTTGATGATTTGTTTTTCTCGCCGGAAACCATCGAGAAATATTACAGCGAAATGCCCATTCCTGAATGGGTGCTTTTTTTGGCGTTTTTAGGAAACATACTCATTGTAACTACATTTCTGTACTTTGTTATTAAATATTACCGGGTTAAAAAACATTGCGATGTAGCCTGCGATTTAAAAGGCACCTTAAAAAAGATCATCGAGACACTAACCATCTATCAACGACTATTTTATCTTGCTCTGGCGATTATGCTGCTGGCTATGGCCTCGGCTTTTACCATGGGAATGTACGAAGGTTTAAACCACAATGCCGAGTTGCAAGGACTGCAATTTGCAGATATTGAAACCGGCAAACTTATTTTGGCCGTTGCTATTTCGGTAGTTATTGTTTTACTGATAGGAAGTGCCATTTTCTTTTCGCTTCGTTGGGGATTCCGAAAACTATATGGGAATTATATCAAGAAACTGAAATCTACTCTCCGCGAGCTAAAAGAATTGGATTAAACCACCAACAATCTTATCCATTCACCCCTGTTATTTTGCTTCTACTTTCTATCTTTGTTTACCAAAACTGAACATCAGATTATGACATTAATAAAATCAATTTCGGGAATACGCGGCACAATTGGAGGCAAACCAGGCGAAGGCCTGAGTCCGCTTGACATTGTTAAATTTACCGCAGCTTATGCCACCTGGGCACAACAAAATGCAAACAAAGAAAAAATTACTGTAGTTGTTGGACGCGATGCCCGCATTTCGGGCGAAATGGTTGCATCTATAGTTGTATCAACACTTTCAGGAATGGGTTGCAAGGTGGTAAACATTGGCTTGGCAAGTACACCAACCACCGAAATTGCCGTTACCGAAGAAAAAGCCGATGGCGGGATTATCCTCACAGCAAGCCACAACCCCAAGCAATGGAATGCATTAAAACTGCTGAATGCCAAAGGCGAATTTTTGAATGCCGAAGAAGGAGCAAAAATTCTGGAGCTTGCCGATGCTGAAGACTTTAACTTTGCCAAAGTTGATGACCTGGGAACAGTAGTTGAAAAAGACTACACCGACACTCATATTCAACACGTATTAAACCTTGACTTGGTGGATGTAGAAGCCATTAAAAAAGCCAGTTTTTCAGTTGCCATTGATGCCGTAAACTCGGTGGGCGGCATTGCAATGCCCGCATTATTTAAAGCACTGGGAATTAAAACGATTATTGAAATAAACTGCGAGCCTACCGGGCATTTTGCACACACTCCGGAGCCGCTTCCTGAAAACCTGGTAGAAACCTCAGCCATTATAAAAAATGGTAACGTTGATGTTGGCTTTGTGGTTGATCCGGATGTAGATCGCCTGGCAATAATTAACGAAGATGGCTCGATGTTTAACGAAGAATATACACTGGTAGCCGTTGCCGACTATGTGTTAAGCCACACACCGGGCAATACGGTGTCTAATCTCTCATCGAGCCGGGCATTGCGCGATGTAACAGAAAAACATGGGCAAAGTTATGCTGCAGGTATGGTTGGCGAAGTAAATGTTGTGGCAAAAATGCGCGAAACAAATGCCGTTATCGGTGGCGAAGGAAACGGTGGAATTATTTACCCCGCCAGTCACAGTGGCCGCGATGCCCTGGTTGGAGCCGCACTTTTCCTTACGCATTTGGCAAAATCAGGCCTTACATGTTCAGCATTAAGAAAAACGTACCCCGATTATTTTATATCGAAAAATAAGATTGAACTTACTCCGGAAATTGATGTGGATGGAATTCTTTTGAAAATGAAAGAGAAGTATGCGCACGAAGAGGTTACAACAAGCGATGGTGTAAAAATTGATTTTGCGGAATCGTGGGTTCACCTGCGCAAATCGAATACCGAACCAATCATTAGAATTTACGCCGAAGCAAAATCACATCAACAAGCTGATAATCTGGCTAAAAAAATGATTAAAGAAATAGAAACGCTGGTATAAACCGGCACTCAATGAATAGTGAAAACCGGTTGTACATCATTTTGTACAGACCGGTTTTTTTATACCCGGAATTAAGATTTAGATAATAAGTAATGGATAAAATCGGTTACTATACCTTCCTATTTAAAAAGGCTCTACATTTGAACTAAACAATATTCCTTATCGGTAACCGGTTAGGAACAAACTTTGAATCATGAAGAAGAAAAAAAATATAGCTATTGTAGCACACGATAACCGTAAAAAAGACATAATGGAGTGGGTAGCCTTTAACTGGAAAGAGCTGGCACAACACAACCTTATTTGTACCGGAACTACAGGCAAGCTGGTAGAAGAAGCATTGGCCGAAAGCTGCCAGGAGCATGGCACTGTTCCACCAACCGTTACCCGTTTAAAATCGGGACCACTTGGTGGCGACCAGCAGCTGGGGGCCATGATTTGCGAAGGCAATATTGACATGTTAATTTTCTTTTGGGACCCTATGCAACCGCAGCCTCATGATGTGGATGTAAAAGCCTTGTTGAGAATTACGGTTCTCTACAATATTCCAACAGCATCAAACCGGTCAACTGCCGATTTTATGGTTACATCTGAACTGTTTCACGAAAAATATGACCCTCTCATCAAAGATTACGGCGAATACATTTCACGGGATGTGGACTTAAACTAAATCCTTTTTTTAATTTTTTTAAAAAGATTTACTTCTCTTGGTAATTTTTTCAATATTTTTGTCAGAACAATCTGACATTAATACTGGATAAAATTATGCGAGGCATCAGAAGTGTATTCTTTTTTACCCTTTTCTTAATCGGCGTTTTTAAACAAACAGCGCATGCGCAATGGGGAAATTACGCCCATTTATTTAGCTTGCCCAATACCTATACAGCCCCGTATTGCCAGGGTAATATTTTAATCGACGGGGTAGCTGACGAGCAAGCCTGGAACCAGGCACCATGGACTACTGAATTTGTTGACATTGAAGGGAACCACAAACCAGAACCAGCCTATAAAACACAGGTAAAAATGCTTTGGGATGAAGATAACCTCTACATTTTTGCCCAGTTGGAAGAAGAACATATTTGGGCCTACTACAGTAAAAATGACATGATTGTGTACCACGAAAATGATTTTGAAGTTTTTATTGACCCCGATGGTAGCACCCACAACTATTACGAATTTGAGGTAAATGCTCAAAATACATTGTTCGACCTTTTTCTGCCAAAGCCCTATCGCAACGGAGGGCAACCCGATATTAAGTGGAATGCCCGGGGCTTTAAAAGTGCCATTTACATTGACGGCAGCCTGAATAACCCCAACGACAAGGATAAAAAGTGGTGTATTGAAATGGTCATCCCGTTTTCGGCACTAAATTACAATGGCACTTATACCCAACCCGAAGCAGGCGATAGCTGGAAAATTAATTTTTCGCGGGTACAATGGCAAACCGATATTATTGATGGCAAATACCTGCGCAAAACCGATGATACCGGCAAATTAATTCCCGAAAACAACTGGGTTTGGAGTCCGCAGGGTGTAATTAATATGCACTATCCCGAGCGCTGGGGGCTCATACAATTTGCTGCCAGCAATACAGAAGCCGGCATTTCAGGATTTCCGATACCCGAAAAGGAATTGCTTACTCGCCGGCTTTGGCATATTTATTATGCCCAACGCGATTACCACCAAAAAAACAACACATTTTGCAACGATTTGGCTACCCTGAATGTTGCCGCACGAGGAAACGAAAAAAGCACCAGCTTTACTATTGATTTAAGGGCTTCTGAAAAAACCTGGACTGCAAAACTAACAACCAGAGAAGGACTGATCATCAGCATCAATCAGGATGGATTAACCGAAGAACTTTCGGGAAAATAAACAATTTAACCATGAACAAAAGAGACTTTATTAAAACCACAATGCTGGCCGGGATGGGACTTACGGTAACCAGTGCCTGTGCAAGCGAAACAGAACAATCAGAAGATGCCAGAGAGGTAAAACACTGGGTTTGGGAAAATCCGAACCACGAGGAAAGCGACGAAGACCTGCAGAAAAAATACAGCAGCTACTACGAAGCCGGTATTCGCGGTATGTTTTTCGAGCACGATAGCGAGCGCCATTTCCGCATAGCCAAAAAAGCCGGATTGGAAACACACCGCTGGATGTGGACCATGAACCGTGGTGAAAAGTCGCTGCTTGAAAGCCATCCGGAGTGGTATGCCATAAGTCGCGATGGGAAATCGTGCGCCACCAATCCGCCATACGTTGGCTATTACCGATGGTTGTGCCCATCAAAACCCGAGGTAAAAAACTACCTGGCGCAACTTTCAAACGAAATTCTTGAAAAAGACTATGTAGATGGCCTGCACCTCGACTATGTGCGCTACTGCGATGTTATACTTCCGGTTAACCTGTGGGAAACCTACGGAATTGACCAAAGCCGCGAATTGCCCGAATACGATTTTTGCTACTGCGACACCTGCCGCGAAAATTTCAAAAAGAAAACGGGTAAAGATCCGCTGGAAATGGAACATCCCGACCAAAGTCCGGCCTGGCGCAAATACCGTTACGAGCAGGTAAACAGTATTGTTAACCACCTGGCCGAAATTGCCCATGCCAAAAACAAACCCATTACCGCTGCCGTTTTTCCGACACCCGAAATTGCCCGCCGCATTGTTCGGCAAGACTGGACCAAGTGGAATCTTGATGCCGTTTGCCCAATGATTTACCATGGTTTTTACCGCGAAAGCGTCAACTGGATTGGCGATGCAGTAGAGGAAGGCCTGCACTTTTTATGCGGAAAATTTCCGATATATGCCGGCCTATATCTTCCCGATTTTAAATCGGACGAGGAACTGGAACAGGGCATACGCGTGGCGCTAAAAAATGGAGCGTCGGGAGTTTCCTTGTTTGGTCGCATTGAAAAAAACATCCTCGAGGTGCTGAAACGTACAAAAAGCTAAGATTTTTTGTACCGATTTTGATTTTCAGCTTTTTCCGTTACATTTGCAGGCCAAAATTTTAGTATAAACCATGCAGGTGGCATCACCCTGCAATTAAAAAATTAAAAAAATGCAAAACGAAATTCTTTGGCTGGCTATGCTGCTGGCAAATTTCCTGTTAATTATTTTAGCTTACCGCCTGTTTGGCAAATGGGGCCTTGTCATGTGGATCCCGATTTCAGTTATAGTTGCCAATATTCAGGTAATTCAAACCGTTGAGCTTTTTGGGCTTGTAGCTACTTTGGGTAACATTGTATATGCCACATCGTTTCTGGTTACCGATATCCTGTCGGAGAACTACGGAAAGGAAGAAGCTAAAAAGGCCGTTTGGATTGGTTTTTTCAGCCTTATTTCAATGACCCTGTTAATGAATCTGGCGCTACAGTTTTTACCGCTTGAAGGCGACGAATTTGCCGGAGTTACACACGAAGCTACCAGCACTATTTTTAGCCTGATGCCACGTATTGCCGTTGCCAGCCTGGCAGCCTACCTCTTGTCGCAGCGCCACGATGTTTGGGCCTACCACTTCTGGCGTAAACGTTTTTCGAAAGACAACCAGATTTGGTTACGCAACAACCTTAGCACCATGGTTTCGCAGCTGATTGACAGTGTTGTTTTTGTTGCCATTGCCTTTTGGGGAGTGTACCCAATGCCGGTACTGGTAGAAATTCTGTTAACCACCTATTTCCTGAAATGGGCCGTTGCCGCAGCCGATACTCCTTTTGTGTATTGGGGAAAAAAGATTTACAAAAAGAACCGTTTTTGGATGGAATAAAGTCGCTTTTAAACAAATAAAAGCCCGGGAAACAAAAGTGATTCCATCTTTTTAAAAAGATGGAATCACTTTGTTTCGTGTTATCGCTCAATCAGTAATCCCATACCATCAGGCATACCGAAGTAATATTGTAAGCTCCCCCTTGTCTTGGACCAATTACGATTATGGCTTTTCCTGAACCAATTCGTTTTTTTATTAAATCACTTAAGTATCTTAAATACATATTTTTTATTTCAAAGACACAACATTTGATGATTTAATTCACCGTTGGTTATGTTTTTATGTGATGTTGTTTTCTTTTTCAAGCTTGTGCTTGACGGTTGGTACATGTTGTCGGGGCGGATTGCGTGCGATTTCGTGTCCGGCAGGACAAAGAAATCAAGCGGGAATCCGCCGATAGCGTACCACCGAACCCCGCCCTGCAATATGTACTTTGTTACCTGCTGGCTTTTAATTCTTTGGTTTTTTAAAGAATGCCACGTATCCAACTGTTTGATGAATCCATCCGAATCCAAAAGCCATAAACCCACCATCTAATTTGGGTTCAACTTTTACAAGTTCCCAGCCTTCAGCTCCATATCTGTCAAACTCTACATTAATCTCATCGGGTAGTCCAGTGCTCGTTGGTTTTTTTGCGTTTATGTACACAATTTTATATTTCCATTCCATATTATTTAAGCTTTAGTTTTTATTATACTTCCAATTCTTTCTCTCTAAGATTTTATATCTGAATTCCACCCCAAACAACCATAGTCAATTATTTTTTAAACATCAGTTGCAAAGTCAGTACTTAAATCCAAGTCGACAAGTAATTTTCTTTCTAAATAAAAATTCTTTACAAATTCTTCGGGTGTCATATTTATATGTATGTTGTGTCGTTCTTCAAGCTTGCAGGTAACTAGTGTATATCCTCATTGTTGTTACCCCGCTTATAGCGTTATTTTTTATTGTTGTTATCCACCCCAATGGGTATGGAAAACACATATAATCTATTATTCATGTTTATTCGCGTTATTTCAGGGCGCGTATTTACGGTTTAAATTTCTGGTGCATTAAAGCTAATTATAATTTTTAGGTTTTAAGGCAGTTTGGTGCTAAAAACTATTAACATAAGTAGATACTCCGCTACCGCGCGAATCCCTTCGCGTGGTTTAATTCGTCATTAGCTATAGTTTAGCCACGCGATAGAATCGCGCGGCAGCGGAGGGATTTCGGGGCTTCGTTCCTGTCCGGTAGGACGGAACGATGATGCGAGAGCCGCAGCCCCGCACACCACCAAACCCCGCTATGCAATATGGCACTTTGTTACCGCCAGTTTTTTATTCTCATTTTTAATAATATCTGAATATATTGGTTAAAATCTTTCGACTTTTCAGGATTCTCAGTTTCCGAATATGTCCAAAGAATGTCCTTTGATATTTCAGTTAATCCATGGCTGTATCTAATACTTGTACTAAATGTTTCATTAATTTTATAATTAATCCCAGCTACGCCCGATAATTCGAATTGATTAAGAAATTCTATAATATCTTGCGTATTTGACTCATACTTATTTTTAGCATTTATTAAATAACTGATTTCTGGTCCAATTGACATATAAAATCTGTCTGATACATGGAAGTCAGATAATATAGGCATTTGAATATAAGTCAATCTCATTTTGTTTTCAGGGTCATTTGAATTGAGTGATTGATTCCAACCTTTCCTAATAACTCCTGGTTCTACGGAGAATCCCCAAAAACTTTTATTCTTATAACTTAAATATCCATTTATGTTGTAGGTTGCAATTGGTGAAATCTCGTATATAAAGTTGTTCTCTGAAGAATTTGAAACATGTAAACTTGCAACGTCAAATCCTGCCGCAATTCCTAAATCAAAATTTTGAGCATTCAAATTGATGCAAGAGAAGAATAGTAGTCCTATGATGGTTAGTTTTAATTTAAGTTTTTCTGTCATTTTATCATCGTGTCGGTTTTTTCAAAATTGGCGGTAACGTTGAGTATATGCAAAGTAGGCGATTGCGGGCTTCAAACCTATCAAACCGTTACAATTTTGAAGCGGGCTATAACCGTTGAATTTACTACTATTTCGCCTATTTTGTATATACATTGTTGTGTGCCGTATTTAATTATCAAAGCTATTATAATTTCCTAAAGCCCTGCTTCAACTTTTCGTAAGAAATTTACTCTTTTCTCTTTTTTTCCTGATGTGGTATAATCGCTATTCAGCCACTTTACATTCTTAATTCCAACGCCTTTCAGAGTTTTCTTTATAAAGATACCTTTTATTGGGTTGCCCGATAAAAATTTCAGATACCAAGTTGGATATTCTGAAGTAGTTATTACCGTAGTTTTTTTAATATGAGTGAGTAATCCTTTTAATCCATATTTTGTCTCAACATACGAGAAGTTCTTGAGCATTACTTTATCAACAAAACCTTTTAATATTGCAGGAATGTCGTACCACCAAATAGGAAATATAAATATTAATTCTGATGTTTCTTTTAGCATCTCCTGATAATTAAGAACTAATTTGTCAGTAGTTTTACCTTTTGAGTATAGCGCAAGGTCTTTTTCTTGAAGCACTGGGTTAAAATTATCCTTATTTAAGTCTATAACCTGATATTCTTGTGATTTGGCATCAAGTTTTTTTATTACTGAATCTAATATTGCTTTATTAAAGCTACCGTGCCATGGATGGGCGAATACTATTGTTGTTTTCATAATCAAAACTTTATTTAAAATTGAATTACAAAAGTATTGGTAGTCATATTATTTAGAAAGGACAAATGTCTAAAAGGAAATCTCCTTTCTCAATCGGCTAAGGTGTCTTTGAGTTATACCAAGGTAAGATGCAAGGTATTTTAGGGGAACTTTTTGCAAATAGTCCGGATTAAACTTTAATAAATCTTCATACCGCTTTTTTGCAGTTTCCATTTGTAAGGCAAGTAATCGGTTTTCCATTTCAATATATGATTGTTCTGCAACGAATCTTGAAAATTTAAGCCAGTTTTCACTCGAATTCATTAATTCATAATACTGATTGTGTTTGATTACTAGTAGCTCCCCATTTGTTAATGCATGAATGTTTTCGAAGGTTACCTTTTGTGTCATGAAAGAAGAAAATGCAGATATTACTTTGTTTGGAAAAGATAAACAATAAGTTACTTCTTCGTCCTTACTGGAAATATAAAAATTTCTCAAAACACCTGAGTTTACGAATGCCATCCAATCACAAACCTTTCCAGCCTCAATCAAAATATCTCCTTTTTCAAATGATTTTAGTTCAAAATTTTTCAATCCATTTGCTATTTCTGAATCTGTAAGAATATTAACAGATTTGAGCATCTTTCTAAGATTTTCTTTCATGTCACTCAGCTTTCTTTATATGGCACACAACTAGTGTATATCCTAATTGTTGTTACCCCGCTTATAGCGTTATTTTTTATTGTTGTTATCCACCCCAATGGGTATGGAAAACACATATAATCTATTATTCATGTTTATTCGCGTTATTTCAGGGCGCGTATTTACGGTTTAAATTTCTGGTGCATTAAAGCTAATTATAATTTTTAGGTTTTAAGGCAGTTTGGTGCTAAAAACTATTAACATAAGTAGATACTCCGCTACCGCGCGAATCCCTTCGCGTGGTTTAATTCGTCATTAGCTATAGTATAGCCACGCGATAGAATCGCGCGGCAGCGGAGAACAGCGGGGGCTAAAGCCCGGCTTTGGCAGTAGCATCACTAACCCCGGCATTAATGGCGGGGTTAAGCAAAGCCCCTCTGAACCGGGCTTTAGCCCTTAAGGCTTGTTGCAGGCGGGTTTCCGACAACACTCCCCTTTAACCACCATTGTAACTTGCTGATTATAGGCTTCCTGCAGCCGTGTAATTGGCCAGCAAACTTGTTTGCTCGCGTGTTGCGGCGCTGCGGAAAGCAAAAAAACTTGTTGGCGAGCGTGTTGCACGGCTGCGACAAGCAAAAAATTTTGTTGGCGAGCTTGTTGCACAGCTGCAGGAAGCAAAAAAACTTCGTTGCTGGCCTGTCACAGTACTGCAACAGACAAAAAAATAGTGTGGCTGGCTTGTCGCACGCTTGCGGCAATGAAAAAATTCTATTTGCCGGCTTGTTACAGAGCTGCAGGAAGGAGGTAAAATGCTGCGTAACATAAATAACAACATTGACTCATATAAACATTTGCTCTAATTTTAGTGAACAAAATAAAAACGCTCAAACAACAAAAACACTTTCCTCAACAAAAATTGAATAACCTTTAAAAACATATTTATTAATCCACAAATGAAAAACTATGATTAAAATTTTATCACTTTTATTGTACAAACTCCGCAACGGAGAGTACTTTCAATTTATGAGCGACTTTAAAAATTTGCTCGAAGCACTTACCCCGGCCGCCATACATTCGGAAGCCGAATATGCAGCATTCGACACTGCCTTCACCAAACTCGACGAAGAATTGCGGGTGGACAGAGGCAGCGTATTAACCGAAGAACTACAAAACATTGATTTGGACAGGGACAATGCATGGCGTGCCATCGATATGCGTATTAATGCCACCTTGTTGTGCACCATACCCGAAGAAGTGGAAGCGGCTAAACGCCTCAGGCGCTTATTCGATCTGTATGGCGATATTCGTCGTGTAAGCTACAACGAACAAACAGCAGCGCTTACCAATTTAGGTGGCGATTTAGCACAGCGTGAAAATGCCGGTTTTGTTGCCACATGTGGTCTGGGTAATTGGGTAACACGCTTAAATGAACTGAACCTGGCTTTTAAAGCCAAACAAAATGAACGCGACACAGAACTGGCCAACAAAAACAGCGGAAATGCCAAGGTTGTTCGTCTTGAAATTGATCCGCTGTATGAGCTTATGGTTGAGCGCGTAAATGCTTTGGTTAGCTTAAATATGCAAACTCCCGAAATTGAGAATTTTATTATTGAGCTGAATCAAAAAATTAAAACGCTGGAGACAACACTTGCTGCCCGCGAAGGCCGAAAAGACAGCGGAGAGGATGAAGAAGAACCTCCAACACCTACACCCGGAACTGTATAGCCATAATTAATAGTTATAAATTTTGTTTTAAAGGTTACCAGAAGCATCCGGCCTGCGGGTTGGGTGCTTTTATTTTGCACCAGGCTTTAGCGCAGTGTTTGTTTTTGTGTAAGAGAAATGGAAGCCTTGGAAGCTCATTCGTCGGTTACACAGGAGCGCCCTGGCAGGGATTGCAGCGGTAGCTTGCCGCAGTGTTTGACCTACTGACACCCGGCAGTTGGGAGCGACCTTAGGGAGCTACCCAAATGCCTTTGGTGGAAGCGCCAAACACGGTGGCAACTTTAGCGGAAAGCCCGGCCGCCAGCCTTATAAAACTTTTACTTTTAGTGTTAATGGCCTGTTTTTGCAGCAGGATGTACGCTTACCAGAATTACAAGCATCATTAGTAAAGCCAAAAGTGCACCGGCATAAAACGTTGCTGCCAGTCCACCCATTGTATAAAAAACACCAATCAGCAAGGGGCCAAAGGTTTGTCCGCCGCGCAGCACCATTGAGTTTAACGACATAAAAGCGGCACGTTCGTTAATAGCAGCAAAACCCACCAGCATATTTTGTATTGACGGAATGGTTATGCCATGTGCGAAACCAAAAACAATAACCGCAGAGGCCAGCAAGGGGTAGCTATGTGCCCTAACCATTAGCAAAGTAGCAGCCAGGTAAAAAACACTGCCAATAAGCAATTGCCTTTTTTGCCCCAACAAACGGTTAAGCCGCAACAGTTGCGAACTAATAATGGCAGTTACCACCGACATTAGCGACATCATTAGCCCAATGCGCGATGAGTCGGCACCCAGGCGTGTCTCCATCATTAAAGGGAAGTAGGTTAGATAGCTGCCATACAAAATTAGAAACAGGATAAAATTTACCGCCAGCAAACCCCAAACAGTGCGCTGATTAATGGTGCGCCACACCTTGCCAAAGTAGCTGCGCAAACCTGCTTTGTTTTTAGGCTCGGGGTTCGTTAAGCCCCGAATTACCCACAAACCCAAAGGAAGAGCCAGAATGGGCAAAGCAAAAATATATTGCCAGCCAAACAGGGCAATAAGTCCGCCCATTGCCGGGTAGGTTGCAGTGGCAATACTTAAAACACTGGCATTATAGCCCATTACTGCCGTACGGGTTTTGCCTGAAAACAAATCGCCCACCAGCGTAATATTCATACTTGAAAGCGAACTGGCTCCTACCCCCTGCAAAAACCGAAGGGCGAGCAAGGTGTAAAAGCCCGGTGCAAACATGCAGGCAAAACCAGCCAATCCGAACAAAAACAAGGAGGGCACCAACACCAGTTTTCGGCCATACCGATCGGCCAGAATTCCGGTAAATGGCGTAAGAAAAATACCCGGAAGCGTAAAAGCCACAATTAACCACCCTACTTGTTGCGGGCTAATGGCAAAATAACGAATGATATCGGGGAAAGCCGGGGTAATACTGGCCACCCCCATCATGGCAATTAGGGTAACACCAAATATAATGTAGAGGTTTTTATTGTGGAATACCGATTTTTCAACCATAGGAACTCGTTTGCTTGCCACTAAAAGTAATAAAAATGATGAGGGTGAGATAGTATTGACCTGACTTAGGCTCAGGAATAAGATGGAGAAGCAGGTTTCTTGCAGATTATAGCCTTATTCAATTTAGAAATTATCAGCAATGAGATTGAAAGAAGTGAGCGGGTGATTTGTAGTCATCCGCTCACTTTTAATCTTATTTTAAATGCGCTTGAAACAATTTAAAAATACGCTTGTATTCGTCGGTCCAGCTGCTGGGTTCGCGAAAGCCATGTGGCTCAACCGGGTAAACGGCCAGTTCCCAGTTTTCTTTTCCGAGCTCGATAAAACGCTGTGTAAGGCGAACGATATCCTGAAACTGCACATTATCGTCGACCATACCGTGGCACATTAATAAGTTGTCTTGCAATCCGTTGGCAAAATTTATAGGCGAACTTTTGGCAAAGGCAAGGCTGTCTTGCACCGGTGTGTTCAGAATGTTTGAGGTGTATCCGTGATTGTAGTGTGCCCAGTCGGTTACCGAGCGCAAGGCTGCCCCGGCCTTGAATACACCGGGTTTGGTAAACAAGGCCATAAGGGTGATAAACCCGCCGTACGACCCGCCGTAAATTCCAATTTTTTGTGGGTCGACATTGCAGGACTCTACCAAATAGTTGGCGCCATCGACATTGTCCGACAGATCGAGGCCACCCATCCAGCGGTAAATTCCGGTACGCCAATCGCGTCCATAACCGGCGCTGGCGCGGTAGTCGATATCCAGCACGGTATAACCGTTATCAACTAAAATATTATGAAACTGGTATTCACGAAAATAGCTGCTCCACCATTTGTGTGCATTTTGCAAATAACCGGCACCATGCACAAAAATTACGGCAGGCCCTTGTTCTTGCGCTTCTTCGGGGCGGTACAAACGGGCATGCACCTTGGCGCCATCGCTGGCTTTAAAGGTAATAAACCCGGGCATTCGCCAGTTGTATTCGTTAAACGCTTTGGTGGTTGACTGTGTAAGTTGCACCGCCTCAGCTCCGGGCACATTTTCCTGCAAATACAGTTCCCATGGTTTGTTGGCTTGCGAATAACGAATGGCGAGGTATTTCTCGTCGGGCGACAGGGTAACTTCATTACCGCCATCCATTGAGGTTAGCTGCGTTAATTTGCCGCCCCAAACCGGCATACTGTAAAAATGCTTCACCCCGGGGTGCACCTTATTGGCTGTCAGGTAAAACTGCTGCTTGTTGTTTGAAATAAAAGCTTCCGACACTTCGAAATCGCCTTTGGTAAGGGTGGTTTTTTTCTTGCTTTTGCTGTTTACGGCATATAAATGCGAGTAGCCCGATTCTTCGGAATGAAACCATACCGACTCTCCATCGGGCATCCAGCCCATATTTCCGGCAGACATGCCCCAGCCTCCAATTCCGGGGCCACCAATCCAGGCTTCGTCGCGCTGGCGGTCGAGCAGCTCAAGGTCTCCTGTTGCAGGGTCGAGCAATAAAATCCAACGATCTTTGTTGTCTTCCGACAAAGCCACCAACACTGCCAAATCTTCTTTTTCGTTCCAAACCGGTCCCAACAAATTCAGCTCCCTGTCTTTTACTTCTTCGCCCTCTTCGGGCAATTGTTCCGGGTAATCACTCAGGTAATCGGGCAAATCTTTGAGGCCGGGAATTTGTGTTTTATCAATTGATATCAGCTTGTTGTTTTTTACATCAAAAATACCCATTTCCATCCTGCCCTGCGGACTACCCACTTTTGCGCGGGCACTTTGCTCTTCGGTATACCCCGATTCAGTAACATGATGTGTTACCGAGGTAGCTTTTGCATTTGCTGCCCTTTCGTAAAGGCTGTAAATAATATAGTTGCCGCCAGGGCTCAGCGATACATCCATCACGCGTTTTTTACCGGTGTATATTTTTAATGGCTCGGCTTCCTTTTCAGCCTCCTGCCGGTTTTCGCGCGCTTTATTTTTTGCTTTGCGGTCTTGCAAAACCACAAACATTTCCTGTTGCTGTTCCAGCCATTTTTCCTGCTCCGGTACTGTTTTTTCCTTTTTTTCCGATCCTGAAACAAAATTGGTAAGCTGCGCGATGCTACCTGTTTCAAGTCCTATGGTAAATAAATTATTGTCTTTGGTAAAAGCGATACAACTATCGTTTAACACAAACTCCGGCGATGATGCACCCTCCAGCCAGGCGGTAAGTCGTTGTTCTTTTCCACTTATACAATCGAGTAGAAACAGGTTGCCATTGCGGGTATATACTTTTTTTGATTTATCGCTGTTGTAATCGCCACGGCGTCCGGGCAGTATCTTTTTTTCATCCAAACTTACCTTGTCAATTGCCTTGATTGACATTGTGTACGCATACATCGATTCCAGTGTATCTTGCTCCGGATTCCATTGAAAATAAATTTTATCGCTGCTTTCGCTCCAGGTAATACCCGATGGCGAAGTACCAATCCATTGGGCCGGGTCCTGCATTATTTTTTCTATAGTGAGCGAACTCTGGTTAAGTTCCTCAATCTGGCTAAAAGCTGCAAATGAAAACAGTAAAAAAAGAGAAAAGACAGTAAATTTCATACCAGGTATTTTATGTGTTATTTTCCGAGGCAACTAAATTAGCACTTTTAATAAAATCATTTCTGTAACAAAGATTAGCATTTTGTTATTTCAAAAAATATAGATTTGTAATGTTAAACAGCTCGTAGCGCATTGCTCGTTAGCTTAAAGCCATATTTGTATGAAGGTATTTAAATTTGGAGGCGCATCGGTTAAAGATGCGGCCGCGGTAAAAAATGTTTTTGAAATAATTAAAAGTGAAAACGGGAAACTGGCAGTTGTAGTTTCGGCTATGGGTAAAAGTACCGATTTACTTGAAACACTTATAAAAGCCTATTTTAACAACAAGGATGAAAAGTGGACCATTTTCAGCAATTTTAAAAATTACCACATCGATATTATTGCCGGTCTGTTTGGCGAAAAAGGTATGCCACAGGGGGTTTACGAACTGTTTTCTGAGCTCGAACACAAACTGAATACCCGACCGTCGTTTGATTATAATTTTGAGTATGACCAGATTATTTGTTACGGCGAGTTGGTGTCGACCCGGATAATAAGCGATTACATTACTGCCACGGGCCATAAAAACACCTGGCTTGATATACGAACTTGCCTGAAAACGGATGACACCTTCCGCGATGCACGTGTTGATTGGGACTGGACAGGTGATTTGATTCGGAAAGAATTTGGCTTTAACGGCTCAACGCTTTTTATTACACAAGGCTTTATCGGTTCAACAACCACCAACTTAACTACCACGCTGGGCCGCGAAGGTTCAGATTTTACGGCTGCAATTATTGGCAGCTCGCTGCAAGCCGAGAGTGTTGCCATTTGGAAAGATGTTCCGGGCATTTTAAGTGCCGACCCAAAAAAAATGAGCGATACGGTAATGATTAGCGAACTGTCGTACAAAGAGGCTGTGGAGATGACCCACTCGGGGGCAAAAGTAATACACCCCAAAACCATGCAACCGCTGCACAACAAAGGCATTCCTCTACTGGTTAAATCCTTTGCCGAGCCCCAAAATCCGGGAACGATAATTCATAAAATCGATCATAAAATTGAATTGCCTCCTATTTTTATCCTAAAAGAAAACCAGGTACTAATTACGCTTTCGGCGCTTGATTTTTCGATTATCTCCATAAGCGACATTGAGCGCGTGGTTAAATTTCTAATGGAGAAGCTTATAAAAGTTACCTTAATGCAACAATCGGCCATCGACTTAAACATTGTGGCTGATGCTTCAGACGAGAACCTGGAGGAGATTTTCAGCGAACTGTCAGCCGACTATCACATCCGTTACAATACCGGTTTAACTCTGGTAACCATCAGGCATTATACCGAAGAGGTACTCGACTGGATGGTAAAGGAAAAAGATATTTACCTGGAACAACACAGCCGATTAACAGCCCGAATGCTGGTAAAAGAGTAAATTTAAGGTAGCTAAAAAACCATTATCATTCTATTTTACAACTGAAATTCAACAAAATAAGCACTCCTTAAAAATTATAGTCAACAGTTCGGTATTTTCTTGTAATTTTAAGAAGCGATTTATTACCTATAAAAAAAACTTCTTCCAGAAATGAAGCAAAAAAAGATTCTTCCATACATTATTGGCCTATCCGTACTTATTATTGTGGTACTTGTTGTAGGTAAAAAACAAGGCTGGCTGGGCAACGATGTTACCGTAAAAATTGCCACCGAAACCGTAAAAAGCAAAACCATAACTGAGTTTATTACGGCCAATGGAAAAATTCAGCCACAAACTGAAGTAAAAATCAGCCCCGATGTAGCGGGCGAGATAGTTGAACTGCATGTATTGGATGGCGATGCGGTTGAAAAAGGCAAACTGCTTTGTGTAATTAAACCCGAAATGTATGTATCTGCAGTTAACCGGGCTGAAGCCGCGTTAAACTCATCGAAAGCCAGACTGGCACAAGCCGAAGCTCAACAGATTGAGAGCGAGCTATCGTACAAACGTTCGAAGCAATTGTATGAAAAAGGCACCATCCCGATCTCGGAGTTTGAATCGGCCGAAGCAGCCTACAAAGTAACTCAGGCCGAAGTTCGGGCAGCAAAATATTCGGTTTTGAGTGCGCAGGCATCGCTCGACGAAGCTGAAGAGCAGCTGGTAAAAACAAAAATTTATGCCCCCATCTCGGGCACCATCTCGGCACTTAATGTTGAAAAAGGCGAACGTGTTGTAGGAACCAGTATGATGGTTGGTACCGAAATGATGACCGTAGCCGACCTGAACCGCATGGAAGTGCAGGTAGAAGTAAACGAAAACGATATTGTAAAAGTAATGAAAGGCGATACCGCCCTGGTAGAAGTTGATGCTTACCTGAACCGCAAATTTAAAGGTATAGTTACTGAAATTGCCAACTCAGCCAGTGTAACCGGCACCAGCTCCGACCAGGTTACCAATTTTGATGTAAAAGTGTTTTTGCTGCACGAATCATACGCAGACCTGATTGACGAGGAGAACGGCAACCTCTACCCTTTTCGCCCGGGAATGTCTGCAACAGTTGACATCCTGACAGAAACCCGCGAAAATGTTATTTCTGTTCCGATTTCGGCAGTTACCACCCGCATTAAAAAAGAAGATGGCGGAACAAAAGAAATTGGAGATGAGGCCCAAAGCACTGAAGAAGCAGAGAATACAACTCAGCGTGAAGAAAAACAAGAAGTTGTATTTTTATATACCGACGGACGGGTAATAAAAACCGAAGTTGAAACCGGAATTCAAGACAATAACAGCATAGAAATTTTGAAGGGAATCAAGGAAGATGACGAGGTAGTAATCGCCCCTTATACCTCAATAAATAAAACCTTAAAAGACAGCATGCTGGTTAAAAAGGTGAAAGAAGAAGAATTATTCTCCTCAAAAAAATAAGTACATAATAGTACACTCAACGATAAAAAAAACAGGGCTGCAACTAAATTACAGCCCTGTTTCTTTATCTGAAAATTCCAATAAGAGTTATTCTCCGGGAAAGTAATTACGATTTTCAATCTGCGTTAAATTATTTGTATGCGCCCTATTCATTTCCAACACCGATTGCTCTGAGATTTGTTCACCCTTCAATAAATAATTTTTATCAAGGCTTACACGCTTTAACAAAAGGTCCTGGTAATCTACCACATAGGTATAAAGTACATCGGTGAAAAACTCGGTAACATTTTGCCCGATAGCCAGCGCCCGTCCCTGTCGGTTATTTCTGGGTGCAACCACCTGGCCTTCAATTTTCAATATCGAATAATCTTCTTTATTTATGCTGATTTTTCCTTTAAAGGTGCTGGCATAGTAATCGCCGGTTGTAATTACCGAAGGCTTGCGCGGGCTAAATGCAATTACCCAATACTCTTTTCCATCGATAACCGGCTGACTATCTAAGGAGAGCTGATAAGCGTTTAATAGCGAAGGATTAAGTACCCCAGCTGCCGAGCGAACCCAGTCTAATGCCAAAAGATCGTCGAGATTGAGTTGAGCTGTTGCAAAACGATAATCATCGGGACTTTGTTCTTTGGTAATCTTATAGTTACGCGATTTAAATGCATCAAGCGCTGATGGCGAGGCATAGCCGGTTTCATCGAAAAGCAAAACAGATGCAAGCTGTGGATTTTGCACTTCGCCATTTATCGTCTTTTCTACTGAATACGCAAAGTGCATGTTGAATGGTCCGGAGCCAAAATTGTATTTTATATTTTCTGATGCCATTCGTAGAATGCGGATAAGCACCATGTTTTGGGCCGCAACATCCACTTTCTCTACCCCATAAGATTGCGACTCGAGCTTAACGACTACAAATTCTTTTTCAAACAGTTGTTTTACAGGAAATTGTTTGTTTTTGAACCCAACGGCCGAAAAGTAAATCGCCTTCTCAACCATCTCCTCCGGAATTTTTAGCTCGAAATTCCCATCGGCATCGCTTGCGGTACCAAAAAAGGTTCCTTCAAGGCCGATATTTGTATAGGAAACAGGCCGGTTACTGGTTGCATCAACAACCTTACCTTTAATAACATGAGCTACTTTTGAACCGTTCTGAGCCTGTGCTGAGAGTATTAATAATACAGTAAAAACGAATATAATTGCTTTCTTCATGGCTATCAATTTTAAAAAATAAAAGTAACAAATAAATACCATACCCGCTTATTAAAACGTTGTAATACCAGTTTATTATTGTGTATCTTTGTTTTGAACATAAAAAGAAAATTATGAGTAAGAAATATATCGTCCTGATTCTGAGTATTGTTATTGGATTATCGTCGTGCGTATCGAAAAAGAAATACCTTGAAATGGAGGCCGGGAGGTTAAAAGCTGAAGCATTATCGCGAAAACTCGATGCTGAAAATAATGAGAAAGCCGAACGCATAAAAGCCCTAATTGCCGACTTTGAGGCCATGAAAAATGAACTGCTGGAAAACAATGCTACAAAGGACCAAGACATTGCCGACTTGAAAAAAGAAATGGCTGCGCTGTCCGCCGAACTCAATAAAAAACAAGAATCGCTGCAAGAAACCAGCTTTAATCTGGATTTTGAAAAACAACGACTTACCAATGCCCTGGAGAGTAAAAATTCGAGCATCGAGGCCTTACAGAAGCAGACTGATGAACTGGAGAATGAAGTATCGGCCAAAAATACGCTTATCGACCAGAAGAATTTTGAGATCAATAAACTAAACGAACAAGCCAAAGTTTTAGAAGGAAAAATAAAAGCAGGAGAAAACAAATTAAGTACACTGCAAAAACAATTGGAGAACGTTCGCTCGGAAGCTGTACAGCTTCAAAACCAGTTAAAAGAAAAAGACACACAAATAACAAAATTAAGCAACCAGGTAAAGCTGCTTAAAAGTGAAATGGGCCAATAATTTTTCTAAAAAGATAGAAACACAGTTAACAAAACCACCTTTTACTTGTTAAAATAATTTACAATAGTAAACCGGTTTACATAACTGTGTTTATTACTTGATTGCAAAATAATGAAAGTTTACCCTTTCATTTGAAAGCCTGGCCCATTACCAGGCTTTCTTTTTTTTGTAAAATGAGGAAAAAAAGGTACCTGCAGAGCAAATACCCTTATTCAGTGTTCGAACTTAACATGGTTCTATGAAAATTGCATTTTTCTATGCTATTAATCTTGCGTTGAAGACACTCCTCGCTTAAACCAGATACGGTCTCCCACGCTGTAGTATTGCTCTTCCAACTCCGGATTAGCGGCAAGTTCTTCTTTGGTATAAGGAAAATGAGGAACAATAACATCGTCTCCTTCATTCCAGTTTGCCGGTGTAAAAACCTGTTGGGCATCCGACAACTGAAGCGCTTCTACCATTCGCACATATTCGCCCATGTTACGGCCTACCTCTACCGGGTAAAAATTAACCGAGCGTACAACATTTTTATCGTCGATAATAAATACGCCACGTATGTCGCGATTAGTACTCACCGGTTCGTGTAACATACCGTAAAGCCGCGAGGACTTCCCGTCAGGGTCTTCAAATATGGGAAAATGAATTTCAAGCTGCCCCCGGTTTTTGTAGTTCAACTCTTCCAGATGGGCTTCCCACATTTTGTGTAAATCTACATTGTCGGTAGATATTACTGCTACCTCAACACCTAGTTTTTTAAACTCTGGTTGCAGGTAAGCCAATTCCAATAATTCAGAAGAACAAACCGGCGTAAAATCCGCAGGATGACTAAACAAAATTTTCCAGCTCTTTCCGAAATCATTCGGAAATGTAATCTTCCCATTTGTGGTGTTTGCACTGAATTTAGGAGCTTTAGATCCTATTAAGGGTATTTTGTAATCGCCTCCCAGAGCGACTCCCGTGGCTAGAATCAATGCCATAAAGGAAAACATTAATCGTTTCATAACTTTGAATATTAAATGATTGCATCACGAAGTTACGACCATTCAATCGCGTCATTTTATGCTGAACAACATGTTTTATTACCCCCCTAAATCATTGCTTTTTAATTAGCAAATACAAATTATTGGATTTTGCTGCATTTTAATACTTAAACGCAACTTTTGCTTTCAATTCATAACTTTAAGGACACTTTTTCCTACTATTTGACATATGGAGTTATTAAGATTTTAATACCCTGTTGTATTTTATTAACATTCTGTTTACAGTTTGTCGAATTTCTGAGTCGATTATTCCAAATCGTAATCTAATTTAAACAACTGGTAGTATTGAACTATCGATTCCCGAACCTGGTATTCGGTGGCTGTATACGGCAACACATTCTGCCCATTAAACCAAATCATAAAAGTATCAGCATACACCTCATTCAAGCCGGTAAGTTTCATTACCATTTCTTTGTTGTAATTTTTTGCATGCATTTCCCAATTTCGCATAATAGCCATATCCTCGCGCACCTGTCGCTTGCGCTTTTCGCGTTTGCCATAATATTGCGCAAACGAAAAAGGACTTACCAAAGCTGCAATAATCGGGGGTTTCTCGTTAAAAGCATCGCCACGTAAGGTCGGATCAATATCGATTGGATTTCCATGATCGAAATAATCAAGCTGGTTAGCCTGTCCTTCAACAGTTACCTCGCCAACATTGTACAAAACAGGCTCCATGTAATAGGTCAGAATTTCGTATCCGGTATAATAAGAAGGCACCTTTAAGATGAATGGCTTATACCCCACCGAAGTAATTTCCAACGAGTCGATATTCAGCATTTCAAGGGTAAAAACCCCTTCGCCATTAGTGATGGTGCCGCTGTGCGTGCGATGATTAATAATATTTGCATACGGAACTGCCGAGCTATCAGCAGAACTAAGAATTTTTGCCTTTAATTCAATCAGCATTGGATCTACCGGAAAGTCATCTTCCTGCGACCAGGCTGAAATACAAACTAAAACAAATATTAACGAGAGTAAATATTTATACATAAATGCTTCATTCTTTTTCTGATTGCAAATCTATGTAAAAGAATGTAACCATTTTGAAGATAACATTATTTAACCCGTTTTTAACAGCTGTTAAGGGAGATTTATTGAAGAAGCAGTCATCGTATAACTGAGTCATAGAGGACTGCTTCCTATAAGTTATTTCATCGAAGCGATGCGTTCTTCCAACACTTTAATTTTGGCTTCAGCATCAGCTTGTTTTGCTTTTTCTTTGGCAACAACCGCTTCGGGTGCATTGTTTACAAAACGTTCATTACCCAGTTTTTTCATTACTGTATTCAGGAATCCTTTGGCGTATTTCAGCTCTTCTTCCATTTTTTTCAACTCTTCCTCCATATTAATAAATCCATCGAGCGAAATGTAGAAATTAGAAGATTTAACGCGAAATGAAGCAGCACCTTTTACTTCCTCTTCAACCAAATTGAAGTTTGAAAGATTTCCAAGTTTAATCAGAATACTGTTAAAGGTTTCATCAAACCCTTTGTCGCCTTTTTGTGCCGAAAATTCAATGGCATCTTTAAAAGCAATATTTTTTTCTTTACGGATTTTACGAATTCCGGAAACAGCTTCTTTCACATCTTCGAAAGCTGCCAGTAATTCGGCATCGTATTTTACATCGTTAGGAAGCTGGCAAACCATTATACTTTCACCTTCTTTTCGTTCTTCCAGTAATTGCCAGATTTCTTCAGTAATAAACGGCGTAAAAGGATGCATTAAGCGCAACATTTGGTCGAATAAGTCGATTACGTCGGCATAGGTTTTTGCATCGATTGGTTGTTGATATGCAGGTTTAACCATTTCCAGCAGCCAACCCGAGAATTCGTCGCGAACGGTGGTGTAAACGGTCATTAAAGCTTCCGAGATCCGAAAATTATCGAACTGTGCGTTTAATGTTTCAACTACTTCTCCCAATTTATTTCTGAACCACTCGATGGCCAGTTTCGAGTGTTCCGGTTGTTCAATATCGGCCACTTCCCAGTTTTTTACCAAACGGAAAGCGTTCCATATTTTTGTTGAGAATCCGGCTCCCTGTTGCGGCATGCTGTCGTCGTAAAGCAAATCGCCACCGGCAGGCGAACAAAGCAACATGCCCACTCGAACACCATCGGCACCGTACTTGGAGATCAAATCGAGCGGGTCGGGCGAGTTACCCAAACTCTTCGACATCTTACGGCGTTGTGCATCGCGCACCATTCCGGTAAAGTATACATTTTTGAATGGGAAATCGTCGCGGTATTCGTAACCGGCAATGATCATTCGGGCTACCCAGAAGAAAATAATATCGGGCGCTGTTACCAGGTCAGATGATGGATAGTAATAATTTACTTCTTCGTTTTCCGGTTCGCGTATGCCATCGAAAACAGAAATAGGCCACAACCAGCTTGAGAACCAAGTGTCAAGCGCATCTTCGTCTTGTTTTAAATCAGCAGCCGTTAACTTGGTATTGCCCGATTTTTCTTTAGCAAGCTGCAAAGCTTCTTCTGCTGATTCGGCACAAACGTAAGTTCCGTCTTCAAGGTAATATACCGGAATTTGATGTCCCCACCACAACTGACGGCTAATACACCAGTCTTTAATGTTGCCCATCCAGTGCTTGTAGGTATTCTTAAACTTCGGGGGGTGGAATTGGATGGTATCATTCATCACATTTTCCAAAGCCGGTTTTACCAGCTCTTCCATTTTCAGGAACCACTGTGCCGACAATTTTGGTTCGATAACTACATCGGTTCTTTCCGAGAACCCTACCTTGTTGGTGTAATCTTCAATTTTGGCAAGGTTTCCTGCTTTTTCCAATTCAGGAACAATTTTATCGCGAACATCAAAACGGTCTTCACCAATAAACAGTTCAGCTTTTTCGCTTAATGTTCCGTTATCGTTAAAAATATCGATGCTTGGCAAGTTGTATTTCATGCCAATTTCGTAGTCGTTAATATCGTGGGCAGGTGTAATTTTCAAACAACCGGTACCAAATTCCATATCAACATATTCGTCTTCGATGATTGGGATAGACCGATTTACGAGTGGCACTAAAACACGTTTCCCTTTAAGGTGGGTAAAACGTTCGTCGTTCGGATTTACACAAACGGCTGTATCGCCTAAAATTGTTTCCGGACGTGTGGTAGCAATGGTTACAAACTCATCTTCTCCCTCAATCTGGTATTTCAGGTAGTACAGTTTTCCCTGCATTTCTTTATAAACCACCTCTTCATCCGAAAGGGCAGTTTTTGCGGCCGGGTCCCAGTTAACCATACGAACACCGCGGTAAACCATTCCTTTGTTAAACAGGTCAACAAAAACTTTAATCACCGATTCGCTGCGGGCTTCGTCCATGGTAAAGGCCGTGCGGTCCCAGTCGCACGAAGCACCCAGTTTTTTCAACTGTTCCAAAATAATTCCACCGTGTTTGTCGGTCCACTCCCAGGCGTGTTTTAAAAACTCATCGCGCGAGAGGTCGTATTTATCAATTCCTTCAGCATTTAGTTTGTTCACCACTTTTGCTTCGGTGGCAATTGATGCGTGGTCGGTTCCCGGCACCCAGCAGGCATTTTTACCGGTCATACGCGCTCGGCGGACCAAAATATCCTGGATAGTATTGTTTAGCATGTGTCCCATGTGTAATACGCCGGTTACATTTGGTGGCGGTATTACTATGGTGTAAGGTTCACGCTCGTCGGGTGTTGAATGGAAATACTTGTTGTCCATCCAGTATTTATACCACTTATCTTCAACCTCGGCCGGGTTGTATTTGCTCGGAATTTCCTTCTGACTCATTTTGAAATATCTAGCTAAAAATTTGAGGGGCAAAAGTACAATTAAAAGTTTAAAGTTCAGAGTTTAGATTCAGAGTTTAGAGTTTAACCGCTCGAGAATATAAAAAAGTTAAAGCTTACTTTGGATTCATGAACAGTGAAAATACCTTATTAACCATTCCTGCGTGATTTTTCTTAATCCTGTTTAGCAGGAACTGCAAATTTACCTGCAGGATGCATTATCACCTTACAGGACTGCAAAGAAATGTTGCAGGACTATTGTAAATGTTGCAGGATGTGAAAAAAAACTACAGGAAAGCAAGAAAGTGCCTCAGGAGGTCTCAAAAACTTTATCAGCCAGGTACTATTACCTTTCTTAAACAAAAAAACCACGAACAAAACAGCAAAACTGCTTTATCCGTGGCTGAACTATATCTATTATTGGTTTTTCTTATTGTCGGGCAACTTCACCATGATAGCCCAGGTCAAGTCCTTTCTTTTCATCCATACGGCCTACTTTAACCCGCACAAAACGGTTAATGCCTTTTAACACACCAAGTGTAAAAAGAAATCCCCAGGCCGAGGCTGCAATAATCGCCACAATCTGTTTCAGGAAAAAAGCAAAGCCACCACCCATAAACAAACCGTTGGCACCGCTTGCATTTACAGCTGTAGTTCCAAATAAACCGAGCATTATTGTCCCCAGTACACCGCCTATTCCGTGCACACCCCAAACATCAAGGGCATCGTCCCAACGTTTGCGCTCCACAAATTTTACGGCCTGGTAACACACAATACCTCCGCAAAGCCCAATAAACATAGCAGTACCCAGCGAAACAAAACCCGCAGCCGGAGTAATGGTAGCTAAACCTGCAACAGCGCCGGTCATTAAGCCAATAAACGTAGGACGCTTATTGCCGGTTGTCCATTCAATGCCCAACCAGGTAATAGCGGCTACCGAAGCAGCAACATCGGTATTCAAAAAAGCCTGGGCGGTTACCGCATCCACATCCAGCTCGCTACCGGCATTAAAACCATACCAGCCAAACCACAACAAGCTGGTACCAATTGCCACGAGCGGAATATTGTTGGGGCCGGTTCCTTTTTCGGCACGTGCTCCAACAAAAAACACCGATGCCAGTGCAGCAAATCCGGCAGTAGCATGCACTGTTATTCCACCGGCAAAATCAAGTACGCCCCATTCGGCTAAAATTCCGCCTCCCCACACCATGTGAACAAAGGGATAATAAACAAATATTTGCCATAAAATGAGGAAAATAACATAGGCCTTAAATGTTACACGGTTAATAAAAGCACCGGTAATCAGCGCGGGTGTTATAATAGCAAACATCATTTGGTAGGCTACAAAAATATATTCCGGGAAATTTCTATCGGGCGAGTAGGGTGTACTGGAAGTCACCCCATTTAAAAAGGCTTTATCTAAATTCCCAATTATGCCAAAAAAATCGTTTCCATCAGCCATGGTTCCACTAAAACACATTGAATAACCAAAGCTTATCCACAAAATGGTTGTTATGCCTAAGGACACAAAACTTTGCATCATTATGTTTAAAATATTTTTTTTACACCCCAGTCCGCCATAAAAGAAAGCTAAACCCGGAGTCATTAACATTACCAAACTTGTGGCAATAATCATAAAAGTAGTGAGACCTTTGTCGAACATCATAATTTTTACATTTTTAAAATCAGGAGGCCGAAAATAGAATATAGATTTAATAATTTGACACTTTAAAATCAATCATCCTGTCATTTCAAAACCATCAAATTACTTTTTCTGACAATTTGAAATGCACAAATGCGATATAATGCCATTTTGAAAAGACAGGGGTAAGATCCCAGAATTTGTGTTTGAACACGGTTTATCATTTTTTCAGAAGGGTCTACTTTATCATCTGCCAAAAAAATATTCATAATTCAAAATTTTGTATGGGGTAAAAATAATTTTGCAACAAAACTCAAACACTATATTCAGGTGGCAAATTCATGATAATTCTCACTTTTTTAAATTCACTCTAAATAAGAGCGTGTTAAAGTTGAATTAATATTAAACAAACCCCGTCGGTTCATGCACACGACAAAACAGGGTTACCTTTAGGCTATTTCCCGAATATATTTATAGAAGGACGCAAATTCATTTACATATTAAAAAGGGTTGATTTATTCAGCTCTTATTGCAACAAAGCAGGTTCTTGTATATAGGCATACAATAGTTAAAGCTGTGTGTATTGTCATGAGGTACAAGATCGTTGTTTTATGCATTCTGGTTATGCCCTTTCTGGCATTTTCTGTTGAGCCTCCGGGTGAATCGGCATTTGAACAAACGCTGGATCATTTGGAAGCAGCAGTTGGCCGCGCTGAACAAAATAGCGCCTGGTGCCAGCAATCTACCAGTTGGCATTTTCCGGCCAGGTTATACAACTACATTTACAATGCGCGTATTTGCTACCAAAAAGGAAACAAAAAACAGCTAAAGAAAGCCAAGAATTACCTCTCGTTATTTGAAAATACTGTTGATTTAGCCATTGAAGGGCAAAGTGGATACTGGTCGGGGAATGCCAACAATGTTTGGATAGACCCGATATTACCTGCACCGGAATGCGCCATGGATGTATTTATCGAATTAAAAGCCGAACTCTCAGTCTTATTATCATTATCCTCTGACGAGGTTCTTGTGCTTAGCCCAGAATCATTCCAATAATAGTAGCACTCATTAACGAAGCCAGAGTTCCGGCCAACAATGCCCGCATGCCGAACTGCGAAAGCAGCACCCTGCGTTTGGGTGCCAATGCGCCAATGCCTCCAATCTGAATACCAATAGAAGAGAAATTAGCAAAGCCACACAATATATAGGTAGCCATAATAATCGACTTGGTTTCTGTAAATGCTCCCGAAGCTTTTAAATCGGCTAAACTGATGTAGCCAATAAATTCAGTTAAAATAAGTTTCTCGCCAAGTAAACGTCCTACAACTGCAATATCTTCGGGACATACGCCAATTAACCACATCAGCGGTGCAAAAGTATAGCCTAAAATAAACTGAAGCGAAAACTCTTCGTATTTGCCATTTGTGATATCGGCAATAACATCGTTTAAATGCGTCCAGTCGCCAATTTTGCCAATAATAAAATTAAACATGGCAATAAACGCAATAAATGCCAGCAACATAGCGCCCACATTTACAGCCAGTTTAACGCCTTCGGTAGTTCCATTAGAAATAGCATCCAGCACATTGCTGCCAATTTTGTCGCGGCTAACTTCCATGTCTTGGTTAATTTCTCCGGTTGGCGGCACCAACATCTTCGAAAAAATTATTGCCGCCGGAGCTGCCATAATCGATGCGGTTAGCAAGTGCTTTGCAAATTCGAGCCGAAGAACCGGATCGTCGCCGCCCAGCAAGGCAATATAAGCCGCCAATACCCCGCCGGCAAGAGTGGCCATTCCACCTGTCATCACCAATAATATTTCTGACTTACTCATTTTATCGAGATACGCTTTAATCATTAATGGCGATTCGGTTTGCCCAAGAAAAATATTTCCGGCCACCGACAAAGCTTCAGCCCCTGATATTTTTAATGCCTTGGTGAACACCCATGCCAAACCATAAACTACCTTTTGAATTATTCCCCAATAAAACAACAAGGAGGTTAGCGCCGAAAAGAAAATTATGGTTGGCAGCACCTGAAACAGAAAAATAAATCCATAGGTATCGGCATCCATTAAGCCGCCCAATAAAAATTCGCTACCGGCTTTTGTAAAATCAAGAATCTTCACAAAAATCTGTCCGAAAAACTCAAATGCCACTCTTACAAAAGGCACATACAACACGCCCAAAGCCAAAAGAACCTGAATAAGAAGTCCGATTCCAACGGTGCGCCACGGAATATTTTTTCTATCTGAACTAAAAGCAAAGCCAATAGCTATTAAGGCTGCCATCCCCAACAATCCCCGAAGCAAGGTGAAAATCGAAAATGGATTTTCTCTTTCTTTTGACAACAATATGTTTGCTGTATCGTTTTGCGGAGCAAGCAACTCTGCAGCACCCGGAATACTTTCGGAGGCAGTGCTTACCTGTGGATGTAAAAAGAAAATGCCGGCAATTACTACCAGCAATAAAAATATGCGCTTCATTTGATTATTTTTCGTTTCATTTCACCTCTTTTCTTAATTCACCCATACTTACAGTGGGCGCATTCAGGTAAAAAAGAGGTATTTTTGAGCCTTCATTTTATACCTTACTTCTCTCTTTTATTTAATTCATCGCGAATAATCGATGCCTTTTCGTAATCTTCTTCCTGAATGGCTTCATTTAGCAAATCCTGTAATTCGCTGGTTGAATATTGCGCGTATGACGATGCTGCAAATTCGGGTTCATCGTCGTCAGCCAAACTACGTATCGGCGAGTCCTCATCATCGGTTTCCAGAACAATGCCTGCTTTTTGCAAAATATCTTCGGATGTGTAAATGGGGCACCTAAACCGCAGTGCTAAAGCAACAGCATCGGAGGTTCGCGAGTCAATCCGAATCTCCTTTCCATTCATTTCACACAAAAGCTCCGAGTAAAAAATGCCTTCTTCCAATTTATAAATGGTAACTTCTAAAAGAGCAATATCAAAAGCCAGAGCAATGTTTTTTATTAAATCATGTGTTAGCGGGCGGGGCGGTTTTAAGCCTTCCAGCTGAATGGCAATTGCCTGTGCTTCAACAGGCCCGATAATAATAGGAATCCTGCGCTCTCCGCCTTCTTCTGCCAACACCAACGCGTAAGCTCCTGATTGAGTTTGACTTACCGATAATCCTAAAATGTTTAAGCGTATTTTTTGCATACTTAGTTTGGCCTGTATCTTTTTCAACGCAAACAAATATAATAATCATTTTGGTTCCATTCCATTAAAATCAACGTTTTCAGAAGAAACAACCAAAAGCTACTGAATTTTGAGTTGCCGGTGCGCTAAAAACAGGCACAATTTAAAAGCAACAAAGGGCAAACCGACATGAAATTCCGACGTATAAACAGGCTGTAATTAAGTCAGTCTAAAATATTTTACCTATTGCTGTAGTTTTTTTCCACTTTTTGCGACCTATTTAGCGAGACTTAAAAAATGAAGAACCAAAGTGTAAATAAAAAAACATTTAGCGAACTGATTGAGCAACACCAGGCAATAATCCATAAAATAACATTGGTTTACGCCAACGGAAGTTTAAATCGTGAAGATCTTTTCCAGGACATTTGTCTTCAGCTCTGGCGATCTTACCCTAACTTTCGTGGCGATGCAAAAATCAGCACCTGGATGTATCGCGTAGCATTAAATACAGCAATTAGCAATGTACGAAAAAAAGACAAGGGACTTCATTTTGAGCAGCTGAACGAAAACGATCGTAACGACACTGAAAATTCTGACGAGAAGGAACAGGTTAAGCTTCTTTACCAGGCTATTGCCAGGCTTAACCGAATAGACAAAGCCATAATCCTACTTTGGCTTGAAGAAAAAAGCTACGACGAAATAGCTTTAATACTTGGAATCTCAAAAACGAATGTAAGCGTAAAGCTGGTTCGGATTAAACGAAAACTGGAAGAAATAATTTTTTCAACCATGAACGAATAACCATGAACGACAAAAAATTAAAAGACATGTGGAACAAAGCAGAACAACTGATGGAAGTTTCTGATTATAACAGCGCATCCATCGAACAATTTATAGCCGGACGCTCGAATGATACGAACCAAAAAATAAAGAATATCATCATTCTTGATCTGGTTTTAAAAGTAGTGGCACTGGTGGTACTCGCCATCGATTTTGCCCTGTATTTTGGAACAACAACTATTATGCTGATTACTGTTGCAGGCATAGTATTGCTCGCTCCCCTTTTATATTTGCAGTACAAAATGCTGAACCGCTTTACTGAAGCCGCCGATTATGGGCAAAATACGCGCGCAAAATTGGTTTCGATGCTTACCTATTTAAAAACCAGGATGTTTAGCACGCTACTTTCCGTTTCGTGCACCTATTTGTTTGTTTTTATTGCCGGATCGTTGGCCTACTTTTACAGCACCTACGGTTATGTTCGCCCACTAAGCGGCGTAGACTTTATTGTATTTTTGGGTTTTATTGTTTTTGGCATTGTATTCAATTTCATTATTAACCACGGACAAATAAAATACCATATAAAACATCTTGAAACATGCCTCAACGACCTCAATGACGACAACCTGAAACTGGTTTCAGAAAACATAGAACTGCAACGAAAACAAGACCGAACCCAAAAATTATTGCTCGCTCTGGCCTTAATTATTGGGTTCCTGATACTCCTTGTGATTTTAGTAAAGCTTTAATCAAACAGTCGATATCAGCTAAGTGGCCTGCATCAGAAAAAATCATCAAAATCTGTAAAGAAATTGATGCAGGCCCTTATAAAAGTTAAACCTACAACAGCACTCAAAGTTAGGTAACCAAAAATCGGCAACCATGAAATACAAAATACACCATTTCGAGTTAAACATGAAGGAAGACCAGTTAAAACTCGAACAGTTTTTAAACCGTTTGCACGGTGACGTAGTCTCAATCGTTCCCAATGTAAAGCCCATATTCAGGCCGATGGGGGCAACCGCCAAGGTTGACTTTTTGTTTATTGTAGAGAAGATTATGAATTAAATTCTGATCCTACAGAAGCCTGTTCAAACCCCTTGACTAAAAATCAAAAGCAAAGCATAAATTCTTCAGCGAATGTTTTAAAATATTGCTTTATTTTGTGGTTCGGATTTCCCTCCAGATAAAAGAAATAAAACAATCCCAAATAAAACCCTTCATTATTTGCTAATTATCTAAAAATAACTACTTTTGCAGTCCGAATTTTGAATCGTTCAGGCTCAGATAAGTGAAATCCATTAGGAAATCCGCCTGACGGTGTAAACATTAAAAGTGAAATTATGTACGCGATTGTTGAAATTGCAGGACAGCAATTCAAAGTAGAAAAAGACAAAAAACTTTTCGTACATCACCTGGATGCAGAAGAAGGAGCATCGGTTGATTTCGACAAAGTTTTACTGGTTGATAACGATGGCACAGTTGCCGTTGGAACACCAACCGTAGAAGGTGCAAAAGTTACAGCCAAGGTGCTGGAACATGTGAAAGGCGAGAAAGTGATTGTTTTCAAAAAGAAACGCCGTAAGGGTTACAAAAAGAAAAATGGTCACCGTCAGCAGTTTACTCAAATTCAAGTAGAAACCATAGTTGGATAACGAATAAAAAAAATTTACCATGGCTCACAAAAAAGGTGTAGGTAGTTCGAAAAACGGACGCGAATCGGAAAGTAAACGACTGGGAGTAAAAATTTACGGAGGTCAGTTTGCAAAAGCTGGTAATATTTTAGTACGCCAGCGTGGTACTCAACATTTTGCAGGCGACAATGTAGGTATGGGTAAAGACCATACATTATTTGCATTGATCGACGGAACTGTTGTTTTCAGAAAAAGAAGAAATAACCGCTCTTATGTATCGGTAGCTCCGGTTGTTGATGCAGATGTTGCAGTTGCAGAAGCTCCTGTAAAAGCAGCTCCTAAAAAAGAAGCAGCTCCGGTTGTTGAAGAAGTAAAAGAAGAAGCGCCAAAAGCTGAAGCTAAAGGCGACGATCTTACTAAATTAACAGGTGTAGGTCCTAAACTAGCTGAAGTATTGGTTGAAGGTGGTTTTACCACTTACGCTGAAGTTGCTGCCGCTTCGGTTGAAGCAATTCAGAAAGTACTTGAAGCTGCAGGAAGCCGTTACGCTTCAAAAGATCCACAACCATGGATTGAAGAAGCTAAAGGTTTGGCTTAAGATATTGATAGACCAGAGGGTTTGCCCCTCAAAAAAAATAGGAAAGCTCCTGTCGGTTTCGGCAGGAGTTTTTTTGTTCTTTCAACTTTTCTTTAAACTTTAAAGGCCTTACTTCAAACTCTGAACCCGAATCATAAAAGTTTAAACTTTTACTATTACATTTGCGCTGCATAAAAACAGAAAGCTATGCTCAACTTAAAATTTATACAAGACAACCCGGAGTTAGTAGTTGAAAAACTAAAACGTAAAAATTTCGATGCTTCGGAAATTGTTTCAAACATCATAGATCTTTACGCTCAGAAAAACAAACTGCAAGGCGAAGCTGATTCGGCAAAAGCTGAGATGAATAAAATTTCGAAAGAAATAGGCCAGCTTTTCCGCGAAGGCAAACACGAAGAAGCCAATGCTGCCAAGGCCCGTACTGCCGAGCTAAAAGAAAGCATTAAAAACTTTGATACTGATTTTGCAGCTATTGAAGAAAAAGTTTACGATTTGCAGGTACAACTGCCCAACCTGCCGCACGAATTGGTTCCGGCCGGGAAAGGCGAAGAAGATAACGAAGTAATAAAATCGGTTGGCGAGATTCCTGAAATGGGCGACAAAGCATTGCCACACTGGGAACTGGCAGCCAAATACAACCTGATTGATTTTGAATTAGGCGTAAAACTTACCGGAGCAGGATTTCCGGTTTACCGTGGAAAAGGAGCGCAATTGCAGCGTGCCCTTATCAATTTCTTTTTGGCCGAAGCGTCAAAAGCCGGTTACGAAGAAATTCAGCCTCCGTTAGCCGTTAACGAAGCATCAGGTTTTGGCACCGGACAATTGCCTGACAAAGAGGGGCAGATGTACCACATTACCGAAGATAATTTATACCTGATTCCAACAGCCGAGGTTCCGGTAACCAATATTTACCGCGATGTAATTTTGGACGCCAAAGACCTGCCCTATAAAAACACTGCCTATAGTGCCTGTTTCCGTCGCGAAGCCGGTTCGTACGGTAAAGATGTTCGCGGTTTGAACCGCCTGCACCAGTTCGACAAAGTGGAAATTGTACAAATTGCACATCCCGAAAAATCGTACGGAATTTTAGACGAAATGGTAGCCCATGTTGAGGGCTTGGTTGCAAAATTAGGCTTACCTTATCGCATCCTTCGTTTGTGCGGTGGCGATATTAGTTTTACATCGGCTTTAACCTACGATTTTGAAGTATTCTCGGCTGCCCAGGAGAAATGGCTGGAGGTTAGTTCTGTTTCTAATTTTGAATCGTTCCAGGCCAACCGCTTAAAATTACGTTTCCGTGAAGAAGGGGTGAAAAAACCGCAAATTGCGCATACATTAAACGGTAGTGCCCTTGCACTGCCACGTATTGTGGCGGCCTTGCTGGAAAACAATCAAACTCCCGAAGGAATTAAAATTCCGGAGGTTTTGGTTCCGTACACGGGTTTCGATATTATTGATTAAATCTCAACATTATCATAAAACAAAAAACGCTGCTCTTACCCAGAGCAGCGTTTTTTTATGCGCATTATTTTGTTACCTGAAAAAATAATAAAGCGCAATCATAACCAGTGCCAGTATGCCGGCCATAATCCGGGGGTCGGTTATTCCTGTAATTTTGCCGTCGGTTAAGAATGACAATGGTTTTTTCATGGTCATTTTTTCCAACACTTCGGGGCTGGCCGCCGGGGTAAAAAAGCTCACTGTAAAATAAAATACTGTACACAATATAAACAGGTAGAAAGCCTTCATCATAAAATGAATGCCCCAAACATCGGTAATGATTCGTTGCCCGGCAATCATTTCAAAATCGAGGCAGAAAGCGATTAATGCCAAAGTCAGGCCAAATACCAAGGTGTAATGTCCGGCTTTGGGCGTGCCTCGTTTCGACATAATTCCGAAAATAAAAACAACAGAAATTGGCGGCGAGAACACGGCCAGCAAATCGTTAATGGCCTCGAAAATACTTGGAAATTTGGCAATTAAGGGCGACCAGGCAATGGCAATTACTATTACCAGCAAGATGGTAATTCGCCCGATATACAACAAGCGTTTATCTGAGAAGTCGGGCCGATGCTGTTTTACAATATCCATCGACACCAGCGTACCGGCACTGTTTAGTGCCGATGCAATTGTACTCATTAACGCGGCCAGCAACGCTGCCGACATTAAACCTTTTAAGCCAACCGGCAGTACATTCAGTATTAAAACCGGCAGCGTATGGTCTGCATCAGCAATTTTATCTTTTAAAATGATGTAGGCAAAAATCCCCGGGAAAATCATTATGAAAACAGGAAGGATTTTAATAAAACCCGCAAAGATTGGCCCGTTCTGTGCATCTTTTAATGTTTTGGCTCCCAATACTTTCTGCACTATGGTTTGGTCGGCGCACCAGTAATTTAGTCCTAACACCGGTATTCCCAGCCAAAACGCCCACCAGGGAAGCGGTGAGGCTTCGTGCGAATGAATCATACTTAACTGCCCGGGTTTTAAAGCAGCTTTTAGTTCAGTAAAATTGCTTACGCCATGCTCAGGTAGTGCCATCATAGCCAGAATAGTCATAATGCCGGCTCCGATAATCAGGATGCCCGATTGCAGCGCTTCGGTTAAAACAACAGCTTTTAATCCACCAATAATTGAGTAAATAAGCGTTGCACCTGCAATGACCACGATGGCGGTATATTTTTCAATCCCAAAAAAGTTTTCGAAAACCAAAGCCCCGGCAAATAAACTAACGCCAATGTGCATAAACAAGGCTGTAAAAAGAGAAATTACAGCCAGCATTGTTCTTGTTGACCGGTCGTAGCGGCGCTCTAAAAATTCAGGCAAGGTTGAAATGTGCGTTTTAAAATAAAAGGGGGCAAAAATTAAACCCAGCACAATTAACAGGAATGGTGCCGACCATTCAAAGTTCCCCCAAACCAGTCCATCGGAAAAGCCTTGTCCGGCCAATCCCACCATGTGGATGGTTGAGATATTTGCTGCAAAAAGAGCAGTTCCAATCAGTGGCCATTTTAGTGAACGGCCTGCCAGGAAGAAGCCTTCGCTCGATTTGGTTTTTCGTTTCATTCCTGAAAAAACGCCAATGCCCACAATTATTAGCATGTAGCCAATTAGGATGATGTAGTCTATGGTTGAAAGATTCATGATTCTAAAAAAGTAGGAAGACAGGAGACGGAAGACCGGGAAAAACAGCCAACCGAGAACTGTACTTCATGGTTAATATTTATTTTTCTCCGTTAAATTCTTTTACTGCATTAAACATGGCCACAATATTTTCGGGTGGAACATCGGGCATAATATTGTGCACGGTATTAAAAACATAACCGCCTCCTTTCGAGAGCAATTCAAGTCGTGTTAATACTTCAGCCCGTACCTCATCGGTACTTTTTGCATTCAACGTTCCAACGGTTTCAATGCCGCCACCCCAAAAAGTTACTTCTTTCCCAAATTCCTTTTTTAATTTCTCGGGTTGCATATCGGTGCACTGCGTTTGCATCGGGTTCAGAATGTCGTATCCCGCATCAATTAAATCGGGAATAAGCTGGTAAATTGAGCCACACGAATGCAGGAACGTTTTCATGTTACTGTTCTTTTTTGTGTAGTCGCAGAGTTGTTTGTGGCGTGGTTTAAATAACTGGCGGTAAATTTCGGGGTCCATAAACGGGCCGTTCATTGCTCCCAAATCGTCGCCAAAACGAATAATATCTGCTACATCACCAACCGCCTCACAAACTTTTGCCAGCGTTTCCATGTGGCGCTCCATTAAAGCATCCAGCAGCCTTTCAACATTGTGTGGCTCCAGGTACAAATCCATCATAAAATTATCCATTCGGCGGATAAAAGTGCCCCATTCAAACAGGTTGCAGCCTACCACAATCATTAGTGCTTTGTCGGAAGTTTCTTTTAAACTAACGGCGCGTTTTCGGAGTTCCTCCCAAAAGCCGGGCATAGCGGAATTGTCCCAGGGGCTGTGAGTAAACGCTGCCCAAAGTACTTTCGACATGGCATCGTCGAGCGAACTAAAATCATCGGGATAAGCATCTACCCACGGAAAATGAATTTGGTCGAAAAAGGTTGCACCGCCCGGCATTTTTGCAATGGGTAATCCCGAGGAATGGTTGGCAATCCAGTCGCCTGCTTCATTTTGCCGAGGATTAAACCACTTTGGGTAATAAGCTTCGTTGCCGTTTGCCAAAGTAGTTGGGTGCCAGTGCGCAGGTGTTTCGTTAAACGTGCGGCCAATATCCAGTACATCAATACCAAATAAATCAAGTACTTCGTTGTGTGGTTGTGCCAGTTGCTGCACCACATCGTAAACCTGCACGGGCAAATGTTCCTTCCCTAAATATTTTAACAAATTGGAATAGGCAATGGCTGAAATTCCGGAACTTGGGTTGCTCCCCAAATCAACCGGTACTTTTGTGGGCTCTTTATGAGCGATTGCCGTTAGTACTCTTTCTCTTGAATTCATATGTTTTGTATGGTTTAGTATCTTCTTACTTATCTGTAACCTTCGTGAATCAGCTTTTCTACTTTATCCACATTGTTTTTGTCGACAAAAGAAGCGCCGATTTCGTTGTTGCTGGGTACAATTCCAAAGCGGATGTAATGCGTTAGTTGAACAACCGGTAAAAATCCCTGCATGTATGGTTGTTGGTCGATGGTAAAAGCCAGGTGCCCTTTTTTTATATGATGAAGAACTGTTGGCGAAAGGTCGAAACCCGCGGCTACCAGATTTTTGGTTTCATCCTCTTTTTCAATGGCTATTCCGGCTCCTTCGGTATCAGCCAATCCTGTACACAAAATTGCTTTGGCATCAGGATTTTCTTTTAAAGCATCGGCAATTACAAGCGCCGATTCTTCTCCAAAAATTCCGGTAATTGGTTCAATCCATTTAATATTTTTATGCTGAAGTGCTTTCTTAATTCCATCGCGGCGGTCTTCCAAAGCCGAAATTCCTTCAGAGTGCATGGTAAGGATTACGGTACTGTTTTCCGGGATTTTATCGGCAACTTTTTTTCCCAATTCTTCGCCTGCTACAAATAAATTCTGGCAAACGCGGCTTAATCGGGCATTGGGCGTTTTGTTATCGTCAACATTAAAAGCAACCACCGGAACGCCTGCGGCAATGGCATCTTCAACCACTTTATCAAACGCAATTGGATCAATTATATTAAGAGCAATTCCGTCAACTCCATTTTTAACTGCATGCGTTACCATGGCAGCCTGTGCTTCGGCGTCAACATCTTCGGTGCCAGTAAAGCTGCATTCAACATTCATTAGTTCTGCGGCTTCGGCCATACCTTTTTTTAATGGTTTAAAAAAATCTTCGTGTACACAGGTGGTTATAAAAACAAGTTTTAGCGGTTTCTCTGTTGTGTTTTTACTTTGTGTAAATGCCCAATTTGGAAGAAAAACAAAAAGTAGAAACAAAACAGGTATTACGTTTTGATTTCGTTTTTGCATGGTTTAAATGTTAGTGAGAATCCGGCTTTACATACAAGTCTGAATCCGAAAACCCTGGTCTATTATGATTGTATGCAAAAATAACAGCTGACACGCTGATAAATAATAGCCAAATTTATAAATATGATGGATTATTTTATACTTTTAAAAATGCACTAAAATCATACTGATTGTATTTATAGAACTTATTATGAAAGACAAAAAGGGAATAGACTACGTAATAGATGGATTTATCGGTCAACGAATGGTGTATCTTCCCGGAATTGTAAAAAAGAAAATTTTAAAAGATCCACGGGTGTATGATTTATATATTACGCACATTGGAATCTTTCCGAAGGCACTGGGACATTTAAGAAATCGTCCCACCGGAAGCAGTCAGTACATTCTTATATATTGTGTTGACGGAGAAGGCTGGGTAGAAATAAAAGGCCAGCGAAAAATTTTAAGGGCCAATCAGTTGATAATAATTCCGCGTAAAACAGCATGTAAATATGGAGCTGGCACCGAGCGGCCATGGACAAATTACTGGCTGCATTACACCGGAAAACATGCCGGATTGTATTCTCCGCCCCTGGGGCAGGTTATTGAAATACCGCCAACAAATAACTCGAGAATTGAAGAACGACTTGTGCTTTTTGAAGAGATGCTACAAAACCTGGAGGACTATTTTCAACCCGAGAAAGTAGTCTACGCAAATATTTGCCTGAAACAGTTTTTAAGCTCGGTAAAATACCTGGAAGTCTATCGATCGGTAAAAACCCATGTTGAAAATGATGTATTAAAAAAAGTAATTGGATACATGAAAAATAACCTGAGCAACAATATAAGAATGGCTGACCTGGCAACGATTTGCAATTGCTCATCATCGAATATCTACAAGTTGTTTAAACAAAACCTTGACAGTGCCCCGCAGGATTTTTTCATTCATCTGAAAATGGAACGGGCCCGGAAATACCTGATGCAAACCAATTTAAAAGTAAAAGAAATTGCTGCCCGTCTGGGCTACGACGACCCTTATTATTTTTCACGAATTTTCAGAAAACATATTGGACTGTCGCCGGCAAATTACCGAAAAGAAGAAAAATAAAAAACCCGACAGAATTCATTCCATCGGGCTTTTAATTATAATCTTCTCTCTATTTTATTTTACTTCTCCGTTGGCTACCAGCCACTCAGCAATCTGAACTGCGTTAAGTGCGGCACCTTTTTTAATCTGATCGCCAACACACCAGAAAGTAATGCTATTCGGATCGGTAACATCCTGGCGGATACGGCCTACGTAAACATCATCTTTACCCGATACGAACAAAGGCATTGGGTATTCGTTTTTGGCCGGGTTATCAATTACTGTTAAACCTTCAAATTCTTCAAAAGCTTTTGTTACAGCCTCTGCAGAAAGTGGTCCTTCAGTTTCTACCCAAATGGCTTCAGAGTGTGCCCGGGCAACCGGAATACGCACACAAGTTGCACTCACCTCTGCATCGGTGTGCATTATTTTTTTGGTTTCCCAGTTCATTTTCATCTCTTCCTTGGTGTAATCGTTATCCAAGAAAACATCAATGTGCGGGATAATATTCATGGCCAACTGGTGTGCAAATTTATTTACAGTAACCGGCTTACCTTCAACAACTTCTTTGGTTTGCTCTTCCAGTTCGGCAATTCCCTGCGCCCCGGCACCACTAGCCGCCTGGTAAGTGGCAACGCGCACACGCTTAATCTTCGACATGTCTTCAATTGGCTTTAGTGCCACTACCATTTGTATGGTTGAACAGTTTGGGTTGGCAATAATATTGCGCGGACGATTTTTTGAATCCGCTGCATTTACCTCAGGCACAACCAATGGTACATCATCATCGTAACGAAATGCGCTTGAGTTATCAATCATAATTGCACCGTGTTTGGTAATGGTTTCGGCATATTCTTTCGAAACGCCTGCCCCTGCAGATGTTAATGCAATATCAATATCTTTAAAATCGTCGCCATGTTTAAGCTCCTTAACTGTTAGCTGTTTACCCTTAAATTCGTAAGTTTTGCCCGCACTACGTGCCGAACCAAAAATTACCAACTCGTCCATAGGAAAATCTCTCTCGGCCAACACTTTCAGGAACTCTTGCCCAACAGCGCCGCTCACGCCAACAATTGCAACTTTCATCTTTGAATTTTTAAAAAATTTATAGTCTTTTCTGTCTAAATGTGCGCCAAAGTTAGTATTTTGCTTCTAATTGTAAACGCGATGAAACCCAATCTTCTAAAATTATTAACATACTCTTTTATCCTGTTTTTTAGCCCGGTACTCGCACAGGAAATCTGGCACGAAAGTTTTTCTGTTCCCGACAAAGGCGTTTGGGGTACTGGTGATGAAAACGTCATTTTTTCTGACTTTGAGGGCATCAGCAACTGGTCGTTAAATTATGAACAGGTGATGCTCGATAACGAAGACGATTATGCCAAAACGGTTTCAACATCAGGCGGACGGTTTGAATGCCGCGACATTAATGGCGAAGTGATCTGGCAATCAGAGGTGATTGATATTTCAGCTTACAAAAATATTACTATTCAACTTGATGCTAACGAAACCGGAAGCGGTGCCAACGAAACCACCAAATACCTGAAAGCATTTTATGTGCTCGATAATGGCGAAGAACAAGCTTTTGAAACCAATGGCGATAATCGGGGAAACTGGGGGCAGGCTGTTGCCCAACAATCCGGGATTAACGGAACAACCCTTCAAATTGTAGTTTATTTAAATAACCATTACGCCTCCGATAAGGTAATTCTTGACGAAGTGATTGTTTCGGGTGAAGAGAAAAACCCGGTAATTATCAAACCTGGAGACCTTGTTTTGAACGAGGTACTTTTTAACCCGGTACCGGATGGTGAAGATTATGTGGAAATTTATAACAATTCGGAAAAAGAAATACCGCTGAACAAACTTTACCTTGCCTCGCGCGACAACGACATGGAACTTACGCAAGTGTATGCGCTCACCAGCGAACGGAAAAAACTCCCTCCAAACAAATACCTGGCGCTTACCAAAGATACGCTTGGTGTTTTTCCGTGGTTCGAGATAAAGTGCCCGGAATGTTTTCTGCAAATGGAAAAATTTCCATCGTTCAATAACGATGATGATTACGTGGTTCTGCTATACAGCGATATGGAAATTATAGATGAATTTTACTACTACGAAAAAATGCATTCACCTATTTTTTACGATCGCGAGGGGATTGCGCTCGAACGTATTTCATTTACACAGCCAACAAACGAAGCACAGAACTGGCATTCGGCATCAACACAATCGGGTTACGGAACACCCGGTTACCAGAACTCACAAATCATGAATGAGGAAGCACAAAAAATATCAGTTACTTTTCAGCCGGAGGCTTTTTCGCCGAACAATGATGGTTACAACGATACATACTCTATCGATTTGTTAATGGATAGCCCCGGGTATTTTTGTAACATTTTGATTTTTGATACCGCCGGACGACGCCTGTGTAAATTGGCTGACAATTCGGTTTTGGGAACGCACGAACAAATCTCATGGAATGGAGAAGATGACGCAGGAAACAGCTTGCCAATCGGCCCCTATATTGTTATGGTTGAAGTTTTTAATACCGACGGAACAGTGGAGCGTTTTAAAGACGGAGTGGTTTTAACCGATCGATTTGAATAATAATCTGTAACTTTTTCACCTTTAACCTTACCAACAAAACAAAAACAACATTCAACTAGTAAATACATAATTGTGCTGTATGAAAAAAAACTTCTTCTACTTTGGCTGGCGCGAATTTCTGCGGTCGGCATCGAAAAACAAGAACATGGCCACCAAGGGCATTTTGATCTTTTTTGCCATTTACTTTTCGCTGGTGGCTTTTTTTATGGGCTTCCAGCTTACCGAAAAACTAAAAGACCTCGAAAATCCGATTCAGGCTTTTAACGCCTTGCTACTGGTGTACTTCGGTTTCGAGCTGGTTTTGCGAATCATGATCCAAAACCTGCCCACCTTTGGGTTTCAGCCCTTTTTACTGTTGCCGGTAAAACGCAAACGTATTGCGCGATACATGCTTAATAAATCGTTGCTGCACTTTTTTAATGTACTACCATTAATACTTGGGCTGCCATTTGTTATCCGTATTGCAGCACCAACATTGGCACCTCCCGTATTTTGGGCCTGGCTGGCAGCGCTATTTTTTATGATCTTTGTAAATCATTTTCTGGCACTTTACATTAAATGGCGCACCAACGAATCGGACATCCTGTTTTACAGTTTCCTGGGATTAGCTGCCGGTTTAACTGCCATTGATTATTTTAATGTTGTTGACCTGACAGGAGGCTTTGGCAAGATCTTCCATTTTATTGTGGCAAATCCATACGCCGCTGTGATTTTCCCATTAGCAATAGTTGCACTATACTTTTTAAACCAATCGTATATCAACAGCCGTTTTTACCTCGACGAACTCAGCAAAAAGAAAAAAGAAGGCTCGACACACGATTTTTCGTGGCTAAATAATGTTGGCGACTATGGTAAAATGTTGTCCTTAGAGGTAAAAATGATTATGCGCAACAAACGGTCAAAAAATACAGCCATGATGTCGGTGCTCTTCCTTTTTTACGGACTTTTAATTTATAAACCCAACGGCGATGAAGCAGTGCCTGAGTTTATTATTGTTCTAGGAGGCATGTTTATGACCGGAATTTTCAGTATGATGTACGGTCAGTTCTTCCCGGCATGGCACGGAAAATATTACCCTTTGCTAATGGCACAAAACGTGCGGATGAAACAGGTTATTCAATCGGCCTTCTTCTTAATGGCGGTAACAAATGTAATTTTCTACCTGCTCTCGTTAGGTTACATGTACATTTCGCCAAAAGTGCTTTACATTCATTTTGTGGTAATGCTTTATAATATTGGTGTAAACTCGTGGGTAATTTTTGCGCTTGGCCTCAACAGCAAAAAAGCCATCGAGCTCAATCAAAGGGCAGCATTTAACTATCAGGGTGTTGGAGCTACACAGTGGCTAATGTCCTTCCCCGTAATTTTTGGCCCGCTGGCATTTTTCGGGCTACTTTCGTGGGCATTTGGTAATACCGTTGCCTACATCGTTCTGGCATCTTTAGGTTTAATCGGAATCATTCTACACCCTCGTTTAATCGACTATTTTACCGGTCAGTACCTAAAACGAAAACATAAAATGATATACAATTATAAGTCAAGCTAAAAATTAATTGCACGCAGATGCCGCTGATTTCGCAAAGTAAACTTAGAATTAAAAATCTGCGACTATCCGCGCAATCGGCGAGAAAACAATCCGAGTTAGAAAAAAAATAACCATATGCCGGAAGCACGAATCTTCCAACTTCGTTCTTCCAGCTTCAAACTTTTAAAATCATGATACAAGTAAATAGCTTACAAAAAATATACAACGGAACAACAGTTCTGAATTTAAACGAACTGAACATTGCCAAAGGCGAAGTATTTGGCTTGGTTGGTAACAACGGAGCCGGAAAAACAACTTTCTTTTCATTGGTTCTCGACCTGATTCGGGCCAGCAAAGGAGAAGTAGTTATCAACGGAATCCAGGTTTCGAAAACTGAAGAGTGGAAAGAGCTGGTAGCTGCATACATCGACGAAAGTTTTACGATTGGCTACCTCACCCCCGATGAGTATTTCGAATTTATTGGCGAACTCAGAGGAATGAATGCAAAAGATGTTACCAATTTTCTGGAAGATTACACCGACTTCTTTAAGGACGAAATTTTGGGTAAAAAGAAATTTATTCGCGACCTGTCGAAAGGAAACCAGAAAAAAGTTGGTGTGGTTGGGGCACTGATGGGAAACCCCGAAGTGATTGTTCTGGACGAACCTTTTGCTAATCTCGACCCATCATCGCAATACCAACTGCGGAATATTATTAAAGCCTATGCCGAGCAAAAAGAAAAAACATTACTGATTTCGAGCCACGACCTGGACCACGTTGCCGATGTTTGCTCGCGCATTGTAATTTTAGATAAAGGTGAAATTGTTCGCGATGTGGAACGAACCGATTCAACACTGGCCGAACTGGAAGAGTTTTTTACCGGTGTACGAAAAGAAGAATCGCTTCCGGAATAAAAGCCATCTTCCAGAAAACCCGAATTTAGTAGCATTGAAAAGGAGTATAGGAATACGCGATATTTTTCACTATTTTTATTTTCCTTTTTTAATGCTACAACGAATGGAAAATCAAAATCAACAAATCGAACAGGCTTATTCAAAAATGGCTCAATTGTGCAGCCGTTCAGAGCAGTGTTCTTCCGACATCCGTAAAAAAATACTAACCTACGAAATTGTAGACGAGATTGTAGATGAAATCATCGAAAAACTGATTGCTGAAAAATACATTGACGATGAACGATACGCCAAAGCATATGTGAACGACAAATTCAAGTTTAACAAATGGGGCCGCGTAAAAATTCGTCATTACCTGCGCCAAAAAGGACTTTCGGATACTACCATTGAAAAAGGACTTGAAAAAATTGACGAAGAACAATACATTAAGGTGCTGGTAAAAACCATGAAAGACAAAGCCAAAACAATTAAAAAGAAAGACAAATTCACAAAAATGGGACAAATAATCAGGTACACACAAGGTCGTGGGTTCGAGCCTGAACTGATTCACCGACACATGAATCTCGTTCTCGATTAATCACCAGCAACCCTTTTACCAAAACTCAAAACAAGCCTGCCACATACGCAACCCCTGCATCCTGAACTGCATCTAAATACAAACAAAACACAATGTATAAATATTTTATGGCGGCATGCCTTTTATTGCTGATAAGTTTTTCGTGCGTTGATGACTCTCCTGAAGCAAACGATATAATGGGTAGCTGGAACTGGCTAAGCAGCACCGGAGGAATTGCAGGAATTACATTTACACCTGAAGACACAGGAGAAAACATTGTTTTTGAGTTTACCACCGATTCGGTTTTCAGGCAGTACCGAAACGACACATTGGTTTCCGATACAAATTTTAGCATCATAACCTCAACATCAATTTACAATCACGAACAAACAAAAATGATTGAAATCAGCGGTAGTTTCAGGCGTTCTTTCTCATTTTCAACGTCTGGCGAACTTATTCTGTCCGACGAAGTTTACGATGGTTATATCAGCAGGTATAAACGCATTAGATAATTTTTTTTGGCATAAGCATCGGGTGGTGTTTACAAAAAGCTGCGCCCAAAAAAATCTTGTTAACTTTGCCGTCCGTACAAAAACAATTACAAATGATTTTAAAGGAACAGGTAAAAGACCTTGTTGAGCGCCGGGATGCGCTGAGGAGGCATCTTTGACTACGATGCAAAACTGGTAGAACTTGAAGAAGAAGAACTAAAAACCCAGGATCCTGAATTTTGGAATAACCCAAAAGACGCCGAGGCCCAAATGAAACTTATCCGCACCATAAAAGTGTGGACCGACGGTTTTAAGAAAGTACATGGAGCTACCGAAGATTTTTTGGTGCTTTACGAGTTTTTTGAAATGGAAGAAGCCAGCGAAGAAGAAGTGGATACTGCTTTTGCTGAAACCCTTCAACTAATTGAAGACCTGGAAACCCAAAACATGCTTCGCAACGAAGAAGACCGACTGGGAGCAGTACTGCGGATTAATGCAGGAGCAGGCGGAACGGAAAGTAACGACTGGGCCGATATGCTGTTTAGGATGTATACCCGCTGGATTGAAAAGCAAGGCTATAAAATGAAAATAGCCGACATGCAGGCCGGCGACGAAGTTGGGGTAAAAAGCTGCACTATTGAGATTGAAGGCGAGTTTGCCTACGGTTACCTAAAAAGCGAAAACGGCGTACACCGCCTGGTTCGTTTGTCGCCGTTTAATGCACAAAATAAACGAATGACATCTTTTACCTCGGTATATGTTTCGCCACTGGTTGACGACACCATCGAAGTGGAAATTAATCCGGCAGATATTAGCTGGGACACTTTCAGAAGTGGTGGTGCCGGCGGACAAAATGTAAATAAAGTAGAAACCGGTGTTCGTTTGCGCCACGCCCCCACCGGAATTACCATTGAAAATACGGAAAGCCGCTCGCAACTGGGCAATAAAGAAAATGCACTTCGGCTATTAAAGTCGCAACTTTACGAATTGGAATTGCGCAAACGCTACGAAAAAACGGCTGAAATTGAGTCGCAGAAAAAGAAAATTGAGTGGGGATCGCAAATCAGGTCGTATGTATTGCAACCCTACAAGATGGTGAAAGACCTGCGTACTGGCTTTGAAACCGGAAATGTTAATGCCGTTCTGGATGGCGAACTCGATGGCTTTATAAAAGCGTACCTTATGGAATTTGGAGGACAATAATTAACAGAATTGCCCGCTTTTATCTTGCAATTTTCACCGGCTTTTTACATCTTGTAAGAGTTGATAATTTAATTTCTAACACTACAATATTGCGCACTCATGTATTCAAAAGAAAAATTTATAAATCGGGAAATAAGTTGGTTGTCGTTTAACGAGCGGGTGCTGCAGGAAGCACAGGATCCGAACACACCCCTGTTCGAACGAATTCGTTTCATTGGAATTTTTTCCAATAACCTCGATGAATTTTTCAGGGTAAGAGTTGCTGCTGTGCGCCGGATGGTTTCATTGGGAAAAGACGAAGAAAACCTTCTCGGCCAATTGACTCCCGGGGAGCTGCATAACAACATCCAGAAAATAGTTAACGAACAACAAAACAAAGTACAGGAAATTTATTCAGGCATATTAACCGAGCTTGAAGAAAATAACATTTTCATTATAAACGAAAAAGACCTAAGCGAAAAGCAAGGTGCTTTTGTACGTAGCTATTTTTACGAAAAAGTTTTGCCCAACCTGGTTCCTATTATGTTGAGCAAAAAAAATAAATTTCCGTACCTGCGCGACCGTTCGGTTTACCTGGCAGTTAAACTGTGGAGCAGCAATGACCCAACAGAATTTGCCTATTCGCTTATTCGAATACCCGGACGCTCGGTTCCGCGTTTTTTAGTATTGCCATCAGAAGGAGAAAAACAATTCGTCATCTTTCTTGACGACATCATTCGTTTCTGTATGAACGATATCTTTTTCTATTTTGATTATGACGTGCATGAAGCTTACACCATAAAAATTACCCGCGATGCCGAACTCGACTTGGATGATGACATTTCGAAAAGTTTTGTAGAAAAGATGAGTCAAAGTTTGAAAAAACGTAAAAAAGGGAAACCGGTTCGTTTAATTTACGACCGGGAAATGCCCGATGACTTGTTAAAATTTCTGCTAAAAAAAATGAAAATGGCAGAAGGGAGCGATGCTGTTCCCGGCGGGCGTTACCACAACCATAAAGATTTTATGAACTTCCCGGAGATTGGGAAAAAGGAACATTTTTACCCCAAACTTCCGCCTTTCCGCCACAAGGATTTGCCACCTTTTACCAGTATAATGAAAATGATGCGACAAAAAGACATTATGCTTCATTATCCGTACCAAACATTTAACCACCTAATTGATTTTATACGCGAAGCTGCTATCGATCCGTCGGTTAAAGAAATTGGACTAACCATTTACCGGGTGGCACCGGCCTCAAAAGTGGTTAATGCCCTTTTAAATGCCGTGCGCAACGGGAAAAAAGTTACAGTTGTTGTTGAACTTCAGGCAAGGTTCGACGAGGAAGCCAATATTTTTTGGTCGAACAAATTGCAGGAAGAAGGAGCCGACGTTATTAACGGAGTGCCTGGAATGAAAGTACACAGTAAGCTGGCCTGGGTGCAACGAAAAGAAGAAGGAGGTATGCGCAATTACGCCTACATTGGCACCGGAAATTTTCATGAAGGAACTGCACGTGTTTATGCCGATGACGGATTACTTACCGCTGATGCCCGACTTGCCAATGAAGTAGAAAAAGTGTTTGAATTTTTTAAACAAAACTACCAACACTTCGATTACAAACACCTTGTTGTAAGCCCGTTTAATATGCGAAAACAGTGGGAAAAAAACATTGACCATGAAATAGAACTGGCTAAACAGGGCAAACCCGCATGGATGATATTGAAAATGAACAGCCTGATAGATCCGAAAATGATGAAAAAAGTGTACCAGGCAGCTCAAGCCGGGGTAAAAACAAAACTCATTGTCAGAGGTATCTTTGGCTTACAAATTGGGCTAAATGGTTTTAGCGAAAATATTCAGGCAATTAGTATTGTTGACAAGTACCTCGAACATTCACGCATTTTTCTGTTTGGAGCCGGTGGAGAAGAAAAAATGTACATCTCATCGGCCGATTGGATGCCGCGCAACCTGAACCGGAGGGTAGAAGTGGCTTGCCCTATTTACGATGAGAGTATAAAAAACGAATTAAAACAAATGCTGGAGATTCAGCTAAAAGACAATACCAGGGCCCGAATTCTTGATCCGGAGTTGAGTAATAATTACGCAAAACATAACGGAGAAAAAAACTACAGGGCACAGGAAGATTATTACAATTATATTAAGTCGATTACCAGTTAAAGCATTAATACAGAAAGCATAAACCAGAATTATTAGAAATATGAAAATATACCATAATCCACGATGCTCGAAAAGCCGTAAAGGCTTGCAATACCTTGAAGATAAAGGCTGCAAAGTTGAAGTTATAAAATACCTTGCTGATGGTTTAAGCCAGGAAGAGCTTACAGAAATAATTGCTAAGACCGGCAAAAAACCTTTCGACTTTGTTCGGCAACATGAACAAGATTACAAAGAACAGTACAAAGGGAAAATTTTAAGCGATGAGGAATGGATAAAGGTATTGGTTGAAAACCCCAAATTGCTGCACCGACCAATTGTGGTAAATGGCGACAAAGCCGTTTTGGGCAATCCGCCTGAAAATATTGATGACATTCTATAAATAACAAAGCCGGGCGTTACGTGTTTCGCGTTTAACACCGCTTAAGGCATTAGGCAAAAAAAAGAGGCTGTACAAAAATTTGCACAGCCTCTTTTTTATATTTTCAAACCCGATTTTACAATCCTAATTTTTCTTTTACCAATCCCGGAATTTCGCGTGGTTCTTTAGCCACCGGAACATTGGCAGCTTTAAAAGCTTTTATTTTTTCTTCAGCAGTACCCGATCCACTCGAAATAATTGCTCCGGCATGCCCCATCCGTTTTCCCGGAGGTGCCGATTGGCCGGCAATAAATGCCACCACAGGTTTTGTCATCTTCTCTTTAATAAAACGGGCTGCCTGCTCTTCTGCATCGCCGCCAATTTCGCCAATTACAACCACCGCTTCTGTTGCCGGATCATTTTCATACATTTCCAGTAAGTCGATAAAATACAGACCTGAAACGGCATCGCCACCAATACCCACACAAGTTGTTTGGCCAAGCCCGCTTTCGCTAAGCATATTAACCACCTCGTATGTTAATGTACCCGAACGCGAAATTAAACCTACATTTCCTTTTTTAAAGATCATTGCAGGCAAAATACCAATCAAACATTCATCAGGGGTTATTAATCCCGGACAGTTGGCTCCAACCAGTTTTGTTCCGTTTTTTTGTAATACCGGTGTAACACGAATCATATCCTGAACCGGTACATGCTCGGTAATACAAACAACTAACTTTACCCCGGCGTAACTGGCTTCCATAATGGCGTCCGCCGCAAACGGCGCCGGAACAAAAATTACCGACGCATCGGCACCGGTGGCTTTCACTGCATCTTCAACGGTGTTAAAAACCGGAACTCCTTCAACCTGTTGCCCGGCCTTTCCGGGCGAAGTACCACCCACTACCTGGGTACCATAAGCTTTCATTTTGGCCGTATGAAATGCACCGTCGCGGCCGGTAATCCCCTGAACGATTACTTTTGTATCTTTATTTATTAGTATGCTCATTTTCTTCCTCTTTAAACGTTTACGCCTATTTTTTACTTAACTCGATGGCTTTTTGTGCTGCTTCGCGCATGGTTTTTACAACCGGCAAACCTGTTTGTTCAATAATTTCAAGTCCTTCTTTGGCATTGGTCCCCGAGAGGCGAATTACAATGGGCACATCAGTATTTATCTGGTCTAGTGCTGCAACCAATCCACGGGCAACATCATCGCAACGGGTAATTCCACCAAAAATATTTATCATTACTGAGTTTACATTTTTGTCGCTAAGCAATATATTCATGGCATCGATAACCTTCTGCGGATTCGACGAACCACCAATATCAAGGAAATTGGCAGGTTCTCCACCGTAAAGTTTTATCATATCCATGGTTGCCATTGCTAAACCGGCCCCATTTACCATGCAACCAATATTGCCATCCAACTTAATATACGACAGGCCCTTGGCATTGGCTTCAATCTCCTTTTGTTCATCTTTATCCGCTTCACGCATGGCAATAATATCTTTCTGGCGGAATAAAGCATTATCATCAAAATTCATTTTACCGTCAATGGCCAGCACTTGCTTATCGGGAGTAAGAACCAGCGGATTTATTTCAGCCAGCGACGAATCTGTTTCGATGTACAATTGATATAATTTTACCAGAATATCAGCACATTGGCGAATTTGCTTCGGATCGCTAAATAACTGCAAGGAGATTTTCCGTGCTTGCCAGGGCATCAGTCCCATAGCCGGGTCGATGGTCAATTTTATAATTTTTTCAGGCGATACTTTTGCAACTTCCTCAATTTCAACACCACCTTCGGCACTGGCCATTAGTGTAACGGATTTGGTATTGCGGTCGTTAATCAGCCCCACATAAAACTCTTTTTCAATGTCAACAGCATCGGCAACCAGTATTTTTTCTACAGTAATTCCTTTAATGTCCATTCCCAGAATCTGCTTTGCCTTTTCAATTGCTTCGGCTTTTGTGGTGGCTAGCTTTACTCCACCTGCTTTACCTCTACCGCCTACATGTACCTGGGCTTTTACCACACGCAGCTTGTCTTTGTCCGATACTTTCTTTTTTACTTCATCAACCGAATGGCACACAACACCTTCCGGCACAGGAATCCCGTACTTCCTGAATAAATTTCGGGCTTGATATTCGTGAATCTTCATCTTATTAATTGTTTACAGCTAACAGCCGGATAAAGTTTGGCCACAGCAGAATGACAATTTTACTGCAGTTAGTTTACTTTCGACTTTCAGCTTTTTTTAAAAATTATCGTTAAATGTAACGAATATTTAACCGTTGAGCCCCGCATTTTGTTCTGAAAATTTTATGACCTACAACACATTTTTTGTGTAACAGAAATCACTTGATTGTAAAAATCTGCTAAAACAGACATCAGGCACAGAGCCACTTCATTTTTTTAACTTAGATTTGCACCACCAAGACAGTTATAATGAAAGAGACCATAAAACAAGTTATTGCACACGAAGCACAGGCAATACTGAATATTCCTGTTGAAGACGGCATGTTAGAGGCCATTGAATTAATTCACCGCCAGGTACATTTAAAGAAAGGCAAACTGGTTACCAGCGGAATGGGAAAAGCCGGGCAAATCGCCCTTAATATTGCCACCACATTCAGTTCAACCGGAACTCCTGCAGTATTTCTGCATCCGAGCGAATCGCAACACGGCGATCTTGGCGTGGTGCAGGAAAACGATGTTTTACTGGTTATCTCGAACTCGGGGAAAACGCGTGAAATTATTGAACTTATTGATTTGGCTGAAAATTTATATGCCGGACTTCCGTTAATTGTAATTTCGAGCAACCCGAAGGGGGTTTTGGCCCAAAATGCCGATGCTTTTATTTACACCGGTAACCCAAAAGAGGTGTGCCCCCTTGGCTTATCGCCCACAACATCAACAACCGTAATGACTGTAATTGGCGATGCCCTGGTTGTTTCGATGATGAACAAGATTGGTTTTACCAACGACGACTATGCCAAACGCCACCATGGTGGATACCTGGGAAGCAAATCGCGCTTACAAGCCAAAAACGACACAAAAAACAACCATTAGAACAAGTTAAACTAAACACTGAACTACCTTGTTACCTGCAACTTTTAACGATTAAAAACTGAAAAATGAGAATTACAAAAAAAAACACGGTAGGATTAATTATTGACATTCAGGAGCGTTTAATCGCTGCCATGCACAACAAAGACGAACTACTAAAAAATTGCGAGGTGCTAACCCAGGGATTGAAAGAACTAGAAGTTCCAATGCTGGTATCGCAACAATATACAAAAGGCCTTGGCGAGACTGTATCTGAAATTCAGGCAGCATTTGATGCGTTTTCTTACTTTGAGAAAAAAGATTTCAGCTGTTTTGACGTACCCGAAATTGCGGCAAAGCTAAAAGAAACTGGCGCCAAAAACATTATTATTAGCGGAATAGAATCGCATGTTTGCGTTTTACAAACTGCCATCGACCTAAAAGCAGCAGGTTTAAACCCGATTGTGGTAATTGACTGTGTATCGTCGAGAACACCTGCCAATATTGAATTAGCAAAAGAACGTCTTCGTTTTGAAGAAATTATGATGACATCCTATGAATCCATCCTTTTTGAACTAACGCGTTCGGCTGGAGATCATGCGTTCCGGGCTATTTCAAAACTGGTAAAATAAATCAACTAACCATTGCCTGATCATGTTGGGCAATGGCTTTTAACCTTGTTCTATGCTCGAAATTTGCGCCATAGCTTCAGGAAGTAACGGAAATTGTTATTATATCGGTAACGAAACCTCGGCCATACTAATTGATGCGGGTATTTCTACCAAACAAATCCTGCTACGGATGCAGGAACGCGGCCTCGATGCAAGCAAAGTAAAAGCCGTTTTTATTACACACGAACACAGCGACCATTTGCGTGGCGCCCGCGTGTTTGGGAAACGCTTACAGGTGCCAATTTACATGAGTGCCAAAACATTTGACGGCGCCTACAAAAACCTTCGTCCCTATTCTCCACGATTCTTTAACCACGAGGAAAATATTCCGATTGACGATTTTACTGTATACCCGGTATCCAAAAGCCACGATGCTGCCGATCCGTATTCGTTTAGAATTAAATACAACAACCTAAATATTGGTGTTTTTACCGATATTGGAGAAGCCTGCGAACAGGTAAAAGATCACATCAGTTATTGCCACGCTTTATTTCTTGAATCGAACTACGATGAAAAAATGCTTTGGGAAGGCGCTTATCCTTATTTTCTTAAGCAAAGGGTGGCCTCTAATGTCGGACACCTCTCAAACGACCAGGCTTTTGAGCTGCTCGACCAGCACACCAATGGCAACCTGGAGTGTGTTTTTCTGAGTCATATTTCGAAGGACAACAATACACCGGGAAAAGCCCTTGCCCGAATGGAAAGCCTTAAAACACGTTTCGACCTTAAAATTGCACCACGCTACGAAGCCAGCGAAGTGGTAAAAATTGGATAAAAAAAAGGATGCCAACCTTGCAAATGTTACCATCCTTTCTCCCTAATTATCAGTAGTGTTTTCTAATGATTCAGCAATTTACTGCTTAAGGTTTGTAAGGTCTCCTTTTTATTAACAGTTGGCACCAACACCGAAATATTATGCCGGCTGCCACCGTACGAAATCATACGGATTGGAATACCATCCAGCGCGTTAAATACCTTCGAGGCAAATCCCTTTTCCTCTTCAATAATATCGCCAACAATGCATACAATCGACATATCCTCATCAACCTCTACGGTACCAAACTTACCCAGGTCTTCTTTTATCTTGTTTAAATTGAGTGTATTATCAATGGTTAGCGAAACTGCGACCTCTGATGTCGAAATCATATCGATTGGAGTGCGGTACTTTTCAAAAACCTCAAAAATATTTTTCAGGAAACCATAGGCCATAAGCATTCGGCCTGACCTGATTTTTACTGCAGTAATACCGTCTTTTGCAGCTACCGCCTTAATTCCGCGTCCGTCTGAATCAGAAGTAATCAGCGTTCCTCCATCAGTTGGGTTCATGGTATTTTTTAAACGAACCGGAATATTTTGTATACGTGCAGGCAATACGGTTTGTGGATGTAGAATTTTTGCCCCGAAATAGGCCAGCTCGGCCGCTTCATTAAACGAAAGCTGCTCAATTTTTTGAGTATTTTCCACATATCGCGGATCGTTATTATGGAAACCATCAATATCTGTCCAAATTTGTATCTCGTCGGCATCAATGGCAGCTCCTATTAACGATGCTGTATAATCGCTTCCACCGCGTTGCAAGTTATTAATTTCGCCATTGGCATCTTTGCAAATAAAACCTTGTGTAATGTAATAATCAGCTTCGCCAATTTTCTGAAACACGGCTTTAATATTATCGCGAATAAAATGAAGATCAGCTGCTTTGTCTTCATCAATTTTCATAAAATCAAGCGCCGGCAAAAGCTTGGTGCGGTGGCCATTTTCGTTCATTAACAGGGTTACCAGGTTGGTTGAAATTAGCTCACCCTGCGCAAGTATTGTATTTTCGCCCACCAGGTTGAAGGTTCCTGAAGTAAATGACTTTATGGTAGTAAAGGCTTCATGAACCACTTGCAAACCTTTCTTCTTATTATCATCGGAGGTAAAGAGTTCTTCAACTACCTGTTTGTATTTGTCTTCGAGCTTCCCAATAAAAATACGTGCTGTATCCTTGTTCTTTTTATACAAATAGTTAGCTATGTCAACCAACGAATTTGTAGTTCCCGACATGGCTGATAGTACCACAATCTTTTGCTCGCCATCGGTTACCAGGTTCATTACAGCCCGCATATTTTCGGGTGAGCCTACCGATGTTCCTCCGAATTTTAAAACTTTCATTCTCTTTTTATTTCAAAAATTTAGTGGTGCAAATATGAAGATTTTTTAACTGATAAGAAAAGCTTTTTCACTGATTTGTATATTTATTCATTTCTTTTGAATATATATTAACATTCAGGCTATGATATGTATCATAGCCAGGCCATTGAGCAAGCAAGAGGCAAAGGTTACATTTACGCGAAATAAAATCAGAATAGAATGAAACCAATAAGTATCCTAATCAGTATCCTTCTTTTATCTTTTTCGTTGGCATTTGCACAGGAAGAACCTGCATATCTTCTTATTAGCAAAAAGAATGAAACCCTGTCCGATGCAATTCATCGTACAAAATCGGCTCTTAGCGAATCAGGTTTTACCATTATCGGGGAGTACGCACCTGCCCAATCGGAAAATTTGGCCGTGGTATGCTATACACATCCCGAACTGGAAAAAATTGCACTTGGATTTAACGACCGAGGCGCTTTAGCTGCAACACTAAAAATTGGCTTTAAAAAAGAAAACGAGGCGCTGCAAATAAGCATGCTTAATCCGATGTATTTGTTCTATGCCTATTTCGTTAAGGATATAAACCAACAGGAAGATGCATTACGCAAAATTTCGGATGCTGCACTTGAGGCCATGCAAAATGTTGGACCTTTGAATCAGGTTTTTGGTGGCACACTCGACAAGAAAAAGTTGCAGAAGTACCATTATAAAGTTATGATGCCCTACTTTACTGATGCTGAAGAACTGAAAGTTTTTAATTCATTTGAAGATGGACTTGCTACTATCCAAAAGAATCTACAGGCAGGAAAAAGTGAAACACAACAGGTTTATGAGTTGATTTACAAAGAAAAGGAAGTAGCTGTTTGGGGCGTTGCACTAAATAGCAGCAACGATGGCGAAGCCCACTTTTTGCCAATTATTGGCGATAACCATGTGGCGGCTATGCCTTATGAAATTATTCTGCAGGGAAATACGGCCTCCATCCTGCCCGGAAAATACAGAATTGCACTGCACTGGCCAGAACTTACCATGGGAACTTTTATGAAAATTATGAGCACTCCGGGCGACATTAAAAAGACGATGGAGCAACTCACCGAATAATTTCTGCTGGCTTCTGCCTAAGCTTTTCAATAAAAAACTCCACCACATCTTTTCCTGACGGGTTGGCAATACCAAGGGCCGGAGCATACACAAATGCTTCGGCGCCAACATCATCGGCTCTGTCTTTTAGTGCTTTGGCATGAAGCGGATGATGGTGAAGTTCATCTTCGTTGGCAGGAATGCCCCCTTCATAATGATTAAAAACAAAAAAAGGTGGCGCATCTGATGACATTTTAGCCAAAAAATCGAGCTCACTTCGGATTTGTTTTTGGGCATACACATCAATGCCTTCTGCCGATTTGAAACCAAAGACCCGCGCAATGGAAAGCAACTGTTCTTCTCCCTGATAAGGCGGAAAATGCAATAGTCCGGGCCACTGCAGAATGTCGTAGGTTGATTGTGTTGAAAATGCAGCAGCACATGCAATGCGAGTTGATTCGCGCAAAACAGGATCATCGTTTTCTGCATCGGCCATATCAGCTGAAAAAGCCAGCCACAAAGAGGTACCTGCACCTGCCGACCCCCCACAACAAGCAATACGTTTTTTATCGATATTGTAGCGCTTAGCCTGGCGTTTAATGTATTGCAAACAACGTTTCGAGTCGTTCATACTTCCCAAAATGCCATACGGAGGTTCGTTCATAAAACGGTAATTTATGCTTGCAACCGATATGCCGGCATCCAATAAACGTCCCCAGTCTTGCGAATCATAATACCGGCTTTTGTCTCCCCCAACAAAACCACCTCCATGAATATAAATTACCAAAGGCGTTGGTTCAACGGCATCTGCCAACCAAATATCGAAAGTATTCCGTTCATGTGCTCCATAGCGTTCGTTGGCGAAACTGGCCGGGGCTCCCTTGCAGTTGATTGCTTCAGGTAGTTCGTTCATTTTGATGTTTTAATTATTGGGCAAGGGCAAAGATAAGGGTTCAAATCTGTTCAGAAAATTATATTTTTTTAGCCGCCAAAAATAAAAGTATCCACCCGGCAATAAAACTAACACCGCCGAGCGGTGTTACAGCCCCTAACCATTTTATTCCCGAAATTGCCATAACATACAAACTTCCCGAAAATAGAACAATTCCTGTGGTAAGCAGTATTCCCGACCATTTTAAATAAACACCAGGCTTGTGCAAAGCAAAAACTCCAACCAGCAACAGTCCCAGTGCATGATAAAAATGATATTCGACTCCGGTTTTGTACACCTCCATCAATTCTGATGAAAGATGCGGTTTTAAGCCATGGGCTCCAAAAGCGCCAACACTTACCGCTATGGCCAGTAATACTGCGGCAATCAAAATTATTGTTCTTCCCATTTTTGTTAAACTAAGCTATCAGTCAACAACAAAATAAATTGCCTGATGTTCTCTCTGCATAACACACCGGCATTTAATACATACGCAGTGGTTGCCCTATTCGCAAGGTTGAACTCTCAGAAATTCGGTTTAACCTGCAAATTTCATTAATTGAAGTTTTAAACCTTCGAGAAATGGTCCACAACGAATCGCCCGAGCGTACTTTGTAATACTCCGGAACAGCTACATTGGTAGAGTAACCTTTAGGTTTTAGTTTTTTGTGCAGAGCCATTAAACTTTCCATTTCAGCTGCCTCGTCGCGAATTTTTTCTTCTTTAAAATCAAAAACCAACTCAGGGTCAAAAGGCTGTCCGTTTTCACGCATTTCAAAATGTAAATGTGCACCACGGGCCCGTCCGGTACTTCCGGCCAAAGCAATGGGCTCTCCTTTTTCAACGTGTTCGCCTTTCTTTTTTAAGAATTTAGACAGGTGTGCATAATAGGTTTGAATATTATTTCGGTGCTGGACAATGATTAAATTCCCAAAACCATATCCCCAGTTCGACCGGGCAATTATACCACTTTGCGAAGCAACTACCGTATCGCCTTTATACATTTTTATATCCGTACCGTAATGCATTCTTCCCGATCGGGGGCCAAAACGACTGATGATATAACCATCGTTTCCGGGAATTAAAAATTGTCCGAGATAGCCTTCAAGCGTATGCTCCGGAAAACTGTCGAGGGCAGTGCGGTACCCCGAGATACTGATTTCTTTATATACCTCGGGGAATGCGGTAATTTTTTTGCTCACAACCTGCCCTGTTGCCTGCCCCATTACAAAAACAATTGCTGTAAAAATAAATATGCAGTGTTTAAACATCCCACAAAAAAAGTCAAAAGATTTGAATATGTAAACGCCTAATCAGAGAAGAAATTACCTGCACGTGCAATTTCATGTTAACAAATGACTGAAACAATTAAAAAAAAAGGTAGCAGAAAAAAGCTTCTTTATCTTTGCAAAACACTACAGAACCAACAACAGCTTAAGCTTTTTCATTCATCAAAAAACAAAAAAAATGATTTATCTGGCAGATACTGCTGACATTGAGGCATTAAAGCAATTGTACGATTTTTTCCCTCTGGAGGGTGTTACAACCAATCCTACTATTTTAAAGCAATCGGGATTAAAACTTTCGGAAGCCATTAACACCATTGCTGAAATTGTAGGGAAAGGTACTATTCACGTACAGGTAATGTCGGCCAATGCTGATGAGATGGTTAAAGAAGCGAAAAGGTATAAAGAGTATTTTGATCTTGGAAATAACTTTTATGCAAAAATTCCGGTTTCGGTTGAGGGCTACAAAGCCATGCGTATGTTAAAAGAAGCAGGCATAAATGTAACAGCCACAGCTATTTTCACCCAACAGCAGGCACTTGTGGCATCGCGTGCCGGAGCGGATTTTGTTGCGCCTTACGTTAGCCGCCTCGACAATATTTCGTCGCATGGTATTGAAGTGGTTTCTGATATTGTTAAGAATACCAAAGAATTTAACCTGCCTACAAAAGTTTTGGCAGCAAGTTTTAAAACTGTCGATCAAATTCATCGGGTAAGTATGAACGGTGCACAATCGGCAACGATAAGCCCCGATTTGCTATTCCAGTTAATTAAGCACCCAATGACCGACATTAGTATTGCGCAATTTGAAGAGGACGGCAAAGAACTTTACGATATTTTATAAAACACAAATCATCGGGTGAATTAATTCTCATCCGGTGATTTTCTCTTTTTTACCATTGCTTGCTGAATTGGCAGGGTAAACGTGAACTCACTCCCTTTTCCCGGCTCACTTTTTAAACTGATTTCACCCCTGTGTTTTTCAATAAATTCTTTGCAAATTATTAAACCCAAACCGGTACCTTTTTCGCCCCGCGTACCTTTGCTGCCCACGTTGCTATCAAGCTGAAAGATTTTTTGCTGATTTTCTTTAGTAATGCCTATTCCATTGTCTTTAACCTTTACTACACAACAATTATTTTCGCGTAATACCGTTACCGAAATCTCTCCATCAACATGTGTAAATTTAATGGCATTGGCAAGCAGGTTTCGGATAATGGTTGCAAACATATTTTCATCAACACAAGCCTCCAGTTCTTCCCTGGCAAAAACTTCAATTAGTATATTTTTTTTAAGCGCAGCCTCTTCATGAAAACGCAGCAAATCCCTGATTTTATGCGGAATATTAATTTTTTCGGGCTGAAAAACAATCACATTTCGCTGCAAACGCGCCCAGGTTAGCAAATTGCCCAAAAGGTCGTTAGCCAGAACCGAAGACTTGTAAATATTAGCAATGTGATGCTCCTGCCGGAGTGGATCCATCTTTTTAAAACTTAGCAGCAGGTTTTCGGAAAAGCCAATAATTATATTAAAATGGTTGCGCAAATCGTGCCCAATAATGGAGAAAAATTTATCCTTGGCGCGGTTTAGCTCGTTTAGTTCGTTATTTTTTGCCCTGATAACCTGGTTCTGTTTCTCAATCTGAATGGTACGCTCCAGCACCTTTTTCTCCAGCTTTACCTTATCGAGCTGCAATCTCCTTTCTCGGAAATAAATAAACACCCAAACCACGAGCATTAAAATAAAAAAGTAAGCCAGATAGGCATACCTACTGGTATACCATGGTGGAAGAATTGAAATAGCTAAGCTTATTCCGTTTTCGTTCCACGTTCCGTCGTTATTTGACCCTTTAACCGCAAATGTATAATCGCCCAGAGGCAGGGCAAAAAAGGGCACAAACTTTCGGTTTCCTATTTCAATCCACTCGTCAGCAACGCCTTCCATTTTATAGGCGTATCTGTTTTTTTGCGGGTTGGTAAATTCAAGTGCGGCAAACTCAATGGTAAACGACTGCACCTTGTGGGACAGTACAATTTTCGTGGTTGTTGCAATATTTTCTTCTTTCTGTATGGCTCCTGTATTGGTTCGAAAAGCAGTAAAAACCATGTTTGGCAAATACGGATTTCCTCTCAACGAATCGGGGTAAAAAGTATTAAATCCATTCATCCCGCCAAATAACAATTCACCATCGTTGGCACAATAAGCGGCACGCAGGTTAAATTCAGGGCTTTGCAAACCATCTTCAGAAGTAAAAGTTTGAAGGCGCTTTTCATCAAGCAGAAAACGGCATAAACCATTCCCCGTTGCCAGCCACAAATCGTTGTTTTTGTCTTCAATAATGGCGTAAATATAATTGCTGGGCAAACCGTCTTTTTCATCAAAGTAACTGAATTTCTGATTTTGCTTATCAAAAATATTTATGGCTGCATTGGTGCCAATCCATATCCTGTTTAGGCTGTCTTCGCATAACGAAATTACAAAATCACTACTCAAGCCACCAACAGTTTTCCGGTAATGCTTCAGTTCATTGGTTTCGGGATTGTATAAATCCAGGCCACCGATAGTGGCAATCCATATTAAGCCATCTGAATCTTCAAGCAGACTGTAAACCAGATTAGAGCCAATTTGCCTTTTATCGGGGCCGTGCTGGTTAAAATGGATGAACTCTCCGGTTTTAGGATTAACATTGAAAAGTCCATTTGAAGTGCCTATCCAAAACTGTTCTTTTTTATCCTGAATGATGTGATAAATGCGGGTGTTTGTAAAAGCAGGCCAATTTGGCCGCTTAAAAATATCGCGCCAGTCTTCAAACCGTTCGTTTCCTTCGTCCCAGATAAAAATACCATTGCGGGTACCTAACCAAATTCTTTCGGAGTTATCTTTAAAAATTACGTGAACAAAATCATTAGACAAATGGTGGTTTCCCGGGTGTTGCGACGAATAATGAACCACCTCGTTGGTTTCGGGATCTACAATATTTAATCCTTGCCCCCAGTTACCAATCCATAATTTACCATCGGAATTTTTTAACATACCGGCAATAACATTTCCCATTAAGTTAACCGAGGCTGGCGAGTTGCTGTTACGGTATAGCCGGAATTTATCACGTTTTAAATCGGCTTTACTAACGCCCGACAAAGTACCCACCCACAGATTCTCCGAGCTATCGATAAGCAAACTTTGTACAATATTATGTGCCAAACCACTGTTGTCAGAAGTAAAATTTTGAATGGCATACCTGTTTTCAGCAAGTTCGGTTAGCAGAAAAATCCCCTCACCCTCAGTACCAACAATCAGTTGATTGTGTTTCGTTTCAACCAAGCTTCGTATACAGCTTGAAAATTTAAAAGCCTCCCCATTTTCCAGTTGAAACTGGTGTTCTTCAAAACACTGTGATTTAGGGTTGAAGCTAAACAGTCCGTTTGTACATCCTACCCAAATTCGGTATTTATTATCCTGAAACAAGGCGGTTACGTTTGCCGTTGCGAGGGTATCGCCAGGTTTTCGAACAAAATTATAACATTCAAAACCGCTGTGCGGCCCCTCCCAGCCACCAATTCCGTTTGTGCATCCTGCCCATATTTTTCCGGTGTGGTCTTGCAAAACGGGTTGTTTTACATCTTTAACCGCCGGATCAAAAGGGGCCTGACTTTGGTAGTGAGAAAACTCGTTTGAGTTATTATTAAAAATGGAAATTACCGGCGGCGTATGAATAAGCATACGTCCATCGTTAAGCTGCAGGTTGTCGTAACTGTGCAAAGTAATATCAGACGGATAATTGGTTTGATAACAAATGCGCACAAAACGATTATCGGCTACCACATATTTATTTAATCCACCTTTTGTGCCTATCCAAAGGTTACCGTCCTTATCTTCCGAGATGGCATAAATCCAGTTATTTGAAATAGAGGCAGAATCATTTGGCTGAAAACGAAACACCTTAAAAGACTCCCCGTCGAAGCGATTTAATCCGTTTTGCGTGCCCAACCAGATAAAGCCCTGCGAATCCTGAAAGAGGCAATTTACCACACTTTGCGACAAGCCTTCGGTAATGGAATAATTACTAAAAGTGAATTGCTGCGGGAAGGCAACAAACAGCAGCGCAAAGTTAATAATCAGCAAACAGCACAATCGTTTCATGGTAAGTTTTGTATAATAACTATTCAAATTAACCAGCGCAATGCGAAGTTGGTGATAAGTTCGGTTATATCAAAATTTGTCTTTGTTCGCAACAAATCATTACAAAACGATCTCCCGCTTAGTATTTGGGTGGAAAATAAGGTGCCTTTTCTGCTGTATTTCTGCTACTGATTTTTAGACTCAAAATAACTCAATCCGATACGCAACTCTCCGTAGCTGACCTCATTTCCGAAATGACCTTTGGCGGTTCCGAACGATTTGTCGTCAGTTTTTTCAAAATAAGCAGCTATTTTTTTTAATTTTTGCTCGTCAACCAATTGTGTTGCATCCAGTTCTCCGAGCTTAATGTAGTGGGCTAAATGCCCTTCAATTGTATTGGCTGACAATGCACGTTCCTTTGCGATATCATCAATGGATTTCCCGGCAACAAACAGTTCGTAACTCAGCAGCTTAGTATCTTTTTTTTCTTTCTTCTCCTGTTTTGGTTCCTGCAGCGGAATCTCCCCTTTTTCAATATTATTTTCAGCGCAGTAATGTTGGATTATCCCTGAAATATCGGCACCAAACTGGGTAATCTTTCGTGGCCCCAAACCATTAATCAGTTTTAAAGATGCTGTGTTGGTTGGCAGGTAAGTAACCAGGGCATACAATACTTTTTGCGAGAAAATCATGAAGGGAGGAATTGCAAGCTCACTGGCTTTTTCAGTTCGATAGTTGCGCAACTGTTCAAACAATTCCGGATGAGGAATATTCTCGAAATCAGTAATCTCTTTTGCTTTTTGTTGCCCTGAAGATTTGCTTTGTTTTACCAGCGTTTTGGCGCGCGAATCCATCAACCGTTTAACGTCAAATCCCTCCATGCACGACTCAAACGCTGTTAATTTTAATTGAACATCTTCTCTCAAATCGCTTACATATCGTTTCAACTGGCGTTTTATCTCCTTATTATCAATATCCAAATCGGCCTTTTTAATTCCATCGGCCATAATGTGCTGTACTTTCTCGCCAAAATAGGCAGCAGCTTTTTTTACCCGTTCCTGCAAATTATCGTTCTTGTAAACATCAGGCTGTTGCCGCAATAAGTCAGTAATTTGCTTATGAAATCTGGCCGCCACTTCAACAATCTCACTTTCATGGCTGTTTCGTAATTTTTCCAGCTGCGCAATGGTTACTTCCGGGAAACTCCCTTTATTTTCGTTAACCAGTTTTGCTATGTTTCGCAACAAGTGTTCCGAGCGGTAAAAGCGAAAAACCTCGGCAAGTTGTTCTTTCTGAAAAGCCAATCGGGCAGCATTCAATTCCTGTTCTCCTGGCTGGTTTTCTTCTACCTCGCGAATAAAACTGCTAACAGTTTGATCATTTACAATGCTTCTGCCGGCAATTGGTGTAGACAGCACCATTCCTTCGAGCGACTTGCACCGGCTTAAAGCCACATAAACCTGTCCGTGGGCAAACGACGCCTCTGCATCAATAATTGCCTTATCAAAAGTTAAGCCCTGGCTTTTATGAATGGTTATTGCCCAGGCCAGTTTCAAAGGTATCTGGGTATAAACGCCTTCAATTTCCTCACGTATCTCTCCGGTTTCTTTATCAATAGAATACTTGTAGTTTTCCCAGTTTTGTGCTTCTACTTCTATTTCTTCATCCTCGCCGGGGCAAAGCACAAAAATCTGGTTGCCGTTAATAGTTTGAATTTGCCCGATTTTGCCGTTAAAAAAACGTTTTTCAGGATTCGAATCGTTTTTCACAAACATAACCTGCGCACCAACTTTTAATTCCAAATCAAAATCAGTAGGATATGAATATTCGGGAAACTTACCTTCTACTTTTGCGGTAAACACTTGTTTCTTTCCAGCCAATGCATGCAGTTTAGATTCGTTAATACGCTGTGCATTAACGTTATGCGTACAAAGCGTAATATAACCTTCCTCGTCGCCGGGTTTAAAATCGGGCTGATGACGGGCATTTAAAACGCTACGTGCCTCATCATCAAGCTTATTCTCGCGAACTTTGTTTAAAATAGAAATAAACTTTTCATCTTGCTGCCGAAACACTTCGGTAAGTTCAATACTCACATGCGGGAATTCTTTGAGTGCCTTGCTGCTAAAAAAATAGGGCGTATCGTATTCGCGACGCAACAAACCCCACTCCTCGTTTCTTACCACAGGTGCCAATTGCTGCAAATCGCCAATCATTAAAAGCTGTGCGCCCCCAAAGGGCTTTCGTCTGTTTTTAAAACGTCGCATTGTTCGGTCAATAGCATCAAGAATATCGGCCCTCACCATACTTATCTCATCAATGATAAGTAAATCAAGGCTACGCATAATATTAATTTTCTCTTTTGAGAAACGCTGCTCTCCACTGTGTTTACTTTCCTGACCGATCTGGGGTGCAAACGACAGCTGAAAGAATGAATGAATGGTAACACCGCCGGCATTTATAGCTGCAACTCCTGTAGGCGCTACTACCACCATCCGTTTAGGCGAGCGTATTTTCAGGTTGCGTAAAAAGGTAGTTTTTCCGGTACCGGCTTTCCCGGTTAGAAAAATATTTTGCCCGGTGTATTGTACAAAGTCAAAGGCTAATTGAAGTTGTTTGTTGGTTTTCATTTGTCTCAGATTGATTGTATTCAAAATAGCCAGAAATTATTAATTATCAGTGGCAGTATTATTACGACGATTAAATATAATCAGAATTTTTTATTTGCACACAGCAACAATTCATCGTAGGCCTGGCCGTCAACCACAGCTTCAATCACCACCGGCCCATTTTGGTTAAAAGCTTCATTTAATGCATTAACGTAGGCTGTTTTATTCATTGCTCGAATTACAGGTACTCCAAAATAATGGTTTGTTGCCTGTTCTGTCCGAATTTCCAAATCTGTTCCGTAAGCGGCATTAAAACCTTTTTTTTGTTGTTTTATACGAATTAACGACAAGCTATTGTCATAAATTACCACAAAAACAATTTTAAGCTTGAGGCGTTTTGCGCTTGCCAATTCTCCGGCCATCATTGCAAAACCTCCGTCGCCCATTAATGCAACCACCGGCAAATCGGGCTTGCACAACTTTGCAGCCAGAGCCGCCGGAATGGCAAATCCCATGCTCGACCATCCGTTGGTCATCAGTAAATTCTCTGGTTTAGGCGTACGCCACAGCTGCCCCACCAGGTGTAAATGAGCGCCTACATCAACGGTTAAAATTCCTTCGTCGGGTAAAATTTTGCGCAATTCATTAACCACTGCCAGCGGCCCAAAACAGTCTGGTTCAGGCCTCAGCTTTTCGAAAATTTGTCGTTTATTCTCCTGCACAAACTTTACATCCCAATGTTTTGGTTCAATTTCCAGTTGAAGCAATTCATTCAGTGCAACATCAAGAGCTCCAAGCACATTACATACCTCCCGAATTTGTCCGGAAGCCACATCGGCTTCTATGCAATCGATATGAATTAAGGGGACTTCGGGCATCCAGTCTTCGTAATTAAACTCAACCGGATCGTAACCTATGCCAATAACCAAATCGGCCTGTCCATATACCTCAGCAACTGCATCTGATAAAGCATGAAAAAGCACGCCGGCATACAAAGGATGATCTTCGGGAAACAGTCCCTTTGCCATTGGAGTTAACACCACCGGCACCTGAAACTTTTGGGAAAGTGCAACAAGTTGTTCACCAACCTGCGCGTGCACGGCTGACAAGCCAACAGCCAGAACCGGTTTTTTACTTGTTTGAATAAGCTTCTCAACTTTAGCCAATTGCTCGGCAAGCAATGGCGCCCATCGTTTTTTCTCCAGGCGCAGGTAATCTACTTCCGATTTGGTTTTCGGCACCGGGTTTTGCCCTATTCCAGCCGGAATTCCTATGTGCACAGCACCAGGCGTTTTGTCGCTTGCAATGCCTGCCCCTTTTAATATAATTTCCTCAAGGTTATGTTGGTTAAGGCGGGTTGTCCATTTGGTTATGGGAAAAAACAGCTGTTGTTGGTTGATGTTCATTTGCACGGTTCGAGCGAGCAGCTTATCAGGCATTTCATCGGTAAAGGCCAAAAGCGGAAACCTATCGAGCTGTGCACCACCGACCCCCGTGCTTAAGTTGGTTGCCCCCGGGCCAAAAGTAGCAAAACACACACCCGGAACTCCTGTTAGTTTGCCACAAACACCTGCCATAAAAGCTGCAGTAGCTTCGTGTCCTACCAAAACAAATTCAATTCCCTCTTCCTTGCGAATTGCTTCGATATAATCAATCATATTTCCGCTGGGAACCCCAAAAACGAATGTAACTCCGATTTTTTTTAAGGTGTGGGCAAATACTTGTGCAACTGTTGACATGCTTCTCTATTTTCAGCTAATTTAAAGCCAATTTTAGGAGAAAACAAAAGCAAAATTAATAGCTGTGGCCAGTGCGTGATTCAGGAAATCATTTCCTGAAGTTTATCGAGGTCAAAATCAGGTTCGCTTATTATAAACTGTGCCTGCGAGTAAAATTGCTTCCTCTTTTTTAGTGTTTCATCAATAAATGCTACCAATTCTTCGCGCGATTTTCCTTTTATTAACGGCCGTTCAGTTTTAGAAGAAAGCAACCTGTCGGCAAGAATTGCCGGATCAATATTCAGAAAAACTGTTTTTCCGGTTTTATTCATTAAATCGATATTATCAAAAAAACACGGGGCACCTCCACCGGTAGCAATAACTACATCGGTAAATTCCGATAGTTCTTCCAGTGCTTTACGCTCTTTTTCTCTAAATCCGTCTTCTCCATAGTCGGCAAAAAGCTGAGGTACTGTTTTACAGTTTCGTTCCTCAATGTAATCGTCCATATCAACAAACTGCACACCAAGGTGTTCCGAAAAGCGTCTTCCCAGTCTTGATTTTCCACAGCCCATATATCCAATTAAATATACTCGCATTCTTTAGTTTTTTAATACCGTAAAAGCACTATTTTATTAAAATAACGACATCTGGCTGGTGTCTCCATCTTTTTCATCATCATCCTTTTTGGGGCGTTTTATTTCAAAAGGAATATCTTCAATATCTTTCTTTTCAGCCGTTTTTGTTTCTTTTTCCTCATCTTCCGGTTCCGGCTCTTCATCCCGATGATCGTAGTCGTCTTTTATTATCGGCTCAATTTCTTTAATATTATTCACCTCGTAATTCGACAAGCGCTTACCTTTTGCCTTCCATGACTTTACACCAATAAATTCGGCAACTTCAATAATTTCAGGATCGCGCTCGGCATTTTTCCCTCCAAATGTTAGCTCGAGGCGTGGGTAATGCACCCAGGTTAAACTTATTAGTTTATTGTCTTTGTTATCGCCGATAAAACGTATGAGCTTGCCTTCGGGTTCATCAATTTCAAATCGTTTTACATAGTAATAATCCTGGTCGGCATCGTAATAAACTACCGATAATATTTTGCGTTTATCAAATTTCTCGATCACCAGAATATCTTGTTGAAAGTGGTTGCTCAAGTCGTAGTTATACAACTGAAACTCTCCGTTTTTGTAGATTACCAGAATCTGTTCTTCACCCGAGAACTCGCCCAGGAAAGTACCCCGGCTATCGGCATTAAGTCGTAAAACATCAGGGTCGAACCAGATTTTTCGTCCGCCAAGCGTTGACACGCCTTTTTCTTTCAGGGTAATTTTATGAACATCGTTTTTGGTAAGAATGTTCCCCATCGACTGGCGACCTTTTATGGCCAGTTCTCCCAGGTCTTCTTCAAAAATTAGCTTTTTTAAACGCGGCTTTGGCTTCAGCACCACTTTTAGCACTTCTGCTTCGCCATTCGGGTTGGCAGAGAAATACACAATGCGCGAGCCTTTTGTTTCTTTGGTAAGGTTGTATTCTTTGTCGCGGGTTACGCCCGTTACAAAAAAGCGTTTCATGTAATAAAAACCGCTTTCGCCGTCTTTGTATACCACGTTGTAAATCGTACGCTTGTCGTTTTTCTTAAAAACGGCCAGGTGTAAAATGTTTTTCCCGATAAAGGCTTTATCCGTTACTTTTGTGATAAAGTAAGACCCGTCGCGGCGGAAAATAACAATATCATCGATATCAGAACAATCGCAAACAAATTCAGCTTTTTTAAGCGATGTGCCCATAAATCCTTCTTTGCGGTCGACAAAAAGTTTTTCATTTTTCACAACAACTTTGGTAGCCACAATATTTTCAAAACTCCTGATTTCGGTTTTCCGCTCTTTACCCTTACCATATTTTTGCTTCAAGTGCTTAAACCAGGCAATTGTAAAATCTACAATATTTTCGATGTTGTGCTCCACCTCGGCAATTTCGTCTTCAATGGCCTGCAAATGGTCGTTCGCTTTGTCTTTATTAAATTTCAGGATTCGCGCCATCCGAATTTCCATCAGGCGTAAAATATCTTCGCGGGTTACTTCTCTCCTCAGTTTGGGTTTCCATGGTTCAAGACGCTTATCGATATGTGCCACGGCCTGATCCATGTTTTCGGAATCTTCAAACTTTTTATCCTTGTAAATTCGCTCTTCAATAAATATTTTTTCCAACGATGAAAAGTGCCATTGCTCTTCCAACTCCGATTTTCGAATCTCTAATTCGAGCTTTAGCAGTGCCTTTGTTGAATCGGCTGATCGCTTCAAAATTTCGGAAACACCAATAAAGTGGGGTTTATCGTTTTCGATAATACAGGCATTGGGCGATAAGGACACTTCGCAATCGGTAAATGCATAAAGGGCATCAATGGTTTTATCTGACGATACTCCGGGCGACAGATGCACCAGTATTTCTACATTTTCGGCTGTATTATCATCAATCTTTTTTACTTTAATTTTGCCTTTGTCGTTGGCTTTAATTATCGATTCAATTAAAGTTGAAGTTGTTTTTCCATAGGGAACCTCATTAATAACAAGGGTTTTATTATCGCGTTTTTCAATTTTTGCCCGAACTTTTACCGACCCTCCGCGCAAACCATCATTGTATTTGCTAAAATCAGCCGATCCTCCTGTTGGAAAATCCGGAAACAGTTCAAAATCTTTTCCTTTTAAGTAAGCGATTGAAGCATCAATTAATTCGAGAAAATTGTGCGGAAACATTTTAGATGCCAGCCCCACGGCAATACCATCAACTCCCTGGGCCAACAACAATGGGAATTTAACGGGTAGGGTAACCGGCTCTTTTTTACGGCCGTCATACGATAATTTCCATTCGGTGGTTTTGGGATTAAATAAAACCTCCAACGCAAATTTAGTGAGCCGTGCCTCAATGTATCGGGGAGCTGCCGACCCGTCGCCGGTTAAAATGTTTCCCCAGTTTCCCTGCGTGTCAATCAGCAAATCTTTTTGCCCCAATTGCACAATGGCATCGCCAATAGATGCATCGCCATGTGGATGATACTGCATGGTTTGCCCGATAATATTGGCCACTTTATTGTACCGGCCATCATCCATTTCGCGCATGGCATGCATAATACGACGCTGCACAGGTTTTAAGCCATCGTTAATGTATGGCACTGCCCTTTCGAGTATTACATACGAGGCGTAATCCAGAAACCAGTCGCGGTACATCCCCGACAGGTAGGTTACTTCCTCTTTTATATTATCATCCTGAATTTCTTCGTGATTTAAATTCTCTTCTGACATGCTACTTTTTGAAAATTATCGTGCTCCCTCTCGGGATAGCTGTGTTACATTACTTCGTCTTTCTCAACATACAGGTTATCAATAATAAACTCCTGCCTTTCGGGAGTGTTTTTACCCATGTAATATTCCAGCATTTGCGACACCGATTCATGCTTTTTCATTTGCACCGGATCGAGTCGTATATCTTTTCCAATAAAATGTTTGAATTCATCAGGCGAAATTTCTCCCAAACCTTTAAATCGTGTTATTTCGGGTTTGCCGCGCAGTTTATTAATCGCTTTTTGTTTTTCTTCCTCAGAATAACAGTAGTAGGTTTTCTGCTTATTTCTAACCCTGAAAAGCGGCGTTTGTAAAATATAAACGTGCCCTTTTTTAATTAACTCCGGGAAAAACTGCAAAAAGAATGTTATCAGCAACAAGCGAATATGCATACCATCCACATCGGCATCGGTAGCGATAATTACGTTATTGTAACGCAAATCTTCCATACTTTCCTCGATGTTTAAGGCGGCCTGCAAAAGGTTAAACTCTTCGTTTTCGTAAACCACCTTCTTGGTTAGCCCAAAGGTATTCAGCGGCTTCCCTTTCAAACTAAATACAGCCTGGGTGTTTACATCGCGTGATTTTGTAATGGAACCACTTGCCGAGTCGCCCTCGGTAATAAAAATACACGAGTCTTCTTTTCGTTCATCCTTACCATTAAAATGGATACGGCAATCGCGCAATTTTTTGTTGTGCAGATTGGCTTTTTTTGCCCGTTGGCGGGCGAGTTTTTTTACTCCCGATATTGCTTTGCGTTCGCGCTCCGACTCAACAATTCGTTTTAACAACACTTCAGCAGTTTCCTGGTTTTTATGCAGGAAGTTATCGAGTTCTTTTTGAAGAAAGTTACCCACATGCGCCCTCACGGAAGGGCCGTCGGGGCCAATATCCTTTGAGCCTAATTTTGTTTTGGTTTGCGACTCAAATACAGGCTCTTCTACTTTAATGCTAACAGCTGCCACAATTGACGCACGGATATCCGATGGGTCAAAATCTTTCTTGTAAAAATCTCTGATTGTTTTCACTAAAACCTCTCGAAAAGCCTGTAAATGAGTCCCTCCCTGGGTGGTGTGTTGTCCGTTAACAAACGAATAATAATCCTCCCCATATTGGTTTCCATGCGTTATGGCAACCTCAATATCCTCGCCTCTTAAATGTATAATTGGGTAAATTGGGTCGTGATCCATATTTTCCTCGAGCAAATCACGTAATCCGTTACGAGAGTAATACCTTTCGCCGTTGTACTCAATGGTTAATCCGGCATTTAAGAAGGTATAATTTTTCATCATATTCACGATATAATCGTTCATATAACGGTACTTCTTAAAAACCCCTTCATCAGGAACAAAAGTTACCTGAGTGCCATTTTCTTCTTCACTATTTTTATAGTCTTTTTCATCTTGTTTTACCCCCTGGCTAAATACTACTTCTTTGGCAACGCCTTCGCGCACTGCTTTTATGGTAAAGTTAATCGACAGTGCATTTACGGCTTTAATACCAACCCCGTTAAGCCCTACCGATTTTTTAAAAACTTTATTGTCGTATTTCGCTCCGGTGTTCATTTTACTTACAACATCAACCAGTTTGCCCAATGGAATTCCCCGGCCAAAATCGCGAATTGTAACCTGATCCTGATCAACTTTTACAATGATTTTCTTTCCGTGCCCCATCATAAATTCGTCGATAGAATTATCCATCACCTCTTTTAGCAACACATAAATTCCATCATCGGCAGAGGTTCCGTCTCCCAATTTCCCGATATACATTCCCGGACGCCGCCGGATATGCTCCTGCCAATCTAATGTTTTAATTGTACCTTCGTCGTAATTTGCGCTCATACTTCCATCTCAAGAATAAACCTTTCGAAATTTTGCAAACCCTGTTTCCCTTAATGATTGCGCTTGCGAGGGATTGTTTTTTCAAGAAAATACAGAATTTACCCAATTGTCACAAATATAATTAAATCATCAACTTTTCAAGAGAATTCACCCGGGCAATAACTAACAATTCATCGTTGAAAAATAGAAGATAAGTTTTAGAGCAGAAGTAAGCGAAGGCGACTATGCACAATTAGTTTGTTGCTGCAATTCGCAAGTGGAAATTTTCTTTAGCGGACATCAGATTATACCCATCTTTTTCATCAGAAACGTTGCATTCATTGTTTGAGTAACTCCCTCTGAAAGTTTGTAATCAAAAATCAGCTCATTGTTTTCTATTTTAATCTCGAAGCAACGATTAAATACCTTCCCCGGCAACTCATCCTGCATTTGACTCAATTTCAAATCATGCGTTGCAACTAAGGCTGCACACTTGTGTTGTGCCAGTTTTCGCAGTAATTCTTTTGAGCCGTTTAGCTTGTCAACCGAATTGGTTCCTTTTAACATCTCGTCAAGAATTACAAAGATTTGCTCGCCTGTGGCAAGCCTGTCAAGCACATTTTTTATCCGCTTTAACTCGGCAAAAAAGTACGACTCATCTTTTAACAAAGAGTCGGTGGTGCGCATGTTGGTATACAAATCGAGTGGAGAAATCTGCATGCGGGTTGCACATACCGGCGCTCCTATTTCGGCCAGCAGAATATTAACACCAACCGTTCGCAAGAATGTACTTTTCCCGGCCATATTGGCGCCGGTTACAATCATTATTTGCGACCACCCCCTCATTTCCAAATCATTGCACACTCGCTTATCAGGTTTTAACAAGGGGTGCCCCAGGCCCTGTGCATTAAAAACAAAACCGGCTTCAATTAATTCGGGATATTCAAATTCGGGATGATTATTGGCATAGTTTGCCAAACTTACCAATGAGTCGATTTCAGCCAAAACATCAAGCCATACTGCCAGTTGTTTACTATTTGCCTGATGCCACTTCCAAAGTTGGTATACGCAACGGATATCCCAGGTTAAAATGCCGTTTAAAGCAATCCCAACCAATATATTCTGACGGAATTCAAAAACCTTCACCAGGCTGGCCAGTTGATTAAATAGTTTTCCGGCTGATGGTTCTGAAATTTTATTCTGAAGACGAAGAAGATATGATGAAGTAAATTCAGCTTCTTCCACCTGTTCTAATAATTGCATATACTTGGCCAGGAGCTCCGATTTTCGGCCAAAAAAACTGAAATACTGATTAATTTTTTTCGTCCACGAAAACAACAACCCGAACTGCGCAACAAGCATACCCCCGAGAAAAAAGCCACTTCCGCCTATCAAAGCAAAAATAGCAGCAAGCAATGTTATTGCTGGCAGCAACCACAGCAACCATTTTATCGGCTTTTCATTTTTCAGCAACAGCTCCATTTCAGCCCACGCATGAATTTCTTTAAACTGTTCTTCCGATTCATGAAATAGATTTCCTTCCGTTAAAAACTCCAAACGCCAAAGGGGATGTGCCGCCAACTCCTGAACAGCCTGTTGCCTTTCCCGAATCTTGCTCGGATTCTTTATCGGATTTAATAAACAATCAGCTAATTTCTTTTTCCCTCCAACGGTTGTGGTACGGTTTAAAAACTGAAAAAGCGACCCTTTGCCAAACAAATCAAGATCGTAGGAATAAGGATGATTGATGCTTAAAAACTCTTCACCACAATAAAAATGCAGAAAGGAATGATCGAGCGCTTTTAGTTCATCTTCCAACAGTTTTTTCTTTACAATTAATTTTTGCTTCCTTTTTTCGAGCTGAACATTCTTTTTTATCAGGTAAAAGAACAAGACAATTAAGGGCAACATCAGACACAATGAAATGATGCTCCATCCGGCAACAAAAATCGGAATAAAAATGGCAACAAAGGTAACGAAACGTAACCAGGCCATACGTTTTACTTTTGTCGTAACCTGTAACAGTTGGCTGGTATAAACCAAAAGTTTTTGTTTATAAATTTTGGAGGGACTGCCCATTTACAAATAGTTGTAATGATGAAGCAAGTACGAAACAATAAAAGCTGTTGTTAGTAAAACAACAAATACCAATAAAAGCGTTCCGGCATCTTTTACTGGCAAGGCCGTTTTTTCAATTTTTGGTGATCGCGCAAAAAAGAAATGATTTTCGATAAACATCAGTAATTTGTAGACACTAAAACCAACACCCCATCCTAAAAGTGCACCGCCAAGCAAATCGAGCGGATAATGCACTCCCGAATAAATACGCGAATAACAAAACATTAACACCCAGCCAAGCATTAATAAGTAAAAACTCCGGCTTTTGAAAATGCGCGAGGTAAATACCATTATTGCTACAGAGTTGGCTGCGTGCGACGAAACAAAACCAAAGCGGCCTCCTTTTCGCAACACATTATGCACCAGATGTTCGATTGACGGCTCGTAAACGGGCCGAAGGCGTTGAATCGTGTTTTTTAACAATACCGAAAGCTGATCGCTTGCCAAAACCACCAATGCCAGCGCCAGAATAATTAAGATAGCTTTGGTTCGGTAATTTTTTACAATAAAAAAAAGAATACAAAGAAAAAAAGGAATCCATGTTTCTTTGCGGGTTATCAGCAACATCATGGTATCCCAAAAGTCGTTGTAAAAACCATTAAGAAACAAAAACAACTCTTTATCCAGTTCCAGTATTTGTTTAAAAAACTCCATCAACTATTTAATATTTCCCAGATTTTGTCTTTTAACTGTTGAATGTTTATTCCGGATACCGACGAGAAAAACAAGTGAGGAATATCTTTTAACTCCCGGCTTATTTCAGCCATAAGCTCCTCGTCCAGCATATCGGCTTTACTTATAGTTAAAAAACGCTGTTTATCAAGAAGTTCCGGATTGTATTTCTCCAACTCGTTCAACAATATTTTATACTCTTTTAAATGATCCTTACTATCGGCCGGTACCATGAACAACAACATCGAGTTTCGCTCGATATGCCTTAAGAAACGTAATCCCAGCCCCCGGCCTTCGTGGGCACCTTCAATAATTCCGGGAATATCGGCCATAACAAACGACCTTTGTTCGCGATGCCCAACAATACCGAGATTGGGCACCAGGGTAGTAAACGGATAATCGGCAATTTTTGGTTTTGCTGCTGACACCACCGAGAGCAAGGTTGATTTGCCTGCGCTAGGGAAACCAACCAGACCAACATCGGCCAGTACTTTTAGTTCCAGAATTTTCCAGCCTTCTTCGCCTTCTTCGCCCGGTTGCGCATAGCGTGGTGTTTGATTGGTTGACGATTTAAAATGATCGTTACCCAGGCCTCCGCGACCGCCTTTCATTAACACCTGCTGTTCGCCATGTTTGGTAATTTCAAACAAAAACTCGCCGGTTTCTACATCTCTGGCAATCGTTCCAAGAGGTACTTCCAGATAAATGTCTTCTCCATCAGCACCTTTACTGCGTTGTTTTCCACCAGACTCGCCATGTCCGGCTTTAATATGTTTCCGGTATTTTAAATGCAAGAGCGTCCACATTTGCTCATTACCTTCAAGAATAATGTGCCCTCCACGGCCACCATCGCCACCATCGGGGCCACCTTTGGCAACATATTTTTCTCTTCGTAAATGTGCCGAACCAGCACCACCATTCCCCGACTGACAATGAATTCTTACGTAATCAACAAAATTGGTTTCTGCCATTTAATCCTGTACTTCCTGTTTGCAACTAATAACACATGGGGCATAACTTTTCTCCCCCTATACTTTTTCCTATAACTTTTCTACTACTTTTTTTAAGCGGCCTGCAATATCTTCAATGGTTCCCATCCCGTCAACATCAAAATGTTTCCCCTGAGGTTCGTAATAATTGATTAAAGGCAATGTTTTTTCGCTGTAAACAGCTATTCTGTTCTCAATTATTGATTGGTTCTGATCGTCAGACCTTCCTGATATTTTTCCACGGCTTAATAAGCGGTTAATCAGTTCTTGCTTTTCAACCTGCAAACAAAGCATACCCGAAACCGGTGTTCCGTTTTCGTTTAACAAAGCATCCAGTGCCTTTGCCTGATCAACGGTACGCGGAAATCCGTCAAAAATAAATCCTTTGGCGTCTTTATTGGCATCAAGTTTTCCTTTTATCATACCAATCACCATTTCATCAGGAACAAGCTCGCCTTTATCCATTAAACGCTTGGCTTCGTTGCCAAGTTCTGTTTGTGCTGCAATTTCGCTACGCAATAAATCACCGGTGGATAAATGAATCAATCCAAATGATTCGATAAGGTATTCGGCCTGGGTTCCCTTTCCGGCACCGGGAGGGCCAAACAATACAAGATTCAGCATAATTTTTGGTTCTATTTTATTTAACTACGGTAAAAATATCAATCAAATTGCGACCGTAACCGTCATAATCCAGTCCGTACCCAACAATAAAATCGTTCGGAATTTCCATTCCCACATATTTTAAGTCTACTTCTTTTTGAAGAGCATCAGGTTTTAATAGTAAAGTTGCTACCTGTACTTCTTTTGGTTTCAGAATGGCCAATTGATCCTGAATATTATTGATGGTTATTCCGGTGTCAACAATATCTTCCAAAACAACAACCGTTCTGCCTTCAATTTTTTCATTTAAACCAATTAACTGTTTCACTTTTCCGGTGGTTTTATCACCGTCGTACGAAGCCAGTTTTACAAACGATATTTCAGACTCAACAAAATCAATTCGTTTAAATAACTCGGCGGCAAACATAAACGATCCGTTAAGAATACAAAGAAACAGCGGGTCTTTACCGGCCAGTTCCTTATTCATGTTTTCTGCCATTTGTTCAACAACCGATCGAATCTTCTCGTAGGGAATAAATAACTCAAATTCTTTATCCAGAATTTTAACCTTTTTCATATGTGGATTTGATTTTTATTAATTGCTAAATTCCTGTATTTTCGTATTGAAAATAAAGAGTACAAAGTAACAAATAAATTATAAAAGATGACTCCAAAAGTTAGTATTATTATGGGCAGCACATCGGATTTAAGCGTGATGGAAAAAGCTGCTAAACTATTTGATGAGTTTGAAATTCCGTTCGAGATCAATGCTCTATCAGCGCATCGTACTCCGGAAGAAGTGGAAACTTTTGCCAAAGGGGCCAAAGACCGGGGCATAAAAGTGATTATTGCAGGCGCCGGAATGGCTGCTCACTTGCCAGGTGTTATTGCGGCAATGACACCACTTCCAGTTATTGGCGTACCAATTAATGCAAGCTTATCAGGCTTCGATTCAATTCTGGCGATTCTTCAAATGCCTCCGGGGATTCCGGTTGCCACAGTTGCTGTTAATGGCGCAATGAATGCAGCCATTCTTGCTACTCAAATGATGGCAACAGGTGACGAAGCATTAATGAACAAACTGATTGCCTACAAAGAAAACCTGAAACAAAAAATTGTTAAGGCCAATCAAGATCTTTCAGAGGTAAAATACAGGTTTAAAACAAATTAACCGTATTTAAAATATTTTACTTAATTTTAAAGAGGTATTCATTCAATACCTCTTTTTTTATGAATAAACCCTTGTACATACTGCTGGCCTTTTTCTTAACATTACCAGCCATTGCCTCCTCGCAAAACTATTTGGCCGGGGCTCGTTTTATTGCACTGTCGAATGCTTGTGTTTCGGTAAGTGATACCTGGAGCACCTTTCATAACCAGGCCACCTTAACACAGCAAAAAAGTGTTACAACCGGGCTTTTTTACGAATCGAAATACGGCATTAACGAATTTGCCCTTGCTGCCACATCAGTTGTTTTGCCAACAAAAACCGGAAACTTTGGCCTTGGTTTTTACCAGTTTGGCAAAGGAAGTTTTAAAAATCAAAAAATTGGCCTTGCCTATGCCAAACAATTGTCGAAAACCATAAGTGCTGCTGTACAGTTTGATTATTTTTTGGAACGCCTACCTGAAAATCCTGATGCATTTTCGTTTTTTACATTTGAACTTGGCGCTATCTATAAAGTAAACCATCAGGTAACACTTGGAGTGCACAGCTTTAATCCGGTTAAAAACGGGTTTAGCTACCCTGAAGGGAAGAAAAACCTGCCATCGGTGTACCGATTGGGAGCACACTATGTTTTTGAGGAACACATTTTACTTAGCCTCGAAACTCAAAAAGAAACAAATAACGATTTTGCAGTGAGAAGTGGCTTGGAATTTATGCCACTTTCTAACCTGGCAATTCGTTTTGGCATTTCGGGCAGGCCCTTACAATACACTGCCGGCTTTGGTTATCAATTAAAAAACATAAGCACCGATATTGCTTTTAGCTATCATGGCAATCTTGGCTTCACACCTTCGGTTGCGCTGCAATACCATTTTAAATGAACTGCCACATCAAACATATCCTATTGGTATTTTGCCTGCTAACAGTTTTTACGGCATCCGGACAAAAGGCCAATCCCGATAAATTAATCGAATCGATATTAGAATCTCATCTCGACAAAATTGAAGCAGGTACGGATGTAGCCCTGATCGTCGAAGACCTGGAGTATTTTCTCGACAATCCTATCAATATCAATTCAACCAGCCCAGGCGAATTGGCCAGGCTCTATCTTTTAAACGAAGTTCAAATCAGGCTCCTAATGGCTTACATTTCAGCATACGGCCCGGTTTTAAGCTTGTTTGAACTAAAAAGCATCGATGGATTCTCAAGTGAATTATTGCAAAAAATGCAACATTTTATTGAAATTGGCCCCGCCAACGCCGAACATTTGCCATTTAAAGAACAATTTAAACAAGCCGACCACCAACTGTTGTTACGCTCGGTGGGCAACCTGCAAAAAGCACGCGGATACCAAACAAAAGATGATGGCACAATACCCTATGAAGGCAACCGCTTCAGGTATTACTTGCGGTATAATTTTTTACTAAGCGACAAAGTTTCGTTCGGAATTACTGCCGAAAAAGATCCGGGCGAAAGTTTCTTTAGCGGATCTAACAAAAATGGCTTTGATTATTATTCGGGGCACATGAGCTTTAAACTAAATAAAACCTTCGAGAACATTTCGCTTGGCGACTACCTGGTACGTGCCGGACAAGGGCTGGTTTTATGGCAGGGCTACACCACCGGAAAATCGGAAAATGTGCTTGGTATTTTAAAAACCGGCCAGGGCGTGCGTGGGTACACTTCTGTTGACGAGAATTTCTATTTTCGGGGAGCTGCCACAAGTATAAAATTTGGTGCATCGGCAGTTAGCTTTTTTTATTCGAAAAAAAATGCCGATGGAAATCTGGTTTTCAGCGATTCGCTTGCGACACATTTTTCCAGCTTACAAACATCTGGTTATCACCGTACCAGCAGTGAAATAACCGATGAAAAAACCATTAACTTCACAAATGCAGGAGGCTTTTTTACCCATCATTTTAAACATTTAAAAATTGGGGCAACTTTTGTCTATCAGCATTTTAACAAACCTTTTATAAGAAGCACACAACTTTACAATCAGTTCCGGTTTACGGGAACGGAAAACTATACTGCCGGAGTTGACTACCTGCTAAACAGAAATAAATTTGTTCTTTTTGGCGAGGCAGCTTTTTCCAAATCAAAAGGCAAAGCCATTACCCAGGGCCTCATTTTGCACTTAAACGATCAACTTGGTTTTTCAACGCTTTTTCGCCATTTCGATAAAGACTATCATGCCTTTTGGGCCAATACCATGGCCGAAGGCAGCACGATCAGCAACGAATCAGGCCTTTATTTTGGAATGCGTTTTTTGCCGGCCAGAAGTATTATACTATCAGCTTATTCCGATATTTACCAATCGCAGTGGTTTAACTATTCTACAGCAGGCCCGGCACATTCATGGGACATTTTCACCCAGGCCGAATTTCAATTATCACAGAAGTTGAATGTCTACCTAAGGTTTAAAAACGAAGAAAAAGAGCAAAAATTTAAAGCCAACAGTCGATACATTAACCTACCCGAACGGGTGCAAAAAACACGTCTGCACGTGCAGTTTCAGGCCAGCGAAACAGTTTTGCTAAAAACCCGGGCTGAACATGCGGGCTATAATGGCCAGGTAAACGAAAACGGTTTTCTTATTTTTCAAGACATTCAGTTTGCGCCAAAACAACTACCAGTTAAGCTGGCCGCACGCCTTGCCTGGTTTAATACTGATGGGTACAACAGTCGGATTTATGCCTACGAAAACGATGTGCTGTACGCCTTTTCCATACCCGCATATTACGGAGAGGGCTTTCGAACATATTTGAATTTAAAAATTGAGGCTACAAAAAAAATGGAATGCTGGTTAAAACTTGCCGACACCTTCTGGATCGACCGCGAAACAATAAGTTCGGGCTACAACGAGATTAGTGGAAAGCATAAAACCGAGTTAAAAATTCAGCTGAGGTTGAAATTTTGATTTTGAATGCCTTACTTTGCCGAGTTAAATTTTAAACCATGCAAGACCTTAATTTCGATGATATTCGCCCTTACACCGACAAAGAAGTAAAAGAAAAAATTCGCTTACTACTAAAAGACAAAACCTTTGACTCGGTGCTGATGCACCTTTTTAAATACCGTCCAAAGGTAGAGATGGTAAAATTTCAACTACGGCGAATAAGCAGCATTAAACAATTGCAAGGCGTGTTTATTTACGACCTTTTACACTGGTTAATTGATAAAACCTCTGATGGGTTAAAGGTTACCGGCATTGATAAACTGGATAAAACAAAACCTTATCTATTCATTTCCAATCACCGCGATATTATTTTGGATGCGGCGTTATTGAATTTCCTGATTTTTGAACACGGGATGAATACCACCCAAATTGCCATTGGCGATAACCTCCTGCAATATGAGTGGATTAAGCATACCGTAAAACTTAACCGTTCGTTTGTAATTAAACGCAGTTTGCCGCCACGCGAGCTCATAGTTGCATCAAATAAAGTGTCGCATTTTATTCGTAAATCCATTACCGAAGATAAGATGTCGGTATGGATTGCACAACGCGAAGGCCGGACAAAAGATGGCAACGACAAAACACAAGAAAGTGTGCTGAAAATGTTGAACATGAGCAATTCCGGTGGCATTTCTGATGGGTTTAATGAATTAAATATCGTTCCGGTTTCCATTTCGTACGAAATTGAACCCTGTGGTTTGGCCAAACTTCGCGAGCTGATTAAAAAGGAGCATTACGGTAAAGCCAAAAAAAGCAAGGATGACCTGAAAGCCATGTCGATGGGAATGTTTACGCCAAAAGGGAGGATGCGTTTTGCTTTTGGCACCCCAATTGAAACGCATTTTGAACTGGCCAAAAACAATGAACAACGAAACAACTATATTCGGCGACTGGCTGAATTGGTGGACGACCAGATTTATAAAAACTTTAAATTGTGGCCCAGCAACTTTGTAGCCTACGATATGCTTATGCAGGAACACCGGTTTAAAGACCGTTACACTGCAGACGAACAAAAGAAATTTGAAATTATGGTGGAACAGGCGATGGTTCATATCGATTTTCCGATAACCGATATCCAGGAGCGCTTTCTGAAACTGTATGCCTACCCGGTAATTAATAAATTCGACAGACCTAAATCATAATATGCCATCAATTATCTGGGACTGGAACGGGACCCTGCTTAACGATCTCGACTTTTGCATCGCAACCATCAATGTACTTCTAAAAAAACGACAACTCAACCTGCTCGACCACTATTCTTACAAGGAGATTTTTTCTTTTCCGGTTAAAGATTACTACGCGGCCATTGGCTTCGATTTTTCAAAAGAAGATTTCTCAATCCCTGCCCGTGAATTTATTGAATTATACAATAGCGGCGTGGATAAATGTAGCTTGCATACTGCCGCCATCGATGTCTTAAACCACTTTAAACACAAAGGAATAAAACAGTTTGTATTATCGGCAATGAAACAAAATATGCTGGAACAAACCTTAATGCAGCAAAACATCTTTGATTATTTTGAGGGAGTTGCCGGACTAAACGACCACTATGCAGTTTCGAAGATTGAGCGCGGTGAGCAGCTAATTGAAAAATATGGAATAAAGAAAGAATACGCCACTATAATTGGCGACACCGACCACGATTTTGAGGTAGCCAGTCAACTAGAAATCGATTGCATTTTAGTGGCTGATGGACATCAGTCGAAAGACCGCTTGCTACAAACGGGAGCAACAGTTATTGACGGATTACAACAATTAAAATCGTTAAAATACTAATCAAGAAATTCGCGTTTTTTTATGTCTCGCACAAATAGCTGCAGGTTGGTTTTTCCGCGGTATTCATTTTCGTTAATCGAATAACAAACATCAAATGGCGAACCGGAAGTAATAACGTCGTATGCCTCGGATTGGTTAAAGGCAATGCCCGGAAAGATGCCCGAATTAACGTCCGGCTCAACCAGGTCAAGTTTCAGGTGCTCCTGGTTTTTCCCAACCAACCGACTTGTTCCGGCGTCAAAAACATCTTCCGTTACAAAAACAGGAGTCATATTATGCGGCCCAAATGGTGCAAATTGTTTCAGAATACGATAAAAACGCGGGGTAATTTCGCTCAAGGCAATTTTAGCATCTACCTCAATAGTTTGTATTTGTTGTTTGTCGGTAATCTGGTTGGTTACAATCTCTTCAAAACGGCGCTTAAACTCGGGGATATATTCAATTTTCATAGTTAAGCCTGCAGCATACATGTGTCCACCGTACGATTCCAGCAAATCGCTGCACTGACCAATTGCTTCGTAAAGATCAAAATCGCGCACCGAACGTGCCGAGCCTGTTGCCAAACCGTTTGATTCGGTTAATATTATTGTTGGCCGATAATATTGTTCGGTAACTCTTGATGCAACAATTCCAACAACCCCTTTATGCCAGTCGCGGTTATATAGCACCGTGCTGTTCATAGCCTTTAACTCCGCACTGTTTTCAATGGTATCGAGTGCTTCCTGGGTAATATCACGGTCGAGTGTTTTTCTGATTTCATTAAATGAGTCGATTTCTTCTCCCAAAAGATCCGACTTATCTTCGTCGTTAGAAACCAGAATTTGCACCGATTTTTTACCATGCTCAATTCTTCCCGAAGCATTTAAACGAGGCCCGATTTTAAATACAATATCGCTGATTGTTATCTCGGTGCCGTTAATACCTGCAAAATTAATAATAGTTTGCAGCCCAATTCCCGGGTTCGAGTTTAACTTTTTCAAGCCATAATAAGCAAGAACCCTGTTTTCTCCGGTTATAGGAACAATGTCGGCAGCAATGCTTACTGCCACCAAATCAAGCAAATCGTATATTTCCTCGTAATCAATTTCGTGCTTTTTGCAATAGGCTTGAAGTAATTTAAAGCCCACTCCGCAACCTGATAGTTCTTTGTATGGGTAACTGCAATCGGTTTGTTTTGGGTCTAAAACGGCAACTGCCGGCGGCACCTCGTCGCCCGGATTATGATGGTCGCAAATAATAAAATCGAGGCCACGCTCTTTGGCTTTGCCAATTTTTTCTACCGCCTTTATACCGCAATCCAACGCAACAACCAATGTAACCCCCTTATTTACAGCATAATCAATGCTCACCGGCGAAATCCCATACCCTTCGCTGTACCTATCCGGAATATAATATTCAATATCTTTTATCCTTTGTTTTAAGAACTGATACATTAAAGCTACCGATGTGGTACCATCCACATCATAATCACCATAAACAATAACTTTCTCCTGGTTTTCAATAGCCTTATCAAGACGTTCAACGGCTTTACCCATGTCTTTCATCAGGAAAGGATCGTGCAAATCACTCAGGCGCGGGCGAAAAAATGCTTTTGCTTCGCTAAAGGTTTTAATACCTCGTTGCACCAGCAAACGAGCAATTACCATGTTCACATTTAACGCCGCCGAGAGGTGCTTTACCTCGTTTTGGTCGCCTTGTTTTTTTAAGTTCCAAATTCTATCCATGCTGCGTTTTTGTGTTTCTCAAGCCGTGAATGCGCAAAGATACAAAATGCAATTGCATATGGAAATAAAACATTCACACTCAACATTATTTTTTGTTTGTTTCCATGTTATAACAACAATTACAACTAATCAGTTTTATTATCTTTGCGCAAATTTTTTACCTGTCGTTTCAGAAAAGCCGCAACGAGAAAACTCTTTGCCGGGGATTTATTCCTTCGTTAGAAATGACAAATTAATTAGTAGACAAAATGAGTCATCAGGAATTAAGCGAACAAGAAATTATCAGACGAAATTCGTTGCAAAAAATGCGCGAACTGGGGATTGACCCTTACCCTGCAGCACAATATCATGTGAATACCAACTCCAAAGAAATAAAAGAAAATTTCAAGGAAGAGGAAAAGAATTTTCAGGACGTAGTTATCGCGGGCCGTTTGATGAGCCGCAGAATTATGGGGAAAGCGGCGTTTGCTGAAATTCAGGACCACGAAGGACGCATTCAGATTTACGTTAACCGCGACGAAATTTGTACCGGCGAGGATAAAACCATGTACAACGAGGTATTTAAAAAACTCCTCGACATTGGGGATATTATTGGTGTTAAAGGTCATGCCTTTATCACTCAAATGGGCGAATTAACCATTCATGCTACCGAATTTACAGTGCTGAATAAATCGTTACGACCGTTGCCAATTGTAAAAGAAAAAGATGGTAAAACTTTTGATGCCTTTACCGATCCGGAACAACGGTACCGCCAGCGTTACATTGATTTGATTGTTAATCCTGAGGTAAAAGAAACGTTTAAAAAACGGACAATTATATACAATACCATGCGCCAAATGTTTAACGAGTATGGTTACCACGAGGTGGAAACGCCAATTCTGCAGCCGATTCCGGGAGGAGCTGCTGCGCGTCCGTTTATTACGCACCACAACGCATTAAACATGCCTTTGTATATGCGTATTGCCAACGAACTCTACCTAAAGCGATTAATTGTTGGTGGTTTTGAAGGCGTTTACGAGTTTGCAAAAGATTTCCGTAACGAAGGCATGGACAGAACCCACAATCCCGAATTTACGGTAATGGAAATCTACGTAGCGTACAAAGACTACAAGTGGATGATGAGTTTTACTGAAGAAATTTGCGAACGCGTGGCAATGGCCTTACACGGCACAACCAAAGTTCAGTTAGGCGATAATATTATCGATTACAAAGCACCTTACCCGCGCGTAACAATGGCCGAAGCAATTATAGAACATACCGGTTACGATATTAGTGGCAAGTCGGAAGACGAACTGCGCGAGATTTGCAAAAAGCTCGATATTGAAATCGATGAAACCATGGGTAAAGGCAAGCTGATTGATGAAATATTTGGCGAGAAATGCGAAGGCAACTACATTCAACCAACTTTTATTACCGATTACCCGAAAGAAATGTCGCCGCTAACCAAAATGCACCGCGACAACCCCGAGCTAACCGAACGTTTCGAGTTAATGGTTAACGGTAAAGAGCTGGCAAATGCCTACTCCGAACTGAATGACCCAATCGATCAGCGCGAACGTTTTGAGGATCAGCTAAAACTTTCGGAAAAGGGTGACGACGAAGCAATGTTTATCGATCAGGATTTTCTGCGTGCCCTGGAATATGGGATGCCGCCTACATCAGGAATGGGAATTGGAATGGACCGATTGACGATGTTTATGACCAACAGTCCATCGATTCAGGATGTACTGTTTTTCCCGCAAATGAAACCGGAGAAAAAAGCGGTTGAACTAACCGACGATGAAAAAGCAGTTTTTGAATTATTGAAAGCTGAATCGCCGGTTGAATTACCAGCACTAAAAGAAAAAGCCGGACTGAGCAATAAAAAATGGGATAAAGCCATAAAAGGCCTCACCAAAAAGAATGTGGCTAAAGTTGAGAATACTGATGCCGGTTTGTTGGTAACACTTTTATAGTACATAGAACAAAGTAGTGAGTAATGAGATATTGGAGCCTCTTCGTTTTTCGGAGGGGCTTTTTTGTTGTTGAATGCCCGATGCCCAAGCAATTTAAATTACGTGTATTTATCTTCCCTTAAACATTTGCTGAAGCACAAAAATATAATTTGACATTCCCCATATTTAAATATGAAGCAACAATAACCAAGTTTTCATAACCTTAAGCTACCACACTTTTCTTTCGAGTAGCATTTAGAATGCATCAACAAATACCGTAATAAAAATCGATGATGTAAGTTGCACCCAACAAATGCCGCAACATGCTTTACACCATATTTAATTTTTTTGACGCAAGGTTGTTTTCGCTTATTTTTAATTGAAATAAAATCTTTTTATCCACTTTAGTGTTATGTGAATATGGAACAGCAGGATTTCGATAAAGATTTTCACCTGAAACTCAGTGCCGAATTCGAGCGGATTGATAAATTTCTGGAAAAATTTCAACAAGAATTTGTACGCAGGCAGTTGCTTGTTATATCGCAGCAAGAAATAGTACACCTGCCTAACGATACACTTGCTGAACAATTACAGGAATATGCCAGCCGGATGTTTAGTTGTGCTGATTCGATAGCCGATAAAGATGAAAATTACAGCGATGCCCGCTTAGCACTTGAACTGGAGGCCATGACTCAGGCAATTGACAGGTATCCAAAACACTTAAAACATTCCGAACTGGGTAAGCAAACCCACATGCAAGCAAAAGAGCTTTTAATACAATTTTTCCCCGAACTGATAAAACTCTCGGCCAATGGTTTTCGCTTATTGGAAAAGTATTGTTTGCTGTACAACTATGAGTTTGTATCCATTGATTTCACAACAGAAATGCCATAGCAAACACCACAACTATTCAATAAAAACAATTGGCAATACTCAACTTTGAATTGAATCCTAAGCTAACATATTACCTAAATTTTAATTAACACTCAAGAATATACAAAATGACTGGGGGCAGCAATTCCCTTTCAAGAGGCCAAGAACCTCAGGCACTAAACAATGAATTTGGAGCATCAACTGCTAAAACTTGTCTAATGATCTTGCTTAGCATCCTGGTAACTACGATATGCAATCACCGAAATCGCCATCATAAACAAGACACCATAAATAATTACTGCCATAACTTGTTTTTTTAAGTACGCCTGAAGTTACAAGTAAAATAGACCGATCGCTATTTATAGAGTAAGTACTTATCAAATATAAGGTGTTGATATGTGTTGTCTCTTTATACTAATAATGAACATTTTATGCAGCTAAACGAAACAGATATGGTTTTTCTGAAAAATTAATGATAACGATTTAGCCTATCCCAAACAAACACATATTTTCCCACTAATGGCCAACTAACCATTCAATTTTGGTACTTCACGGGTGCAGCCCCTACCAAAAATAGCTTAACTATGTTTTAAATCGCGATAGCACAAAATCAGTTCTGCAACAATTATGGCTATCATTACGATTGCATATAAAAACACCACCATAACAACAGCAATTTAAGATTTTTATATAATCAGCAGCGCTTGCAAACATAAGTATTTGCTTTGCTGCAATCTTTCTATTTCTCCTTATTTCACTCATAAAATTTAGTTCATGTCAGACAATTTTTTATACGTATTAACGCTCAAAAAAGATTACCTTTTTGCCTTTTTCGGAATATTACTATAGGACGCAAACAAATATTTTATAGTCAATTTGGCAATTTCAAATGTACGGCACTTCAGTACGCTTTGATTTTATTGATGTATTCCGTAACTTATCATGCTTTTCCCAATCGGGCAATATGAGGTAATTCAATTGACAGAACATTTAAAATTCTGCTTATGAAAAAATTTTACACCATTACAAAATTAGCACTACTACTGCCTTTCTGTTTTGCAGCAATAGTGGCCACTGGTCAGGAATCGCTTACCATAGTCGGAGATGACCTCACCTTAAACCCTGACACTGTGTATGAAGTTAGTGCTGTTTACACCGACAGCACCGGCAATGCTGTTGACAATGCAAAAATAAAATGGAATACCGAACCTGGCTATCTTGGAAAAGTTGATAAAGACGGTTTTTTAATCACCAACCATCCGGGCGAAGGTTACCTTATTGCCAAATACAAGGAACTGCGCGATTCAGTTATGCTTAAGGTTAATGGTGTGGTAAAAAACGACGACAACGAGGATGATGAAGACGAGGATATGGACGACGAATATCCGAAAATAAAGATTGTCCCGGATCACATTAAAGTGGAACTTAACGATTCAGTTGAGCTTCGTGCTTTTTATATCGACTCAAGCGAAACAAAAATTGACACCACATTTGCCTGGATGGTTAAACCAGGCAATTTGGGCGCGTCTATAAATCCGGAAACCGGCATATTCTATTCTGCCGACACCACGGGGAAAGGGTTAATTATTGCTACTCTGGGCGAGCTTTCCGACACGGCCAAAATCACGGTTTATGAGAGCAAAGCCAAAAAAGAGAAAAAAGAAAAACAGGAGCAGATTGAAAATAACCGGGGCAAACAGCTCTCTATTAACCCGGGAGACCAGATGGTTTATACCGGCCACGATCCCATTCAATACAGTGCCGTTTACAAAACAAACGGGCAAAAACACCAGGATGCCGAATTCTTATGGAGTGTTTCTGACACCAGCGTTGCCTCCATAAACGATGCAGGACTATTGACACTAACAGGCACAACAGGATTGACTCTGATACATGCCGAATACAGCAACTTTAAAGCCTCTGTTGAACTTCTCGTAGTTGATTCGATGGTTGATATGAATGTAAACACCATTTCAATACGAAGAGTACTGCCTGATGGGCAAGAGCTGAAAGCAAAAACAATTAAAGAGGGTGAGAGTTATAAAATTGGAGGGCTGCCCTATCCGCTAAATATTCTGAATGCAGGTATGCTTCATTTCCCTTTCGGATGCATCGATGAAGATGTTGAAATATTTATGTTTATACCGGAAGAATACGCAGAGCATAACGACAGCAGCACCGAAGTAACTTTTACCGACGATGTAATTACCGGAGTAAAATTTAGCGTAAAACCGCTTGGTTCGGACACAATTGTTGAGCCGTACTATTTTAATATCCCTGTAAACTTAAGTATGGTATTTAAACATGAATTGTTGGATTCGTTGGGCGTAAGTCCTGAAGATCTGGATGTATTTTTTGCCGACAATACCGGTTTCGAGGAGGTTGACGGGCACGTTGCCGTTGATACGGTTCGGAATAAAATTTATGCCAACATCATCCATTTCAGTACAATTGTGGTTAAACAAGGCGATGCAAAAACATCAGCTGAAAGTATACAGCCACTGCCGGAAAACGCACTTAAAATTTACCCAAATCCGTTTACTTCTTCAGCTACTGTAGAGTTTATGATTGACAAATCGGCAGACATACAAATTGTTATCTATAATCTTTTCGGGCAAGAAGTACAAATGCTTACCAATCGCGCTTACGAAGAAGGCATTCATCGTATAAAATGGAACGGAAATGACAATAACGGAGCAACGGCGACCTCCGGAGTTTATCTTTGCCGCTTTAGTAAAAACGGACAAGTTGAACACGTGAACAAAATTGTTTTGAACAGATAAGCTTTCCTCAGATATAAAAAATTGAGCCTTTTACAGTATTTATACCGAAAAGGCTCTTTTTTATAGTTCGCATCTAATATTTGGGCCACAAAAAAGGCCATCCTTTTTCGGATGGCCTTTTGTATATTCTCTTGCCAGTATTAAGCATTCAAAGTATAGCGATCAAACGCAGTAACTTTTAATTCTGCGTCAGCTTGCTTAAGGTAATCTTTTACAGGCATTTTTCCGTCTTTAACAAAAGCCTGGTTAATAAGTGTTACATCTTTGTACCATTTATTTAAAGAACCCATTGCAATTTTCTCAAGCATTGCTTCGGGTTTACCTTCTTTGCGGTATTTCTCTTTAGCAAACTCTAATTCCTTGTCAATTTCAGCTTGTGGAATTGAAGCCTCGTCGATAGCAACAGGAGCCATAGCAGCAACTTGCATTGCAATATCTTTTCCTACCTGTACATCAACACTTTTGTTAAAAGCAACAAGAGTCGACAATTTATTTCCTGGGTGAATATAAGGAACTACAGCCTCGTCAGCTAAACATTTGTAGTATGAAAGGTCAAGTTTTTCACCAGTTACACCTGTTTGTTCAGTTACTAATGCATCGATGGTTTTTCCATCAATTTCAACTGCTTTTAGCGCCTCTAAGGTTTCAACTTTAGTTTCAAGTGCTTTTGCAAGAATTTTCTCGGCAAATGCAACATAGCTTTCGTTTTTAGCAACAAAGTCAGTTTCGCAATTCAATACAACAATTGCACCGAATTTACCGTCTTCTGTTGCTTTTGAGATAGCTACACCTTCAGCTGCATCTCTGTCAGCACGTTTATTTGCAATTAGTTTACCTTTTTCGCGGATGATTTCCAGTGCCTTGTCAAAGTCACCTTCGGCGTCTTTCAGGGCATTTTTGCAATCCATCATCCCTGCGCCTGATACTTTACGCAATTTTACTACGTCTGCGGTTGTAAAAGACATAATTAAAATCTCTTTAAAATGGTTTATATTTTTCTTAACCTTTACTTACTCTTCAGAAGTTTCTTCTGCATTCACTTCTTTTTTTGAAGTTTCTTCAGTAGTATCTTCTTTTTCTTTCTCAATTTTGCGCTCGTTCAAACCTTCTTTTACTGCGTCGCACATGGCGCCAACAATTAAACGAATTGATTGAGAAGCATCGTCATTAGCAGGAATTACAAAATCAACATCTTCCGGGTTAGAGTTGGTGTCGACTATTGCAAATACAGGAATTCCTAATTTCTGAGCTTCGCGAACTGCAATTTTTTCTTTCAATACATCAACTACAAACAATGCAGCTGGCAAACGGGTAAGGTCTGAGATTGAACCCAAAACTTTCTCCAATTTCGCACGCTGACGAGTAATTTGAAGTTTCTCGCGTTTTGAAAGGTTGTCCCAACTTGTATCTTTCATCATTTTATCGATGGAGATCATTTTTTTAACCGCTTTGCGGATTGTTGGGAAGTTGGTGAGCATACCACCTGGCCAGCGTTCAGTTACGTAAGGCATACCTACACCTTTAACCAAATCAGCTACCAATTCTTTGGCTTGCTTTTTAGTGGCTACAAATAGCACTTTACGACCTGATTTTGCAATTTGTTTGATAGCAGCTGCTGCTTCATCAATTTTAACTACAGTTTTTTGCAGATCGATAATGTGGATACCGTTTTTCTCCATGAAGATATAAGGCTCCATGTTTGGGTTCCACTTTCTTTTCAGGTGTCCGAAATGTGCACCTGCATCCAATAATTCTTGAAAATTTGTTCTTGGCATCTGTTTACTTTTTCTATGCTCTAAAAGCAACCGCTGAGTAGTCCCGGTTTACGGTGAATCTCAGCCGTTTTAGATCCATATAATTGATAAATAAATAATCTTAACGTTTTGAGAACTGGAAACGTTTCCTTGCTTTTGGTTGCCCTGGTTTTTTCCGTTCCACTTCGCGAGGGTCTCTGGTAAGAAAGCCTGCTGCTTTAAGTTGTGGTCTCGACTCTGCGTCGATTTCAATTAAGGCACGAGAGATAGCCAAACGCAATGCTTCTGCCTGACCTTTTGGACCTCCACCATCAAGATTTACCTTCACATCGTATTTTTCTGCCACCTCCAACAGGTTTAGCGGCTGCATAACAATGTACTGTAATGTTTCTGCAGGAAAATATTCTTTTAAATCCCTTTTATTGATGATTACGTTCCCTTTTCCTTCGCTTACGTAAATACGAGCAACAGCTGATTTTCTACGTCCGATTGTGTTTACTACTTCCATTATTTAATCGTATTTAAATCAACAACTTTTGGTTTTTGAGCTTCATATTTGTGCTCGGCACCAATTACTACATGCAAATTTCTGAATAAGTCGCTACCTAATTTATTTTTAGGAAGCATACCTTTTACAGCTTTCTCTACCAAACGTTCAGGATATTTTGCTAAAATATCCTGTGGAGTCTGAGTACGTTGTCCACCTGGGTAACCACTGTGACGAACATAAACTTTGTCCGACATTTTTTTACCGGTTAAAACAACTTTTTCAGCGTTGATAACAATTACGTTATCGCCACAATCTACATGAGGTGTGAAATTTGGCTTGTATTTACCTCTTAACATTTTGGCCACTACACTTGCCAAACGTCCCAATACCATATTTTCAGCATCAACAACTACCCATTCTTTATTAACGGTAGCTTTGTTAGCCGAAACAGTTTTATAACTAAGTGTGTCCACTTTTCTAATTTTTTATTGTTTAAAACACTTCTGATTTTACTTTTTGTCGCATTTTTTGTCTCAACGGAATTTTTTCGACAAACTGCTTTACTAAAAGAAAATCAACTATTTACACTCCTTATTTCTAAGGATAATAATCGGGACTGCAAAAGTATTCTCTTTTTTCGGAATTCCAAAGAAATAACCATCAAAAATTCAATAAGTTAAATCATTTTTTCAGCAATTTTATGCTTACTCAAGCAGCAGGCAACAACAGGCTCATTATCTGCTACTTAAAAACACAGCACGAAAAAACGGTCGAAATCAATTTAATGTTAACAGCACTGTGTAAAAAAGAGGATACCCCAGGAATATTGGAGGGCACAAATTTAGTTACATTTGCATAGCGTTGAAATAAATAAAACATGAGCAAAAAGCCCAAAAGGTTAAAAAACCGTTTTTTTACTTCGTGGATTACTTCGCTTGTTAGCATAAGCCTTGTACTCGTTTTATTGGGGATGTTGAGCTTTATTTTAATTAACAGCAAAAAACTATCTGATTATGTACGTGAAAAAATTGGTTTCACACTTGTTTTACAAGACAATTTAAAAGAAACTGAAATTATAAGGTTGCAGAAGGTATTAAGTGCAGGCGACTTTGTTAAATCGGTTAACTATACCAACAAAGAAATGGCTGCCAGCAAGCTTGCAAAAGAACTTGGCGAAGATTTTGAAGGTTTTTTGGGGTACAATCCATTGTTTGCATCGCTCGACATTAAACTACAGGCTGCATACACCCACCCCGACAGTTTGCAGCTACTCGAGCAAAAGCTTTTATCTTTCCCTCAGGTTACCGAAGTGTACTATCAAAAAAATTTGGTTACGCTGATTAACGAGAATGTAAAAAAAATCAGTCTGGCATTGTTCACCTTAAGTGCGCTGCTTACATTTGTTTTTTTTGGACTAATTAATAATACCATCAGACTATTAATCTATTCGCAACGTTTTACTATTAATACCATGCAAATGGTTGGAGCCAGTAAAAACTTTATTCGCAAACCCTTTCTCCTTAAAAGCGTGCTCCTTGGTGTCAACGGGGGAATTCTTGCCAACATTGTTCTTATTGGTGGCATTTACCTTTATAAGAACGAACTTTATGGCTTAATAAATTTTGCCGATGCAAAAACCTTGCTGATGATAACCGGCCTTGTTTTTACACTCGGCTTTATTATCTCATTTTTATCAACGTGGTTTGCATTAAACAAATTCCTGCGTATGAAATTTGACGAGTTATTTTATTAACTATATTTACACCACCAATTTCACAAAACAATGGCAAAAAAGAATAAAGAGCTCAAAGAGACCGGAGGCTTTGCATTGGGCAAGGAAAACTATAAACTAATGGCAATAGGTTTTGCCGTGATTGTTCTTGGCTTTATACTAATGGCAGGAGGCGGCAGCGACGACCCGAACGTTTTTAGCGAAGATATTTTTAGTTTTCGCAGAATAACACTCGCTCCAATTTTACTACTAATTGGTTTTGCTTTTGAGATTTATGCCATTATGAAAAAACCCAAAGAGGATTAATTTAAATGACAGAAATCCAGGCATTTCTTCTTGGCCTCATTCAGGGACTCACTGAGTTCCTTCCAGTTAGCTCCAGCGGACATCTCGAGATTGGCCATACGCTTTTAAACATTCAGGATAAAAACAATTTGCTTTTTGTACTTACCGTGCATGTAGCCACCGTGTTAAGCACACTTGTTGTTTTTAGAAAAGACATTATGGTGTTGCTAAAAGATTTAATGGCATTTGAATGGAATGAATCGACAAAATATATTGCGAAACTCTTGTTTTCATCGGTACCCATTATAATTGTTGGACTGTTATTTCGCGAAAAAATTGAATCGTTTTTTACCGGAAACCTCTTTTTTGTAGGCTGCATGTTAATATTTACAGCATGTCTACTGGCTCTTACACAATTTGTAAAAAAGAGCGATGGTAAAATAACATTTTTCAAGGCCCTTATTATTGGTATTGCACAAACAATGGCAACCATGCCCGGCATTTCCCGAAGTGGAGCCACCATAGCCACAGGCTTATTATTAAAAGCAAAAAAAGAAGATGTTGCACGCTTTTCTTTTTTAATGGTTTTAATACCAATTCTCGGAGCAGCAGTTGTTGATATCATGTCAGGAGAACTTAATTCGGCCGAGGTTGAACTTTTACCCTTGCTCATTGGCTTTATTAGCGCTTTTATTTCCGGGCTACTGGCTTGCTCGTGGATGATTAAAATCGTAAAACAAGGTAAGTTAATTTATTTTGCAATTTATTGCGCTCTTATTGGCCTAATTGCTATCTTTGCAGCCTGATTTTTCAAAACAGGCTTAAAATACTGAAAGATAGATTCTTAAATGCCCGATTTCAAAAAAACATACAATTTCTCTGGTGGGGAAATTTTACTTTTCGATAAAGAATTGGAATGGACATCGTTTGATGTGGTGAATAAGGTTCGTTATATTTTGTGCCAGAAATTGGGTATTAAAAAAATGAAAGTAGGACATGCGGGTACCCTCGACCCCTTGGCAAGCGGGCTGGTTATTTTATGTACCGGAAAGGCAACAAAAAAAATCGAAGAACTGCAACTGGGAGAAAAAGAATACCTCGCAACCTTAAAACTTGGTGCTACCACACCATCGTTTGATCTGGAAACAGAAGAAGACAAGCAATACGATTATAATCATATCAGCCGTGAAGACTTTGAAAAAATTCTTCCACAATTTATTGGAGAAATAAAACAGGTACCTCCGGTATTTTCAGCGGTAAAGGTGAGAGGCAAACGCGCTTTCAACTATGCACGAAATGGCGAAGAGGTAAAACTAAAAGCAAAAAGTATTGTTATAAAAAGCATTGAAATTGAATCGTTTAACCTGCCCGAGGTAAAATTACGTATTGTTTGTGGTAAAGGAACTTACATACGCTCGTTAGCCCGCGATATTGGAGAAGCATTACAATGTGGCGCTTACTTAACGGGATTAAAACGAACAAGAATTGGCAATTACAAGTTGGAAGACGCTTTTAACGTGAACTTTTTTTTAGAAAATTTAATTTTAGATGAAACCAATTGAATATTTCTGCGTAAAACGGGGTTCTGAATAAAAAAATCAACTGACTGTATTACTTTTGTCAAGTACATAAAAAAGAAGTCATTAATAAATTAATTACAATATGAAGTTATCAAAATTCAAGTACAATTTAGATCCGGAGAAGATTGCCTTGCACCCTGCAGATAATCGCGACGAATCGAAACTTATGGTTTTAAACAGAGCAACACGAACAATTGAACACAAATTGTTTAAAGACCTGCTTGATTATTTTGATGATAAAGACGTAATGGTTTTTAACGATACAAAAGTATTTCCTGCCCGCCTTTATGGCAATAAAGAAAAAACCGGTGCGGAGATTGAAGTATTTCTTTTGCGCGAATTAAACCGTGAACAGCGTTTATGGGACGTACTGGTTGACCCGGCCCGTAAAATCAGGATTGGAAACAAACTTTATTTTGGAGACGATGACCTTTTGGTAGCCGAGGTAATTGATAATACCACATCGCGCGGACGCACATTGCGTTTTCTTTACGACGGGCCTTACGACGAATTTAAACAAACGCTTTACGGCCTTGGAGAAACTCCGCTGCCAAAATTTATAAACCGCCCTGTTCAACCCGAAGACAAAGACCGCTACCAAACTATTTTTGCAAAAAATGAAGGAGCAGTTGCCGCTCCAACAGCGGGATTACACTTTAGTCGCGAATTGTTAAAACGTTTAGAAATCAGAGGTGTTGATTTTTCATACATTACCCTGCACGTTGGGTTAGGCAATTTCCGAAGCGTTGATGTAGAAGACCTTACCAAGCACAAAATGGACTCGGAGCAGATTTGGATAAAAGACGAAGCCTGCGAAATGGTGAATACCGCAAAACAAAACAAACGCAATGTTTGTGCAGTTGGAACCACCGTTATGCGTACACTTGAAAGTTCAGTTTCTACTCAGGGCTTTTTAAAACCGTTTGAAGGATGGACCAATAAATTCATTTTCCCACCGTACGAATTTAGTGTTGCCAACAGCATGATTACCAACCTGCATTTACCCTACTCCACACTATTAATGATGGTTGCAGCTTTTGGTGGTTACGATTTTGTAATGGAAGCCTACGAAACGGCTATTAAAGAAGACTACCGTTTTGGAACCTACGGCGACGCCATGCTTATTATCTGATAAAAATTATAACACTATAAAAAAACCATGGAAATAATTCCGTGGTTTTTTTATGCCTATCTGCCTGATTAGCTATTTTTTAAATAAACGAACGAAAAACGCGACGGTTTTTAGCTCGCTGTTACAAGCTGAATTATTCCAAATCGTAACACACCAAATCGCCATCTTCATTTCCAGCCACCAAACTTAGCGGGCCTCCATTCCTTATTTTTCCAATCGACAACTCAGTGTTGCCGGTTAATGGGAAACCGGGGTATACTTTCCCTGATGATTCAAGCAAGAAAAGCTCATTAGCATCTGCATCGCAGAAGCCTATCAGTTTTTTTGTTGCAGAATTGGCATAGGTATTAATCCCGTGTATATCATTATCATATTTTTCCTCAACCAGCTTTTCTCCTGACTCCGTATAAACATACAACCTGTTTTTATCGGCAAATACAAACTCCGGTTTTCCATTACCATTAATATCGGCCACTTTAAATTCGTGTTCCGAAGACAATTTGGAAGTTTCCTTTTTAGCGTATTTCCCATCAAAAAACAAGTAATACACATCGCCGTCTTTACTTGAATCAACAATTTTCGCAATACCATCAGTATTTAAAGTCACGTCATTTGCCGACGGCGTATAGTTTGCCGGGGCGTTTACCCGCGTCTCTCCCCTCCGGTTCTGAATATAAACTTTGGCGTTATCTTTAAAAACAATATAATCTTTATTATTTACCCTAAAATGGTGAACCGGATTAGTAATCAATCCTGAGGTTTTACCAAACTTCCATCCTGAAATAATATTTCCTTCGTGATTATAGGCATACACTTTCTTGTCGTTGCAGGCTATAAAATAGCGATAACGATTATTGTTATCGTAATCAAAAACACTAACTCTATTGCTTGCATTTGCTTTTAAAACGATAGGAAAATTTGCTACTTTACTACCCGTACGATCAAGCAGGTAAATTTTTTCGTTCGTATTAAACAAGTATTGCAAACGGCCATTATTGTAATAATCAACCTGCTGAATTTCGCCAATAATTTTACCGGATATTGGTATACTCCAAACTATTTTCCCATCGGCGGTTATTAAATGTAGCCGGTTATTCTCATCCTGTACAATAATTTCCTTCTCAGCCTTATTTCTATGGTTAACCACAATTTGTGGCTTACCTGTTACTTGCGCTCCAAGATTACATTGCCAACGTGCACGCACATCTTTTTTAGGTTTTAACTGATAGGCCAATTGTACTGAATTAAAATAAACATTATTCTCGCATACAACCTGCCAACTTATTGCATTAAATTTTCTGAACACCTCCTCATTCTTTTCCAATCCTTTATTTAATTCAGATGAAAACAATTCATGACGTATTGGGTAAATGTTATTTACATTTGCATAAGCAGTCAGGTTGGCTTTATTTTCTGCCGACTTGTTTATTATACCGTAATCTGCATCTGCCTTTAGATTCATTCCGGAGTCCAAATCGTTGAGGTACCTTTCAAGCCCATTTTTCGAGCTGGCAAATACCAGCCAGTCGTCGCGGAAAGCAGCAAACCGGGCCTGTGTAAACTCAAAAGCCCCACCCAGCCAAATACCGGGCAACGAAGGATACGGAAAAGTATAAATGCGGTAAGTTTGTCCCTCGCCGGTAGCACAAGTGCTTGTTAAGCTACTAAATTCAATGGCTTTGCGTTTTGCATAGTTCTTTAGCAAGTTTTCAAACTGCTCACGGTTGTCGTTGCGCGATGGATTATTTACAAGAAACAAGGTTGTCTTTTCGTTTTGGGCCGGCACAGTGGTTACTGCTGCAATAACCCGATCTTTTACCAGATTACGTAAGCTTTCGCGACTATCTGTGCGGAAATTCCTTTCCATCATTTTTAGTTGCTCTTCGCGCACATAGTAGGCTTCAGCGTGTACAAAATACTCCTCAAGGTTTTGAAAAAACAAATCGCGATCGGAAAATGAGAACGCTAAATAAAAAGACGTATTTTTAGGCAAAACGCGATCAGAATTACAACTTACAGCCTCTTGCCCTTCTAACACCGACAAGAAATGATTTAAAGAATCATCGGCTGCAGTAATACCACTTAGGGTTAATCGCTCATTGTAAAAGCTAAGATCCAGCTCACTCCAACTGGCATAGTTTTTTATGTCCAGTACATCGCGCTTGTAATTTATCCTTTCGGTTTCGCCAAACTCGTTAACTACTTTTTTGGTTTTTGCATTAAGAAAATTTGCCCACAGTTCAGGGAAACGCCTATGATTAATATACCACGACACATCTGATTGGCTGGCCACCGTTTTATTTACCAGTTTAAAATACTTATTCTCGCTAATTCCCGGCACGTTTAATTGCCGTATACATTTTTCTACCAGTATAACTTCGGGGCTAATAATTACAAGGTTTCCGGCAACACTATAACTCAGCACATTTGTACCGGTTGCATTGGGCACATCAACTATTGTGTATCCGTTGTAATTTCTTTTCTGAAAAGTAGTTTGCGGAATTCCGGTAAGCTTTTCAATAAGAAGTTCAAGCCCCTGACGTTCTTTTGCATTTTTGAGCGTACTAATAACGACAGGGTACAATACATTTTTTCCAACAAAATCGAGCGCCAGCACGAATGGCCGGTTACTGAAATTGTTTTGAATTTCGGCCTCGTTCTTTATTACATTTTGTATAAACTGGATTTTATTTAGTAAGCGATTAAATTCGCCAACTCCTGCCAATTCCTGAATAACAGGATTTTCGGCTGGTAAAGCTTTTAAAGCATTCGCTTCTAAAAAAACGGGGGAGGTTAGAGGTACCGCTTTATAGAGCGACGACTCTTTTGTAAAAACCTGATCGTTTTTTGTAAAATACAGAAAGCCAGCCACTGCTGCCGCCAAAACAAGAAGTATGATTACGAGGTTCCGCTTCATTTTTTATTCTTTTTGTCAAAAGTAATAATAAGCTAACGCTTCAAACCTTCTTTTTCGTTTATGAAATTAAATATTGATTGTTAATAATTTAAGGGTAACAAAAAAGGCCAGGAAAAACCTGGCCCTTTACTATTTCATTTCAATCGGATTTTACAAAGTTTTGGCAACTTCAACTTCGTGGTAAGCTTCCACGTGGTCGCCAACTTTTATGTCGTTAAAATTCTCGATGTTCAAACCACATTCATACCCGTTCTTCACTTCTTTTACGTCTTCTTTAAAACGTTTCAGCGAGCCTAATAATCCGGAATAAATAACAATTCCATCGCGAATTACACGAACTTTTGAGTTACGGGCAACCTTACCATCGCGTACAATACAACCGGCAACCGTTCCCACTTTTGTTATCTTAAATGTTTCCAGCACCTCAACAGTTCCGGTAATTTCCTCTTTAATATCCGGAGAAAGCATACCTTCCATTGCGGCTTTTATTTCGTTGATAGCATCGTAAATAATCGAATACAAACGAATATCAATTTGTTCGCGTTCTGCCAGTTTACGGGCATTTAACGATGGCCTAACCTGGAACCCAACCACAATAGCCTCTGATGCTGCAGCAAGTTGAATATCGGATTCTGATATTTGACCCACCCCCTTGTGAATGATATTGATTTGGATTTCTTCGGTAGACAGTTTAATCAACGAATCAGACAGCGCTTCGATTGATCCGTCCACATCACCTTTCACAATCAGGTTCAGTTCCTGGAAGTTACCAATGGCGATACGACGACCAATCTCGTCAAGTGTAATGTGCTTTTGTGTACGTAATCCCTGTTCGCGGGCGAGCTGTTCACGCTTATTGGTAATGTTACGAGCTTCGCGCTCACTTTCCATCACATTAAACTTATCGCCTGCCTGTGGAGCACCATTTAATCCAAGGATAATGGCTGGCTGTGCCGGGCCAACAGCATCAACTTTCTGGTTACGCTCGTTAAACATTGCTTTAACGTGGCCGTAATACTGACCGGCAATAATAATATCTCCAACACGAAGCGATCCGCTTTCAACCAACAGGGTAGAAACATAACCTCTACCACGGTCAAGCTCCGATTCGATAATTGTTCCTTGTGCTTTTTTATCAGCATTGGCCTTCAGCTCAAGCATTTCAGCCTCGAGCAAAACTTTTTCAAGAAGATCTTCGATACCAATACCATTTTTGGCTGAAATATCGTGCGACTGGTATTTACCCCCCCACTCTTCAACCAGGTAATTCATATTGGCCAGTTCTTCTTTTATCTTTTCGGGATTGGCTCCCGGTTTATCAATTTTATTTATTGCAAAAACAATAGGTACTCCTGCAGCGGCTGCGTGGTTAATTGCCTCAATGGTTTGAGGCATCACGTTATCGTCGGCAGCAACAATAATAATCGCAATATCGGTTACCTGTGCACCACGTGCACGCATTGCGGTAAATGCTTCGTGCCCCGGTGTATCAAGAAAAGTGATATCTCTTCCGTCTTCGAGACTAACATGGTAAGCACCAATATGCTGGGTAATACCTCCGGCCTCACCGGCAATTACGTTGGTATTCCGGATGTAGTCGAGTAACGAAGTTTTACCATGGTCGACATGCCCCATTACCGTTACAATTGGCGGACGTGGCTTCAAATCTTCCGGGCTATCCTCTTCTTCCTCAATAGCTTCCTGAATCTCAACACTTACAAATTCTACTTTGTAGCCAAATTCTTCGGCAACTACCGAAAGTGTTTCTGCATCAAGACGCTGATTGATCGACACAAACAATCCGAGCGACATACACGACGATATAATTTCGTTTACACCAACACTCATCATGGTTGCCAATTCAGCTACAGTAACAAATTCGGTTACTTTCAATACATTCTGGTCCAGCATTTGCTGTTCCATATCTGCCTGCATCTTTTCATTGGCAGCTGCACGTTTATCGCGTCGGTGCTTGGCACCTTTTTTCGACTTTCCTTTTGTGGTAAGGCGTGCAAGCGTATCTTTTATTTGCTTTTGTACATCCTCCTCGTTAATCTCCTTTTTGAGCGGGCGTTTTTTCTTACCGGCTTGTTGTTTATTGGCCTGGAATTTACCACGTGGACGATCGCCTTGTTGTTGTTGTCTGTCAACACTAACTTTTCCGGTGTCTTTAGCAATACGTTTTCTACGTTTTTTTCGGTTGCTTTGGTCGCCGCCGCTTTCTTGCTTTTTCTCAGGCAAATCAATTTTTCCTAATACAGTTGGGCCACTAAGCCTGTTTGCTCTTGCTTTTATAACATCGTCGCCACCTGTTTTTTGCTGCGATTGATTATCTTTTGCCTGACGCTCAGCGTTTCTTTGTTTTTGTCTTTCCTTGCGCTCTTTTTCACGCTCTTCCTTGGTTTTTTTGGCAGGCCGGGTTTTTTGATTCATGTTACTCAAATCAATTTTCCCCACAACTTTTACCTCATCAACCTTTGGAACTTCAGTTTCCAATACTTTATCTTTTGGTTTTTCTTCAACTGCTTCGGGAGTTTTTTCAACTTCCTTTTCAACTTTAGGAGCAGTTTCTTCTTTTATTTTTTCAACCTTTTTCTCAGGCTTTACTTCTTCTTTTACGGGAGCTTCAGCTTTTACCGGCTTTTCTTCAACCGATTTAGGGGCCTCTTTTTTCTCTTCTTTCTTTTCGGCTGCCGGTTTATCTTCTTTTGGTTGCTCCGGCTTCTTTTTCGGTTTATTGATCTGGTCTAAATCAATTTTATCAAGAACCGTAACTTTTACTTCTGGCTTTGAGATTACCTCCTCCTCTGGTTCTTTTTCTACCTCTTTTTTAGCAACAGGCTCCGTCTTGGGTTCTTCTTTTACGGGCTCAGCCTCCTCTTTGTCCATCGAAATTACTTCTTTTCTGGGACGCTGACTTTTGAGGTTCATTTTTTCCGATTCTTTCTTGATGGTAATATCTGTCTTATATTCCATTTCAAGAAGTTGCACGGCATCTTGCGTAACTTTAGTATTCGGATTTGAATCAATATCATACCCTTTTTTGTGCAAGAATTCAACAATGGTATGAATACCTACATTGAATTGCCTTGCCAATTTACTAAGTCGTGTTGTTTTGCCTGCTACCATATAATTTCTTGTTTACTTTTCTAAATTTCTATGAATAAATTCTCTATTTTCCAATAAGAAACTTATTCAAACTCTGCACTAAGGATTTTCAGAACGTCATCGATGGTTTCTTCTTCGAGGTCAGTTCTTTTAATCAATTCAGATCGAGGGATATTCAATACATTTTTGGCGGTATCGCATCCGATTCCTTTTAAGGCATCAATTACCCATCCTTCAATTTCATCTGCAAACTCATCAAGGTTTACATCCTCATCGTCTTCTTCCATCTCTCGGTATACGTCAATCTCGTAGCCTGTAAGCTGACTTGCCAGGCGGATATTTAGTCCTCCCTTACCAATGGCTAGCGATACCTCTTCCGGTTTTAAGTACACCTCTGCTTTTTTACTTTCTTCAATTATTTTAATTGAATTAATTTTTGCCGGATTTAATGCACGTTTAATAAACAGCTGAAGGTTTGCCGAGTAATTAATTACATCGATATTTTCATTGCGTAACTCACGCACAATACCATGAATTCGCGAACCTTTCATACCAACACATGCTCCTACCGGGTCAATTCGCTCGTCGTATGATTCAACAGCAACTTTTGCGCGTTCACCGGGTACGCGTACAATTTTTTTAATGGTAATCAGTCCATCAAAAATTTCGGGAATTTCCAGCTCAAACAGTCGCTCAAGGAAAGCCGGTGCTGTACGCGATAATATAATCAGTGGATTATTATTTCGTAATTCAACTTTGTAAACAATAGCTCTAACGTTATCGCCTTTTCGGAAATAATCAGAAGGTATTTGTTCTGATTTTGGAAGAATCAGTTCGTTACTCTCATCATCAAGAATAAGAATTTCTTTTTTCCAAACCTGGTATACTTCACCGGTAACAATATCGCCAATCTTATTTTTGTATTTTCCGTAAATATGATCTTTCTCCAGCTCTAATATTTTGCTGGCCAGATTTTGGCGCAAATTTAAAATTGCACGACGACCGAAATCGGCCAGTTTAACCTCATCGGTAACTTCTTCACCTACTTCGTAATCTTCGTCAATTTTTAAGGCATCGCTTAATGTAATCTGCAAATTCGGATCTTCCAGCTCATCATCGGCAACTACCTCGCGGTTTCTCCAAATTTCAAAGTCGCCTTTATCAATATTGATAATAACATCAAAGTTCTCGTCCGTTCCGTACTGACGGATAAGTACGCTGCGGAATACTTCCTCCAGCACACTCATCATTGTAACCCTGTCAATGTTTTTTAGCTCCTTAAATTCGGCAAAAGTATCTATCAGGTTAATATTTTCCATCTTGCGTTACTTTATTTAAATGAAATAACCGCTTTCGCACTTTTTATTTCGTCGTATTTTAAATTATGTTTTTTTACCACCAATTGCTTTTTCTTATGCCCCTCCACTTTTTCTCGTTTCGAGGTTTCAAGCACAATTCCTTCTTCACTATTTTCTAAAAGTACACCTTCCAGTTTTTGGTTTTCCAAAGTTACTACCTCAATTTCTTTTCCGGTGTATTTTTCGTACTGTTGCTTTACTTTAAAACGTTCTGTTAACCCAGGAGAAGAAACCTGCAACGAAAAATCCTCCTCGTCTCTGTCGAGATTATGCTCTACATTTCGGCTAACAGAAATACACTGTTCAATGGTTACTCCATTATAACCATCAATATAAACATTAATATCGTTGCCGGCGCTCACGGTTATATCAACAATAAACATCTGATCATCAAGACGTTCATTCACCAATTCCAATATCTTTTGTTTATCTATCATTTTGCCTTATGTAACAAAATAGGGAACCATCGGTCCCCTAAAAACTTCGTTTTTTAGAAAATTCTCGGCAAAAATAGTAATATAAAACAACATTAACAAATTCCGACACCTATCTTAAGGCTCTGATTTTAAACTAAAAAATCATTAACCGTTTTCTGTGTATAACAATTTATTTTTTATTCTTCTGTTCGTTTTATTTCAGAAATAAAACATTGTCTTTTGCATTAAGGAAAGTTTTTTAATTTTAAACTACTGAATAGGCAGACAAGTGCAACAAATTCAATTAAATAAAAAGAAAATAATTAACGACCCGGTTCTGGGCTTTATCAACCTTCAGTCTGAAATTATATTTGATTTATTGGAGCATCCCGTATTTCAACGCTTACGGCAAATTAAACAGCTGGGCCTGTCATACCTTGTTTTTCCCGGTGCCAACCACACTCGTTTTGAGCACGCCATTGGCACGGTATATTTAATGCGCCAGGCCATTTCGGTTTTGCGTTTAAAAGGGCATCAGATAAGCGATGATGAAGCAGAAGCCGTTACCATTGCTATTTTGCTTCATGATATTGGTCATGCGCCTTTTTCTCATGTTCTTGAAAATACACTGGTAAATATTTCGCACGAAGAAATATCAGTGATGATAATGCAAGAGCTGAATAATGAATTTAATGGCCGGCTCGATCTGGCCATTCGCATTTTTACCAACACTTACAAAAAACACTTCCTGCACCAACTGGTTGCAAGCCAGCTCGACATGGACAGACTTGACTACCTGAGCCGCGACAGTTTTTTTACCGGGGTAGTTGAGGGGACCATTGGTACCGACCGGATTATTAAAATGCTGAACGTACATAACGACCAGCTGGTAGTTGACGTAAAAGGAATTTATTCAATTGAAAAATTTCTGATTTCGCGTCGTCTAATGTACTGGCAGGTGTATTTGCATAAAACAGTTGTTGCCGCCGAGTTTCTGCTTATTAATGTTTTAAAACGCGCCAAAGATCTCCTGATTAAAGGAGAGTCGCTTTTTGTAACGCCAACTTTAAATATTTTCCTTACCAATACCTTTACTCCAAAAGATTTTCAAAACAATATTCAAATAAATGGAAAAGGCGTATTAGGCTGGTACACTTTGCTTGATGACAACGACATTCTGATATCCATAAAAGAATGGCAAAACCATAGCGACCCGGTACTCTCCAAATTATCGGAAAGTATTACTAACCGAAAATTACCGCGCACTAAACTGCACGACAAACCCCTTTCGGCAAGTAAAGAACAAAAGTACCTTAAACAGATTGAGAAAAACATTATTGCCGACCCGGAAATGGCCAGGTATTTTTTAATGACAGGCCTGATTACCAACAATGCATACAATAAAAATTTAGAAAATATACTTGTGCTATACAAAGACGGAACCGTAAAAGAAATAAACGATGCATCAGACATAAATCTCTCTGCACTGGGCAAAACCGTGAAGAAGTATTTTGTGTGTTATCCCAAAGAATTGGACATTTACTAGTTAAAACCTATATTTGCATCGCCAAAAAAACAGATAATGGATTTTAAAGCTACAGACATTGCCTCCTTTCTTAACGGAGAAATAGTTGGCAATGCAGATGTAAAAGTTTCAAATGTTTCGAAAATAGAAGACGGGAAACCGGGTACGCTAGCCTTTCTGGCCAACCCAAAATACGAGAATTACATTTATGAAACCAAAGCCTCGGTTGTTCTGGTAAATAAAAGTTTTATTCCGAAAGAAGAAATTCCTGCTACTTTAATAAAAGTTGACGACGCCTATCAGGCGTTTGCTTCGCTACTCGAACTTTATGTACAAGCCAAAGCCAGCATGAAACAAGGAATTGAACAACCCAGTTTTATTGCTGAAACAGCAAGCGTTGGCAACGATGCCTACGTTGGGGCCTTTGCCTATATTGGTAACAATGCAAAAATTGGAAACAATGTAAAAATTTACCCGCAGGTTCATGTGGGTGAGAATGTTATTGTTGGCGATGATTGCATTTTGTACCCGGGAGCAAAAATATACGACGACTGCGTAATTGGCAATCGCTGCATTATACATTCGGGCGCCGTAATCGGGTCTGATGGGTTTGGATTTGCACCTCAGGAAGATGGAACATTCAAAAAAATTCATCAGATTGGCAATGCCGTTTTAGAAGACGATGTTGAAATTGGCGCCAATACTACAGTAGATTGCGGAACAATGGAGTCTACTGTCATAAAAAAAGGCGTTAAACTCGACAACCTCATACAAATAGCACATAACGTTGAGGTTGGAGAAAACTCGGTAATGGCTGCACAAACCGGTATTTCAGGGTCGACAAAAATTGGCAAAAACTGCATGTTTGGCGGACAGGTTGGCCTTGGCGGACACATAACTGTTGGCGACAATGTAACGCTTGGCGCACAATCAGGAGTTGTATCAAATTTAAAAAGCAATCAAACTTTACTTGGTTCACCGGCTATCGATATAAAGACAGCCATGCGTGCTTATGTACTTTTAAAAGACCTGCCGGAAATTCGCCGCGATGTGCTCCAGCTGAAGAAAACAATCAATACAGACAAAAAAAACTAAGAAATATTTCACTTCCCTATGGTGGTAAAACAAAAGACGTTAAAGAACTCATTTAAAATTGAGGGGAAAGGCTTACATACCGGTGTTAATGTAACTATGAATTTTTTACCGGCACCTGAAAACCACGGCTTTAAATTTAAACGAGTAGACCTTGAAAATAAACCAATTATTGATGCCGACGTTGATTTGGTTATCGATACTTCGCGCGGAACGCTACTTGAAAAAAACGGAGCCCGAATTGGAACCATTGAACATGCACTTGCTGCACTTACCGGGATGGACCTGGACAATGTGCTGATTGAAGTAAACAACGAGGAAGCTCCAATTATTGATGGTAGCTCGAAATATTTTGTTGAAGCAATTGAAAAAGCTGGCATTGTTGAACAAGAAGCCGAAAGAGATTATTTTGAAATAAGTGAAAAGATTGAAATCTTCGATGAAAAATCAGGTTCGCACATTATAGCGCTACCGGATAATGATTACAGCTTAAATGTGATGATTTCGTTTCCATCGGCGGTTTTAAACAACCAGTATGCAACATTAGAGTCAATAAAAGATTTTAAAACGGAAATTGCCGAATGCCGTACGTTTGTTTTTCTTCGCGAAATAGAATTTTTGCTTAGCCACAATCTTATCAAAGGTGGCGACCTTAACAATGCCATTGTTATTATCGACAAAGAAATTAGCCAGGAAGAACTGGACAGGTTGGCTGATTTAACCAATCACCCGCGGGTTGAGGTAAAAGCACAGGGCATATTAAATAATCTTGAGTTGCATTTTGATAATGAATGTGCACGCCACAAGTTGCTCGATGTAATTGGCGACCTTTCGCTATGTGGCAAGCGGATTAAAGGCCGGATTATTGCCTCAAAACCAGGGCACGGTCCTAACACCATTTTTGCCAAGGCCTTAAAAAAACAATGGAAAAAAGAGGCTGAAGCAGCACCTAAATGCAATCCGAACGACGAACCATTAATGGATGTTAACCGAATAAAAGAACTGTTGCCTCACCGGTATCCATTTTTATTGGTAGACAAAGTAGTTTGCATTCAGGAAGATGAAATTATTGGCATTAAAAACGTTACGGCAAACGAACCGTTTTTCCAGGGGCATTTCCCAGACGAACCCGTTATGCCAGGTGTTTTACTTGTTGAAGCGATGGCTCAGTGCGGAGGATTATTGGTTTTAAGCCAGCAAAAAGGGAAATTTGCCACTTACTTTATCCGAATCGACAATGTTAAATTCAGGAAAAAAGTTATCCCGGGCGACACCCTGATTTTTAAATTAAAATTAACTTCGCCGATCAGAAGAGGAATAGCCAACATGAAAGGGGTTACTTATGTTGGCGACAAAATTGTTGCCGAAGGAGAATTTATGGCACAAATTGTAAAAAAAGAAGATTAATCAAGACAGTATAAGATGAAACAACCACTAGCTTATGTCCATCCCGATGCAAAAGTTGCAGATAATGTAGTTATCGAGCCTTTTGTTTCCATCGACCATGATGTTGAAATCGGAGAAGGGACAAGAATTGGTTCTGGTGTAACCATTTTACCGGGAACCAGGATTGGTAAAAACTGTAATATTTTTCCGGGAGCTGTTATTGGAGCCGTTCCGCAGGATTTAAAATTCAAAGGCGAATATTCAACAGTTGAAATTGGCAACAATAATACAATTCGCGAATTTGTAACCATAAACAGAGGTACAGCTGCAAAAGGTAAAACAGTACTTGGCGACAACAATTTGTTAATGGCCTACGTACACGTGGCTCACGATTGTAAAGTGGGAAGCAACATTATTCTGGTAAACAACGTTCAGTTGGCCGGAGAAGTTCAGGTTGACGACTGGGCCATTCTTGGTGGCATGTCGGCAGTTCACCAGTTTGTTCGTATTGGAACACACGTAATGATTTCGGGCGGATCGCTTGTTCGCAAGGATGTTCCACCGTTTATTAAAGCAGGCCGCGAACCACTTTCGTATGTAGGTATTAACTCTATTGGCCTACGTAGGAGACAGTACAATAACGAAAAAATACGCGAAGTACAAGATATCTACCGTTATATTTACCAAAAAGGACTAAATACTGCTCAGGCTGTTGAAATAATTGAAGCAGAAATGCCGGCAACACCTGAACGCGATGAAGTATTGCTTTTTGTAAAAGACTCGAAACGTGGAATTATTCGAGGATATTTCCCCGATTAATGACTACAAAAAACATTAAAAAAATGCCATCACTATCTGATGGCATTTTTTTTAATGTTAATGAGCTATTTCCCATGATTCCACCCCTGGGCCTCCAGGGGGATAGACGAACCTCCTGTTGTTTGCAGGTTAATGCCTTCTCCAGCCTCAGTCATATGACCAATAATGGTAAAATCAGGATCATTTTTAATCTTTTCATAATCATCAAGCGAGAGTGTAAACAACAACTCGTAATCTTCGCCCCCATTCAGGGCTGCTACCAACGGATTAATATTTAACTCTTCAGCCATTTGTTTAGTCTGTAAATCCATTGGTACTTTGTCTTCAAACAAACTGCACCCAACGCCCGACTTGGTGCACAAGTGCATAATTTCCGACGACAAACCATCTGAAATATCAATCATGGATGTGGGTTTAATTCCGATTTTTTTAAAAGCAGCAATAACATCAACCCTGGCTTCCGGTTTTAGCTGTCGCTCCAAAATATAATCGTAACCATCAAGTTTGGGTTGCATCTTTTCATTCACTTTAAACACCTCGTTTTCTCTCTCCAGCAATTGCAGCCCCATGTAGGCCCCACCCAAATCACCCGAAACACATAGCAAATCGTTTGCCCCGGCACCACTTCTTGTTACAATATTTTCTTTTTCAGCTTCGCCAACAGCGGTTATACTTATTGTTAAACCGGTAAGCGAACCAGTTGTGTCGCCTCCAATCAAATCAACATTATACTTTTGGCAGGCAAGCTTAACTCCGGCATATAATTCCTCTAAAGCTTCAACCGAAAATTTATTGGAAACCGCGACGCTTACCGTAATTTGTTTTGGAGTTGCATTCATCGCATAAATATCCGATAAGTTCACAACCACCGCTTTATAACCCAAATGTTTCAAGGGCACATACATAAGGTTAAAATGTACTCCTTCTGTCAACAAATCAGTTGAAACAACAACCTGTTTGTCCTTGTAATTTAACACGGCGGCATCGTCACCAACGCCCAAAAAAGTACTATCGTTTATTATCCGAATGTCTTTTGTCAATCGGTCAATCAGGCCAAATTCACCCAACTCCGAAATAGTTGTTCTTTTGATTTCTTTATTCATTATTAAATAAGGACAAATAAGTATGTATTAAACTGTTGAAGCCACAAAAATACCCATACTTTTATATCTTTGCAATTTTATTTAAACAGTCTTAATAAAGCGTTGTTATAAGGATAGAAAATTCAGAAAATGGAAGAACAAGATAAAATATTGAATGACGTAACGCAAGGCGAATACAAATATGGTTTTGTAACTGATATTGAAACCGAGATTATTGAAAAAGGCCTTAACGAAGACGTAATTCGTTTGATATCTGCCAAAAAAGAAGAACCTGAATTTATGTTAAAATTCAGGTTAGACGCTTTTCAGAAGTGGCAGAAAATGAAGATGCCAAACTGGGCGTATTTAAAAATTCCGCCTATCGATTTCCAGGCAATAAGTTATTATGCAGCTCCTAAAAAGGGACCAAAGTATGAAAGTCTGGATGAAGTTGACCCGGAATTACTGGAAACTTTTGAGAAGCTTGGTATTCCGCTTGAAGAGCAAAAGCAGTTGGCAGGTGTTGCCGTTGATGCGGTAATTGATTCGGTTTCGGTTAAAACAACCTTTAAAGAAACGCTGGCAGAAAAAGGCATTATTTTCTGTTCGTTTTCCGAGGCCGTGAAAGACCACCCTGATTTGGTAAAAAAATACCTCGGACAAGCGGTACCTGTAGCCGACAATTACTTTGCCGCACTTAATTCTGCCGTATTTAGCGATGGGTCGTTTTGCTACATCCCAAAAGGTGTTCGCTGCCCCATGGAACTATCAACTTATTTCAGGATTAACGCAGCCAACACCGGACAGTTTGAGCGTACACTAATTGTGGCCGACGACGACAGCTATGTGAGTTACCTTGAAGGTTGTACTGCACCAATGCGCGACGAAAACCAGCTGCACGCCGCAGTTGTTGAAATTATTACTCTCGACCGCGCAGAGGTAAAATATTCAACGGTTCAGAACTGGTATCCGGGAGATAAAAACGGCAAAGGTGGTATTTACAACTTTGTTACCAAGCGTGGTGTTTGCCGCGGCGAGTCGTCGAAGATAAGTTGGACACAGGTAGAAACAGGTTCGGCAATTACCTGGAAATACCCCAGTTGCATCCTTATGGGCGACAATTCGGTTGGAGAGTTTAACTCGGTGGCGGTTACCAACAATCATCAACAAGCCGATACCGGCTCTAAAATGATTCACATTGGCCGCAATACCAAGTCTACCATTATTTCAAAAGGTATTTCAGCCGGGAAAAGTGAAAATTCATACCGCGGATTGGTAAAGATTATGCCTAAAGCGAAAAACTCACGTAACTTTTCGCAATGCGATTCGCTACTGCTGAATGACACCTGCGGAGCGCACACATTCCCGTACATCGAAGTAGGCAATAAATCGTCGGTTGTGGAGCACGAAGCCACCACATCGAAAATTGGTGAAGACCAGATTTTTTACTGCAACCAACGTGGTATTGATACAGAAAAAGCAATCGGGATGATTGTTAACGGTTATGCCAAGGAGGTACTGAATAAGCTACCTATGGAATTTGCCGTTGAAGCTCAGAAATTGCTTCAGATCAGCCTTGAAGGCAGTGTTGGATAGACAATTAAATAACTTAGGGCAGACAGTTTTAATACACACTGCCCGCAACAGGATAAAATAAAAATGTTAAAGATTAAAGACTTATATGCTTCCGTAGAAGGGATGGAAATCCTGAAAGGAATCAACCTGGAGGTTAAACCCGGCGAGGTGCATGCCATTATGGGGCCTAACGGTTCAGGAAAAAGTACACTTGCCAATGTGCTTGCCGGAAAAGAAGATTATGAAATTACCCATGGCGAAGTGCTGTTTGAAGGGGAAGACCTGCTCGATAGGGCACCGGAAGACCGTGCCAAAGACGGGATTTTCCTTAGCTTTCAGTACCCGGTTGAAATACCCGGCGTACCCATGGTAAATTTTCTGAAAACTTCGGTTAACGAACACCGCAAACACAAAGGGCTAAAGGAACTTACTGCAGGTGAATTCCTGAAACTTATGCGCGAAAAGATGGACCTGGTGGATATGCACACCAAATTAACCAATCGTTCGGTAAATGAAGGTTTTTCAGGCGGAGAAAAAAAGAAAAATGAAATCTTTCAGATGGCTCTGCTGGAACCCAGACTGGCTATTCTTGACGAAACAGACTCGGGACTTGATATTGATGCGCTAAAAACTGTAGCACACGGTGTAAATGCCTTAAAATCGCCCGAAACAGCAGCCATTGTTGTGACCCACTACCAACGTTTGCTAGACTATATTGTCCCTGATTTTGTTCATATTCTTTATCAGGGCAAAATTGTAAAAACAGCCGGAAAAGAGCTGGCACTGGAGCTGGAAGAAAAAGGCTACGACTGGATTAAATCAGAAAACGGAAATTAACATGAGCGTTTTAGTTGACAAAGCAGATTTATCGCTAAAATATACCGCACACTACAACGAAGTAAAGGACGAGCTTTTCAAAAACTCCTCCGACATTCTGAACGCACAAAGAAATAAAGCGTTCCAGAATTTTGTACTGCAGGGTATACCAACGCGAAAAAACGAAAACTATAAATACACCAACCTCAACCCGGCTTTTCTTCCCGACTTTAAATTTATTCATACCAAAGAAGAGAAAAAAGCTAACCTGGGTGAAGTTTTTCGTTGCGATGTACCGCAACTAAATACCAACCTGGCCATGGTTTTTAATGGTTGGTTTTATAAAAACGAAACTGAAAAAGGGAATTTACCCGACGGTGTCATTCTGGACAGTCTCGAAAGTATTTCAAAAGAAAAGCCAGAGTTGTTAGAGAAATATGCCAGCCTGGCAAAAGTGGAAGAAGACCCAATGGTGGCTTTAAACACAGCTTTTGCCAAAGATGGTTTTTTTCTTTACGTACCAAAAAATGTTATTGTTGAAAGTCCGATTCAGATTATAAACCTGCTGCAGGACGAGAAGGCTACTTTTGCGACCCAACGTAACTTTATTTTGGTGGAAGACGGAGCTAAAGTGCAGGTATTGTTGTGCGACCATACACTGAATCTGAACCAGTACCTGAGCAACTCGGTAACTGAAATTTTTGCAGGCAACAATGCTGATGTTGAGTTTTATATGTTACAAAACCAACACAATAAAGCAACAAGCATTCACTCGGTTTTTATTGATCAGCAGCGCGATTCGCGTGTTACTTCGCATACCGCCTCGCTGCACGGCGGATTAATCCGTAACAACCTGAAATTTATGCTCAACGGCGAAAATGCCGAAGCCAATATGTTTGGCATGGCCTTTATGGATAAAAACCAACATGTTGATAATTTCACACAGGTAATTCATGCCTCGCCACACTGCGAGAGCAACCAGGTATATAAAAATGTACTTGATGAAAAATCATCAGGGGCATTTTCAGGGAGAATACACGTGGTGCGCGATGCCCAAAAAACTAATGCTTTCCAGCGTAACAATAACCTGTTACTTACTGACGAGGCCAACATGCAAACAAAACCACAGCTGATTATTGATGCCGACGATGTAAAATGCAGCCATGGGGCTACTGTTGGGCAAATTGATGAAGAAGCGTTGTTTTATTTGCGTGCCCGCGGTATTGATGAAGATAAAGCACGTTTGATGATGATGAATGCCTTTGCGCACGAAGTGGTAAAAGAAATTAAACTTGAACCACTGCGCGACCGGATTGACGAACTGGTTGACAAACGCCTGAAAGGTGAAGTTGCCCGTTGTCACGATTGCGCTTACCAGTGCGATTGCTAAATAATACTTTGTGAAACTTTTTTGATGCCGCACTAACTTTTTGGTAAATAAACCTTTAAGTTAAACACCGGGCACAAAGTTTCACAAAGCATCTTTTCTTTCTTTTGGCTACCTTAGCTCTATGAATTACGATACCGAAAAAATAAGAGCATATTTCCCCATACTTCAGCAAAAAGTATACAACAAACCGCTGGTTTATCTCGATACAGCAGCATCAGCACAAAAGCCGGTTCAGGTATTGCTAAAACTTGAACAATTGCACAACGACTATTACGGAAACATTCACCGGGGTGCACATTACATGGCCGATAAAGCTACGCTTGAATATGAAGAGGTTCGAGACAAAGTGAAAACTTTCATTAACGCATCCTCGCGCAAAGAGATTATTTTCACTAAAGGAGCCACTGAAAGTATAAACCTGGTAGCAAGCAGCTTCTGCGAAAAATATGTTTCAGAAGACGATGAAATTATCGTGTCTGAAATGGAACACCATTCAAATATTGTTCCCTGGCAAATTAATGCCGAAAAACGAAAAGCAAAAATTGTAAAACTTCCGTTTAACGACAATGGTTTGCTTGAAATAGAAAAGTTACCGGAACTGATTACCTCGAAAACAAGACTAATTGCAGTAAACCATGTGTCAAATGTATTGGGTACCATTAACCCCATTTCCGAAATTGTTAAAATTGCCCATAAAGCAGGTATAGCAGTTATGGTTGACGGCGCCCAGGCATCAGCACATTTAAAAATAAACGTACAAGAGCTTGATGTTGATTTTTATGCATTTTCGGCACACAAAGTTTATGGCCCAAACGGTGTTGGTGTATTGTATGGGAAAGAAAAGTGGCTGGAAGAAATGCCTCCGTATCAGGGCGGAGGACAAATGATCTCGGAGGTGTCGTTTAATGGCACAACGTTTAACGAACTGCCCTATAAATTTGAGGCCGGAACCCCTAACATTACAAACCTGGCAGGTTTTGGTGCGGCACTGGATTTGGTTAACGAGATTGGCGTTGAAAACATTGGTCGGCACGAACACGAATTACTCGAATATGCCACCCGGCAATTAAAAAACATTGAAGGTTTAAGAATTTATGGTGAGGCCCCTAATAAATCAGGGGTTATCTGTTTTAATATTAATGGAATACATTCTTACGATTTGGGAATGCTTATCGATAAAATGGGAATTGCCATTCGTACCGGTCATCACTGCGCCGATCCGATAATGCAACATTTTGGCATTTCGGCCTGTGCGCGTATCTCATTTGGGATGTACAATACCAAAGAAGAAATCGATCTTTTTATGCAGGCACTCAACAAAGCAATACTGATGCTGTAGGATATTTCTACAAAAAAGAAAATGCCATCCGATTTGAATGAGTCAAACGAATGGCATTTTTTATAATAGAAGTTCTACTAAAAATAAGCCTAATAATTTGTTTCTTTAATTTCGAAATACGACTGAGGGTGCTGGCAAGCCGGGCACAATTTTGGCGCCGCTTTTCCTTCGTGAATAAAACCACAGTTTCTGCATTTCCAAACTACCTTGTCGCCACGCTTAAATACTTTTCCCTCCTCAAGATTTGTGTATAAAGTGCGGTAGCGGTTTTCGTGTGCTTCTTCCACACGGGCAATTAATTTAAAAGCCATTGCAATTTCTTTAAATCCCTCTTCTTCGGCAACTTTTGCAAATTCCGGATACAGTTCCGTCCATTCTTCGTTTTCACCTTCGGCTGATGCTTTCAGGTTTTCCATAGTTGTACCAATTTTTCCGGCCGGATAAGTGGCAGTAATTTCTACCATATTTCCGTCTTCCAGAAATTTAAAGAAACGTTTGGCATGCTCTTTTTCGTTGAGTGCTGTTTCTTCAAAAATGGCAGCAATTTGCTCTAATCCTTCTTTTTTTGCTTGTTTGGCAAAATAATCGTAACGCATGCGTGCCTGCGATTCACCTGCAAATGCTTTTAACAAATTCTGTTCGGTTTTGGTACCTGCTAATTTTGTCATCTTATAATTTAATTTTAGTTTTTTTTTGAGAAAAATAAAGGTAATAAAATAGCTTAATGCAAACTATACATAAAGTTAGTTTTGAATTAGTCTGAATAAAGCTCTTACCGCATTGTCAGAAATTAAAAAATTACGACCTTTGCTTTCGTTCAAAACATTTTTATATGAGCATAGAAGAAATTCAGCAAGAGATAATTGAGGAGTTTTCGATGTACGAAGACTGGATGGACAAATACGGATACCTGATTGAATTGGGTAACGATTTGGAAGAACTGGATGCGAAAGATAAGAACGACCAGAATATTATTAAAGGTTGCCAATCGCGTGTTTGGCTGGTGGCCGATATGAAAGACGGTAAAATCGATTTTCGCGGCGAAAGCGATGCGGTTATTGTAAAAGGTTTGGTAGCCTTGTTGCTTCGCGTGGTTTCGGGGCGCACACCCAAAGAACTACTTGAAAATGAGCTGCATTTTATTGACGACCTGGGACTAAAACAACACCTGTCGCCTACCCGCTCGAACGGTCTGTTGGCGATGGTAAAACAAATTCGTTTATACGCTGTTGCATATAGCAAGATTGCAGGATAAGGAGGCTATGAAATGGATAAAAGAATAGACTTAATAATAAATAACCTAAAAGAGGTTTACGACCCGGAGATTCCGGTAAACGTTTACGATTTGGGACTGATTTACAACGTGGATGTGGACGAAAATAACCAGGCCAATATACTCATGACGCTCACTGCGCCGGGTTGCCCGGTGGTTGATGTTTTAGTCGACGATATCACTCAGGCGGCCCAATCGGTTGAAGGAATTGAAAAAGTTGACGTAGAATTAACTTTCGAACCACCATGGGATAAATCGATGATGAGCGAAGAGGCCCGGCTCGAATTGGGTTTCTTTTAAGCTTATTGAATTCTTTCCCCTGGCATTCAGGAAACATCTCCTTTAAGCCAAATCACCATAAATTTTGGTATTTTCGCTGCTTATGAATTGGTTCCCTTTTAATTCAAAAGTTGTTATACTTTGTGACGGATCTTTCCCCAACCATGCCGTACCTCTTTCGGTATTAACAAATGCACACGAAATAATCTGCTGCGATGGAGCCGCTGATAAACTCATTGAATTTGGCATGGAGCCAACATTTATAGTGGGCGATATTGATTCGGTATCGGAAGAAACAAAAAAGAATTATGCCGAACGTATTGTTTTAAATACCGACCAAGAAACCAACGACCAAACCAAAGCCGTTGAATTTGTGCTGAGCCGGGGTGCCAAAGAAGTTATTATTTTAGGTGCCACCGGAAAACGCGAGGATCATACCATCGGCAATATTTCCTTACTGTTAAATTATGCTGAAAAGCTTAATGTAATTTCCATCAGCAATTCGGGTATTTTTCGTCCGGTTCTTTATTCGCAGTCACTGCCTTCGTTTAAGAGACAACAGGTTTCCATTTTTTCATTGGGGATTCCGGCTGCCATTACTTCAAAAAATTTAAAATATCCTTTAAAAAACACCACCTTAAGCTCCTGGTGGATGGGCACCTTAAACGAATGCATGGGTGATTCTTTTTCACTTGAGTTTGCTACCGGAAAGCTCATCGTTTTTCAAAAATTTGACCAATAGGCATAAAAAAAAGGCGCCCCTTAAGCGCCTTCTTCCATATTTTTATCTGTACGTTATTCAATTTTCATTGGCTTATCTACTTTTGTTTTCAGCAAAGCAATTTCAAGCACATCCATTATAGTTTCAACAAAATGGAACTTTAAGCCTTTTAGGTAAGCCTCTTTAATATCCTCCAGGTTTTTCCTGTTTTCTTTCGATAAGATAACTTCGGTAATACCTGCACGTTTTGCAGCCAGAATTTTTTCTTTTATCCCCCCAACCGGAAGCACTTTTCCCCGCAAAGTTATTTCGCCGGTCATGGCCAGGTTTTTCTTCACTTTTCGCTGGGTAAATGCCGATGCTAACGACGTAACCATTGTCACTCCGGCCGATGGGCCATCTTTTGGAATTGCCCCTTCAGGTACGTGCACATGCACATTCCAATTCTCGAAAACCTGTGGCTTTATATTTAATTCCTCGGCATGCGATTTCAGGTATTCGTGTGCCAGCATTGCCGATTCTTTCATTACATCGCCCAGGTTACCGGTAAGGGTTAATGCTCCTTTGCCTTTGCTCAGGCTGGTTTCCACAAAAAGAATTTCGCCGCCCACTGCAGTCCAGGCCAGCCCGGTTACCACACCAGCAAAATCGTTGCCCTGGTATTTTTCTTTCGAATATTCGATTACTCCAAGGTATTCGCGAACATCAGCCTTGGTAAGCTTTTTATTGTACGATTCCTCAAAAGCAATTTTTTTGGCAATCCTGCGAACCACCTTGGCCAGCTTTTTATCCAGTTCCCTCACCCCACTTTCGCGTGTATAGCCATCAATTATCAATTCAATAATATCTTTCGGAAATGTAAGGTCTGCTTTCTTTAATCCGTGGTTTTCCAGCTGCTTCGGGATAAGATGTCGTTTGGCAATCTCAATTTTTTCTTCAACCAGGTAACCACTCACTTCAATTAGTTCCAAACGGTCGCGCAACGGCGGTGCAATGGTGCTCAAGGAATTGGCAGTTGCAATAAACATTACTTTCGACAGGTCGTAATCCTGTTCAATATAATTGTCATGAAACTCGCCATTTTGTTCCGGATCAAGCACCTCAAGCAAAGCTGAAGCCGGGTCGCCATGAAAATGTTTCGAAACTTTATCAATCTCATCCAAAATAAACACGGGATTCGATGATTTGGCTTTTTTAATATTCTGAATTATTCGTCCGGGCATGGCTCCGATGTAGGTTTTCCGGTGGCCGCGAATTTCTGATTCATCGTGTAAACCGCCTAAACTCATACGTGCATATTTACGCCCAAGTGCCCGCGCTACTGATTTCCCCAACGATGTTTTTCCAACTCCCGGAGGGCCATACAAGCAAAGGATGGGCGATTTCATATCGTTTTTCAGTTTTAACACTGCCAAGTGTTCCAGCATCCGTTCCTTTACTTTTTCAAGGCCGTAGTGGTCTTCGTCAAGTACTTTACTGGCATGCTTTAAATCAAAATTATCTTCGGTATATTCATTCCAGGGTAAATCGAGCAGGGTTTGGCAAAAAGTAAACTGTACTGAATATTCACCTGCGGCCGGATTCAAACGTGCCAGCTTTTCCACCTCGCGATGAAAAAACTCATCCACCTCTTTCGTCCATTTTTTGTCTTTTGCACGTTCCTTCAGGTTATTAATTTCCTGCTCCACCGGATTGCCACCGAGCTCATCCTGAATGGTTTTCATTTGCTGGTTTAGCATGAACTCGCGCTGCTGCTTATCCATGTCGGTTTTAACCTTTTTCTGGATATCCTGTTTCAGCTCCAACATTTGTACCTCTTTTACCAAAAAGCTAATGGCCTGTATTCCCCTGTCTTTAAGCACTCCTATTTCGAGCAGCTTTTGTTTATCGTCGACATTAATATCGGTATTGGAACAAATAAAGTTGATAAGAAAGGTAGAGTTTTCGATATTTTTAACGGCAAAAGTAGCTTCGGGGGGCACATTTGCCGAGAACTGTGCAACCTTTATCGACAAGTCTTTTAGAGAACCTACAATGGCATTAAACTCGTTATCATCCTCCGAGCTTAAATCATTCAAAGGTTCAACTGATGCCTTAAAATAGGGATCTTCGGCAACAAATTCATTTACTTTAAAACGCCTTTTCCCCTGAATAATCACAGAGGTTGAGCCATCGGGCATTTCAAGCACTTTCATTATTTCTGCAACGGTACCAATATCATACAAATCGGCTGTTTCGGGCCGGTCTACGGTATAATCTTTCTGTGCTACCGTTCCCAGCAATTTACTGCCACGATTAACATCGCGTATTAATTTTAACGAACGTTCGCGCCCAACTGTGATTGGCAGTACTACCCCCGGAAACAATACGGTATTACGCAATGGCAAAATGGGCAACACCGAAGGTACCTCCGTATTTTTAAGTTCCTTGTCGTCTCCATCAGCAATTATTGGAAGAAAATCCGATTCATCATCCATCATTCCCGATCCAAACATTGTATGCAACGCTGTATTTTTATATTTCCCCATGATTCTTTTTATATGATGACAATCTGTCGTTAAACAGATCGGTTCAGGCAAAACAATGCCTTGTTTTAAACGACTTGCATAAAAACAATAGCCATGCCATTTCTCCAGATTGTAATTATTTCGGGCATGTTTACCTATACAAAACTAAAATACCGACAAAATTGCATTAAAATCGTCAGTTCCTGCCTGCGCAGATATTTTTCAGATAAAAAAAAAGCATTCATCAAACTGACGAATGCTTTTCTTCTATTTCTTTATGAAAGTTATTTCTTTCTGTTCTCCATGTGTTTTCCGTAACGGCTCATGAATTTGTCAACACGTCCGGCAGTATCCACAAGTTTGGTTTTACCTGTGTAAAATGGATGCGAAGTATTAGAAATTTCCAGTTTATAAACCGGGTATTCAACTCCGTCGATAGTTTCTGTTTCTTTGGTATCAACAGTAGAGCGGGTAATAAAAGTATGACCGTTCGACATGTCTTTAAAAGCTACCAATCTGTACTCCTTTGGATGAATGTCTTTTTTCATTTTGCTTTATTTTTTCTGGGAATGGTTACATTTCCCTTATGCAATCCATTCGTAAATTTATAATTCAATTCTAATTTTCGGCCTGCAAAGATATATATTGTTTGTAACTTTCCAAAAAGTTATACTATTTATTTGCTTCGTAAACAAGTTGTTAATCTAGCTTATAAGTGGAGCTTTGGTTACCGGTTTGCTCCTGTCGAACATATACCGCATGGTATAATGGGTTTTGGCTCTTTTTGCGCCTGTAGCTTCGTAAATAGCAATTATTTTCGGATTAAAATCGCCTGCCCACGAGAGTTCAACCTCGGTGTAGTGGCGATGCGATTTCTTTTTCATTATTTGCTCCTGATGCCAGAAGATTCCTGACTCAATTCCAGAACGCTGGAATTTTGGATCAACCCCCATCAGAAAAATCCGGGTACGATTGATTACTTTTTTCTTTTTATAGTATAAAAACTTCAGAATCCCCGGCAAATTCAACTTCCCGTTAAGCTTTGCCAACAGCTGATTGATATCGGGAATCATTACAAACATGGCAATTGGTTTTTCGTCGGCATAGGCATACCAAATCATTTCCGGGTCAAGAATGGCTTTTGATTCGGTAAGGAAATCATGTAAATCATCCGGGTCAAGTGGTTTATAGTGCTCATGAAAAGACCAGGCGGCATCGTAAATATCGCAGAAGTCTTTTACAAATTTATCGGCCTGTTTAAAATCGAAATGTTTAAACTGGTACTGCGGCTTTTTGGCCACCCAGCCTGCAATTTTCCAAAAGCGTTCGGGAAAAGGCACCGTATAATCAAGGTGGTAACAATACTGCTCGAAATAAACATCAAAACCAAATTCCCGAAAAAGTTTCTCGTAATATTTAGGATTGTATGGCATGCCAAATCCCTGTGGCATAAAACCGTCAACCAACAGTCCCCAGTTTACGTAATTTTCGCCAAAATTTATGGGACCATCCATGGCTTCCATACCGTTTTCTTTATTCCAATTGGCAGCTGCATTAAAAAGCAGGTTAGCTGCTTCCTGGTTGTCAATACACTCAAAAAAACCACAGCCTCCGGTTGGTTGCTCGTAGGTTTTTGCCAGATTAAAATTTATAAATGCAGCTATGCGGCCTATAAGCTCACCTTTTTCGTTAAGCAGTACCCAACGAATAGCTTTACCATTCCTAAAGGTTTTGTTTTTATTCGGATCAAAAATCCCCTCAACCATTCCCTGCAACGGAGCCACCCAGTTCGAATCATTCTTGTAAATAATATGGGGCACCTGGTGAAACTGTTTTTTTGTCCGCTTGTCAACGACTTCTAGTAACTGCATTTTCTGATTTTTGTGGCAATATTAGTTTAAAAATCAACACTAAATACCATTTTTATTCAATAATCGGTACCCTTTCAAATTCTTTCTACGGGTTAAATAAATCGCGCAAAGTGCAATGCGTTTGTGTTCGTCTGGCTCCGAACGATTTAAACAGGGCATTCATCTTCGGATCAAAATCGCCTACCCAACTCATCTTGACATGATTATACCACTACTTTCATAACACTACTTTTTAAGGTGATAAAAAATGGCCGATTCCATTCCTTTTCCCCGGAAACCTGAACCAATTGGGTAATCAATGTTGATTTTGGGTTGCATAAAGGCCAAAATTAATACTTACAGTCTAAAAATAAAAAAGGACCTGTCGGCTGTTCCAACAAGTCCTTTTCGGTATTTTATTTATTGTATTAATCGCGGCTGGCGATTTTCGACAATAAGCGCAGTATTTCGAGGTATAACCAAATAAGCGTTACCATTAACCCGAAAGCCCCGTACCACTCCATGTATTTTGGAGCACCCTGTGCCGATGCTTTTTCGATAAATGAAAAATCGAGCACCAGGTTTAAAGCAGCAATGGCCACAACAACTAAACTAATTCCAATACTCAAATTGCTGTTACCGTGTAAAAAAGAGGTATCCATCCCAAACATTCCACCAATAAAGCTTACCAGGTAAACAACGGCAATTCCTGCGGTAGCTGCAACCACACCCATCATAAATTTTTGGGTTACTTTAATAATTCCCGAACGGTATAAAAACAGCATTACCATAAAAACGGCCAGCGTTAGCATTACTGCTCTCAACACTATTCCTTGCTGAGGATACATGCTCTCGAATAAGGCAGAAATTCCCCCCAGAAACAATCCTTCGAAAACCGCATAAACCGGAGCTGAAATACCCGAACTTTGCGGGCGAAAAACAGTTACCAAAACTGTTATAAAGCCGCCGATTCCGCCAATGGCCAGCCAGGGTGCAACTGCTGCAATTCCTGCTTCAGGATTACTTGCAACTGCATCAAAAAATTTGTTCCAGGTAAAAACGGCACCGGCAATTACCAACAGCAACATTAATGCTGTTTTATTTATGGTGCCATTTACAGTCATTACATCCGACTGTGCCGTATAATTCCTGCTAAATACATTCTCTTTTAAAACAGGATTTGAAGATTTTGTAATATTCATCATTCTTAATTTTTCGTTTCTTTAATTAAAACATTATCGTTTTCAGCAGCCACTATAACAAACAGTCTGCCACGAAGTTTTTACCTGACAGCTTTTCAGTAGTTCCTTCTCACTAAAGGTTAAAACGTTCCTGAACATATTCGCTGCTTAACTCTTCAAAGAGTTCTTCGCCAAGTTTAACTGCAATTTCGGAGTCGCTTAACTGAAAATTTTTCGACAGTTCAATGCATTGTTCATTTAGCACTTTTGAACGACACCCCATTCCGATTATGGCACGGTAAATAGGCGTATATAATTTTTTGTCTTTTGCCAGTGTTAACAACTCTTCGAAGAAAGGTTCAAACATTTCGTCGATGGCCTTTTTGTCAGTAATTGCAAGTCGCCCAATAAGGTGAACTCCTGAAAAGCGCACCAGGTGTTTTTTGCCGCGGCACCACTCCAGTGCTTTTACAAAGGCAAACTTACTTTTCACCCACAAATTGGTTGAGGCTTGTTCGGCAATTTCGGTATTCTCGAAACTTTTTGTCCAGAAATCCATTTGCTCTTCGGTAACTTCGGCAGGCTCGTCGAGCAGTGTTGCCAATATCATTGTTTCGCGCCATTGCTTATTCCACAGCTTTAACGCCAGCAAATGATTTGCCTCGTAATTTTGTGCTATCTCGCGTAAATCGAGCAACGACACTCCCCAGTTCAATTTATACGAAATACCGCGTTTGTTCATTGCCTCTGCAACTTCACCACTTTGCCTTAATCGTGTAGTTTTTAACAATTGTTGAAATTGCTTCTCTGTTTCCTGGTTGTCAAGAATAAAATCCATTTTCAAAATTTAAGCAAAAATAAAATAAATGCATTTATACCGTTAAAAGTTTATTTTTGTGCAAGCCTTACAATAAATTGCAGCTAAGAACAAACATAAACAATATTTCCGGCCTTCAGTTTTTTCAGATTCTGAGATTTGCAACATTGCTGCTTATTAGTATTGTATTTACAAAAACTAGTATTGGCACCGAAGCTATTGGGAATTACGAATATTTCCTTTTTGTTGCTGCATTGGCCTGTTCTTTTTGGATTAACGCCATAATTCAGTCGTTTTTGCCCTTGTTCAAAAACAATAATACGTTTAAAAATAAAGATCAAAAATCAGCTGAATTATTTAATGTATTTGCTCTCATAAGTCTGCTGAGTATAGGCGTGATAATCGTTCTGACTTCTTTTCATTTTTTGTATTCTAGCCTACCCTATTTTCGCCTGCTACTTCTGTACATTTTTCTCAGCAGTCCGGCTTTTCTGCTTGAATATATCTATTTATTAAAGAACAAAGCTCACCGGATTATTTGGTACGGGCTAATCACTTTTTTGGTGCAATTTGCGTTTGTTGCCGGTCCGGCCTTTTTAGGATGGGATATGAAATACAGTATTGTTGGTTTGGTACTGATTTCGGCAGTACGTTACGGCTGGCTTTGGGTTTTATTAAACAAATATGCCCGGTTTTTATTCTCTGTAGATTTTTTAAAAGAACATATTTCGTTAGCAATGCCACTGGTAGCAAGCAGCTTACTTGGAGCATCAGCGCAGTATATTGATGGGTTTTTGGTACTTAATAAATTCGACACCTCCACTTTTGCCATTTTTCGCTACGGTGCCAAAGAGTTTCCGTTGGTGGTGTTAATGGCCAACGCAATGAACACCGCCTTGATTCCCGAATTCTCTTCAAAAGAAAAAGTGCAAGAATCGTTAAAAGTCTTACGTGCAAAATCTGCGCGATTAGCACATTTTCTTTTCCCGGTAAGCATTTTGTTCATTCTTATTAGTGAATGGCTTTATCCAATAGTTTTTAACGCGGATTTTGTTGACAGCGCAGCAATTTTCAATATTTATTTACTACTGATAATCAGCCGTCTTGTTTTTCCACACACCTTACTAATTGGATTAAAGAAGACAAAAATTGTAATGTATGCCTCAATGGCAGAATTACTGCTAAATATTGTTTTAAGCGTAATTTTTATCGAATACTGGGGAATTGAAGGAGTAGCTTTTGCCACATGTATTGCTTACAGCGTACAAAAAATTATTTGGGTAATTTATAATAAAACAGTGCTAAACATTGCCGCCCGCGAATATATTCCAATACCAATATGGGCTGTTTATTCGCTACTTACTTTACTGGCTTTTGTGCTGGTGTACTTTTAACCGTGCTTTAAATAAAAAGACAAACATTAACATGATAAATAGAACACTTTCTGAAATAGTACATTGTACCAATTGCGGAGCCATTCCATTAACTTCGGCTGAAGGCAAGAGCCAACTGAATTGTAAAAAATGCGGGGCAAATTACGAGGTAAAAAACGGTGTTTTAGTTATGCTTCCCAACCACGCAGCTAAAGAAATGGCCGATTCAGAAATTCACTCAAAGCAAAGTTCGGTTTTTAACTACATCGATCATTACCAGAAAGACGGCATTGAACACGACTATTTTCAGGAACGTGACCCGGGGACAGAACACATCGAGCGCAGGGTAAGAGAACAGATTTTTTCGCAATTTACAAACACAACAGGCAAGGTACTCGATGTAGGTTGCGGCCGGGCGTGGGTTGCGCAACATTTGTGTCCTAAAAACTATGAGGTAATTTCAATGGATATCTCCTTGAAAAACACCACAGAGGCACTAAAATTATATCCGTTTAAAAATCACTCGGCAATTGTTGCCGATGTATTTTCCTTACCTTTCAATGAAAATAGTTTCGACTACATAATTGCTTCAGAAATTATTGAGCATGTTGTTGATCCGAAAATATTTGTTGAAAACCTGATGCGGGCACTAAAACCCGGCGGCACACTGATTGTTACCACACCTTACAAAGAGAAAATCAGATACTCGCTGTGTGTACACTGTAACAAACTAACTCCGCTCCACGCACACATTCACTCGTTCGACGAGAAAATCCTCAGCACCATGTATGCCGGAGAGGATTTACAATCGTGCAATTACATCACATTTGCCAATAAAATTCCCATCCACCTGCGAATGCACCTGTTTTTTCGCTTTTTCGGGTTTCGTTGCTGGAAAATAGCCGACAGGTTTTTTAACCTTATACACAATTCACCCATGCGAATACTGGTTAAATGGCAAAAAAAATAAATTTAGGATTCTTAGTCTGAATTCAATTCAATAACACTTTTGAGTTCGGGTAATTTAAAGCTATTTTTGTTTAAAATCAATTGTTATCATGATTCAACTAAAAGGCTGGGCACGCAACACACTCTTTATAGCCGGACTACTCTTTATCATTTTTTTACTGTGGTACTTTAGCGCCATCGTAAGCTATATTCTTATTTCGGTAGTACTTTCGTTTATAGGCCGTCCTTTAATCCGTTGGTTGATTAAACTAAAATACAAACGACTGAAAATGCCAAAAGGCCTGGCAGCGTTTATAACGCTGCTAAGCTTATGGATTGTTTTTATTTCGTTTTTTCGTTTTATGATTCCCTTGCTAATCAGCGAAGTAGAAACCCTGGCTCGTATTGATTTTACACTGGTGCTTGATTCTATTGAAGAGCCTTTGCTTAACCTGATGCACGTTTTTAGTAAAGATGCTGTTGCCATCGAATCAAAAAATTTCCTCGATATTGTTACCGAAAGCCTTGGTGCTCAAATCGATTTTTCACAGGTTTCCAACTGGTTTGGGCTTGTGGCAGGAACAATTGGCGAACTTTTAATCGGCTTCTTTTCGGTTTCATTCATCACTTTTTTCTTTCTGAAAGACGAAACCATGTTCCGCACTTTTATCATCCTTCTGGTACCTACTCACCTCGAAAAAAAGGTTGCCCACATTCTGGATTCAATTTCGTATTTGTTGCGGCGGTATTTTATCGGACTTCTATTTGAAGTATTTATGGTTATGCTGCTCGTTACCATAGGCCTTACCATTACGGGAATAGAGTTTAACCATGCCGTGGTAATTGGCCTGTTTTGCGGCATGTTTAACGTAATACCTTACCTTGGCCCGTGGATGGGAGCCGCTTTGGGCTTACTTATTGGGGCCGCATTACATATTCATCTCGACTTTAGCAACGAGGTACTGCCAATTCTGGGCTGGATGACCCTGGTTTTTCTATCGGTGCAAATCATAGACAATGTACTTTTTCAACCGCTCATCTATTCCAGCAGTGTAAAAGCCCACCCCCTCGAAATATTCCTGGTGATTATGGCTGCCGGAAGCCTGGCAGGCATTATTGGGATGATTCTGGCTATTCCGGTTTACACCATTCTTCGGGTTATTGCCAAGGAATTTTTTGAGAATATGAAACTGGTAAAAAAAATAACTGAACACCTTGAAAAAGAAAAGGCTTAACGCTCAAATCTTCTTCTCTCATAAATAATTAAAATCGAATTTATATTTTCATAAATCTTAACTATCGCATTTACCGAACATTCTTTTCTGTTTAACGTAAAAAAGTCAATTCTCACAAAACTTTAAGGTCTTTTTATTGTTAATAGGTTAAATCCGATAAAAAGGCCTTTGTTATAATACTAAACTTAACAGAATGAGAGAACACTTCTTTAGGAGAAACTCAGTAAAAAAGATACCGTTTTTCGTTTCCCTGCTCGCTTTTGTTACATGTTTTTCACTGTCAATTAACACTTATGCCGATGGGCTTGAATCAGTCATTTCCGACGGGCATTCGCATGAAGACATAAAACGTGGCGAACGTTTTTTTAAAGGTTTGCTGCCTTTCGAGCGTGCTAACGCCTCTTGTGTTAGTTGTCATAATTTAAAACAGGTCGACACCTTAAACTGGAATCCATCTGCCATGGATATTGCCTTAAAATATGTCGACAAAGATTTTGAAAGTTTTCAGTCCACCGTTCTAAATCCGGTAGGAGTTAAAATGGAAGCTTCACACACAAGTTTCAATATTAGCGAGGAGGACTTGCGAACGGTAAAAATTTACCTCGACGATTTGGTACATACCGGTGTGCCAACACCCAAACCAACCTACTACAACCTTATTCTGTTCTTGTTTTTGGGTTTAATAATTACCTGGGCCATTGTTGAGCTTATTTTCATCCGAAAAATAAAACTTAAATTCATTCCACTGATTTTGCTACTCGGGGCATTTGGCTGGCAGGTAAAAATGATTGTTACCGATGCGATTCGTCTGGGTCGTCAGGAAAATTATGCTCCGGATCAACCCATAAAATTCTCGCACAAAGTACATGCCGGCGACAACGGGATAGACTGCCTGTATTGCCATACTACTGCAGAGCACAGCAAATCGGCTGGCATTCCGGCAACCAATTTATGCATGAACTGCCATGTACTTATCAGGGAAGGAACAAACAGCGGAAAATTTGAAATAGCAAAAGTGGTTGACGCTGCCGAAAATGGGAAACCCATTGAATGGAAACGCATACACAACCTGCCCGACCATGTTTATTTTAACCACGCGGTACATGTTGGCTCGGGAAAACTTGACTGTATGCAATGCCACGGACCAGTTGAAGAAATGGATATTATGGAGCAACACAGCGACCTCTCTATGGGTTGGTGTGTAAACTGTCATCGCGATACCGAAGTAGACTTTGGCAACAACGGTTACTACGAGCATTATGTGCAATTACACGAAGACCTGAAATCGGGTGCTATCGACTCGGTAAAAGCAGCAGACATTGGCGCAAACGACTGTATGCGTTGTCATTATTAATAGATCAAGTTTTAAGCAGAATCAAATAAACTATGACAAAATATTGGAGAAGTTTAGAGGAGTTAAACAATCCGGCAGAGTTTAAAAAGAATGAAATTAAACTGGAACTGGATGCTAAACGTGCCGTGTTAAAAAAAGCCTCCGGCGCATCGCGTCGCGATTTTCTAAAAACCTTCGGATTCAGTGTTGCTGCAGCTGCGGTTGTTGCAAGCTGCAAACGCCCGGTTGATAAAGCCATTCCCTACCTGGTTAAACCCGAAGAAGTTTCGCCGGGAATGGCCAACTATTATGCCTCTACCTATTTTGAGGCCAACGAATATTGCAGCGTTTTGGTAAAAGTGCGCGATGGCCGCCCAATAAAAATTGAAGGCAACGACCTTTCACCCATATCGCAAAAAGGAACCTCGGCACGTGTACAAGCCTCAGTGCTCGATTTATACGATGATGCCCGTTTTAAAACCCCATTAAAACGAGGTGAAGCCACCAATTGGGCAGAAGCCGACAGTTACATATCGAAAAAATTAAGCCAACTAAATGCCGACGGCAAAAAAGTTGTACTGCTGACATCAACCCTAATTTCTCCATCAACCAAAAAAGTAATCGCAAACTTTCAGGAAAAATTCCCCAATGTGGAGTGGGTAAAATACGATGCCGTTTCGGCCAGTGGAATGTTGCAGGCCAACCAACAAAGTTTTGGAACAGCCTTAATTCCTGATTACCGATTTGAACGGGCGAAGGTAATTGCCAGCTTTGGCGCCGATTTTTTGGGTACCTGGCTATCGTCAACCGAATATACCAAAGCCTATGCCGCCGGAAGACGGGTGCTCGACCAGGGCGATGAAATGAGCCGTCATTACCAGTTTGAAGCAGGAATGACACTTACCGGTTCGAATGCCGATGTGCGCGTACCCATAAAACCATCGGAAGAAAAGACACTATTAACAGCCCTTTATTATCAGCTTTTACAGGCTAAAGGAACAGTAACCATTGCTGCCCCCGGAAGCCCGGTTGATGTAGCAGGATTAGCTGAAGACTTACTGGCTAACGAAGGGCAATCACTTGTAATTTCAGGCACTAACGACACTGATACTCAACTGATAGTAAATGCCATAAACAATCTTTTAGGCAACTACGGATCTACAATTTTATGGGATAAACCCCTGCTAAGCCACCAGGCAATTGATGCCGATTTTGAACAGCTGCTTGGCGGGTTAAAAAGTAAAGAAGTTGCAGGTTTGCTCTGTTGGGGGGTTAATCCGGTATACAACCACCCGAAAGGAGAAGAAATAAAAGCGTTGATTCAAGGTGCAGAACTCTCGGTATCGTTTGCCGACAGAAAAGACGAAACAACAGCAGCCTGCCATTGGGTGTGCCCCGCTCCACACTACCTTGAGGCCTGGAACGATGCAGAAGTTAAAACAGGTTCGTACAGCCTGGCACAGCCTGCCATATCAAAACTTTTTGATAGCCGTCAGGCACAGGAAAGTCTGCTGAAATGGGCAGGAAATGAGGCGCCCAATTATTACGAATATGTAAAAGCCAACTGGGAAGAAAACTACACTGGTTTGCAATCAAAATATTCCGATTCAAGATTATTCTGGAACGATGCCTTGCAAAAAGGTGTATTCGAAACAGCGACAATTGCAGAAGCACCTGTTTACAGTGAAAATGGATTAGAAAATGCCTTACAACTTGGCGGAGCTGAATCTCAAGGATGGGAGATTGTTTTCTACCAAAGTGTGGCATTGAAAGACGGAACTGCTGCCAACAATCCGTGGTTACAGGAATTGCCTGATCCCGTTGCGAAGATCAGCTGGGATAATTTTGCCGCAGTTCCGGTAAAATGGGCCGAAGAGAATGGCGTTCAGAACGAATCGGTGATTACTATAAACGGGTTGGAAATGCCTGTTTTTGTTCAGCCCGGACAAGCTCCCGGAACCATTTCGGTGGCCTTGGGTTATGGCCGCCAAATTGCCGGAAAAGTAGGCGATGGAGTGGGTAAAAATATGTTCGCACTCACACCAATTAAAAACGGCGGCAAACAATTTTGGCTAAGCGGAGCCGATGTTCAAGCTACTGAAAAGACATACGAATTGGCTTTGTCTCAAACACACCACTCAATGGAGGGGCGGCCAATTGTGCGCGAAACCAATTTCGATAAATGGCAACTCGACCCTGCCTCGGGGAACGAAATTCGCGAAGTACACAAAAAACACCACGTTTCGCTCTATCCCGAGCAGGAATTTAAAGGGCACCACTGGGCAATGGCTGTAGATCTTTCGAGTTGCATTGGCTGTGGAAACTGTTCCATTTCGTGCCAGGCCGAAAACAATGTGCAGGTGATCGGAAAAGAACAAGTGCGCAACCGTCGGATTATGCATTGGATTCGTGTTGACCGTTATTTCTCGAATGATGCAGAAAACCCCGATGTGTATCATCAACCCGTTATGTGCCAGCACTGCGACAATGCACCCTGCGAAAATGTTTGTCCGGTATCGGCAACACCACACAGTGATGAAGGACTAAACCAAATGGCCTACAACCGCTGTGTAGGAACCAAATATTGTGTAAACAACTGCCCATACAAAGTGCGGAGGTTTAACTGGTTTCAGTACGTAAATAACGATGCATTTGACTATGCCTCAAACAGCGACCTGGGACGCATGGTATTGAACCCCGATGTTACTGTTCGTTCGCGTGGTGTGGTTGAAAAATGCTCGTTCTGTGTACAACGCATCCAGGAGAAAAAGGCAGAAGCCAAAGTTGCCGGTAGAAAACTGCAGGACGGAGAGATTCAACCTGCATGTGTACAGTCGTGCCCGGCTGATGCACTGGTTTTTGGCGACCTGAACGATCCGAACGGCAAAATAAACAAGCTGTTTAAAAACGAACGCAATTATCATTTACTTGAAGAACTGCACACCCTGCCATCGGTAGGTTATTTAACCAAAGTAAGAAACAAAAAAGCATAAACGCCTATGTATAATTCAGCCGTTAGAGGAAAACTTATTGATGGCGACAAGTCGTACAGCCAGATATCGAAGGAGATACTCGCTCCGATACACGACAAAACACCTTTGTGGTGGTATGCGGCCATGCTGGTAAGTTTGGGCATGTTTGGTTTTGGCTTGTATTGTAAATACGTTACCATTTCAACCGGTATTGGCACCTGGGGAGTAAACAACTCTGTTGCCTGGGGCTGGGCCATCATCAACTTTGTTTGGTGGATAGGAATTGGCCATGCCGGAACCGCATTTTCCATATTCCTGCTTATTTTAAGGCAGAAATGGAGAACAGCTATTAACCGTGCCGCAGAAGCAATGACTGTTGTAGCTGTATTTTGCGCCAGTCTCTTTCCCTTGTTGCACATGGGGCGTCCGTGGTTATTTTTCTATATTTTCCCGTATCCGAATACGCGTGGTCCGTTGTGGGTAAACTTTAACTCGCCCCTGTTCTGGGACTTTGTGGCAATTTCTGCCTACCTGCTTATTTCGGCCAGTTTCTGGTATTTTGGTATGGTACCCGATTTTGCTACCGTGCGCGATACGGCCAAATCCAAAATAAAAAAAGCAGTGTACGGTTTTTTTGCATTCGGATGGACCGGATCGAGCCGCGAATGGCTACGTTTTGAAGGACTTAGTTTTGTGCTTGGAGGTATTGCTGCAGTGCTGGTTGTTTCGGTACATTCAATTGTTTCTACCGACTTTGCCGTTTCGGTACAAGCCGGATGGCATACCACTATTTTCCCGCCTTACTTTGTAATTGGGGCTATTTTTTCGGGTTTTGCCATGGTACTTACCCTCGTTATTACCATGCGTGGACTGTATAAAATGAACGATTTTATTACCGACCGACATGTGGATGCCGTTTGCCGCATCCTTATATTTATCTCGCTGATTATGGGTACAGCCTACATGACCGAGATTTTTATTGCCTGGTACTCCGCTTCGGATTACGAGAACTATATGTTCTTTAAAAATCGCTTGTTTGGCGACTACGCCTTTCAGTTTTGGGCCATGTTTACAGCCAACGCTGTAATTCCTCAACTGTTTTGGTTTAAAGCCGTTCGCAAACGCATGTGGATTGTTTTTATCATCTCCATAATTATAAATATTGGAATGTGGTACGAGCGATTTAACATTGTTGTTACCACCCTAAGCCGCGATTATCTGCCCGCTGCATGGGCCAATTACTCGCCCTCGTGGGTTGAAATCGGATTCTTTGTTGGTACCCTGGGCATGTTCATTGCCGGCGTACTGTTGTTCTTCCGCTATATCCCAATGATTGCTATTTCGGAATTAAAAAGTGTGGCAAAATTCGACAAACCTAATAACGGACAACTAAAAGCTAAATCTCATGAGTAAAAAATATATGTTGGGTGTATTTAATGATGAGGCAACGCTGGTTGATGCCTTTGAAAAGCTAAAAAACAAAGGCTTAACTCCGGTTGAGGTGTATACGCCTTATCCGGTGCACGAAATACTGGAAGGAATGCCAATAAAAACACGTATTACACATGCTGCTTTCTTTTTCGGACTGTTTGCAGCAATTGGCATTCTGGGCTTTTTAACCTATGCCGCGGTGTACAGCTGGCCTTTGCACTACGGAGGAAAACCTTTTAACGCATTTCCCTCGTTTATTGTAGTTACCATTGTGGCCACCATTCTTTCTATCACCTTACTAACCTTGTTTACCTTTTCGGCACGTGCCAATATATTTCCGGGCAAGAAGGCCAAAATCTTTCATGAACGTGCAACAGATGACAAGTTTGTAATGGTTTTTGATGAAGCTGATATTGTAAAAAACAGCGAATTGGTAAAAACTATTCTGACGGAACATGGTAAAATTGAAAACAAGATTTCAGACTAAAAATATGAACAGTAAAAAGAACATAAAAGGAAGAAGCTTTTTGCAGAGTTTTACTTTTTCATTGCTGATTGTGGCTTTTGTTTTGCTAAGTGCCTGCGACTACAACCGCCGTACTACCGGGTGGCAGTATTTTGAGGACATGGTAACTTCACCCGCCTACGAGAGTTACACTGCTAACCCGAATTTTGCTGATGGAAAAACGATGCAACCACCTGTGCCGGGAACAATTCCGCGTGGCATGGTGCCTTACGCTTACGAAAAAACAGATGAAGACAGAGTACTGGCTGCTGCAACACTGGTTAACGAACTGGAAAACAATAAAACAAACCTTCAGCGTGGTGAAAAAATGTATGGAGTTTACTGCATGCAATGCCATGGCGATACCGGCGATGGACAAGGTCCGTTGTATGTTAATAAGAAATACACTTACCCACCGGCCAGCTTGTTAAGCGAGAAAATGCTTGCCAGCCCCGAAGGCGATATTTATCATGTAATAACCGTAGGCCATGGTATTATGGCCGAACACGGATCGATGATTCGCCCCGAAGACCGCTGGAAGATTGCCATGTACGTGAAAGAGGTTTTACAAAAGTAATGCGATAAAGAACTGAAAAAGAACAAAAAGGAACAGATATGGAAGACCGTTTAGTACTTTCAAACCGATTTAAAATGGCCACTTATGTTTTAATGGGCATAGGCGTAATATCATATGCGCTTGGTTTTGTTTTTGATGCAGAACGAACCTGGGCAAACTACCTGTTAAACAATTACTATTTTGTTTCGCTGGCTATTGGAGCCGCCTTTTTTGGAGCCATCCAGTACATTACCCAGTCGGGCTGGTCGGCCCTGTTTAAACGCGTGCCCGAAGCTATGGTAGCCTATCTGCCGTTTGCTGCAGTTTTTTTTCTGATCCTTTATTTTGGCATGCATTCGGTTTTTGAATGGACCCACCACGAAGTGGTTCAACACGACCGCATTCTGCAACACAAATCGCCATACCTTAATATTCCGTTCTTTTTTGTGCGCGTAGTGGTATTTTTTGCAGCCTGGATTATTTTAACCAAAGTATTGCGAAAGTTTTCGCTAAAAGAAGATGAAGTAGGCGGCATGCTTTACTTCCGGAAATCCGAATTGTACTCCAAGATCCTGATTTTTGTACTGGCTCTTTCGTTTAGCTTGTTTTCGGTTGATATGTTAATGTCGCTCGAGCCGCATTGGTTTAGCACCCTGTTTGCCGGAAAAAGTTTTATGGCCGGAGTGCTTCATGCAGCATCCATTATTGCATTAATCGTAATACTTTTGTCAAAACAAGGTAAATTCCCGCAATTAAACAGTAGCCACCTGCACGATTTTACCCGCTACATATTTATGGCCAGTATTGTTTGGGGCTATTTTAATTTTGCCGAGTTTATGCTTATCTGGTATGGCAACATCCCCGAAGAAACAGGGTGGTTTGTGCACCGCTGGCATGGTGCCTACAAAGTGCTTTTCTTTGTAAACATTGTGCTTAACTGGGCCATTCCGTTTTTGGTTTTAATGCCGCGCAAAACCTCGCGAAGCAAACTTTTTATGCTGCCCGTAATTTTTATACTTATTGTGGGACAATATACCGAACTTTACTACATAATCTGGCCTCCAACTGTACACGAGGCAAAATTTGGCTTGCTCGAAATTGGTACTTTCCTGGGTTATGCCGGATTATTTACGTGGGTGGTGGGAACAACACTTACAAAAGCCAGTTTAGTCCCCAAAAATCATCCTTATCTGGAAGAAAGTATTCAACATCATTTTTAACCAAAAGTTTATAGCCTCTTAGAATTGCTTGCCCGGTGTAGTATCACTTAATACCTCAAACTATCAAGAAAAGAGTTGTGCGTATTCCGTTGTTATATTTGTTAAGAACATTGGAGTTAGAATCTTTCATGAACAGTTTGTCCTCTAAAAATCACCATTCGCCGAAATTCGTTATCACCGGAAGTATTTTCGCATTTACTTTACGCATATTTAAAACCAAACCTGTAATTTGCAGGAGTTAAATCTTACTATTCAATAAAAACAATATGGAATTATTTGAAGCGCGTAATGTAAACAAGGTTTTTGCCAGCACACAGGCCTTAACTGATGTTAGCATTTCGGTAAAAGAACAAAGTATTTTTGGTTTGCTTGGCCCCAATGGCGCGGGCAAAACCACCCTAATCCGCATTATTAACCAAATCACCGCCCCCGATAGTGGTGAAATTTTTCTGAAAGGCAAACGCATGAACCGTGCTGACATTTCACATATTGGCTATTTGCCCGAAGAACGCGGTTTGTATAAAAAAATGAAAATTGGAGAACAGGCCATCTATCTTGCACAGTTGAAAGGTATGTCGCACCGCGATGCAACAAAAAACCTGAAATTGTGGTTCGAGAAATTCGACATTATGCCCTGGTGGAACAAAAAAGTAGAAGAACTGTCGAAAGGAATGCAACAAAAAGTGCAGTTTATTACCACCGTGGTTCATCAACCTAAGCTGCTTATTTTCGACGAACCCTTTAGCGGTTTCGACCCTATAAATGCCAACCTGCTGAAAAAAGAAATTCTCAACCTGAAAAAAGAAGGTGCCACCATTATTTTTTCTACCCACAATATGGGATCAGTTGAAGAGCTTTGCGACCATATCGCCCTGATTAATAAGTCGAAAAAAATTGAAGACGGTCCAACCGATGAAATCCGCATGAAGTACAAATCAAACACCTTTGATATAAAATACCGGGGCGATTTTAATAAGGTTGACCTGGCGTTAGGTACCGATTACAATATTATCAGCCATAACGAATCGGAAAAAGAAAACACTTTGAAAGTGCAATACCTCAACGGGAATTCGAATAACAACCTGCTATCTGCTATAATGCCGGTTGCCGAAGTTCTGTCTTTTGAAGAACTTATTCCGAGCATGAACGATGTATTTATTAAAGCTGTTGAAGAATCGAACAAAAACTAAACAAGCCATTATGAATAACACTTTACTGATATTAAAGCAAGAATACCTGAAAAGGGTTAAAAAGAAATCCTTTATCATATTAACCATATTAATGCCCTTTTTAATAGCCGGGGTATATGGTTTGGTTATTTATTTTTCGATAAAAGACGACACCGAAGAACGCACCATTGCTGTTTATGATGCCACCAATCTTTTTCTGGGCGAATTTACCGACCAGGGTACAACCAAATACCATTTTGTACCCAAAGAAGAATTTTCGAGCCTGAAAACAAACCTGAAAGGCAGCGGGTATTATGGTCTTTTATACATTCCATCAGACATTTACTCGAATAACCTGGCCCAGCTGTTCTCCGAAAAACAGCTGCCTTTTGAGCTAACCGAACAAATACAACGTAAACTCAGTCGATTTATCGAGAACGATAAACGGCAAAAAGTAATTAGCGAAGCTGGCATACCCAATCTGGAAGAAAGTTTGGACAAAACAAAAACATGGGTTAACCTGAGCACCTTAAAAATTACCGAATCGGGAGAAACCAAAAAAAGCTCGTCGATAGTAGCCTTTATAGCCAGCTATGCCATGGGGCTTATCATTTATTTCTTTGTGTTTATGTATGGAGCCATGGTAATGCGTAGTGTTATGGAAGAAAAGAAAAGTCGCATTATCGAGGTAATAATATCATCAGTAAAACCCAGCCAGTTAATGGCCGGAAAAATTATTGGCACCGCACTGGTTGGCCTAACACAGGTGGCCATTTGGGTTATCTTAGGCGGAATTGGCCTGGTGGTGGTGCAAAGCTTTTTTACACCCGAATCGGCACAACAAATGGGGCAAAACCTGATGGAAACTCAAGGCCAGATGAACCCGGCCATGACTCAGGCTGCCGAACCCAACAAGGTTATGGAAGTGATGGAAATGATAGGCAATTTAAACCTGCCGCTTATTCTCTTTTCTTTTGTTTTTTATTTCCTTGCAGGTTACCTGCTGTACAGCGCATTACTGGGAGCCGTTGGCGCAGCTGTTGATAACGACGAAGACTCGCAGCAAATGGTATTTCCGGTAACCTTCCCGCTAATCCTTTCAATAATGTTGCTGTTTCCAATTGCCAAAAACCCCGAAGGTGCCTTGGCCTTTTGGTGCTCCATAATTCCGTTTACCTCGCCTGTGGCCATGATGGCACGTGTACCGTACGACTTACCACTTTGGGAGCTGTTACTTTCAATGGGATTATTGGTTTTAACAACTATTGGATGCATAATGGCGGCTGCAAAAATTTACCGCATCGGACTGCTCATGTACGGAAAGAAAGTAAATATTAAAGAGCTCATAAAATGGCTAAGATATAAAGGTTAGCACAAGATTGAAGGCAAGGAATGGCGATTCCTTTAGTTGCAATTTGGGCATCGTAAATCTTGAGTCTTCTTAACAAAAAAGCAAAAAACATGATTTTTTTCATATTTATTATTTAGAATCAATTAAAATTACATATATTGCCAACGATTATGAAAAACACCTGTTACCATATGATGATGTGTTGTTGTTTCCAACAAAATGGGAAAGGTGTTATAGTATTTTAAGTTGAACTTAATGGTGAAATTATACAAGGCCTTTCCATAATGGAAGGGCCTTTTTATTTGAAAATACATTACCGAAATAACTCAAAATTTGAAAAATGAAAGCAAAAAACATTTTAGAAACCATTGGCAACACGCCACACGTAAAAATTAACCGCCTTTATCCGGCAGATTACGAAGTATGGGTAAAAGTGGAGAAAACCAATCCGGGCGGAAGTATTAAAGACCGTATTGCCCTGTCGATGATTGAAGATGCCGAGCAGAAAGGCATTTTAAAAGAAGGTTCGATTATAATTGAGCCGACTTCGGGAAACACAGGAATTGGCCTGGCCCTGGTGGCAGCGGTAAAAGGTTATCGATTAATATTAACGATGCCCGAGTCAATGTCGCTCGAAAGAAGAAGAGCACTGAAAGCGCTGGGAGCCGAGCTTGAACTTACTCCAAAAGAAAAAGGAATGAAGGGCGCTATTGCCAAAGCAGAAGAACTGGCTGCCGAGCTTGATAATTCGTGGATTCCCTTGCAGTTTAACAACCCTGCAAATGTTGAAGTACACCGCAAATTTACCGCAAAGGAAATTCTTGCTGATTTTCCTGAAGGTTTTGACTACCTGATTACAGGAGTGGGTACCGGAGGACACATTACCGGTGTTGCCGAGATATTAAAAGAGAAATTTCCTGATTTAAAAGTTTTTGCTGTTGAGCCCGACACCAGTCCGGTTATTGGCGGCAAAGACCCCGGTCCGCATGGAATCCAAGGTATTGGAGCAGGTTTTATACCTAAAAATTTGAATACCGAAATATTGGACGGTACTATAGAAATTGGGAAAGATGAAGCCTTTGAGTATGCTCAGAAAGCAGCCCAACAAGAAGGCCTTTTTGTGGGGATTTCATCAGGAGCATCATTGGCGGCTGTTGCAAAAAAAATTCAGGAACTGCCAAAAGGTTCGCGAATTTTAACCTTTGCCTACGACCACGGAGAACGCTATTTATCCATCGAGGGATTGTATTAATAATTCAGCTGACAAGAGAAAGGAATCATTATTTAGTGGTTCCTTTTTTTATGAATACACGCAAAATATACCATCAAAAATCTCTATCAAACAAAAGTTCCCTATTTATTGTTCCTTTTTTGTAAATTAACAAAAACTTACAATGAAAGGATTAGCTATGTTTTTAACCGGACTAATTACAGGAATACTCTTATCCGTAATAATAATTGTACTTGTACTGCCTAAACAAATGTTTGTTGTAAACGAGAGTAAATATGGCTTCGAAGAGACCGTGGCTAAAATCGAGCAATCGGTAAAAGACAATGACTGGAGCATGCCGCATTTATACGATTTACAGGCAACAATGAAAAAGCACGGTTTTGATGTGAAACCTGTTAAAGTTTTTTCGCTTTGTAAACCCGACCATGCCTACAAAATTTTAAGTAGCGACGAAGAACGGGTTGTTTCGGCACTAATGCCCTGCCGCGTAGCTGTTTACGAACGCAATGGAAAAACCTATGTTTCGATGTTAAACTCGGGGTTATTCTCGAAATTAATGGGCAATAAAGTAAAAACAGTAATGGGAGCTGCAAGTGAGGAAAATAAACAAATACTTGCTCCCGTTATCAAATAAACAAAAACAATTAACCATGAAAAAACTATTTTATGTGCTGGTGCTTTTTGCATTTGTAGCTTGTAACACCAACACCAAAAAAAATGCTGATGAAACAAAAGCTGCTGAAATTACAGAAGCTACAATTAACATTGGTGGCCTTCATTGCGAGAACTGTGTGGCTTCAGTAACCAAAGGAATTAACGAGCTGGAAGGCATTGCAGAGGTTAAAGTAACCCTTGCAGATTCTTCAGCTGTGGTAAAATTCAATGCATCGGCAGTGTCAATTGACGAGATACAGAAAAGCATTGAAAAGCGGGGGTACACCATTAAAAGTGCCGACTAAGCAAAGTAACCCACTGTTATTCACAGTGTTTTGGTGATATCTCAAATTTATTTTTCGGCATAATTTTTGTAAAATAACGTACATTGTGAAAAAGCCATATAGAAATGAAACAAAATTTTAGAAACGGAAAACTGGAAATAAAAGAAACAGGGCCTGTGTGGAAAGTTAAAGTTGCTATTTCTTCAGCAGTTTCTGATAATTCCATTAGGCATTACAAGAATGCCAGGAAATTAAAAATGAAAGTAATTTTGAATTAAAATAAAGCTTTGGTCAAACGATCAATGCTTTTTTTTGAACCAAATTGTGCTTTTACCATCCACTAAAACACCAGCACAAAACAGGTAAACCGCTGCAACTATGCGGTTTCTCCCATCAATAAAAATATCAAAACTCATTTTCAGGCTTTACATTTCGCCTGTCAACATACATTCGCACAAAAAAATAGCCAATGGTTAACAGAGCATAACTGCCAGCCTGCAGGTAAAGTTTTAGCACCTCTGTTTTAACTTCCATTAATCCTACTCCCATTGTACGTATGCGCAAATAAGCAGGTACGCCGGTTGTTCCAGGCAAGATTTTCGACAAGCCGGCTAACCATTCGGGCATAGCTGAAACAGGCCACGAGATTCCGCTTAAAAACAATGCTATGGGCGAAAGAAACATCATAAAAACGATGGCCGATTCGCGGTGCCTGAAAAGGGTTGACAGGCCAATTCCGAAAAAAATAACGGCCAACAGAAAAGGGAAAAGCAACATAAGTACATCAAGAAAATTTCCTTTATCGGGATAACTAAACCAATGATGAATAATAATTAAAGCCAGACAAATATTGAACAATGAAATGAGTAGGTAAGCTCCAACGCGCCCAAAAACCAGGGGAATAATTTCGCGGTAACGTTTTGCCGCTTTAAGCTGAAATGGCGATGCTTTAGATTCGGAGAAAGTGCCTCCCATAATTCCAATGCCAATTAACAATGTTTGCTGAATGATAATAATTATTAGCCCCGGCATAATGAAACTTCCGTAAGCCCCTGAGGGATTGTAAAGCGTGTGCGTTTGAATGCTTAAAGGACCTGCAGCAATTTTTGCCTGCCGTAGCGATTTTCCTTCAGCCAGGTAGTGTTTTACGCCAATCCCCGCACCAAACAGAGCATTAACAGTTGAGGCTGCGGTGTAAAATGTTTTGTATTTTAACAGGTAGCTTCCATCGGCGTAAACGGCAACGTTGGTTTGTTTTGTTGCCAGCATATCTTTCTGAAAACCTTTGGGAATAAGCAATACACCATCAATTTTATTCGTCATAAAAAGCTCCTCTGCTTGTTTTAAACTATGCGGCTTACAATTTACACTTACATTTTCAGTAGCATCAAGCATTCGGGTATACGCCCGGCTGGCCGACGTTTGGTCCAAATCAACTACACCAACCGGCAAGTTGGTTAGCACCTCGTTAAAATACCCAAACGAATACAGCAATGGATAAATAATTAGGGCTCCGATTAGAATTAACACAGCTCCGCTATCAGCAAAAATGGCTTTTAATTCTTTGATGAAGTGAATAGCCGTCAACTCGAAACTGTTCAGGTTTTTACTTTTGTTAGTTATCATTTTTATAGTTTCCCCCAATATTTTGAATCACTTAAGCCTCTTTTATACAACTTGAAAGAACTCATTCCAACCAGCATAAACAAAAGCATATAGCAAAGGTATGGTAAGGCTTCTTTTAGCGGTGCTCCGCGCAACGACTGCGAAATAAAGAGTTTTTCCCACCAGGTAAACGGGAAAATAGCCGTAATAGGTTTAACCAACGGCAACATACCTTCCATAGGGAAGGTTAAACCCGAAAAGGTAATACCCATCATAATATAGGCACTGCCAACTGATAAGGACAAACGCAGGTTTTTTGTGAGTGCCACAATTAGTAAGCCCAGTAACTGGTAGGCAATTATGCTTATTAACTGACCACAAAAAAGAACAAAGAAATTGCCATTTAAGGGTGTCCCTTCAATCACATATAAAAGGTAAGCAATAAACATGGCAAAGCCACAATAGATAAAAGTATAAGGAAACAGTTTGCCTGCAATGGCCAGCCGTACGCTGTTGTTTCCGGCTGTTAACAAACTCTTCCCGGTTCCGCGCTTAAGCTCGTTGCCAAAGGTGTAAACCGAGCTCATAAAAGCAAATAGAAACAGAATGAAATAAAGCATTGCCGAGTTAAGAAAATAGGAATAGTTAGAATACGGATTAAACAAAACGTGCTTTTGAATAGTTACCGGCAAGGCTCTTGCCATGGCTTCTTCGGTATTTGCTCCACCAAGTGCCAGTTTTTTTAGCTGAATACCCGCCGAGTAGGTTCCAAGGGTTGTTAAAACCGAGCGTTGCACAATGCCTGCAACGGTAACATTGGTGCCATTTATGTATACCGGAACAGGAGCTTCAATTCCCTGAAATACATTTTTTTCCAATGCTTTTGGCAATACAACAACCGCATCAACCTTCCCATTTTTCAGCCATTGTTGCGCCAGAAAAATATCGGGGTTAGCGGCAACAATTTCCACATCGGGAGAAGCGTTAATCGCATGGCCAATTTTAATCGACAAGGATGAATTATCCTGATCGACAAGGGCAATTGGCAAACGTTTAGCCACCCCTTGCTGGAAAATAAAGAACAGTAAAAATATGCCTGTTAGCGGTCCCGTTACCAGCAGGAACCGGTATGCCGTATTAGCTTTAATCCTTTCGGTTTCGCGGCTCATTACTTCAAAAATGGGATGCCTTTCTTTCCCGCTCATTTTTTATTGATTTTCGGGTAAAGTAACTACAGCCGTCATCCCGGGGCGTAAGCCTTCTATTTTTTTACACGGACGTGCCTCAATTTCAAACGATTTTAAATCAAATTCGCCGGAGGTTTTGGTAGCATTCCAACGGGCAAAACTTGCCGACGGACTAATGTATTTTACTTTAAATTCGAATTCTTTTCCGTCTAAACCGGGGATTACCGCATTAAAACTTGCCCCCATCTTAAAATGGCTCAAATAATCTTCGCGAATAAAAAGGGTTAGCCACACATCGTCTAAATCAATTAGCGTTACAACCGGAAAGCCGGTAGCCACCAATTCACCTTCCTCTACATTTATTCCCGACACCTCTCCATCGGCTATGGCATTTATCGATGTCTCTTGAAGATAAGCTTCCACCTCGGCAATAGCTGCCTCGGCGCGTTTTACCATTGCTGCTGCTGCTGCTTTATCTTCTTCGCGAGCCCCTTTTTCGGCTTTTTGCCAAATGGCTTTAGCTGCATTTGCGGTTTCGCGTGCCGCTTTCATCTGCGTTTCTGCTTCGTCGCGTTTTTGTGCCGGAACTACCCCGTCGTTAAACAGGTTCTCTACACGGGCAAATGTTTTTTCGGCAAACTGCGCTGCCGCTTCCGCCTTTACAAAAGTGCTGTAGGCAGCGGCAATGTCTTCCTGCTGGGCGCCATTTTGTGCTTTTCGGCTTTGTGCACTGGCAGCAGAACGAGCTGCATTGGCATTGGCAAGTTTGGCAGTTATTTCGGGGCTATCAATGGAGAAAATAAAATCTCCTTTTTTTACTGTTTGTCCTTTTTCAACCGCAACCTGCTGTATTCGTCCCGGAATTTTTGAAGCAATACTGTATTGTTGGGCTTCTACTTCTCCCTGCAAAACCACAGGCTCTTTTTTTGAAACAACCACAAAAGTGTAAATCATAAATGCCAAAATGGCTGCAATTACTATAAGTGTGCTTAACGTCTTTTTATTCATTGTTTTGGTATTTTCTGGTTAAAAAGTTACTGTTTTTCGGTAGTGGTATTTTCTCCGGCTGCGAAGTTGATGTATTGTTCGGGAACACCTGCTGTTTGCAGAAAGTGCGCCAGGGCGACGTCGTAATTGTACAAAACACTCAGGCGCTTTGTTCTTACCTGTAATACCTTTGTATTGGCTTCAACCACATTTGTTGAGGTGGCAAAGCCTTCGTTAAACGCTTTTTGGGTACTATTGCGGTATTCGTTGGCCAGTTCAAGGGTAGTTTCCAACTCGGTTTTTTGCTCTATTTGCATTTGCAGCTCGTGGTATAATTTTACCAGGTAGGCCTCTAAATCGTTTCCGGCTTTTTGTTCGGCAAATTCTACCTGTTTGTGCAATGTTTCGCTCGCTTTTAGGTTATTTTTTCGGCTCATTCCTTCAAAAAGTGTCCATCTCATCCCAATTCCAAGTTGCCAGTCGGGCATGTATGGCGAAAAATCTTTATCTGCCAGGTTGTAATTTCCCATGGCAGCGACGGTTGGCAGGTATTCGTTCTTTTCCACTTTGTGTTTAATCTCCACCAGCTCCTTTTTTCCTTGAATTTGCTTTAGTTGTGGATTCAGATTTTTTGCCTTGGTAATCCAAGTTGATAAACCGTTTAGTTCAGTATTAATAAATAAATTATTTGCAGGAACAATCTGAGTTAGCGAATCGGTAGCAAGGGTAGCTTTTAAACCGGTACGCAAAATTTCAACATTTCGCCGGGCCTCTTTAACTTCGCGCTCTGCCTCGCTTTTTGCCACCTTAGCATGCAACAATTCAACTTTGGCAATCATGCCATTATCGAAAAGTTTTTGTGCATCATTAAAATGGGTTGCCATACTTTTTTGCATTTCTTCGCGCAATTCAACTACTTGTATTCCCAGGGCAAGGCCATAATAGCGCGTTACCAACTCGGTAAGTAAAAGCCCTTCGGTATGCCGTAGTTCTTCTTCGCAAATGCTTAGGTTAACTTCGGCTGCCTGGTTGGCACCATTAATTTTGCTACCGGCATAAATTGGCATGGCAAAGCTTGCTGTTAATAAAGCAAAATTCTTTTCCTGAATTATTTCGTTCCAATCGTGGGCTTCAATAGCCTCGCCGGCCTCAAGCAATTGCTGGCGCACAATAGCGGTACTCATGTCGTCGCCGAGAACCGGTAAAAGAGCACTGGTTGAAGGATCGGGATTAGCCACACCGCTAAATACGCCATAGCTACCAAGAGTTTGGTAGAGCGGCGTAATTGCCTCGCTTACAGGGGTTAAATCAAGATGCAAAGGGTCGAACATTGCCATTGCTGTGGCATTTAGTGAAACCCTTGGCAGCCGTAAACCTTTTTTTGATTTTATTTCGTATTCTTTTTGCCTGATTTCTTCTTTCTGGCGCAGCAAGGCCGGATTCTGCTCAAGCATTATTTGCATGGCCTGGCTAAAGGAAAGTAGCTGACCGCCAGGTTGGGCAAAAGCCGATAAGCCCATTGCAAAAAACACCATTAGGCTTAACATTAATTTTTTTGGGTGAGTTGATTTCATTTTCTCGTTGTTCTTTTTTACAGGAAGTTCAAGTCTTATTATTTCAAAAATTTGAAAATCAATTTTAACAGATGCAATACATCTTGTTCTGAAATTATTTCCTGGTTGCTGTATTTGTATTTTTGGTTGATAAACTGAATGGTGGTAATAATTAACACCAAGTACAAATCCTCAACGTTTAGTGTTTTATCCAATTCGCCCTTTTCGCGGCCCATTTTTATTAATCGCTCAATCAGCTTCAATGTATTTTTGTGAATTTGTTCCTCAATGATAAAATTGTAATCATTGGTAAGCACATACAAGAATTTCACCTTTATGGGCTCGTGGTTGGCAACATTTACAAAGTGCCGAACCAATTCCTCAATGGTTTTCAGAAATGGTAGTTCCTGGCCAATTAATTTTTCAAACATTCCAAATACCTCGGCATAAACCTCTTGCAAAATGGCATTTACCATCTCGTATTTTCCCTTGTAATGCATATAAAAATACCCCGAAGCCACCTGGGCATCTTTGGCGATTAACGCGGCAGAGGCTCCTCCAAAACCACGATCTACCACCAGTTTCATGGTAGACTGTTTTAGGCGTTCAATTTTAGTTTGATCTGTTATTCGTGCCATTCTTATTCACCTGTATTAATAAATGAACATTCATTCATTTATGCAAATGTAATGGCTTTTTGCCAATGCTTAGTAGATTTTTTTTATTAAATCCCCAAAATTTTAATGTGAAATAACATTGAGGGCTTGTCCCCCCCAAAAAAAAACCGGATTCGAAAGAACCCGGTTTTAATGCAAAGCCATTTACAGCTTAAGCAAATACTTTTGATTTAATATTATCAATACTTGTTTTTACACCTTCAAAGGGCAATCCGTTGCCCTGGTTATCGTCTTCAACAAAAAGGTATTTCATTCCTGCTGTTTCGCGGGCTTCGTAAATGCGTTTAAAGTCGATATAACCTGCTCCAACCGACGTAATGTCGTCTTTTACCACATCAAAATATGGTTCTGTTTTTTTCGATCCATCTTTAAAATGGAATAATTGGAAGCGTCCGGGATATTTGTTAAACATTTCAACAGGGTCTTGTCCGGCTTTAGTGGCCCAATACATATCCAGCTCCATGGTTATCAGGTCAGCATCCATTTCTTTCAGGAATATATCGTAGTACGGAACCAATCCGTCAACTGGGAGAAACTCGAAATTATGGTTGTGATAGCCAAACTGGATACCAACGGCTTTCATTATTTCTCCAACTTTATTCCAGTCGGCAATCATTTTCTTGTAGCTTTCCACGTTTCTGTCGGGTTCATTTACCCATGGCTGCACACAATATTCAACGCCAACAGCAGCATGGTCGTCGGCCATTTTTTTGGCATTTTCCATGGTTATTCCTTCAGCTTCAACCATGGTATGGCTACTTATTATTTTCATGCCCAGGTCTTCCACCGCTTTTTTAAACTCGGCTGGTGCCATTCCATAAAATTTGCCATTGGTATAACCTGCCATTTCAACAAATTTATAACCCATATCGGCAATCTTTTTCAACGACCCCATGGTGTCGGCTGCCATTGCATCGCGAATGGAATACAGTTGAAGTCCAACTCCCATAGCGGCACTTTTGCTTACTGCCTGATCGGCTGCTTTTTTGTTAGATGGTTGGCACGCATATGTTCCCAGGGCAATTACACCTGCTGCTCCGGCGGTAGTAATTTTCAGAAATTCTCTTCGATCTCTCATGATTATTTTTTTAGTTAGTTTATTACGTAATTCTGATTGCAAAAAAACTATTTTTTTTTGAATGATTTTAAAAATAGAAAGATTTTGTAAGAATTACAAAAAGCAAGTCCATCGTGCATGACTTCCCTTAAACTCGAACTAATTGAAATCCGTTAAAAAGGAAATCCTATGCTAAAATGAAAACGCGATTCATCATCCTGGTTATTTCCAGAAACCATTAATTGCATTGGCCCCAGTAAAGATTCGTATTTAAATCCGAAGCTGTAGCCGAAGATGCTGTTTTCAAAAGGATTAGAAGCAATTTGCTCAACCAAATCTTCGTAAGTATTTGCTGTTGCCGCTACATTTGCAATGGCTGTAAAATGCACTCCTGTGGCAAATTCCCAGTCAATTGCCGATTTTAAAAATGCAAAATTATAGGCATACACTTCAGCAAAGTTGAAACCGGCAAAATCAACAAATTGCAATTTGTTTCTGCCAAACTGCGATCCTCCAAGCATAAAAATTCCGTTTGATGCGGATTCTTCGGTACTCAAGCCTCCACTTACGCCAAAGTTATAGGTAAACTTCTTTGCAAAGGTTTTGTACCAGTTATGTTCGAGCACCAGCGTTGCATAAGGCTCGTTTATTGCTTTTACAAAATAATCACGTTCATCAAAATGTTTAAGTTTCATGTGGCTGTTGGCCGATAAAACATGCTGAAACCTGATATTAAATTTGATGCCTCGTTTGGGGAAATAGAGGTCATCGGTTGTGTTTGCTTTATAGTACAACTGGTAGCCCCAGTCGTGCGCTTTCAGGTATTCAAAATCAGCTTCAGGATATATCGATTGTAAATCGGCCCGGGGCGTAAGCCGGTTATATTTATAAAAAGCATTGCCGCCAATTTGGTTATTCAATCCAAACAAATACTCTAAGCCATACCCCCCTTCAAAATACCCGCGTTTATAATTCCCAAGTCGTTTCCCCAAATCGTAAAAAGGAAGTTTATAGGAATAGCTGCTCGCGAAAAAATAATCGGATAAACGTTGCTTTTTGCCTACAAATTTGTTCAGCATAATTTCCATTCCCGGATTTTCGGCAATATTAAAAGATAACAACATGCGTGTTGCAGGTGCTATCATGTTTCGCAAAGTGAAATTTGTTACAATTCCAACCCCCAAATCGTCGTCGTAATTTGGAGCAAGTTTAAACATGGCCCTTGGGTTTTCTTTTACCTGAAATACCAGAATATAGCCATCATTTTCAGGATCTTCTTTAAGCGAATAGGTAAGTTTTCCGAAATGCCGCGACCCGTACATAAAATCAATAGCCTCATCAATGGTTTTGTAACTTACCGAATCTCCCTTTTCAAGCCCCGATTTCGACAAAACATAACTTTTGCTTAGGTATTGTAATCCATCAACTTCAAAATCGGTAATTTTAATTTTACGAGGCTGATCGATTTTTTCAAGTGGCTGAAACGTACGATTATATTTGGTGGCCAGTTTTTTTATCTCGGTAAATTTTTCGCGGGCAGCCTCTTCGCCCAGTTGCTGAATTATTGCTCCGTTTGAGAAGTCACCTGCAGAGTATTTACCCAGGTCGGGAACAATTAAAACATCGCATTTCGGGAACTGCTCTTTGGCATCAACAATACCGGCTAAGGCTATTGAGCGCTGCAGAATATCAGTCATCGAGGTCATTTCATCAGCGGTAACATCTTCCTGAAAACCAACATAAACTCCAATAATAATATCGGCCCCCATATCAATGGCTTCCTGAACCGGGAAATTACGTGTGACACCGCCGTCAACCAAAAGCAACGAATCCATTTTCATGGGCGAAAATACGGTTGGAATGGACATGCTTGCACGAATCGACTGTACCAAATCTCCGGAGCTGTGTTCAATTGTCTCTCCCGAAATCATATCAACCGACATGCAATGAAATGGAATGGGCAGTTGGTTAAAATTGGTTTGTGAAGTAAGCGGCCACAGCAACTCTGAAAAATAAGCCTCAAGGTGTTGTCCCTCGATTAGTCCGGCCGGGAGGTTAATTTTATTATCCCTTACCGGAATTTCAAACAGGTATTTTTTTGTTTCCTGTTTCTCATCCATTGCCACACTTAACAGTTTTACTTTGTCGGTAAGCAGCTGGTCCCAATTTGCGTTTTTATTAATTTCCGTCAGCTCATCAGAAGTGTACCCGGCGGCATAAAGCGCCCCAACAATGCTTCCCATGCTTGTTCCGGTAATAATATCCGGTCTTATCCCGGCTTCTTCCAATACTTTTAACACACCAATGTGGGCCAGGCCTTTGGCTCCTCCTCCGCTTAAAACAAGGGCAATTTTAGGTGTTTCCCGAGTATCTTTTTCCTGCGCCTTAACAGGGGGCAAATTCAAAAATAAAAATAAGATGACAAGAAATGGACAGGTTTTAAGTGTAGTCTTTTTCATTTCGTTTGGTTCAATCTTGTGTTTAAACTCAAGTCATAAAAAAACTGTTAAATCCTATCTTTAAGGGGTAGATTTGATTAACGTTCTTTTAATCGTATGAATTTAAAAAATTAACCAATTCGCGCACTTCTTTTTGCGATGAAAACGGATAACCACCGTTAACTTTTAACGAATAAATGTTGTGGTACAGAATACTTTCTTTTTGAGGAGTTGCATCTTCAATCATTGCGATTGCTTCTTCGTATAACTGATCTCTTTGTTTCATTCTTTATTGAAAATGTGGTCAAATATATGATAAACTATTAACAGTTCCTTTATTTTTACTTACTTCCCTACCCACTCTTTAAATTCAGTGGCTTTTAAGCGGCTAATAATTATGGGCTCATCAAAAGGATGAATAAGGCGCAGTATTAACTTTCCTCCAAAATGATTTTCGAATTTCCGGATAGAGTTGATATGAACGATTGTACTCCGGTTGGTTCGAAAAAATTCCTCGGGATTTAATTGTTCTTCCAGTTTCTCAATGGTTAAATCAACAACATGCTCTTTACCCTGGTAGGTAACAGCAGTGGTTACCCGGTTCTCGGTGTAAAACCATGCAATATCTTTAACATCGAGTTTAAAATACGAGGTAACACCCGAAATAAGAAAGCGGTTGCGGTATTTTTTTTCGCCTGCCGTAATGGCTTCCAAAAGTTCTTTGTAATCGGGTTTTGATTCAGCTGACGAGTTAGTAGTTTGAAAAATGTGTTCGAATTTTTCGATGGCCGTACGGAGTTTTTCCTCTTTTATTGGTTTCAGCAAATAATCGATACTGTTTACCTGAAAGGCACGTAAAGCATACTCGTCATAGGCCGTGGTAAAAATTACCATACTTGTTACCTCAACCTGGTCGAATATTGAAAAGCTGATACCATCAGTTAGTTGAATATCCATAAAAATTACATCGGGTGGCGGATTTTGTTCTAACCAGGCTACCGTGCTTTTAACACTTTCAAACCATTCATCAATTTGCCATTCCGGTCTGATTTTTTCAATCATCCCCTTTAACAATCGATAGTTATGCAGCTCGTCTTCAACAATTATAACTCTCACAACTTTACATTTAATGTTAACTTTTAATCCTAAGCCAAAACCTGTTTAACTTGCAATATCACTGATTTTATTGTAACCGTTTGTAACACATGTCGCATTTGTACAATTTTGCTGCTTCGCAATTATAGCAAAGGTACTTTAACTTCAAACCGTTCTTCGTTATACTGAATGACCACCTCGCGCTCGGTTAACAGTGCGTAGCGTTTTACCAGGTTTTTCAGGCCTGTTTTGGTGGAATATGACGATTCGCGCCGGTTAATGCTATTTGAAACGATTAGATAATCATCCTCGATATAAGCCTTTACCCGCAAGGGCGTTTCTTTACTGGTTATATTGTGTTTAATTGCATTTTCCATTAATAGTTGAGCTGTCAAGGGTGCAATTTCTTTATCCCAATAAACTTCCGGGAAATCTTTTTCGACAATCAAACCATCTCCCAGGCGTTCCTTATGCAAACCATAGTAGGCCTTCATAAATTCCATTTCTTCGGTCAGTTTCACCAAACGTTTGTCTTTACTTTGAAGCACATAACGGTACACATCGGTAAAATTTTCGGTAAAATTAAGAGCCGACTCCTGGTCGTATGTTATCAATGATTTTAATACACTCAAATTATTAAATAAGAAATGTGGATTAATTTGGTCTTGCAGCGAGTTATAGTCCATGCGAAGTTTTTCGCGTTTTATTTCTGCCATTTCCTCCTGCGTATCGAGCATTTTTTGTGTAAGCCGCGCAATTGTAAGCGAGTTGGCTACCATTTGAACAAATACCAATCCTGTTAATATACCCATAAATACACCCGATTCTGATTCTCGTTCAAGAATTTGCGGATGTAAGAAACGCATAAGTAACGAATGAGCCGCAACAAGTGTAAGCAAGCCCAGCGAGATTTGCAAGGCTATCCGGAGCTTAATTTTTTTGGGTACCGGTAAAACGCGCTCCAATATATTATCCAAAAGAATTTGAACCTCGGCCGCCACATTAAACCCCATAATCATTACAATATAAATAATTGCAGGCGGGCCGCTATACCCCTCGGGCTCGGGCACTACCACCAACAACAAATGCAAAATACCCACAGCTATTATACCAATTATAACAAAGCGCACCAAAATATTTAGCGGATGATAACTGGGCAAGCGGGTTGCCAGTGTTCGTTTTTTATTGTTATGGTATTTAATACACTTCATTTAACCTGTAGCTGCTCTATGTCTTAAAACCCTTGCGTTTCTTCTGTTTTTTATTGCAATTGCGAAACTGGCTCCCCATCTGGTGCATACAAATTGCCTGTTACCCGTTCCCACTTTGTTTCAAGCACTTTAAACCCGGCCACTGCCTGTATTAATTGCGATTTTGCTGCCGCCCACTGGGCCTGTGCATTTAGCATGTCGGTGGTTGTATTCAGTCCTACCTCAAAACTGGCTTTTGTTTCTGCCATGCTTTCGGCGGCTTCATCAACACTTTTCTTTGCTATTTTAATCGATTCGTATGCTTCTTCCACCTGAACGCGCACTTGCATAACTTCAAGATTAATCAAATCATTTGTATGTACCAAATCGGTTTGTGCCTGTTCAATGCGTAACTGAGCTGCACGTTGCTTCTTTTTACCTTGTCCCCACTGAAAAATTGGGATAGAAACCGATGCTGCCAACATTGGCTGGGGGTCAAAACTTTCATTTAAATCGTTGATGTAAAAGTTGGTGTACTGAGCGCTGACTCCAACAGTTGGCAGGTAGTCGGCACGTGTAATTTTTGCATCCAGTTCCGAGATTTCTTTTTGTTTTTCCAAGATTTTAATTTCACTGCGCTGATTTATTGCCTGCGTTACCCCATCTGCCAAATCAAACAACAGCACATCTGCACCAACATTGTGGCTCACATTAATATCGGTATCTAAAGGCTGTCCTAAAATCTGGTTCAGGTACATTTTTGCAATCTTCAGGCCGTTATTGGCTTTCACCAAATTTAATTCTGCCTCGTTTTTCTGAACACTTACACGCAGTTTTTCGCTGGCCGGCTGTAAACCCACCTCATACATTGCACGCATTTGTTCTTCAAGCTCTTCCAGCATTTTTATATATTCCCGGGCGGTTTTTATATTCTCTTCAACTGTAACAACATTCCAAAAGGCCTGGTCGGTATTTTCAATTATTTCGGAGTATTTAAGATTTAATGCATGCCCGGCTATTGACACTCCCGCATCGGCCTGTTGGTTAGAATATTTAATTCTCCCGCCTGCATAAACAGGCTGTTCAACACTCAGTCCGCCGTATATTAGCGAAAGGTTATCGATTGCGAGAGGAAATCCGGGACTCCAAATATTACTGGTGCCAAAATCACCTGCCAGGGCCGCGGCCTCACTTTCGGCAGTTGGCAAAAACCCTCCTCCCGAGAGATCGACATCAACACCCGGAACATACATTCCCGTAAGGCTACCGCTAATACTTGGCAAATATGCGGTTCGGGCCACCTCCTGATTAACCAGGGCTTCTTTGTTTTGCAATACTGCCTTTTTCAACTCCTTGTTGTATTCAACAGCTTGTTGGCGACATTCCTCAAGGGTCATTACTTTTTGCCCATGGGTTTTGCCAAACACCAAAAGAAAAACAACAAGTGTGCTTGTTATATATTTTATTGATTGATTCATAATTTCTATAATCTGAATTTATCTATTTAACTTCTTTGGGATTTTATAATCCCTTCCCTTTCCCTCCCCAAAACCGGGAGGGAAGATTCTGTCGTTGACAAAATCAGGGAAGGAATCCTTACATCCCCTATTAAATGCCTTGTTTTTCAACTATTGCAGATGCATTTCTCAATTTACTTCCATCAACTTTGTATAGCACGGTGTAAAGAACGGGTACAACAACCAGGGTAATAACTGAGCCAACTGCCAGGCCAAACATAATTACAATGGCGGTTGACTTAAACATTGGATCCCAGATTAAGGGGCTCATTCCTAAAATGGTGGTTAACGATGCCATCATTACAGGACGTAGCCTCGACATGGCAGCATCAATGGTGGATTGCAACCTGCTTTTCCCTGCTTTAAGATTAAAATTCACCTCATCCATCAGTACCACAGCATTTTTAATCATCATACCAATTAACCCGAGCGCACCAATAATTCCGGCAAAAGTAAGGTAGGTGCCAGTGCTAACCAGGCCAATTACAATACCTACAAAAGCATAGGGAAATACCATACCTATAATCAGCGGTTGTTTCAGGTTATTGAACAGACCGATAATAATAATGGCCATTAACCCCAGCGCCAGCGGCAAGAACATAAACAAGCCGGCATTAGCTTCGCCCGATTGTGCTGTAGCTCCTTCCCAGCGCATGTTGTAACCTGCCGGAAGTTCAATAGCTTCTACCTGCGCCTGTATTTTTGCCTGCACCTGCGCGGCAGTATATCCTTTTTGAGCATCGCAACGGGCTTGTATCGAACGCTCGTTGTTCAAGCGGTTTATCAGTTCGTATTCCCAATGCAATTCTAAACTGTCAACAATTTGAGACAAGGGTACACTTGAGGTGCTTTGTTGCCCCCAAACCGGTATGTTCAATATTTCTTCGGTATTAGTTGCCACATTGTTAGATGTTTTCATCACAATTGGGAGCATTTTGTCGCCCTCGTAAACGGCTCCGATTGGCATACCGTTGGTGGCTACCAAAATGGAATTACCCATGTCCGAACGGCTTAAACCAAGCGGCTGCGCACGTTCAACCGAATAGAGTGGAACAATCTTCTTGGTTTGGTTTTTCCAGTTATCGTCAACATTTATGGCAGTTGGTTCGGCATGCATAATAAGTTTTGCCTGGTTGGCAAGGTCTTTTAGTACAGCCGGATCGGGGCCAGTAAATTCCACTTCAACATCAGAGTCGGAGAATGCTGCTCCATACTCTTTTGTACGGAAAAAGGCATCGGGATAGTTTTCGTTCAGGTAGGCTTCCACCTCGGGAATAAGCGACTCGATACGCTGGATTTCTTCCGTTTGAATGATTAAGTCGCCATAGTTTGAACCACCTGTTGCCAACAAACGTAACAACTGGTAACGTGCAGGCGGGCGTCCAACAGCGGCGGTAATCGAATGCACGCCTTCCATCTCTAAAATATCTTCCTGTATTTGAAGCAGGTCAGCCTCTACCGCTTCAATATCGGCTCCCTGAGGCAAATAATATTCTACATAAAACTGGTCGTAATCTATTTTCGACATAAAATCAACCGTTACAAAACGGAAGGACCAGAACGCGATAACCAAAACAGCCAGGGCACCGGCCGAAAAAACATATTTATTACGGATACTCCATGCTAACATGGCTCCAAAACCACGATAGAATTTGGAGTCGTAGTGCTCTGCTTTTTCACCTTTCGGACGCTCTTTACGGTAAAAGAATTTAGCGTTGAAAGGGGTTTGAATCATGGCAAACACCCAACTCAAGAACAACGAAATAATGAGCACCGTAAACAAGGATGAAAGAAATTCGCCTGCCATATTTGGTGACATTCGCAAGGGTAAGAATGCCAAAATTGCAACAACTGTTGCTCCCAACAAAGGCAGGGCCGTTTTTTGGGCCGTATGAACAAAGGCCTTGCTACGATCCATTCCTGATTTTAGATCAACCAAAATACCGTCGGCCACCACAATAGCGTTATCAACCAGCATACCCATTGCCAAAATAATTGCAGCAAGGGTTACCCGGTGCAAGGGCAAACCAATTGCCATCATCACAATCAGAGTTCCTAAAATAGTAAACACCAAACCGCTTGAAATAAGCAAGCCAGAACGTAAACCCATAGAGAACATAAGCACCACAATTACAATAGCAACTGAGATTACAAGATTCCACATAAAGTTTTTTACGGCAGCGTCAACGCGGTCGGGTTGGTAGTATACCTGATTTACTTCAATACCTGCCGGCAGTTCTTTTTCCAGCTGGGCCAGCTTTTGGTCAAGTCTTGCGCCAAGCTTTACCACGTTAATTCCACTTTCGTTTGAAAGCCCAAGAGTCAATCCTTTTTTACTGTTATAGTACAAAGCCTCTTGCATTGGCTCCATATACGAACGTTCAACTGTTGCAATATCGCCCAAGCGAAAGTTACCACCGCCAGGCACCTGTATCAGCAAATTTTCAATATCCTCAACCGACGAAATCTTATCACCAACACCAACCCGTATCGATTCGGTACCAGTTACAATGGAACCAGGATTGATAATTGCTGTTTCGTTTTGCATGGCCAAAGCAATCATCATCGGGTTAATGTTCAGGCCGGCTAATTTTTCGGACGAGAAGACCACATCAATGGTTTCGGTTTTTTTCCCAAACACCTGCGAACGACGAACGCCGTTAACGCTCAACAATTCACGCTCAATAAATTCGGTGTACTTTATCAGGTCTTTGTGCGAGTACCCCTCGGCTGTAATAGCATACAAAATACCATAAACATCTGCAAAGTCGTCGTTTACAATCGGATCGTAAGCGCCTTGTGGCAATTCGCCCTTTACATCATTTACTTTTCGGCGCAGGTGGTCCCAAAGTTGGGGTAACTGCGGCGTTTTTACTACAGGATCAATCTCAATGGTGATAAACGAAACACCGGGACGCGAAACCGAAGTAATTTCATCGATGTTCTCCAGTTTCTGGATTTGTTTTTCCAATACATCGGTAACTTCCAGCTCCACCTCATGGGCTGTTGCCCCGGGATAAACCGTAATTACCATTGCCGATTTAATTGGTATCTCGGCATCCTCCAGCTTCCCAATGTTTGTATAGGCAATAAAACCACCAATCAATACTGCAAACAGTATGGTGGTAATCATTGCCTTTTGGTTCAATAATTTTTCCAGCATTACAACAGCCCTCCAACGTTGGTTACCGATGGTTTTTTAACCAACTTCACTTTTTGTCCCTCATATAAATAATGTACACCGGCTGCTACCACCTGTTCGCCATCTTTTAGGCCCGAGTGAATAAATGCCCGTCCTTGCGATCCACCTTTTGCTATCGTAATTTCTCGTTTTTCAACCTGTTGGCTACCTGGGTTATACACCCAAACAAAATCATTTTCCTTTTCGTGAAACAATGCCGAACCGGGAACCGAAATCTGGTTGTTCAGAGCCATACACATTAAAGTAACTTCGGCGGTCATACCCGGTGCTACTTTCATATCCTCTTTATTTTCGAACAAGAATTTCACTTCGTAAAGTCCATCGTCCATAGCTTTTTCACCAATACTTAGCAGCTTAACTGGCAAGTTCCGAACACCGGCATTGGCAACTGTTAACAAGCTTTCTTTATCGCTTTTCACCCGTTGTAACTGGCTTTCTGAAACCCAAACAACAGCTTCGAGTTTTGAGTTATCAATAACTGAAACAATAGGCTGGCCGGGAGCAACCGTTTGATGATTTTCGGTAAATTTTTCAAAAATATAACCCGAAAAAGGAGCTTTTAACTCGGTATCGTATAACTGATTTTGAGCATTTTCGAAGGCGGTTTTTGCCATCAGATACCCCGATTTTACCTTTTCGAATGTGTTTTCCGGGATTTTTTTTTGCTCGATTAATTGTTTGTAACGATTGTACTCGCTTTCAAGCTGCTCGAACTGTGCTTTTGTGGTTTGCACCTGCAACTCGTAATCGCGTTTATCAATTTGTGCAATTACCTGCCCCGCGCGTACATAATCACCTTGTTTTACATTCAGTTTCAATAGCGGGCCACCCACACGAAACGACAAAGAGGTAAGACTTTTTTCTTTAATCTTACCATTCAGTGTCAGTTTGCTTTGCGTGGTGCTGCCATTAATGGTTTCCACCTTCACATATTTAACTGTTTTGGCTTGAGGCTCGTCGCCAGTTGTTGTTTTGCAACCTGTAAATGCAAAAGCAATGGCAATCATTCCAATAAAAAAGTTTCTGAGTTTCATTTTTATGACTGTTTTTTTAATTGTTTCTTTTTTGTACAACAAAAGTATATACCTGAATAACAGGCGCTTGTTAATACTTCTTGAAATGGTTAAACTGCTTCTTGAAATGCATTTTTAAGCGATTTCATTTCAATACTTCCCACCCGGTCTTTTAATATTTTCATTCGGCGGTTAAGTTCAATTTGTACACTTGTAATGGTGGATTGAGTATAGTTTTGTGTTTTCTGAATATTATTCTGTAAACGCTTGGTCATCAGGTCAATGTTCGACAGTAAGGCATGGGCCACCTCAAAAGTTTCGTTTTGCACTGTGGCAGAAGTATTTAACTGCGGGGTTTCAAGCGCTTCAGTTGGGATTTGCAAACCATGAAGAGCCGCAAAATGAATGCGTTTACCCAACGTTTGGTAGTGCAGCAAAATGTAGGTGTCAACACCATAACGAATTTCGCTTATATCTTTAAGTATTGGCAGCACATCTTTTTTAAGCAGCGCTTTTTGCCCCAAAAGTGTTTTGTAGGGGTTTAAGCTAAAATCTACGGTAAGACCTGAAGGCGAACCGACAACAAGTTCGGCCTTACCCGAGACCAACGGAGTTAGCATTGCTGAAAAATGATCTTTACGAACCTCGGTGACATTTGCATCAAAAAACAGGATAATTTCATTGGTGGCATATTCAACTCCATAGGCCATTGCATAATTTTTCCCATGGTTTTCAGTCAATTTGAGGTAAGCAAAATCGTAATGAAACGACAGGGTTTCCAATACCACTTCGGTATCATCCGTTGAACCATCGTCAACTACAATTATTTCAGCTTCGGGGTTGTGTTTACAACAGGCAGCTACCACATTAAAAATGGTATCCTGCTCGTTGTAGGCACACACAATAATACTTGTTTTCATGTTGCTAGCATTGTTTATTTTCGAGGCATTGCTTCAAAACTGCACTTCATTTTTCTGATTTTCAGCTATGATTTTCAGCATGATGCTTCAATTACCGCAAGGCTCTCGGTTTGTTTTCAGGACTAAAATAAAACGGCGGCGAGGTAGTTTAGCGACAAACTTTCGTGAAATGATAAAAACAATGCGTGAGGTGAAAACCAGTAAAATTTAATACTTTATGAGTTACATTTCCGGCTCTTGATTCATAAAAAAAGCGTATTTTCATTTCTCTTAATTTTCTTATTATGAAATTCAACCCGGAAGTTTTACAGCAGATTAATGTACGGCTGAGCGAAATAATTGATAAAGCCAAAATGCTTGAAAACAATTACTCTGAACATATATTGCGGGTGCTGCCTGTTTACCGAAGAAGTGCACTTAACCTGGTGCACTATCTGGCATTTCGCACCTTTAACATCGATGAACTGCAACAACAGCTTCGCGAGTTAGGATTACCCAGTCTTTCCAGCATTGAAGCCCATGTAATGGATAGCCTGCTTTCCATAAAAACCATAATAAACCATTTGCAAAATAACCCTACAACTGAGGATATACCCGGCGTTGTGCGTATTCACGAAAGCCGAAAACTACTTAAAAGGAATACCAAATTATTGTTTGGCTATAAATCGAAAAAACGATTGACCCGCATTATGGTTACCTTGCCCGGTGAGGCTGCCGACAATTACAATTTTGTGCAAAATTTAATGGAACTGGGGATGAATAGTGCCCGTATTAATTGCGCGCACGATGGCCCTGAAGAGTGGAGTAGAATGATTGCCAACGTAAAACAGGCAAAAAAGACCCTGAAAAAAAATTGTAAAGTAATGATGGATTTGGGTGGTCCTAAATTACGCACCGGAGAAATTAAACCCGGGCCTCAGGTACTTCGGATAAAACCCGCGCGCAATGTGTTGGGGCAGGTAATTAAACCGGCACGCGTATGGCTGGCACCACAAGGCTCAGAGCGTCCAGCAACTGCTCCTGATGCGGTAATTCCGGTTGATACGCAATGGCTGGCCAATGTAAAACGCCATTCTGCAATTTTTTTTACCGATAGCAGAAGCAAAAAATGCAAAATTACCATGGAAGGACGCGAGGGAGAAGGGCGTTGGGGAGTTTGTTACGACTCGGCCTACCTTACTTCGGGTACCGAACTGATTTTAAGGCGTACCAAAAAATCGGGTAAGGAAATTGTTAAAACAGGCGAATTACTTCCACTCGAACAGTATATTACCCTGCATGTTGACGATACGCTTCTGCTAACAAAGCATCCTGTTGCCGGAGAAAATGCCGTGATTGCCGATGATGGAAGCCTTGTTGAACCGGCACATATTTCGTGCACCTTGCCCGCTATTTTTAAGGATGTTAAAAGGGGCGAACCTATTTATTTTGATGATGGAAAAATTGAGGCAACGATTGAAGAGGTTTTTCCTGAAGCACTAAAAATTAAGATTACTTATGCCCGCGACAATGGCGGCAAACTAAAAGCCGACAAAGGAATAAACCTCCCCAATTCTGATTTAAAAATTAGCGGACTAACAGAAAAAGACAAGCAAGACCTGGCCTTTGTTGCGGAGCATGCCGATGTGGTTAATTTTTCGTTTGTAAACTCGGAAAACGATGTGCAGGAATTGATTGACGAGCTGCGCGAATTGGATGCACGGATAGGAATAATTTTTAAAATTGAAACTCAAAAAGGATTTAAAAACCTGCCACTAATTTTGCTTAAAGGTATGGAAACCTACCCGATTGGCGTAATGATTGCTCGTGGCGATCTTGCTATAGAAACCGGCTGGAACAATTTTGCATCCATCCAGGAAGAAATTTTACGAATATGCGAAGCTGCCCATATTCCGGATGTGTGGGCAACACAGGTATTGGAAAACCTGGCAAAAAAAGGGGTGCCATCGCGCGCCGAAATTACCGATGCTGCAGCAGCAAACCGTGCCGAATGTGTAATGCTGAACAAAGGGTTGTATATTGCAAAAGCAGTAAAAATGCTGGATAAGATTTTGCGTAGGATGCAACGTTTTCAGAAAAAGAAAGACACCCTTTTGCCGCGTTTGGAGAATGCTGAAAACCTTCAGCTTTCGCATAAAGAGTTTGATGTTTAATGGCCACTACCCATCAATCAACTTTGTGTACTTCGTAAATTTTAATCGATTTTTTCTTTCCAAAGAATTTAACCAGGTCAACGTATTCAATTTTGTATTCCCTGGTATTTTTAATTAAGCGAACAGCAAATTCACGGGTTACCAAAACCCGCTTTCGGTAGCGTTTACATTGTTTCTGAATACGGGCTGCCGTATTTAAAACATCGCCATGGAAGGCCAGTTCGCGCTTAATTTCGCCCACCTCGGCTGCCATAACCTTGCCCACGTTCAACGAAGCCGTAAAAACGGGCATCATGCCATAATGTTCTTCAAAGTATGCTCGTCGCTTACTCAATGCTTTTTCATAGAGGTAATAAAAATCAACCGCTCGCTTAAAACTCGATTTCTTTTTGGCATCCCAGTTAATAACCACTTCGTCGCCAACAAATTGATATACCCTTCCACGGGTAGCCAGCAGCGAGTTTGAAACACACTTAAAACAATCCTGAATAAAATAACTGTACCGCTCGTGCCCCAGTTTCTCGGCAACCGCTGTTGATGATTGTAAATCGAGGAACATAAAAATCAACTCTTCTTCCCGCGGTTTTTGATAATATCCCATCATTATTTTTCCGAGCGGCGCATAACCAATCTGATGAAATAATGTATTTATTAACTGGTAAACATACCCCCCGATAAATAATACAATCAGAAAAAAGAGAATGGTTGAGTTAAACAAAAAGCGCGGCAAGTGATTAATAGCTTCCGTAAGGCTCAGATCTTTTGAAACACTGTAATGCACAATTCCGAGCAAAATACTTATAACCAAAAAGATGATAATATCAAGCATTACAACACCCACAGTAAGACGCCTCATTTTAAAATTGCGCACTAAATGCGGATAAACCATGTTTAAGGTAAACCAACTTAATGTTGCAAAAACAGAAATTACTACCGACGAAGAAACGATTTCATCAACCAAAAAAGTCATGCCTTTCGAAAGCATATCTGCCATGTGATGATCGCGGGCTCCAAGCATGCGCATAAAAATGGCAAAACGTATTACCACGTTCCAGTACACGAGTGAAAATACCAACAATTTAAGCTGGTAGCGGCGCATGGCACCTTTATATGTTCTTTCAAGTTTTGGCATTGATGAGTTTAAAGAACTACATTTTAGAAACGTAAACAACTAAGAAAGTAATTACTGCACTCACAAAACTAATCATAAACACATTGTAGGAATAGCGGAGCAATTTATATTTTTTGGCCAAAACCTTACCCAAATTGTATTGATCTTTGGTAAGTGTACCGTACAAATAATCGTAATCGTTCATCATATCCTTTACACCTTTCTCGTAAGTTTCGTAGGGCATTTTAAAAAAGTTGCCAAAAAACAAGAGGTTTAGTTTACGCTTTTTAAAATCTTCGTTGCTGTAATTTCCGGTTCCAAACTTTGGGATTACCGACAGGATAGCAAATATTAGTGAAATCAGGCAGCCAATTAGTAACACCATACCCGGAACCAGAAAATTTTGTTCGCTTGTGCGTAAGGTTAAAGCACTGGTACTCATTAAAACCGACACTAAAACGGCATTTATGGTAAGCATTATATTGGCTTTATTGTCGGCAATCGAACTCAGATTTATTTGATTACGCGCGGTTAACCTAAACATGGTTTCAATACCCCGGGCCGTACTTCGGGGTGCATTTTTGGGTAACTCCGAAGCTTTTTCTACCGATAACTTTTTTATGCGTTTCTCCACTCTTTTGATGTTCTGAATACGCACCGGTTCGAAATTTGTTTTGGCATATTCGGTATAAAATTTTACATCCAGAATAAACTCCAGTGTTTGTTTCCAATAATCTAATTTCGAGCACTTTCGCTCTACAAAATTACACATCTCTTTACGCAGCAAATTCGAAATTTCCATAAAATTATCCATCCCGGCATGTGCATGGTCGGCATCTCCCAAAATCTCTTCAAGCAGGGTGTTTTTTGGCGCTCCCATTTTTGTTGAGCAAATGCATTTCTCAACCTCCGCCATAAAAGCTTCATCCATCCCTTTCTCCGATAAAAATTGCTTAGCAATTTTGCAACTCTCCGTTTCATGGTCTTTTAACGAAACCGCATGCCCGATATCGTGAAACCAGGCGGCCACAACAACAATACTTTTTTTTGTGTCATCCAGTTTTTCTGCTTCAGCAATGCGTTCCGAAACATCGGCTACCAAACGGGTATGTTCAATCGAATGGTAATTCAGCAACGACGAAACATTGGCCTCGTAATAATTTATGGTAAAATCTTTAACCTCTTCTATTATTTTCATATTACCTCTTTTATCCGTCATTTTGGCTTATTTGTTTACACCTAACAAAACTCCGTAAAAAACACCACTAATCGAAATTTTGCTGAAGTTAAAAATAACTACTTTTGATTCAAAGAAAATATTTATCTGCACAGCATACCTGTTTTTGTGGTTTTTAAGCGATAAAACAGGAAGAACCATTTTGGCATAAAGGTTATATTTGTTAAAATATGAAACGAATGACTAAACTTTTTCTGACAAAGATAAAATCGCTTAAAATCAATACGCTTGTTCTTGTGTTGTTTTGTTGCCTATTCTCTTCTGCTCAAAGTCAGCCAATTAAATACAGTGTTTTTTTAGCCGGCAACACGGCAAGCGAACAGCCTGAAACACAAAATAATTTCATCGGCCAGCTCACCCAAATTCCTCAGCCACACTCATTTGTATTTCTCGGCAATTTTTCAAGCTACACCACTCACGACGATAAATTTGCTTTTACCTTTTCGCCGCAATTAAAAGATAAAAACACCCCTTTGCTGTTTGCCAATGGTTTAAACGAATGGAAAACCGGCAAAAAGCATACAAAGAAAGTTAACAAGGCATTGGGTAAAACATTTACTGAAAATACTTTTTACACAACCGACTGGGGGTGCCCGGGGCCCACTGAAGTAGAGCTTAGCGATGACCTTACCATTATTTTAATTGACACCTACTGGTGGCTAACCGCATTGGATACCCGTTACGGGAAATGTGGCATTGAAGAAGACGAAGATGTTTTTATCTGGCTGCAGGATGCCTTGCGTAACAACAGGCACAAAACGGTTATTGTGGCCGGTTACCACCCTATTGAATCTTATGGACCACATGGCGGGAAGTTTTCTGCTGCTACCAGTATTTTCGGATTTCCGTATGCCCTGTATAAAAATACACTTGGAGGCAAACACGACCTGGTTCACCCCAATTACAAAAACCTGCGTCACCAGTTAAAAAGTATCTTAAACCGTTTCCCGAATGTAATTTATGCATCGGCATTAGAGAACAGTCTTCAATACATTAAAACCGACAATATCCACCAGGTTATAAGTGGATCGTTGGTAAAGCAAAGCTACGTAAACGACCAAAAAACAAAGTTTGCCAGTAGCAAGGCCGGTATTTCGCGCATCGATATATGTGAAAACGGCGATGTTGTTCTTAATTTTTTCACGATTGAAAAGGGAACAAAGGAACCCCTTTACAGCAGGCTTTTATACTCGAAAAATGTTGAAACACAAGATCGCCTGAATGCCCAGCGCGAAGATCTGTTTAAGGAACCAACACATACAACTTATGCCAGCCGGCAATACCTGGCCACCGACAGGTATAAAAAATGGATGGGAACCAACTACCGCCAGGTTTGGGCCACACCAGTTGAAGCTCGTATTTTTGACATCAGCAAAGAAAAAAATGGTCTGACGCTACTTAAACGCGGCGGCGGACAGCAAACAAAATCGGTTCGTTTAGAAACTGAAGAAGGGCACCAGTACGTATTGCGTTCGCTTGAAAAGTTTGCAGAGGGAGCGCTACCCGAGGAAATGAAAATAACCTTTGCTAAAGATATTGTACAAGATCAGATTTCGGCTTCGAACCCCTACTCTGCATTGCCTGCAGCTGTTTTGGCAGAGCACGCCGGAGTTTTTCATACCAACCCGGAGCTTGTTTATGTGCCGCAGGACCCCTTGTTTCAACATTATAAAGAAGACATGCGCAGTGGCTTGTTTTTATTTGAAGAACGACCGGCTAATGACCGGCGCGATTTAAAAAGTTTTGGCTACTCGAAAAAAATTGTTGGCACAGATGAGGTATTGGAGAAAATTATTGAAAGCGAAGACCACCAGGTAGATCAGCTGGCTGTTTTACGTGCCCGCTTACTTGATATTTACATAAACGACTGGGACCGGCACGACGACCAATGGCGCTGGGCTTCATTTAAAAACGACGGTCTTACTACCTACCAACCTATTCCGCGTGACCGCGATCAAACCTTTTTTGTAAACCAGGGTATTCTTCCGGGATTTGCCTCGCTGCCATTTATTTTGCCAAAAATCCAGAATTTTCAGCCCCGAACAAAATATGTTATCGGGCTTGGATTTAATGCCCGTTATTTCGATCGCACCTTTTTAAACCAGATGGACTGGAACGATTGGCAAAAAACCAATGCCATGCTGATGAGCAAAATGACACCGGAAGCCATTAACGAAGCAGTGCAGACTTTTCCGAAAGAGGTGCAACCTATGGTGGCCGATTCTACTGCAAAAATCCTGTTAAAACGAAAAGATTATATGGAAGAGATGGCCCGTGAGCTCTACCTTTATCTCTCGAAAAGAATAAATATTGCAGGTACCGAACGAAGAGATCTTTTTGAAATTAACCGAATAAATGATGAGGAAACAACAATTAATGTTTACCACATAAAAAAAGACGATACCAAGGGGAAACAAATTTACCAGCGAACCATTAAAACCAACGAAACTCGCGAGGTGGTTTGCTATGGATTAGATGAAGAAGACCGTTTTGAAATAAGCGGATCGGTAAACAAAGGCCCCGTAATACGAATTGTTGGCGGACAAGATAAAGATGTTGTTGTAAATAATTCATCAGTATCAGGACTGAGGGCAAAAACAGTTGTTTATGATTTAAAAAAGAGTACAAAAGTAAAGGGGATCGGACGAACCAACAAACAACTTACACATAACAAAATTATTCATGAATACGACCGTAAATATTTTAAACCTGATATTGGAATGCCCCTGGCATCGGGCGGATACAATGCCGACGATGGAGTTTACCTGGGCTATGGTCGATCGTGGTATAAACAACGTTTCCGTCGCGACCTGAAAACTTCTTTAATAGGCGACTACGCCATAAAAAACTCAGCTTTTAATATAAAAGCACAGTTTGAATCACTATCAACAAACAATGGACTAGATGCCATATTTGGAATTGATATTAGTGGCCCCAATTACACCACCAACTATTACGGGTTGGGGAACGAAACCAGCCACCAGTTTCCGGGGTACGACTATAAGTATTTCAGAACAAAACAACAGAGAATTGTTGCTGCCTTCTCGCTGCAGAAACGATTTGGCGAATCGGTTTGGGCCCGGTACGACGAGGAAGACCTGCATAAAGACCACCCCATTAACGAACATAAAATTGGGCTACAAGCCAGCTGGAAGCTGAACGACACACAAAACCTGGAAGATAAATTCATTTCCAATTTCGAGCAAAACAACCTTTCTCCTGCGAACCTGGGACAAAAACAGTATGCCATTTTAGGTGGCTATTACGAATATCAGAATCTGAATAAAGATTTTAGGCCAACACGCGGATTTGTACTAAATGCATCGGCTAAGCACTTTGTAAACCTGCACGGAAACGAACCCAATTTTACTAAAATTGGCGGAACGGCAGCCACCTTGTTAAGTTTTAACAAATACCCGCGCACGGTTTTAGCCATGCGCATTGGTGGCGAAAAAATATTTGGCGATTTTTATTTTCACGATGCTGCTATTTTAGATGGAAAAACAAACTTGCGTGGTTTCCGAAAAACACGCTTTTATGGCGATGCCAGTGCTTACCTCAACAGTGAACTGCGTTTTAAAGTAATTGATTTTAAAAATTACCTCTTAACCGGTGAACTTGGCCTGCTTTTATTCGACGATATTGGCCGGGTTTGGCTCGATAATGAAAGCTCATCAAAATGGCACAACGGCTATGGTGCTGGGATTTGGTTATCGCCTTTTAAAATGGCCATTGTTACCGCCACTTTAAACAAAAGCCGCGAAGAAACGTTAGTTCAATTTAACTTTAGCTTTTTGTTTTGAAGACAGTAGTTTGTAGCCTTTTAATACTTGTAGCCTTGTGGCCTGTGCACCAAATAAATGCACAGGAGGTGGTGCTAATCCGGCATGCCGAAGTTAAACTCGAACACAATGGATGGATGGGTGCAAAAAAAGCAGCCAGGCTTCGCAATTCATACGACACCGCTCCAATCAGCCAGTTTAATCCGGATACCGTATTACAAAAAGTGCCGGATAGATTAACCGATACCATTTATGTTAGCAACTTATCACGATCGGTTGCCACTGGACTAAAACTTTATGGCGACTCGGCCATTTTGGTATCGCTAAAAGAGCTCAACGAATTTGAAATGCACATGGTGTGGCTACCGCTGGTATTACCGTATAAAGGCTGGACTTCCTTATCGCGTGCGCTGTGGCTAATGGGCCTCGAAAAACCCGGAACGGAATCTTTTCAGGAGGCCAAAGAACGAGTGAACAAGGTATGTTCGTTTATTGAAAAAAAAGCGGAACACAACAATCAGGTTGTACTTGTTACCCACGGGTTTATAAATAGAAACATTGCAAAAGAACTGGAGCAAAGAGGCTGGGTTGTTATTAAAAACAAGGGGAAAGAGAACCTTGGAGCAACAGTTTTAAAAAAATATAATAATTGAAAAGATTGAACGTTATTAGCCTTGTGAAATATTTTTTGGGAATCATATTAATTTTGTTTTGTACGCATAGTTTTGCACAAGATACACTCTCTCGCGAAGACTGGACTCCGTATTTTGAAAACAACCTTCCCACGCGTTTTTTCTATTTAAAAATGGAAGGGCCTTTTCAGTACAACATTTCCTCCACATCCGATTTGGAAGAAATTGGCAACGGATCGGCTGAAATTACGGGTAACAGAACGGTTACAGCCCGGCTAAAATTCCCTTTAATTAACAAACAGCGGGTTAAACTTACCGGTGGATTTCGTTATGTAAACGAACAGTTCTATTTTGAAGATCTGGAACCTGATGACTACCCCATGTATGTGGGGCTGAATGATCGGAATCTGCGGCGATTAGGCCTTGATATGAAAGGACTTTTTCACCTGAACGACAACCGTTCGCTGGTGATGCAAACCAGCTGGAACCTGGCCGGCGACTTTCATATCCAGGACGAAAAGTACTTTTCATTTGGCGACCTGCTAAAATCGTCGCTTGCCCTGGGATATGCCATACGTAAAGACCGAAATACTTATTACGCTTTTGGGGCATATTTTGGCTATACCTTTGGCGAACCATCAATTTACCCTGTGTTTAACTACTCTAAACGGTACGCAAATGGAATTGGTATTGATTTATTGTTGCCCCAGGGATTTAAAGCCTGGAAACGTGTGAATAATAATTTTTATGTTTTCTGCGATGCCGAAATATCGGGAACCAGTTATACCGTACGGGTTGACGATACCGTTTTAAGTGAAACTGAAAGTATTCAGCTACGTCAGTCCACCATCGACGCAACGGTGGGGATTATTACTAAAATAAACAGGTGGGTTGGTTTTGAGGCTAAATTTGGCTACTCCAACAATATTAATTTCAATGTTACCGAATCAAACTTTAAATCAGGAAGTACACTGCCCCGCCCTGATACCGACTACCTGATTAAATCAACCGTTTCGGGGGCACCTTATGCCAGTGTCTCTTTGTTTTTATCGGTTCCAAAAGACTTAATGGAGCGTTGCATTGAATAGCACAAGCCTTTGAATTAATCAAATTATAGCTTATTTTAAACCACACAAAATCAAGGTTTTGCCCTAAAAAGATTCGTCTAATTCTTTTACCACTTGTTCTAACACTTTAACCGCTGAGTCGCCAATTTCTGTTGCTCCATCTATAATCTTGTCCAGATCCTCATCCAGGTCTTCATCAACATATTGTTGAAATTTGTCGCCAATGTTATTTACATCATCTTTAAAAAGATCGTGTAACAAATCGCCAATACTCTCCTTGTTCTTTAAGGCATGGTATTTAATAATCAATCCTTTTATTTTTATCTGATCTTCAAAAGTAAATTCATTGCGGTAGTTTATATACCATTCTGAATTGTATCGTTCAAACTTTTTATCGGCCCATTCCCAGTCATTAGTAGTATATTTTTTATGGTTTTCTTCCACCCGCTGAACAAAGCGGCTAAACTTGTTTAGGTAATCTTCTTTTGATGTAGGTTGCGAACACGACAGAAGGTAGATCAGACCAAAAACAAACAAAAAATTTATTGGTTTCATACTTAAAAATTGATGAAAATACTGTTGCCTGTTACAAACTTTACGCTGTTTTTAATTTAACAGGCCTCAAGTAAAAATATTAAAATTATGCCCTGTCCAGTAATAAAATTCAGGGTTTCCATGGCCACTTAACACAATCTTTTATTTCAGGGAATAGCACAAAATCGGCTTTCCCTTTCATTGCACAAGTTTGCACGTTCAGCCCTTTTAGTTGTTTTAAAGCGGCATTCATTGTTTTCCCCGAAACCGAAACATCATCAACCAATAAAATACGTTGGCCGGCTAAGTTCCAGTTGGCTTTTTCCAGCACTTTCGGTTCCTCGTAGCGCGGATTATTTTGCTCGTCGCGATAATTCAGTGTCATCACAAACAGTTCCGATTTTAAATGATAAGCCAGCATGGTGGCTGCAGGCACTCCGCCCGATCCTATACCGATAACAACATCAATCTCCGGAAATTTTATGGTGTGCAAACGTGCTGTTATTTGTTTAAAAGATAATGGTGTCATTCGTATTGTTTTATCACATGTTTATTTTATTTAAACTTCGTGCAACTCATCGTTTTCGTTAAAAACCGGAATTTCAAGGAAAAAAGTGGAGCCAACGCCCAGCTCAGTTTCAAACCATATTCTCCCTGCAAAATTCTCCACAATATTTTTTACAATGGCCAGTCCCAGCCCCATACCGCTTGTTTTGGTAGTAAAACTTGGGCTAAAAAGTTTATCGCGTAATTCAAGCGGTATTCCCATTCCATTATCCTGCACCGAAATTACAGCCATGTGCTCGCGTCGGTTAAGCTTTAACAAAACAGCTCCTTTTTGGTCTTCGGGAATGGCTTGAATTGCATTTCTGATGAGGTTGATAATGGCACGCGAAAGCTGTTCGCGGTCGGCATTAACATTGAGGCACTCTTGCCCGTTGGTGTCGAATTCAATTTTTGCCCGATCGTGCGTTTCGTATAAATCGATGGTTTTTCGCAACTGCTCGGCCAAACAAAATACCTGGTTACGAGCTGTTGGTATTTTGGCAAAATTCGAAAACTCGGTGGCAATATTCGAGAGGTTATCTATTTGTTCGATTAAGGTTGAGGTTACCCGCTCCAAAAATTCATTGTATTCCTCGTTTTGTCCCTTGGCGCGCTGTAAATACTGAATATTCAGTTTCATTGGGGTGAGCGGATTTTTAATTTCGTGGGCAATTTGTTTGGCCATTTCGCGCCAGGCCGACTCTCTTTCAGAGCGCGCCAATAAATCGGCACTAATTGCCAGTTCATCAACCTTTTTATTGTATTCGCGCACCAAACTTCCAATCTCGTCTTTTCGGCTGTACTGAATGGGTTCGTTACGTTTTCCCAGTTGCATTTTTTGCAAATTCTCCTGAATAACCACAAGCGGTTTCGTAATCTGGTTGGCAATAAAAACGGCCGCAATTATACTGGCTAAAAACAGCAACACATACAGGTTGATAAAGGCTACAATAAAAGTTGAAATTTCCTGGCTATAGTTATCTTGCCTAATAAAATAGGGCAGGTTTATCACGCCCAGGTAATTTCCCCGGTTATTAATTATGGGCCGGTAAGCCGACAGGTACGACAGTTTTCCGATATTCTCGGGTTGAAAATAGCTGATGGAGAAATTCTGGTAAACTTCGTAATTAGCGCGGGCATTAATTTTTGTTGACACCAAACCGCGCTCAAAAATCTCTAAACGCGATGAGGCTATCAGGTCGCCATCAACGCCGTAAATATTAATGTCTGTGCGGAAAATATTTGAAAGTTTGGCTAACTCGCGGTGTAACCATATTTCCAGTTCTGGTGTAATTTCTTCTTTGTCTTCCAGGCGATGGTCTATCTCCTCGGCAATCGATTTCATTTTCTCATTCAGGTCGTTCTGGTGTTTCTGCCTGTATTCTTTTACATTATAAAACAAAGTAACCGCTGCCACTACCAGTAACGAAATAAACACAATGGAAATAATGGCAGCCTGTATCTTAAATTTCAGGTCGAAAAATACCCTTCGCTCGCGAATCGACTGGTTGACAACCATTAACACGACCAACAAGGTAAGAAAGTAAAATACAAACAAATAAGGGAACGAAATCAGGTAATCGATGGGGCTTAACAAAACCCGCGAAACCACCACATAGTTTTGCTCGCTGGTGTGATAAACCAAATGCTCCAGCTGATCCTGGCGCAGGTACGAGAATTCATCGTCGGACTTAAGGTAAACGTGCCCGTTGTAATTGTAATTGTATTCGCCAAACTTATCGGTAAGTTCTCCGGCGTAATATTTTGCGTAGTTAAATTTTTGGTAGATATCCGACCGCGCCATCGATTTATCAATGAGCAATTCAGGAAAACCAATACCTTCAAACAATAAATCCGAATCCAGGTCGATATAAATTGAGACTCCGCGGCCATCGTCGGCCAACGGGTAGTTAAAACGCCCTGTATAAGAAATACGGCCATTCATATTATCCATAAAGTAGAAACCTGTTCCGGGCACTTGAATACCCTCCGCTTCTATTTTCTGATCCAGGTATTCCCTGCACAACACCATTCTGTTATCGGGTTCTGTTATCAGACTATCAATGCTTCGGCATACGTAAATATTCAATAAATATCTTCTGAAATAGGTATTAAAATACGACTGGCGAAAATACTCCTCCACGTCAACAAATTCGCGTTGAAAAAGTAAACTATTAATAATTGCCGAATCCCTGTTAATCTGATATTGTACTTCGGTCATAAACACTTCTGCCGCCGGGTCGCGCTCAGTTACCAGGGTTACTGCCAGAAGTTTCTGGTGCTCGCGATCTTTTTTACTAATTGTACGGTTAATAATAAACAGTGAATACAGCGATACAACAGCTACGTAAATTATAAGGTAACTTAAGGTAAAAGTGTGTAAGTAATGCCGGCTGATTAAAGAAGCCAGCAAGGCGCATGTTATAAAAAGCAACAGCGCATAAATTGATACATTGTGTACCGCGAGGTATTGAACTCCGGCAAAAAACAAACTAATTGCCAGCACCAACACTATCAAATAAAACAGAGTAAAATCTTTTAAAATCTTTTCGTTGATACGGATGGTAAAAAACACCACGCCCAACAACAACAATCCCATTGAAAAAACACCCATTATACTCTGCGGAGAAATGGCAATAATTTTATTCAATGCAAACGAAATGGTTGAGTTGAAAATAAGCTCTTTAATAAAATAATCAACAAGCAAATACAGGCTGGCATTAAAAAGCAGTAGCAATGCTATTACCATTTTACGGGGCAAAGTTGAGTTTTTCTGTAAATCCTCGATATTCAGATCGATGGCGAAGTTGTAAATCCAAAACAAAAAGAACATTGCCAGTAAAAAATAATCGCCTAAGGATGGCAACCATTCGTTAATTGCAAAATAGTCGGGGCCAAAAAAACGCAAATGAAAAAATACTTTGGGCACCTCAAAAATCAGGTGGATCCAATAAACAATAAATAAGGCAACTCCTAAGCTCACCAGTTTTAAAAAGAACGGAGCGTCTTGCTCAACAAACTCTTTTCTGAAATAAAAAAGTAACAATATCAGGCCCAGAAAATAGAAAGCCGCCGGAAAATAAAGTTGATTTGTTGTGCAAAGGTATTTACCATAAGGCAGTAGAGTAAAAAGATAAGCGCCTTCGGTATTTTTGATTTCGTAACCTCGCTTATTCTTGTTTATTCGTACTACATAATCGTTTGGGAGCCTGTAGCTTTTGTAAAAATTGCTTTGCAGGTATTTATTTTCGTAGGTATACCGTAGCTTTACCAAATGAAAACCTACCGCTGTATAATCGCCAACACAAACCGTATCAACCATGTAATAACCATTCGGGAGCCTCACCATGCCGGTAGTTCCCGGTAGTTCTTCCAGGTAATTATAGAAAGCTATCCCCCTGTCGGTCCAAAAAATAAGTTCGTTGTTGCGAAAAATTAACGAGCCAAAACCCGTTTCGCGAATCAGCGTTTCTTCCTGTGCAAAAAATTCATTCAGTTCTTCTTCAAAGTCTTCAGTTTTCAAAATCTCGCCTAAGCGGCTAAGATTAAGTGCCAGTTTCTGCTCATTTACAAGCACCTGCTCCTGAAAATCTGTAATTAGTTTTGTCTCAGGGTTTCGCCGAAGCAAACTGTTTTCTACAATTGCAGCTACAATAAAAAAAACTATTGCCGCTACTAAAAAGGTATATTTATTTTGTTTTAACCCCATTAGTTAAACATGATGATATGGTTCGCCTTTTAAAATAGTAAATGCCCTGTAAATTTGCTCTACACACAACAATCGCACCATTTGATGCGAAAATGTAAGCCTGGAGAGTGAAATTTTTGACTGGGCACGTTGGTATACTTCATCTGAAAACCCATACGGGCCACCAATAACGAGTAAAAGCTCCTTTGGGCCGTTAATCATTTTCTTTTCAATAAACTTCGAAAACTCAACCGACGAAAACATTTTTCCCTTTTCATCAAGCAAATGCAATTCTTTGCCTGCAGTTAGTTTTGCAAGAATAAGTTCGCCTTCTTTTATTTTCTGAATTTCAGGATTCGTGTTTTTCCCTTTTTTTATGTCCGGAATAATTTCCAGTTCAAAATTTATATAATGTTTTAGTCGTTTCCGGTACACATCAATGCCATCGCGCAAATAAGCGGCATCTGTTTTTCCCACAACCAACAATGTAATTTTCATCCGTAAATTTTTACACCTTTTTTCAGGCAGTATTTCTTGCAAATCGTTTGTAAAACGCTTAGCAAAAAAACCAGCTATAAGGCTCTGATGACGAAGTAAATAAAATTATGTATCTACTCCAATCGCCTAATTGATTTTTAATTTTATAAATTTACAGTAAAAATAGGCGTAGAAAAGTGTTTTTGCATAGTTTTTGCGAACTATGTTATACCAAAACCGAATATTGAATATGATGATTACCTTAAAAAAGATATTTTCCGCAAGTCTGTTGCTTTGTATTGTGCTGGCTGTTACAGCCATAGCACCGCAAGACAACCAAAAAATACCCAGCGAAATTGTTGTAGGATTAGAAACCGGGAATGCCAAAACGCTTTCAACCTATTTTAACCAAAACGTTGAGATGGTGGTGCTTGATAACGACAATGTGTATAGCAAAGCCCAGGCTCAGCAAATTGTAAGCAACTTTTTTAGTAAGTTTCCTCCGGTGGCCGAACATGCTTTTTCCATCATTCACGATAGCGGAAAAGCTGATGCCAAATACGTTATCGGAAAATTAAAAACTGAAAAAGGAGATTTTAGAGTGTATTTTCTACTTAAAAAGAATAGTGGGACAGAATACATTCACCAACTCAGAATAGAAAAACAATAAAGGCGTTTATGTCAGCGGATAGAATAACTTTTAAACGGTTAAAAAAGCTGGGAGAAAGAGCCGTTGAACGTGCCAAAAACATTTCGCTCCCTCTTTTCGACGGCGTACCATTGTACGATGTATTGTTGTTTTTTTGGAGAAGCATTGTTGATGGTTCCATAACTACCCGCGCCTCGGGAATTGCCTTTTCGTTTTTTATTGCCCTTTTTCCCGGCATTATTTTCCTGTTCACTTTAATTCCCATTAGTGGTTTTCAGAATGAGCTTTTTGTTATCATTCAGGAATTGGTACCTGAAAGCACCTGGCCAACCATTGAGGAGACAATTACTGAAATTATTTTAAGACCACGTGGTGATCTGCTGTCGTTAAACTTTTTTATGGCGCTTATTTTTGCTACCAACGGATTGGTATCGATGATGAGTGCTTTTGATGCTACGGTACACAACATTAACCGCCGTACCTGGTGGAGCCAATACATTGCGGCCATTTTTATGCTCATTATTTTCACCTTGCTTTTATCGGTAGCAGTTGTGCTTCTAACCGTAGGACAGGATCTTATTAATTACCTCAGTCAAATTGATATTATTCGCGACCGTTTTCTTGTGGTGATACTTATTGTGGGGAAATGGATCATTACGATCAGCATGTTCTTTTTTGCCTTTTCGTTTCTCTACTACATGGCTCCTGCCAAAAAAACCAAGTGGCGTTTTATTTCGGCCGGTGGAACTCTTGCAACTATTTTAAGTATTATTGGATTTATTGGATTTAAGTATTACATCAATAATTTTAGCCAGTACAACAAACTCTACGGCTCGATAGGCACGCTGCTGGCTATTTTATTTTTGATGTATGTAATGTCGTTAATTCTGCTAATTGGGTTTGAGCTAAATGCCAGTATTTACCAGGCACACACCTACCAAAACGATGAAGAAGCACAATTAAACTACGACTAAGAAACAGCCTGAATTCCTTTAATTTTTGCCCTGTTTAAAAAGAATTTCCTTTTCCTGCTTTGTTAAACTATCGTAACCCGATTTCCCTATTTTATCAAGAATACGATTAACTTCATCTTGCTGCACATTTTTCTGGCGGTTGTATTCTCTATCGTCGCGTGGTGGCTTTTTGTAGCTCACCTTCATTCGGCTTTTAGGCTTAAAAAGCCCAGGCAAATACGTGCCCGCTTTGTTTAAAAATGTTACCAGCCCTGCTCCCATATCTTTCCCTTTTCGTAACTGAGAAATATAAAACCACCCCCAAAAAGCACCTCCTAAATGCGCAATATTTCCTCCGGGATTAGTTGACGAAATACCTATAACGGATAACAGTAGATAAAAAGCAGCTACATATTTTAAAGGGAAACGCCCAATAAAAAACAAATGAATTTCGCGATTGGGGTCGTAAACTGCTATTGCCACCAAAATTGCAAACAAGGAGGCCGAAGCCCCCAGCAGTAAACCATAAACCGAATTAAATACCGGGAACAAATTATAGGCAAGAATATAGAAAGCAGCACCAACAATACCACCAAGCAGATAAACGCTTAAAAGTTTATTCCCTTCAAAATGATATAAAAACAACTGCCCAAACCAAAAAAGCCCCAGCATATTAAATAACAAATGAATAAAACCAGTGTGCAAAAACATATAGCTTATTGGTGTCCACGGACGTTGAACAAGCACTTCGGTAACCGACGGAACAGCCAGCCATTGAAAAAGCTGGAAATCTTGACCGGCCAGGTAAAAAAATACGCCAACAATTTTTAGCACCAGAAAAACCCCAATGTTCAGGTAAATCAAGCGTGTAAGAACCGAGCCTTCTTTAAATGTGCGTTTTATTTCTCCTGCAATATCCACAACAGTATTCCCCCGTTTTTAGTAAAAACGTTTTGAGTTTTTATTCCAGTATTTAATCATAAAATACCCAAAAAGCATTCCTCCCAGATGGGCAAAATGGGCCACATTACTACCTGGTTGCGATATTCCCAACACCAACTCGAGTACTCCGTAACCAATCACAAAATATTTTGCTTTTATAGGTATTGGCGGAAAAAGCAACATCAACTCGGTATTGGGAAACAACATTCCAAAACCAAGCAAAATACCAAATACTGCACCCGATGCACCAACTGTTGGTGTATTTAAAATCATGGTCAGTTTTTCTGAAGCGGTATTCGGAATGTATTTGCCCTGTGCAGCCAGTTCTTTTAAGTAAACCAGCTGGTCGGGTGATATTTTTGCAAGCGCCGATTGGTATTCGAAATAATTAACAAGAGTATGCAAAACCGCAGCTCCCAAACCTGTTACCAGATAAAAAATCAGAAAACGGCGGGGTCCCCAAACACTTTCGAGCACGCGCCCAAACATAAAAAGGGCAAACATATTAAAAAAGATATGCCCCAGGCTACCGTGCATAAACATATGGGTAAACATTTGGTGCAAACGAAAATTATCGGATGCCGGAAAATATAAACCCAGAATTTTGTAAAGGTCGGTTCCGGTTTGTTGCATTACCATGGTAACAACAAAAAACAAAACATTGGCAAGAATCAGGTTCTTTACCACCGGTGGCATATTTAATGATGGACGATAATTCATAATAAAAAGGTTGGAAGACCGAAGACCGAGGTTCTATCAATTCCTGGCTCAACGATATTCGTTGTTATAACTATTTTTAAACTTTGGCGCTAACAATACAATTGCCAGACCAAATTTTAGAGGCCGTAAATTAACGACAATCTGTCACTTTGAAAAACTTTTTTCGATATCATCTGTCGAAATGATGGTTAACACCTTTTTTCCATCGGGCGAAAAGTTGGGTGTTGCACAGGCAAATAAATTGTCAATCAGGTGATCTACCTCCTCCTGTTTTAATTCGGTACCATAATCCATTGCAGAAGCTTTTGCCAACGAAACAGCAATTTGTTCTCTTGCTTTTGAACGGGCATCAACCGGCGAATTTTTATACTCTTCCAAGAGTTTCTCTACAATAAGCTCGGGCGAAGAAACATCGAGTACACCCGGTGTTCCGTTAATAATAAAGGTATCTTTTCCAAATTCACGAATATCGAATCCCAGCTGCAGCAAATCCTGTAAAATACCTTTCAGCAAGGCCGAATCAGCCGGATTAAGTTCTATGGTTTGTGGAAAAAGCTGTTGCTGACTGGCTACCGAGTCCGATTTCATTACGTCTAAAAATTTCTCGTATAAAATTCGTTCGTGTGCCCTTTTTTGGTCGATTACCATTAAGCCCGATTTTACAGGCGTTAAAATATAGCGCTGTTTCAGTTGCAGTACTCTTTTTCCACTGAACTGCTCAGGAGTATTGGCATACAAATCTTCATGCGGCACTTTTATTCCCCTTGGCTCGGGTTTCAGTTTCAACTGCGCCCCCTGGTAAAGATCTTCCCAGTTTTCTAAATTTCTTTTTTCGCGACCAGATTCCGGCATGGAACTGCGCCCCTGCCCGGCTTCTTTATCGAATGGCGAATAGCCGCGCTCGGCAAACTTCTTTTCGTTATCAAAAGGATTGTAGTCGGGATTAATCTGTATTTCAGGGAAACGCACATTGTCGGCACTTTTTTTCGGCACCGGTATATCTATGCTTCCGCTTTGGTCAAAATCTATTGACGGTACAACATTGTGCTTACCCAATGACTCGCGAACTGCGGCATGAATAATTGGCCAGATATCGCGTTCATTCTCAAACTTTATTTCGGTTTTTGTGGGATGAACATTGATATCAATTTCACCCGGGTCGAGTTCGAGAAACAAAAAGTAAGAAGGATAAGTGTCGGGTGGCAATAGTTGTTCGTAAGCCCGCATAATTGCTTTATGGAAATACGGATGCCGCATAAAGCGTCCGTTTACAAAAAAGAACTGCTCACCCAGGGTTTTGCGGGCGTATTTTGGCTGGCCAATAAAACCAAAAACTTTCACAATACTTGTCTCCTCATCAACATTCACCAGGCTTTGGTTCAGCGCTTTTCCAAACACATCAACCAGGCGTTTACGATGATTGGCCGGTGGCAAATCGTAAACGGCAGATCCGTTATGTATTAACAACAAACGGATATCAGGATTTGGCAAGGCCACGCGTTGAATTTCCCAAATAATATGTTTTAATTCGGTAGCGTTTGATTTGAGGAATTTTCGTCGTGCCGGCACATTAAAAAACAGGTTTTTAATCATAAAATTAGTGCCATTATTACCAGCTGCCGGCTCCTGAGCTTTTACCTCCGATCCAATAATGTGGATTAAAGTACCTATCTCATCCTCTTCTCTTTTGGTACGCAATTCTACATCGGCAATTGCCGCTACCGAGGCCAAAGCTTCGCCTCTGAATCCCATTGTGCGAATGGCAAACAGGTCGTTTGCCGATTTAATTTTTGATGTAGCATGTCGCTCAAAAGCCATTCGTGCATCAGTGGGCGACATTCCGCATCCATTATCAGAAATCTGGATGAGTGTTTTTCCGGCATCCTTAATATTGATGGTTACTTCCGTTGCTCCGGCGTCAAGGGCATTCTCTACCAATTCTTTCACCACCGATGCCGGTCGTTGAATAACCTCTCCGGCAGCAATCTGGTTAGCTACTGCATCGGGTAATAACTGAATAATATCGCTCAAAGTGAGATTTTTAAATGTTTAGTATTGAATTTTGGGGAAATCAGGCAAAAAAGTCTGAAAAGAAAAATAGATAAAGAACCATGGCTAAAATCAGTACAATCCACACCAGCCTGCGATTTTGAGCTTTTCGGGCTGATTCTGATGATCGGGCCCAGCCGTCTCCCGACCGAAACTGCCCTTTTACATTGGGACGATAATGACGGCTGGTTTCTTTCTTCTCGTCAACTATTCCCAATTCTTCTTTTATTCGTCGTTCACGTTCGTCCCGTTCGTCTTTATCCGGATCCCAAAAACGCGGAGTAATGTTAAACTTTTTAGTTCCCGGTGTATGAAAAAATCTGCCAATCATCGTGTATAAATTATGCTACAAAGATAACTTTTATTCTACAAAAATTGTTCCGTAGCCAAAAGCCTTTCCAATCGCAGAATGGATTGTAAAACTTAAAATGATTTTTCTAAAATGCGATACAAGTCTTCGTCTGTTAATTCTACCGGGTTACCTTTCATACTACTTGAAGCTTTTGCTTTTTTTACCAGCTCCGCGAAATCCTCTTTTGTTATGCCAAATGCTGATAGCGATGGAATCCGCAGTGTGCTTACCAAATCAGCCGCCCAAATAACGGCATCGGCGGCCACAGCGTTAGGGTTTGCAGTAAGAATTTTGGCTAATTCATCAAACTTTGTCAGGGCTTTGCCTTCTCGTTGCAAGGCATTAATATTTGTTTCTATTACTGCAGCCATCAGGCCGGCACAAACTGCTCCATGTGGTATGGGAAACATTCCTCCCATGGGGCCGGCAAATCCGTGCACGGCTCCCAATTTCACATTGGCCAGTGCCATTCCCCCCAACATACTTGCCATGGCCATATCCTCGCGTGCTGTTCTATCATTGCCGTTTTTATACGCTTTTAACAACGATCGTGCTATCCGTGTTAACCCTTCGCGACAAAGCATATCGTTAAACAGGTTGGCCTGACTGGATACAAAAGTCTCAAGCAAATGTGTTAAAGCATCCACACCGGTGCTGGCTGTTAAAGCCGGAGACATGGAGTAGGTAAGCACCGGATCGACCACTGCAATATCAGGATACATGTAATTGCTGCGCAAGCTAACTTTCACCTGTTTTTCTACTGATTTTAGTACTGAATTTTTGGTTACCTCTGCCCCAGTTCCGGCAGTTGTGGGTATAGCAATGCAAGGTAAAGGTTTTTGTGAAAGGGGTTTCCCTAAACCGATCACCTCAAGGTAATCCATTAACTTCCCCGGGTTGGTTGCCATGGCTGCTATGGCTTTGGCACTATCAATTACACTACCTCCGCCCAAACCAATTACCACGTCACATTTTTTTATCCTGGCCAGTTGCACTCCCTCCTCAATAACACTGGTAGTGGGTTCACCCTTAATACTGTAATACGTACATTCAGTCTCATCGGGAAAAGCAGTTCTTAATTCCGCTGCCTTGCTTTTATTTCCTCCGGTTACCAACAGTACTTTTTTGCCAAAATTCGTCACCAAATCCGGGACACTGTTCACCGAATGGTTTCCAAAAATTAGCTGACCCGCTGTGGCAAATGAAAAATTAGACTCCATGTATTCATTTTTTTTGAATTATAAACTTTCCTTGTTTAAGGGTTAGCTGCCAAAGTACAATCCGGCATGATTACTCCCAACCTTCTTCGTCAGGATGAACATTAAAGAATTTTATTGCAGTGCGTGGTTCAGCCATCATTTCGGCAACATCGTCGCGCCACTTTTTATAATGTAAGGTTTCTTTATGTTTTGCCGGATCATTGGCCGTACGGTATACTTCAACTAATACAAAACGCGTAGGGTCGTCTTGCTGCTGCACAAAATCAAAACGTGCAATACCCGCTTCTTTGATACTATTTTTTGCATTTTGTACCGTTGCAGCTTTAAATGCATCAATACAATTTTCTTTTACGTTAACAAAAACATGAACGATAAACATATTACCTTTTTTTAATGGTTTGATTACACTAGCTGAAGATAAATTTCTCTTCTGCTATGCTAAGCATTCTTATTAGCAATTTTAACTGTAGAATCAGTCTTTTCGGGCTTATTTTTAAAAACCAGCGTTCGGTAAGGAAACGGTATTTCCACCCCTTCCTTATCAAATCTTTTTTTCACACTTTCAAAAACATCACACTGTAATACAAAAGCCTCGTCGTTTGATTTTGTCCAAACATAAGCTCTTATATTAACCGAGAAATCACCTAATCCTACCAATCGCATAGTAATAACTGGTGCTCCGGCATCTTTTTCTTCATCAGTACGATTATCAATAAAATTCGGATGTTTTAGAATTTCCTCTTCAATTATGCTTTTTGCCTTATCAATATCCGAGTCGTAACTAATGCCAAAATCAACATGCTTTTTAATTTTCTCATCTACCATTGAGCTGTTCAACAAGGTGGTTTCGCTGATTAAACTGTTTGGTATCACAATTCGGCGGTTTTCGTAGTCGCGAATTACGGTATGCCTTAAAGTAATTTCTTCCACCACCCCTTTAAGCATATCCGATTTAATTTCGATGGTATCCTGTACACTAAATGGTTTAAAAATGAGGATAAAAATTCCGCTTAATATATTTGAAAATGCTTTTTGTGAGGCAAAACCGATGGTAGCTGCCAAAATTCCTGCACCAGCAAACAAGCCCTTTCCAATATCATTTAAGGCCGGCGTTATCAGAAAAATAATGATAAGAGCGATAGTAAAAATGATAAACGAAACACTATTTTTTAAGAAGACAAATTTCGTTGGATCCTCTTTCAGGTTTTCCGACTTTTTTCGGATGATTCGCGCCAAAATACGCCGGGCAATAAACGAAACAAAATAGGATATAACGATAATCCCAACAACAAAGCCCCAATACAAAAAATCTATTTTCACTTGAGTGTAATTTTAATTAAACATTCATTTGGTATACTTTAAAAATGCGGCTGGGTTGTACTTTTAAAGCTCATTTATTTTTTTTAGGTGGTACCTGCACCATTTACAGTACCTCCATTTAATATTCAATTACCTTTATGTTTTTTGTATTTAGCCGAATTTGCAACCATTCTGAAATTCGTGATTTCAGGTCGTCTTTTTCGCTAACTTTTACCTGCTTGTTAAAACTAACCGCAAATAAAGGTATGGTGTCCATTTGTACAGTATCGCCAATACTTACCACCTGTGTTGCTTTGGCAAACGAGTATTTTTCCACCTCCGAGAAATGATATTTTATTTCTTTATTTACCTGTTTATAAGGTATGGTATCTTTTTTATTTAAACGAAAAACCTCGTCTTCCAACAATTTTATTTTCAGATCTTTATCCCGAATCGACTGTTCATTTTTCGTGTAAATATCTTCAAGAATATTAAGCCGCAAATCGTTGTTAAAATCCGTCATTCTTTTTTCAAAATCTATCGACATATCCGTTTCCTGGTGCACCCGTACCACTGTTTTCTTGGTTATAGGAAAACGGCTGGTTCCCACAAGACCGTAATTTAACAGCATATCCTGCAAATGCATTTTTCGTTCGTCGCTTACATCGTTTCCCAGGTAATACAAATCTATTGTTGATAAAGTATCGGAATAGGTCACTTTTTTACTAATCAGTTCTGATCCATCGAAGTAACATTTTTCGGCAATAAAATTCTCGGCTGCAATGGTAAACCGGGTTTCCTGTATTACCCGATAAAAAATTACGCCGCTAGGAATAATAGTAATTATCAGAAACAGAATAAGTACAATGCGGTACCGTTTTGCTTTTATCGGATTTAAGAATGATACATGCGGAAATTTAAGGTATTTTACAACTAAGAATGTGGCCAGGCTAATAAACACCGAGTTGATAAAAAACAGGTAAAATGCGCCAAAAAAGTAGTTCATTTTTAAGGTCGCCAATCCGTAGCCTGCCGTACAAAGCGGAGGCATAAGTGCCGTTGCAATTGCTACCCCCGGAATTACACTTGATTTTTCTTTTCGCGAACCGGCCACAATTCCTGCAAATCCGCCAAACAGGGCCACCAAAACATCAAGAATGGTTGGTTGAGTTCGGGCCAGTAGCTCTGACTGCTCGATATTTAACGGAGTGAGCGAAAAATACAAGGTAGAAGTTATAAGGGCTATTGAAACTGCTATACCCAGGTTTTTAAGCGAACGCAACAAGGTCTCGAAATCGTTGGTTCCGATGGATAAGCCAATACCCAAAATTGGCCCCATTAAAGGCGAAATTAACATGGCCCCGATAATTACCGCAGTTGAGTTAACATTTAGGCCGATACTGGCAATAAAAATCGAGAAGATAAGAATCCAGGCTGTTGGGCCACGAAAACCAATGTCTCGTTTTATACCTTCAATTGTTGCCTGAACATCTGTGCCGTCTTTGATACTTAAAATATGACGCAGAAACCGACGAACCGCAACAACCAGATAACGTGAATTTGAATTCTCTTTCATAAACATTGAAATTTTAGACTAGTTAATTAGCACAATTATCAAATCCCGAAAGTAAAATACCCGCTCAAAATCAACAAAACTATTGGTTGCCGATATGATAAAGTGCATCGCCCTCGGTTACAATTGGCGAATTGCTAAGCCCGATTATATAGCCATTTGTTTTGGCTTTTATCAGGTATTCAAATTCGCCAAACGGATCGGAAATACTTCCAAGTGTGTGCCCTTTAAGAATGTACTCGCCACCGGCAATAAACGAACGAAACAATCCTGAATGCCGGGCTCTGTGCCAGTATGACTCTTCAATAATAATCGGGTCTTTTAAATCATTTTGATTGATACTGGTAGAATAATCGCGCATACCAATGGAGTGCATAATCCGCATAATTCCGTTCAGTCCGGCTTCGGTTACATCGTTATTAAAATCAAGCGATTTGCCACCTTCAAAAAGCAACACTTTCAGTCCCTCGTTTGTTGCCGATTCGCGAAAGGATTTATCACGATTTTTTGCATACACAATAAACTGCGGATGAAAGGCCTTTGCCAAATCAAGCAAGGTGTCATCGTTGCGCGATATCCGGATTTGAGAGATATTAAACCGGTTTGAACCACCGGTATGAAAATCGATACAATAGTTGGCATGTGGCACAATTTCCGTCATAAAAGTGTAGGCAAACTGGCTGGCTAAAGAGCCTTTTGCCGACCCCGGGAAGAAGCGGTTTAAATCTTTACCATCAGGAAATTCGCGCGATTGGTTTAAAAACCCAAAAACATTTAAAACCGGAATGCAGATAACCGTACCTTTTTCAGGGCGTAACATATTGCTGGAAACTGCTTTTCGTACAATTTCAACACCGTTAACTTCGTCGCCATGTATACCCGCATTAATTAACAATACCGGCCCATCTTCCTCCGCACGCTCAATAATAACAGGAACATTTATGCGTGTTCGCGTATGCAGGCGCACGGTATCGAGGTTAATTTGAACAGATTGCCCCGGTTTTATCTCGCGATTTAATATTTTCATGGTTTACATGCTATTACTAGTAGATAATTAATTTTGTGCCAAATGCTTATACATTTCGCTCTACGTATCGAATAATGCTTTTGGCAATATCAATTCCAGTAGCACTTTCAATGCCTTCGAGCCCTGGTGATGAGTTCACCTCCATAATTAGAGGCCCGTGTTTCGATTGTAACATATCAACACCGGCTACCCCCAGCCCCATAACGCGGGCAGCTTTTAACGCGGCATTTTCTTCTTCATCGCTCAATTCAATAACTTCGGCTGTTCCTCCCCGATGAAGATTTGACCTGAAATCACCAGGTTTACCACTCCTTCGCATGGCCCCAACAACCACTCCGTCAACCACAAAAGCCCTGATATCGGAACCTTTAGCTTCCTCAATAAATTCCTGGGCAATTACCCTAGCCTTTAATCCGTTAAATGCTTCCATTACCGATGAAGCGGCATTTTTATTCTCGGCTAGCACTACTCCAATCCCCTGGGTGCCTTCCAGCAACTTTATCACCAATGGAGCTCCGCCAATACTTTCTATAATTTGATCGGTATTTTTGCTGTAATTGGTAAATACCGTTTTGGGCAAACCCAGCCCGGCCCGCGAAAGAATTTGCAGGCTGCGCAGTTTATCGCGCGAGCGCCCCAGCGCTATCGATTCAACTGCCGTAAATACTTTCATCATCTCGAACTGGCGAACAACTGCTGTTCCGTAAAAAGTTATTGATGCGCCAATACGTGGAATTACAGCATCAACATGTTCGAGTTTTTTCCCGTGATAGATTACCTGAGGCTTTTTCTTTTCAATAACCAAATCGCATTTCGAGTGGTCAACAATCATCATATGGTGCCCGCGTTCTTCGCCGGCCTGAACCAATCTTCTGGTGGAGTAAAGCTTTGGATTTCTTGATAAAACTACAATATTCATAATGTTTTGTGTACTTATTTTTCTGTGTTTACTTTTGTTTTTTTAACTAATTTATGCGACAAATTTGAGACTGAAGTATCCACCAGAAATTTCTTATTCAGAAATTTACGGCCAATTAATACATCATACTTCATTAAGCGTCTATCAGCCAACGATAAGTCTATCAGATATAGCTTATTAAAAAGTTTGATCTCGGTTCGAATTAAAAACCGGTTTTCGCTTATTCCGTTTGAGCTTTTAATACGCTTCTTTTTGTATTTCGAAAAACGGAATTCTTTACCGTCATATTTTGGATGTTGCGGATCAAGGAATATACAAACCAACACCGCTTCTCCATTAATTATTTCTTCGGCAACATAATGGCAATTTATACTTGAGGTATAAGCACCTGTATCTATTTTTGTTTTTATTTCGGTAAGCGCTAATTGGGGGAAATCAACAAAATCCTTCCTTCCAATCAGTTCTCGCGTCAATTCAACATCTTGCATTTCACTTATTTCTTTTTCAGGTCAAACAAATCGAGCCTGCGGTCTTTAAGGTTTCTCACACTTCCAAACTGGTTAAGCTCGCGCAGCAGGCCAATATCTACATCGGCAATTAATATCATTTCGGTATTTGGAGTAGCTTCGGCTTTTACCCCATTTGCAGGAAACGCAAAATCGCAGGGCGTAAATACCATTGACTGGGCGTACTGAATATCCATATTGTGCACCTTTGGAAGGTTGCCAACGCTACCGGCAATGGCCACATAACATTCGTTTTCAATTGCTCTTGCCTGCGAACAATTACGTACCCGCGAATAGCCGTTTTGAGTATCGGTTAAAAAAGGTACAAACAAAATATCCATTCCTTCGTCGGCCAATAAACGGCTTAATTCCGGAAATTCGGAGTCATAACAAATCAGCACGCCAATTTTTCCGCAATCGGTATCCAGTGCCTTTAGCTTATGTCCACCCTGCATACCCCAAACTTTTACCTCATCAGGGGTAACATGCAATTTCTCGTAACGTTCGCTGGTACCGTCTCTCCGGCATAAGTAACCTGCGTTGTACAAGTTGCCATCTACCAGCTCGGGCATACTTCCGGTTAAAATATTGATATTATAACTGATGGCCAGTTCCGAAAACCTTGCGATAATATCATCGGTATGGGCTGCCAGTTCCCGAATTGCTTCCGGTTCCGTAAGGTGATTGTTTTCGGCCATTAGCGGTGCATTAAAGAACTCGGGGAACAGCGCAAAATCGCAACGATAACTGGAAACGGCGTCAATAAAAAATTCAGCCTGAAACATCAGGTCTTTTAGATTTTTATAAGACCTCATTTGCCACTGAACCAACCCCAGACGCACAACAGTTTTAATTGTTGCCGGTTTTTTCCGGGGTTTTTCGTAATAAATATTATCCCACTCCAGCAAAACAGCATATTCATTCGATTCCTTATCGTCTTCGAGGTAGCCTGTTATTATTTTGGCCGGATGAAAATCGTTCGAGATTTGAAAGTTCAGAACCGGATCGTGAATTTCTTTTGTTCGCACCTTTTGAATGTATTCTTTTGGCGACATTTCATTCTGGTAAAGATGGTAATTAGGGATTCGGCCTCCAAAGGCAATCCCTTTCAGATTGAGCCTTTCGCAAAGTTCTTTACGGTAATCGTAAAGTCGTCGTCCCAGGCGCAAGCCCCTAAAATCTGGTTTTATAAAAACATCAATCCCATACAGCATATCGCCATCGGGCGAATGGGTTTCAAAAGTATAATTTCCGGTAATTTCCTTGTAGGTATGGTTGTCTTCAAATTTATCGTACTCCACCACAATTGCCAGGGCGCAACCGGCAATCTGGCCATTTACTTTTAACACCACCTGCCCTTCCGGAAAACGTTTTATCAACGATTTTATATGGTGCTCTTTCCAGTACGCATTGGGCATGTTGGAGTAAGCCTCAATCATTGCCTGCTTAAGCTCCTGATAATCATCAAAAGTAAGGTACTTTAATTCTATATTTTCAATATCATGCATTTGTGAAATTGTTGTTGCTTTTTACAGCCATTTTTTTCGTTTAAAATACATTAATAATCCGCCGCCAAGTATAAGAATAACTAACCAAAAAACAAGGTAACCATACTTAAATTTCAGCTCGGGAATATACTCAAAATTCATCCCGTAAATACCGGCTATAAAAGTTAATGGAATAAAAATAGATGCGAAGATTGTCAAGATCTTCATTACCTCATTCATTCGGTTGCTAATGTTTGAGTTATAAATATTTAGCTGATCGGAAGTCATATTATTATAAAGCTCAACAGCTTCTGACGATTGTACTACCAGGTCGCTTAAATCTTTCAGGTAAGCGGTATTTTTTTCGTGAAAGAAGGTATCCTCGGTTCGTAAAAGCGAAGCAATAACTTCACGCACCGGCCGAACGGCTTTACGGATATAGTTTAGTTCGGTTTTAAACTGGTAAATTTCTTCAACAATTTTGGTGTCCATCGATTTAAACAACCGATCTTCAATATCTTCAACCTGCCGTCCAATTGTTTCAATTAAAATAGAATAATTGTCTACCAGTGCGTCCATTAAAGCATAAGCCAGATAATCGTTTCCACACGAGCGAATCCGGCCTTTACTTTTACGAATGCGTTCGCGTACAGACTCAAAGAAATCGCCTTTTCGTTCCTGCAGCGTTAACACATAATTCTCTCCCAACAATAGGGTGATTTGCTCGGCATGAATACGGTTTGAATCCTTTTCTTTATGAAGCATTTTCAAAATAAAGCCATCGTAAGCTACTCCATTTTCATATTTCGGCGGTTGATCTGTGTTTACAATATCTTCGAGTAAAAGCGAAGGAAAACCAAAATCTTCACCTATCTTCTTAATCATTTCCAAATCGTGCAAACCGTAAATGTTTATCCAATTCACCTTTCCCGGTGCAAAATTTTGTTTAATCTCGTCCACCGAACTAAGTGTTTTTTCCTGCAACTCTTCTTTGTTGTACCCGATGTACTGAATAAGGGTTTGTTCCATTTTCTGCCTGCCAATTAATACCAGCGAGCCGGGAACCATACCTTTCGCTTTTGAACGATCTTTTAAAAAACGTGCCATAACAGATCAATTTATCTTCTGAGAACTCTTCTACCTTAATTGTTTTGTATCAGAAGAATTTTAGCCAATTTAAGAAATAAATTAATGTAATGGAAAGAGCCTATGGTGGTGTGGAATAATTTTTGCTTTCTTTTGTAAAAACAAAAACAATGATTCTAAACCGCTGGTTTCTATTCGTATTTTCCGTGTTTATTACCATAAACTCCGCACAGGCACAACAAATAATACTTGAGGGACGGGTAACCCATGCGCAAACACAAGAACCCATTCCACACACCGAAGTTTTTATTTCGGGCACCACCATAGGTTGCATCAGCGATTCGCTGGGTAATTTTTCGTTAAAAGCACCTTTTTTCCCCTGTGTGCTGGTGGCCGACCATGTTGCTTTTGATGCCCATATAAAAACACTAAAAGAAAGCAGCAAGCTTCACATTCAGCTTCATCCTTCGAATTATAATATTTCAGGCGTTAATGTTTCGGGAAAGAACAAGCGAAAACGCAATCTGCGCTTTTTCTACTCGCACTTTATTCGGCAATACCGCGATAAAATTGAGGTTTTAAACGACAGCAACCTTGTTTTTAACAGAGATGAAATGCAGTTTTTGGCCAGCTCGAAAAATGCACTGCTCATTGAAAATAACTACCTGGGCTACCGGATAAAACTTGTGCTTCAGGAATTTAGCGTAAAAATGTACGATGGCCCTGAAGGCCAACAAATTCCATTAAAATCGTTGGATGGCGGAGAAGTAATGAAACTAAAAGGTTATTTTTACTATGAACCACTTGATAAGGAGCAACCTCATAAGGCAGACTATTTTAACCATAACCGAAGGATTACCTATCACGGATCGTACAGGCATTTTTTAAAATCGATTTACGACAATAATCCGGGAGCAGAGGGTTACAAAATTAAGGTTTACCCTGAAACCGAGGCAGCAGCCTTTTACGAGCTTGAAAACAATGAATTAAGTACGCCGGCCAAAGAATTTGCAATACAAGCCCAAAAACTTGAGGTGTTTTACCGCTTTGATGACGACCTCTTTCCTATTCCCGAGGAATTTTTAACCGACCGCTATTACTTTTCACAAAAGAAATCGGTCATTTATCCGTCCCGGCAATCCTTCACTATCCGCCCTAACGGTACCAGCCCCAATGTTAATTTTATTATTGATGGCTATATGGATATGAAAAATTTTGCCAATTCGCTACCCGAAGATTACACACCTCCGCAAAACTAAAAATTCCACCTGCAATAACTACAGATGGAATTTTCTGACTTCCAACTTCGGCCTTCCGACTTCCGGGTCCCAGCTCCCTCTATTTCTGCCTGAAATAGATTTGAATAGGAACACCTGTAAAATTAAAATTATCGCGCAACTGGTTTTCGATATACCTTTTATAAGGCGCTCTGATGTATTGCGGCAAATTGGCAAACAAGGCAAAGGCCGGAGTAGGCGAAGGCAGTTGGGTGCAATATTTAATTTTTATAAATTTCCCTTTTACCGATGGCGGACCATAATTTTCGATCGCTTCAAGCAACACTTCGTTTAGTTCCGAAGTTTTAATACGTTGTTTACGGTTTTGATATACCTCCATGGCTATTTCAAGCGCCTTGTGTACACGCTGTTTGGTAAGTGCCGAAATAAAAAGAATAGGTACATCGGTAAATGGTGCCAGGCGTTGCTGAATTTCTTCGGTCATTTTTTTGGTGGTCATGGTATCCTTATCTATCAAATCCCATTTATTAACCAAAATAACCACCCCCTTTTTATTTTTTAGAATCAGGTTCATAATGTTCATGTCCTGGGCTTCTACTCCGCGGGTTGCATCAATTAACAATAAACACACATCCGAGTTTTCGATGGTCCGTACCGAGCGTAAAACCGAATAAAACTCCAGGTCTTCGCTAACCTTTCCTTTTTTTCGCAAGCCGGCAGTATCTACAATCATAAAATCGTGGCCAAATTTGTTGTAGCGCGTATGTATCGAGTCGCGGGTTGTTCCGGCCACATCGGTAACAATGTTCCGGTCTTCGCCGATTAATGCATTTATGAAAGATGATTTTCCAACATTTGGCCTTCCTACCACCGACAGGTAGGGAAGCTCGTGCTCCTCTTCCAGTGCATCTTTGTGTGGGAATTTTTTTACCAGCTCATCCAACATATCACCTGTTCCGCTACCGGTCATCGACGAAATGCATTGAATTTCGCCCAGTCCCAGGCCATAAAATTCCTGTGCGTCAAGTATCCGGGCATTGTTGTCAACTTTATTAACAACCAGCAAAACCTCTTTTTTGCTTCGGCGTAAAATATTGGCAATGGCATCATCCAGATCGGTTATGCCGGCCTCTACATCTACCAAAAAAACAATCACATCGGCTTCATCGATGGCCAAATGCACTTGTTTGTTTATTTCTGCTTCAAAAACATCATCAGAGTTTACCACATAACCACCGGTATCGATTACCGAAAACTCCACACCCGACCATTCGCCTTTGCCGTAATTGCGGTCGCGGGTTACACCTGCTGTTTCGTCAACAATGGCTTTTCGCTGTTCAATAAGACGATTAAACAAGGTCGATTTTCCTACGTTGGGGCGTCCAACTATTGCTACTATTCTGCTGCTCATTTTTTCTGAAATTCAATTTATAAATAGCCCAACAATTTAATAACCTACAACTGCCAGGTTATAAATTCGAGTAAAAACTAAAATTTATCGTACCCGAATTGTTTTAACGAACCATCTTTTTCGCGCCAGTCTTTGGCTACTTTTACATATAGTTCCATGAATATTTTCTTGCCAAAAAATTCTTCGGCATCTTTTCGGGCTTCTGTTCCAACACGCTTAATCATCTTTCCCTGATGACCAATTATAATCCCTTTCTGACTATCACGAGAAACATGAATTACCGATCGGATATGAATAATCTTTTCTTCTTCTTTAAATTCCTCTACTTCCACTTCAACCGAATACGGAATTTCTTTCTGGTAATGCAGCAAAATCTTCTCGCGAATAATCTCCTGCACAAAAAATCGTTCGTTTCGATCTGTTAATTCGTCTTTTGGGAAAAAGGCAGGCCCTTCGGGCAACAGTTCAAGTATCCGGTCGAAAATTGGTTCGATATTAAATTTTTCGAGTGCCGAAATGGGAAATACATCGGCCCCTGGAAAAGTATCCGACCAGTGATTGTAGAGCTTTACTACCTCTTCCTGGTTCGACAAATCAATTTTATTAAGCAAAACAATAACCGGCATATTCGATTTTCGTACTTTCTCGATATACTCCGGATTTTTATCCACTTTCTCTTTTACATCGGTAACAAAAAGGATTACATCAGCATCAATTAACGCGGTGTCAACAAATTTCATCATCGATTCCTGTAGCTTGTAACTGGGCTTTAAAATACCGGGAGTATCGGAATAAACAATCTGGAAATCGTCGCCGCTAACAATGCCTTTTATACGGTGACGCGTGGTTTGCATCTTTTGGGTAATGATAGACAGTTTTTCGCCTACCAGTGCATTCATTATTGTTGATTTTCCTACGTTTGGATTTCCAACAATATTCACAAATCCTGCTTTATGTGTCATTATTTCAACTATTAGGTGTTCCTTCCCTTGCGGGAATTCTTTGTTATTTTTTAAAAACCGGCACAAAGATAATCGAAATAAACAAATGGCACTCATTGCACTATAATATTTTGATTTTCAAGGCAGAACTTTCGCAACATCCGGCTCAGAATATGGCCATTTCCTTTTGATTTACGCCCCTTTTTTAGTAACTTAAAATAGTACTGCAACACCAGTAAAACTTAATGCCATGGATTCAATTGCTTTTTGGGATAAGGTGGGCATTTCGGTGCGTGCCCGAAAAACACTACAAAAATTGCTGGATGAAAACCCGGTTCTCGAAAAAATTATTCGCAATTCGGAAAATGTAGTTGAAATTCATGAAGCCATACGCAACTGGGTTTTTCCGATTTTAAAACGAAATCAGGCCGCATTACATTATTACAGAAACACAAAAACAGATCCGGATCTGGCATTAAAACTAAGCTGGCAAGACCAGGCAGCCATACGCATTTTGGATTATATCGACCATGCAGGCAGTGAGTTTCCCGATCAGAATATTGGCGGACAGCTGGCTAAAACCAACCCGTTTAAGCTACTTTGGCTGGCTACACACAATGGTACAGGCGGAGCAAAAGTTGCCTTTTTTAAAGATATGCTGGAACTTTTCAGGCAGTTAAGTGGCAAAAATGCTCACCTCGCTCCACAACGTAAACAACTAAATAGCTGGATGGAAAAGTACCCATCAGGGCTGGATGTAAAAGTTGATAAACTACGTAAAATCAATCAGAAGAGGATAATTCGCATCCTTATTGAAAAAATTGACAGTGGTGAAATAACGAGCAAACGCTATTGTTTCGCGAAAGGCCTGAGCTTTTACGAAAAAGAAGCTCAAATGGAGCAATGGTGGCAAGAAAGCAACTTTCATTTGCGTTTTGCTGTGCGCTCGCCCGAGTTGTTAAACGAAATGCTGGATTACACCCTTACGAACGAAACCATGAAGGTGTTAAATAAAGCACGGCGAAAAGGCATTCCGTTTTTTGTTAATCCCTACTACCTGTCGCTTTTAAACTCCTACATTCCGGATTATGTAGTAGGTGCCGATTTGGCCATTCGGTGTTACGTTATTTACAGCAAGCAACTGGTTGAAGAGTTTGGAAATATTGTTGCCTGGGAAAAAGAAGACAAAGTTAAACCCGGCAAACCCAATGCTGCCGGATGGCTTATTCCATCATACAATATTCACCGGCGTTATCCCGAGGTAGCCATTTTTATACCCGACACAGTTGGGCGGGCCTGTGGTGGCTTATGTGCCAGCTGCCAGCGCATGTACGATTTTCAAAGCGGCCGTTACAATTTCAACCTGAAAAAGCTAAAACCTGAGAAATCGTGGTCCGAACGTCTTCCCAGATTACTGGAGTATTTTAGATACGACGCTCAGCTTCGCGATATTCTGATAACAGGTGGCGATGCCTTAATGAGCAGTAACAAAAGCCTGAAAGAAATTCTGGATGCAATTTATAATATGGCAAAAGCCAAAATTGAGGACAACAAAAGGCGCGCGGAAGGCGACAAATTTGCCGAAATTTTACGAATAAGGATTGGAACACGACTGCCGGCTTACCTGCCCCAACGCATAACCCCCGAGTTGGGTAAAATGCTGGCCATTTTTAAACAAAAAGCACAAAAAATTGGCATAAAACAGTTTGTTATACAAACACATTTTCAGTCGCCCATGGAAATAACACCCGAATCAAAACGGGCCATTCAGCTATTGCTAAAATCGGGATGGGCCGTTACCAACCAGCTTGTTTTTACCGCCGCAGCATCAAGGCGAGGGCACAGTGCGAAACTCCGAAAAGTTTTAAACGAAATTGGCGTACTCTCGTACTATACTTTTACCGTAAAAGGTTTTAAAGAAAACAAAAGCAACTTTACCCCAAATTCAAGAGTTCTGCAAGAACGTATGGAAGAGAAAATTTTTGGGAACATCCCCGAACATCAAATGGATTTTGCACAAAACCTGCTCTTGCAACCCGATAAAATTGTGGAGAATATAAAAGGATTATGCAATATTGCCGATATTTCGTTTTTATCCACTGACCGAAGCATTCTTAACCTTCCCGGTGTAGGAAAAAGTATGACTTTCCGCACCATAGGAATTACCCGTTACGGACGAAGAATTCTGGAATTCGACCACGACCCTACTCGGGCCCATAGTCCCATAATTCATAAAATGGGAAAGGTAATTGTTATCGAATCAAAGTCCATTGCCGAATACCTCGATCAGTTAGAAGAAATGGGCGAACGCAAAGCAGACTACAAAGGAGTTTTTGGCTATTCAATAGGACAAACCGAACCGCGAATGGCAATGTACGAATACCCGGATTACAGCTATAAGGTAAGCGAAAGAATCACCAACCTGGAAATCTGAAGTTGCTAAATTTTCATTATTAAAAAGCTGAAAAGCATTGGTTTTACAACTCCAAATCCTGCAGCAGTTCAGCACTTAATGTTCCTGATGCTATTTCACGAACCTCACCGGTCATTCGAATTTCCCAATCCTCGTCAATTTCAATGGCCAGGCTACCCCCCGGCATTTTTATACTAAGGTTTCGTTCCGTTAATCCGCGCTTCACCACTGTGCATGCCACTGCACACGACGAGCTACCCGATGCCAGTGTCCAGCCGGCACCACGCTCCCAAATTAATACCTCCACTTCGTTGGGCGAAACCACACGGGCAAACTGCACATTTATCCGGTTCGGAAACATCGAATGGTTTTCAATTTCAGCACCATAGGTTTTTATCTCCAACTCATCAAGTTCATCTTTTAAAATAACACAATGCGGATTCCCTACCGAAACACAGTTAATTTCGTAACTGCGTTCTGCCAATTCCATCACTTCGCCAATGCACTCTTCATTTGCGCAGGCAACAGGAATTTTTTCCGATTCAAAAATGGCTTTTCCCATATCTACTTTAATGGTTTTAGCCTTGTTGTTTTTCTCTTCAATTACCTCGGCCTTAACCAAACCTCCCAGTGTTTCAATACTAAACGATTTTTCTTTAGTAAACCCATAATCGTACAAATACTTCGCAAAAATACGCAAGCCGTTGCCACTTTTCTCGGCTTCCGAACCATCGGGATTCAGAATACGCAAACCAAAATCGGCGTTATTGCTTGGCACCTTTAACAAAATCCCATCCGAACCAATTCCAAAATGCACGTCGCAAATACGCACAATGGCTTTTTCTGTTAATTTAAAGCTTATCTCATCTTGGTTAAGGGTGATATAATCGTTACCTAATCCGTGTGATTTTACAAAAAAGTTTTGCATGATTAAATTAATTTTTGTCAAAACTAATACAGATGATAGAAATAAAAGCTGACTACCCGCATTAAATTAATCTAAATAGCCATAAAGGCACAGAGCTTGAAAAAATACTTGCCGGTAGATTTTTTTATCTTTACGCCTCAATTGCTGAAAATCATTATAAAATAGACAGATATGGCACTTATTAACGAAAATTACCTGAAACTTCAGGCGGGGTATCTTTTCCCGGAAATTGGACGTAGGGTTAACGAATTTATTGAAGCAAACCCGGACAAAAAGGTTATTAAAATGGGTATTGGAGATGTTACCCGGCCGCTGGTACCAAGTGTTGTTAAAGCCTTTCACGAAGGTGTTGACGAAATGGCCAAAGGCGAAACATTTAAAGGCTATGGCCCCGAACAAGGGTATGCTTTTTTACGCGAAGCCATTGCAAAAAACTCGTACCAGGAGAAAGGTATAGATATTTCGGCAGATGAAATTTTTGTTTCTGACGGCTCGAAATGCGATACCGGAAACATTCAGGAGATTTTTGGCCACAACAATAAAATTGCCATTTGCGACCCGGTTTACCCGGTTTATGCCGACACTACTGTGATGAGCGGAAAAACTGGCACTTGCCAGGAAAATGGCCATTACGAAGGAATTATTTACATGCCTTGTACAAAAGAAAACGGCTTTATTCCTGAGCTTCCAACAGAAACTCCTGACCTGATTTTCCTTTGCTACCCGAACAATCCAACAGGAACGGTTGCTTCGAAAGAAGAATTGAAGAAATGGGTTGATTATGCCATCGAAAAAAATGCGATCATTCTTTACGATGCGGCTTACGAAGCTTTTATAACTGAAGAAGGTATTCCTCGTTCGATTTACGAAATTGAAGGTGCAAAAAAGGTAGCCATCGAGTTCCGCAGTTTCTCGAAAACCGCCGGTTTTACAGGTACCCGTTGCGCCATTACTGTTATACCGAAAGAATTGGTTGCTTTTGATTCGGCAGGAAAAGCACACCCCGTAAAAGCATTATGGAACCGCCGCCAATCAACCAAGTTTAATGGTGTTTCGTACCCGGTACAAAAAGCAGCTGCTGCTATTTACACCAAAGAAGGCAAAAAGGAAGTAGAAGAAGTAATTGCCTACTACCTTGAGAATGCTAAGATAATGCGCGAAAGCCTGGCCGAAATTGGCTATGAAGTTTATGGTGGTGTAAATGCACCCTATGTTTGGGTGAAAACAAAAAACAACATGACCTCGTGGGACTTTTTTGACAAAGTGTTAAATGAAGCAAACATTGTGGGAACACCAGGATCAGGCTTTGGCCCTGCCGGTGAAGGTTATTTTCGTTTTTCGGCTTTTGCCGACAGGGAAAATGTACTGGAAGCAATGGAAAGAGTAAAAAATCTATCGTAACATTGATATTTACAACACATAAAAAAATCCGGGCTGTTTTTTCAACCCGGATTTTTTTTATTACTTTTTTTACAAAATCGGTCCTGTTACTATATATACTTTCGGAGCATTAAAAAGGCCAGGCCTGCCATAAAAAGACATCCTCCCCAACCAATTACCAGCAACTCCCAGGCAGCTTTAGTAAGCCCATCAAAATCATTGAACTCTGACCAAACAGCCAGAAAAAAATAAAAACTGAGAATAAAGATACTTCCTGCCAAAATAATATTTAAAGCTTTCGATTGAAGAAAGAACTGTAAGACCAATAAGCCAATCATACCTCCGGCAAATACCGATGCGGTGGCTCCTTTATCAAAAGGGAGCAGGTATAAAATAAAAACAATAACAAGAAGGAAACAGGCAATTCGGCTCACCAAATGGTCTTTATCAAGCAAATCAATTTTTTTCCCAAAAGAAAGAGTAGCAGGCATAATTATCTGATTACGTTTTAATACCAACGCAGCATGCCTGCCAATATTATCTAGAAGCTATTTTCTATTTGGAAGTTCTTCCGGGATAAACCTTTAAAGCTTCGGTTAATATTTTTAAACAAACCGCCAAATCGGCCTTATTCAGCACATAAGCAATTCGCACCTCGTCCTGCCCTTTATCTGAACCGGTATAAAAGCCCGAAGCCGGTGCCAAAAACAGGGTTTGCTTTTCATATTGAAAGTCGGACAATAGCCATGCGCAAAATTTATCGGCATTATCAACTGGTAAGCGGGCAACAGTGTAAAAAGCCCCCATCGGAATAGGCGAATATACGCCATCAATGCGATTAAGCCCATCGATCAGAAATTTGCGTCGCTGCACATACTCGTTATAATTATTAAGCATGTATTCCGGATCGGCATCCAATGAAGCTTCAGCAGCAATTTGCCCGATAAGTGGCGGGCTTAATCGTGCCTGGCAAAACTTCATTACATTCTTTTTAACAGCTGCATTTTTTGTAATCAAGGCGCCAATACGCAAGCCACATTCGCTGTAACGTTTCGATACAGAATCAACCAGAACGACATTTTGCTCAATGCCTTCGAGGTGAAAAGCAGAAATATATGGAGCACCCGTGTAACAAAATTCACGGTACACCTCATCCGAGAACAGGTAGAGGTCGTATTTTTTTACCAGGTCACGAATGGCATTCATTTCCTGTTGCGTATACAAATAACCGGTTGGATTGTTAGGGTTACAAATCATTATCCCCTTGGTTTTTGGGGTAATCAATTTTTCGAACTCCTCAATCGGAGGCAATACAAACCCCTCTTCAATATCGCCGGGTATCGATTTAATTTTTGCCCCCGCAACAATTGCAAAAGCTTCGTAATTAGCATAAGCAGGTTCTGGCACAATAATTTCATCACCCGGATCAAGGCAACTCATAAAAGCAAAAGTTACAGCCTCACTCCCGCCCGATGTAACAATAATATCATCAGGCGTTACGTCAATGTCGAACTTGTGGTAATATTTGGCCAGTTTTTGGCGAAACGACAAAATTCCTTCACTGGGTGTATATTCCAGAATCTTTCTGTCGATCGACTTGATTGCCGCCAGCGCCTCAGGAGGAGTTGGTAAATCGGGTTGTCCGATATTTAAATGGAACACTTTAAGCCCTCGTTCTTTAGCTTCATGAGCTAACGGAGCTAATTTCCTGATTGGTGAATCAGGCATTATCCTTCCTCTGTCTGATACTGTCGGCATGTTATAAAATATATTTTAAAAGCAAGCAAATATAAGATTATCAATCTGAAATTAATAACGCATAAATTCAGACAAATTAACATCTTATTGCAAACTTAACTTCTAATTCCCTAAAAGCCTCTGCATAAAGCAATCGTAAAAATGTATTTTATTTGAAATCCTGAGAATTTATCATGTTTTAGTCATATCGAGTGGTCTATTTTTGAACTAAGAAAAAACTCAAATATTTTAAGAAATGATAATTGGTGTACCAAAAGAGATTAAGAATAACGAAAACCGCATTGCATTAACACCTGCAGGTGCTGCGGAATTGGTTAAACGAGGCCACGATGTATATGTACAGGCCGGAGGTGGACTGGGTAGCGGTTTCCAGGATGATGATTACACAGACGCCGGTGCGAAGATGCTCCCCACCATTGAAGATGTTTATGCTATTGCAGATATGATCATCAAAGTAAAAGAGCCGATTGAGCCGGAATACAAATTAATTAAAGAAGGACAGATTCTTTATACCTACTTCCACTTTGCTTCGTGCGAGCCATTAACGTATGCCATGATAGAAAACAAGTCGATTTGTTTGGCTTACGAAACAGTTGAACTAGCCGACCGATCGTTGCCACTGCTGGTACCAATGAGCGAAGTTGCAGGCCGTATGTCGGTTCAGGAAGGTGCAAAATACCTTGAAAAAACATTTGGCGGTTATGGTGTTTTACTTGGTGGAGTACCAGGTGTTCCTCCGGCAAATGTACTGATTATTGGTGGTGGTATTGTTGGTACCGAAGCTGCAAAAATGGCAGCTGGCCTGGGTGCTGATGTTACCATTATGGATGTATCGTTACCACGCTTGCGCTACCTCGATGATATTATGCCGCCAAACGTTAAAACCATGATGAGTAACGAATACAACATTCGGGAAATGGTAAAGCTAAACGACGTTATCATTGGTGCTGTATTAATTCCTGGTGCAAAAGCTCCGCGTTTAATTACCCGCGACATGCTTAACACCATGAAACCCGGAACTGTTTTGGTTGACGTTGCTGTTGACCAGGGAGGTTGTTTTGAAACCACCAAGGCAACTACGCATGCCGAACCTACTTTTGTAATCGACGATGTATTACACTATTGTGTTGCCAACATGCCGGGTGCTGTACCACGTACTTCAACCATTGCATTAACAAATGCAACGCTTCCGTATGCTATTGAAATTGCAGAAAAAGGCTGGAAACAAGCTTGCATTGATAGCGAACCGTTGCGCAAAGGTTTAAATGTGGTTGATGGCAAAGTGGTGTACAAAGGTGTTGCCGAGGCATTCGACCTGCCTTACCAAAAAGTTGAAACTGTTTTATAAAAAACCAATTCGGAATATTTTTACGAGCCTTTCCTGATTCAGGAAAGGCTTTTGTTTTTTCACCCTTGCACCCAACAGCTTCGTTTCCTGCATCTATCAGGAAACTGTTCGCTGTTGCAAACACCAAAAACTGTGTTTAGAAAAAAACAGTATCTTTAAAACTAATATCGAAAACAGATGAGTACAGCCAAACAAAAGATCTACGAAATTATTTTTGAAGCCGACACTCCCTCGGGAAAATTTTTCGATGTTTCGCTTTTAGTTGTTATCATCCTTAGTGTGGCCTTGGTGATGCTCGAAAGTGTTCCCGGCATTCGACAAAACCACCAGGAACTGCTTCATGGAATGGAATGGGGTATAACCATAATTTTTACCATCGAATACCTGCTGCGCATTGCAATTGTTGATAAGCCCTTTCGGTACATTTTCAGCTTTTACGGCATTATCGATTTATTATCGGTTTTACCAACATACATTGGCTTGGTGGTGGTTGGGTCGCATAGTTTAGTGGTAATACGTATTTTGCGCTTGCTACGTATTTTCAGAATATTAAAATTAACCCGTTACACCCTTGCCGGACGTTCGCTGGCACGAGCCATCTGGGCAAGCCGGGCTAAAATTAGTGTGTTTATTTATTTTGTTATTATTCTGGTTATAATTGTTGGCACCATCATGTACCTGGTTGAAGGCCCGGAGCATGGTTTCTCCAGCATTCCGCGCGGAATTTACTGGGCCATTGTTACATTAACAACGGTGGGCTATGGCGATATCAGCCCCGAAACTCCAATGGGACAGTTTCTGGCAAGTATTGTAATGATTATGGGCTACGCCATTATTGCCGTTCCTACCGGAATTGTTACTGCCGAAATCATTAACCCAACCATTGAGAAAAATACCCAGGTTTGCCCACAATGCCTGCACCATTCGCACGACGACGATGCGGCTTTCTGCAAAAAGTGTGGCGCACCAATAAACCAATAAGAAAACAATTGAACCCTTAAATTGAAAACCTCAGCCGTTAACAAACTTAGGGCAATTGTGAATATTTATACCGGTGAAACAGAAAGCAGATTCTTTTGATCAATTATTTTTGCAGGAGAAATAGTACAAGCCGCTTTGTCAGAAGGTGTGCTACTTAAAAAATAGAAATGAGGCAGTATTTAGATTTGTTGGAGACCATACTGGAAAAAGGGACAGAGAAGAAAGATAGAACCGGAACAGGAACCATCAGTCGGTTTGGACACCAAATGCGTTTTGATTTGAGCGAAGGATTCCCGGTAGTAACAACAAAAAAGCTGCATCTGAAATCCATTATTCACGAATTGCTTTGGTTTTTAGCCGGCGATACCAACCTTCGGTACCTTGCTCAGAACAATGTACACATCTGGGATGCCTGGCCTTACCGACGTTACAAACAGAGTGCAGAATTTCAGGGCGAATCAATTCGCGAATTCTCGCAGAAAATAGCCAACAATGAGCAGTTTGCTGCAACATGGGGAGAACTGGGGCCGGTTTACGGAAAACAATGGCGCGATTTTTCGGGCATCGACCAGATTAAGTGGGTGGTTAACGAGATAAAATACCTGCAAGAGAACAACGAAAGCCCCAACGGAAGACGCCTTATAGTTTCGGCCTGGAACCCACCGGAAGTTGAAGAAATGGCCATTGCCGGCCTGCCGCCTTGCCATACGCTGTTTCAGTTTTATGTGAGCAACGGAAAATTGTCTTGCCAACTGTACCAACGTAGTGCAGACGTATTTTTAGGCGTTCCTTTTAATATTGCTTCCTATGCGTTGTTAACTATGATGATAGCTCAGGTAAGCGGACTGGAACCCGGCGATTTTGTGCACAGCTTTGGCGATGTACATATTTACTCGAACCATATTGAACAGGTAAAATTGCAGCTAACGCGCGAACCCTACCCGCTGCCAACCATGAAGATAAATCCGGATGTAAAAAACATTTTCGACTTTAAAATTGACGACTTTGAATTAATTGGCTACCAATCGCATCCGCTGATTAAAGGTGCTGTTGCCGTTTAAATGCTGATAAAAAAATGACAAATAAAATACACAGGAATATCTCTATAATTGTTGCCATTGCCGAGAATTTTGCAATTGGAAAAAACAACGACTTACTTTTTCATTTACCAAACGATTTAAAGCGTTTTAAAGCCATTACCAGCGGACATACAATAATTATGGGCCGTAATACTTTGTTGTCGTTACCCAAATGGCCGCTACCCAACCGACGACACATAATTATTACTGATAAAAAAGAGGATGTTTTTGAGGGCTGCGAAACCGTATTTTCGATTGAAGAAGCCATTGAAAAGGTAAAAAACGAAGAAGAAGCTTTTATTATTGGTGGCGGAATGATTTACCGACAGTTCTTCCCGCTGGCCGGAAAACTTTACCTTACTCTGGTTCATCAACCATTTGAGGCCGACACATTTTTCCCTGAAATTGATTACCAGAACTGGAAAGAACTTAATCGTGAAGATTTATACGACGAAAAGAATGACTTTAACTATTCTTATTTAGATTTAGAGCGAAAATAAATTTTGCGGTCTGCAGCTTTGCTGTAAAAACTTTATACAATGACAAAAAAAACTGCCCTGCTCATTGCATTTTTTGCAATGCCCTTTTTGCTGTTTGCACAAAAGCCATTGCTCCACCTTAAGTACGAGCAGAACTACACCCCAACCTACTACGAAATTATTGAAATGTTTAAACTGCTGGATTCGGAATACGACAATGCCAAGCTTATAGAAAATGGCTTAACTGACGTTGGAAAGCCACTGCATACTTTCATAATTAACAGCGAAGCCGAATTTAGCCCGGAAAAAATAAAAGCTCGGGGTAAGACCGTTTTACTGATTAACAATGGCATTCACGCTGGAGAGCCATGCGGAATTGATGCCAGCCTTGAATTTGCCGACAATATTTTACGCAACCACAACAATATGGCTGACCTGCTGGAAAATACCGTAATTGTAATTATTCCGGCCTATAGCATTGGCGGCTTGTTGCAACGCAGTGCCTACAACCGCTCGGGGCAAACAACACCTTACGAAACAGGTTTCAGGGGCAATGCCGGCAACCTCGATCTTAATCGTGATTTTGTGAAATGCGACTCGGAAAATGCTAAAAGTTTCAACCGGATTTTTAGCCAATGGGACCCCGATGTATTTTTGGATACCCACACCACCAACGGCTCAGAACACCAATACAGTGTAACGCTGATTGCCCCATCGCCCGATATGTTTCCGCCAAGCCAGGAAAAATTTATCCGAAACAAACTACTACCCGGGCTTTACGAAAACATGAAAAAAGGCGATTATGAATTAATCCCGTATGTAAGCTGGATGTACCCAGATCCTAAAATGGGTATAAAAATGACTCAGGAAAGCGCCCGCTATTCTTCAGGCTATGCCGCCTTATTTAACAGCTATGGTATGATGACCGAAAATCATGTTTACAAAAATTATGCAGACCGCGTAAAATCATGCTACCAGTTTATTGAAGTTTTGGCAAGATTCACCTCGGCACATTCAAAAGAAATTATTGAAAGCCGTAAAACAGGGATTGCAGAATCGGTGGAAGCAAAAACCCACAATATTAATTTTGAATTGGATACCACCAAATTTGAAACGATTGAATTTAAAGGCTATGAGGTGGATCGCGAACAAATTAGCCCGGTAACCGGTCTCCCTCGATTTGGCTACGATAAAAGCAAACCATATACCGCTAACATCAAATATTTTACGCAGTACAAGGCAACCGAAGAAATAAAGGTGCCGGAATTTTACATTTTGCCACAGGCCTGGAGTGGTGTAATTCAACTGCTGGAACTTAATGAAATTGAATTTTCGCGCTTACCCACCGACACTACACTTGAAGTAGAGGTATATTACATTGAAGAATATTCTGATGCAGAACACTTAAACAACGGGCACTATTTTCACCACAAAGTTACTACCCGCAGCGAAACGCAGGAGATTAACTACTATGCCGGCGACCTGGTAATCCCTGTACGGCAAAAGAAAATTAAATATTTGCTTGAACTACTGGAACCCAAAGCCCGTGATTCATTCTTCCGCTGGAATTTCTTCGATCAGATACTGGATACTCGTGAATATTTCTCATCGTATGGATTTGAGGAAAATGCCATGAAGTACCTGAGGGAACATCCGGAATTAGAAGAAAAGCTGGAGAATAAACGAGCATCTGACCCGGAATTTGCACAAAACCATCGTGCGCAGCTCGGGTTTATCTACAACAACTCTGAATGGGCTGAAGAAACGCACAAACGTTACCCTGTAGCCCGAATTTATGAATAGAAAAAAGGCCTGATTTTCAAAAAATCAGGCCTTTTTTTATGCGAGCAGTTTGCCTAAGTTTGCAAACTTATTGTTGTAATCTTCAACTGACAGCCTAACAACCTCAAGCGCTTCTTCCTGCCCATAAGTTGCTGCAATTTCTGTATTTGAGTCAACGCCAGGCATATCTTTGTAAGTCAAAAAATAATGCTCTAATCGTTGAATAACAATCTCGGGCACCTGGCTAACATCGGTAAAATGACCATAAACGGTATCGTTATCCAAAACGGCAATAATCTTATCGTCAGCCTGGTCGCCATCAATCATTCGGAATCCGCCAATCGGACGCGCGGTAACCAACAAATCGCCGTGTGCCAGATCCTTTTCTGTTAGTACACAAATATCAATCGGATCGCCATCTCCTTTAATGTTTTTCCGGCCTGCTTTCTCACTACAGTACTCGCCTACCTTGTTGCCACAATAAGTTTGCGGAATAAAACCATAAAGCGCAGGAACAACATTCGAGAATTTTTGCGGCCGATCCACGCGAAGGTAACCGCTATCTTTATCAATTTCGTATTTAACTGTATCTGTTGAAACCACTTCTATAAAAGCAGTTAATTCTTCGGGAGCATTTTCACCAATAAAAACACCGTGCCAGGGGTGTGATTTATAACGTAGCCCCATCAGCCGTCCAATAGGATCTGAAAGTCTGTCTACCATAATTGTTAATTTTTGTTTTTATTCTGAAACCAATAGTAACTAAATTAGTTCAAATTTGAACTGCATTATGTAATTAATTTTTTATTAAACAATTTCAAAATCTGCTCTGTTTCCGGCTTTATCAACAGCAGCAACACTTATTTTTCCATTTGTCTTTAAATCAAAACTAAAAGGTTTACTTTTTAAAATTTGCGGGTGATGCTCCACTTTTCCAATTAGTTTTTTATCCTGAAAAATTTCGTAATGCGAGATCGGCTCATCGGCGGCAATTGAGGTATCCCATACCAATTTTCCATTCTGTTGGCGTACATTTTGGGGAGCCGACAGTTGTTTCCTCTCCAAAGCCTGAAAATAATTACTTGCCGGCTTTACTTTATTGGCCTGTTGTTCAATGCGTTTTCTTTCGTCCTTACTCATCCCGTCTGTCTCAATCTGCGCGGCATAAAAATTTTGCACCAACTGGCACTTTACAGGGTCATCATCAATCTGTCCGATACCAATAATCAGGGTATGCACACCCGGCGTTGTTAACGAATACTCAATTAATGGTTTACTGGGTAGTTCAGGCGAACCTACTTTCCGAAAAACATCGTCGGGGGTTTGCGACCACCGCGGCTCTTTATGATACATAGCGGCATCGGCAAAAACTTTCATCCCTATTATACCCATTCCTTTGGCAGCTGCAACCGGAATTACATTGTGTTGCATATTCATTTTTGTTTTATCGTTGGCGTTAATGGCCACCAGCATACCATCTAAAATTCCGAATTCGTCACGCTGAATCATCTCCATCATTGCCGGAGGATTGGCGTGCCCCGAAAAACCTATGTGCCGGATTAGTTTTTCGTTTTTAGGATTCATCCCTGTCAGGTTTGTTCCATCGCGCAAATCGCGCAGTGCCACCAGTGCTCCAAAGTTACTATCCGGATCGAGTGGCGTTTCCAATCCCAGGTAAAGTACATCTACCTCTTCGGTGTTGTGAAGGGTGTGGCACAATACCATATCCAGGTAGGCTCCTTCTGGGTAATTGCCTTTTCCATCGCCAAAAACCTGTGTTAATGTTCGTTTTACATCATCAACGGCACACTTTACATTTTCGCCCTGGCTCCAGTTGCGCACACCATCGCGTTCGGGCCAACCGGGTTTTCCCCATCGCATGGCTGTTTTGCTGGTTAACCAAATAGATTTCCGCAAGTTTTCATCATAAGCTTCTTCTCCCGGAATAAGGTTTAGCTTTTTAAAAGCTTTATTAAAATTGAGTTGGCTTTCCTGGTAAAGGTTTGAGGTGTCAAAATAATTTATGCCAAGCGAAAAAGCTTTTAAAATTATCGCAACCGGATCAACATCATCCGGTGTCCACTGAATAGATGCCTGTCCGCCCAGCCCGAGGGTAGTGACATTAAACCCGAGCTTGCCAAACGGACGTTTCATGGGCTCGGGCAGTTTTTCGGTATTACAGCCACCAAACGAAATAGCAGAAACTGCAGCCGTTGTTGTTGCTGATACTTTTATAAAATCTCGTCGGGTTACAGGATACTTTGATGGTGCCATAAGTGCTTGATTTTTGATTTCTTTAAAATTAACGGAAATTAGCAGAACGACCTAATATTCAACACAAAAACGCTGGCAGTCAGTATTGAACAAAACCCGCCAATGCATATACCAAGGCAGCCTGCCAGTTAATCGCAATTTCGTTTTTACTGTAAGAGGCCTGTTCATCTACCCAATCGGTAGCCGAGTGTCCTCCACCAACAAGATATCCCGGCCAGGGAGCATCAATTTTATCGGCTCCCGAACGGCGGTCGTGCGGGCGCATGGGCGGGTTGATGCCCAAACCGGTTACATACGATCGATTGTAATAATTCTTTCCGAAAATATGATCGAGAATTCCATTAGCTGTGTTTTTATATTTTGGATCCGGCTGAAGCAAATGGGCAACCTGCAGATTTACGGTTTGTCGGGCAACAGTTCCATTACATCCCCAGTAATACCTGCCTCCGAGTGTACGCCCATACACATCGGTCTCACCTTTTTCTACTAAAGCATCGGCATTGGCGATAATATTCTTTTTTATGGATGATGCTGTTTCGGCATTTTTTTCTTTGCGCAACGAAAGGGCATAGGTATACATGCCCAGATTCGACACATTTTGCCAATCCCAGTTTTCAAGTATTTCGTAGTTGATTGCCGCTGCCCTTTTTTCAAAATCAGCCAGGCAGCTTTCGTCACCTGTAGTTTCCCAAAGTTCTGCTGCTGCCCACAGTCGGTCGTCAGCATCTTTTGATTGGTAGCCTCCGGTTGAAAATTTACCCTGGTCAAAACGTTTATGCTCCGTGTTTTTCTGCAGAAAACGATAACTTACCCACGCGGCATCCAGACATTTTTTGGCATAAGCCGCATCGTAGGGTTTAAAATGCCGTGCTGCCATAGCCATAATAGCAACAAAATCAGCTGTTGCCGCCGAACTCCATTCGGTAAAATATCGCTTGGCATGATCGTCGCTGGCCATTATAAAACCTGAAAAGTTTTTTCGTGTTAGTTTATGCGAAACCCTGCCCGAACCATCGGGGTACTGCATTTTTAAAACCCAGTCAGTTTCCCACTTCAATTCCTGCAGGAAATCGGGGAAACCGGGTGCTGTTTCCGGAATATCCAGATCCATTTTTTCCAATTCAGCATGAAAATGATCCCAGGCATAAAACAATACTCCCATTGTTATTCCTGCATTTACCACATATTTTCCATGGTCGCCGGCATCGTGCCAACCGCCTGTACCATCGCGCTTCGAACCTTTATCGCCAATGTAATCTTCGTAAGCATCGTTTAAATGGCAGGCCTCCTGGTGGTAGTGGTTTCCGCCAAACTCACCATCAACAGCCATGCCGCAACGCCATAAATAAAAGGCACGCATACTTGTTTTGGCTGCAAAATTAAAAGCATCAGTAGCAATGGTAAATTCATGGCTTTGACCAATTCCGGGTACTTTCAGTATATATTCTCCCGGTTCTTGAAAATCGGAAAAATCAATTCTCCATACTTCCTGATTAACGTCTTCCTGGAAAATTGGCCCTGTAGCGTTACCTTCAAAAACAATTTCTCCGGATGAAACTGAAACAAGTTGAAATGAAGTACAGGATTTCGGAATAGCAGCTGTTTTGGGGCCATCAGTTAAAAACCCCAACGAATTAATATGAATACTTTGTGCAAAACCCAGGGAAAAACTACTCCAGAAAAAGAGTACAAAAATGACAGTTTTTTTCATGGTATGGTTGTATTGATTTAGGCTTTGAAGATACGAAATTTACTTATTGTTTAAAAGACAATATTCTTTACAACTTTAGGGCACCGATTAAAAATCAAGCCGGGGCTTCATCAAGCAAGTCAGAGAAGGTAAAAGCAGCGTTTTTTGGCTAATCAGCGAGTCTCATTTGGATTGCGACCATCACGATAGTTGATGCCTACCCACCCCAATTCTCCCGATCCAGGCTACGGTAATGAATAGCTTCTGACAAGTGATGTGCCTGCACCTGCTCTTCGCCCTCCAGGTCGGCAATCGTGCGCGACACTTTCAGTATGCGATCGTAGGCACGAGCCGATAATCCCAGTCGATCCATCGCATTTTTAATCAATTCGTTACTTTCGCTATCCAGCACTACATATTCGCGTATGAGTTTTGAACTCATTTGTGCATTGGCATAAACGCCTTTATGTGTTTCAAAACGTTGTTCCTGAATTTTTCGGGCAGCCAACACCCTTTCCCGAACGGCTTCACTACTTTCCGATGATTCCATTTCAGAGAGTTTTTTGAACGGAACGGGAACTACTTCAAGGTGAATATCGATACGATCGAGTAGCGGCCCAGAAATTTTATTGAGGTACTTTTGCACCACACCGGGGGCACAAACGCACTCTTTAGTAGGGTGATTATAATAACCACACGGACAGGGATTCATTGACGCAACCAGCATAAAACTTGCCGGATACTCCACCGAGAATCTGGCTCGCGAAATGGTAATATTGCGGTCTTCAAGCGGTTGGCGCATAACTTCCAGCACTGTTCGTTTAAATTCGGGCAATTCATCTAAAAATAAAACGCCATTTTGCGCCAGGCTAATTTCTCCGGGTTGTGGATAATTTCCACCACCTACCAAAGCTACGTCAGATATAGTGTGGTGTGGCGAACGGAATGGCCTGCGGGTCATCAGCGCAGTTTCTTTATCGATTTTGCCGGCAACCGAATGAATTTTTGTGGTTTCCAGCGCTTCTTTTAACGAAAAAGGTGGCAAAACTGTCGGTATTCGTTTGGCCAACATGGTTTTTCCCGATCCGGGTGGGCCAACCAAAATGATGTTATGCGAGCCTGCAGCTGCAATCTCCAGGGCGCGTTTTACATTCTCCTGTCCTTTAACGTCTGCAAAATCGAGCGGGTTATTATTTATTTGAGCGTAAAACTCGGCTCTGGTATCAATAACTGTTTGTTCAAGTTTGCTTTCATCATTCAAAAAGTCAATCACTTCCGTAATATTTTCGGCACCATACACTTTAAGCCGGTCGACTACAGCGGCTTCGCGTGCATTTTGTTTGGGCAAAATCAGGCCTTCAAATTCTTCTTTACGTGCATTTATCGCGATGGGCAGCACCCCCTTTATAGGTTGCAAAGTACCATCAAGCGAAAGTTCGCCCATTAAAACATACCTGGCCAGTTTTTCTGAATTAATTTGACCCGATGCCGCCAAAACAGCTGCTGCCAGCGTTAAATCATAAGCCGATCCTTCTTTCCGGATATCGGCAGGGGCCATATTGATAATGATTTTCTTTTTAGGCCATTTGTAACCATTTAAACGCAGGGCCGATTCAATTCGTTGCTGACTTTCTTTTACAGCACTGTCGGGCAAGCCAACAAGCAGGAATTTAATTCCAGTGGTTACATCTACTTCAATGGTAATGGTTGTAGCATCGATCCCAAATACTGCACTTCCGAAGGTTTTAACTAACATAAACGGGGATTTAGTTTAACAGTAGTAAATGTAGCAAAAAGGGAGGAGAATTAAAAGACTGGCAATCAGAACAATTTTTTACGTTTTACCAGGTACGAAAAGAGTACATCATTAAAATCTTTGTTAATGTCAGCTTCTGCAAGGTCAATCTGGTATTGCCCGCACTTTACTTTTAAATCTTCAAAATATTGGTTTACCGTAGCGGTATAGTGCTGTTTTACTTCCCACGGATTAAACTTTACAACCTGGCCACTTTCCAAATCCACAAATTTATGTGGCCGGTTTCCAAAGTCAAACTCCCGCTCGAGTTCATGATCGGTTACATGAAAAAGAATAACCTCGTGTTTGTTGTAACGCAGGTGTTGCAGTGCCGAAAACAACTCCTCGTTTTTCGAGCTGTCGAGCATGTCGCTAAAAATAATAACCAGCGAACGTTTGTGAATGTTTTCTGCAATTTGGTGCAGTACCTGTGTGGTATTGGTGGTTTTTCGCAAACTGGCATTTTCGGGCTGAATAAGCTCCGACAGTTTTCCGTACATCACCTCGGCGTTTACCGACGATATGCGGGGCGAGGAGTGGAACTCGATTTCGTCTGAAAAAAGGGTAAGTCCAACGGCATCGCGCTGTTTACGCATTAAATAAATGAGTGCAGCTGCGGTGTAAACCGAAAAGGCCAATTTGTTTTGCAAATGCTTTTTCCCTTTTGAATAGGGGAATAACATGGATGAGGAGGTATCGACTACCAATTGACACCGCAGGTTGGTTTCCTCTTCGTATTGTTTAACGAAAAGCTTGTCGGTGCGTGCGAACAGCTTCCAATCCACATGCTTGGTTGATTCGCCCTGATTGTAGAGACGGTGTTCGGCAAATTCAACCGAGAAACCATGAAACGGACTGCGGTGCAAACCGGTAATAAATCCTTCAACTACCTGCCGGGCCACCAGTCCGAGGTTATCAAAACGATGAAATTGTTCTATGTCGAATATATTCTTCACAAATCAAAAAAATAAAAACTGTCATCCCCGTAGCCAGCAAATGCAGCATTTTTAATCGCTACATTCTTCTTACAACTACCAGAAATGACAGTTTTAATTTACAGAACTATTACAGCAGCGCTTCCAGCTTGTCGATAAAGGCTTGTTTTGGAGCTGCGCCAACCTGTTTGTCTACAACTTCACCGTTTTTAACAAACAATACTGTTGGAATATTTCTGATTCCATACTTTGCTGCAACCTCTCCGTTGTTGTCAACATCAACTTTGCCAATCACTGCTTTGCCTTCATATTCGGCAGCCATTTCTTCAACAATCGGTGCAATCATTCTACAAGGGCCACACCATACTGCCCAAAAGTCGATCATTACCGGTTTGTCTGAATTCATTACCAATTCTTCAAAATTGGCATCTGTAATTTCTAAAGCCATATTAAAATCTTTTTATTGTTGTATGTCGTTTGATTCACAAATCTAATTAATTCTGTAACTCATTTCGGCCTGTTGGTCAAAAAAGTTCAGAAAACTATCCAAAGGATTTACCCGTGTTGTTCTTGAAAACATTTCAATGTGCATATTGTTTTCCGGATCGAAAACATTAAACTTTAACAAGGCCTTGCCTTTGTACTCTTTTGACAAATTATCAATTTGTTTTACCAGGCTCTCATTCAGAGCTTTAAGTGGAATATTTATGGTTATACTTTTTATGTAATTCTCGCGAACATCGTCGAGCAGTTCAATTTTATTCACTTTAAATTCGTAAAAATCGCTATTGAACCGTTGTTTTACCGAGCCTTTAACCATGATAAAAATTCCCACTTTGCAATACTTACTAAAGTTTACATAGTCGTTACCAAAAAAGAAAAGTTCTTTTGAGTCGGTGTAGTCAGACAGGGTCATCACAGCATACATATTTCCGTTTTTCGATTGTCCTTCGCGCGCAGCAGTTACCATTCCGCCAAAAGTAAAATCTTTCTCCTTGTACTTCGAGATGTCGTTGTTCAGGTCTTTTAGGGCTACATCTTTGGAGCAAAAATTGGTAATCTCCAATTTATAATCATCAAGTGGATGGGCGGTAAGGTAAATACCAATCAGGTTCTTTTCTTTTTCGAGCAGGATTAGCTTGGCCCATTCATCCACCTTGGGCACCGGAGGTTTTTGTATATCCTGCGCTGCGCCCATGCCCCCAAACAAGCTTTGCTGAGCACTTTGTGCCTCTAGTTGTATACGATTACCGTATTTAATTAATTTCTCGATAAAGTTGGTATCATCATTTTCATGTTCTCCGGCAAAAAAGCAGCTACGGGTTAATCCCTGCAGGTTATCAAAAGCACCGGCCATTGCCAGGGCCTCAAGGTTCTTTTTGTTTACGGTTTGCAGGCTTACGTTCTCCACCAGGTCGTAAATGGTTTTAAATTCACCTTGCTCCTTTCGCACATCAATAATATTTTGAACAGCACCGGCTCCCACGCCTTTAATTGCCCCCATTCCAAAACGGATATCACCAATTTTATTGGCAGTAAACTTGATAAAACTTTCATTTACATCAGGGCCCAACACATTAAGTTTCATGCGCTTGCACTCGGTCATCAGCTTGGTAATATCGGTAATATTGTTCAGGTTTCGGCTAAGGTTGGCAGCCATAAACTCTGCGGGGTAATGTGCTTTTAAATAGCCAGTTTGGTAAGCAATGTATGCATAACATACCGAGTGCGATTTATTAAAAGCGTACGAGGCAAATGCTTCCCAGTCTTTCCAGATTTTTTCAATTACCTCGTCGGTTGTTTTGCCTTTGTTTTTGCATTCGTCAACAAATTGCCGGTTTGCCTTACAGCCGTCAACAAACTTTACTTTTAGTTTATTCATTACAGCCATAATCTTTTTACCCATTGCCTTTCGCAGGGTATCCGAGTCGCCGCGTGTAAACCCGGCTAACAAGCGCGAGAGTAACATCACCTGTTCCTGGAAAACGGTAATACCATAGGTATCACTAAGGTACTTTTCCATCATGGGCACATCGTAATCTACTTTTTGTTTGCCATGTTTACGGGCAATATAATCGGGAATGTATTCCATTGGTCCCGGACGATACAGTGCGTTCATTGCCACCAGGTCTTCAAAACGGTTTGGTTTCAAATCGCGCAGGTGCTTTTTCATTCCGTCCGATTCAAACTGGAAAATGGCAGTAGTTTCTCCGTGGCTAAAGAGCTCAAAAGTTTTGGTATCATCCAGCGGAATATCGTTTATGGCAATTTCAATCCCTTTTGACAGGCGGATATTCTCGAGACATTCTTTAATGATTGACAATGTTTTTAATCCCAGGAAATCCATTTTCAGCAACCCGATATCTTCTACAAAGCGGCCATCGTACTGAGTTGTCAGCAAATGCTCTTCGTCTTTGGTGGGCATCAACGGAATATGGTCGGTTAGCGTATCGCGACTAATTAGAATTCCGCAGGCGTGTACACCGGTATTCCGCACCGAACCTTCCAGCTTTTCGGCATAGTTAAGCGTATCAACCACCAGCTCTACCGGCGAATTCTTTTCCTGCGCCAGTTCGTTGCTTTCTTTAAAGGCTTTTTTAAAGCTCATTTTTGGCGCATCGGGCACCAGTTTTGCCAACCTGTCGGCCTCGGGCAATGGCAGTTTTAATACCCGCGCCACATCTCTTATGGAGGATTTGGTGGCCATGGTTCCGAAGGTACAGATGTGTGCTACTTTATCCTGTCCGTATTTGTTGGTCACGTATTCCAGCACCAATTGTCTTCCATCGTCATCAAAATCAATATCAACATCGGGAAGCGATATCCGGTCGGGATTCAGGAAACGCTCGAAAAGCAAGTCGTATTTAATGGGGTCGATATTGGTGATACCTGCGCAATACGAAACAGCGGCACCGGCGGCCGAGCCACGTCCGGGCCCAACGATTACGCCATTATCTTTGGCCCAGTTGATAAAATCCTGCGTAATCAGGAAGTATCCCGGATAGCCCATCGTTTTAATGGTATTCAGCTCGAAAATCAGCCGGTCCTCCACACTTTTTTCAAGCGGATCGCCATACCTTTCCTTTGCCCCTTCGAAGGTAAGGTGTTCTAAAAATGCCGATTCGAGTTTTACACGGATTACTTTTTCATAACCTCCAAGACGTTCAAATGCCGAATCGCCAAATTCCTCGCGTAAGTCAGCTTCCGAATATTTTTCTTTAAAACTTTCCTCAGTCCCTATTTCTTCGGGTATTGGGAACACCGGCATAATAGGTGCCGAGTTTAATTCGAAAGTTTCAACTTTTTCTGCAATTTCGTTGGTGTTGGCCAATGCCTCCGGCAGGTCGCTAAACAGCTGATTCATTTCGGACTGGGTTTTAAACCACTCTTGCTTGGTGTAGCGCATACGGTTCGGATCATCAAAATCCTTTCCCGTATTTAAACAAATCAGCAGGTCGTGTGCTTCGGCGTCTGCCTCGTTTGTAAAGTGAATATCGTTGGTGGCAATTAATTTAACACCCATCTTTTTAGCTAACGGAACCAGCAGCTTATTTACTTTTACCTGCCAGTCGTACACTTCTTCGCGTTCGCGCTGCGATTGTGCCGGATGCCGCATTAACTCCAGGTAATAATCATCGCCAAATAAATTTTTATACCACAAAATAGCTTCTTCAGCATCTTTCATGTGGTTGGCCATCAGTAGTTGCGGAATCTCTCCCCCCAAACAAGCCGACGATGCGATTAATCCCTCATGGTGTTTCTCGAGCAACTCCTTGTCAATTCGCGGTTTGTAGTAAAACCCGGAGGTGTTGGCTACCGATATCAGCTTAATCAGATTACGGTACCCGGTTCGATTCTTTGCGAGTAGTATCAGGTGATGTCCCGAGCGATCGACCTTATCACTTTTACTGCTGATTGACCGTGCAGCCACATAAGTTTCGCAGCCTAAAATTGGTTTAATTTCAGCTTTTGAACAGGCTGCATGAAACTCTTTAATGCCGAACATAGTTCCATGATCGGTTAAAGCCAAAGCCGGCATTTCATCTTCTTTTGCTTTGCTAACCAGGTCGCTAATGCTGGCCGCCCCATCTAAAATTGAGTACTGCGAGTGTACGTGTAAATGCGTAAAAGGTACCATAAAAACTGTGATAAAAAGTTTTTAAAGATACCAATAATGGCAACTGGAATAGAGGGGTGTTAATAAAAATTGATGAAATTAAGGCAAAAAAAAATCCTGATGTTTTATCAGGACTGTCAATCAATATTTTCTGCAATCAGATTTTTTATTGTCTCAAATTCTTCGGGTGTGAATTTCTTTTTATCCGAAAAATTCAGAATGTCGGCTTCATTTTGCATGGGCACCAAATGAATGTGAGCATGTGGTACCTCGAGGCCTAAAACCAAAACACCCACCTTTTGGCAAGGAATTGCTTTTTTTAAACCCTTTGCCACTTTTTTGGCAAACATTTGCAAACCGGCATAAGTCTCGTCATCCAGGTCGAAAAGGTAATCCACCTCTTTTTTAGGAACAACCAAAGTATGTCCTTTGCCTACCGGAAATATGTCGAGAAATGCAAAATAATTCTCGTCTTCTGCTACTTTGTAGGCAGGAATTTCTCCGTTAATTATTTTGGTAAATATGCTTGCCATTTTTCCTAAATTGAAATTTCTACAATCTCAAAAGGTATTATTCCCGACGGAACTTTTATTTCAACTACATCGCCAACTTTTTTCCCCATTAACCCTTTGGCAATAGGTGTTTGAACCGATATTTTTCCTTCTTTAAGGTTTGCTTCACTTTCAGGAACCAAAGTATATTGCATGGTAGCATTATTCTTTTTGTTCTTTATCGTCACCTTATTCAAAATCTGCACCTGCGAGGTGTCAATTTTCGACTCGTCAAGAATACGGGCATTGGCAACTTTCCCTTTTAGCTGTGCAATTTTAGCCTCCAGCATTCCCTGGGCATCTTTGGCCGCATCGTATTCGGCATTTTCAGAGATATCGCCTTTTTCAATAGCTTCTCCAATTTGCTTCGAAATCTTCGGACGCTCAACAGTCATTAAGTGTTCCAATTCTTTCTTTAGCTTTTCTAAACCGTCTTTTGTTAAATATGTTACTTCGGACATTTTGTATCCTCCTTTAATTACTATTATGCCTTGACAAGGCTATAAAAAAATAGAAAGAACCCCGAATGGATCGGAACTCTTCCTGATGCAAATTTAAATATTTTCTTGGATTTAAAACTAATCTAACTAAAAAAATATCGAAAACAGGTGATTTTTACGCAGTTAGACATATTTTCGATTAATAATCTCGCTATAGATTACCGCTTTCTTTAGTGAAAATTCTTCCCCCATAACCAATTTCCTTTTTTTATTCTCTCGTACTGATTTCATTGGCTTTCTTATCGATTTCGCTCCTTCGCGGTCTGCCTTAAAATCATATACGGGCCGTTCAATAGTTTTTGGTTCCGGCTGAACCAGTTCTTCTTCAAACGGCTCTTGCCTTTCTGTAATCAATTCTTCTTCCTGGTCCATTAGCATATCCCAAAAATTCTGCGATTCTTTTTTCGGAGGCACGGCATTGTTGGCGCCGGCTGCTTTCTTTTTGCGCTTCTGGTTTAGTGCTCCAAATACAGCAATTACCAATGTCAATATAATTACTAATACATCATCCATAATTTTCTATCGCAATAAATTGTACTTTTGGCTGTTCAGAATATAAAAGTAAGAAACGCGCACGGAAATAAAAATTTTTACATCAAAGAACAGTAACGAATAATAAACAGGATGGATACAAATGGAAAATTACATAGATTTTGGAGCAGGGGTATAAAACAATTATTTTTTCTTTCCTTGTTTTTTTTAATGTATTCATCATGCGATGAAATTGATTCGGAAATACCGGACGTTCCGGTAAGTCTTAATATTGATCTCGGGATTTGGAATGATCTTACAGTTCCGGGCAACTCCGTGTTTTTTCAGAATTTTGGCTTCGGCGGCATAATTGTTTATTGTGAAATAGAAGGCTCTTATTATGCTTTTGATGCTGCATGCACCAACGAAATTAATCCATCGTGTAAAGTTGCGAATGAAGGGGTGGTTGGGAAATGTTCCTGCTGCGAATCGGAATTTATTTTTATTGGCGGAACACCAACAAAAGGGCCGGCGGCAGCACCGCTCAGGCAATACAAAACTTCGCTTAGCGGAAATATGCTCAGGGTGTACAATTAAAAATGGGCTCCACTTTGTGAAACCCATTCTTACAACATATCTTATTTTGATTAATATCTGTAATGGTCAGCTTTAAATGGCCCTTCTTTCGACACGCCCAAATAAGCGGCTTGTTTCTCGGTGAGTTCCGTTAATTTCACACCAATTTGTTGTAGGTGCAAACGTGCAACCTCTTCATCCAGTTTTTTCGACAAGGTATAAACACCAACCTCGTAGTTATTTTCCCACAAATCAATTTGTGCCAACGATTGATTGGTAAATGAGTTGCTCATTACAAACGACGGATGGCCGGTAGCACATCCCAAATTCACCAGGCGCCCTTCGGCCAACAAGAAAATACTTTTACCATCCTGGTAGGTATATTTATCTACTTGTGGTTTTATATTCAGTTTTTGTATTTCGGGCCATTTTTCAAGCTGTGCAACTTGTATCTCGTTATCAAAGTGGCCAATATTGCACACAATAGCCTGGTCTTTCATGTTGGCCATGTGTTCGGCTGTAATTACATCACAGTTTCCGGTGGTGGTAACATATATATTTCCTTCATCCAGCGCATCTTCCATGGTTTTCACCTCAAAACCTTCCATGGCGGCCTGAAGCGCACAAATCGGATCAATTTCTGTCACAATTACGCGTGCGCCATAACTCCTCATCGAGTGGGCACAACCTTTTCCAACATCGCCATAACCGGCAACAACCACTACTTTACCCGCAATCATAACATCAGTAGCACGTTTTATTCCATCGGCAAGCGATTCGCGACAACCATATAAATTATCAAACTTCGATTTGGTTACCGAGTCGTTAACATTTATAGCAGGCACCAGCAATTCTCCTTTTTCAAACATCTGGTACAAGCGATGTACCCCGGTTGTTGTTTCTTCCGAAACACCTTTCCAGTCGGCAACTGCCCGATGCCATTTTTGATTGTCTTCTTTTAATGTCTTTTTTAGCAAATCAAGAATTACTCCTTCTTCTTCACTCGAGGGCTCTACATCCAACACACTTGCATCTTTTTCGGCAGCAAAACCTTTGTGAATAAGCAACGTAGCATCGCCGCCATCATCAACAATTAATTGCGGTCCTTTTCCTTCGGGGAAACTCATAGCTTCACGGGTGCACCACCAGTATTCTTCAAGCGTTTCGCCTTTCCAGGCAAATACCGGAATACCAGCTTCTGCAATGGCGGCTGCAGCATGGTCTTGTGTTGAAAAAATATTACAACTGGCCCAACGCACATTGGCACCAAGCGCTACAAGCGTTTCAATTAGCACTGCAGTTTGTACCGTCATATGCAAACTACCCATTATTCTTACGCCATCAAGGGGTTTGCGTGGCCCAAATTTTTCTCTGATGGCCATTAAACCGGGCATTTCCTTCTCTGCAATATCAATTTCCTTTCGCCCAAAATCTGCTAACGAAATATCTGCTATTTTGTAATCCATTGTTTTCTGAACTATCACTGTCATTTGTTTCTCTTTAGTATTTTCAAATAAAAATGCGTGCAAAAATAACAATTTCTGCAACAAAAAGTTGTATATCAGCAATTAGGATTTAGTTCCCCATATCGGAGAAGAATTTCACGCGCATCAGGCGAATATCATCTTCCGAGTATTCATCCTCGCCCAACTCGTCTAAAGCTTCTTGAACTGAATCAGTTTCTGCTTCGCGAAAATAATCGAAAATTTCTTCCTGATGATCTTCATCAAGCACATCATCAATGTAGTAGTCAATATTTAATTTTGTACCAGAATTTACTATTGCTTCGACCTCGCTAATTACGTCACTCACCTCAATTCCTTTCGAGTCGGCAATGTCTTCAAACGATAACTTTCTGTCAACACTTTGAATGATAAACACCTTCATTTTCGACTTATTGGCCACCGTGCGCACTACCAGGTCTTCCGGGCGCTCAATCTCGTTTTCTTCAACATACGATTTTATTAGCGCCACAAATTCTTTTCCATAACGCCGTGCTTTTCCTTGTCCAACCCCTTGAATATTCTGCAACTCTTCAATATTTACAGGGTATTGTATCGACATGTCGGCCAACGAGGGATCCTGAAATAGTACAAAAGGTGGCAAATTGTGTTTTTTTGCCATTTTCTTGCGCAGGTCTTTTAACATTGAAAACAGCTGCGGATCGCCGCTTGCACCTCCCGATGGGGCTCCCCCTGAGTTTCCCGAATCATCCTCTTCTTCGTACTCGTGGTTTTTAACCAGCATAAAACTATGTGGTTTTGCCAAAAACTCATGCCCTTTTGGTGTCACTTTCAGTAAACCATAATTTTCAATATCCTTATTTATTATTCCGGCAACCATCGACTGACGGAATACAGCATTCCAGAATCGCTCATCGTGTTCTTTTCCGGTACCAAACGATTTCAAGGTGTAATGTTTAAACGATTTCACAGCCGCTGTACTGTTACCAATTAAAATATTTGCAATATGGTCGCCTTTGTATTTCTCGTTAACTTCAAGAATAGCTTTTAGTGCTGTTACTATCTCATTTTTAGCCTCAATCTGCTCTTTAGGGTTTAAACAGTTGTCGCAGTTCCCACAATTTGTGGGTTGGTATTTCTCACCAAAATAGTGCAAAAGAATAATGCGCCGACATATAGCCGATTCGGCATACGAAACAGTATCGAGCAACAATTGTTTTCCTATTTCCTGTTCGGCAACAGGTTTGCCGTGCATAAATTTTTCAAGTTTCTGAATGTCTTTATAACTATAGAAAGTTATGCATTGCCCTTCGCCTCCATCTCTTCCGGCACGTCCTGTTTCCTGGTAATATCCCTCCAGGCTTTTCGGAATATCGTAATGAATTACAAAACGTACATCGGGTTTATCAATTCCCATCCCAAAAGCAATTGTTGCAACTATTACATCAACCTCTTCCATCAAAAATTTATCCTGGTTACCCGAACGGGTGGCTGCATCCATTCCGGCATGGTATGCCAGTGCTTTTATGCCATTTACCTGCAGGGTTTCAGCCAGTTCTTCAACTTTCTTGCGGCTCAAGCAGTAGATAATTCCCGATTTACCTTCATTTTGTTTAATAAACTTAATGATTTGCGTTTCGGTTTTAACCTTCGGTCGTACTTCGTAATATAAATTTTCGCGGTTAAACGAGGCCTTAAATACTTTTGCATCAAGAATACCCAGGTTTTTCTGAATATCATGCTGAACCTTTGCTGTAGCTGTAGCCGTTAAAGCAACAATTGGCGATTTGCCTATTTCTTCAACAATAGGTTTTATCCGGCGGTATTCGGGTCTGAAATCGTGTCCCCATTCCGAAATACAATGAGCCTCATCAATGGCGTAAAATGATATCTTGATTTGTTTAAGAAAATCAATATTCTCTTCTTTTGTCAAAGACTCGGGTGCTACGTACAATAATTTGGTCTTTCCAGCCAACACATCTTCTTTCACCTGTGTTATTGCCGCTTTCGACAAGGATGAATTTAAAAAATGCGCCACACTATCTTCTGCATGGGTTCCTCTGATGGAATCTACCTGATTTTTCATCAAAGCAATTAAGGGTGAAATAACAATTGCCGTTCCCTCTAAAATTAAAGCGGGCAACTGATAAATCAACGATTTTCCTCCCCCGGTTGGCATCAACACAAAAGTATTATTTCCTCCAAGAACACTTTCAATTGCCTCTTCCTGCTGCCCTTTAAAACGGTCGAAACCAAAAAAGTGCTGCAGCTTTTCTGCTAATACAACTTTTTTACTCATATAATCACTCTCCCCATATCTGTAGCCTTAAGCAAATTCTAAATTATTAAAAGTAAGTAAAATGGCAATAGCTTTTAATATTTTTTATTGTTAAAATTTAAGGTTTGTGATAAAGATTAATTTATGCTTGAAAAGAAGAAGCAAAACAGTATATCGGAATTATAGTGATTTCAGATGAAAAAATTCATTTACATTTGTGAAGTTTTTTTTGAAAACCAGAATTCATGAGCGAAGAACATAGCACTAAAAAACAGGGAGAAAAAGGCAAAACCAGCGAGATGTCGTTTCTTGAACACCTCGAGGTACTTCGTTGGCACATTATCCGATCGTCGGCTGCCATACTTATTTTTGCCATTGCTGCATTTATTTTAAAAACATTTATTTTTGATGTGGTTATACTGGCCCCACGCATGCCCGACTTTTGGACCAACCGCATGTTTGCGAAACTGGGCGACCTGGTTGGATCAGAGGCCGTAAAAATTAACCAGGTGCCGCTAAAAATGCAAAGTATTAAAATAGCCGGTCAGTTTTCTACACATATAATGGTATCAATTATTGCCGGTTTTATTATGGCTTCGCCCGTTGTTTTTTACGAGTTCTGGCGCTTTATAAAACCCGCTTTGTATGAAAACGAACGCAAACATGCCGGTGGAGCTGTATTTTTTACATCAATACTTTTTTTAATGGGTGTACTGTTTGGCTATTTTCTAATCGTTCCTTTATCCATCCATTTTTTAGGAACCTACCAAGTTAGCAGCGAAGTTGAAAATACTATTAATCTTCGTTCGTACATCGGCTCGGTCACCTCCATTTCGCTTGCTGCGGGGGTAGTTTTTCTGATTCCCATATTTTCGTACTTTTTAAGCAAAGTTGGTTTGCTTACCCCGCAATTTATGAAAACCTACCGTCGACATTCTTACGTAATAATGTTGCTGTTATCGGCAATTATTACCCCACCCGATATTTTTAGCCAGGTAATGGTATGTTTCCCTCTGGTATTTTTATATGAGATTGGCATTTTTATTTCGCGGAGCGTGGTTAAAAAACGTGAAAAAGCCATGGAAGCCATGTAAATCAGTTAAAAATTGACGTTATTTGATCCACTATGATTCTTCGAGCAGAAAATATTGTAAAAAAATACCGTAAACGAACCGTTGTAAAAGGTGTAAGTTTTGAAGTTAAACAAGGAGAAATTGTTGGTTTACTCGGACCAAACGGGGCAGGAAAAACAACCTCGTTTTATATGATCGTTGGACTTATCCAGCCTTTTGCCGGAAACATTTATCTTGACAGTGAAGAAATAACCAATTTGCCCGTTTATAAGCGTGCAAAAAAAGGTATCGGGTATTTGGCACAGGAAGCTTCTGTATTTAGAAAACTAAGCATTGAAGACAATATTAAAGCCGTGCTTGAAATGACCAATTACTCAAAGGAGTATCAGAAAGAAAAACTGGAAACTCTCATTGAAGAATTTAGCTTAGGTCATATTCGCAAGAGTAAAGGCATCCAACTATCGGGAGGTGAACGGCGCCGTACAGAAATTGCACGCGCACTGGCCATCGATCCAAAATTTATTTTGCTTGATGAACCTTTTGCCGGAGTAGATCCTATTGCTGTTGAAGACATTCAGCAAATTGTAATGCAACTTAAAGAAAAAAATATTGGTGTTTTAATAACCGACCATAATGTACACGAAACACTACGAATTACCGACAGATCTTATTTGCTGTTTGAAGGAAACATTTTAAAAGCAGGCACCGCCGACGAGTTGGCTGCCGACGAAGATGTACGCCGGGTATACCTGGGCCAAAACTTTGAATTACGCTAAAAAGATTATTTTCTAACTTTTTTTTCATTTTTTATTTGCAGTTTAAAAAATCTTTCTTTCCTTTGCAGCGCTAAAATAAAAACGGCACTATAAACGAATAGAAAACGTATTTTAGCTGAGAAAAAATCCTGAAAAAATTTGGTTGATTACAAAAATGCAGTATTTTTGCAGTCCCAAAATTAAGGGAGTTAAATAGGAAGGCCCGTTCGTCTAGGGGTTAGGACGCCAGGTTTTCATCCTGGTAGCAGGGGTTCGAATCCCCTACGGGCTACTAATTTTTTAAAAAGAGAGAAACGAGAAAATGGCACATCATAAGTCAGCATTAAAAAGAATTCGTCAAGACGAGAAGAAAAGAGTACACAACAAGTACTACGCAAAAACTACTCGTAACGCGATTAAAGCTTTACGTAACGCTACCGATAAAGCCGAGGCAGAAAAAATGTATCCTTCGGTTGTAGCAATGATTGATAAATTAGCAAAACGCAATATCATTCATAAAAATAAAGCAGCCAACTTAAAATCTAAATTAGCCTCTCAGGTTAGTTCATTGTAAGAAGAAAAGCTTCAAAGATATAGCATAACCTCTCCGAGTTTCGGGGAGGTTTTTTTGTTATATATACTCCTGTATGTTCTTTAACTATTGGATTCATATTTCCGATATCGGTAATTATGATTAATTTTAGAAAAGAACCCGATAAAAATGGGAGAATACAAGAAACTCAACATTAAAGACTGGGCGGCTGAAGACCGGCCACGTGAAAAGCTACTTGCTAAAGGAGCACGGTCGTTGACTGATGCGGAGCTGATAGCCCTACTGATTGGCTCGGGTAATCTTGAGGAAACTGCCGTTGAGCTCTCGCGACGTATTTTGGCTGCTGTTGAAAATAACCTGAACGAACTTGGCCGAAAAAACATAGAATTTTTTAAAAATTTTAATGGCATTGGCGATGCCAAAGCAGTTACTATTGCAGCAGCACTTGAACTGGGGAAACGCAGGAAAGAAGCTGATGTTTTTCATAAAAAACAAATTAGCGGAAGTAGCGATGCAGCAGAATACTTTAAGCCACTTTTGTCCGATTTAAACCATGAAGAATTTTGGATCCTGCTGTTAAACCGGGGCAACCGCATCATCGATTCGTTTATGGTAAGCCAGGGCGGAATTTCAGGAACTGTTATTGATGTTCGCCTGATACTAAAAAATGCCCTTGACCGAATGGCCAGTGCTCTTATCCTCTGCCACAATCATCCATCAGGAACTCTGCAGGCATCTGATGCCGATCTTAAAATAACCAGTAAAATAAAAAATGCGGCTGAAATTATGGACATCACAGTGCTCGATCATATCATAATCGGGCAAAACAGCTACTTAAGTTTAGCCGACGAAGGTATGTTAATCTAAAAATTCGAACGATAATGGTACTTTTTTATTCCGACGAAATTAACCCGCGAATAGAATATATCGGGAAGCTGATTTTCAGCAACATTTTACAAACTGAAATTGCCTTTACCCAAAATTCAAATGAGTTTCGAAAGTCGGACTTACCAAAAATCAACTATTCGCACGAGAAATTTGGCGATGAATTTTATATCAAGCCGCACAAACTTATTTTCCAAAAGGCATTAATTAACCCAACTATAAATCCGGTTTGGTATGAAGGGCAAAAATATTTTTGCGAAAGCTCAAAAGACTCCGATCTACCATTCGATCCATTTGCTGCTTCGTTTTTTTTGGTAAGCCGGCACGAAGAGTACGTTAACACGCAACGCGACAAACTGGGGCGTTTCCCATTCCAACAAAGTATTTTAAGCAAATACCAACTGCTGCAAAAACCAGTGGTAAATATTTGGGCCAAACTATTAGCTCAGCTGTTAAAAACAAAATACCCATCGTTTGAGTATACCGAATCAAAATTTGAATTTATTTCTACCATTGATGTAGACAATGCCTACGCCTATCAAAACAAAGGCTTTTTTCGAACAACAGGTGCCTGGGTTAAAGCACTGCTAAAAGGCAATTGCAAAGAATTCAGAAAACGCCGACGCGTATTGCGGAGAAAAGAGGCTGATCCGTTCGACACCTACGATTATCTCGACTCGGTTTTTTCCGGGAACGAGGACAAAGCAAAATTTTTCTTTCTACTGGGAGACTATGGTAGATTCGATAAAAATATTGCCCATACCAACAGAGACTATCGCGAACTAATAAAAAAGACAGCCCGGAAATATGATGTTGGTATTCACCCCTCGTTTGGCAGCAGCAAGAAAAAAGGCAAAAAGAAAGTTCGATTGGAAAAACAACGCCTTGAAGAAATTATTGGCAAAAGTATATCCAAAAGCCGCCAGCACTACTTACGATTGAAATTTCCGAAAACATACAACCGTTTAATAAAAGCAGGTGTCGAAGAAGATTACACGCTGGGCTATTCAGGCCAAACAGGATTTCGGGCAGGAATTTGTACACCGTATTGTTTTTACGACCTAAAACACGAAACAGTAACCAACTTAAAAATTGTTCCGTTTCAGGTAATGGACGGCACCCTGAGATATTACCTGCAACTCTCGCCCGAAAAAGCTTTTGAAGAAATAAAAAAGATTATGCTGGAAGTTAAAAATGTTGGTGGTACATTTGTAAGCATCTGGCACAACGAAACCGTTAACAACCAGGACAACTGGGAAGGTTATCGTGAAGTGTTTGAAAAGATGAACAAACTGGGATTTGAATGGGCAAACAAATAGCCCGATTTTTTGAATGAGTAAAGCACCAAAAATTAAATACATAAAACATAAAAATATCGATTCGGCGAAATGGAATGCCTGTATTGATAGAGCACAAAACTGCCGAATTTATGCCTACGACTGGCATCTCGACCGAACAGCAATAGTTTGGGATGCACTGGTTTATGGTGATTACGAATATGTAATGCCACTTCCATACCGAAAAAAATTGGGCATTCGTTACCTTTATCAACCCATTTACTCGCAACAACTTGGTATTTTCCCGGCTCCCTCGGCAACATTACACAAGGTTTTTATTGATAAAGTGCAGCAACATTTTTGGTATTCCGATGTTCAGTTCAACTCCCAAAACATGCCGATTGAAGATGAGCAGGTCGCTTGTACTGAACGCTACAACTACCTCTTACCGCTTAATCAAGATTTTAAAGCCATTATTGGGGGCTATTCAAAGCATACAAAACGAAATATCAGCAAATCACAACGAAACGATTTAAATATAATTGAAGGCATTCGCTTGGAAGAATACCTCGCGTTTAAAACAAAGAACCTGCCACCGGGCACAGCTAACGACGCTATCGAAAAATTAAAAAGTTTAATTGCCTTTGGCGAGTACAAAGGATTTGGGAAGGTTTATGGCGTATACACAACTGCGAACGAGCTGTGTGCCGCTGTGTATTTTTGCAGATGGAAAAACCGAATTATATACTTTAATGCAGCCACAAACGATACCGGCAAAGAGTTGAGAGCTATGTACTACCTACTTAACCGTTTTATAGAAGACAATTCCGGTAAAAACCTGTTTCTTGATTTTGAAGGTTCAATGATCCCGGGTGTTGCACGTTTTTTCAGTGGTTTTGGAGCAAGGCCTGAACGTTATTTTCAGCTGAAGTTTAACCGCCTGCCCGGGCCCTTAAAATGGTTAAAAAAATAATTGGCCATGAGAAACTTATTACGTTTTGCCAGCAAAATTGCAAGTCCACTGTTTCCAACACATAAACTACTGAAAACAAAGGCGCCTGTTTTTCTCCCTTTTTATCACGTTGTCAGCAATAATAGATTACCCTACTTATTAAACTACCCGGTAATTGATGAGCAACAATTTAAAAAAGAACTCGACTTTTACCTTCGTCATTTCAAACCGGTAACACTAAGCCAACTGCAGAACAAACCTGCTCCTGGCACTTTTCATTTAACTTTTGATGATGGATTGAAAGAATGTGCCGAAATAATTGCACCTATTTTGTTACAAAAAGGAATTCCTGCAACATTTTTTATTAATAGTGGCTTTGTTGACAACAAAGCGCTTTTTCATCGTTACAAAGCCAGTTTACTTCTCAGCGAAATGCATACTCATCCTGACCGTGAGGTAGATGAATACCTGAGAAACAATGGTATTGCGCGCAACAATATTCTGCAAACCTCATTCGCCGACCGAGCCATTTTAGACCATGCTGCCGAACTGCTTGAACTCGATTTTAATGCGTTTTTGAAAGAAACACAGCCATACATGAGTACCGGGCAAATAAAACACCTTGCAGCACAAGGATTTACTATTGGCGGACATAGCCACAAACACCCCGAATTTTGGAAAATACCCGAAAAGAAGCAGCTTAAACACATTAAAAAAAGTATGAAATGGGTGGAGATAAATAGTAATCAAGCTGTTAAAGCCTTTGCATTTCCTTACACCGACGATGGTGTTTCTTCGTCACTAATAAAACGCATTCATAACGAAGGAATTTGCGACCTGAGTTTTGGGACTGCAGGCGTAAAATACGACCAGATTGACGGACATTTTCAAAGGTATCCGGCCGAACACAGTGCCAATTTTCAATTGAATATTAAAGCTGAATTTGTGTACTTTAAACTGCGAAAAATATTGGGGAAAGCCACGGTAAAACACCCTTAACCGTCAAGCCAGTGCGACAGATCTTTACCAATCAGTTGCTGTAATTTCAAAATATCTGCCCTGAAAAAATCGATCAGTGCTGCTTTGGTATTCTTATCCATTTCGGGCTTAACCATTTGTTTCTCTCCGGTAAACCTGTTTCGAACAAATTTTACCAATGATTGTGGCACAAAACGTTTCAGAAAAACAATTAGTTTCCTGGAATTCTCAAGTTCATAAATCAGCTGGTTTTTAGGAGCTCCCGATACGTTATACTTATAACTAGTATCGAATTTGAATTCGGATTCTACCTCCAAAAATTCAGCAATCTCTGCTAAAACAGTATCCGGATTATTTTTAAAATCATCGAACAGAATAACTTTAACTTCCTTAAAATTATCGATGTACGACTTCACTTGTTTATAGTACAATCCCGAGTTTTTATATTGCCAGGCCCAAATCCAGTCGTTTTTCAAACGCTCCTCTTCCAATTGCAAACCTTCTTCAAACGTTCGTTCTTCGCGTTTATCACGTTTGAAATGCAAGTAAGCGGAAAATGCCCGCTCGATAGGCGAACGCAATATGATAATGATTTTAACCTTTTCGCCCAGTTCTGCTTTTATTTTTGGTATACCTTTTTCGTAAAAATAGAGCATTTCCGGAGAAATATCGCCAATGGCTTTTTCTGCTTTAACAGCAGCAAAAAGTTTGCTGTAATCTTCCAAAGTTCGATGAATAGAATCATCAATTCGTTCATCGCCAGGCCCACGGTAGCCTCCTTTCATTTGCGAAAAGTATCTTCCCTCTTTCTGTATTTTCGAAAGAAAAATATTGGGATGCTGGTTTAAATAATGATAAAGCGAAGAAGTTCCACTTTTTGAAGCTCCTACAACCAGAAAATTTGGAAGATTATTCATAGTTCATGGTTTATTTTCATACTTTTGACAAGCCAAAATAAAAAATAATTTTATTCCTGGCCTGACATATTTATCTAACAATTTAGAAATTTTATGGAAGTTCGAGTTTTAGGAAATACCCACTCTATTTTAGACCAATACCTGGCAGAAATTCGCGATACAAAAATTCAAACCGACCCTTTGCGTTTTAGGGACAACCTAAACCGAATAGGCGAAATATTTGCCTATGAAATTAGTAAGGAAATGCCGTTTGAAGTAAACAATGTAACCACTCCGCTGGGTGTTGCAGAAGTTCCGAAACTTAGTAAACAACCGGTTTTAGCCACTATTTTGCGCGCTGGTTTGGCCATGCATAATGGCTTACTCCGTATTTTCGATCGAGCTGAAAACTGTTTTATTTCGGCCTTTAGAAAATATACTGAAGGTGGTGGTTTTGAAATTGAATTTGAATATATGGCATCGCCATCGCTAAACAACAAAGTGGTAATTCTTTCAGATCCGATGCTGGCATCTGGCAAATCGATGGAAATTGGTTATGAAGCCTTGTTTAGCAAAGGAAAACCTGCACACATTCACCTGGTTGCTATTATTGCCAGCGAAGAAGGTGTAGAATATGTGAAAAATGCCATAAAAGACGAAAATGTTACGCTTTGGCTGGGGGCTGTTGACCCTGAGATGACACCCAAATCGTACATTGTACCCGGATTAGGCGATGCTGGGGATTTAGCTTTTGGCGAAAAAATTGATTCGAAATAGGCAAAAAAAATGCCATCCCGGAGAAAAAACCAGGATGGCATTTTTTTATGTTCTTAAAGGAGCAATTAAAAATACACTTCTACAGTAATATCTTCCCTGCCAAATCCTTTATCATTTAAAATCTCCATCGAATCGAAAATCATATCACTGTTTCCACACAAATAAAAGCAAGTATTTTTATCAAACTTTGCCTTTTTTAAATAATCGGTTACACGTCCGTTAAAATCACCCTTCTTGTCGCGCGAGGTACAAAGGGTATAACTTTTTTCGTCATACGAATCCTTTTCATAGGCCTCTTCTTCGTAACGAACGCCGTGAATAAGGTGGTAATCCAATCCCGGATAGCTTTTTACCATGCTATGAAACGGAGCAATACCTGTTCCACTGGCAATAAAAACATGTTTGTGGCTGTCTTTTTTCTTCTCATCAAGTCCAAATTTTCCGAACGGTCCATGTACCTCAACCATATCGCCCACCTTAAGGTGCTTTAACTTGGGCGAGAAATAACCACCCTCCACTTCTTTAACCAATACTTCCAGATTGTTGCCTTCTTCTGCACTATAAATAGAATATTCGCGGCTCTGGTAATCGCCGGTTATGGATAAAGAAACATGTTGCCCGGCTACAAACTTAAACCTGCTTTTAGGTAACGAGAGCACAAATGTGTGCTCTGTTAAACTTCTGATCTCAACAACTTTATAATAATTGGTATCAAGTTGTACTTCTGGTTTCATATCAATTGTCATGTGTATCGTTTTCTTTTCGGCACAAAAATAAGTGCAATTCTTAATTTAAAGATCTTTTGGTATTTTATTTCACCGATTGTTTCAGAGAATTAACCGATTTTTAACACGAATGTTCAGTAAGTTGCCCTAGTTTTGCATAGATATTTTCGAATACATATTTCGAAAGTTGATAAAAAATCAAGTCTGGAAAACAATTAACTTAAAATGAAAACACTAATCGCCTACTGCACCACCCACGGATGTGCCGAAAAAACAGCCAACAAACTAAAACAATTTCTTGGTGGGGAAATCGTACTGGTAAACCTTAAAAACGAAGCAAACCCTGATGTAACGAACTTCGATCGCGTAATAATCGGAGGCTCGATACATGCCGGGCAAATTCAAAAAAGGGTAAAAGAATTTTGCAGGCACCAGCTGAAACCTTTGCAGAATAAAGAATTAGGCTTATTTATTTGTTGCATGGAAGAAGGTGAAAAAGCCGAAATCCAGTTGCATGATGCCTTTCCCAATGTACTGCTTCAACATGCAAAAGCAAAGGCTTACTTTGGTGGAGAATTCGATTTTAATAAGATGAATTTCTTTCAGAAACTAATTGTAAAAAAGGTGGCAAAAGTTGAAGATAGCGTGTCGAGCATCAACCATGAAGCCATCAAGAACTTCTCGAAACAAATGAATAAAATTTTTAATCCGTTTCTGTTTCTGGTTTAGGCCTTGAGGTAATACCGGCTGGTAAGCGCTTTGAACGCTGTGGTCCATGTCCCGTCGTTTTCGTATATCACCAGTGTTTCGCTTATAACATTGGCTTTATTCCTGCCGAATTCGAATAACACACGGTTTACTGCCTTGTTAGGTTTTGGTTGAACCCATGTTTTGCGCTGCAAAAAAAGGTTGTTCTTTTCGGCCAGGTGTTCGATCGCTTTTTCAGCTTGTTTTGGGAAAATAAAAGCACATCTGCCGTTTTCGGAAAGCAAACGCGAGGCTCCCTCAATTAAAACGGAATATGGTAAACTATCGGTATGTCGGGCCAGTGTTCGTTCCTTTGTTCCGGCCTTTAACGAGTGCTGAAAAAACGGTGGGTTTGAAACAAGCAGGTCGAACTTAAGCTCATCGTCGTTTATTAATTCCTGAAAAGAAATTTTACGAACCTTTATTTGCTCTGCCCAAGGCGATGCCTGAACATTTTGCTGTGCCTGAATTACTGCATTTCCCTCCACATCAATAGCCATAATCCGGGCACTGCTTTGTTGTGCCAGCATCAAAGCAATTAATCCGGTACCTGTGCCAACATCCAACACCAGGCGGCAATTGTTTACCTTTGCCCAGCTCCCCAACAGCACACCATCAATACCCACTTTCATGGCTGCTTTTTCCTGATGAATGGTAAACTGTTTAAACCGAAAATAATTATTGCCCATAATTGTACTGAAAATAGATTAAAACTTCTCAAATACCCCCAGGCCAAACAGTGCAAAATCGTATTTAATGGGGTCGTTGGGGTCAAATTCGCATAAAGCTGCAGTAATTTCTTCCACAGCTTTCCAATCGTTTGATTTACGATTTAACAAGCCCAGTTTTCGTCCAACGTTTCCGGTGTGTACATCCAAAGGCAACATCAGTGCCGATTGCGGTATTCCATTCCACAGACCAAAATCAACCCCCGATTTATCATTACGGCACAACCACCTCAGGTACATATTCAATCGTTTTCCTGAAGCGCCTTTCCCCACATTCGAAATATGCTTGCGCGTGCGTTCACCTTCCGTTTCGAAAAACACAGAATAGAAATGTGCCAAAGCTGATTTTACAGCGTGTCCGTTTTTATATCCATTTTCAAAAACGGTTTGTAGTCCACCGTGATTTTTATAAATATTTCGTAGCGAGCGAATAAAATAAATACAATCGTTGCCATTAAAAGTGCGGTGAACAAACTTTTGCAGGTGTTTGATTTCCTTTTCCGAAGCATTTAACACAAAATCGTACGGTTGATTATCGAGGAGATGCATTAGCTGCAGCGCATTTTTTATTATGGCAGCGCGGTTACCCCAGGCAATGGTTGCGGTAAGAAAACCGGAGATTTCAATATTTTCTTTTTCAGAAAATGCTTTGGGAACCTGAATCGGATCGGGTTCAATAAACTCAGGCTGATTGTATTTTTCAACTTTTTCGTTGAGGAAGTCTTTTAATTCGTGATTTATTAGCCCCAGCGTCATTTCACCTATTCTATAACACCATCTTTAATGTGAATGATCCGGTCTGATTTTTCAGCAAAATGGTCATCGTGGGTAACAATAATAAAGGTTTGCCCCAGGTCGTCGCGCAACTTAAACAGCAGGTCGTGCAATTCGTCGCGGTTTGCCGAATCAAGATTTCCCGATGGTTCATCAGCCATTACCACCGACGGACTGTTTACCAGCGCCCGGGCCATTGCCACACGTTGCTTTTCGCCACCCGATAACTCCGATGGTTTATGTGTCATCCGATCAGCTAATCCTAAATAATCGATTAACTCTTTGGCACGAGCCTCGGCCTTTGCTTTAGGCATTTTTGCAATAAACGCCGGAATACAAACATTCTCGAGGGCAGTGAACTCGGGCAACAGGTGATGAAACTGAAACACAAAACCAATTTCGCGATTACGAAAAGCTGCCAGTTGCCGCTCGTTTAGTTTTGAAATATTGGAATCGTTAAAATACAGTTCGCCACTATCGGGTTTACTTAAAGTACCCAAAATTTGCAGCAAAGTAGTCTTTCCTGCACCACTGGCCCCAACAATCGAGTAGAGCTTTCCTTTCGGAATATCAAGGTCTATTCCCTTTAAAACCTCGAGGTTACCAAACGATTTTTTTATGTTTTCAGCTTTTATCAATACAATAGTAGTTTAAAATACCAAACCCAAACCGGAAAGTTTTAGTACCTCGTTTAACACATAAAAAAGGTAAAAAAGCAGTAGCACCACGCCTGTCAGCTTTCCAACTTTCCAACGCTGAATGAGTAAGAGCGCAATCAATAAAATTACCGACCCGGATAAAATTAATGTGGAGCTCATTAAATCGCCACCAGCTGCAATACTGCCTCCGGAAAATACCATAACCAAAAGGAAAGGCAATCCTAAACCAACCAGAATATCAAAAATATTTGATCCTACGGCATTACTTACCGCCATATCGCCACGGCCTTGCCGGGCAACAATAAGCGACGAAAATAAATCGGGTATTGAAGTTCCGATGGCGAGCACGGTTAAAGCAATTATGGCTTCCGGAATATGCAATTCGTGCGAAATAATAACTGCCAGTTCAACCAGGCCCCAGCTAAGTGCTGCAATAATTACTATCGAAATAAAAAATACCAGGTAGTAATGTTTTGGTTTCGGAAAAACAAAACACAACACCCGATCAAAAAGTCCTAAAAATCCCTTGGGGTTGCATTCCTGCTCCTCTTCTCCATCGCCCTGAATATCTTCGTACTTAAACCACTTGCGCCAGTATACAACGGCTATTACATAAAGTACATAAACACATAAAAGTATGGCGGTTTCGTACATTACCAGTTGTCCGTCCCATATAAATAGCACAAGTAAGCCCACCGATAATGAGTAGAAAATAAGATCGCGAATAACGGGTATTTTAGTCAACGTGGCTTTACGCACCATGGCCGAAGCACCAACAATAACCAACAAATTAAAAATAGCACTACCCACAATACTTCCAATGCCAATAACCTGATGGTCGCCTGGTTTAATTACCGCAAACAAAGCCACAAATAACTCGGGTGCGCTCGAGCCCACGGCCATTAAAGTTGCACCAGCGGCATCGTTTGATAAACGTAAATCTTTTGAGATTTTATCGAGCGATGAGATAAAAAACAAATCGACAACCCTTGCCAGCAAAATAAAACAAGCCAACAATGCCAATATGGAAAGTAGTATCATTAATACTGATTTTTTTTTGACGAAATTATTCCTTCAAATTATCGGTAATTCCTTTTTTAATCTCACTTGTTTCTTTTGTTACGGTAGAAGAAACATCGTTAATATCTTTTTTAATATCAGAAGTGTGGTTATCGAGTTCGCGTTTTATCTCGTTGGTAGCCTTTTTAAACTCCCGCATGCCTTTACCCAGCGTTTTGGCAATATCGGGTATGGCTTTCGATCCAAAAAACAACAATGCCAACAGCATCACCAACACAATCTCTCCGCCACTTATAAATAATAAATACTGCATCGTCAAATTGATTTAGATCACAAATATATAAAAAGTTGGAAGTCGGAAGACCGAAGTAGGTAGATTGTTTTGCACGCACTTATGGATAACTATTCGACTTAATACAGACCCGGTTTCATCCTTTTACCCTCCGCAGCCTATCAGCGGCTTTCCGCAGGCCAAAAAAGGGCGTCCGCAAGCACTATTTGGCTATCCGCTGACACAAATTAGGCGTCCGCAGCCAAGGTTTAGCTCTCCGCAGGTGCTTTTTAGGCGTCCGCAGCCGAAAAAACACGTCCGCACTTACAAATTTCTCGTCCGCTGATCGGCGGACGAGAAATTTGTAGCAGCGAAAGACTTGTTTGCCCACAAATATTTACTTTTTGTCAGAATTACACAGTTCATTTCTCAAAAAAAAAAGATGTCACCGCATTTAAGCAATGACATCCTTCTGATATAATTCGATCTTCCGTCTGTTGACTTCCGACTTTGGTCTTCAATTTATTTTTTACGTTTTGCCACAACTTTAGCCACACGGTTGCGGGTGTCGTGTGCAATTGGTGTTGCAATAAACAGCGACGAGTAAGTACCCACAAGTACACCTACCAATAACGCAAACGTAAAGCCGCGTATGGTAGCACCACCAAATAAGAAAATGGCAAGTAATACTACAAAAGTTGATAACGAAGTACTGAAAGTACGACGCAATGTACTGTTCAATGCAGCATCAACATTCTCTTCGCGATCGCGTTTTGGGTGCAAGCCCAGGTACTCTCTGATGCGGTCGAAAACCACCACGGTATCGTTAATAGAATAACCCAATACCGTTAGAATTGCAGCAATAAATGCCTGGTCAATCTCTAACGAGAAAGGCAGTACTCCGTACAGTAACGAGAAAATACCCAATACAATTAGCGAGTCGTGTGCCAATGCAGCAACAGCTCCCAAACCATATTGCCAATCGCGGAAACGTACCAGGATATAAAGGAAAATAATGATCAGCGAGAAAACAATAGCGATCGCAGCATCTTTACGAATATCATCAGAAATGGTAGGACCTACCTTTTGCGAACTTTGCTGATACTCTTGCGTAAATTGCTCCAAAGTAACTGTTTTATCAATCAGGTCAGCATCTTGCAAACCTTTCATTAATAAAGCTTCTACTTCGTTATCAATATTTTCGCTGTCGTCGTCAATTTTATAATTGGTTGTAATTTTAATGTTGTCGCCCGATGTTTTTACCTCTGGTGCAGCATCAAACACACTGGCCAATGCCTCGCGCACTTCGCCAACTTCAACGTCTTTTTCGAAACTAACAATGTATGAGCGCCCACCTTTAAAGTCGATACCATAGTTTAAGCCACGAACAAAGAATGAACCAACAGATAACAGAATGAAAGCTGCAGAAATGATATAGAAAGTTCTTCTTTTTTCAAGGAACTTAATTTTTGTATTACGTAACCAGTTTTCGGTTGCCGATGAGGTAAACAAAATACGTCCACCTTTGCGCAATTGCCATTCGAAAATCAAACGGGTTAAGAAAATAGCCGAGAACAGTGAAGTAAGAATACCAATAATCAGGGTAGTTGCGAAACCTTTAATCGGGCCAGAACCAAACAGGTAAAGTACAACACCGGTTAATAAGGTAGTAACCTGGCCATCGATAATTGCCGAGTAGGCATTTTTATAACCATCAGTAATGGCCAGTTTAACACCTTTTCCGGAACGCATTTCTTCCTGAACACGTTCGTAAATAAGCACGTTTGCATCAACCGACATACCAATGGTAAGTACAATACCTGCGATACCAGGCAGTGTAAGTACAGCACCTAACGAAGCCAAAATACCGAAGATGAAGAACATGTTGGCAATCAGTGCAATATTGGCTGCCAAGCCGGCATTTTTACTGTAAAAGAACAACATATAAACCAGTACCATTGCAAAGGCAATAATAAACGAAATCAAACCGCTGTTAATTGCTTTCTGACCCAATGAAGGACCAACAACATCTTCCTGGATAATACGTGCAGGAGCCGGCATTTTACCCGACTTCAATACGTTTGCAAGGTCTTGCGCTTCTTCAATACTTTCTAAACCGGTAATGCTTGAGCGACCACCAGGAATCTCACCATTTACGGTTGGGAAAGAGCGGACATAGTTATCTAAAACAATAGCAATTGATTTACCTACATTTTCTTTGGTCATCCGTTGCCAAACTTTTGCTCCTTCAGCATTCATTTGCATAGCTACTTCAGGGCTCGAGCCAAACTGGTCGAAATCCTGACGGGCATCAGTAATTACACCACCATCAAGCGGAGCCTGTCCGTCGCGGGTTGTTACTTTTAATGCAATCAACCGGTAGTACGTTCCGGCTTCATCAACTGATTTGGCTGTCCAGCGGAATTTTAAATCGCGTGGAAAAAGGTTTTTAACCTGAATATTGTTAAGGTAGGCATTAACCTTGGCAGTATCTTTAGCATGCGACATACCAACAATGGGACCTGGGTACAATTGCCCGGTTTGGTCGGTACTTGGATTTAAGATAGCAAATAAAGGATATTGCGATTTGAAAGCGTCAAGGTTATCCAGTGCTGCGGTAGAGTCTCCTTCTGCACTGGCTTCCAGTTCAGAAAGTAGCGAGTTTTCCTCATCAGCCTCTTCTGTTTCAGCTGTAGCTTCGGTTGCTTCTTCACTGGTGGCATCAACAGTTTCTTCTGTTGCCAGGTCTTCCATTTCTTTAATTTTCTGGTTAGCCTGCAACATGTATTGGTATACTTCCTGGTTTTCGTAGGTTTCCCAGAACTCAAGGTTGGCTGTACCTTGTAAGAGGTTACGCACACGGTTTTGATCTTTTACACCCGGTAGTTCAACCAAAATGCGACCACGTGTTTGCAGCTGCTGAATATTTGGCTGGGCAACACCAAAACGGTCGATACGAGTACGAATAATGTTGAATGCATTGTCAATGGCACCATCAGTTTCTGTACGAATAATATCAAGCACCTCTTTGTTGGTGGTGTTGAAATTAACTTTATCACGCAGCTCAAGCGTATTAAAAACAGAAGCCAAACGGGCATTAGGATCGATCTCCTCGAAAGCATCGCCAAATAAGGTTACAAAATCAGCCTGACTGTTTTTCTGTAGTTCAGAAGCGCGATTCAAAGCAGCATTAAAAGTTTCGTCGTCGCTGTAATTCGACATCGCACGAATGATGTCTTTAACCTCAACCTGCAGGGTTACGTTCATACCACCTTTCAGGTCAAGTCCCAGGTTCATTTCCAGTTCCTGAACATCTTTGTAAGTAAATTTTTTCAATCCAAGGAAGTTGTATACCACTTCGCTTTTCATCGAATCAATGTATTGAAACTCCTTTTCAGAGTCTCCTTGTGCATATTCTATGGCATCTTCCTTTATCTGGTTTGATTTCCAGGTAAACGAAAGCTGGTATAAACATACCGCTGTCAACAGAATTGCAAATGTTAAAATTGCACCTTTGTTTTGCATTTGAATTTTAATTTAAATGTTTACTATTTTTTAATTGATTGAATACGGAATTTACCAGGCACACTTCGCCTGATGCTCTTAATTTTTCATAAGAAAGAGCTTTGAGCTAAGCCAGTGGGTCTTCGTCGGGGGATAAAATGTGATTCTGAAAAACCAGGTAATGATAGGATAAAATAAGCGGTGTAGTTTGTTTTACTACCTCTGCTTTTAAAACCTGGTAATTTCGGATTGAATGATGATTGCGTAAAAATTTGTCGTGTAGTTGAAGCTTTAACTGCCGTGCCGAAGCTTTCTGCTCAAGTATCTTAACACTATTTACAGTAGTTTGCGTAATTAGGTAGACTTTACCCTGATCGCTGCTTTGCTCCTGCGATTCGGCTTGAATTTTTTTCAACTCTTCCGGATGATTTCCAAAATAAACATCAAGAATAAAAGCGGCAGCAACCACAACCATAAACAAGGCCAGTTTTGCCATTAATCTTTTCGTGATATTTATTTTTAGCTTCACTCTGTAAAACGCAATTTTTATTTTTTCAATAAAAAGCTGTACAAAATACAGCACTTTTGCATTAAAAATTTCACTCCTCGTTTTAAGGCATTATTTTTAAGCGGAGCAAATATACCGAAATACTTGAGCTTTCCAAAAACGGAGCCGCTATTTTTAAAGTATTTCGTTTAATACCAATAATTTATGGCAAATTTATTCGTTTACGGCTCATTGCTTTTTAGCGAAATAGCAGAACAATTGTGTGGTCAAAAAATAAAAACTGCCAATGCTGCGTTAAAAGGCTATGCGCGCTTTGCACTAAAAGGTGCCGATTACCCGGCCATGATAAAAAAACAAAACTCGCTTGTTTATGGCAAAGTGCTTTTAAACCTTACCCCTGAAGCCGTTGAACTTCTTACGTTTTACGAAGGTAACGAATATGAAATAAGGCCCCTGCGTGTAGAGCTTGCAAATGAAAAGAAAATAGATGCTTTTGGATTTTTATGGACCGGTGGAGATGAATATCTTGAAGCTTTTGATTGGGATAAGAAAAAGTTCGAGTTGGAATCGTTGCAATTTTATGTTGATGATGTAATTCCATCGACCCTGGATACTTATAGAAACGAAAAGAAAAGCACATGAAAATAATTAGAACACAAGTATAAATAGCCTTAGTTGGTTGAAGAATAAAGCCCATGAAAGAAAACAATACCCTAAACGAAAATGTTAAAGCTGCAAAAAACGATGTTACAACTATTTAAAGCGCTCCGGCTACAAAAACTCAAGGAGAGTAAAATAAAAAAATACCTGCTCTATGCCCTTGGGGAGATTATTCTGGTGGTTATTGGAATTTTAATTGCACTGGCCATCAACAACAATAATATAAAACGCACCATTCAGAAAAAAGAACAAACCTACCTGGTGGGTTTAATGGACGAATTTACAACCAGCAAATTAAAGTTGCAGGAATTGATTAATGTAAACAAAAACAATTACGAAGGTGCACGGCAGATTATTTCATACGTATCGAACAGCAAAATCCAACCCGATGAAGAACAATTCTCACTCCTTTTATATAACACCTTTGTTTTTGATGTTTCGTTTAATCCGAACAACTCGCTATTAAACGAAATGATGAACTCGGGTAGCCTAAAAGACATTTCAAACCCAACACTGAGAATACATTTAACCAATTGGATTTCGACAATGGAAGACATTGCCAAACAGGAAAATGATCTGGAACAGCAGCGGGAAAAAATTCTGGATTTATTTCGGGGCAACACGCAAAGCATTCGCACTATTTTCGACCTTGCAGGAGTTTCGGCCAATGAGCTCGATATTGAACCACTCCCCAAAAATATCAGCAACCTCAACCTGCTGCACTCCACCCAGTTTGAGAACTTATTGTTTACCTTTATTTTAACCAGCAAAGCAACTGAAGAAGCCCACTACCTGCCGCTAATGAAACGCATTGATGCTATTCTTGAATTGATTGAAAAGGAAATTAAAAGCTGATTGTTAAAGTGGGAATACCCTCAGTCAGATAATTTAAGCAGCTGTCGTTTATAGTCGATTACAGCATGGTATTTTAACAAAAAATCGCTGCCCAGTAAACCACAAATTTTATATTCGCTAACTTTTTGGTACAAGTCATTTATTGCATCCATATCAATTAAGGCCACTTGCATGGCTTCAACCCTGAATTTACCAAAGCTTACAGGATTTAAAGTTCCGAGTGATGTTTTTAAGGGAGCTTCGCTCATATTGGCGGCATGCAAATCTTCGGTTTCGTCCATTACAGCGGCAATACCTGCAGTCAGGTTTTTATCGAATACCGAGCGTGATGCTCCTGTGTCTATCACCCAATATTCTTGCTCACCACTGTTTAAGCAGCACGATACGAGCAGGTGAAAATTTGACGATTCGAGTTCTACTATTTTAACGGGTAATTTTACGCGCATGGCTTAAAAGTAAACAATTTAACAAAGCAGCTGCTACAGCGGCCATACATTGGTGCAAAAAAAGGCCCGCAGCAATTGCGAGCCTTTGTATATCATGTTGTTCTTTCGAATTACAGCAATGCGTTAACTTTTGAAACGCCTTCAGCACTTGCAGTAAGTTTTTCTTTTTCTGCAGCTGAAAGTTCAATTTCAACAATTTTTTCGATACCGCTTTTACCAATTACACAAGGAACACCTAACGAAATGTCGTTTAAGCCATATTCACCTTCAAGCATAGCTGAACATGGGAACATTTTTTTAGAATCAAGAGCAATAGCACGAACCAATTCAGATACTGCTGCACCCGGAGCATACCATGCACTGGTTCCTAAAAGTTTGGTTAATGTGGCACCACCAACTTTTGTTGCTTCTACAACTTCTGCTTGTTTTTCTTCGCTTAAAAACTCGGCAACAGGTACACTGTTACGCACAGCTTTTTCAATAAGTGGAACCATTCCGGTATCGCTGTGGCCACCAATTACCATGGCGTCAATGTCTGATTGAGGACAGTCGATAGCTTCAGCCAATCTGTACTTGAAACGTGCGCTATCCAATGCTCCACCCATACCAATAATTCGGTTTTTAGGAAGTCCTGTAGCTTTATGTGCAAGGTAAGCCATTGTATCCATTGGGTTACTAACCACAATAATGATTACGTTTGGTGATTCGGCAATTAGCTTTTCAGCAACATCTTTAACAATTCCGGCATTAATACCAATCAACTCTTCGCGAGTCATTCCTGGTTTACGCGGAATACCACTTGTGATTACTGCAACATCGCTACCCGCTGTTTTTGTGTAATCGTTTGTGCTTCCAACGATAGTAGAATCAAAACCGTTTAATGAAGCAGTTTGCATCAAGTCCATTGCTTTACCTTCGGCAAAACCTTCTTTAATGTCAACCAATACAATTTCGTCTGCAAAATCTTTAATTGCAATGTACTCCGCACAACTTGCGCCTACTGCACCTGCTCCAACTACTGTTACTTTCATTTTACTAGTGAGTTTTTATGTTATAAAATCTTTTATTCTCTTAAACAATTGTCAGTCAAATTGTTTTAAGGCACGCAAAGTTAATTTTTTTTCTCAATGATAGAAATAATTTCAGGTTCCCCAAATCGGTTTAACAATAAGGTAAAACATATTTTCAGGGGTTTTTTCCATAGCTGAGTTATTTCACAAATGCTTAAATAATAGGGCACTCATTATGGCTTAAATCAGTATCTTCCTGAAGCCTGCTTATGGTTAATCAATTAAACCAATAGGTCATTTTTAGCACAACCGCCCTGTTTTTTGCATTCCAGTTTCCGGTAAAATAATTGTCGGTATAAACCAAATAAATATCCGATACAGGCTGATAACGCCATTGGAACCGGGAGTTTATATTCAGGTTGCTAATTTGCTCGTTGTACTGAACGAAAGTTGACCAGAAAATTTTATCGGTAAAAGTAATGTCCATTTTGGGGCCAACCAACCAAAATTTTTCACGGTTAAAAGGCGCTCCCAAATCCATATCGGTATAATTAAAGTTCATACTCAAATTTACATACGGCTGAAAGCGGTAACCAATTTCGCCTTCAACATATTGAATATCTCCGCTGTAAAAACTTCCTTTTACCGCCTCGGCTTCCCAGGTAAACAACGATTTACGGGTGGAGGCATAGGATACAGTAAAACCGCCAAAATCATATTCCGTTCCTGCGGGTAAAGAATTTTCAGGATCTTGAGTGGGGTTAAAATCGTGCCGCAACTGCACAAAATAATCGGTGTAGGCAAGGCTCAGTTCCGAGCGGTTTTCAAATTGCATTTCGTATTCCAATTCGTACTCGTGTTCAATTAAATTATAATCAGCGTTAAAATAATTATCGATTTTTAGGCTTGGCCCATGGCTCACAATTTTTTTATTGGGCACAAAAGTATAGCCAGCTGTGCCGCCCAAAAAATTATAACCGGTGCGCCGCACATAACCTGTTTCGGCCCGGTAGTTTTCTCCCACCGCAGTTTCGAAAAAGCCAAGCTTTACTTTTTGGGTACTGTACATAAGCATAGCTCCCTGTGCGTATTGTTTATCGGGGTTACCCGGCTGAAACGAACGGTGGTAAAAAAATTTGCCATCCCAGATATTGTCTTTGCTGGCCAGGTTATAATCGAAACCAAATACACGGTTGTACATGCTGGTGTCCGACGGAACATCAAGATTTTCTTTGTTAACAGCAATAAAGCCCATATTCGATCGGGCAAAAACTTTCTTTTGTACCGACGCTACGGTATAGTTTCTTGCCAAACGTTCGTTTGTTTTTTCGGTAGTCATATTCATAAAACCAATACGCCAGTTGCTGCCAATTTTTCCACTTAAACGGGCGCCGGCTTTTACCGGAGCATCAAGTCCGATGCGCCGCGAGAAAAATGGCGTTAAGGTATGCTGATAACCGTAATTGGCAAAGAGGTCGCTATTCTCTAGAAAGAATTGCCTTTTTTCAGGAAAGAACAACTCAAACCGATCGATATTGGTTACCTGCTCATCCACTTCAACCTGGGCAAAATCAGGATTATAGGTTAAATCCAATGTCATTGATGATGATAACCCCAGTTTGGCATCAAAACCAATGTCTTTTCGATAATCCGTATCCGAACCGTCTTCCATGTTTTTAGCGGCACTTCCTAAAACATAGGGAATAACAGAGAATTGCATTTTGGATTTAGGCAAGGGATCTTCAAATTTCATGACTCCGGTATAAGCCAGGGTTGAAGTTGGAAACTGGCGTGGAACAGGTGCCCATGCCGACTTTTCGTTTGATTTTAAATCAAGCCGACTAAAGTTAACATTCCAGCGCTGGCTCGATTTTGGGTAACGCAACGATTTAAATGGGATTCGCATTTCGCTTATCCATTTGTCCCTGTAGTGTTTTGTTTTCGATTCCCATTTACAATCCCAGTCGAGCGAAATGTCGTTTCCGTTGCTCATTGTGCCATCCCATTTGGCTCCCGACGCCGAAATTCCAAATGAAAAGCCATTGGTTTGATCCAGGAAAGTATCGAAAAACATCAGCAGATTATCGTTGCTGCCAAAACTAAAATCGCGCCTGAACGATTCCATCACACGTTTTCCGGGAATGGTATCGTAAAAAACCTGTGCCACATAAAGCGCTTTGTCATCGTAGGTCATCATCATTGTAGAGGGCTGGGTGGCATAACCGCTATCAACCGGCAATACCTTAAAAAAACTGGCTGTTTTTTGGGCCTTTTCCCAGTCGGGCTCATCAATTACCCCATCGATGACAATTGGCGATTTCGCCTTTTTTAACTGATAAATGTGGGAACCGTTAAAGGTATGCAAAGTACTGTCGCGACTTAATGTAAGGTTATTGGCAATAACGGTTGGCGAGACGAAAGCACACAACAATAAAACGAAAAACAACTTCATTCGAAATAGCTTTAATTGATTTAGGTATAATAGGTTGACAAAGATATTTAATTTGTCAAAATCACAAAATGAGGCAGTAGAGGATTGATAAGGCAATAAAAGTGCTGGCATAAAAAGCCCTGACGGAAACCGCCAGGGCACAAAAAACAATGTTCAAGCATTGATTTAACTACAAGGAGATAGGAACTCCATTGTAGAAATCAAGTATTTTCGTGCGGAAAATGTATTCGTATTTGGCCTGTAAATAATCCGACTGTGCACTGGTAAGATTTGTTTTACTTTGGTTGTATTCTACCGAATTAATCATTCCCACATTAAATTTCTCTTCGGTGTAACGAAATGCCTCTTTCATTGATGCCACTGCTTTTTCAGAAGAAATGTAACGGTTTAAAGCCGCCAGAGCATTGGTATAAACCGTTTCAATATCGCGGCGTAAAACATTACGCGTTTGTTGCAGCTGGTACTCGTAATCGGCAATTTGCAGTTCGGAGTTGGTGATATTGTTTTTTACCTGGTATCGATTAAAAATTGGGATACTCAGCGTAAGTCCCAGGCTTGAGCGGCTGTTGTTTTTTAGCTGTTCTCCCAAGTCAATTCTGTCGCCGTAAATATCTTTGTACTGGTTATTGTACTGGTTATAATAATTGGCACCAAAACTTAAACTCGGATAACGATACCCCTTTGCTACAGCTAACTGTTTCATGGCACTTTGTACGCGCAGCTGTGCCGCTTTAATTTCAGGTCTTACATTTATGGCATTACTGAATACATCAAAAGCATTCATCATGGTAAGGTTTGCCTGAATTTCGGGCAGCACAGGTTTTTCAATTTTAAAACTCTCAGCCATTGGCAGTTCTAAAAACTGGTAAAGATTTAAATACGCCAGCTGCACCCTGTTTTGGGCATTAACCAAATCCAGTTCTTCACGGGCCAGTTGGGCTTCAATCTCAAGCAATGCGCCTTTTGCAGCGCTTCCTGCTTCAACCAGCTGGCGGGTACGGTTAATTTGTTGTTTGGTAACTTCTAATGTTGCCTCGGCCACCAGTTGTAATTCTTCGGCAAAAAGGATTTCAAGGTATTCGGCCGAGATGGAAAGCATGATATCATCCTTGGTTTTTTGCAGATCTGCCATGGTGGCATTCAGGTCGAGTTCACGCATTTGCACCGTATTACTCAGCGTTAGTCCGTTGTAAAGGGTCCAGCTGGTACTTAATCCTCCGGCTACACTTGCCGAGTTTATATTGTCGTAGGTATTGTCGTAGGTAAGCGATCGTCCAAAACTAAAATCGTTGCTCAGCTGGGCATTTAAGTTGGGTAACTTATCGTCTTTTGCCTGCTTTACCAGCATTTCGTTGTACCTGGAATTAATTTCCTGGCGTTTAATCTGGATGTTATTTTCGATGGCATAATCGAAACAGGTTTGTAAATCCCATTCGTTTTGTGCATTCGATGTAAAACTGCTTAACCCAATTATGCCTAAAAATAAGGCGAATAACTTCTTCATTTTTATATTGTTTTTTGTTTGCGACTAATTTACATAAAGCCGGGTAATTTACCTATTATTAGCCTTTATTGGCTTGTTCCTGTTTTGCTTTTTTCGGATCGATCTTCTCTCCTTTTACCTTATCATCAGGTTTTAACCCTTCAGTAATTTCAATATTTATACCATCTGAAAGTCCGGTTTTTACAAAACGTTTTTCGTAATCGGGTTCTTCGTTAGTGCCTTTATTAACTTCAACAAACGACGAGTCGTTTTCAAATTTTAGTAATCCTTCAGGAATTACCATCACACTGTCTTTCCGATCCAAAACAATGTTGGCATTTGCACTGTAACCGGCTCGTATAAACTGGCCTTCTTTTAGTTGCACATTGGCTTTTATTTCAAATTGTATGGCTCCGTTATCTTCAACCCCTTTTGGAGAAATATATTCCAAAACTGCGGCAAATTTTTCTTTATCGATAGCGCCAATTTCTAATTCAATGGGCATGCCTTCGCGAATTTTACCTACTTCTGTCTCATCTACATTCCCCTCAAAAATCATATCTTTCATATCGGCAACCGAAGCAATTGTTGTACCGGCATTAAAGGTATTTGCCTGTATTACCGAGTTACCCTCTTCAACCGGAACATCGAGCACCATACCGTTTATGGTTGACCGAACAAGGGTATTAGTAGCCGTTGAAGCCTTTTTTGTTACACCATTTTTAATTAATTCCAGATTATTTTCGGCAGCTGTTAGTTCTTCTTTGGCCGAATCGTACTCCACTTTTGCAGATTTAAACTCTTCGTAAGAGATTACGTTTTTATCAAAAAGTTTTTGCTGGCGATCGTAATCGATTTGCGCATCTTCAAAATTAATTTTTGCACGGTTTAAACGGGTTTCAGCAGCGTTCAAAGTTACCATGTCCGGAATAATTTTGATACGTGCAACTACCTGCCCTTTGGTAATTTTATCACCCGCTTCCACATATAATTCATCAATAATTCCGGAAACCTGAGGAACGATTTCAATTTCGTAACGTGGCACCACCGATCCGGTTGCAACGGTTTTCATTACCACATCGCTGTAAAATGGATTTTTGTTCTCAAAGAAATCTGTTTTCTTTTTTGATTTGTTGTACAGGAAGAACAGGGTTCCTCCGAATGCTCCAACCAAAATTACAAGTCCTAAAATTTTAACTACTTTTTTCATCTTGTTATGTTTTTTGTTTTCAAATTCGCCTGCCGTAACTCGTTAAATGTCAATATTTTTGCAGGCTCGTTTTATGGCTTTTTGATTTTTATTCTGATCTATACTTGTTTAAATACCTTCATCGCGCAGGGCATCAATGGGTTTTATGCTTACAGCCCGGCGTGCCGGAATAAGGCCTGCAAAAATTCCGGATACTACCAGAACCGACAAGGCACCCACCGCCATTTTAAAACTAACCTCCGGCCTACGGAAAAATATATCGTCGGCATTGGCGGCATTCATTTCCAGCATCATATTCAGCAATTCAAGCAGGCCAACACCAAGCGCAAGACCAATGTAACCGGCAATTACAGTAAGAAAAACACTTTCAGCTACAATGTGCAGAATCACTTTTCCGGGTGTTGCTCCTATGGCTCGCTGAATACCAATTTCCTGCGTACGCTCCTTAATAATTACCAGCATTATATTACTTACTCCAATAACTCCGGCCAACAAGGTTCCAATCCCAACAATCCAGGTTAAGAGCTGAATGCCGGTAAATAAACCCATATATTTTTTCCATTCCACCTCAATATTAAACGAGCCAACTGCCTGTCGGTCGTCAGGTGCAATCCTGTGCCGTTCTTTTAATAATTCTTTTAATCGGGTTTCTACTTTGCTAACCGGCACACCAGGCTGCGAGGTAACCGAGAAGAAATGCACATCGTCGCCCATGTTAAAGGTTTTTTGCATGGTAGAGAATGGCATAATTATAGTTTCATTTTTTCTTCCGCCACCAATGTTTACGCGTGTTTCGCCCTTAACTACTCCAACTACCTGAAAGTAAACACCGTTAATTTTGAGGTACTGCCCAATCGGGTCTTCCTCTTTATCAAACATAACCTCCACCACACGTTCGCCAATATTTACCACTTTGCGCGAGTGCTGCATATCAATTTCGTTAATTAATCGGCCTTGCAATGGTGTCCACGGGTCTATTTTAAAAAAGTCGGGGTAATCGCCATAAATGTTAAAGGCTCCGGTTTTTTTACCTCTGATTACATTGTCGCCCTGGTAGGTTCGTGGGCCAAACAGGCGTGGCGATAGGTATTCGATATCGCTGATGTTGGCTTTAATGTATTCAATGTCGGTGTTTTTATAACTCCAGCGTCGGCCACGCTGAAACCCTTTGTAGGGTTTACTCGTGCGCTCAGTCCAGAAAAATGCAGAGTTGGAAGCAAAGGCTTTAATGCCGTCCATCACGCCGTTTTCAAGGGCACGCCCTGCACCCGACATAACTATCAGCATAAATATGCCCCAGAATACACCAAAAGCCGTCATAAAACTCCGCATCCGGTTTTTCTTTAAGGCGCTTAATATTTCTTTCCAAAGATCTAAATCGAACATTGTTTTTGCTTTTTTTGTTTTCTGTTATTCGTCGCGCAAGGCCACAATAGGTTTAATTCTTGCGGCACGTTTGGCCGGAATATAGCCTGCAATAGCACCGGCAATTACCAGTAGCAAGGTAGCCGACATGGCCACTCCCAGGTCAACAGTTGGGTTGCGGAACAAGGTTTCACCATTTCCTCCGTTTGTGGCTGCTGATGCTTCAAACTGTTTTTCAACGATAAAATTTATTCCTTCCATTAAACCGGTACCCAGCACCAACCCGATGTATCCGGCAATGGTTGTTATCATTACTGCTTCAAGAAGAATGAGGCCGATTACCGATGCAGGACTGGCTCCAATGGCTTTTCGGATACCAATTTCCTTGGTTCGCTCTTTTACTACAATCAGCATAATATTGCTAACGCCTACCACCCCGGCTATAAGTGTACCTATGCCTATTATCCAAATAAAAATATCGATGGCCTGAAAGATTTTCATGGTTTGAATGACATCTTCGAGTTTGTTGTACGAGCCCATAGCCGATTCATCAGTCGCATCAAATTTGTGCTTGCGAGCCAGCGTTTCGCGCACTTTTGCTTCAATGGCCTGGCTTTCTTCAAGCGTTTCGGCATTTATGGTAAGTGCAAAATTGTGCAGGCGGTTTGATCCGTTAAAAACTTTTTGTCCGGTGGTTACAGGTATGTAAGCGTTACGGTGCCGGGTGCCACCTCCCTCGCGACAAACACCTACAACTTTAAACGGTATGTTATTTACCCGAACATACTCGCCAATGGCATTTTTATCTTTAAAAAGGGCATCGTAAATATCTTTTCCCAGTACAACCGATTTTCTTGTCTGGTCAATATCCACTTGGTTTACAAATCTGCCGTCAACCATTTCAATCGATTCCACTTCTTTTAAATCAGGATGACAGGTAACCGCAGTGTATTCGCCGTACTCGCTTCCGTACGAAAAAAGATTGCCCCCGATGTAGTAGCGCCCCGAGGTATATTCAATGCCTTCAAGGTCTTTTAACAATTCATAATCGGCATTGGTAAAACGTATCTGGCGGTTCTCTTTCATTCCCTGGTAGGGAATGCTTGTTCTGCCGCTCCACAACCACATGGCATTAACAGCATCGCGCATAAAATTTTGCGATACACCATTGCTCAATCCGTTGCCGGCACCCAATAAGATCATCAACATAAATATGCCCCAGGCTACGCTAAATCCGGTAAGGAAAGTGCGCATCTTATTTTTCTTGATGGTTGCAAGAATCTCCTGCCATTTATCAATATCGAACATGATAGCTTAAGTTTAAAATGAAAATAAAAGTGACAAAAACGCCGGTGGCGAATAGGATTTGCTTATGCCGTTTCCAACTCTTTTGCGTACTGATGCTGGAAATGTTTCAGGTCGCCGTTTTTAATAATCTCATCAATACGGCCATCTTTTAAACGAACAATTTTCTGCGTCATGGCAGCAATATCATGCTCATGGGTTACCAAAATAACGGTAATCCCATCGGCATTAATTTCTCTGAGAATATCCATTACCTCGTACGAGGTACTGGTATCGAGTGCACCGGTTGGCTCATCGGCAAAAATTATTTTTGGTTGCGAAATTAAAGAACGGGCAATAGCTACACGCTGTTTTTGTCCGCCCGACATTTCGTTGGGTAAATGCGTTGCCCAATCCAGTAAACCTACTTTATCGAGGTATTCCAGAGCAATTTTGTTGCGTTTTTTGCGGTTAACGCCCTGGTAGTAGAGCGGAAGCGCTACATTTTCCATGGCATTTTTGAAGGAGATGAGGTTAAACGACTGAAAAACAAAACCCACCAACTCGTTCCGAAGACGGGCGGCCTGCTTTTCCGACATATCCTTTACCAGCGAACCATTCAGGTAATACGAACCTTCATCGTAGTTATCTAAAATGCCAAGAATATTTAATAAGGTTGATTTTCCGGAACCCGACGACCCCATTATTGAGACGAATTCTCCTTTTTTAATCTCAAGGTCGATTCCTTTTAACACATGTAACGAGTTACTACCAGTTACATACGATTTGTGAACATTGTTTAGACTAATCATGGCTTGAACTTGTTTTTTCTGAAGAAAATCCTTCAGGCTGTTTTCTGTGGCAAATTGTTGCCTTGTTTTTTGTTTTCAGTTTAAATTTGACGAAAAAAGGGTTTAACCTTTCTATTTTTTCGACCAACTCCCGATTTTAGTATGTGAAAAATTGATTCTTTCCTGTTTTTGTTTTCCGGCTTTGAAGCGGTGCTGTTTTGTTTTCATATTATGTGACGCACAACTTTTAATTACGTTACAATGATTTTTTGCTTTTTAAAATGGCTTACAGAAACCTGTACCTTTTATTTCTCTCAATTGCCTGCAGGTGCCCAACCCTGGTTTACAACACCAACCATAAGTGAATTTTCAGATTTTATTTCCCGGGTTAGAAAAAAGCTTCCTGTGCTACCAATCTTTCCGTATTTTTGACTTCTAATTATCAAGCAAATGGGAACAACAACAGTATCATTTAAATTACCAACCAACTACAGCACCGAGCTACTGCGCGAAAAAATTGCCAAAACGCTACGGATTAAAAACTTTTCGTTCGCGCTGGAAACCAAAAGTCTGGATGCCCGGAATAAATCGAACATCCACTGGTTGGTAAAAGCTGTTGTAACATCGCCCGAAATTAAAAGTGACGAAAAAGTTGAGAAAGAAAGGCTTGAAATACCTTACAAGAAAAGCAATAAAAAAGTTGTTGTTGTTGGTAGCGGACCTGCCGGTTTTTTTAATGCTTTTGTATTGCAAAAAGCCGGTTTTAATGTTACTCTCATCGAGCGCGGGTCGGATGTTAAAACACGCGGGAAAGCCATTTCCACTTTTGAAAAAACAGGATATTTTAACGCGCAAAACAATTACGCTTTTGGCGAAGGTGGTGCCGGAACTTTCTCCGATGGCAAACTTACTTCGCGTTCCAAACGCATTTCAAAAGAAAAACAGTTTATCCTGGAAAGCTATGTGGAGGCCGGCGCCCCGGAAGAGATACTATATATGACCCACCCGCATTTGGGTACCGATAACCTGCGAAAAATTGTGCAAAACCTGCGTAAAGCGTTTGAGAACCTGGGAGGTAAATTTCTGTTTGAAACGATGCTGGAAGATGTGGTGATTGTTAATTCAAAAGTTAAGGAGGTAATCACATCAAAAGGAAATTTACCGGCCGAGACCTTGTTTATTGCACCCGGTCATTCCGCTTTCGAGACCTACAAAATGCTGATAAAAAGAGGTATTCCTTTCCGCACAAAAAACTTTGCCATTGGCAGCCGAATGGAACACACTCAGGAAATCATAAACCGTGCTCAATGGGGAAAACCAGAACTTCAGGGAGTGAAAGCCGCCGAGTACCGCCTTACTTCGCAAGCCGACGGCAAACATTCCGTTTTTTCATTTTGCATGTGCCCCGGCGGCATGGTAGTTCCGGCAGCTGCCTACGAAAACACTAACATTGTAAACGGGATGAGCTACTACAAACGAAACGGCAATTTCGCCAACGCCGCCTGCGTAGCCGCCATTCACCCCGACGAGCTGGCAGGCAAAACGGTTTCGCCCATTGAAGCGCTCGACAAGCTGCAACAACTGGAAGAAAGCTTTTACCAATATGCTGAAGGTTATGCTGCGCCGGCATGTTCCATCAACGACTTCCTCAAACAAAAAGGCAAAGGATCGCAGTTCGAAACCAGTTATCCGTTGGGATTAAAACCGGCTCCGCTTTGGGACTTACTACCCCAACCGGTTGTTGAGTCGATGCAGGTTGGCTTGCAGGATTTTATCCGTAAAATGCGTGGTTTTGAAAATGGCAACTTGTTGGGTTTCGAAAGCAAAACTTCTGCACCGATTCAGGTAATTCGCGACAGGAATGGTTTATGCAAAGGCTTCGATAATATTTACATTATTGGCGAAGGCAGCGGCTATGCAGGTGGAATTATTTCAAGCGCTGCTGACGGGATTAAGGCAGCCATGAATTTTGTAGAAAAATGACAAAATTCTAAAACAATACACAAACGACTATCATAATATATTCCCAAAAAAATCAAAAGATAACCCCCAAGAGTCTTATAGATTATTTATGTTATATAACACAGAAACAGTTCCTATAACCTAACATACAGATAACCAACGCCTAGCATTTAACAATAAAATGGGGGGGGTAAAACTAATTTTTTATTTCGACATTAATTAGCATACCTTTATTACAGAATGTAACAAAACCCCCAGTCTATTAAACCCGGGCAGGACGTAAAAAGACAGAATGAGACGATTAACCCAAATAGGAAAAAATAAATTCGTGAGGTAAGCCTCCCCGGGGATGAGTTCACGCATTACTTTGTTCCCGGCCCGGGGAGGCAGCCAGTTTTGAAAAACCGTCCGCACAAGACTAATATCCGGAACACACTTTTGCAAGTTGGCATTTGTAATAGTAGGGCATCTCGCTGATTTATTCACAAATGTGCTATTAATTATGAAATTTAAATATTTACTTTTCTTACTATTTGTTAACTCAATCGTTCATGCACAGGATCCGGAATATCATGTAGTCTCATCCGATCCAGAAATCCGGGCCATCATAAAAAAAGGCATGGAACTGATGAAAGACAATTCGATTAAAAATAATAGGATTCTTGCGCTTTCAGAATTTAATGAAGCTGCTAATTTGGGAAGTGCAACTGCCCAATTTATAGTAGCCGAAATGTACGAGAAAGGATTAGGTACCAAAAAAGACAAACTAAAAGCCTTTGAATGGTATAATTTATCAGCTGAAAATGGTGATATGCATGCCATGTATAAAGTAGGGCTTATCTACAAAGAGGGAAAAATTGTCCCACAAAATTTTGAAACGGCTGTTGAATGGTTCCAACGTTCAGTTGATGCAGGAAATCCGGCCGGTAATTATTTTCTGGCTTACATGTATTTCAAAGGCTTCGGCGTAAAACAAAACTATATTACTGCTTTTGAGTTGGCACAATTAAGCTCCGATGCGGATATCACAGCCGGAAAACATTTACTTGCCTATTGTTATGAAAATGGGCATGGAACAAAAGCGGACCTCGATAAAGCAGAGAAACTTTATATCGAATGTGATAAACGCGGTTATAAACAATCAAAGGTCAGACTCGAAGAAGTAAAAAAGAAAAAACAAACAGAGGCAAATAAAAAGAATAAATCAGCTCAAATATCTAACAATTCTTCTTATCAAATTCCAATTGCCCTGCAAGGATTTTTCGATCTCAAAGCAGATGACAAAAGGCCAGCAATGCAAATAGGAGGTAAATGGCAAGGAATGTTGTTTATCTATGATTGGTCAAAACAAAAGAACGAAGAACAAATGATTTTGAATCTCACTCTTAATCAAGATGGCTATAATGTAAACGGAAACTGGAATTTAGAAAGCTCCAGTAAACTCCCTTTTAACTCTATCAAAGTCGGGAATAGTTTGTTCTTCAAAAATCTTGAGTTAGAATTTGAATGGGCTTACGGACAACCTGAAAAATGGTCTATAAAGGAAGGGCAATTCGAATACCAGGTAATTGATGATGAAATATTTCTCATAGGTGATCTCAAACTTTCGAATCCAAATATCAATAAGCCCTTTAGGCCATGTAACATTGTATTAAAAGCTGTTAACATAGAGAATAATCAAGACACGGTTTTGAATAAGGATATATTTGCTATTGAATTGAATAATATTGTTAAAGAAAATGATAAAAATCGAAAGATTCAATTATCTGTTTATCCAAATCCTACATCTAATAATATAACAATACAGTATAATGTTTTAGAACCTGGCAGTGTTCAGCTTAACCTTATTGACATCAATGGGCAATTAATCAAAACAATTGAAAATGATACTTATAAAATGATCGGGAAGTACTCCACTGCTACTTCGATTAGTGAAAAACCCGGAAGTTATTTTATACAATTGGTCCATAATAACCAAGTTTATTCAAGTGCCATTATAAAACAATAAAATCCTACAAACATGAGTAAAATAACTAATTTCATTCAATTCATATCTATTTTGTCTGTAATACTTTTAACTACAAATAGAGCACAAGCTTACATAGCATTAGAATACGATGGAACCACTTATATTTGTGATCATATGGAATTCAGCCCGACCACTAATACTATGACATTTTTTGATTGCCACGGTTATATAGAGGAAATTACTGTTTCTGGCAGCTCAGGAGGCGGTGGTGGTGGCGACACAGGAGATACTGGAACTTCAACCACCGAGTCTCCAACTGATGAGACTTCTTCGGGAGGGGGAAGTAGCAGTAGTTCATCAAACAATAATCCTGTTGAGCAAAATTGTATATACAATAACTTTAGTATTAATAGTTCGGGCATTGATGTCAATTACGTCCCTGTAGAAGGTGGCGGTCTAAATGGGACCTGTTCTTATAGCTCAAATATGAAATTATCAGGGAATACACTAAGTGGAAGCGGTTCTGCAATGTTCAATAACCTATATTACTCAGCTGATTTTTGGGGTAATATCAGACTCTTAAAAAACAGTATTGAAATCGGATATTGTCTTTTAAACGGTCCAAGCACAAATGGCGATATTTATGATTCTTCGTATAATTTCATTGGTTATGGAAGTATTACTGCCCCACCTGTTCCTAATTGTAATGATTCGTATAGCTCCAAACTATTTTTAGGATTTACAATCCAAGATTTTACTGGAAATTATACAGGAATTATAGCTGACTTAAATAAAAATATAGAACTACTAAATATAGAACAATGGAAATAAAATACATATTCATAATTCTTTTGATAGCATTAGTTAGTTGCCAAAATAAACATAATAATCAAAATCAATTTAATTTAGGATTAGGTGATGACGAAAAAAGTGTTGCTATAGCAGAATATGCAATGAAGCAACAAATTGAGGAGTTAAAAGAGAACCAGTTTGATGAAGAATCGTTAAATACTGCTTTAAAAGTTTTTGACCAGATTACCACTCATTACCCCGATTCGGTTAAATTCCTTTTATTTAAAGGAAAAATTCTATTGTGGAAAAAAGAATACAAATCTTATATCAGATTTAACTTGGAGTCTATTAATAAGTTCAAAAATCAGGCGAGTATCTATGGCAGTATTGGGCATGCATATTATTTACTAGGCGACTCTGTGAACGCCACTAAATATTATAAACTGTCAATTCATAAATATGAACAACAAATTGCCAACAATAAAAACAATACACAAATGATGTTCAATAGGGCCTTTATGTTTAACTTTACTGAGGGGAAAAGCAAAGCTATTGAAGAATTAGAAAAATACAGAAAGAAATTTCCCGAAGACTTTTATTTAAACGGCCCAATTCATTTATTCTATGATTTTGATAAAGAAGAATATTTTAGAAAAATCACACAAAAAGGAAATGGAGTCTACTAACATACTCAGCGTTTCCTTGTTGGTTGCACTGACTTTATTTATCACCCTAAAGATTGACATGATTATGATATAAGAAGATTCCTTTTTTATGTCGACACCCATTTGATATGGATTCCAGCGCAAGAAGATTGTCATATGAAATACGGCAAATAATATATCATGAAAAGAAAATTATTATACATTGGAATACTTATTTTATTTCTTGGCTGCCAAAACAATACAAAGAATAATTTTTCCATTTCGGGCAGATGGTGGTATGTTGAGAATGGATATTACAAAGAAATACACGCAAATGATACCTGTATGTTTGTATTTGATTTTTCAAATGTTGAAAATAAATATTATAGCATCAATTATTTTATCGAAGCCGATACATTGTGGACTTTTCGGGGATCTATAAAAAAATCTTTTAAACCAGTTGCTCCATTTATGAAAGGCGAAATTTTCTCTTCAAATGAGAACAGCTTTAAGTTAGTAAAAAATAAAAATGAAATAACATATCACAAGCTTGATAACGATATGAAATTGTTTAACAACCAATTATCAAAAATTTACACAAATGGTTCGTTGGATTCTCTATCATGGCGGACTTGGTTATCATATCAGGAAAGCTACGAAAACAGAGCAATTCAGTATTTTCGCAACCAACAGAAACAATAAGAGCTAAGCGCTCAATTCATAATAATATTCTAATAAAAGGATTCTTTTAAAGTTAGAAGAATCCTTTTTGACTTTCATACCTATGAGGAAATTGAAAACACTTTGTTGAGAAAATGTTTTTTCAAAAAACGCTCGTAATTGTAAACTTCCAGTTAATTCAAAAATCATTATTTAGAACAATTCTATAAAAATCAGATAGAAAGTGTAATTTTGCCTCTCTAAAATTTCAAGACGTTATGGCAGACAAAAAACTACCTTTTTCAAAAGACCAGCTTAACACAATTATTGAAAAATTTCCTACCCCCTTTCATATTTACGACGAAAAAGCGATTCGCGAAAATGCCCGTTATTTTAAAAATGCCTTTTCGTGGAACGAAGGATTTAAAGAGTACTATGCTATTAAATCGGCTCCGAATCCCTACCTGATGAAAATTTTGCGTGAAGAAGGTTTTGGAATCGACTGCAGTTCGATTGCTGAGCTTGAACTGGCAAAACGAATTGGAATGAGTGGCGATGAAATAATGCTGACATCGAACGATACACCTGCCTACGAATTTCAGCTGGCAAAAGATTTGGGTGCCATTATCAACCTCGACGACATTTCGCACATTGATTTTGTTGACAAACACGTTGGTTTGCCCGACACCATTTGTATGCGCTACAATCCGGGCGATTTAAAAAAGGGGAACCTGATTATCGGGCATCCGGAAGAAGCCAAATATGGTTTTACACACGAGCAAATGATTGAAGGCTACCGGATTTTGAAAGAAAAAGGTGTAAAACATTTTGGAATTCATACCATGGTGGCGTCAAACGAATTAGACTCAAATTACTTTGTTGAAACTGCCGAGTTGCTTTTCAAACTCATTGTTGAAGTATACGAAAAAACAGGTATCAGCATTGAGTTTGCCAACCTGGGTGGCGGAATTGGAATTCCCTACAAACCAGGAGAAAAACCGGTTGACCTTGAATTTGTTAGCAAAGGAGTACAAAAACTTTACAACGAAATAATCGTTAATGCCGGACTGGCGCCATTAAAAATATTCTTCGAATCGGGGCGTGCCATAACCGGACCATACGGTTATTTGGTAACCAAAGTACGCCACATTAAAAAAACCTATAAAACGTATGCCGGATTGGATGCCTGCATGACCAACCTAATGCGCCCGGCGCTTTACGGAGCCTATCATCATATTACCGTAATGGGTAAAGAAAACGAGGTGGCCAATGTAAAATACGATGTTACCGGTTCGTTGTGCGAAAACAACGATAAGTTTGCCATCGACCGTATGCTGCCGGAAATTGAGCCGGAAGACATTGTTGTTATTCACGACACCGGCGCACACGGCCACTCGATGGGTTTTAACTACAACGGAAAACTAAAATCGGCCGAGTTGTTGTTGCGCGAAAATGGCGACGTAGCAGAGATTCGACGTGCTGAAACGCTCGCGGATTATTTTGCAACGCTCGACTTCGATGGAGTAAAAGACTTTTAAGAAACTCATACTTCACAATAAATTAATAAGGCCGGGCACCAAAACCCGGCCTTTTTTGTATTTTTAAGAGCACAGAAAACAACAGGAACAATGAAGATTGGATACGATGCAAAACGAGCTTTTCTCAACACATCGGGTTTAGGAAATTACAGCAGAAACACCTTAAATGCCCTGGCCAAGTATTTTCCAGAACATCAGTATACATTATTTACTCCTGAAATAAAAAGCAACATGCTGGAGGAGCAGGAGAAATTCGATATTATTGCTCCGGAACAGGCCAACTCCGGAATTAAAAAAGCCATTTGGCGCTCGTTGCAGCTTAGCGAAGAAATTGAACAAACAGGAGTCAACCTTTTTCACGGCTTAAGTAACGAATTGCCAAAGGGCATGCATAAAGCCACCATCCCAACACTGGTTACCATTCACGATTTGATATTTATTCGTTACCCTCAATTTTACAAAACCCTCGACCGCGCCATTTATTTCCGAAAAACAAAATACGCCTGCAATGCTGCCACCCGAATTTTAGCCATTAGCGAGCAAACCAAAGCCGACATTATCGATTTTATAGATATTGAGCCCTCCAAAATTGAAGTGGTTCATCAGGCCATTTCGCCGCTGTTTTTTGAAAATGCAAACACGGGCAGGGTAAAAGAAAAATATAAATTACCAAAAGAATTTGTGCTTGCTGTTGGCACAGTGGAAGAGCGAAAAAACCAGCTTTCGATTCTAAAAGCAATGGTAGAAAAAAACATACAGTTACCACTGGTTTTGGTGGGTAATCCCACCTCCTACTGCAACGACATTCATAAATACATTGCTGAAAAGAAACTGCAGAACCGAGTCATCTTTTTAAAAAACATACCGGAAAACGATCTGGCTGCAATCTACCAGTTGGCGCGCCTTTCCATTTACATTTCTGTTTTTGAAGGATTTGGCCTTCCCGTTATCGAATCAATGGCCTGTGGTTGCCCGGTAATTACCTCAAACGCATCGTGCTTGCCCGAGACTGCCGGCGATGCAGCAGTATTGTGCTCGCCAACCAATATTGAAGAACTGGGGAATAACATGGAAAAGATTCTTACCGACACCAATTTTCGAAAAGAATTAATCATGAAGGGAAGAATAAGAGCCAACGAGTTTCAACCCAAAAAATATGTGGAGAAATTAGTTTCTTTGTACACCGAATTAATAAAGTAAGGGATTCAATTTTTCTTCTCGCTTCTTTTTAAAGTATCTGGTCTCCTTCGGGAGACAATTAAAACGAAGTGAAGCAAAGGAGTTAACTGACAATAAAAGCTTATTACATGCACGACGATTTAAAAAAAGCTGTTGAGGTTTTAAAGGATGGAGGTATAATTTTGTACCCAACCGATACCATTTGGGGAATAGGCTGCGATGCCACCAATGCCGAGGCGGTAAAACGCATTTACGACATAAAAAAACGCGAAGACTCGAAAAGTATGCTGGTTTTAATGGAAAACCCGGCCTTGCTCGATCGTTATGTAGAAGAAGTTCCGGAGGTGGCCTGGGACCTGGTAGAAATCTCAACAACTCCATTAACGGTGATTTACCCCGGAGCAAAAAACCTGGCGACGAACCTTATTGCTGCTGATAGTAGTATTGGAATTCGTTTTACTAAAGAAGAATTTACCACAAAATTGCTACAGCGATTCCGTCGTCCTATTGTTTCCACATCGGCCAACATAAGTGGCGAAAAATCGCCTGCCTTTTTTGACGAAATTTCTGATGAAATAAAAAAACTGGTAGATTATGTAGTAGAGTACCGGCAAAACGACCATACGCCATCAAAACCCTCGAGTATTATTAAACTCGGCCCCGGCGGACAAATCGATATTATTCGAAAATAAAAAAGGCCATCGATAACTTTCGATGACCTTTTACCAACAGGTTTATAACCTGTAACTATAAACTTTTTACTCTGCCCGAACCGGCAACTGAAGCATCAACAGTTGGATTTCCGTGGTAGTACACATTGCCCGAGCCGGCAATACGTGCCTTTACCGAGCCGTTTGAATTTACATTGCAATTGCCCGAGCCGGCAGAGCTTACACTAACCTGCTCGGCCTCGAATCTGCTGGCTTTAAAATTACCTGAACCCGAAATAGCTACATTTAATTCTTCGGCAACACCACGGCCACCAATTTCAATATTCCCCGATCCCGAAATGGCACCTTTCACTTTTGTCGATTTCAAATCGTCGATCTCGATGTTGCCGCTTCCACTAATGGCAAGGCTGATAATTCGGGCATCCAGTTCTTTGGCCACGATATCGCCCGATCCCGATACGCCAAGACCATCAACATCAGGAACACTAATGTAAATATCAATTTTACCGGGTTTAAAATTACGCCGAAAAACATTTTTGTTCGGAAAACGGATTACCAGCTTATTCCCATTAACTTCGGTAATAATTTCTTCCACAACCGACTGTTTGGCTACAACCCGAATACTTTGCTCGCTGGCTTGCGTGAGGTAAACGGTTGCCGGAATTCGTAAACTAATTTCCGAAAAGCTGGACACATCACGGATTTCTTCTTCTGCCAAAACGCCTGAGGAAACAAACATGGCTAAAAACAACATGCTAAAAATTAATACTGTTTTCTTCATCTGAATAAAATTTATTGTTTTCAAAAATTACTACATACACGAACTACTCCGAATGAAAAGTGGCCAGAGCAGTAGTGTTGTTTTTAAAAGTACTTTTTAATGACGTGCAGGACACGACAAAGTTGCACGGTGTATTGAAAAAACTTCATATTATAACATAAAATAACTTTTCATGACCGGGAATTACTTTCAGTCATACAAATTTACTTTTCCGAAAATTACCTGGCAGTGAACTTTGCCATGTTAAGTTGGTATTTTTTTGCTTAAAACAGGAGGTTGAGAAAAAGACTCCGGAGCATTATCGGAAAATACCGGCAGATTTTAAGCTTCATTAAGCATCAATCAGCCCCTCGGGAAGACTAAGTGTAACTGTTTTTTCAATTTCGTTATACGCCACCAGCATTTCCTCGTGGTACGGAATAAGTAATTCTTCGCCTCGGTACGAAACGGTAAGCACAATATTTCCGGAATAATCATCTACCTGATCGATAGTGCCAATTTCCCCTAGTTTACTGTCGATAAGCATGAAGTCTTCGAAAATTGACTCCGTTTCCTCCATTTCATCAATAATTTCGTTATGAAACAGATAGGCAGAAGCTCCAATTAACCGTTTAGCGTATTTTTCATCATCAACCCAATCGAACTTAACAATTGCTGATTTGGAAGACCGAAAACGAAAGCCGTCTTTTTCTACAAAAAATGGTACCAGCAAACCGTCAAGTTCAACAAAAAAGCGATCGCTTTCTTCTACAGAATATTCAAATTGTTCTTCAAATTCCAGAACAACTTCTCCATGCACACCGTGTGTCTTTCTGAAAAATCCAACTTTTTGGCACTCCGTTTTAGGTATCGTTTCCATACTTCAAAAGTAAAGCATTTTCTCTTGAAACGGTAGTTATGAGTGGAAAGTTCCAAAAAAGTGTTACATAACTTTTTATCAGAAGTCAGGTTAACTCGTAAAATATGTGAATTTTCCTTCACTCAGAATTGTAAAAACTATTGTTATTTTTTTCTGCTGGAGGCTATCATTTTTGTCATGACACAAAAACGAGACACGAGGAAGGCATTTCCGAGCTCAAGGCTGCTTTTGATCTTCACCCTACGTCTTCATAAAACCCAAATTCGGACGAGTGATCTCCTCGCCTACTCGGAGCTTCCCGCTCATTAAGGTTTTATTTCAACTCCGGACAAAGACCACAAGAGGCCGTTCCACTTATGAAAAGCTGGCAAAACTAAAATGTTACTTCCAAGCTTCGTCCTCGGGCGGTAAGTCCTAAAACAAGAAATAAAAGCGGATCTAATATAAATTTTGTGCGGGCTCGTCAAAAATCCGTCAATTGTGCTAAGCCGCTATATTGAAAAAACGCAAAGGTTATTTTCTGACTAGATTTTGGGTTCCTTTTGATCGAATGCAAAAGGAACTGCCCGTCTGGCAAGAATACAAAAGCTACAAAATGGAATTTGAATTTCAAGATCCGGGAATTAGTTGATCAAATTGTTTCAAGCCCTTCGAAAGAAAAAACCACAATAGTAGTCGATCGCGGAATGATTGAGTAAAAATTAAGACTCGGACTTGAGTTCACAAAAAAACCACCTGCCAAACGGCAAGTGGTTTTCTATAATCAGATGAGTTGTCTTTCTTAAGATTCCGCACCTTCTTGTTTTGGAGCCTCTTCTGCTTCTGTTTCTTCAGCCTGAGCTTCCGTTGCTTCTTCAGCAGCTTCGGCACTTGCTTCGGCTTCAGCCTCTGCTTTTGCAGCTTCAGCTTCAGCGGCCAATTCTGCATCTCTTGCAGCAATGGCAGCAGCTCTTTCTTCTTTGATTTTAGTTTCAGCATCCATTTGTTTTTTAGCTTCTGCAGCGGCATCACCGGCCAAACGGTCGATTTTTGCCTGAATTTTAGCTTCTTTTTCTGCAATCCAGCTTTCTAAACGCTTTTCAGCTTCAGCTTCATCAAATGCTCCTTTTTTAACTCCACCCATCAGGTGTTTTTTGTACATAACACCTTTGTAAGACAAAATTGCCTTTACAGTGTCGGTTGGTTGTGCGCCTTTAACAAGCCAGTCGTAAGCTTTGTCAAAATCGAGATCGATAGTAGCAGGA
>NZ_CAJXYQ010000002.1 GCF_913063105.1 uncultured Draconibacterium sp. | reverse complement strand
AAAATACCACCCGTGTGCATCCAGCGTACACCAAGTGTTCCGAAAATGTATTCCCAGTCAATATCGCCCGGTTTTAGTTGTGACGCAGCTGTATTACCACGGTCGGAAACACCTTTGGCACCACGGATACCAAAACCACGTTCGGTAAAATTCAGCCCGTTGCGAATTGTTCGCCCACAACCATCGTAAGGCACCCATTTTACAAACTGGGTATCAAGGCCGCCTTGCAGCATAAAATCTTCAACCAAAGCGCCAACTTCATTATCTGCCAGCGCTGTAATAATTGCTGTTTTCTTTCCAAAACACCTTCTCAGGCCGCGCGATACATTGTATTCGCCACCGCCTTCCCAGGCACGAAACTGACGTGTTGTTCTAATCCTCCCCTCACCCGGGTCCAGCCTTAACATTACTTCACCCAATGAAATACAATCGTAGGTACATTCCGAGGCTGGTTTGATGTTCATTTTTGCCATGATTTTGTTTTTTTTATTTACAGAAAACATAAGATAAATGACTAAGAGCCATCCACTAATTTCATTTAAAAAAAACAGCCGAATACACAACTTTATGTCAGAAGATTTTTGATGTATCCGGCTGTTGAAACTAACTAGTCAAACTAAACTATGCGAAAGATGGTTTTGGAAATAAACCACCTGAAATTTCAATTGCCAATTAAATTCCCAGAGCCTGTCCACCACCAATCTGAATGGTTTCAGCAGTAATGAAAGAGGCAGCATCGCTTAATAAGAAAGAAATAACACCCGAAACTTCTTCCGGCTCACCTAAGCGTCCTAATAGCACACTGTTTTTCCATGAAGCAAAAACTTCTGGTTTAGTTGCTTTAATTTGCGCGTGGAAAGGAGTATCGATGGTACCCGGCGATACAGCATTTACTCTGATTCCATATTCTGCCAAATCTTTAGCCAAGGCACGCGTAATTGATTGCACGCCACCTTTTGAAGCTGAATAAATACCGGCACCTGGTCCTGCTCCATTCCAGGCAGCATTCGAGGTGTAATTAATAATCGATGCATTTTCACCCTTTTTAAGGAAAGGGATAGCTGCTCTTGAAGCATAAAAAACCGAATCTAAATTAAGAGCCATAACAAACTTGTATTGCTCATCGGTCATTTCTTCAAAACGAGCTCTTACGCCAATACCTCCTGTATTGTTAATCAGTGCATCAATTTTTCCATACTTTTCACCAATTTTTGTAATATTCTCGGTTACCGCTGCCGAGTCGGTCATATCAAAGCCATAGTACTCTGCTGTAATTCCTTCTGCCGCCAGCTCTTTTACTCTTTCAGCGCCGGCTTCGTCTTCAATACCATTTAACACTACAGTATACCCATCTTTTCCTAATTGTTTTGCCACTGCAAAACCAATACCGCCTGTTGCTCCTGTAATAACTGCTACCTTTGAACTCATAATCTCTATATTTTTAATGTTTTTATTTCAAGCTTCATCAGTCTTTAATTTGAGGGATGAAACCATTTTCTAATCCTAAAATCTATTTCTATTTTCTACTACTAAGCTTCTTCTACCGACTGAATTTTTTTGGCAAAGAAGAAAATCGCCAATACGCCCAGCGGGACAAAAATTCCGATGGTTGCAAAAATCGGGTTGTAACCAAATGCGTCTACCACTTTTGGTACCAGGAAGTTCATCACAATAACTGAGAATACACCTACTGAACCACCAAGTCCGGCCAATGAGCCAACCGATTTTCCGCTGAATAAATCGCTTGGGATAGTTTGCACGTTGCTAATAGCAAACTGGAAACCGAAAAGAACAAAGGCAACAATTGCCACAAATTTTTCAGCAGAATCGGCAAACATCACCGTTGCAATCAATCCTAAAAACATAATTACACCACCAATTACAATGGTTGTTTTACGCGAACGGTTAACCGAATTTCCTTTACTCATTAAATTGCCTGAAAACCAGCCACCGGCAATACTTCCAATTGCGGCTCCTACATAAGGCACCCAGGCAAAGAAGCCAATTTCTTTTACATTAAACCCGTAAACATCAGCCAAATACAATGGCATCCAACCAACAAACAACCACCAGATTGGCTCTAAGAAGAAACGCCCGATTAACACTGCCCACGATTCTTTGTATGAAAGAATCTGACCAATGCTTTTTCCTTTTGAGTCGCTTTTTTGTTCTGATTTGTGCTGACCTTTTTTTATGTAATCACGTTCCAGGTCGGTTAACCAAGGGTGTTTATCAACTCCGGCGCGGTTTATCAACAACCACGGAATTAACCAAAGCAGGCCAAACGAACCGACAAACATAAAGGTAATTTTCCAGCCAAAAGCTGCCCATAATACAGCAATTAGCGGAGGAGCAATAACAGACCCTACTGATGCTCCTGCATTAAAAATTCCCTGTGCAATTGCACGTTCTTTAATCGGAAACCATTCGGCATTACTTTTAGCAGCTCCCGGCCAGTTGCCGGCCTCGCCTAAACCCAAAGTAACACGTAAGAAACTAAACGACAACAGGCCGCGTGCCATTGAATGGAAGAATGAAGACAAGCCCCAAACAATAATCACCACAACGTATCCCATGCGGGTTCCTATTTTATCAAATAGTTTTCCGGAAACCGACTGCCCCACTGCATACGCAATCATAAATACATTAAGTATTAAAGCATAGTCGTTTTTGGTCATTCCCAGGTCTTCTGAAATACTTGGCCACATAATTGCCAAAGCACTTCGGTCGATATAATTTATGATGGTTGCCAGGCCAATAAGCCCGATAATCCACCAGCGTAATCCTTTTAATTTCATACTATTAAAATTGTTTGTTTTTAAAGGTATAGTATGGAACTCGCAGTATTTTAATTATACACTTGGGTGTAATTTTTTTACATGCTCGTTTCATATTATTAGATTTTGAGACTATTAGACTTTTTTGTCTAACAATCTTGAATTTCAGAATCTATTAGTCTTTCTTATTTTTTATCTCCGAAATACGAAACACCGCTTCCGTCAAGGAAATCTTCGCGAACCGGACTAAATACATCGATTAATATACCTGCCTCTAAACACACGGCGCTGTGCAGTAGGTTTGGTGCAATGTAAACGCCTTCACCTGCCTCGATGATGCTTTTTTCGCCATCGATAACGAATTCGAACTTACCGGCAGCACAATAGGTTGCCTGCGTATGAAAGTGTTGATGTGGCGCACCTTCTGCACCTTTTTCAAACTTTACTTTCACCATCATAATCTGGTTGTCCCAACCCTGGAACTGACGTGATACTCCACCACCAAGTTCTTCCCAATTCTCGCTGTTTTTAATAAATTTTTCGCTTGCCATAATTTGTTATTTTATTTAATTGATACTTTATAATTTTTGTCCCAACTCAAGGTCTCGCCATTAATTTGTACCGTATTCGTTACGGAATCGGCAAATTTTAAATCGAGCAAGAGTTGTATTGTTTTTTCATTTTTTAGTTGCAACAGAATGGCCACTTTTTCATCGTCGCCCTCAATTAATTGCAGGCTTTTAACCGAGCCTTCGGAATTTAAAACCGCCTCGCTGGCCGGGTTGTAATCGCCATGCATTTCGTAAACCGTTAGCAGCTTTTTATTTTTTGCTTTCGGGAAACGAAATACCATTCCCATTTGGTGGCGCAGATTATAATCGGGGTCGTTGGCACCAAGGCGGGTAATAAAGCATTCGGTGTTCGCATCAGCTAAGGTTGAAACCGTATAAAAACCATTGCCTTGCATCCAGGTTAGGCTGGCGGTTGCCGGCAAATTTTGGGCTGTTGCATCAACAATTAAATGCTGGTAGCCCTGGTCTGTTCCCAAAACTTTATATTGGTTTAATCTTGTATAATCGAAGTTTGCGCTAAGAATTTGACCGTTAAAATAAACCGGCAAATCAAGCATGGCACTGCTTTCGTTTTTAACATTATTCAGGTCGATTACGTAAGTTCTGCCCTCCACCTGAAGCATGGCCACAGTGCGGTTCAGGCTTGCTCCATCATAACAATTTTCGTCGGTGGCCGAAACAATTTGTACAGCAGGATTCTCCAGGTCGGCAAACACTAAAACGGGGTCGTTTTCTTCGGCAGCTTTTAGTTTACCGGCAAAATGCGACTGCTCGTTTAACACCAGTGCATTGTGCGCAATGGTGTGTTTTGCCCAGGTTTTATTTTCGGGCAGGTAACGTCCACCCTCTTTAGCTGCTACGTTAAGAAAACGTGCCGCACCATAATCGGGAATAATTTCTTCGCCTTTGTTGTAAAGTGAAATCCCCAGACGGTCGAAATGCCCGTGGCCCATTCCCTGCGAGGCAAATTTAAACAGCACCGATGTCTGGTTTTCGCTGTCGCCCATTCGAAGCAATGCTAAACCTCCTTTATCGCCATTGGCACCATCAGAAATTAGCATCGGTACACGTTCAAACCTTTCGGTTTTGCCCTCAGCAATTGCTTTGGCTACGGCTAAACCTTCGGCACTCAACATTACTTTTCCGTGGTATTCGGCCACATTTAAAAGCTTGTTGTTTCCTGTTAGTTTGTACACAATATCGGTTCCGAAAATTAATTCGGGTGTCATCCACGATTTTTCCTTAATGGCATCGTTTATGGGGTAGAATTTTCCATCGGCAATGGTAAGCTGCAAAACCGTAGTAACCGCTTTGGGCAACAAACCATTTTTATATTCAAATATTTTTAATTCGGGTAAATTATTGTCCAAAGCCTGCGCAAAAACAATAAACGGCATTAATGCATAACGCTGGTAATATGGCCCTTCAGCATAATAACCATCGGGCGAAAACAGTTCGTCGATTTGTTTTAAGAAACCGCCAGAGCCATCGAGTTTGGTTGAATACAATGCTTTTTGAACCAGCAAGGAATCGCCCAAAACCATTCCGGTCATTCCAACACCAGCTACGGCCCATGTTCCGTGGTTGTGCACACGGTCGAACGAATACTTGTCTTCAACCGTAAAAAACTCAACTACTTTTTTGAACAGGTTTTCTTCAATGTTTGCTTGTTCTTCTGCTGAAAGAAATTCATAAATACAATCGTAAGCCTGAATGGTGTACACCAGCCAAACCGACTCGTTTAAGCCCTGCCAAAACAGCTTCCCGGGAGATTGATTCTTTTTCATTGGGTGAATGCCCAAAGTTGGGTAAAGCGTAGCATATTCATTCAGCATATCGCGAACAAAAACGGCATATTTTTCGTCGCCGGTAAGTTGATAAACCACCCCTGCATTGTACATTTCAATGTAATTAAGCTTATGCTTTTCGTGGGTATAGCCACCACCCGGGTCTTTCGGGAAAGGAACAGTAATTCCGGCCTCGATTCCTTTATCGGCAGTTTCTTTTGCCTGAGCAAAGGAAGTTTGAAGCATGGGGTATTTTTCTATCCCATCAACCAAAGCCGGCACAGCCGCTTTTTGCAGAATTAATTTTGGAAAACCCGTGTTTTCCTGCACTACCTCTTTTGGCTGGCACGAAAACAAAACAACTGCAAATAATAAAAAACTATATGTAAGTCTTCTTTTCATTTTATCTAATAAGTTTTACTGCATAACGATTTTGCACATCACGAATTTCAACAATAAAAATCCTCGGAAAATTTGTAACCGACTTTGTAACGTTTTGTGCATAGACACTGCTTTGTGCGAGTAATTTTCCGTCTATTGTAAACATCGACAACGTGCGTTCTTTTTCGTTTTCAAAATTGACTTTTAAAATCCCCTGCGACAGCCAAATTTTTGGTTTCGCCGCTTTAATTATTTCAGAATACGTTGGTACATCGTAATCGGCTCCAACATCAGATTTTGTTAAGGGTTGAATGGTTTTTGCCTCATCCGAAAGCTGGTCGCAACCAGCATCTTTTGCTGTTTCGGGACGCGTTTGTCCGTCAATATCAACCGAAAGCGTATCGAAAACACCCGGTACGGCCGCTCCAATTACCGGATTCTCAGCAGCGGGCGTTTGCATGGCACCACTTAAAACCATTGGCAGTTCGGTTTGAATAAAACCATCGGCAGTAATTCCAATAGTTTCAGCATCAGTATAAATTCCTTTCCAGGTAACACCATCAGCATTGCTATCTTCGTCTACATCTACCAAATCGCGTCCCTGCTGCGAAACAACCAGGTTGTCTTCGATGAACGAATTTATGGGTGCCAGCGACAATTCATCGTTTGCTCCGGCGCCAATCATAAACGGTTCTTTGCAATTTACAATGGTATTAAAGCCAACTTTTGCATCATCAACCTGGCGGTAGCGATTTGCCGGCGAATTGGGCACACCATTCATTAAACAAATGGCTGCACGATAACCATCTCCGGCAAGGTTTTCCATGTAGTTATTATACACACGGTGCCCCGGGCCAATAATACGAACACCTCCGCTTCGTTTTTGCCCATCGCCGAAAAAGAAGTTACCGTACACCCAGCAATCCGAACCATGGCGTAATGTTAATGTTCCCTCGCAGTTGCTAAAAGTATTGTAACGATAGTGGTTGCCTACGGATTTATTTGAAATAATTTCAATCTCGCCATCGCACTCTTCAAACACGTTGTATTCAACCGTACAGTTCGAATTGTAGCTTTCCCAGTCGCTGGTTCCGATGCGAATGGTTTCGCCACCGTTTTCGCCCAAATCCTGACGTGGCCCAAAATAATTGTGGTCAATTAAATGGTAATCGGGTGTAGCATCGAGCCAAACCACAAAGGTTGCGCCCGAGTTTGTTTTTCCGGAGAAACTGCAATGGTCGACACGGTTGTGGGTTCCGTACAACGAAACATATTTGGTATCGACATTGCCATTGGCAGGATTGTAATTTTCGATGGTTACATTGGTTAAGCGGCAGTTGTGCGCCAGCTCTGAAGTTCCTGTGCGGAAAGCAACAATATGCCCGCTGCTGCTGATATCGCCATCGCGGAAAATAAAATCGCGTACCACCAGCCACGAGCCACTAATTTCGATGCGGCTGTTGCCGGTAAAAATAGTTTGCCCCAGGGTTTCGGCAGCAAAAACAATTGGCGAAAGTTCTGTTCCGTCGCCTTTAAATTCCAACTCCACATCGTTCCAGTTGCCCGAAGCCAACAAAACGGTATCGCCAGGAATTACCTTTGCCACTGCGGCATCCAGTTCGTTTTCTGAACTAACCCTGTACACTTCGGCATGAGCTTGTGTAGCTGCCACAATTAAAAGAAATAATATCTTGAAATATTTTATCATTTGCTCTTTTCTATAAATAATTTAAAACTGCCACTGCCCCGTTCCAGGAAATTACCAGTGAAAAAATTAGCGCCAACCCCAAACCGGCATTTACCGCCCAACTTAACTTATATTCTCCCATACGTTTTTTACTGTTTGCCAGAATTATTATTCCGATTATAACAAGCGGCAATACAAACACATTAAATACCTGGGTTAAAATTTGTGCCTGAATTGGGTTTTGCCCTGCAATGGGCACCCACAAGGCAACCAAAGCTGCAATTGCAGTAACTATTCTGAATTGTTTTGAATTGGTATCGAGTTTTCCCTCCTGGTAATCAGCCAGCAACAAAGGTGCAATCATCAGGCATGGAAAAATTGATGAAAGCCCTGCACTCAATGTTCCGAAAACAAAAATGGTAAGTGCAAAACGGCCTGCAACAGGTTCCAGGGTATTAACCATGTCGAGTACTTTCGTAACTACTTTGCCCTCGTGAAAAAGTGCACCGCAAGCTACGGCCATAATCGAACCACTGATAACAAAAACCAGCACAGCTGCGGTTATCGAGTCGTTTTTTTGCTTTTTCAGGTCCTTAATTGTCCAGCCTTTACCTTTTACAAAAAGTGGGCGGGATAAGAACGTGGCCGAAGCCATGGTTGTTCCCACAAAAGCAGCTGTCAGCATTTTTCCGCCTTCCACATGGGGAATTGACGGAAGCAAACCCTCGATAATTTCGGCAGGTTGCGGAAACACAAAAAACAATGAGGCGATAAACGAAAGCCCCATAATGCTCACAAAAATCACCAGAATTTTTTCGAAGAAAGTGTATTTACCCACCATCAGCAAAGCATAAAAAGCTATTATAATTACGATGGCAACACCCAGTACAATTTCGTATTCGGAATTGCTGATTGCCGGAAAATAGATGGCCAGTATTTCAAAAATCATATTGGCAGAAATTCCTAAAATTCCGGTTAGCGAGTTCCATTGCCCGAATGATATTCCGACAATAATGAGAATGGCAATTAGCTTACCTGCCTTCAGGTGATTTTTAAAACCAAACAAGGCGGTTTCGCCGGTAACCAAAGCATACTGTCCGTAAGAAAAAATAAGCACACCGGAAAAAATACAACTTAGCAACAATACCCAAAGCAACTGCATACCAAACGAACTTCCGGCAACAATCATTGATGTAACGCTACCGGTACCGATGGTATAACCAATGGCAAAAATGCCGGGACCAAACGAAAGCACCAGGGCAATAAGTTTTTGCAATAAACTTTTATTTGTTTTTGTTTTGCTCATTATTGTTTTATGGTTTCTCCGGGTTTTACACTCTTGTTATTTATCTCAACAGTTTGAATACCACAGTTTGTTATTTCTAATCCATTTTCAGCAGCCTTAACCCAAAGGTCAGTTTTAGCTGAAACCTTTATATTTTTATCGTTCAATTCTGCTTCTGAAACATCAATTAGCAGATAGTTGTTATTCTTAAAAATTTGTTGTGCAGCATCGGTTTTTATCGGGCTGTTTTCGTTGTTAAGCACTTGCCACTCGTCGGCTTTAAAGTTGTTGTAATCGTCAATCATTAAACGTACTTCAAAGTTTTTAAAGGGGTAAAGCAAGGTTGTCCAGGAGGTTTTATTCTGAAATTCCTTATTAAAAACAAGCCGGCCTTTGCTACGCGCCGATGCTTTTTGAATGTTGTCCACTTCGCCGGCCAGTTGAATCACCTCTAAACCAGCACTGTTCGGAAAAACAGAACGGGCGTGTAGGTTTTTCTTTTCCATTTCGTAATGCCCTTGCCAAACCTGTTGAGCCGAGTGTTGTCCCTCGCCAACAAAATAATCGCGTACTAACCAAAAACCATCTTTTATAAAAATTACCGAGCGGTAATATCTTGTATTTTCTTTTTCGTAGCCGTTGTGGCTTCCTGCAAAAAAGTCGAAATCATCGGATGTCTTCCATGCCAACACTTCAGGTTCAGGAATTCCCAACCACTCGCCAAAGCCACTGCCCCCTTTATTGCCTTTCCACTCGCGCCCTTGCGGAATAGAATCGAGCAATGCCACATTTTTTACCCACGAGTTTTTAAAAGCCGGAAAATCTTCCAGGTAATACCTCACCTGGTAATTGGGCAAAATCATATTTCCAAAAGCGTAGGCACCAATACCCAACATATCGGCATGCTGGTGGGCGGGTTTTTCAGGTGTAAATCCGGCGCTCACAATCAGATACACATCATTCTCATCCCAGCCATTGCGCATCATGTAATATCCTGTTTCGGGCAATGTACACGAGCCTATTTCGGGCGCCTCTTCTTTAATTTCTTTTAAACGCTCCAATTGTTCGGTTTTAAAAAACCAATAGTCGTTTGAAGCCACCTTTGATGAAGCAAAATATTTATACGAGGGCTTTCCGAAAAGTAAAGCGCCTTTTGCCATGGTATTGTCAATTTTATTAAAATCGGCCCAGGGTTCGCGGGTGTCGTCTTGCAAAACCGGAGCGTTTCCGTTGGGCAATGCAATTTTCAGCAACACGTCAAATAAACCGCTAATGCGCTGGTCCCAAATGGGTTTTAGCTCTACCCCTCCTATTTTTGCCAACTGGTAGGGATAGAAATAGTTTTCAATATCGGCAATGTGGTAGTGCACCGTGCGCTCAAACTGAAAACCATCGGCATAAATTTCCTTTTCAAGATGCTCCTCTAAACGAGCCAGCGAGCGATGCTGCCAAAGGTCGGCCCCCTTAATTTCGGGGAATAAAAAGGAAAGCATGGCCAGGGCGCTCATTCCGCGGGTTTGATGGTTTCCCTCGTGATACGCTGCATTATGGTGATACATTTTTGCCGCGCTGTGCAGGAAGGTACGAATCATTTCCATTTGTTGCCTTACCGAATATTCATCGGAAGCCAACAGAATCTGGTGCACCATTAGCCAGTTGTACACCCGGTTGCCTACGCGATACACTTCGTAAACACCATTGCCATCCTCAATAATTTCAAATTGATTGTTGTTAAAAGAAGCGTTTAAGGAGGTTGCCTGCTCCGGAATATAATCCAAATATTTTTTGTTGCCGGTGTAATGATACATAAAAGCAATATCATCAGCTTTGTGCTGGCGGGCAAGATGGCGGTATGGGTACGATGTTACCGTTTCGCCTTTTAAGTTTTTAAAACCTATCTTCCATTGTGTAGCTGCAGGGTATAAATCCAAATGACGGTAAGCTTCCCTGCGGTGAAAAACTTCTCTACCTGAATACAAAGTATTGTATTCGCTAAAACGCTGTTCAAAGTTTTTCCAATCGAAAAAATAACGTTCCGAGAATCGTTCTTTAAAATATTGTGTAAGCTCCTCAAGAGCCTGTTCTTGTTTTCCGCTGTTAAAAGAGTTTTGTATGGCTTGTAGTTCGGGGTAGTGCTCCACATCCAGCAAATCAATAATTTCCTTATCCGTTGGAACATGACCAAATGGTACCATTTCTGCTTGTGCAAACAAACCAAGCGGTAAGAAAAATAGTATGATGTAGATTATTTTTTTCATTAAACTAAAGCGTTTGTACCTGTTTTTTTAAATAATTCAAATCTTGTTTCATGGCAGCAATTACATCCTCGGGAGCGCAGCTGAGTTTGCCGGCACCTTTTTCAGCACCGCCAATCGGATATTCGAGATGCAATGTAAAATCTCCTTTTATGCTATGGCTTTTAATCATTTCAAAGTATTGGTTAAAATCAACCATGCCTTTGCCAAGCGGAACATTGTTGGGTTTCCACTCGCCATTGTTTTCTTTCCAGTAAAAATCTTTTATATCGAAGCTGTTGATTTTGTCTGCAATAAATTTCATTCCCAATGGCCATGCTGTACCTCCTTCAACTGTTGCATGCCTGATGTCGTAACGAATTCCAACCAGGGTTGGGTCAATTTCGTCGAGCATTAAACCCATATCCCAAACGGGGCCACCTGCCATAACTCCCGCATGGTTCTGATAAGCCGCTGTTAAACCCAGTTTTTTATTTAATTCAGCCAGCTTTTTCAGTTTTGTATTAAAAACCTTTATATTCTGTATAATTGAAAGTTCTTTGTTATAAGCCAACCAACCTAAGCGATAATGTTTTACACCGAGTTTGGCTGCTGTTTCCAGAATATCAATTGTTCGCGCATCTTCGGCATCGGTAATTGCGGTTGTCATTCGGTTGGCCAATAAGCCGGCACTTTTTATTGCCTCAATTGCAAGCGGCAAATCATCCTTAACACGCTCGGGCAACACATGTCCTTTCGGACGAACGGTTAAATCAATTCCATCAAAACCCACTTCGCACGCTGTTTTAGCCATTCCATTGTAATCGAGCCATTGCAAGTGCTTCGAAAAAATGTAAATGTTGCGCTTCGTTTGCACAGGCGAAAAACCTGCAGCAAGGGCACCATTAATGCCGGTAAGAAACGCTGCAGAAGCAAGAGAAGTTGTTGTTATAAATGTTCTTCGTGAGTTCATTCTACAATTGATTTAGATTAGAAAAGGGGACGGGACCAACCGTCCCCTTTCGAATCTAACTAACTAAAACTAACTAAACTAATAACCTGGGTTATGGTAAACCCTATCTAAAATTTCATTTCTATTCAACAAAAAATTATTTAATCATGCTTCACTTCCAAGTCAAAGTATTTTACTTTTGAATAGGCGCTCTCATCCAATGAAACCAAATAATTTCCTGCCTTAAAATAATTTTCAAACACACTCCATTTTTCAATATGGATATCATCATAAACAACCGATTCTTTTCCATTTAAAACCACTTCCATTCTACCGTCGGAAACTTTTACTTCCAGGGTAAATTTGTCGAAGCCAACAGATTCTGAAAAGGTAAATCCTTCATCATCGCCCCAGGCATCGGTTTGAAGCAGTTCTTCGTAGGATGCGTCCAGGTTTTTCAGCACTTTTGTTTTAACTCTAACGTTTCCAAAAGTCCAGTAAATTTTTAAAATAGGAGGAGCATTGTTATCCTTTGCTCCAATTAAATCGCGCTGCTCATCGGTTAAGCGGCCATGAATTTGCATGATAATAGCCCGGTCATAATTTCCTGAATCATTTGTAGAAATATCAGCCATTGCCAAAGTTCCTTTCATGTATCCTCCTTCTGCAAAAGTCCAATTGGTTTTACCGTAATCTGCCGGATTCATTAACTCTCTCAACTCGGTTCGTGAGTAGGAGGAATTGGCGGTTGATGCCCCGGGATAGGTATAAAACACAATGGCTCCTTCAATAGAATCGTTGTACATAAAAGGCTTTAAAGTCTCGTTGGTTGCATAATTCAGAATTTCAGGAGGTAACACTTCCGTTGGATTACCAATCGGAAGTGTTACTTTCCAGTGGCTTAAATCAATATCGGGTAAAAGATAGTTTTGCTCTTCTTCGGGTGTTTCTGTCTCCAAAATATCATCCGATGAATCCTGACAGCTTAGCACCGTTATAGCTATAAACAAGCCAAAGAGCATGAAAACTATATTTTTAACCGCTTTAAGCATTTACTATTAGTTTTGCTCTGCTACTGTAATTTCAAACATATCAGCACGGCACTCCACACCTTCGTTTGTGATAAGTATGGCAATGCTTCCGTTGGTTCCGGTGTTAAATGGAATTGCAACCTGAACATAGGTATCTGCATCAGAGGTATCAGTACCAACGTGCTCGCCTAATGTTGCGCCTGCAACTTCTGACAAATCAGAGATTGTTCCGCCTAAAACCCTAACGGTTAGGTTACCTGTGCCACTCTTCATGGTATAGTAATAGGTAAGAATATAATCGGTATTTGGCGAAACTTCAATACCATCCTGGTAACCTACCCTATCTCCGGCTGAAGGAAACTTGGCTGCTTGCGAACCATCGTAAACAGGGCTACTGGTAATTTGAATTACGCCACCAAAGTCGTTTCTCCACGAGTCTCTTCCATCTCCTGTGCCATCAGGCAAAGTCAAATCTTCGAAACTAGGCTCCAGAATCACCGGAATAATTGCTTCCGGTTCTTCGGGTTCAACAACTTCAATTGTTTCAGAATAGGTACTGGTTACACCCAGTTTATCCGATGCGGTTAAAGTTACCGTATAAGTTCCTTCTCCGGGGTAAGTATTTTTACCATCCTTATCCGTTGAAGTGCTTCCATCTCCAAAATCCCACGAGTAATCGGTGGCACTATTTGATAAATTTGAGAAAGTATAATCTTTCCATTCTTCAGCCGTACCTTGTCCTTGTGCATAGGTAAAATATGCACTTGGTGGTGTTTCATCTGGTTTTGAATTTGCTTCGGGCAAATCATACGCGAAATCGCAAGCTGTAAAAGAAATTGCCAATACCAAGACCATCAACTTCCAAACAGAGCTTTGATTTATTTTTGTATTTATAATGTTATTCTTCATTTTAAATCAAGTTAATTGTTAAACAAATCTTAGTAACCGGGATTTTGCGTTAGCAATCCGTTGCTCAGGTTAATTTCCCGCTGAGGAATTGGTAACAATAAGTCTGTTGCCGAGAAACTTCCACCTGTTTCGTTAGAAAACGCTGATAATACTTGTTCAGCCATTCCAAAACGAATCAAATCAAACAGTCTGTGATTTTCAAAAGCCAACTCTACTCTGCGTTCGTTTAATAAATCTTCTTTGGTAATTGTTGTTACATTGTCGGTAATACCGGCCCTGTTACGAACCTGCATAAAAGAGTTGATAGCTGAAGAACTTGAAGTTTCGGCAGCACCTGCCATAATGGCTTCAACGTGCATTAACAATACATCAGCATAGCGTAAAATAATCCAGTCGTTACCAGCTTTTTGCGGGTCACTTGAGGTGGCGTCAATTCCTAAATTACTGTCTCCGTTAGGAATATATTTAACCACCTGGTACTTTTCGTATTGCTTCACATCCTGGCGGTAAGAATACATAGTTCTATCTCCACCCATTGCATCTAAAGCCTGGCGGGCATTGGCAGTAACATAGTTCACACCACTGGTTCTACCCACTGCATTCAGCCATTCAGCCGAAAAGTTCTGACTATCATCGGTAAGGTCGCCAAGGTACTCTACAGCAAAAATAATTTCGTCATTTAATTCATTAAAGAATACATCTTTAAAATTAGTTTCCAACGAAAAACCGCTTGACATTACATTTTCACACAAACTCTGTGCTTCGCTATAATTTTCGCCTTGCGTTAAGTATACTTTTGCCAATAAGGCCTGGGCTGCAGCTTTCGATGCTCTTCCTTTATAGGTATTATCGAGATTGGCAATTGCCGTTTGCAAGTCTGATTCAATTACATCGTAGATAGCCGAAGTAGCCACTCTGGTGTAAGCTGTTTCTGCATCAGCAGGGCTGATTACACTTTGTACCAGAGGCACATCGCCAAACAAGCGCACCAGGTTAAAATAAGCATAAGCTCTAACAAACTTCGCTTCGCCTTCAAAGGCACCCACAGCTTCTTCAGATGCTACATCCAGATTTTCTAAAACCAGATTTGCCCTGTAAATAATATTGTAGTAGCTATCGTAATAATCTGATACTCTACCATTTGTTGCTTCCACAGTAAAGCTTTCAAACTGAGCATCCTCACCTTCGCTACTTTTTGTTTCGGTGTTATCACTTCTCATTTCAGTGATATAAAACTCGTACATTATACCATGGTTGTCGCTGGTACTTGTTGAGTTGACCCCCTGAATTCCATCGTACATATTTAGAATGGCTGCTTCCAATTCGGTATCGTTTGAAAAGAAGTTCGAAGATGTTATAACACCTGTTGGGTCCGGGCTCAAAAATGTGTCCTCACACGCAGTGAATACTATTATTATCAGAAGCACTGCTATTTTGCTTATATATTTTATCATGTCTCTCATAATTTTTAAGATTAAAAATCAATGTTTACACCAAAACTTATTGTTTTAGCAATTGGAGAACCTGCTCTCTGGTAACCATAGGTTGTTGGAGAGGTATCATCAATAGACTCAGGGTTGAAACCGGTATAATCGTCGGCTGTGAAGTACAGTAAATTTTGTGCCGATACATACACTCTTGCTTTTTCAATAAAAGTTCTTTGCAACAAGTTTTTACCGAATGTGTAGCCAAAATTTACATTTCGTAATGCAATGTAAGAAGCATCCTGAATGATATCGTTTGTAAATATCTTCTGCTTAATAAATTCCTGGTCAGGCGTTATTGCCGGGTCAAAATCCTGGCTGCTGTTAAAGTGGTTAAAAATATACTGGTCTCCCATGTTTCTTACCTCGGCACCGTGCGACCCCTGGAACATAAAGCTAAAATCGAAGTTTTTAAACTTGAAATCGTTCGAGAAACTCCAAATTAATTCCGGATATGGATTTCCTAAAACAGCTTTATCTTCATCGTCGATAATACCGTCGCCATTTAAATCTTTAACGTAAACATCTTGTGCTTCACCACCTACCGGGTGGTAAGGATTATTCAAATATTCCAGTGGAATATCTCTGTCAACTACCCAACCGTAGAATGATGAAATTGGCAGGCCTTCCAGGTTAATCCATTCTGCTGCCCTTTTCGAGTCAACACTTTGAATTTGACCGTTAGACTCAGCAAAATCGTTCAATTTGTTTTCGTTTTTAGAAGCCATTATTGCTCCGCTCCAGCTAAAGTCTTTTGTAATATCAACAGTAGAGCGTAATTCAACTTCAAAACCGCTATTCTCTACTTCACCTCTGTTAATAAGTGCAGCATCGAAACCGGTAGTTGTTGAAACAGGGTTTTCCAGAATTAAGTTATCGCTGGTTCTATTATAGTATTCAAATGAACCTGAAAGCAAACCATCCCACAACATAAAATCAAGGCCCGGGTTAAATTCAACTGATTTTTCCCAACCCAAATCAGGGTTTGCAATGTTTAAGGCATTAAAACCTGTTACCAACGAACCGTTAACAACAGCTGTAGAAGTTTCTAACAAGGCCAAATACGGATAATGCTCTTCGTAAACTGTACCGGCATCAATTGCATTGTTACCGGTTACCCCGTAGCTAAAGCGAAGTTTTAAACTATTAATTGCTTCGCTGTCTTTCAGGAAATCTTCTTCAGAAAGTCTCCAACCTACCGAAAAAGCAGTGAAGTTACCGTATTTAGTATCAGACCCAAAACGTGAGCTACCATCGCGACGGAAACTTGCCGAAGCTAAATATTTGTCTTTGTAAGCATAATTTACCCTACTGGTAAACGATAATAAACGCTCTTCGTATTTACCCGATTCGGCTGCACTAATAGTACCTGCTGCACTAATATTCTGGATGTAATCGAATGTATAATCGGTTGCATTAATGCTTGCAAATTCAGTATCCCATGTTTCAACCGACATACCCAGGATAGCACTGATATCGTGGTCACCAACTCTTTTGTCGAAACTAAAGAAGTTATCGTTAACCAGGTGAATTCTGTTCTGGGTCGATTCGTAAAGCTGCGTATTGTCAGCACCGTTTCTGTGGGCCAATGGTCCTTGCCATCTTCTTATGTCGGTATTTTGGAAATCGCCACCAAAAGATGCTTTAAAGTTTAAGTCTTTGGTTATATCGTATTGTGCATACGCCACACCGTACATTTTAAATTTTTTGTAGGTGTAATCGCGTTCCAAAACTTTTGCTGCAGGGTTCACGTTTGAAGTATTACTAATATCTACTTCCGAGCCATTCAGCATATAATTATCGAAATGACGCTGATTGGCATAATCGCCTACCTGCACATCCGGATAAGTGTTTCTATCAACATATTGAATAGATGTTTCGTCGTGATATAGCGGCAACCATGGTGTTTGACGCAGGATATCGTGCGTAGAGCCATCAAATCTTCTGCGGTTCGAGTAAGATGGTGATAAGTTTACACCCATCTTAAATTTATTCACCTTGGTATCCAGTTTCAGCTTTAAACTATACTTTTCGTATCCATCGGTTAAAAGCACACCTTCGTCATTCAAATAATTTAACGAAGTACTGAATTTTGTGTTCTCGCTTCCGCCTCTTGCGCTAAACGAGTAGTTCTGAATTGTACCCCCGTCAAAAATAACATCTTGCCAATCGCGGTCGGTACCAATCATTTGTTTGTATTGGGTTTTAGCTGAAAGTTCGCCGGTAGCAGCTAACTCGGCAGCAGCAGTTTCGGCTACAGTAAAGTAATAAGCATCGCTTTGGTGCGCTTCTTTAAAACCATAATAAGAGTTGAAGTTAAATTTGGTTTTTCCTTCTTTACCTTGTTTCGATGTAATCATAATTACACCATTTGCTCCCCTTGAACCGTAAATTGCAGCCGAGGCAGCATCTTTCAACACTTCAAACGAAGCCACATCGTTCATATCAAGGTTACCCAGGTAATCCGAGTCAACCACAATACCGTCAACCACAATTAATGGGTCTGAACTACCACTGATTGAACCTGTTCCACGAATACGGATGGTAGGTGCAGTACCGGCTCCACCATCGGTAGCCTGAATGTTAACACCCGAGATTTTACCAATCAGGGCATCGTCAACACGAGCCACTGCTACTTGCTCCATATTTTCATTTTCCAGTTTCGAAATAGCTCCTGTAAGGTGCGATTTCTTCTGAACCCCGTATCCAACTACCACCACCTCATCGAGGCCGGTAACATCGGCTTTCATACTTACATTTATGGTAGAAGCACCCGAAAATTCAATTTCCTGAGTTACATAACCAATAAAAGAAACCACTACTGTTCCCGATTCACTTTGTGTAGTAAGCGTAAAATTCCCATCAATATCGGTAATGGTTCCGTTTGAGGTTCCCTTTTCTACTACAGTTGCTCCTATTAAGGCTTCATTAGTTCCTTCATCAATAATGTTACCCGTGAGCTGAGCTTGAGCCGAAGCCCCTATTACAAAAGCCAATAAAACAACTGTTAGGCTTAAGAATTTTTTCATTTAATTTGATTTTTAAAAATTTTAAGAATTCGTTTAATACAATAGATTATATTTGTAGAGCGCGGTGTTTACTTTGTTTATGATAGTGTTACCTGCAAGTTCATTTTATCATTGTTAAAGTTATTACCGTGGTTCATGAAAGGATTGGCTTCTTAAGCCTTTCCTTTTTTGTTTAATCCCTTTTTTACTTAGATTTTTGATTTTAGCTAGTATTCTTAGTTTCCATAATTTATTAAAGATTTTAGTTCAGAGAGCTTAAAAGTGAAGCTCCTTAACACATTTATACTTTGATTAATTACTCTTCTCCTTTGTACGACAAACTAAATTCTGCCACATCTTTTAAGTGAATGCGCATGGCTTCTTCAGCTCCCCGGGAATCTTGTTTAATAATGCAGTCGAGAATTACTTTATGCTCATCAAATGATTTATAGAATCGGCCTTCGCCACACACATTTAATTTCCGGTAAATCTCAAGAATATCTGGAATTAAAATCAGCATGAGGGATTTAATTACCATATTCTGGCTGGCCTCTGCTATTTTAAGATGAAAATTGAAGTCTTCCTTAACACCGGGTAAATTGGCATCTACGCGTTGTTTATATTCGTCGAGTTTTTCTTCTAAATCGGCAATATCGCGCGATGAACGGCGGATTGCGGCTTGCCCACAGGCGTAGGTTTCCATCACCACTCGTGTTTCCACCAAATGGAAAAAATCATTTTCGCTCAGTTTAATAACATCTGCAATTAATCCTTCCATTGCAGAAATATCGGCGCCCGAAACGATTGTTCCACTTTGAGGAAGTGTTTTAAGAATACCATAAAATTCGAGCTTTTTTATGGCGTCGCGGACGTATGTTCGTCCAATACCAAATGATTCTGAAAGTTTTCTTTCCGAGGGTAATTTATCACCAGGTTTTAATTGCCCTGACACGATTGAATTACGAATCTGCTTTATAATTTTATCTACCGGGCTTTCAACTTCTATGGTTTTAAAATTCTCTAGTATATTCATAGTTTCTTAGTTTTGCTGGTAACATGTGGTTCAAATTGTTAAAAATTCAACCCACTTTTTAATTGGTTGACCAGTTACCTAAAATTGGTTGACCAATTATAGAAACAAATCCAAAAACCATCCTAACAAAAATTGGTTTTGTTAAAACCAGAGGCTATTCAACTGAATTAATGATAGTTATAAAATATGTTTTATAACACATCGGGAAATATGATAAATATAAATGCTATTTATTGTTAAGCTTTTTTACCATCACATGACGTCTTCGCACTAAAATACTTGAGCTAATTGTTCTTTTGGCCCTATTATTTTTTCTTATGGAATAAGCATTCTTAGTTTCCTTAGAATCCTTTGAAAGCAAATTTCACGTGGTGGAGTATTGTTCTTGATAGTAAATAAAAATTTCTTCCTCTATAATTTAGCTGTCTTTATGAATGAAGGAACGATCATTAAAATATCCTCTGCTTTGCATGTTTGCCATTATGAAATATTATCAATCCTCCGTAAAACAATCCTACTTCATTATTCGTATAAGCATTTGTTACAAGCACAAAGATCTTGTAACCAGTTTTTTTCATAGAGATCCTAATTTAGTTAGGTGAAAAAGCATCCCTGCTAAACCAGGGGTATTTCTATTTATCAGGCATATTCAAAGAGTTATCTAGATATACATAGGCAGAATAACATTATATTTCTTACTTTTTCCTTATTTTATTCCAGATATAACTTTATTGAAATTTAGAAGAGACTTTACCGAGAACAAAATTTTCAGTGGTCTATAACCTTCTGATTTTAAGAGCATAATAAAACACAACATCGTCCTTTACTGGGCACCAAATTATCCTAACTTTTTGAATAAAAGAGTTAGGATTTTTTATGCACTAATTTCATCCGGAAATCTGTTTTAACTAAAAAGAGATTGCGAACAAACCATTACGCACTGATTTTCAATAACTATACCTAACAACCTTAACCCTTAAGCTGATAAAGAACATTGCTTTAGGCGCAATGAATCTTTCCGCTTTGCTTAAATTCACGAATAGTCATTCCATATGCTTTTTTAAACGAACGGGCCAAATGACTACTGTCTGTAAAATTCATTTGATAAGCAATTTCCTTTATGCTTAAATCGGTGTGCAGCACTTTCGTTTCTACAATTTTAAGTTTTGATTTTAAAATATAATCAGCAAGGCTGACGCCGGCCTGTTTTTTAAAATACGAAGAAAAATAGGTTTTGGAAACGCCAAACATATCTGCTAAAAAAGGGATACGAAGCTTTTCATTATCAACAATATGAGTATTTACAAAGCGAATAATTTCCCCAAAACGATTATCCGTTTCTCCAGCCTGTTCCACATAGCGTTTTTCAATACTTCGGGCCAAAATATTTAAAATAGAAGCGATTGCGCCTGCTATAACCGACTCCGAATAACTGTCGGCCAGTAAATATTCCTGGTAAATAAAATTAATGTTGCTGATTATAAACTGGCGCTCGCGGTCGGAGGCAATTATGTCGCCGGGTATCCGGTTGTAATTTGCAAGTATGTAGGTTATTTTGTCAAACCAATTATTGTAATCGGCCAAATGCTTATTGCTCAAAAAATAATGATCGGTAAAACGAATAAAATAAAAACGTGATGGCTCACTTATATTAAATGAATGACAATCAAGCGGAGGCAGCAGAAATATATTTCCCTCCCGGTATTCAAACTGATGTTGATTAATACACTGCGTGCCGGCTCCCTTTTCAACATATACAATTTCAAAAAAGTTGTTTTTGTATGGGCGCTTTTCCCATTCTACAAAATCCTCAACATGTACCTCCAAAAAATTTTCAATCGCTCTTGTTATCATTGTATTTTTATTACACAAAACTTCACAAAACTAACATTCATTTTAATATTTCATAAATTTTACGAGCATTTTCAGCCGAACAATGCCTTAATTACAATACAAATACCACAAGAACCAATTTAAATACAATTACATCAAAGATATTCAGCTTAGTTTTGTCGCATAGTTTTTAATGCAAAAGCATTTGTAAAAAAACTCGTGAAAGCAATTAAAGGCTAAAAACAGAATTATTACAAATTTTAATAGAACGAAATGAATATTACTGAAATTTTAAACTGGCGTTATTCTACAAAAGAATTTGATTCAACAAAAAAAATTAGCAATGAAGATTTTAAGCAGGTAAAAAGCTTGCTTCGCATGAGTCCATCGAGTACCAACATTCAGCCCTGGCATTTTATTATTGCCAGCACAAACGAAGGAAAAGAAAGAATTACCAAAGGCACCCAGGGTTTTTACCAGTTTAATGAAGCTAAAGTTAAAGATGCATCGCATGTTATTGTTTTTTGTGCCCGAACCGATGCCGACCAAAATTATATGTTGCACCTGCTGGATCAGGAAGAAAAAGATGGCCGCTACCCTAACGAAGAAATAAAACAAATGGTGTTTGGTGCACGAAATATTTTTGCCAATATGCACCGATACGACTACAAAGACCTGCAGCATTGGATGGAAAAACAAGTGTACATGAACATGGGAAATTTATTACTTGGTGTTGCTGCATTAGGTATTGATGCCCTGCCAATGGAAGGTTTAGATATGAAGCAAATTGATGAAGAGTTTGGATTGCGCGAAAAAGGTTTTACGGCCGTTGGCGTTGTTTCGTTGGGCTACCGTAAAGAAACAGACTTTAACACTCCTGATAAAACGCCAAAATCAAGATTGCCGGAAGAAGAAGTAATTACATTAGTTTAAAAACATGCATAAAAAAATTGCTTTGTACATCATTGCACTTATACTTGCTTGCAGCATAATGGCTGCTGCACAAACAACCAGTACCCCGGTGGAAGCTGCGAATAGCATCACCCCCACTTACCATATAAAACTGGCAACCGAGGTAGAGTGGACACACTTAAACCCGAAACGTGGTGATTTGGCACCAAAAGCCGGCACGCTATGGGGCGACAGAAACGGAACTGAAGCTACAGGCTTTTTACTAAAGCCCAGCGAAGGGTTTAAATCGCCACCGCACATTCACAATGTATCGTACCGCGGTATTGTAATCCAGGGATTTATTCATAACGACGACTCGCAAGCCGCAAATATGTGGATGCCGGCTGGCTCGTTCTGGACCCAACCCAAAGGCGAAGTACACGTTACAGCAGCCTTGGGAGCTAATACCCTGGCTTATGTTGAAATTGACGAAGGCCCCTACCTTGTACATCCTGAGGATGAGCATTTTGATTCGGGAGAACGGCCACTCAACCTTGACCAATCAAATATTGTTTGGGTAGAAGAAAGTCAACTAAGGTTTATTGGAACAGGCAGTGGCAAAGGAACAAAAGTTGCCTTTTTATGGGGAGAACTTCAGGCCAACGAATTAAATGGTACCTTTTTGTTTCTTCCACCTGGTTTTTCGGGTAAAATAATTACAAATGATGCTCCTTTTAGAGCTGTTATTATTAAAGGTGAACCACAATACCATCATCCCGGGTTGGAAAAAACAAGCGCAATGACACCGGGCAGTCTGTTTAGTTCTGAGAAGAAATCGTATCATGTACTGTCGAACAATAATGATACAGCTTGTATTATTTACATTCGAACTACCGGTACGTACCAAATTAATTAAGCACATAGTTATAGGAAAAAAAGGACGCAAGCCCATTTAAAATTCTTCATTTAAAAACAGCTATGCAAAAACAAATTTTTATAAGCGGAAGTACTGATGGCATTGGTAAGCTGGCAGCTATTCAACTGGCCACCAATGGCCACTCGGTGCACCTTCACGGAAGAAACCCCAAAAAACTGAAGGAAGCAATTTTGGAAGTAAAAAAGGTATCGGGCAACGAGGCGGTAAATGGTTTTGTTGCCGACTTGTCTGATTTTGATGCAGTAAATCAATTGGCCACAGAAATAGCCGAACGCATTCCGCGGCTGGATGTACTAATCAACAATGCAGGGGTTTATAAAAGTCCGGTTCAAAGTAACAAGGATGGTTTGGATATGCGATTTGTGGTTAATTACCTTGCCCCTTTTCTACTTACCAAACGCCTGCTTCCTGTATTGGGTATTACCATCGGGTCTAGAATTATCAACCTGAGTTCGGCTGCACAATCGGCCATTTCCTATGATGCTTTAGCCGGAACAGTGCCTTTACCTGATAACACGACCTATGCCATGAGCAAGCTCGCTTTAACCATGTGGAGTTTTTATTTGGCCGGCCAACTTAAAAACACTACTGTTATAGCCGTAAACCCGGGTTCGTTACTAAATACTAAAATGGTACAGGAAGCCTTTGGCCGATCGTGGTCGGCTGCCAATAAAGGTGCCGATATTTTGTATGAACTGGCAACGGCCAAAGAGCATATGGCCAGGAGTGGACAATACTTTGACAACGACAGCGGAAATTATGCAAAAGCCCATCCGGCTGCATACAAGCAAACCGAAATTGAGCAACTGATTAAAGCAACTGAAGTTCTTTTAGAAAAATACAAGAAATGAAATTTACAGGACCCATATACAGGCCGCCCTACGAGGCAAACACCCCACTTTTACAAGTAACTGTAGGATGCGCACATAACAAATGTACATTTTGCACCATGTACCGCGACGTTCGTTTTTCAATGGAAAAATTAGAACAGGTAGAAAAAGACCTTCAGGAAGCGCGCCAACTTTACAAAAATGTTAAACGCATATTTCTTGTAAATGGCGATGCTTTTGTTCTTTCGGCCGGAAGATTAAAGCCAATTGCCGAATTAATCATCCGATACTTTCCTGAAATTGAAACAATTAGCATGTATGCATCAATCAACAATATTAAAGGAAAGACCGATGATGAGCTTGCAGAATTAAAACGTTTAAAGATTAGCGATTTATGGGTTGGTGTTGAAACCGGTCATGCACAAACACTTCAGTTTATGAAGAAGGGTTTTTCGCAGGAAGAAGCTTACGCCCAGCTGCAACGGCTTAACAAGGCTGGAATAAGCTATATGTTTGGCTTTATGTATGGGGCTGCCGGTAGCGGAAAAGGAATTGAGAATGCCATTGAAACGGCCAAAATTATTAATGCAACCAAACCCAAAGGCGTAGTTCCCACCACACTGGGAGCTTTCGGTGAAAGCGAATTGGCCAATGAAGTTGTAAACGGAAATTTTACTCCTGCCACCGAGCAGGAAGTGCTCGAAGAACAAAAAAAATTGATAGAGTTAATTGATATTGAAACAGACTACATGGGTATTCATGCGCTTAACACGGTAGCTTTTGACGCCAAATTCCCTCGGGATAAGCAAGCAGCTGTGGCAAGGATTGAGCACGCCATGGAGCATTTAAGCGAAAATTACCTGAGTAGTATCCCCAAACGAAATTCAGTTTAATTCAGCCACAAACAAATGTATTACAGCGGCTGAAGGATGTATCGCAGGACTGATATTTCTTAAAAATTATCTTATTCGAGTTTCCAGGTACGCACCCACTCGTACAGTGTTGTTCGTTGCTCGTGCGTACCGCTTTCAACCAGTCCTCCTTCAGCAGGTATCGGATTCCAGTCGTACGTTTCAATGGCCATATGAATAAAGGCGGGCATATCCCACTCTACTTTCGGATTAATGGAGTATTGATATTCACCATCGAGAAAAAACTGAATTTCATGGGGCGATTTCCACCAGGCTGCATACACATAAAATTTTTGGTGGTTCGGCACGGCAAGTTTTACAGCATCCTGAAGCTGCAGTTTTTCAACACACTCGGTTGGTCGGTGAATAGCATTTGAGTGAAAAATGCTATCCCAGCCTTGTGCCCAACTGTGCGTAAGTTCGGTAGTTCGGCCAACACATTCCTGAATATCAGTTTCCAGTTTTTTGTAACAGTCGTATTTTGTCATTAACCAAAATGTTGATGACATTACGGTAGCATTGGCCTTCATTTTACATTCGAAATACATACCAACGTTTCCGGGTTTTATCGACCGAACAATGCCGCCCTGATGTGTAAATATTTTACCGTTCTTTTCAAGCACCTCATCCAGCTTACCCACAGTTACCTGAAGCTTTCCGCTTTTTACTTTTACATTTTCGGCTTTAAACAATGCCGGGGGCCTTCCGTCCCACACCCAGTCGTTGCCAATTGGCTCAATCTGCCATTTTTCCAAATCGGGAATCTGGCCCTCAAATTCGTCAGATAAATAATTTACCGCAACCCATTTTTTACTTTCAGGCTTAGGGTCTTGTCCGGGTTTGAATGTAGGCTGTGCCCAGCTAAAAAGCGAAAAAAGCATAAAAATAATACTGCAAGTGATTTTCAAATTCATAACAAAAAGTTCATTTAATGTCCTTCAAAAATAAGCCAAACACGATTGTTTTACTGGGGTTATTTATCGGCAAATTCGGGGGAGAGAATGTTTTATTTTTCCTGATTTGTATTTTGCTTGTTCGGGTAACTGTTTTTTAAAATCGGAAATAAGTTTTTACGGTTGCTTAAAAGCAAAAAAAAGGCAGGTGCGTTAAAAACAATAAGTTTTTAGCATCACGCCTGCCCAACGATTTCCTATTCTCTAAAAAAAAACCGAAACAATTAATTACCCGTCCAGTAATCCATTACAAAAACATCATCAAGCAATGGCACAATTTTCTTTCCGGCAAGCAAATGCGCCTCATGAAAAACATATTTTTCGCGCCCGTGCATATCGTTAAAGCTGATAGTAAAACAGCAGTCAAAACCCTTACTCAGGCCTTCGGTACTGTCGTTAAATCCCCACTCCATACGGCTAATTTCAGGTATTTCATTTTTAAAGTTTTCAAAAGCAGCCAAAGCTTCTTTCACTAATTTTGAATTGGCGTCTTTTTTTAATTTAAAGCTCACCACATGCCGTAAAACTTTTCCCGAGTAATTTAACTCTTCAGGCTTTAGCTCGTAGGCAACAATTCTTTTCATATCCATTCGATTAGAGCCTGCCAGGAGAAAATTTTTGTTACCAATTTTATGCGACCTCAGTCCGTAATAAATGGAATAACCGGTTTCAAGGTAGCTTACAGGACTAAGAATTCCGTCTTTGTTTAACCGGCACAGCTGAATACTTGCATCATCGCGTGTACCTACTGCTAAAATTGTCTCTTCATCACCCGACGAAACAATTTCAATCCGCGTTTGTCCGGCGAGTTTGGTGCTTTCATCGTCTTTTAAAACCGAATGCGGAACAAGTTCGCCTTTTTTGTTCACCTTAAAAACACTTACTGCATCGCCATGGTAAACAAAATCTGTTTTTTTGATAAAACCTTTTCGTGTATAATATTTATGATGCCTGTGGCCAGCTATCACATAATAATTCTCGCCCATCTTAACGCCGGTTACCGGATAGGCTCCGGTTAGAAAGCGGTCGGTGGTATTATCGCTGATGTTATTCAGGTTTTTAAATTTTCCATTGTCAAAAACTCTAAAACTGCTTAAACCGTTATCCTGAAAGCCACCGGTGTACAGATAGGTTTTCCCATCAATTTTGTGGGTAAACATCCCGATAATACCATCGGTATGAATTTTTTCGTCATCCTTTACCGATTGCACGTGTGTAAGTTTTCCGTCGTCGTGAATTTTGAAGCACGACAAACCCGGGGTTTCTTCCAGTCCGCCTGCAAAAAGGTACGAAGCCTCTTTCATGTGAACGACCTGAAGCGTAATACTAATACCAATGTGAGTCTCTTCGGTATCAAAAACCTTAAACACATTTTGGAGCGCTCCTGAGTCAAGAATTTTAAAAACCTCGATGGCATCGCCAAACTTGTTGGCCACAAAAAGAAAATCGGTACCCTTAATCCGGTCGGCAACCATTCCTCTCGCAGGCCCTTTTTTCTTGTACATTTCATGCGAACTGACAGGTGTTAGCTCACCGGCATCGTTTAATTCATATACATCGATGTCGTTAAAACCACCGGCATAAACAAAATGCTTGTTATTTTTTTCGTAACTGGTTACCGAAACCGTATTATCTCCTGAAATAGCCTTAAAATCGGTGCGGTATAACATTAGCTTTTCTGCATTCTGCGCCCAACTCATTTGCGCCACCAACAGCAGGCTCCAAAAAATTACATTCTTCATTCTACACATATCTTTCACATTAGGTATTTAATTGCTTGTGCTAAGTTGGCACATGCCTATTTGTCCGTAGCACAAAACCGTTATCATAAAAAACAAATATAGATTAAACTACCTACCCAAAGCGGGGTTGTTTGCCGGCTAATTAAGGGGGCGAAAGGTAACAACTATGCTACAAATGAACGATTTCGGGGCTTTTTCCAATTGCAGAAATGCTTGCTGTTGCTTCGGCTAAATAAAAAACCTCAAAAGAAGGATTATCGGGAGTTTTGTAAATGCTCTTTACCAACGTACTGTGTTCTAAAACTTTGGCTTTTATGGCTAAATCGTCTGCAAAAACCACTTTGGCCTTCAGGCGCATCCACGACATTCCTTGGCCTGATGCGCAAAACTCAACATAAGGTTGCTTTTGCAATTCGTTGTAAACCGCTTTTGTGTTTCCGGTACAAAACCAAAGTTTTCCATCGTTTTCAAACATAAACTGAAAAGGACGTACTTTGGGTTTTCCATCCAGCCCAATGGTGGCCAGGTACTGAACTTCTGCTTCTTTTAAAAACCTCAACACTTTTTTCATCTGAACATAATTAAGTTAACCTTCTGTATTTCAAATACATGCAATATATGTTTAATATTTGCTGGTCTAATCCATTCGGGTGTAAAGTTTTACCTGCTCGTTTCATTTTATTATTCTTAGGCTTCAGCATTCACCCCGCAATACAATTACGGGGTGAGTTTGTTGCCGGAGCACTGAGTTGATCTTAAAAGTTAAATTTTCCGTTGCTGTTTTTGGCTTCCGAGGCAGGTAGAATTTTCTCAATGGTATCCCAGTGTTCCACCACCTTGCCGTTTTCAATTCTGAAAAGGTCGTAAAATGAAACTTTCTCTTTCATAAATACTCCCTCTGATACCGACAACACAAAGTTCCCTTCGCCCAAAACAAGGTGATTTTTTTCAAAAACCATTTGAGTTCCGGCCTCAGCCAATGCCTTTAACGCTTCGCCTAAACCAGCCAAACCATCTTTTACTCCCGGGTTGTGTTGGTCGTATTTTTCGGTTGATATGTAGTCGGTAATTTTTTCAGGGGCAGCACCCAAAAACACATCATTTACCAAGTTTTCTACCAACTGCTTGTTTACTGCTGTTTTATTAAGGTCTGCCACTTCTGTTGGGCCGTCGGTTTGTGTGCGCCCCGATGCTGTTTCTGTTGCAATTTCCTGCAGGTTATCCCAGTGTTCCACAATTAAACCATTTTCAAAACGAAAAATATCGAAACCTATTTTTGGTCCGAAGAAATTGTATTCGGTATGAGCAATTACATAATTGCCATCTTCAAAAATACGCACGGTGTTTACCTTGGGTGTTAGCGCCGGATTAGCTGCTGCTGCCTCATGCAGCTGCCCCATTACACTGCCAAAACCAGCCAAGCCGTCGGCCACTGCCTGGTTGTGTTGAATATACTTTTCGTGATTAATGTAGGCGACGGGCGCTTTGGCTCCGGTTTCAATCGCTTTTAAAAGTTCGGCTACCTTTTGTTTGTTTGATTTTTCCATTACTGTTTCGCTTTTGTTTGCCAGAGCCGCAAAAACGGTGGCAAGAATAATTACTGTTAATACTAATTTTTGCATGGTGATAATTTATTTTGTTGTTACTAAAATTCTACCATGCAAAAATGAAGGGAAATGAAAATCTGCGAAAGGTAAATTTACGCCCAAGTAAGGTAGATTTCTCCCGGGCATGCGGCATTGCACAATCAAAACACTGATAAAAAAACAAGTTAACAGGAGCAATTAGAAGGAAGCGCGAAACTCAGAAGGCGTTACCCCAGTGTGTTTTCTGAAATATTTGATAAAATTTGTTGGCTCGTCATAACCCAACTCGTAGGCAATTTCTTTAATACTTAAGGCAGTGTGTACCACAAGTCGTTTGGCTTCCAACAACACGCGCTCATCAATTACCTGTTTGGGTGTTTTATCAAACAAGGCTTTTGTGGCTTTGTGCAGTTGCTTATCCGAAATACTCAAATCAGCGGCATATTTATTAACTGACTTTTCTTTTCTGTAGTTTTGCTCCAGTAAATCTTTAAAAAGAATAACATAATCAAGGTTTATACTTGGTTTTAGTTCTTTATGCCCCTGTTTGCGTAATTCTCGTTCGGCTTGCAACAAAAAAATATGCAACATGTTATGCAAAATCTGAAACTGGGCACGATCGTATTCTTTTAAAAATTCGGTTTCTATGGCATTCAGAAACACCTGTAAATCAGAAAACTGTGGATTAACCCGCACAATACCTGTTGGGTAAAGATCGCTAAACAAAATACTTGAGCGAAGAAAGCGGTTATCCTGTTCGTTTTTCGAGAAAAAATCGTCGGTAAAAATAATAGCCCTGCCCTTGTAGGTTCCGTTTTTATCAAATTGATTTACACTGTTGTACGGAATAAAAATCACCATATTATCTTCCAGCTCAATGGGATCAAAATCCACATAATGTGTCCCCTTCCCTTTTTCAATCCAAATAATATGGTAGAACTGGGCACGGTGAGGCACAGTCATCAGGGCACTTTTTTCTTCAAAACGCTCGCCCAAGTCAAGCAGTTCAAACTCATGGTTTAAACCATCCATAAAACGATATTTTCTGATGCCAGAATTCATCTTCTAAATATAGAATTAATATCGTGTTTATTTTTAATCGTTTATAAAAGGTTACCAATTCTACTTCACTAAAGCGAGCTATTTCAGGATAATTGGCCATCAAATAGCCGCTAATTATTAACCAATCCGAACCGAAGTCATTGTTAACGAACCACCAAGTGGCTCATCATTAAAAAGGTATACTGTTTCGTTTTTTTGCTGTAATGCCAGTACATACAACAAAGGCAAATAATGTTCGGGCGTTGGAATGGCCAATTCAAAAGCCTTACCGTGTTTTTTGTAAGCAATTAGATTCTGGTGATCACCATTTAAAATAAAGCGGTTCATTTTTGCACTGGCCTCTTTTGCCCAGTCAAAAGCGTAAGATTCGTTTAATTTGCGCCAGTCGATTGCCCCCAGGTTGTGCACCAGATTTCCGCTGCCCACAATTAAAATGCCTTTTGAACGAAGCGGTGTCAATTCCTTTGCCAGTTCGTAGTGTTGCTGTGGTGTTTTGGCGTAATCAAGGCTCAGCTGAATTACAGGAACATCAGCTTGGGGGTACATGTGTTTTATTACCGACCATGCACCATGATCGAGGCCCCAACTCTCATCCAGTTGTATGCCAGAAGTTTTGCTGATTTCGCTAACTTCTTTCGCCAGCTGCGGATTACCAGGTGCCGGGTACTGCACTTCATACAAGGTTTTAGGGAAACCTCCAAAGTCGTGAATAGTTCGTGGATTTTGCATGGCCGTAACCTTTGTCCCCTGCGTTTCCCAATGCGCTGAAATACACAAAATTGCCTTTGGACTCTCGATGCCATTCGATATTTTTCGAAATCCCTGTACAAATTTGTTTTCTTCGATGGCATTCATGGGGCTGCCATGTCCCAAAAAAAGTACCGGCATTTTTGGGGTAGCTTCCAACGAGCCGGCGAGTGTTTTTAATTCAGTTAAATTCATAGCAATTGAGGTTGCAGGCAAAGCTGCCAGCATTTTAAGCATAAAGTCTTTTCTTTTCATATCTCATGTCTGGTAAATATCCAGTACAAAGGTATCGTGCATATTCTCGAAAATCCTTAAACTATGATAAGAAATGAAACCTTTTCCTTACGCCTCGGTGGCCGACTTAACCGGTTGTTATGTATTTATTCTTGTACCACTTTTATTGTAAAACTAAATGCGTATTCTTTTACGGGAAGCAGATACCGGCTTAACGGAGGTGGTCCGCAACTTGCATTTCCAAGCCCTAAAATCTCAGCGTCGACACATAAAATCGTTTCTTTTCTGGGGTTCATAAAAGAAGGTCGGCTGGCTTTGTCCATATCGGTAGCATCGTAATGCAAAGCCGAAAACTGGAAAGGCTTATCCGATTGGATGTGAACTACCGGTTTCTTTTCGTTTTTAAATCCCAACTTTAACCAACGTGTATCCGAACGTCCGCCACATTCCTGAGGTACCACATACGGTACAAACATTTCGCTTGCAGTTGATTCGTATATTCCCAGATGTGCCGATTCATTTCTATCGGGATAGTTTTCGTGGGGTCCGCGGCCATACCATTGTACCTTTTCCAATCCTTCAACCAAACCCAACTTTAAGCCCACGCGTGGCAGCGACAATAAATCATCAAAACCTGTTGGGATTACCTTGTTATCGATTTTTACACTGCCGTTACCGCCAATCTCGTACATACATTCGTGTATAAAACGTCCTGAATCAGAAACAAATTCTTTACTAACAGCAACGCTAACTTTCGATGCTTCAGGCTGTGACGCTTTTACCGAAACTGTTTTCTCGTTTAAGTTATTTAACGAAGCTTTAAACCAACTCATTTTATAATCCTTATTGTCGTTCTCGACGGGTGAACGATATACATTTAATTTCGGACCTTTCACCTCTCCATCCTGCGCAATCAGTTCATTTCCGCCAGACAATATGGAGCTAATTGTACCTGATGATTTATCGAAGCTTACAACAAAACCTTTTCCTTCAACCTTAATGGTTTTATCGTTTTCAGTTAATGCAACTATTCCTTTGCCTGTATCTTCTGAAGTCGTCCGGTTCTGCAACACAATTTGCTCTTTGGCAACTTCATGGCCTGCATCAGCCCATAGCTTATCTTCTTTTAAACGATAGCTAAAATCAATTGTATATTCCGAATCTTCTTTAAACTTCGGGAACTGAACTTCAAATTTTCCCGATTCATTTGGATTTAAGTTGAGTGCCGGAATTTCTCCTTGTTTTACCTGAACACCATCCATACGTATGATCCAGCTTCCAACAAAATCGTTGAGGCTTGTGAAATAGTAATTGTTTTTAATGCGAAACAGGTTGTTTTTACTTTCATCAGCAGAAATGGCAATGTACTGCTGCGCTTTTTTTAGTTCGGGCATAAACGGTTTCTCTGTACGGTCGGCAAAAACTGCTCCTTTGGCACATTCGTTACCGGTGTACTTATATTTTGAGAAGTTTTTGCCTGCTGCCATCGTGTCTACCTTGTGGTAGTCCAGTTTATGACTTTGGCGGATTCGTCCGTCAGGCATTTCGGTATTATAGGTTTGGTTTACCCAGTCCCAGATGTATCCACCTACAAACGAAGGATTTCGTTCAACCACACGCCAATACTCGGCAAAGTTACCCATTGCGTTACCTTGCGCATGGGCGTACTCTATCATAATGTAGGGCTTTTCATATTTTGGTTCGGCCCAAAATGTCAATAATTTCCAGTGCTTTTGCTCCGGGTCATCTTCAATAAACGGATACATCGAACTGTTCATATCAAAATAGTCTTTCACCTCCCAGCAATCGGTCTCGCGGCCGTCGTACGAAATGGGGCGTGTTGGGTCGAAGCGGCGAATGTAATCGCTCATCAACGCAAAATTTTGCCCAAAACCCGATTCATTTCCCAAGGACCAAAAAATAATGGAAGGGTGATTTTTAGAACGCTCCACCATGGCTACCACACGATCTAAAGCTGCACCCATCCAACTGATATCGCTTCCGGGCAAGCCATTTCCGCGTATAAAATAATCGGGCGATTCCAGCGCCTCATCCATTACATACAAACCGTATTTATCACACAGCGCATACCAGCGAGGGTCGTTTGGGTGATGACTGGACCGCACCGCGTTAAAGTTGTTTTGTTTCATTAAAACAATGTCCTGAATCATGGATGCTTCACTCAGGGTTTTCCCGGTTTCAGGGTGCGATTCGCCGCGATTGGCGCCCTTAATTTTTATGGGCTTCCCGTTGATGTGGACTTGTAAATCTTTAATTTCTACTTTACGAAAACCAAACTGGCTTTGTGTTACCTCCACTGTTTTTCCATCCGCATCGAATAAAGTCAATACAACCGTATACAAATTAGGAAATTCAGCCGACCAGAGTTTGGGGCCTTCAATATTTGTTGAATATTCAAGTATGGTTTCTGCTCCCAGGTTTCCCATGCGCCAACCTACTTTGGGGCTTTTGTTGCCCGATTCGGAAACCAGCTTACCGGCATCGTCATAAATAGCAACAGCCACAGCATAGTTTTTAGGAACCGCCTGACTAAAATTGTTGAGTTTAATTTTGGCGTTAAACGAGGCATTGGTGTAAGTTTCATCCAAATCGGAGGTAAGGAAAAAATCCTTGATTTGAACCAGGGGACGACTTTGTAAAAACACATCCCTGAAAATTCCGCTAAAAGTCCAGGTATCGCCCGATTCGAGGTAGCTGCCTGTTGTCCAACGGTAAACCTGCACTGCCAAGGTATTTTCACCCTCTTTCAGATATTTGGAAATATCAAAAACCGAGCTGGTCATGGCATCCTCATCATAACCCACCAATTCACCGTTTATCCAAAGGTAAAAGGCACTTGATACGCCATTAAAATGAAGCAAAGTTTGTCGGTCTTTCCAACCCTCAGGAACCGTAAAAGATGTTCGGTAGCTTCCCACATGATTGTCCTCTTCCGGCACTGCAGGAATTAATATACTTTCCTCTTTAACACGCATTCCCAACCCACGGTGCGAAGGAACACCGTAACCATGACGTTCCCAACAAGCAGGAACAGGAATCGTTTTCCAATCATCAACGGTATACCTTGGCAAGTAAAAATCTTCGGGTTTTTCTGCCACCGTTTCGGCCCAGTGAAACTTCCAGTCACCGGCAAGATCTTTATAATACGGCGATGCTTTATAATCACCTTCCAATGCGGATGATACATCGGCGTAAATATAATGCGTGCAGGCGTGAGCTTGCGTACCTACGGTGTACACTTGTTTGTCTTTCCAGAATTGTTGCGCATTTGTGGTGAACAACGAACTCAGTATAAGTAAGGATAGAATTAGTGGTATTTTTGTATTCATATTTTTTGTTTTTATTGTTTTGAAAATTGGAACAGATTCCTCGCAATGCACAGAATGACAATGTTTGTATGAGTTTAGTTGTGTAACGACTGCCACACTTGAAAACGACATTAGATAATAAGATTTGCTTGCGTTTTTTTATCAAAAAATTTAGCATACGATTAGGTTTTAAATCAACGCAAGATAAGGCTAAAAACCTGTCTTAAAAGTGGGCTTTTAGCCTTAAAATAGGGGTGTATAAACTTGAGTTGGGCCAATTAAGCTGCTGCAACAAATAGAAAACCCATGGCTCTGAGACCATGAAATACTACTACCTAAACCATTAGCACACGAGCAAAGCGAACAGGCCCGTTCAGAAGTTGTTGTAATCAACCTAAACCTCCTCAATAGCCTGCACAACACACATGTTTACACAGGCTCCACATTTGTCGCATTTGTCGTTATCGAGTACATAAACGATATTCACTTTTGTAATGGCATGAACTTTTGCACAAACTGTGATGCAAATGTCGCAGTGCATACACAGTTCCATATTTATTTCCAGGTTTTGCATTAGTACTTTTGATAGAATTAATTTTGATAAATCAAATTGCTCACTCTCCTATTTTGCTAAATCAGTATTTTTCAAACCCCGAATAATCAAAACTGTATCGGCCTCATTTCGCCACGGCCGATATTCCCAAAATCCATATTTGCATGGAAACACCAGCTTTTCTTCTTTGGGAAACTCTCCTGTAAGCGCACAAAACCACTGCTTTGTGGCATTTTATTGATTTATATTCACCTCAATCTATATCTGTTATAAATTCAGCAAATACACTTATAAAAAATATGACAACAAAGGCAAAAAAGGGAAAAAGGATGTAAACAAAAAACCGTTGAATAGGTGCTTATTAATTAATAAAATTCAACGATTATTTGTTTAAGGATTGACAATATTAAGTTTAAATATTTTTCATAAAAATTTAGCTTTAACTTTTCTATTTACAACAATCTTCTCTACCACAACCTTTCCCTGTACATTGTGAATTCTCACTTTTAAATTTAGCATAATCTTTAATTCGGTCAGGACTATGGATGAGTGATAATTTTAAAAGCTCTTTTGTCTCCAATTTATCAATCTCTTGGATGTTAGTTACTGCTGCTACTTCATCTCGTAGGTTTCTAATTAGCCGTTTTGTGTCTGAACTCCACTTATCTTCCTGATATATAATATGTTTATACAGGCTGTAAGGATGAATGAAAGACTGGTGTCTACCAAATTCTTCGGATTCTTCTGCACTCATCCACAAAATATAGCCTAATCTTTGCCAGGAAAATGTTATCCGATGTTTGGCTATTCGTACCTGATCCCAATTTCCAAATTCACCGCAAAGAATTACAGATAGTGAATCGTTATAAGATTTAATTCTTTCGGGTATAAATTTAAATTCTTTTACAAATCGTTGAAATACTGAATCTTGAATCGTTATACTATAATCTTTGTTCAGGTATTGATATGAGTGATTAAAGTAATCATAATTAAGATATTCTTTCTTTACTTGTGCGTTGGCAATATTGACAAGTAACAATAAGAGAATTAAAGTATTTAATTTCATAGCAATTAAAATAAAAATGAGTTTACATTAATTATTTGGTTGTTAATTAAAGAGACACAAACTTTTAAAAAAAAATCATCTCTTTACATTGAATCCTTATGCTATAAAACATATTATTATTTTAAACAAATACTCAACAATCAAAAACCATTACAGGAGGAGGCATAATCAACCTAAACCTCCTCAATAGCCTGCACAACACACATGTTTACGCAGGCTCCACATTTTTCACATTTGTTGTTATCGAGCACATAAACGTTATTCACTTTCGAGATGGCATTTACTTTTGCACAAACTGTGATGCAAATGTCGCAGTGCATACACAGTTCCATATTTATTTTCAGGTTTTGCATAAGTACTATGTTCGTTTTTTTATTCTTTATTCTTTCCTTCACTTCTATTTGTGCCAGAGGATTCGCCTGCTATAAGCTCTTTCATTGCCGCGAATATTCACAATATAAATTCCGTTTTGGAGGTTCGTGTTCAACTGTAAATTAAATTCGTTTTGGTTAACTAAGAGTTTTTTGAGTTCGGTTTGTACAACCTGTCCTTTAAGGTTTACAAGCGAAATTTGCATTTCACCAAATATGTCTCCTTTGTGAACAAAATGGATGCTTGAATCAGCCGGCTTGGGATAAATCAACCAATCGTAATCATCTTCAATTATTGAATTTAAGCCCACAATTCCGTCTTTGGTATTACATGCACCAATATTTGGGGTGCCCGACGAAAGGTCGATGGCATTTCCGTAAAAATCGACAGTTGGGTAAGGGGGAATATTTATAAATACACCATAACCGGCATTTGGCACAACCGGACCGCTTATAGCAACTCCGGCATTAATTGCGTCGCTGTTTTCGTTTAGGTAATAGGCCATTTTGTCTGTGCCTACCCCTTTAAACTCCGAAGCTCCAGAAATTGGATTCGTATCGTATTCAATCCAGGCCGGGTTTACATCGCCCTCGTAGAGGTTATTTTGCATTGTAAATGGCGTGTCGTTTTCTCTTACCCGGCATTCGAGGTAGCCCATTTTTGCACCGTTGGTTGACGAAAAAATATTGTTGTAAATGAACATGTTTTTGGCATCCACATTAAAGGTGGTTTCGAAAGCATAATCCATTACTACGGTATTATTGTACACATAAACCCCATCGCTTAACATCAAACCTGCCTGATTTTCTTCAGTCCAGCGGTCGGAATAAATATAAATGGTACTACTGCCCGCTTTCCAGGTAGAAACCCCACTTGAATAGCGGTAACCGCTATTTACACTTACATTAAAACGGTAAACCGCGTTTGTATTGTTAGCCAGGATTTCAACAAATCCGCCAATACAATCCACCATGTAGTTGTATTGTACAAAGGTGTTTTTATTGTGTTTATCAATATGAATTCCGTATGAATCTAAATAACCATTCGCACTTATTACAGTATTGTATTGCATAATGGTATTTATGGCTTTGTAGTTCCAAATGGCGCTTCCACGAGCCGGCATTCGTGGGTCAATATCAGCGCCCGGGTGGTCGAAAATATTGTTTTCGATTAAACAGTTATAGGTTCCGTTGGGAAGTACTCCCGTTCCACCATTGTAATAAAATTCGTTGTTATGTATATGAATATTCATGTTGCGGTTAATGGAGTCGTTGCCAATTCCCTCGTTGCCTCCACTGTGCGAAAACTTGATTCCAAGGCGTTGCAAATTTCCAAAATAGGAATCTTTAACCTCAATGCCGTTTATATTTTTCTCCTTGCCTGTTTCGGTATTTTTTGTTGAATGAAAAGCTAAACCCGAAACCTGAATTTTGTCAAAATCTTCAGGGTTGAGCATAGGTTCAGCCGCAAATACATTTTTAAAAGTCATGTTTCTGAACAGCAGGTTATTCATCACTTTGGTTCCCGAATTTTTCACATATATTCCGTAAGCATCGGTGTCGGAAACTCCGCTCCGCGAAATAATGCGTTCGTTTTGAATCTCCAGCCCATCAAAAATCAGATTGTCTTTGTTTTCCACCAGAATTGCTTCCTGGTAATCGCCACCACCGGCTTCGCCAACCTGGCCTGTAATGATTGGTAAATCACCCTCGCCATACGAAGTAATCAAAATCGGTTTTTCTTCATTTCCGGAGCCATTTACCACAAAATGTCCATCGAAGCGGTCGCCACGTTTAAATAGAACCGAATCGCCCGGAAAGAGAAATGCCGAGCTGATTTTATCAAGCGATTTCCATGGATTATTTATGGTTCCGTCGTTGCTATCATCGCCTTCGCTGCTGCTTAAGTAATACGATGTTTGCGAACCTGGCTCACCAATTTTGGTCACTTTTATACTGTCCATATCAATGGTGCCCGACCAATAATGATGGAGGGCTATTTTAACCTTTGTTGTAGTTGCATCGCTTAGAAAGGTAAGCGACATATTTTTCCAAAGCGTTTCTTCTTCAGTCGTCGATGGTTTATAGTCTTCAGTAGAAGCCAACAATGCATCATTTTCAGAATAAACCCTGAGTTGCCTTTTGTAGGGGCCTTTGCTAAGCATCTCAAAGGTATAAATTACCTGTGCTTCAACATCGATGGTTTTTTCTATTTGCATACCTGCCGAACCGCTTGGGCTGGCAAGCATTCTTGCAACTTTGTTTCCACTATCATCAAAAACCGTTACGGTAACCGTTCCGTCGTATGTTGGTTTCTGCGAAAGTTCGTAGCCTAAGGTGGTTAAATCGGTTCCTGTTGCCAGGCTATCGAAATTTTCTTCGAAGATGGTTTGGGCGGAGAGTTGGAGGCTAAACAGTATTGTTATTGATAGAAAAAGTTCTCTCATGTTTCAGTATGATTTAGATTGCTTCAATCTGTTTAATCCAACTCTAATTTATAATCATGCGCACCAGGTGCAAAGTTGCTGCGGTACACTTTTGTTCCATCAGCTTTGGGTCCCCAGCACACCTCAACCCGGTTGTCGCCAAGTACAATATTTATTAATTTTTCTTTCATTGCCTGAGCGACTTTCTGGTATTCTTCATTAAAGGCCAGGTTATTTACTTCATTCGGGTCTTGGCTAAAATGATACAAAGCAGGGTCTAATTCTTCGTATGTGGCATTACGTGCCCACTCCATATTTTTTCCTCGTGTTTTATCGGGGCGGGTTTGCATCGAGAATATATACTCTTTGGTACGAATAAAAGCGCGTGGCCCAGTAACCGCATGGCTTTCGCCAATTACGTAATCGCGAACCGGTGCGATGCCCGATGCTACTGCTGCCAAATCCAAGCCGTCTAAATAGTCAAATTTATCCGATTTTAGGTTCGCTCCGGCTGCTGCCAATGCCGTTGGTACCACATCAACAAATTCGGTAAAATTGGTAACCACCTTCCCGGCAGGAAAACGCTTTTTATCCGACGCAACCACAACAATCGGATTGTGGCAATCCACATCCCAGGGCGTGAATTTCGATACCGAACCGTGGTCGTTTAATTTCCAGCCGTGGTCGCCATGCACATAAATAATCATCCATTCCTGCTTGTGTTTTTCGCTGTATTCGATAAATGCATCGGCTGCCTTGCCCACCAAATCGTCGCCATACGCACAAAAGGCGTAGTAATCCTGAATAAACTTTTGCTTTTCTTCATCGGAATAATGGTCGGAAAAACCTGCCTCAACCTGCTTTTGCATTTGTTTGGCCATGGAATCAAATTCCTTTTGGCTGTATTGTGGCACTTTGTATTTATGCTTTTGAAAACGCGCACGGTAATCGGCCGGTGGTAAAACTGGCGTATGCGGAAAATCGTAACCCAGATGAATAAATATTGGTTTCGAAGGGTTTACACCATCAACCGTTTGCGAACCAATAGTGAATTTTTCATTTTCAGTTTTCAAATAATCAGCTAAAACAGAAGTGTAAAAACCATCGCGGTTTTCACCTGCCGGACGTGAACTTACACCGGAAATAATCATTCCGGTATCCATTTTCTTTGGTTTCTTTTTGTTGTAATGACGAAGGATGTCATACTTTTTAAAAGCTTTTTCAGTATTTCCTGCCAACTCCGGACGCTCCTTCTCCAGTTGAAATGAATTGTATTGAAATTTGCCGTCAGGCGTTACAAAAAAGTTCATATTTCTGATTGGCTCTTCCAGCTTTTTGCCATCAACTTCGGTAAAGTTATCCTTTCCCCATGCAGTAAATCCGTCTAAATGCATGGTTTTAAACTTTATGTCGGTTTGGTAAATCTGATGTGGTTTTACCCGACCGTTTTCTACGGTTTTTATACGAACGCCCAATTTGCCAACATGAAAAGTTTGGTAACCTAAGTCTGCCATTTGTTCAGGTAAAGTAGGCTGACAGTGCCCGGCATTATTGTTATGGTATTCAAATTCGTAAACGCCCGAGCGAAACGGATAGCGACCATAATGCAAAGACGCACGTGATGGAGCACAGCCCTGTGCCTGGCAATAGGTATTTATAAAGGTGGTTCCCATTTTTGTTAGCCGGTCGGTTTGTGGCGATTCCACATAGCCCAATTCACTCATATCGCGGCCGTGCAACATCTGGTTAAATGCACGCACAGCATCGTAGCGGTGGTCGTCGGTTAGTATGTACAACACATTTGGTTGTTGCGCTTCGGCAATTTTTCCAAATAACTGGCAAGCAAGAAAGGCCAATAGTATAACAACTGTTTTATTCATAACTATCGTATTTATTTTATCACCCTAAAACCACCTTCTGTCTCTTCAATTTCAGGCTTAACATAGGCATTATCCTTTATTATTGAACTTTCATTTCCTCCGCGGTCGCTAACGCCTTCTTTGCTTGAGCTGTGGTACATGGCGTTTTGTGTAATCACGCAACCTTTCAAATTCTTTGCAATAATTCCGTAAAATGGATATGGGTACGAAAATTTGTATTCTTTGCGGTTGTACCAGCCCCAAATACTATTGCCTGTTACCGATGCACCTTTAACGTTTTCGAGCCAAATTTGTGAGCACTCATCGCCTTTGGCATCAACGCCACTGCTGCGGAATAAATTCCCTGAAACCGTGTGCGCTGTTCCATTTGATATTTTTAAGCCGGGGCCAAAATTATGGTCGATGGCACAACCCGTAATTTGCATGGAGTTTGAGCCATTTAGGTAGATACCTCCTTTTTTATTCCATTCAATGCGGTTGGCAGTTACCATTACCGATGCTGTTCCAAAAAACTTCAGGTCATTAATTTGTTCTTCGCTCATGCCCTCTTTGGCCTTACCTCGGGCAAACAGTCCGTAGCCTTTGTTAGCGGTTAGCTGGTTGTCGATAACCCAGCCATCATAGCCACCAGTCAGGTCAATTCCGTGTTCGCCATTAAACATCAGCAAATTTCGGCGTACCGAAAATACCCACGAACGTTCCAGGCGGATTCCTGAGCCACTGAAATTCTGAATGCGGCAATCTTCAATGCAATTATTCTGTTCGCATCCCAAATGGCGACAATAAATTCCGTGCATTCCTTCTCCAATATTTTTACCATCGAGCGTTAAGCCGAAAATGCGTGTGCCACGGTTGCTCCCCAAGTCGAGCAAAGCACGTGCATCGCCCGAAAGTGCGGTTAAAATTGTTTTACCTATAAAATCATCGTCTTTTTTGTCTTTGTTGGCATAACTCCAGGCCGAGTACCCCAAAAGCGTGATATGGCTTGGCACTTCAACCGGATGGATGCAATAATTTCCGTGTGGAAAATACACCGTTCCCTCTGATTTGGTTGCAGCTTCCATGGCTTTTAATAAAGCCGGAGTGTCGTCGGTAAAACCATCTCCTTTTGCTCCAAAGTCCATAATATTCAGGAAAGGAGTTGTTTGAGCTTTGGCGCTTGTTACCAGAAACGAAACAAGAAACATAAGTATTAGTTTGAATATATTTTTCATGCTCATTCGTATTTTTAGACATTCGTATTTTACCCGTTATTCAATTATTTTAGAAGTAAAGAACCCACTCTGTTTTCCTTTTTGGCACATAGCGTTTCAGCTTGTGCAAATTAAATTGCGGCAAATCAGCTTTTAGGCGTAGAAGTTCCTTTTTCTGAATCATTATAGATTTATTGGTTCAGAACAAAATTCTTGTTTATTTGGAAAAACTATAGGTTGTAAATTTGATGGAAGTACAGGGAGAAATTTATATGTCGCGCATAGCATCCACCTATTCGCAGTAAATACTACTGCTTTTGTCGTGAAATTATGGTTTTATGAAAGTTCTTTGTTATTCCAATTCCAACTTCAACACAGAAGCAATCGGATTATACTCCACCTCAGGCATGTTAATCAACAAAGTTTGTGGTGTTAATTTCCATTCAATATTCTGCCCCGTTTCCAATAGCTTTATGTTTTTAATTGGCGAAGGTGGCAGGTTACGGTGAAACCCACCGATAGCACGCATTTTTATTTGTTTTCCGGCTTCGGGCACTCCCAAAAAGAAAACATACATCGCCTTTTCATCTTTGGCCACGGTGTAACGCACATCATCGGCGGTGTATTTTACTTTTGCCGATTGCCCATCGTGCGAAGCATCATCGGCAGTTGCAGTACCGTAACCGAATATTTTGAATGGTCGTGTTCCGTAAACAGCTTCGCCGTGCACTTTCATCCAATCGCCAATTTCTTTCAAAATATCGCGCTGTTCCTGGTTAATTACACCATCGGCTCGAGGTGAAATATTCAGCAAAACTGTTCCGTTTTTACTCCACACATCAATCATGTTTCTAACCACAAGGGCTGCATTTTTATATTGTTCGCCTTCCACATGCATCCATTTGCTCTGGCTTAAGGTTATGTCGGTCATCCAGGGTAAGGGATAAATATCGCGTCGGCCGCCCTGCTCCAAATCGTCAATGCCAATTTCCAACGGAATATCCTGGTGTTTGCTGCAAACCACCACTTCCTGTTTGTTTTTAAGCCCGCTGTTAAAATGGTAGGCAAGCATTTCATTTATTTTCTCCTCAGGAATCATGTTTAACCACGAGTCGTACCATAAAATATCGGGATGGTATTTATCCACCACTTCTTCCACCTGGTCGAGCCAGTATTGGTTAAAATCTTCGATGTTTTCCCAATTCCCGAAAAGCTTACGCAATTTTGGGTCGGTGGTGGCGGTTGGCAAATCGGGGTGGTACGGATAGTGGCTGTTAAAACCGTTTCTTCCCCAATATTCCGGTGTATTGGCATTTCGCTGGCCGTTGCGGGCGTGGTGAAAAGTTGCAATTGTTTTGATGTCCCTTTTTCGAAGCGACTCGAACAACTCGCCAACAATATCGCGTTTGGGCCCCATTTCAAGCGCATTCCATGGATTTACTTTGCTGTCCCACATGGCAAAACCATCGTGGTGCTGTGCTACAGGACCAGCAAACTTTGCTCCTGTTGTTTGAAATAAATCAGCCCAATCCTCAGCATCAAAATGTTCGGCAGTAAACATGGGAATAAAGTCTTCGTATCCAAACTCCTCTATCGGCCCAAAATTCTTTTCGTGAAATTTGTTTACATCGCTGCCCTTTATGTACATGTTACACGGGTACCAGGCGCTACCATAGGCAGGCACACTGTATGGCCCCCAGTGGAAATACATGCCCAGTTTGGCATCGGCTAACCATTCGGGTGCTGCTTTGTGTTTGGAGAGTGATTCGAAAGTTGGTTCGAATTCTTTTACCTGATTATTTTCAGGTAGAATACATGAAACACCTGTAATTAAACACAATATAACTATGGTGTGTCTATTTATTTTCATGATTACTGATTGTTTTAAAGTTCCTCAGTTTGTTGTCTGATTCTTTCTTTTTGCTTGACAATTAAGCCGTGTTTGTATAAATATTCGGGGCTGTAATTCAGGTAATGGCCTTTCATGTCCTGGTCGTCCACATCCTGGCTCAAATCGCAATCAAAACGCACCAAAATTGTGTGCCTCCAATTTCCTCCGGCATTTATAACGTGCGAAAGCCCCCAGGTAATTCCACGGCCGTTTTTTGTATCGGTAAATGCATCAGGCACAAAAGGACCTGCTGCAACCGGCAATAATTCGGTAATGGCTGCAATCTCAAAGTTCACCCAGTCTTTTGCATATTGAATGGAGTTGTGCTCCTGTCCATCGCGTTGAACAATTGCTGCAACGCCCTCTTTAAAGGGGAACAATGTAGTTTCGTGCCCCGAATTAATTACAGGATTCAAAGGATGTTTAACAAAAGGACCAAGCGGGTTTTCGGCAATGGCCAAACCCTGCATTCGTATTTTCGAAGGATTAAACTCGGGGCGTTTATCAAAATCGCCTTTGTAGTACAAGTAGATCTTACCATCGTGTACCAGCGGATATGGATCGTGAATGGAATACTGATCCCACGAACCTTCGGGGCCATTGGGAATTACAATCTCGCCCGTGTGATGCCAGGGACCATCAGGTGTATCTGCCCACGCTACCGATACCGGACAAAAATCGCCACGTAAACCACTGGCCTCCATAAATGCCTGAAAGTACAGGTAATATTTTCCTTTAAATTTCAGAATATCGGTGGTGGTAACCGAGCGCCAGCCCGGCTGTGGTTTTGGCGGACGCGGAACGGCAATGCCTTGCTCTTCCCAGGTAAAACCGTCTTCGGAAGTAGCATACCAGATATCGGCTAAATCCCAATCAGCCGAAGGAATTACATCAGTGGCTTCTTTTGCGCGTGACATTCCAACCGGTTTTACAGGCGATTTACGACCGGTATACCAAACATAGTATTTTCCGTTGTCGAAAATTACTTTCGATGGGTCGCGGCGGGTAATGGTTCCGTCGCCACCGTTGTAATCGAAGCCATTTAATTTGGTGTATCTAAATTGCGAATACAATTCCGTTGCTTCAGGGCGAATGTGTTCGTATGCATCATAGATTCGCTCCACTGCCGCACTTAGCGGGCGGTCTGGTTTCTCATACGAAATATGAAAAGGAAAATCTTCGGTAACAAGGTTTTCACCGGCGTTAGTAGTTTCCTTCTTTTGTTCACAAGCTGCTGCTAACAGACTAAATAGAATTATCCAATAAATTTTATTATGCATACCTGTACTTTTTGCTTTCCAGACACAAATTCGTGTCAGTACTCTCTTAATTTTACTAAAACTCAAATGTTAAATCAATTACAAGCGGGTCGTCGTAATTGCCAAAGTAATTTTCAGCATGTCCTTGCGGCCCTGATGTTTCAGCTGTTTGAAATTTTGTACCGATACCTGGAATATTAAAAACAAACGAAATATTTCCTTCAGGGAAATCCATTACCGGCGTTGCTCGTTTTGGGTCGGTCCAAGCCTGAGGAGTTAGCATTCTCAGAAAAACGTTTGAGCTATTACAGTAAACCGTAAAACCATTGTTGTTTTTACCCTTAATTTTTGCCCAATACAAACGCGAAAAGAATCCTTTAAATTCAGGATAAACAAAACCAGACTCCCCGGTGACAGTATTGTTGTAATCGTTTTCCCAAACCCGGAATTTTGTTCCTTTCATGCGGTTACGCCAAACACGATATGGGCCATCTCCCAGCCACTTCTTTCCGGCCACTTCTTCTTCCGGATAAGTAAATGTTATTCCTTTATAGCCATCTACAATACGTTTCCCTTTAATTTCAACGTAAAGATTAAGCGTTCCGTTGGGATACACCGTCCATTTTATAACATCAGCACTCAATTCTTTATGCGAAGCCCAGGCCGGAGATTTGTCTGCTTCTTTATAAACCAAAACAACTTCCGTTCTGTCTTTCAGCTCATTAACGTACAGGGTGTCTATCTTATCCTTGTGATTTAATATCATGGGACCATTGGCAAGCGGAACAACTCTCCCATCCTTTTTCACCTGCTGCAGAATGTTGGTTTTTTTTGAAAATGTATACTCAAAACCATTTGCCGTAATTACAAGATTATCACCACTTTCAAGAGTTTTAATTTCGTTATTTCCTGCGAGGTGTATTAATTTGGAATTAACAGCTTTGGGCGTTTGAACAGGATACGACCAGGTAAACACCTCATTTCCCTGTGGGTTAATTCCTGTTAAATAAAGTACATCAGCTGATTTCCAGTTTTCCGGCAGGCCAACTTTGAATTTCCCTTTCGTTTCGGGTTCCAGGTCCGGCAGTTCAATATGGCTTTCTGCAATAATCTCCGGTTGCCCATTACTTTCCGGCCCCTTAAACTTCACCCACCTGGCTATCATCTTGCAGGCCGAAAGGTTCGTAAAATGATAGCGGTTCTCAATTCTGAAAATACCATTAAAATCGTTTCGGATAAAACGGTTTTCAATGTAAATTGGCGACCACACTTCTTTTATGGTAAAATAGCTTGCTTCTTTTTCACCGTAAGGCCCAACAATTCCATCAGCAGCGTGGTTCCCATCCGTATCCAACACGCCATCTTTATCGGTTCTAAGCACCGCTTCATCGGCAAAGTCCCACAAAAAGCCACCGGCATTTGTAGGCATATTCCACATTTGTTGCCAATAATCATCCAGGCCTGCACCGTGGCCCCCATCATACAAACCGTGCAAAAACTCGGTTGGAAAAAATATTTTATCAGTAAAAGGGCCATCGTTTGCAAAAGCATGGTAATTAAAGTAATGCAAGGTGTTTGTTTTTCTGAAAATATTCCAGGGATGAATGACTTCACGTTGTTGAATATCCCAAATCGCATAATCGTCATCCAACTCAGTATTCCATCCGGTTTCGTTGCCATTTGCCCACAGTAAAATGGAAGGATGATTGACATCGCGCACCACGGTTTCTTTCACAATCTTTCTGCCCACCTCGGTATCTAAAGCTGGACTGTGCCAGGTACAAACCTCATCGATTACAAACAAGCCCAGCGAATCGCAAACATCAAGAAAATGCACATCCGGTGGGTAATGCGACATACGAACAGCATTCATATTCATATCTTTCATCATTTGTACATGCTCAATACTCAAAGCTTTTGAAGTTGTTCTTCCGGAGGACGGGTAGAACGAATGACGATTTACGCCTTTAAATTTAATACGTTGTCCGTTCACATAAATTCCATCGGCCTCTCTCACTTCTACAGTCCGAAAACCAATTCGTTGTGCGTGTTGATGCAAAATCGCTCCTTTTTTATCCTTCAGCGAAAAAACCAATTCGTATAAATTCGGACTTTCAGGATTCCAGCTTTTTATGTTTTCAGCTTTTGTGCGAAGCGTCCATTTTCCTTCAGTTTTTTTCAGTTCCAAAAGAGGCAGTTCTGCCTGCTGATTACCATCCAAGGTGCTTAATGTTGCCGTGACTGTTTCGGCTTTAGGGGCATCAATAAAAATATCGGCAGATATTTGTCCATCGGCTTTGGCATCAATTGCCACCCGCGCAATATGTTCTTTTGGCAATACCTGTAAATACACGGGTCTGAAAATGCCTCCAAAAACCCAAAAGTCTGCCTTTCGTTCTGCCCAGTTTATCGATTCGTTTGCCGATACCTTGCTTACCTTTACCTCCAACACATTCTCTTTTCCGTAGGCCAGTAAGTCCGAGATGGAATATTTAAACTCATAAAATGCCCCCTGGTGTACATCGCCGGCAGGTTTACCATTTATTTTCACCTCAGCATCAGTCATTACGCCTTCAAAAACAATTTTTACCTCTTTGTTTTTCCACTCTTCCGGAACTACAAATTTATGTTTGTACAAACCCTGTTCGCTAGCACGGTCTTCCAGAGGTAAATCCTGCCCGTAATTATAGTTTCCAAATCCTTGCAATTCCCAACACGAGGGTACTCCTATTTTTGTCCACTCGCCACTATTTCGGCCATCAGTACAATAAAAGTCCCACTCTACCATATCGTCTTTCCCGGTTCCCGACAGGTATATTTTTTTGGTAAATACCTTATTAGGTGTTTGTGCAACGCCCAAATAACACAAGAAAAGAAGTACTGCAATGAGTATAAGATTTCGGCTTTTTTTTATCATGATTTATGTTTTATTTGATTTTTACAGATTTGATTTTAAAGGTAGCTAATTGGATTAAAATACTTACCTTTAACGCTGCTTTAACGGTAGCTATAACGGTTATTATTGTTGGGTTTTCGAGACTTAACCGAAAGAAAACAGAGGCATGCTTTCAAAAGAGAAGAAAATAGAAATAACAGAAAAGGTAATTTCAAGTGAGACCTTTAAAAATGCCCCCACAAGCATGGCTATTTTGCGTTATCTGGTGCAAGCTGAAATTGAAAATCGCCCTTTGAAAGAAAGTGTGATTGACCTCGAGTTTTTTGGAGGGCAGGCAGACACTGAAAAAAGTAATCCTCGGGTTCGGGTCAATATTTACAACCTGAGAAAAAAACTGGCCCATTATTATACCAGCGAAGGTGCTGAAGATGAATGGCAAATAATTATCGATAAGGGCCAATACGGCATTCGCTTTGCAGAAATTGGAAAAAAATCAGCTCCCAAAAGTTTTCCGAAAATAAAAGCCTTTCTACCCTACATATTATTGATTTTTGTACTGATAGCCTTCGGTATTTTGCAACACTCTGGCCCGGTGCCTAAATTATGGAAAGCCTTTTTTAAAAACAAACAAACTACCCATTTGTACATTGGCGATGCATTTGGCTATGGAGGAAAAACCATTTCGGGTTTAAGTGGCTGGACCCGCGATTTTAGCATAAACAGTTTAGACGAGTATTACAAGCTACTTGAACAACAACCTGAATTAAGAACACTTACCAGTCCCACAGACTATAATTACGCCACACGAATGGCAGAAAATGCAACGCATGCTCTATCGCGTTTCTTCACAGGCTGGAACAAGGATTTTGAGATAAAATACGCCACACGTGCCTCGTTTTCAGATATAAAAAAGGGAAATACCATTTACGTGGGCCGCTTAAAAGACCAGAAAGATTTCTCGTACTTGTTTAACGAGGCCAATAAATACTTTAAAATTAGTGATAACGAAGTTTTGTTTGCAGGACATCCGCAAATTCCCGATACGGTGTTTTATACCAACAGTTCCAATACCGAAACCGATTTTGCCCTTGTGTCGCGCATACCTGGCCCAAATAATACCGAACAGTTTTTCTTTTTCTCGAACCACGACATTGGCGTTATAGCCACAGTAGAATATTTTACCAACCCTGAAAAGCTAAAGGAGTTTACCCGCAGGCATTTAAAGGAAGGCGTTTATTTTACGGCCTTATTCAAAGCCAAAGGCAAAGAACGTATCAGTTTAAATCTGGAGAAAATTTTAGTGGTACCCTTTGATTAGTTTTCTTTGTTGGTACTATTTTTTACCTTTCTACTAATAATTTTAAGGTTGAGGAACGATTTTCAGAACTGGCCCTCAAGAGGTAAACTCCCGGTAAAAAGCCGTTTAAGTGGATGGTTTCGTCTACCGTACCTGAATCGAGAATTAAGCTTTTCAGGCATATTCCGTTTAAGTTGTAGAATTCAATTGTTGTATCGTTTTTTATGGCTGAGCTAAAAGAAAGCTGTAAAAACTCCTGTGCAGGATTGGGATAGCATTTCAGTTCCGGTAAATTTTGAGGCTCGCTTATACCTACCGGAAAAACCGGTTCGAAACGCCAGGTACTTGCTTCGCTGGGTGGTTCAAAACCTTTAACACCAACCGTTTGCGCAAGTCCCAAAACTACGTCATGACCATTTTTTATAACGCGCGATTTCTTTTCATTGGTGCCCGGATATATTTGAAACAGACCAGAATCACTTCCCTCTACCGTGCTTAAAAACCAATGTGGTAAAGCTGTTTTATCGGCCCAGTTACTTTTTTGTTCCACATAATAAATGGGTAAATCTTCATCTCCGTAATCGCCAAGTGTGTATATTTTGAAAATTTCCATGTACTGTTTGGTCTTCAAATTCAGGAAAGTGTAATTGTATGGGTACTCAAAATTTACCTTCCACAAATCGGCACTGTCGCTAACAGCGGCTGAAGAAAGCTGCACATTGATGGTGCCTTCTGCGGCAAGCATAGCCTCCCCGCTATTGTTGTTTATAATTCGATAAACAGCTGATGTATCTATCAGCGAAAACGGACGTTGCTGCACCACATTTTTCTGAATTTTAGCTGCGGGATATGCTTCAATAATATTTCCTGTTTCATTAGCCAGCTCGTGCAAACGCATCACCCCCATGCTCTCTTTTGCAATACCCGCATTGTTACGGATTACTAAACCCCCGATAGGTAAATCGAATGGAGCACTTTCGTATGCCCCTGTTTGATGTGCTGTAAAATCAAAGGTATATTCATCAGGGTTGTTGGCACTGGCCTCGGTCATGTCATTCCCCTCAAAACGCATGTTTTGTGGTGATTCGCCCCAAAAAATCCATTTGTATTTTCCTTTAAATGTGTTGTTGATAATAGTAATATCGCTGCAAGGCTGCAACGAACGGTCCTGGTAAAAGGTGCGCGATGGTTTGCTGTATTCGAACAGGTTATTTTCTACCAAAATATTGTTGGTGTACTCTTCCATATGAATCATATCCACATCGCCGCGATAGCCAATAAAATGGCAATTGGTAACTTTGGCGTTTTTTCCCTTCGACCAGCCACAGCCGGTTCCGTCAAACAAACAACTGTCGATGTGCATACCATTCATATCCCAAACAACAGGATGATTATCGTTACCGGCATCCATTGAAACACCGCGCGTGTTGTAAAATACCTCGTCCCAATTGGGAACAAATTTGCATCGTTTTACAATGGACTGAGGCAATCCATCAATGGGCTCTTTTCGGTTGCAATTGTATCCACCGTGGGCAAAATTCAGGAAAGATACATTTCGGAATGTTATCCCGGCCCCATTCTCGCCATAGCATTGCAGGTTACCGTTTTCGAAAATTACATTGTTTATTAAAATGCCTGTATAAAACTGACCAGCCGTGCTGTTTGAGAAGCGCGTAAACACATAGCCGATAGAATCGACGGGTATAAAACGCATGTTGGTAAGATTAATGTTACTTGTACGAACATGGAAATTCTTCATGTTTTTAAAGGTGGTAGTAACCTTGTATGCTCCAATTGAATCGGTGGCAGCAACATCGGGTAAGGCACCACTCAAACAAATTCCTTTGCTAATATTAAGCGAATTACCTTCAAAATCGTATTCCGGGCGGTTAAAAAGAAGTGTATCGCCTGCGTTTAAACTGGCAAGGGCTTCGTTTATTTTTGCCACCAAACTTTGACCGCTCCGGATTCCATATGCTTCATCAAAATCAATAGTTCGAACAGGCTCAGGATTTTCCTTAATAATATTCAGATAGAGATTTGAAAACTCATTGCCATCCACAAATTCTCCGCGAATCTTGAGCATTTGTGTATTGGCCTCTTAGCCATCCGGAATCAGCAGTGTATAATCTTGCGGTACAACTAAAAAAGTATCAATTGTTCCGTTAAGTGGCGCGGGCAAGTCGAAAGCATACGAATCGGTTTTTGTCCACGGGCTCTTTTTAAAGGTGAGCAAACTAATACTTATTTTTGTAGCTGTTGCATTGCTGTAGGTGCCTTTTACAAACAAGGTATCTGCATAGGCAAAATCTCCTAAACGATCCTGATGCTTTGGATTTTCAAATTCATTAACACTTTCAATTGTCAGGTTTTGTGCCAGTGAACTTATAAATGAAAGCAGAATAATTAAGCTGAGTATAAAATACTTAATAACATATCTCATTTCAATAATTTTAAATTAATACCATGGAACTACTTTCAAAATTCAGTATCGAACCTTTTTCTTTCAGAAATTATTTTTTTACAAATTTTAATTTCTGACCAGGATAATTTTCTATATGAACGAAGTACATTCCCGGAGAAAGGTTTGAAATATCTATCTCCAAATCGCCGACTGCCCCACTGCCAGGTGAAGCAATTACATTTTTTCCGTCAAGCGAATAAATTCGAATATTTAAATCTTCACCAGCCTCATTTAAACCACTGATGCTTATTACATTGCGGGCAGGATTTGGAAATAAAAGCAAATTCGTATCCATGAAAGATACTCCTACCGAGGTTAAAACGGAAACAATATCGGCCGTTAAGGTGTGCGTAAAAATATTCTCGTTCCAGGCACCACCTTTCGGGCGAAGTGCAGCCATAAAAATATAATCGTTGGCAATGGTTTGAGCCTGTTCAGTCTGAACAGTAATGCTTATGGTATCGCTACCGTGCTGAACAGTTTTACGTCCCTGTGCAATGTAAGTATCCTCCGGAGTGCGAAAGGAAACCACAATATCGCGTTCGGTAAAAACATTGTAAGCCAGCTTCAATTCGAAAACAGTAGTTGTATCGATAAATTCTTCCGGGAACTCAACATATTTTATCCATTCCGTTTCGGGGATAGCATTCGTGCCTTCCTCTTTAAAATTGGGAATTGTTAAGTTTGCGCCGGCCAAAAGAACACGGTTGCCACCTTCCAAAGCACCGCAATCGGGAGCAGATGAGCCTGTAAAACCTTCTAATTCCGTTCCTGTTCCCACCGCCAGCGAGCCATCAAGCAAAGTAAAGTCGCCGTTGGCTGCATCAACAAAATTTTCAGCAGCATCTTCAAAATCAAAAAACTGATTGGTTTCCGGATTGAACTGGTAGCCCCAATTTGCACAGTGTGTGGTGTATTCCTCAAAGTTGGTGGTTTGAATACTGGCCCCTGCCGGACTTGTAGCCCAATCAACTCTGGCTCCGGTACTACTAATTACCTGCCGATTATAGCTCATTTTGTAACCGGGCCCATTCATAAAAATATTATTGGCAAAATGGCCATCTTTCATAAACCCGGTGGTATCGGGCGGCGTTAGCCCCAGTTCTTCCCAGTTATCTATTTCAATGTTCCAAATACCAATATTTTCGTCTACATTCCAGATGGTGTTGTTGTAGTAGTTTACAGGATGATACATGGGATTATAGCGTGGTCCGAGGTACAAAAATTCGCCCACCTTTTCAATTTCATGTGGCCCTTCGTAGCCCTCGTGTTTAATGTTGTAAATCAGGTTATGATGGGCGGTATAATTCTCGGTGTCTTCCATATAAAAAGCTGTGGCCTTAACCCTTAGGTATCCACCATCGGATACGGGAACACCTTGTACATCGTGTATTTTATTGTAGGCAATTTCACTTCCTTTTAAATTTAACGCGCCAATACGCCCGGTGCTGGTTGCTTCAATTGGGCCGGCATCCTCTCCCATTTTCATTGAACCATAAAAATCGCAATCAATAATGTTCACTGTAGTTGGGTCGTTTCCATCAATACGAACCTGAAAACGGCCGGCATCGCCAAAAGTACATTTGTTAATATGGGTATTATCTCCTTTGTTTACATGAATGGCTGAAGTAAAAACACCTACCCAGCCAAAATCTTCAATCACACAGTTTTCGAATTGCGTGTTGGTACACGACCGCAGCGCAAACATATTGCCCCACGAATGTGCTACATAGTTATTTTTGAATGTATTAGCTGAGCTGTTCTCAAGATAAATCCCCTTTTTATCGGTATCGTTTTGCCCGTATCCCAAAGGGGTCCAGAAAGGATAAAGATAGCGTATGGAACAATCGCAGATGCTGGCTCCGGAAGTATTTTGCATGTCTACATTTCCGGCGATAAAATTGATACCTTTTACGGTAACACCCGATGTATTATTGAGTACCAACACCCTTTCGCGCACCTGAATTTCAATGCGTGTTGAATCCATATTTTGCCCTTCGTGTGGCAGATAATATAGTTTGTTATTATCGGCAAACCATTCGCCCGGAACATCTATTAAATTTTTATGCAGAACAAAACCCCAACCAAATTTATGCTGGGTATTGCTAATTGCCGCTTCGTTTTTCCATGCCCCGTTGTTAATCGCCGTAAAAGTTAGGGTATTGCCCGATGAAGCCGAAACTGTTCCGTACACATAATTGCGCATTTTTCCCGTCATGCCCCGGAAAATTCCTCCGTTTAAGTCTACATCAGGAATAGTTGTTCCCTCGAAAGTAGCGTATCCGCTGGCACCAGCTCCGGCATCTTTATACACATTACTAAGCAAGGCATAACCACTCTCCGGGTTCATGGGCTCCATCATATCGCCGGTAACATTGTTTGGGTGGCGTGCCATCAGCTGGCTTTCGCCATTGGCAAAAAGCTGGGTGTAATCGGTTTCAATGTCAAGTCCTGAGATATCGGCTTCCATTATACCATCAGCCATGTTGAGAGCTTCAGTCCAATCGGTTACAACTTCTGCTCCGGTAACCAAAACATAGTCAGTATTGTAGTTCTGAAAAGTTAAATTGTTCTTATTTACCGTAATATTTTCGCGATAAATTCCTTCGTGAATAACAATGCTATCGCCTTCACTGGCCTGATTTATTGCTTCATTAATGGAATAAATCTTATCCGTATCGGTGGCAATAGTCTGAGACCTCCATGGAATTTCAGTGGAATAAACATGAATGGTTTCGGCCCCACTCACCAAACTCCCCAATACAAAAATCAAACAATAAACAATTCTATTCATATTCATCTCTTTTCTGTTCTCGGTACGTATCCATTCGTTCCATGGCTTTCCCTTCGTAAAAACGGTCTAACATCCACAGCGGACGCTCCAAACCTTTTTCCCATTCAAACAAGCGTTTATACATTTCTTTCACACGCTCTGGCTGCTCATAGGCCAGGTTAACTCTTTCGCTTTGGTCTGTTGCAATATTGTACAATTCAGCCGGACGGTCGGGAAAACGCAACAGTTTATAATCGCCTTTACGGATTACGCCGCGGTTTTCTTTTTTCCAGAATAGCATTTCGTGTGGCCTATTTTTGTTAGCTCCTGTAATGTAGGGCATCAGGTTAACGCCATCAATGTTCTGAATAGTATCGGATTGACCACCAGCCAGCTCAACAAAAGTTGGCAAAAAGTCGAGGGTACTAACCGGGTACTCAAAGCCACTTCCGCGGGCAATAACACCTGGCAAACGCATTATACAGGGGATACGAATTCCGCCTTCCAAGTGATTGGCTTTTGTTCCGCTTAATGGATAATTAGATGCTCCGTTTGAATCGGTAGGCCCGCCATTATCGTTGGCAAAAACAACCAGGGTATTTTCATCTAATCCCAATTCTTTTAACTTATCCAACACCTGCCCACATGCGCGGTCCAGGGCAATTGTCATGGCTGCCAGAGTTTTGCGTTTTCCTGTTAAACCTAATCCCTCTACCTGAGCCAAATCTTCCTTTTTTGCCTGCATTGGTGTATGCACTGCATTAAACGAGAGATACAGAAAAAACGGCTGCTCTTTATTCCTGCTGATAAAATCACAGGCCTCGTTGGCAAGACTTTCCGTCAGGTAGCCTTCGTGCTCTTTAAAATTTGCAAATCCACGTTCCAATCTGTCTTCTGGTTTCTTAACTTTTTCCTCCTCCGATAATTCCCAAAAACTACGCGCACCACCACGAAAACCATAAAATTCGTCGAATCCTCGTTTTAAGGGATGGTACCGGTCGTTGCCGCCCAAGTGCCACTTACCAATAATAGCTGAGGTGTAGCCCAATTTTTTAAGGTGATCGGCAATCGTTGGCAAATGAGTTGGTAATCCCATTTCGTCGCCCAATAATCCTGAAGACTGGCTCATATATCCGGGAACGTTATTTTCCTCAATACCAAAACGTTGCTGATACTGCCCGGTTAACAATCCGGCACGCGAGGGGCCACAAACGGCTGCCGTTACGTAGGCCTGGCTGAAAACCACTCCTTCTGTTGCCAACTTATCAAGGTTGGGTGTTTTAAACGTTTTACTTCCCTGAAAGCCAAAATCTCCGTATCCGGCATCGTCGGAGAACAAAAGCACGATGTTTGGTTTTTGTTGATTTTGAGCATGCCCTGTAACCACAATGAAACAAAAGACAACAATCAATATTAGGCTTGTTCTGTACATTCTCACTTATTTATATTTTCTTTCTGAATACGTTCAAGTTGTTTTTTGCTCAATCCCTGGCGATAAAATTCAGCCGGTGTATGTTGTACACGATGTTCTTTCATTTCAGGGTCGTGCAAATCAAGGCTTAAATCACAATCGAAGCGCACCAGTACCGAATGAAAGGTATTCCAGTTGTTGTTATAGTTGATGAAATGTGCCATGCCCCAGGTTATTCCACGTCCATCTTTTGTATTCGTAAAAGCATCAGGTACATAAGGTGCTGCCGCGTATGGCATTAATTCAGTAATCGATGCAATTTCAAAATTCACCCAGTCGTCGGCATACTGAATAGTGTTGTGCTCCGGTCCATCTTTGTATACCAGTGCGGCAACCCCGCCTCTAAACGGAAACAAGCAAGTTTCGTGGCCCGAAGTGATAAGCGGATTTAAGGGATGCTTTTTAAAAGGCCCCAGCGGATTATCGGCAATTGCCAGTCCCTGCATACGTACCAAATGTGGTTTTTCGCCAATGTCTGATTTGTAATAAATATAAATTTTGCCATCGTGCACCAGGGGATACGGGTCGTGAATGGAATACTGATCCCACTCGCCTTCTGCCCCATTGGGTATTACAATTTTATTGTAGGGTGTCCATGGCCCATCGGGCGAATCGGCCCACGAAACTGCCACAGGGCAATCGTCGCCACGCTTACCGCTTGCTTCCATAAACCCCTGATAGTAAAGATAATATTTACCTTCCCACTCTAAAATATCAGTTGTAGTAACAGCACGCCAGCCAACAATTGGTTTTTCGGGGCGCTTAATGGCAACGCCCTGCTCTTCCCAGGTAAAACCATCTTCCGAGGTGGCATACCAAATCTCTGCCAAATCCCAATCTGATGAAGGTATTTCATCGGTACATTTTTCGGCCCCCTGCGGTGGAGTAGGTGTATTTCGGTAAGTGTACCAAAGGTAATATTTGCCATTGTGATAAAGGATTTTAGAGGGGTCGCGGCGCGAGATTGTTCCGTCGTGGCCATTGTAATCGAATCCTTTCAGCTCGGTGTATTTAAACTGGCTAAACAGTTCATTGTTGTGTGGCTGAGGCGCCTCATAATCGGTATAAATACGCTCCATGGCCGCACTCATTTCACGGTTTGGCTTTTCTTTTGGAAGTACGAATGGAAAACCACCCTGTTCTTGTGGGGTTTCGGCACTTGCAGTTTCCTTTTGCTGCGGCTGACAAGAAAAAAGTACGGCGGCCAGTAAAATAATTAATGTTAGTATTTTCATGTTCTTTATTTTGCTCGCAAAGTCGCTAAGACGCAAAGTTTTAAATTCTTCTTTGCGTCTCTGCGGCTTGCGAGAGGTTTTATTTCATTTGAAGAACTACTGCCTGGCCTTCAAAACCATTGGCTTTTGCCGTAATTTTAACTGTTCCGGCTTCTTTTGTAGATTGAATAATGGCCAAACACCGACCTTTGTAGGTTTCGATATTATTCGATTGAAACTCCTGGTGTTTATGGTGATTTGCACAATCAACACCCAATAATTTTGCAGGTCCTTCAAGTTCAAACTCAACAGTGGTGTTTTCGGTTAATACTGCATTGCCGTTTTTATCAACTAACTGAACCACCAGGTGCGCCACATCGTAGGCATCGGCGATTAGGGATGATTTGTCAGAAGAAAGTTCCATTTTTACCGGCTCTGATGCAGTTACCAGTGCTGTTTTTGTTTTTTCGCTGCCCAGTACTGCACGGGCTTCCAGTTTTCCGGCTTCGAAAGGAACTACCCAGCGCATTAATCGGTCGGGACTTTCACTCATACTGCGGAATCCCAATGATTTTCCGTTTAGTAATAATTCAACTGTAGAATAGTTCGAGCAAACTTCAACCAGCAAGGTATCGCCAACTTTGTAATTCCAATGCATTTCCGAATCGCGCCACCGAAACGATTTCTCACTATCGGCCAAGGCAAATCCCGACATTTTATCTACGCCAAAACCTGAACCTTCCAGCGGCAAGGTACCAATTGAAAGATGCGGATCATCTACCCAAATACTTTTAAAGTAGTTCCAGCCCTGCACTTTAAATCCGGCTAAATCAAGCATGTCACCCCACGGACGACGCCCCGGCCAGCGTTCGTGACTTTCGCCCAGGTAATCAATACCAGTCCACATAAATATGCTGAACACGCCCGGGTACTCCAGCACTTGTATCCAATCGTCCCAGGTTCCGGGACATTCGTTGATAGTAGTTTGTTTGTTGGGAAAATAGTATTTCGACCAGGGAAAAATGTTATTGCGGTAACTGTAACCGGCAATATCAACTGCATCGGCATAACCACTAACGTGGCTCACCTGCGGAATAATGTGATTGGCAGTAGTTGGGCGACTGGTATCCAATTCGCGTATCCAGTCGGCTATGCATTGCGATGTTTCTCCAAGCACATATTCTTCCTTGTCCATTGATTCGTAGCGTTCGCGCATTTCATCAGCGCTAAACATTGGTCGGTCTCCCCAGAAATTACCTGATGATTTGGTTGGATCTTCAGGATCTGTCCAAAAACCAGTTACATAACGATAGCTTAAGTAAGTCCACTCAATTTCGTTACCAATACTCCACTGAACAACTGATGGATGGTTGCGATCGCGTAAAACGGTGCGTTCCAAATCACTTTTGGCCCACTCCTGGAAATGCTCGGTATAACCTCGAGAGAGGTAATCGTCGTGTCGTTCGTGTAAATTCAGACGTTTGTCTTTTGGGTAATCCAGCTCGTCAAAAATTTCGTTCTGTACCAAAAATCCCATTTCATCGCAAAGATCGAGAAACTCTTCCGACACAGGATTATGAGAGCCCCGAATAGCATTTACACCTCCATCTTTTAAGGCTTGTAACCTGCGTCGCCAAACGCCTTCAGGAACAGCTGCCCCCACCAAACCGGCATCGTGGTGCAAACAAACGCCTTTCATAAATGTCGACTTCCCGTTCAGGGAAAAGCCTTTGTTGGCGACAAACTCGATACTGCGGATTCCGAAGGGAGTGATATACTCATCGACCACCTCTCCCTTTTTCGAGATGGTAGTTATGGCTTTGTACATATTTGGATTTTCGCAATCCCATAAATTAGGTTTAGTCACTGAAAAATTCTGAGTGAATTCTTCCTCTGAGTTCTTGCCAAGTTTCAATTCATCGATTTGTTTTGCAACAACATTTCCATTGTTATCAACCAGTTTAGTTTCGAGGGTAAAATTGCTGTTTCCGGTTTGGTTTTTAACCTTAATTTTAAGCTGTACTTTAGCCTCATTTTCGTCTACCTCTGGTGTGGTAATAAACGTACCCCAGATTGGAATATGAAGTTTATCAACAGTAACCAATTTAACATTTCGGTAGATTCCACTTCCAGTGTACCATCTACTGTCGGCATAGCGCGAATGATCGACATGAACAGTTAAAACATTATCAGAACCATCGGTTTTTAAATGTGGCGTTAAATCCCAGTTGACAGGTGAATAACCATAAGGATTCTCGCCAAGCAGTTTCCCGTTAAGCCAAAAAGTTGCATTGTTGTATACGCCATCGAATTTTACAAAAACGCTTTTCTCTTTTGGCGACGCAGGTGTTTTAAAATGTTTTTGGTAAATCCCCACTCCACCCGGTAAATAACCGGTACAGCCTTCCCATTCGTCAGAAAAAGGAAATTCAACACTCCAATCGTGTGGTAACCTCACATCGCGCCAATTACTGTCATCCAACGGAAGCTGGCTGGGTAAATCGGTACTTTCAACAAGTGTAAATTTCCAGTTAAAATTAAAATCGGTTTCACGTTGAATCGTTTGGGCATTTAACGTTGAAATGCCAAATAGAATTAATAGTAGAAATGTTACAGTTTTCATGTTTACGTTTTTGCTTGCGGACGCGCGAAGTCCCGGCGAATTGACCCGGCGAGAGCGTCTTGACAAGAGTTATTATTCTCCCAAATATTTTATGTAAGTGTAATACACTCCATATTTTTCTTTTCCTTCAATAAAATCGTTTACCAACAAGGTTTTTCCAGGCATAAGCTTCACCTTAAAACTAACGGCTTCTTCGTCGCCCTTGATCTCTTTTTCAAACATTTGGTTGGCAATTGAAATCCGCACTTTTTGCGGTTTAATGGTTTGGTAAGTATAGGCGTTTTTCGGATTGTTTGCAGGTATCCCCCATACGGCCCCCGGGCACTCTTTTGGCCAGCGGCAACAGCGAATTTCGTAATTCCCGGCACGTTCAACCTCAAGGGCATGTGTATTGTTACTATTCTTTATTCCTTCTGCCACCTGTTCAGGTTTCCAAATTCCGGAGCCTTCACCAATGGCATGCTGAATGGTTAAAGTAATTTCGTTTTGAACCTTGCTACCCACTACGTTGGCAGGCAACTCGCTGTATTCGGGATTCGCTTTTGTAATTTTTAAAAAACGCTCGTTGTCGTTAAGTAAGCTGCTAACAAGGTCAGGATGTTGTGCTGCAATGTTATTCAACTGTAATCGGTCGTTTTCAATATCATACAACTCGCTGCCGTTAACCAGTCGCCAGTTTTCTTTCAGAATACAGGTTTGTTTTACATCGTGCGGTTGCCGCCAGTCCTGCCGATGGTGTATAAATACTGATCGCTCTTCAAGCGTGGCGTTTTTTGTGGTTAGCAGCAATGAAAAATCAATGCCATCTAAAGGCATATTATCCGGAATTTTAATGCCACATAAAGCTGCCAAAGTGGGAATTAAATCAACATGGGCAGCAAGCTCATTAACATCGCGGCATCCTTCAACTTTACCGTTTGGCCAACGGATTAAAAAGGGCACCCGGTGTCCACCTTCCAGTTTACTGTGTTTGTTTCCCCGAAAACCGTGGTTGTGCCCCATTCCTTTTTCATAATTAAACCCGTACTGGGTTCCGTTGTCGGTCATAAAAATAAGGATGGTGTTATCAGCAAGATTATTCTCATTTAAGTACTTATCGAGTTTCCCAAAATTTTCATCGATGTTGGCAATCATTCCGAGGTAATTGGCATTTTCTATTTTATCGCCTTCCAGTGCTTTATAAGGTTCGGCATATTTTTCGGCAACAATTAATGGCGAATGCGGTGCATTGGTTGGCAGATAGATAAAAAAAGGTTCGTCCTTGTTCTCTTCAATAAATTTTATTGCCTCCGAAAACCAAACATCGGTACAGTAGCCTTCGAATTGTGTGGGCAAATTATTTACAAAATAGGTGTCGTTGAAATAGGTGTTTCCCCAATAGTCCGACAGCTCGCCAACACCCCCTGCTTTATGGTGGATGGCTACATCGAATCCACAATCGGTAGGACGAACCGGATAATTATCGCCAAGGTGCCATTTCCCAAAAATCCCGGTTTTATAGCCGTTTTGACGAAATACATCAGCCATAGTCGGAGCATTTTTTGATAATGCATCGCGGCCTTTAAAGGTAGCCCAGGCGCCATTATTTATTGGGTAGCGTCCGGTCATTATGGCTCCACGCGTTGGTGTGCACAAAGGGCTTACATGAAAATCGGTCATATGAACAGCTTCGTCGTAAAACTTGTCGAGATGGGGTGTTTTCAGGTATGGATTTCCATGACGCCCCAAATCTCCAATGCCCTGATCGTCGGTTAGTACCAGGATGACATTGGGTTTTGACGGAGTTTTTTTACCACCGGCAAAACTGTGGGTTGCAATAAATAATGCAATGGTTATAATTACAATATTTTTCATTTCAAAGTATCTTTTCTTTCTAACACTATGGGTATCGCACATTTTCCCAGTCGCATAAACCACTGATTAACTCGAACTTATTCTTTTACCTGATATTTTCCCCTCAAGCTCGCCAACTCTTCTTTCATTTCAGCAATTTTATTCTGTGCGCCTGACTCGCTGTAAATATTTGTCATTTCTGATGGGTCATTTTTTAAATCAAAAAACTCCCATTCTTCGCCGTTCGGCACATCTTCTCCATAAAAACGAATCAACTTATATTCTTTGTTGGCTACACCTTCGTGCCGACGCACAGCATGTGCACCCGGGTATTCGTAATAGTGGTAATAAAGCGATTGACGCCAATCGGCAGGTGTTTCGCCTTTCAGCAGTGGCACAATGCTTTTCCCTTGCATATCCTCAGGAATTGGCGCTCCGGCAATATCAAGGAAAGTTTCGGCAAAATCGATGTTTTGCACCAGGTCATTGTTTACACTTCCCGGCTGAACGGTTCCGGGCCATTTAACCAGCAAGGGTGTACGGAACGACTCTTCATACATCATTCGTTTATCGAACCAACCATGCTCGCCCATGTAAAACCCTTGGTCCGATGAGTAGCAAACAATCGTGTTTTCATCCAAATCAAGGTCTTTTAGCGCTTGCATAATTTCGCCAATACTTTCGTCAACACTCCAAATGCAGCGCAGGTAATCTTTCATGTAGGTCTGGTATTTCCATTTTATAAGTTCATTACCTTCCGGTTTGTTATCAGCCATCCACTCGTAACGGCTTTTAAACCTGGGATCGTTGGCATACATTTCGCCTTCCGCCTTCAAATCTCTGTTTAGATTCATGCTGTTTGCAATATCCAGTTCCTGTTCTTTTACTGCGGTACCTTTTGTAGCATAATCATCAAATAAATTATTCGGTTCCGGAATTTCAACATCCTCGTATTTCTGCATGTGCTGGGTTGCCGGGTCCCAGTTTCGGTGCGGCGCTTTATGGTGCACCATCAGCATAAAAGGTTTTTGCCCCGACCAGCCGTTTTTTAACCAGTTTAAGGCACGTTCGGTAATAACTTCGGTAACATAACGGCCTTTATAATTGGTTTGTCCCTCTTCGGTAATAAACTCAGGATTGTAGTATTTTCCCTGCCCCGGCAGCACTTCCCAATAGTCGAACCCCTGCATAGATCCATCCAGGTGGATTTTTCCGATCATGGCCGTTTCGTAACCATTCTGCTGAAGAATTTTCTGAAACTGCTGTTGATCGTGATTAAAAGGGTGGCGTTTGGTATTGGTATATTTGCCATTCATGTGGCTCATTTTTCCGGTAAGCAAAGCCGCACGACTGGGTGCACAAATCGAGTTTTCCACATAACATTTATTGAAACGCTTACCTTCGGCAGCCAGCATATCGAGGTTTGGTGTTGGGTTTAAACCTTGCAAGCGTCCGCCATAAGCTCCTATGGTTTGGTACGAATGGTCATCAGAAAAAATCCAGATAATATTTGGCTTGCTCACCGTTGGTGTGCATGAATTGAAAAAAAGTATTGCCAGAAATATTATCGAAAAGTATTTCATAAGGCTTGTGCTTTATCGTCTTTTGATTTAATTAATTTCAAACCAAAAGTATAAAACAAGCCTGTGCAAAATGGGTGGTGAAATATGCAAAGTACAGGTGGTAAACCATAACAAAGGATGCAAATCTTAATTTTTACAGTGAATAATAATTGCATCCCTGTATAAATTGAATAAAATGGATATGAATTTCTGCATTCTAAACAATGCGAACAAAGAAATAACCGGCGTATCAGCAGAACACCTTTTTTCGGAATTTCCTGCTGATTTTATTCATTCAGTTTATCTAAATTAATTTTTAATGCTGCCCCGCTGTGGCGATCATTTTCGCGCATTAATGCATTAAAAAGGTATTCCGGATGACCGTTTTTCCACAACACCTGCACTCTTTCGTAACGACATTTTTCGCACACATCAAAATAATAATCGCCTTTGTGATGGCCGCGTTGGTATTCTCCCCAGTTCAGCCCATCTTCTGATGCAAGGTACAAACCGCTGTACCAGTCGTAATTTCCCATATCGCGAATCAGGCAATGAAATTTTCCCCGGTAATAAAAAAAGTAAGGATCTTCGGTTTGTCCGCCACGTTCAGGAAAATCGATGATCGGATTTCCTTTATATTTTTCGTAAGGTCCTTCGATGTTTTTTGCCATGGCAACCCCGGTTTTTCGGCGGTCGTCGTTTCGCCTGTCCCAACAACGGTAGTAAATCCAGTACTCGCCATTGGGGTGTTTCATAAACGAAGGATTTACGGTGCAATAACCATCCCAGGCCATGCTATCGGGCGACACATCGACAATTGGTGTATCAAAACGCTTCCATGGGCCGTAGGGCGATTTGGCAATGGCCATTCCCACACGTTGGGTATTAGCCGCTTTGGCCCGGTCGCGCCAATTCTCCTGGCGAGTGGTATCGTTACCAATGTAAAGCATCACGTACAAACCATCAACCCGCTGAATATGTGGATTATGAATGGTGTGCTTGTCCCAATTGTCCTCGCGGCCATCGAGTACAACACCCAGTTTCTTATACGGCCCCTCGGGATGGTCGGCCACGGCATGTGCAATTTTACTGTGGGTTAGCCAGTGTTCGTTTTTTGCCCAGGTGGAATAATAAACGTGTACTTTGCCCTCATCGTCGTAAATGGGTGCGCACCCCCAGATTATACTGTCTTTACTTTCCAGAATAATTTTTCCACTATCGGCCAGGCATCTGGTAAGCCATGAATCTTCGGGCATTGATTTTTGTTGGGCTGAAGCAATTGTAAAACTGAGCAGTAAAAAAGTAATTAATATGAATTTCATTGGTACATGGTGTTTTATGATGCAAAATTAATGGAACACAATATAATGGGAAGGGGAATTTTAAAAAGGAAAAGAAGGGGCAATTATTCATTTTTTGCGGTTTGAAAATTTATTTTGAAGAGCACATTATAAAAGCAAAAATGCAAAAAAAGGGCCGCTGCCTAACCGGCAGCAGCCCTCTAACTAAACTAACTAATTTAACTAACCAAACTTTGTACTAAAACTATTTTATATTCGGATTATACTGTGATTCAGTAGAAGGAACCGGAGCTCTCCAGCGGTTCTGGTCATTTGGATCTCCAATTAACGATGCCTCACTTCCGTCACGCGAACTCAATGCTTCAGCAAGGCTTTCGGTACGAATCAGGTCAAGCCAGCGGTTTCCGCCAAATTCGGCAACAAATTCCCAGGCGCGTTCGTCAATAATTGCCTGAATTAAGTCTGATTCTCCAGCTTGCGGATAGTCTACTGCCGGTTCCGGGTTTTTCCAGAATTCTACCGGAAGGTTAGCCTGAATATCGCCCATTTTTTCATATCCTCCACCGTATGCTCTGCGGCGCACATAATTTAAAGCCTCCACAGCACTTGGGTTTGCACCTGGTTTGTTCTGACGTGCACAAGCTTCGGCATACATCAGCAATACTTCGGCATAACGCATCAGCGGCATATCGTTTGATGAGTTCATTACGTGTTCAAAGCCTAAAAATGTTTCGGGTGCAGGATCACTGCCAGCAAGTCCCGACCATTTTTTAAAATCTGAGGCATTTATTGTTCCGAACTGGAATTTCAGCATTGACGGGTGATCCGGATACGACTGGCCTTCAGCATAGGGCCATGCAGTCCACCCAGCGTAACGCCATTTTTGATCCCATGCAAACGAGTAGTTTTTTCGGTATCCTTCAGGAAATTCTGCGTGAAAATGATTTTCAACAAACATATCCATCCAGTCTCTCCAGAAACGGCCATAGCTTCTTGATTGTGTGGTAACAGGCCACACATCAACTTTATTGTGGTGGGCAAAAATTGATTCTTTATTTCCTTTCCACGAAACGTTTTCGCGCGCATTGGCATTGGTAAAAGGCGTTCCTTTCCAATCATCGGGCACCTTATTTCCCCAGTTTTGTGCATAATCATCAAGTAAAGAATAAGCCCCCATATCAATAATCTGGCGGGTATAACTTTCTACCTTATCCCAGTGATTTTCGTAGGTTGGCCATCCGGACAACAACATATAAGCTTTTGCCAGATAGGCTCTTGCAGCTGTTTTTGATGCACGCCCATTAATTTCTTGTCCAGCAACACCTGCCGGCGTATCACGAGCCGTATTATTTGCCCATTGTTCAACATATTTAAAGTCGCTGATAGCTTGTTCCATTACTTCTTTAAATGGCGTTAAACCAATTTCGTAATCAGGAGTTGTTGCCAATACCAAAGGTACATCGCCAAAAATATTTGCCAGTTCGAAATACAACAAGCCCCTGATAAAGCGGGCATCGGCATGATAAGGTGCAATTTCTTCTTCGCTTGCCCCATCTGGGTTTGCATTTTCCAGGAAGTTGTTACATTCATAAATCACCTGGTAGTATCCGTTCCAAATATTTATCGTACGCAGGTTTCCGCCTGAAAGATTAAGTTGGTCGCCTTCAAGAAAAACCCATTTATTACTTTCGTTACGCGTTGCCAGGTCGTCGGCTCCGGTGTAGGCAGCCAAAACATCTACCCCCCAGGCCACACGGTGCCAGGTTCCGTAAATACCGGTAATACCAGCATCAAGTGCAGCAATATCGTTATAAAACGCTGTAGCCGATACAGCCCCCATCGATCCCTCATCAAGATCACAGGCCGGTAGTGACATCATAAAAAGAATGCCAACCGCCAAAACTATCTTATTAAATAATTTATATGTCTTCATTTCAATATTTCTTAAGCTATTAATTTTTAAAAGTTAACTTTTAAACCAAATGTCCAGGTTCTTGCCAATGGATAACTGTAGGCATCAATACCTGAAACGGCATCGCTACCTTGCGTTGTTGCCGACATTTCAGGGTCGAGACCCGAATAATTGGTAATTGTTAATACGTTATTTACACTCGCATAAATTCTGAATTTTGCCAAACTCAACGATTTTGCAATCTGGTCGGGCAAAGTATAACCCAGTGTAATATTGCTGATTTTAAAGAAAGATGCATCCTCGATGTACTGACTTGTAACGTGGGTTTTGTAGTACTCGGTACCGGTAGGCAGCTTTTGTTGGGATGATCCGGTATTTGTTGGCGACCATCTGTTTAGGTAATCCGGATTCAGGAAACGAACTTCCGAGTCGTCCATACGCTGGCGATTATAATTGAAAACATCGTTACCATGTGAGCCATGCCCCTGAATAGTAAGATCTAAGCTTTTATAATATAAATCGGTACCAATACCGTAGGTAAAATCGGGTAAGGCATTACCTATTATCATACGGTCTGTTGCATCAATTTTTCCGGTGTTTCCGTCTGCATCGGGCAAATCGGTATATTTAGGCTCACCAGGTTTGCTGTTATAAACGGCCGCCTGATCTTCCTCGCCCGTTTGCCACAAACCTTCGTTTTGAAGCCCCCAGAATGAACCTAAGGATTCTCCTTCGCGAACAACAAATTTATTATCGATACCCCAAATGCTGAAAGCATCTTCGCCGGCAATAAAAATCTGCTCGTCGCCGCCCAGATCCATTACTTCGTTGCGGTTAACCGATATATTGGCAAAAGCATTCCACTGGAAATCATCTTTGTTGACGATATGATAATCAGCACTAAATTCGAAACCAGTGTTTTTAATTTCTGCAAAGTTCCCGGTTAACGACTGTTTTCCGGTATAACGAGGTATAGATTTCTGCAAAATAACATCTTTTGAAGTTTTCGAGTACCAATCGGCAACCATCGATAATTTTCCACCAAGAATACTGAAATCAACGCCAATATTACTTTGCACGGTTGTTTCCCACTGAATATTTGGATCGGTAAGTGCACCCGAGATAATTCCCTGCGATACAGTAGTTCCGTTAAATGGATAATACAAGAACTTACTTGTTGTAAAATCGAGTGTTGGCTGTGTAGCATAGGCACCAATTGCCCGGTTACCGGTTTGTCCCCATCCTGCTCTTAGTTTCAGGTCGTAAATCCATTCGGTATCTTTAATAAAATCCTCTTCCATTAGTCTCCAGGCAAATGCTGCCGATGGGAAATATCCCCAGCGGTTATCTTCGTTAAATACCGAAGCACCATCAGCACGCATGGTAGCTGTTAACAAATATTTTCCTTTATAATCGTAGTTAACACGCCCCATGTACGATTGCATTTTGGTTTCGCGAAAAGTTGAAACGGCTCTGCTTACCTCCCCGTTTGATAATAGATACCATTCGTTGCCTAATGTTGACAAATCACCAATGGTTATTGAACTACTTTGCGAACGCGAGTAGCTGTATTCGTATGCTGCAGAAGCTGTTAAGGTATGGTCGCCAAATGAGTTTTTATAGGTTAGCATGTCGGTAGTCATTAACGAATGTCCACGGCTGTAGCCCTGGCTTGCTGTCATAGCGTCTCTTGTGTTTTCAACTGGTTCGTACTCCTGACGGTTTCCTGAGAAACCTGAGCGGTACATACCTGACCCCGAAACAAGAAGGGTTAAATGCGGTGTTAATTTAGCCGTAAAGTCAATGGTAGAAGTAATCTTCTCGTTCAGATTTTCGCCATTTGCCGTTGTCTCAATTCGCTGAATTGGGTTGGTTGATGCTGCTCCGTAAATTCCATAACTTGGCTGGGTATTCGGATCGATATACTCGCCGTTCTCGTCTTTGCTGTCCCATAAAATAGGATAACCGAAAGCATCGCTGATTGCACGGTAGGTTTGCCCGTTGTGCATGTTGCTCGAGTGCGTGGCATAGGTGTTAAACTTCATGTCTAACCAGTCAAATATTTTGGCATCGATATTAGAACGTACCGAGTATAATTTCCGGTATGACTCCAAAATTACACCTTGCTCATCAACATATCCGGCCGAGAATAAGTAACCAAGTTTTTCGTTTCCACCAGTTATATTTAACGAATAATTCTGAACCACGCCAGTTCGGGTAACGTCATTCAACCAATCGGTACCTTTGCCGTTATCAAATTCAGCAATTTCTGCATCGGTAAACGACAGGTTTTGGCTGCCTCTCTCCACATCGTATTCGTTACGCAGGCGGGCTAATTCGCCAGGAGTTAGCGTTTCGTAGGGTTGCACGGTACTGGTTACCCCAACATTTGCATCAAATGTAACCTGCATTTTTCCTTTTGCCGGTGATTTGGTGGTAATAAGCACAACACCGTTGGCACCACGCGATCCATAAATTGCAGTAGCCGAAGCATCTTTAAGAATATCGATACTGGCAACGTCCTGAGGATTTACTGTGGTAATATCGGCACCAATAAAACCATCGATAACGTAAAGAGGTTCGTTGTTGTAATTAATAGAACCGCCGCCACGCACACGCAGTTTCATTTTCTGCCCCGGTGCACCCGATTGTTGCTGAACGGTAACACCGGCAAGTTTTCCCTGCATCCCCTTATCAATAGAAACAATAGGAGCAGCTGTTAATTTATCAGCTCCGATTGAAGCAACCGAACCGGTTATGTCGCGTTTTTTTACGGTACCGTAGCCAATTGCCACCACCTCTTCCAAACCAATAACATCGGTTGCCAGTGTTACATCAATGTTTTGTTGGCCATTTACTGCAACTTCTTGCGAGGTAAAACCAACAAATGTAAATACAAGGGTAGCATCTGAACCGGCATTTAATTTATAAACACCATCAATATCAGTAACAGTTCCTTGCGATGTTCCTTTTACAACCACAGTAACACCGGGCAGTGTTTCGCCACCATCCTGGGTTACTTTACCGGTAATCGGAATTTGTTGAGCAAAAACAGAAGTGCTCAAAAACAGAGCAATAAAGGCAAGAATTACCTTTGAACTCCATAGTCCTTTGACTTTTTTCTTCATAGTTTGATAATTTTTAAAATGATTAGATAGTTGTATTTCAATGAAATACAAATAGGATTGAAATTGTTTGATTTAGTTTTTCTAAAATAAAATAGATTTACTGTTATTTAGTTGCTGAAAACAATACTGCGGTTTGCAGATAATAAAGAGCATAGAAAGCCCGGAAGTCTGATGCAACAATGATAATCTCATTGCAATTAAATAGCTTCATAAGTTCGTTTTAGTTTGTTAATTCAACGGCAATAATAATTAAAAAGGAAAGGCTTCAACGAGTAAAATTGTACAAAATAACGCCAAGAACAATTTACCCCCCTAATTGTATACAAAACACACCCTATCGCCACAATCAGCTCATATTCATACCTTTACGAAATTTGTATTTTATATTTTAACGCTCATAAAGTAAAAATGTACCGCCCATAAATGGCAGCACTTTTTTACCGTAAACCGGCACTAGATTATCTCTCGTTAGCTCCTTTTACAATTATTGCAGGACCAAAAAATTGTGTCTTATTGCTAATTCTCGCAGATAATTTTGAGACTGTTCGTACTACAAAAAATGGTAAGTGATGGGAGTAAAAGAAAGAAGTCGAATCATGCCTATAAAAAAATTAAACTCGCCTGTTTCGGTAACAAACGAGTTTAAATTCTTATTGTGGTTTTTAGGTCTTATTCCCGGTAATCAGGATTATTGGGGATTAGCCCCAGGCTGCCCAAAAAATCCATACACGATGCTTTTACATTATAATCGCGCTTTTCGAGCCTACGAACTTCCTGAATGGTTTCAACAAATGGCGCTTTGTCTTTTACATACAGCAAATTGTTTACCGCCATTAATGCCAGTTGCATGTTGTTGGAAAGGCAAAATTCCTGCAACTTATCTTTAGCCTCGGCAGCTGCAAATTCTTCCCAACAAATGGCCGAAGCGGTAAGCGCCACCGGCGGATAATTATCAGCCATGCTGGCCATAATGTTGGTTTTGAATGAATCCAGCACTTCTTTTGGTTGACTGCGCAGCCCCAAAGCTGCCCAGTAACGTACTATTTTATTTTTGTGATTAAGCAAGGCCACTTGCTTGGCGGCCCATTCTTCTCCACGGAATCCACAAAGGGCGGCCGCATTGTAAATTTCGTTTACCGGAAAATCCTTTGAGTTTTGCCTAAACTCAAAAGCAGTTGTGGTTTCTGATAAGGCCGCAATTTCATATTCGGGCAACAACATCACATCTTTTGTTTTTAGCATTTCATCTTCAAGTAATGAGCGCATTTTCTCCAACTGCCCGGCATAGGCTTCATCATTTACCAGATTTTTGGTTTCCCATAAATCATTATCAATATCGTAAAGCACTTCTGCCTGGCGGGGGGCAAATAAGCTGCTTTGCAAATCATTCAGCTTTCCTTCGGCCAAATCGGTTCGCATTTGTTGTTTTATGGCACCAATCTCCATGTAACGGATGTAGCGAAGCTCAGGAATAAAAGGCATAAAATTTCGCGAATAAACAAAACGACCATCGGTTACCGTTCTAATCATATCAATACCATTATCGGAGCGATCTGAAGAAAGAACTAGGTGATCAACAGCCTTTTTTCTTTTATTTCCAAGGTAGGGTCTTCCGTCCATGTAATCCGGTATTTTTTCACCCACAAGGCTTAGCAGTGTTGGCGCCAAATCCGAAAAGTCAATCAGCTCATCAGACACCACACCGCCGGTACCCCATGGCGATAAATGTTTATACATTTCGGGAAACCAGATTACAAAAGGCACGCGGTAACCATAGTTTATGCCGTTGGTTTTTCCGCGGGGCATTCCTTCTCCATGGTCGGCATAAAAAAAGATAATGGTACTATCGGTAAGACCATCTTTATCAAGTCGTTCCAACAATTCACCAATCCGGTTATCTGTTAGTTTTATCGAATTATAAACGCGCGCGAATTGTTTGCGCATTGCTTTACTGTCGCGGTAAATGGGTGGCATTTCAAATTCGTCCTCCCTTATTCTGTCGGCAGATTTTAATTTGTCCCAAACATTTTTCAGGTAATAATCGTACGACATTGACATAGTTCGTGACTGATGACAATCGGCATAATTAAATACAGCAAAGAAGGGTTGCCCCTTTTTACGATTCCACCAGCCGGCATTGTTCGAGCTTTCATTCCATGCCTCTTTAATATACTCCTGTTCGTTTTTTACGTTGTAATCGGTTTTAGCATTATTTGTTGTATAGTATCCTTGTTTTTGCAGGTAATACGGATAGCCTTTCATAAAGTCCGGAACGGGATACTTACTGCGGTGATTTCCGGTTCCTGTATGGTAGGTTTTTACTCCGGTAATGATAGCGGTTCTGCTTGGCGAACATACCGTACCTGTTGAAAAAGCATTGGTGAAACGTACGCCCTCTTCGGCCAGTTTATCAATTACGGGAGTTCGGGCATCGGTGTTTCCATAGCAGCCAATAAACTGTGGCGATGTATCTTCAATGGTTATCCACAAAATATTGGGTTTATTTTTATTTTTTGCAGCTTGCACGCTAGTGAAAACTATCAGTAAAATTGCAAAGAAAAATACTTGCAGAACTATATTCTTAATACTTCTCATTTTGGGTTATTTGTTGGTTTTTAATTCTTTAATCATCCCAGTGAGCATCTATCACCTCCTGGATGTGTGGAAAATCAGCATCCTCTTCGTTTAACTCGGCTCGTTTTGTTTGAAGCTGCTTTTTCAGGTCTTCAATCACTTCCTGATAAGCAGGATTGCCGTATTCATTTTGCATTTCCTGCGGATCTTTTTTCAGATCGTAAAACTCCCAGGCAACAGGTGTTTCAAATCCGTAACGATTTCCCCAACCTTCAATATTACTTTCTATTCGTGTGTCTTTCCAATACTTTCCGTAAAAGAATATTAGTTTATAGTTTTTGGTTCGAATACCAAAATGAGCCGGATTGGCATGACGATGTGCCATGTGCATCCAGTAGCGATAATAAGTAGATTTTTGCCAGTTTGCAGGTTCCTCCCCGGTTTCGAGTATGGTTTTAAAGCTGTGGCCCTGCATATAATCGGGCACTTTTCCGCCGGCCAATTCGATAATGGTAGGTGCAAAATCGGTATTGTTAATAATAGCATCAGTGCGTTGTCCGCCTTCAATCATTTTCGGATAACGCACAAAAAACGGCATACGCATCGATTCTTCATACATCCAGCGTTTATCAATATAATCGTGCTCGCCCAGATAAAAACCCTGGTCGCCGGTATAAATGATTATCGTATTTTCCATTAATCCTTCCGCTTTTAAATAAGCAAACAAACGTTCCAGGTTATCGTCAACGCCTTTTACACAGCGCAGGTAACGCTTCAGGTATTCCTGGTAGGCCAGGTGTTTGTACTCCGGATCGGGCAGATTGGGGTCAATATCCATGTGCATGCCCATATTTCGAATGGTATTGCGGTGGCCGATTGATGAGCCAATATCATGTATTAGTTCATCATTTTTGCCCCGGGTAGCCACTGAGCCGTTTTTACCATTAAAATACATACTCGCCGGCTCCGGTATGTAGGTATCTTCCAAATAATCTTTGTACCTATCAGCAAACTCAAACATATCGTGCGGCGCCTTGTAATGATGCATTAAAAAAAAGGGTTTGCTTTTATCACGTTTATTTTTGAGCCAATCCAAGGTGATGTCGGTAATACAGTCCGATGAATGTCCCGTCATTTTGGTCGTATTTTCAGGCCACTGTTTACTTCCTTTGTTTCTGAAGGTTGGATTGTGATAATCGCCCTGCCCCGGCAAAACCGAATAGTAATCGAAAGCAGCGGGCTCTTGTTTTAGGTGCCACTTGCCAACCATAGCTGTTTGGTAACCCAGTTTTTTCATTTCCATTGGCAGGTACTGTCGTTCGGGAGCAATTTCGCCATCAAGATCGAGAACTCCGTTGGTTTGCGGATATTGCCCCGTTATAATACTTGCGCGGCTGGGCGTACAAATGGCATTGTTACAAAATGCATTGTCGAAAATCATTCCTTCACCGGCAATTTTATCTAAAGTGGGTGTTGGATTCAATTTTGCCAAACGGCTTCCGTAAATACCAAAAGCCTGCGAGGTATGGTCGTCAGACATGATGTATATAATGTTTGGCCTTTGCTCGTTTTGGGTACTGCACGATACAGTACAAAACAAAACACCAAACAACAACACTATAAATTCAAAATTCTTCATGGTTTTGGTTTAGATGCTATAAATTAATTTTAGTCGTTCCAATGCTTGTCAATTATCGCCTTTATCTCCGGGTAATTTTCATCGGTTTCGTTCAATTCTTCGCGTTGCGTTTTTAATTCTTTTTTTAGCTGAGCAATAATTTCTTTATAACGCGGGTCGTTGTACCGGTTATTTAATTCCTCGGGGTCATTTTTTAAATCGTAAAACTCCCAGGTGTGCGGTGTTTCCTTTTCAATACCGTAATATTGGGTTGCCCAATAATGATTTTTAAACTCCGACTCGGGCAGGTAGTGTTTTCCGTAAAAAAACATCAATTTGTAATCTTTCGTGCGAATACCAAAATGCGCCGGCACGTAGTGATGAATAATGTGCATCCAGTACCGATAGTAAGTTGATGTGCGCCAATCGGTTTCGTCTTCTCCTTGCAGCGTGTTGATGAAACTTTTTCCCTGCATGTATTCCGGTGTTTCTCCTCCGGCCAGTTCAATCATGGTTGGTGCAAAATCAGTATTATTTATCAGCAGGTCAGTCACCTGTCCCCTCTCAATCATTTCAGGATAATGCACAATAAAAGGCATACGCATTGTTTCATCATACATCCAGCGTTTGTCTTGTAAGTCATGTTCTCCCAACATCATTCCCTGGTCGCCGGTGTAAAGTATTACCGTATTTTCCCACAGTCCTTCTTCTTTTAAAAAGGCAAATAGTCTTCCCAGGTTATCGTCAACACCTTTTACACAGCGCAGGTAGGCTTTTAAATACTTCTGATAAGCCTGATGGGTAGCATCCAATCCCTGCAGGGTATCGCCGTTATAATGCTGGTTATAATTTCTGTAGAAATGACGATTAGAAACCGAAGTACCTATATATTCGCGTAGGTTATCGTTTTTACCACGGGTACCTTCCGACCCCCAATTCGGTTGATAATAAAGGCTTGCCGGCTCAGGAATTTCGGTATCAGCCAAAAAATCTTCGTAGCGTGGGGCGTACTCAAAAAAATCGTGGGGAGCTTTGTAATGCTGCATCAAAAAGAAAGGTTTCGATTTGTCGAGGTTTTTTATGTAATCAATAGCCAAATCGGTAATTACATCAGTTGAATGTCCTTCGCTTTTTACTTTATTGTTGGGGTAATCGCCCTTCCCTTTTTCGTGAAATGTAGGATTAAAATACTTGCCCTGACCGGGAAGCACTTTGTAATAATCGAACGCCGTTGGCTCGATGTGCAGGTGCCATTTGCCGATAACGGCAGTGCTGTAACCCAGCTTTTTCAACTCCTTAGGCAGGTATTGTTTTTCTTCCGGAAGTGCAATATCAAGGTCGAGTACGCCATTGGTTTGCGAATACTGGCCTGAAATAATGGAGGCCCGGCTGGGCGTACAAATAGAATTGTTGCAAAAGGCATTTTCAAAACGTATACCTTCGGCTGCCAGCTTATCAATATTTGGCGTAAGCTCGAGCCCCGACAAACGTCCACCGTAGGCTCCAATAGCCTGCGAAGTATGGTCGTCAGACATAATAAAGATGATATTCGGGCTTTTTTTCTTACCGGCTGCAGCCAGTGTAAACAGTATAAAAAAGAGAACAAGAATTTTACTTAAACAGCTCATTTTAAGGTTATTTTTTGGTTTAATTAATTTAAGTGAACTTTTTTTAATTAAATAGTATCTCTAAATCAAGCGGATCATCCATTTCTTTTTGCAAAGCGAGTAAATCGTTAAAAAGCTGTTGCTTTTTTTCAGCAAATTCAGGATTATCTGCAAGGTCGGTCATTTCCAGGGGATCAGTATTTACATCAAACAAGCGCATTACTTTTCCGTGGGGATAAACGATCAGCTTAAAGCCATCTTTACGAATCATGCGCTGCATGTGGTGTTTGTAGCAACCGTAAATAGCGGGGTAAAAACTTTCTTCCCGTTCATTTTTCACAAAGGGCATAAGGCTGTTAAACTCTACATATTCTGGCTTGTCAACACCGGCTAAATCCAATGTTGTAGCCATAATATCCTGCAGGTATACATCCACATCCTTGCGTTTATTTTTAGGTACATCGGGGCCAATTACAATTAAAGGCACACGCATCGAATTTTCATACATATCCTGTTTACCTGCCAATCCGTGTTCGCCGATCGACATCCCGTTGTCGGCCGAATAAAAAATGTAAGTATTGTCCATCTCGCCCGACTCTTCAAGTGCTTTTAATATCCTTGCAATTTGTTGGTCGAGATGCGTAATCAATGCAAAATATTCCTGTTTTTGCACCTGAACGGCATAGTTGGTTCGCGGAAACGGTAACAGCGCAGCATCGCGCAGGCCCGGGCCACAACCAATGCTGTCTTTATACGGATATTCGGGAAGGAAATTCTGAGGTACCGACAGGTTTTCGGGTTGGTACATTTCCACAAATTCTTTTGGCGACTGCCGGGGATCGTGCGGCGCATTAAATGCCAGGTACATAAAAAACGGGGCGTCTTTTGTTTTTGCCTCGTTAATGTACGAAACGGCATCATCGGCCAACACTTCACTCCAGTGTTTCCCACCTTCCCAAAAACCGCCATTGTTTATATCCCAGGGCAGCCATGTGGTATCTTGTTTACTTTGCGGACGATTATAACCGTGCGGCATGCTGTCTTTTGTTCTTTGGCTCCAAAAATCTTTTGGCATTCCCGGACGCACGTGCGTTACGTGTTCAAAAAGTTTATCGGGATGCGTTTTTACATGCCATTTACCGGTCATATACGTTTCATATCCGGCTTTTTGCAGTAGCTGCGACCAAAACTCACCGCGTTCGGCAGCTTCATCCTGATTGCCTTCAAGCTGGTAGGCGCGCCAAACAGAGCGACCGGTATTTAGCATGGCACGACTGGCTGCACAAACGGCACCATTCCATGCCCCCATATTGTAGGTATGGGTAAAGGTTACTCCACCGGCAACCATTTTATCAAGCGTTGGGGTTATTACTTCGCTGTTACCCAATTCTCCAATAGTTGAAAAGGTTTGGTCGTCGGCAAAAAGAAAAATAATGTTTGGTTTTTGAGTTTCTTCGGTGCATGCACTTAGAACTACAAGTAATATGGCTAGCAGATAACTAAATTTCATCATATTTTTTTATTTGGTTTGAATAATAATTTCGTCGCTTTTCAAATGTTTTGAAGAAGCTTTGAAATTTATTTTACCTGCTGTTTTTGATGCCTTTACAATGGCCAGACACATGCCACTAAAAGCTTTTCGGTAGCTGGCCTGAAAGGGCTCTGTTGTGGCTGCATTTCCGTTATCAACAGCAATAAGTTCGCCTGCTCCTTCGAGCTCAAAATTAACAAGATTATTGGCCATGGGGCAAAGATTGCCGTTTTTATCTTCAATGCGCACCGTAATATACGCGAGGTCTCTGCCGTCAGCATCGATCTCTTCACGATCAACCGAAAGACTTACCTTTGCCGGTTTTCCGGCAGTATTCATCTCTTTTTCGAGAATGGCTTTTCCGTTTTTATAAGCAAGCACTTTTAAACTTCCTTCCTGGTATGGCACTTCCCAACTTAAACGATAGGGCGAATCAAACATTTCAGGCTCGTATCGCAGGAATTTTACTTTCAGGGTGGTAAAATCTTTTCCTTTTACTCGTTTACCCAACGATTTTCCGTTTAAAAACAATTCTGCTTCATCGCAATTGGTGTAGCAATAAACCGGAATTGTTTTGCCTTCCATTCCTTTCCAGTTCCAGTGAGGCAATAAATGAATCATCGGCTCTTCTGTCCACTGACTTTGATACAGGTAGAAGCGATCTTTTGGGAAACCACATAAATCCACTGCACCAAAATACGAACTGCGTGCCGGCCAGTCGGCATTCCACATTCCATTGGTTGAGTTGTCTTTTCCTCCGTAGGGAGTTGGTTCGCCCAGGTAGTCGAAACCGGTCCAGATAAACTCACCCATGATGTGGGGATTTTTCTCGTGAAAATGAAATTCAATATCGGGTGGATACGCCCATGGCGGCCCAATTAAATCGTAACTACTCACCTGTTTTGATTCGTGTGTTTTGTATTTCTCAATGGGCAGATGATACACGCCCCTACTGCTGGTGCAGCTTGATGTTTCGCTGCCGTAAACCGGTAATTGCGGATAATTTTCGTGCACTTCGCTGTATTTGCTGGGTTTGTAATTCATTCCGGCAATATCAACCTGCTGTGCCATATTATTATCGTAAGGATTGGGGTAATTGTTAAAGCCGGCGGTAGTTGGCCGTGTTGGGTCAATTTCCTTGCAATATTCGTTCAGCATTTTGGCCATTCTCCAGCCGCCCTGCTTTAATTTCTGCTCTATAATTTCGTTACCAATGCTCCACATTACAATTGATGGGTGATTGCGGTCGCGTCGTATCATATCTTTAAGGTCGCGCTCGGCCCACTCTTCAAAAAATACATTGTAACCATTTTCAACCTTGGCCAGTTTCCACACATCAAATGCCTCATCCTGCACTATAATTCCCATCTCGTCGCACAGCTCTAAAAGTTCTTTTGATGGAGGATTATGACTTGTTCTGATGGCATTTACGCCCATTGCTTTCATTATCTGCAATTTGCGCTCGTCGGCACGTCGATATACGGCAGCCCCAAGCGCGCCATTATCGTGATGTAAACAAACACCTTTAAATTTTACCGGCTTCCCGTTCAGGAAAAAACCTTCGGTGGTATAGGAAATGGTTCGAATCCCAAAACGACTTTTATAGGTATCAACCACTTTCCCATTTTGCGTGATCGTAGTTACTGCCTCATATAAATTTGGTGTTTCCAAATCCCAGCGTTGTGGCTTATCAATATAACAAAACAAGCCTGACACTGTCGATGAGTTTGCCTCAATATCAAGGCTTTCGCTAATGTTTGCAGCCAACTTTCCATCAGGAGAAAAATATTCGTGTTTTATTTCAACCGTCACAACCTGGTTGGTTTTATTCTGTATGGTTGTTTCGTTTTGGATGGCAGCTTTTTCATCGGTAACCGTTGGGGTGGTTATGTAGGTTCCCCATTGTGCAACGTGCACCGGCTCATCAACTTTTAACCAGGTGTTACGATAAATTCCTGCCCCCGGGTACCAACGCGATGAAAGGTTCTGAGGAGTTAGACGAACGGCCACCACATTATCGTCGCCATTGTATTTTAACTGTTTACTTATATCAAATTCGAAACCGATGTAACCATAAGGCCGGCGACCAACAAATTCACCATTCACCCAAACATGTGCATCATACATGGCACCTTCAAACTCAATTCGCACGATTTTCCCTTCTGCACCTTCGGGAGTTTTAAAATGTTTACGGTACCAGCCAGTTCCATAAAATGGGAGACCTCCGCAACGTGCATTGTATTTTTCATCAAAAGGTCCTTCAATGGCCCAGTCGTGCGGCAAATCAAGATTTCGCCAGCCGGAATCATCAAAATTTATAGCTTCAGCCCCTTCAGCTCCTTCATTCAGAAAAAGCCACGATTGATTAAAATTATGGTCTTGTGCATATGCGGTACTGCAAACAGCGAATAAGAACAACAGTAGAAGTTTTAGAAATCCTTGATTCATTTTAAATTGGTTCATAGAAATTTTCTCTCATCAAAAATAGATGTTATAAAGCTTGAGATTGGGTTAAAAATTGATTGATTTAAGGGGGTAAAAAGTACATTGTAAACAAACACACCATTGCATGGCCTGTAATTATTGCTAATCTAACCTATCCGTTTCCATTTTCCTTAAAATCTACTGGTAAGGTTTTGGGTCAATTCAGCGTACCCGTATTGCTAACTTTTACTCATTTAACATTCCACTTTCGCCTATAAATATTCTTTTGCAAATAAGCCGGCAGCGTTTTCCAGGTACAATCCGGAGTTTTGTATCGAATCCTCAAAGCTTTTTGCCTGTGTCATCATTTCAGCCAGAAAGTCGATTTGGTGTTCTTTTAACTGAGCTTTGCTTAATTCGCTAATGCCGCAAAAAATGGCCAGTTTCTGTTTTTTTCTTGATTCCAGTACGCCTTTAATTACTTTGCCCGAAAAAGTTTGTTCATCGAATTTCCCTTCGCCGGTAATAATCCAGTCGGCATCGTTGGCTTGTTCGTTAAAATTGGCCACATCTTTTATCAGACTTGTTCCCGACTTTAACTCGGCATTCAAAAATAAAACACAACCGGCTCCCAAACCACCGGCAGCTCCGGCACCGGGAATACTTTGCAAATCTTTGGCAAACTGATTATTTACAACCGCATTAAAATTTTGCAGTCCATTATCCAGCTCTTCAACAACTTCGGGCGAAGCACCTTTTTGCGGCGAATAAATAGGTGCAGCGCCATTTGGTCCAAATAAGGGATTATCCACATCGCAGGCCACTTCGAATTTAAGCTCGGCCAATTCTTCGTTTACGTTTGCACTGTCGATTGAATGAAGTTGGTTTAAATCGCCGCCTTTACCTTCCAGTTCGTTTCCTGCGATATCGAAAAAGCGGAAACCAAGTGCCCGCGCCATTCCCATTCCGGCATCGTTGGTTGAACTTCCACCTATTCCAAGTATAATATGATTTGCGCCTCTGGTAATTGCATCCTTTATTAGTTCTCCTGTTCCAAAAGTTGAGGTTTGGAGCGGATTTAATTCTTCCGTTTTCAGCAAACGAATCCCGGACGCTTCTGCCATTTCGATAAAAGCCATTTTTTGTTCGGCAGAAAATAAATATTTAGCTTTCATTTTCCTGCCAAGCGGGTCGTTAACCATTACAGAAACGTATTCGCCACCGGTATAAAATTGCAGGGCTTCCACGGTTCCGTCGCCACCGTCGGCCAATGGGAGTTTCAAAATTTCAACTTCGCTGACATGTTTTTTTATGCCACGCTCAACGGCATTGCAAAACTCAATTCCGGTTAAGGAGCCTTTAAATTTATCGGGTGCAATTACGATTTTCTTCATGCATCCAAAATAAGTATAATTCTATAAAACCGGCCGAAAAGTAATTATGGGTAACTACTGTTTAATACTAAAATTATCTGCTTACCCCCAAACTTTCACTTTTGTAACTGAATACAATGTTTAAGTGGAATACAAAATGAAAACCCGAACTCGAAAAACGAGTCCGGGTTTTATCACTAACTAACCAAACTAAATTATAATGGAAACATTAATTGTTTTAGTATCCTGGATTTTGTACCAATGCAGGGTTTTTATCAATTGCATTCTGAGGTATCGGCATCAGATATCTTTTGTCGTCCCATTTATACACTTTACGCATATTTGTATACGGATCTTGCTGAAGTACATCACCTGGTTCCAATACATCGGCCATGGTGCTTGGTGTTAAATATTTAACAGAACCATCAGCTTGTTTTAACGGATAACAACAACTCATGTAACCACCTTTAGAAGGATCTGCAGGATCGATAAGTACACTTCCGTTACATACTTCGTCGGCAATTTCCCAACGACGGATATCCCAGTATCGGTGTCCTTCAAAAGCCAATTCCACCTTACGTTCTTGTTTAATACGTTCAAACATTCCTGCTTTATCAAGGTTAGGATAATTCACCTCAAGATTTGGCATATTCGAGCGGTTACGAATTACGTTCACGGCATCAAAAACTGATTGGTCGGGGCCATTGGCTTCATTTTGTGCTTCGGCATAATTCAAATAAACTTCACCCAAACGCAATACAATCCAGCTTTGTGTTGAGAAACCAAAATCGCCAACCGTTGCATCCGGATCCATAAATTTCTTCAAATAATAACCGGTAATGGTTGCTAAACCTTGCGCGTGTGGAGCGTCGGTATTTTTAATTGGCGCCCACATATTAGGATTATCTGCATCGCGTACCCAAGCAAAATCATAAGTACGTCCAAAGAAAGTTGTTCCGTGACGAATAACGGTTTGGTCTAAACGCGGATCGCGGTCGGTATATGGATCATGTGGATCGAAGCCATTTTCAGGTGTTGCAGGTAAACCACTTATCATTTCGTATGATGCAACCAAGTCTTCGGTTGGGTTATGCTGACCACCCCACGAACCGCGGTTACTTGGCGGACGAGAGAAATTATCAACAGTACCACCTTTATTCACTCCATCAAATAATATTTCAAAAAGCACCTCTTTTTGGTCTCCTTTTGATAAGAACAGGAGTCTGTAATCGTCTGCCAGTTCGCGGTCTGAGGCACCACTTTCAACTGCATCGATCACTTTTTTAGACATGGCAGCCGATTCGGCAAAGCGTTCGGCATGTAGCAACATACGTCCGTGGAAACCCCAAACGGCTTCTTTACAAATACGTCCCCATTGCATACCTGCTTCACCCATTTCCTTGGCATAAGGAAGCACAGCTGCAACGGCTTCAAATTCAGTATCAATAAAATTGTACACTTCTTCGGCTGTTGATCGTGCGATGTAAAGTGCTTCCGGGTCTGAAATATCAGGCACATCGGTAATTAATGGCACACCACCATACCTGCGAACCAGGTCGAAATAAAAGAAAGCGCGAAGAAAACGAGCTTCCGTTTTCATCATTTGCATAGCACTGCTTTCCGATAGAGAAGATTCGTCAACCCCCTGAATAAGCGTGTTACACTCGTAAATGGCTTTGTAGTTTTCGTTCCAGTTACCAAATTCACGGGCATTATTTGGCGTTTGACCGGCATTAACAATATGCCAGGCTTCTACATATCCACTTTTGTTGGCAACCAAATCAGTGGTACAATCTAAAAAGCTACGGCGTCCGTATCCACGAGCCTTATGACCTGTTGTTTCCCAACCAAAACCATTGGGCATGTAACTGTAAATATCATACAGAAAAGCTTCTGTATATCCTTCGCTTTCGAAAACCGCTGCACTCGATATCTTATTCAGCGGTTCGCTTTCGAGATAATCATCTCCACAACCTGTAAAAACAAAGGTTGCTATCGCTATTAAAAATAATATATTTAACTTCTTCATTTTCGTAATTTTAATCGATTAGAAAGTTACCTGAACACCAAAATTAACAGTGCGCATTTGCATATAATACCATGGATGTGTACCCATATCAGAAGCTTCCGGATCCCAGAAATCGATATTTGAGAAGCCTAACAAGTTACTTCCTGAAACAGATAAACGAAGTACATCAATTCCGGCTTTATCCAATACATTTAATTTTGGAAGCGTATAGGCAAACTCAGCATTTCTTAGTTTCAGGAACCAGGCATCGGTTAACCAGTAATCCGAATCGGCATCGTTATTACTTGAATTACCCTGGTAGCTGCGTGGCAACCAAGTGTCTTGGTTTTCTTCCGTCCAGGCGTCAGTAAAGGCATCAGGACCATTACTGTTGTTTACAAATGGCGATGGCTTGTAACGGTGCGTGTAACGGCTACCGCCCTGGAAATTTGCAGTTAATTCAAATCCTTTGTATTCAAAATAGGTATTAAACCCAAATACCAATTCCGGCATTCCACCACGGCCAATGTAAGTTCGGTCGTTTCCGTCAATTTTTCCATCCGGAACACCGTCAGGGCCTGAAATATCTTTGTATTTAATATCTCCAACCTGGTAATCACCAAAGTAGCTTTGGTCCGGCGAACTGGTAACATCATTTTCATCTTTAAACAGGCCATCAGAAACATATCCGTAACGTGAATTAAATGGGCGTCCGGTTTGTTTTAGTGCATCAGGCACATTAGCTGCTTCCGACATTTCAATAATTTCGCTGGTTGCATAAGTTAACGTTCCTTCCAAACTCATTGTAAATTCGTTGAAAGTATTTCGGTAACGCAATGCAGTTTCAAACCCACGGTTATCAACAATACCCACATTGTAAGGAGCAAGACTTGCACCAACTTCTAATGGAATATCTTTACGGGCAATTAACAAGTCTTCGGTACGTTTTTTAAACACTTCAAATTCACCCGAAAGTTTACCATCGAAGAAACCATAGTCTAAACCAAGGTTGTAGTTTTTCGCAGTTTCCCATGTAACATCAGGGTTAGGTATAACTCCCGGATTAACGGCTTGCTGGTATCCATCGCCGGTTATTGTTCCCGAAGGATTGCCACGGGTTGAACTAAATCCGAATAAAGAAAGGTACTGGTATGGACTAATGCGGTCGTTACCATAAATACCAAAGGCAGCACGAAGTTTCAAGTTTGAAAGCCAGCTTACATCAGCCATAAAATCTTCTTGCGAGATACGCCAGGCTGCCGAGAAAGCCGGGAACCAACCACCTGCATTATCTTTAGGGAAGTTAAACGACTTATCGTAACGTGTATTGGCTTGCACCAAATATTTGTCTTTATAATTGTAGTTAATACGTGCTGCGTAACCTAAACGTTTGTTTTCGTTGGCCGAACCATCGTTGGACACACGTGCTGTTGATCCTGCAAACATTTGGTCTAAGGCATCAGAAATAAACCCATCGCGGTAACCTTCCAGCCACTCGTTGTAATAATCAGAGTGTTCGAAAACAAACAAAGCACCAATGGAATGGTCGCCAAAATCTTTGTTGTAGTTTAATGTGAACTGACCAGTTTTGCGTGTTCTTTCGGTAAAACGCTGGGTGAGTTCTATTTCCGGAATGGATTGTTTTCTATCAGCAACCGGATCAGGACCGGTATAAAAAGTATAAGGAGTTTTGAATTCTTTTCTTTGATAATTTTCTCTATCGAAAGCATAAGTATATTTAGCTGACATACCTTCGATAAAAGGAACATTGTAGTTGAAGCTTAATGAGCTTTGGAAAACTGCACTTTTGTTACGGTTGTAACCCGATTCGTTAATATATCCAATAGGTGAAGCATTCAAACCATTCCAATGCAATTCCTGATTACCTTCAATATCAATATAAGGCTCAAAAGTTGGATAACTTTGGTTAATCATTCCAAAGTTCTCGTCTGCCGATTGACTTCTGTTATCCAAACGTCCGGCAATATTTAACGACATGCTTAAATCTTTAGTAATGTCGCCATCAATATTTGCACGAATGTTATAACGTTTATACGACGACAGGTCGTACATACCATCCTGGTCGAGGTATTCGAATGAAGTAAGGTAACGCACTTTGTTGCTACCGTTAGAGATCGTTATGTTATGTGTTTGAATAGGAGTGCTGTCGTCAAAACTTTCTTCCCACCAGTCGGTGTTGGTTCCTGTACCATCTTTGTAGCCTGCAATTTGCTCATCAGAATACAAAGGCACATAATCGCCGCCAGAAAGTTGAGCAGTGTTGTAAATAGCCTCGTTTAAGTGTGTTGCGTACTCGTACGAGCTCATGCGATCGGGCAAATACAATGGCGTTTGCACACCAAAGTTACCGGTGTAAGTAATTTCTGCTTGCCCTTCTTTTGCACGTTTTGTGGTTATAAGAATTACACCATTTGCACCTTTAACACCGTAAATTGCAGCTGAAGCAGCATCTTTCAAAATAGTTACGCTTTCAATGTCATTCGGATTCAAACGGTTCATTCCGCGTTCAATACCATCAACTAACACCAGAGGTGCGTTGTCGCCATCGTCGAATGTACTTTTACCACGAATAAAGAAATCAACATCCTCAGAACCCGGCTTACCCGTGCGCGACATGGCTGTAACACCAGTTACCTTACCAGCCAAACTGGCTGTTAAATTCGGAGTAGCTCCTTTTACCAACTGCTCACCACCTACGGTTGAAACAGCACCGGTTAAATCGGCTTTTTTCTGCGTACCATAACCAATGGCCACAACTTCCTCCAAACCAATAACATCAGACTTCAGCTGTGCATTAATACTTGTTTTTCCTGCAACGGCAAATTCCTGCGGCAACATACCCACAAAAGAAATTACCAATGTTGCATCTTCGGGTACCGACACGGTGTAGTTACCGTCAATGTTGGTAACCGTCCCGTTTGCTGTACCTTTTTCAACTACCGTCGCCCCCGGAAGTGGTTGCCCATCCCCATCGGTAACAGTACCTGTAACTTGTTTGGCATTTTGTGCCATAAGGCTGAAATTTAACAGTAAGCAAAAAATACTTATTGCCGTTATTTTCAGTCCTTTCAAAACAGATTTTGTTTTCATACGAAAAGTTTGATTAAATTATTACTAGATATTAGATTCTTAGAGTTGGCACTGGCCACTCTTATTTCTATTTGTTTATTTCATGAATACTGTATACATTTTTAAACAGCAGATTTCCTTACTACAATTTTTGTCCTTCTACTTCAGTCGCGTTAAGGCTTCTACATAGTAGTAATCAGCATAATTCAGAGGTTTGTCGATTTCGGCACCATGCGGAATACTGCCAACACTGTGTTTCAGGATAAAATGATTGTTGGTTCCGGTTTCGGCCAGGTAAGCATCAGAAGACAGGCTTTTTAGAATTTCGGTGGCCGGTGTTAAATAATCTTCTTCGGTGTATTCATCCAGCTCAATTAATGCTGAAGCAACAATGGCAGCAGCAGAAGCATCGCGTGGTTCGTTGGGAATTTGCGGTGCATTAAAATCCCAGTAAGGCACCAGGTCGGTAGGCAAATTTTGGTGCCTAAGATAAAACTCAGCAATTTTTTTAGCCTGATTTAAATAGTTGGCATCACGGGTATAGCGATAGCAAACGGTAAAGCCATACAATCCCCATGCCTGCCCGCGCGCCCATGCCGACTCGTGTGCAAATCCCTGAGCCGTATGTTTTACATTTACGGCACCGGTTTCAGGATTATAATCAACAACATGGTAAGAGCTGTTGTCGGCACGAAAATGGTTTTTTAAGGTGGTGTTGGCATGGCTGATTGCAACCTCTTTGTATTTATCATCTCCGGTAAGTGCCGAAAGCTCGAACAACATTTCCAGGTTCATCATATTATCAATTATCACCGGAAATTGCCAGCCTCGTTTCGCTTGCCAACCTCTTTCGGTATCCCATGATTTTATGCATCCAACTGTTGAATTAAAACGTTGTATCAGGCTATTTCCCGCATCAATTAACACTTGCTTGTATTCTTCGTTTCCTGTTAGCTGGTAGCCGGCTCCAAACGAATCGTTAAAGACAAAGCCCAAATCATGGTTGGTAGTCAAATGGCGGTGTTCAATAAATTTATTTTGAAAATATTCGGCTGCCTCTTTGTATTTTGTTTCGTTGGTAGAAGCATATACGTACCATAAAGTTCCCGGGAAAAAACCTTCCGTCCAGTCAAAGTTTTTCCCAACAAAACGTGTTTCGCCATTTTCTTCAACGGTACGTGGTATCCATTCGGCCTGGTAAGCATCGTGTAGTAATAAATCAAGCTGAGGCAATACCTTTTGTAATCCGTTTTCAGCATTTGCCACATTTTGATTGGTATCAGGTTTGTTCGTGCATGAAAGTACAGTAAAAAAAACAAACACTAAGAGAGCAGTTTTATGGTTCATAAATTAATAGTTTTAACAATTTGGTTTAAACTCGATTCAAAACTATACAGAAGAGCAACTACACAGGCGCTACAAAAATTCATTTTGAATCAACAATTATCCGGAATCATAAACCTTTGATTACGTGATAGATATGAACTAATTCCCACAAAAGCGCTGAACAATCTATCTATATTTTGAACAATTATACACCATGAATCTTTTTAAAAAGCGGTATACTTACATTCTGAAGCGACTATCTGACGGAACTATGCAAACAATTAAGCAAAGAAGTAAACTACTCACTGTTATTTTTCCCTTTCTGCTTTTATGGCTGCTCAATTTTTATACTCTGAGGGCTCAGGAGATTTCGTTTAAAAAGCTTGGTTTAGAAGAAGGCTTAAGCGAACTGGCCGGACTTTGTATTCACCAGGACCACTTAAACCGTATGTGGATTGGCACGCGAAACGGATTAAATTGCTGGGATGGAATACGCATGAAAACATTTTATCCGCAACGTGGCGACAGTACATCTCTTGCGGGGCACAAGGTTTCTGAGTTGCATCAAACCGATCATTACCTTTGGGCGCAATCGGGTAATCATCTCTCGCGATTGGATTTACACACACTTTCGTTTAAACGCTACAGTTTTAACGGGCTACTAACGTGTGGCAACTTCAACACTACCATTCTTGTGGCTACACGGGGCGGTTTGCTTATTTATGATAAAAGTTCTGAAAAATTTATTCCATACAAACTGGAAAAGCAGCCCTCGCCGGCTTTTAACGCTATTTACCAAGACAGGAACAAGGTTTTATGGCTGGCATCAAACAATGAAAGTAAATTAATAAAAGTAACAGCCGATAAACAGGAAATTATTGATGTGCCGGTTAGCGATAAGTTTATTGTTTACGATTTGTTTGTCGACTCCGAAAATAAGCTATGGATTTCGACCCGTTACCATGGCATTTTTGTTTACGATATTAATACAGGCGTTTTTAGTAATGTAAATCTGAATACTGCTCCCTACTTCGTTGAAAGCCTTTCAGTGCGGAAAGTTATTGAAGATAAAAATAACAGGCTTTGGGTTGGAACATTTAAAGGCCTTGCCGTTTTTGACAGAAAAGCGCAATCAACAACTTTTATTCGTTCGGGAAGTGGCGAATATGGCCTTACCCACAACTCGGTTTACAGCCTGTTCCTCTCCAACGATGATAACATTTGGGTAGGTTCGTATTTTGGCGGAATAAATTACGGACGGGTTGCCAACCAGGTTTTTACCCGATATAACAACCAAACCACTGGAGGCCCGAGCTACCCTGTTATTGGCGCTATGGTTGAAGATAATAACAATATATGGATTGCCACCGAAGGAGGCGGACTGGATTATTATAACCGTGCTGATAATACCTTTACCAACTATCCGTTTACCAACGACAAATACGGCCTGTCGCAAACCAACATCAAATCGCTTTACCTTACGCTCGACAATAAACTGCTGATTGGCACTTACCAGGGTGGTTTAAATATCTTCGATTTAAAACAAAAAACATTTAAACATTACAACAAACCCGGTTTTAAAGACCGCCCCTATCACGTTAACGATATTATTGAATATAATGGCTGCTATATTTTAGCTACCGAAATTGGCGTTATTAGTTTTGATATTCAAAACGAAGAATTCAAGCCTTTTATTCAAACCTCTGAAAATCTTTGGCCTGCAGAAACAATCGCCACCGATTTGTACATCGACACAAAAGGAATTCTATGGATTAGCACTGCCGGTAATGGCTTGTTTGCCTACAACCTAAGCGCAAAAACTTTAAAAAAGTATCTTAGTAACGAGTTCGATCCACAGAGTATTGGTAGCAACTCCGTTAATCAGATAATTGAAGATCACCGTTTCAGGTTATGGCTGGGAACCGATGGTGGCGGACTTTGCCTGTACAACCGCGAAACGGATAATTTTACCTCGTTTACGCAACAAAAAAACAATTTGCCCAGCGATTTTATCTACGGAATTTCCGAATCGCGTTTTGGCAACCTGTGGATTGCCACCAGCCGCGGCCTTTCGCGCTTTGATGTGGAAAACCAGTTATTTTTCAACTATACCAGTGCTTCGGGTTTTCCCTTGCAGGAGCTCAACTACAAAGGTCTTTTACTGACCAAAAGCGGAGAGCTTTTTCTGGGGGGAATTGATGGTTTGGTATCGTTTAAAGAGCGCGATTTGCTAATGGTTGACGAAAATCTTGAAGTAAATTTCTCGGGCTTATACGTTAACAACAAAGAAGTGCGTGCCAATGATAACACCGGAATTCTTTCTTCCGATATAGCCGTGGCCGAATCTTTTGTATTAAAACCCACACATACTGTTTTTAGCATTGATTTTTCATCATTTAACTACAACAATACCTTAAACAACAAATACCAATACCAACTTGAAGGTTTTAACAACGAATGGGTGAATGCCGAATACAACACATCGGTTACTTATACCAACCTTAATCCCGGGAAATATGTATTTAAAATAAGGGCAACCGATGTTGCCTATAACCCCATCACCAACGAAAAAGCCATTGCCATAACAATTAAGCCTCCCCTTACGCGTACCTGGTATGCCTATACCTTTTATGTGCTGTTGCTAGCCGCATTAATACTACTGTTTAATTATTTTTACCTGGGAAAAGTACGCCTTCAATATCAGCTAAAAAACGAACGTAGCGAAAAAGAAAGAATGAAGGAGTTGAACCAGTACAAGCTCAGGTTCTTCACAAACATTAGTCATGAGTTTATGACACCCTTGACCATTATTTTAAGCTCGCTTGAACATGCATTTGCCAAATATAAAATTCCGCCAAAGATACACTGGCACCTTAACCTGGCCTTACGCAATGCCAAACGTTTAAAAAATTTGAACTCCGAATTGCTTGATTTCAGAAAAATTGAACAGGGACACTTAAAAATAGAAGCACAAGAGAACGACCTGGTCCCCTACTTAAACGAAATTTACGAAGCTTTTAAAGAAATTGCCCATCATAAAAACATTAGCTACGAAGCCATAATTCCGAACGAAAAAATTATGGTGTTTTACGATGCCCGGCAAATGGATAAAGTATTTTACAATCTGCTTTCAAACGCTTTAAACCATGTCGAAAATAGCACAGGTAAGGTACAAATTAAACTTGAACACAATTCCGAAGCTGTTGAAATTGAAGTAAAAGATAATGGTGTTGGAATTCCGGGTGAAGACCTGGATAAAGTTTTCAACCGCTTTTTTCATCACGACTCGAAATACCAGCAAAATGCTTACCAGGGAAGCGGTATTGGACTGGCACTTACCCAAAGTATTGTGCAGGCACACCGAGGCCAAATTACTTGCGAGAGCGAATTAAACAGCGGCACCAGTTTTAAAGTAAAATTGGTAAAAGGAAACCAACATTTGGATGCAGATGAAATTAGCCAGAAGAAACGAAGTAACGCCTTTAGTATCGACAAGGAACTAATTGCTGTTTCGCAAACTGAAGAGCGCAACGAAACAGTTGCCCTACCTGCCGTAAACGAAAATGCGCCACAATTGCTTATCGTTGATGATAATCCGGAAATAAGAATTGCAGTTAAAAATTTGTTTGTTGAAAATTATCAGATTACCACGGCCAACGACGGGGCTGAAGGTTTGGCAATAGCACTTGAAAATCAACCCGACATAATTATTTCGGATGTATTAATGCCGAACATGTCGGGGTTTGAAATGTGCAAAAAATTGAAAAACAATCTGAATACAAGCCACATTCCTGTACTATTGCTAACAGCGCTCGATTCGGAAGAAGACCGGACAAAAGCTTTTAAACACGGTGCCGATTCGTATTGTACCAAACCTTTTAATTCAGAAATGTTGCAGGCTCGGGTAAATAACCTTTTCGAAAACAGGGCAAAACTTCAGCAAAAATTTAGCACCGATCCGGCAGCCAGCACCAAATCTATTACACAAAATAAAGTGGATAGCGACTTTCTGTTGAAAACCACGACCATTGTTGAAAACAACCTGCTGAACCCTGATTTTAATGTTGATGAGTTTGCTACAGAAATGAATATGGGACGAACCATTTTCTACTCAAAAGTAAAAATGATTACGGGACAAACGCCTAATGAGTACATTCAAACCATACGGCTGAAAAAAGCTGCCGATATGTTGGTAAACGATACCAGTAAAAATATTTCGGAGGTAGCTTACGACACCGGTTTTAACTCGCCACGCTATTTTGCCATGGCTTTTAAAAAACACTTTGGAGTAAATCCTTCGCAATATGTAAAACGTTAAATCAGGGTTTGCTTCCCAAATTACTTTTTCAGTCGCAAGGCCAGCTGTGTTTTGTAAAGCGATGGTAAATTCATATTCTCATTCAAGCCCTCTACATAAATCCATTCGTCGGCCCGGTCTTCGGTGTTGTGCTCAATACTTAAAGTTTTTTCGGGATGATGAATACCTACCAAAATGGAGCGTAGGTATTGCTTATGGCAGTCGATATGAAATTCATTTTTAAATCGCTTTGGATCGCGCCATATCCATGAATAAAACAGCTCGTTGTACCCATCATCGTCGAAGCCTGCCATTTTCAAGCCCCAAAAGGTATTGTATTCGCTGGCATGCGGAATATTTTCAGGGGCGCCGCCTCCGGCCATTCGGGTCAGGTTTGTGCATTCCTCGTATAGATTGCAGGCAGGCGGCGAAAAATCAGCGCCTCCAATTCCATGCAAATCAACAGGAACCGGGTGAGTGTGATTTATTTTGCGGTACACATTTCCAAAACAACAGCCCTCCAGGCCCGGGCCATGCGTATATTTTGCCTGCACATCAATGTTATAAACCAGGTTATCGCTTGAGTGGTACATTTTGGGGCCATAATGCCCATCGTAACCGGTAAGCGTAATAGCCGATATGCTAATATTGCGGCTGTTAACAAGGTGCGTGGTTTGCACGTAATTATTGATGTGCAAGTTGCGTATCCAGCCATGTGCAACTCGCTGCAGGCAAACAGCCCCCCAACCATAATCGTGTTCGCGGGTTAAGTGGTGCTTGTACCCGCCCTGGTAATCACATTCAAACCGAAAATGCTCTATTCCCACATTTTTAAGCATTGGAACACGGCAAACAAAAGCTTCAAACTGTGTTAAAATATCGCGGCGCATGGCTTGTTTCATTTGCACTTCTGTATCCGAAAGTATTTTGTCAATCTCAAGGAAATACTGAAATGATGGCCTGCGGTTCTTGCCTGCGTCCAGGTAGCTGCTCATAAAATGATCAAACTTCAGGGGAGCCATCAGGTGGTGCATTAAATCGCCCTCATCACTCGTATTTCGCATGGCTACCACCAAAATATCGCCGGCCTTTAAACCTTTGGTTTGTGCCAATTCAAGCACATTTTCGCCTTTTGGCGCATCCTTCATAAGCTTTGAATAAACGGGCAATTCATCAATATCAAAAAAATTGTTGGTGCTTTGTAAGCTCAAACCAGTGTGAAAAACAAAAGGCGATAACCAGGGCGAATTTTCCTCTGTCTGCGTGGTTGGAGTGTGGCTGTGAATAATCGTTCCATCGCTCTCCATTCCGGCACCACGCATAACAATGTTGCTGTAATTAATTCTGATAATATCCTGACGGGTTGTGTCGCTATTCACATCAAATTGGCCTTTCGGAAATAATACCACTCCCCCGCCGGCTTTACCCGCTGCATCAACCGCCTTTTGTATTGCTTCAGTATCATCAATACTGTCATCAGCTATCGCTCCGTAGTCTTCAACGCGAAAAACCGGACCATTAATTGTTGGCACTTCTTTCTCGCCATAAGCATAACCGGCATACGAAAAGTCGGGCAAAATACTTTTACTGCCATTTTCAATAAAATCAGTTAACAATTTTGCTTGTGTTGCATCGGTTGTTGTATTCTGTTTACAGGCACAAGCCATAAGAAACAAAGCAAGAGGGAGCAGTAGTTGTGAAGTTTTTTTCATAGCTGCAATTGATTACGTTTATCAAACAAAAATAGATAATTGTTTTGCTGAATTTAGAAGTACAAAGCTGCAAGCAGAAAAAGGCAAGCAGAAAAAAACTACGTAACAATCTATACAGCTTAAACTTACATTCAAAAAGGCAATATTCACCTGCATAATCCTACCCACTTTTTGAACAATTACACACCTAAAAAAATACCTGTATCCAATATCTTTGCAATAACATTTAAATTAATTGAAACACATGCAATACCTAAAACTAACACTTGTAACCCTATTATTTACTATTTCATTCTTATCGTGTTCGCAAAAACACACAAGACAAGAACAACCCAATGTAATCTTTATTTTTCCCGATCAGTTCAGAAGCTACAGTCTTGGCTTTTGGTCGCAGGGCGATAATGCCAAACATTTGCAAGGGCAACCAGACCCTGTAAGTACACCCAATCTGGACAAACTAGCCAACCAGGGTGTTGTTTTTAGTCGTGCCGTAAGTAATTTCCCCCTGTGCAGCCCTTATCGCGGAATGCTTTTATCTGGTTTGTACCCCGACCTTAATGGTTTAACTTCCAACTGCAGAGCCGATCGGGAAGTACAGCTGCGCACCGATGCTGTTTGTATTACCGATGTTTTTGCTGAAGCGGGGTACAATGTGTCGTATTTTGGGAAATGCCACTGGCAAAAAACCGAACCACTTTTTGACAAAGACGGGAATTATGTGGGAAGTTTGGAAGAGCCCGGTGGCCATTTATTAAACCGTTACGACACTTATGTTCCTCCTGGTCCCGATCGTCATGGAATAGATTATTTTTTCCAGGCCTTGAAAGATGAGCATTTTAACCCGCGTGTGTTTTCGAACGACCCTGGAGCAATTGAGGGCAAAAAAGATGGCGAATTGTATATGCCTAAACGATTTTCAGCAGAAATTGAATCGGAAAAGATTGTAGAATATCTGGAAAACAACCGTAAGCAACGCGATCCGGATAAACCATTTTTTATGATTTGGTCGTTAAATCCGCCACACAACCCGTGGACGGAAGAAAGCACCTACATGCAGTTTTACAACCAATACACCAACAATGGAGTGGTTGAGCTGGGAGAATTGCTGACACATAAAAATGCCGACCACGAAGCAGGCGATTATGCAGCTTATTATTTTGCCAACGTTAGTGCCGTTGACCATTTTATTGGCATGGTACTTAACAAACTGGAAGAGCTAAACCTGCATAAAAATACCATCATTTGCTTTTCGTCTGACCATGGCGAGATGTTGGGAAGTCATGGACACCAAGGCAAACCTTACCCTGAAACGGAAGCTTTTAATATTCCGTTTATTGTAAAATGGGGCGATAAATTAGAACACCGTGTTGAGGATTTAATTTTAAGTGTACCCGATGTTATGCCAACTATTTTGGGTATGGTGGGCCTGGAAGAAAAAATTCCGTCAGAAGTGCAAGGAGCAAACTATGCTGACGCCATTTCGAAACCTGGCAGCCAGAAAAAACCCACAGCTGCACTCTATATCGATTATAAATCGCGCGGAGTGTATACGGGCAATCAAACTTTGGTTGTTTTGCTTAATGAGGACGGCCAAACCGAAGTTTACGGTTACGATAATATAAAAGATCCAAACCAACTAAACCGCATCCCTTTTACTAATGTTAAAAACGGCCCGGAATTAAAAACAGAATTAGAACACCTGCTTAAATCGACCAACGACAAATGGTACACCGAAAACATTTGTTCGGATTTTTTGAACTATAACGAATAGGCTGAAAGCCTTATTTAATTCAGCCCCGGGCAACGACCGGGGCATTGATAATAAATAAACTGCACCCTGCAAGGGCAACTAAAATCAGCTGGACTTTCAGCCCGCATTAAATATTAATCAATTGTACCCAAGGTGTTTCCTTGGGCTGAAATAAATTGTCCTTTCAGGACGAAAGACCTATAAAATGAAATACCTGATATCAACTTTACTATTTTTTAGCCTATTTGCTTTTACACAACTGTTTGCCCAAGTAGCTCCGTTTAAAGTAATGGAAGATTTTGAAGAATTGCCAACTTACTTAAAAGCAACTGGGAAAGTATCAATAGATGCGAAGCGTTTTAAATATGGAAATTCAGCATTGAAGTGGGAATGGCAGGGTAATGACCGACTAATTTTTAATACAGAAATTGGCTATCATCAGCAGGCCATAGTTACTGATCTCTCGAAACTTGCCGATGGACATGGAGGTTCTGTAAGCAATCCGGTATTAGAGCCACCGCGCGGTTTCTTTATCTACATTTATAACGAAAAAGCCAGTCAGCAACGCATACGTATTCAGTTTGGTCGCAACGAGTTAGTAGACTGCGAATTTGATTTCAACCTGAATTTTACAGGCTGGCGAACCTGCGCTGTTGGCTACGACCGTGGCGATATGCGCGGCGTTCCAAACGAAGAGATGAACCGCGTAACCATTAACGCACCGGCAAGTGGCTCTGGCACTTTTTATTTTGATATGATGGGCACTTCCATAACCATGAATCCCAGAACAGTGCAGGCCAACCCACAGCTACCTGAAATCGACCGGCATCCGCGACTGGTTGCTCAGTACCCGCATTTGTTGTACGAATTCAGCAAGTATCGACCAACTTTTAAGCTTGAACCACTAACGGAAGAAACCTTTGCCGACTTTCGAAAACTGGAACAAAATGTAAACGACATCTTTTTTCCGGAGCACGAGAAAGCCAAATACACCGATGACAAAATTGAAAAAATAAAGCAGGATTATGAGGCTTTTGAAATTACCCGCGATGGTGACGCCATTTATGGCCGGCCACTGATTTACAACCGGATTATTGGCGATTATTTTACTGAGCTTCCGGGCACTTCAAAAGAAAAATTTGAAGGAATTAAAAAATGGCGACCAGAGTTTGGCTACACCTTGCTGGATATGGCAAAATTATATAGCTATACCAACTCGCCAACAATTAAAGCCGAACTGGAGAAAATGTTTATCAACCTGTTTGATTATGCTGTTGACCAGGGTTTTGACACCGGTGAAGGTTTGGGCTGGATACACCATTATTCCTACATCATTCGTGAACAGGCACCGGCATTTTACCTGATGCGCGATGTGTTGGAAAAACACGGCAGGCTGGAAAAAGCCATTGAAATTTGTCGTTGGTTTTATGCTTTTAACCAGGTATATAACGAAGAATATGTGTACGAAATTAAAGGACGTAAAGCCGCCAATGCCGACGAAATACAAGGTCTGGTTCCGCAAAAATTGCTGGTTGCACTTATGCAGCCCGATTCACCAGAGAAAGCCCGCGACATTAAACATTTTAGTTCGTACTATTCAAATATTATTACGGCATATGCCAACGCACTTGATGAAACCTATAAACCCGACGGAACTTTTTTCCACCATGCCGGCCATGCTTTTGGTTATGGTGGAAGGGCGGTTTATGGGGGTGTAGCAGCAGGCTATTTGCTTTCGGGCACACAATATGCCGCAACAGAAGCAGCCTTCCAGCGCATGAAAAAAGTTACAAAAAAACTGATGGCCTGCCTTTTTACCGATAACCTGATGGCACCAAAAGCCTTTGCCAATATTCGGTTTGAAAATTATGGTTTGCCCCGCGAATTCTATACCATTCCGGCTGTGCTGGCCTGCTCTGCACCAGCTTTCGATACAGAAATGGGAGCCTTGTACAACGACATGCTCCAAAAGTATACAGGCGACCGGGTAGAAAACCACGACTTCTGGAAGAAAAAAACAAACGCACAAATGACGAATACTGCGCCGTACACTTATGATCAAATCACTCAACTACCCTATTCGTGCGTAACCCTAAACCGTCAGGCCGACGACTGGATGATTGTGCTGCGAACCCACTCAAAATACGTGTATCCTTTTGAAAGCTGGGGAAAATCGTATTTTGGATTCCCGCTTTTTATTGCCAACGGTTATCTTGACGTTTCGTACCCGGAAAGCCTCGACAGCCAGACACCGGAAGAAGGCTACTGGCACGAAGGCTACGATTTTCGCCGATGGCCGGGAGTTACCAGCGTACGTTTGCCTTATGAAAAAATGCTTACAGACCCCGGACAGGTGCGCGATGAAGGCGGTGAATACCTGTTTAGCGACCAGGCATTTGCCGGTGGCGTTGCAACCACTTACGGAATTGGTGTTAGCGTCTTTCAGTATAAAGGCCACGATAAGTTTAACTTACAAGACTTTACAGGCAAAAAATCCTATTTTTTCTTCGGTAATAAAGTACTTTGCATCGGAACAAATATTACAAGCAACTTAACAGATTACGATGTAGAAACCACCCTTTTTCAAACAGCATTAAAAGCTAAGTCGGAGAAAATAACTACCTCGTGGGAAGGCCCGGTAAGCACCTTCCCCTTTGAGAAGTATGCGACAAAAAACAGTTGGGTTATTGACAATCGGGGAACCGGATTTTTAGCAATGAAGGACACAGAATTTCAGCTTATTAAAAGCACACAAACCAACCCGCAGTTTCAAAACAAAGGCGAAGTTTCGGGCGATTTTGCCTGTGCTTTTATCAAACACGGCAAAGCTCCAAAGAATGCCGCTTATCAATACCTTCTTGTCGCCAATACTTCAGAAAAGGAAATGAATAGCCTGGTTGAAAATGCGCCGGTATCAGTTATCCAGGCTGATGAAAACGCACACATTGTTAAAATACCTTCAGAAAAAGTTACGGCTTACGCGGTTTACAAAAAAGCTGGATTAATCTTTAAGAATGGTCCGATTACATCGATTAACAAACAAGCCACTTTTGCGGTAAAGGAAAGCAAGGGACAGCTTATTTTAGCAGTAGCCGATCCGGATTTAAATATTTACGACGGACAAGACGACCTGTTACCCGACGGAAGCCGCACCGAGCTTTCGGTTTACGAAAAAGAATGGTTCTTTTGGCCCAGCCGCCCTAACAAGGTGCAAATTACTCTAAATGGAGAATGGAAAATAGAAAAACAACTGAAAGAAATGGAAACAGCGAAAGTGAAAAATGCCAGAATCATTTCAGTTACAAATAACCAAACTATTGTTGAATTTGAGTGTAAAGATGGTTTAAGTGCCGAAGTGCTTTTTAAGGAATTGTAAATCAGCTGATAATTGTGGTAAAAAAGAGGGGCTCTTTTTTAAAAATACCCCTCTTTCTATATTCTTACTTTTTGATAATTTTCCCCGAACTGATACGATTATTCTGAACAATTTTAAATACATACAGTCCGCCCGACAAATCTGACACATCAACCGACTGCGATTGATTTGTTCGGATATTTTTCACCAGCATCCCGGTTGATGAAAATAACTGAAAATGAAAATCATCGGTATTGCCACTAAAATAAAGCTTATCAATTGCCGGATTCGGGAATACTTTAATTTCATTTTTTTCAAACTGTGTTGTGCTTGTAATGTTGTTCACCACCAAATACACAAAATCCGAATAACGGCCATCATCCGAAGTTACCCAAATTTTTACTGCACCCTCTTTTTGGCCGGTTACCAAACCATCTTGTGTAACAGTAGCAATGCTTTCATTGGCCGATTTGTAGATAACGTTCCCCGCAGTTTCGTTTAAAGTAAGCTCCAGTTGTAAAGTAGCAGCCACTTTTATTTTGGCCGTTCCGGGGCTAACCCGAATTTTACGCGATATTGTACCCTGAGGGAAATCGCCACGATAAAAACCACTACCCATTACCGAAAGCCAAAGCGTAGTTTCGTCGTGTAAATCAAATTCAACCTGGGTAATTACATTGGGTTGCCCCATTGTGCGGTTGTTTTTACTCCAGGTAAGGCCACGGTCGCGACTCACAAAAATGCCGGGATTCTTTGCCAATGTGCCTTGAGACACAACTAACAGGTTGTGGTCGAATGGCGACACATCAAAGTTATCCATAAACGGCGCTTCAAATATTTGGGTCCAGGTTATACCATAATCATCGCTGTAAAAAACACCACCGTTATCGCCATTTGCAGCGCGCCGTCCTGCTGTTACATACAATCGTCCGGTGTGGTCGAAACACACATTGTTTATTCCTTCCAGATTATCGGCAACCGGTATTTCGGTCCAGCTTTGTCCGCGATTAGTTGAATGGAACAAACCTCCTTGGGTTCCAGTCTCCTGGCTCCATGGTGCTGCTACAAAAAGTGAAGCACGCGTATCATCGCGCGGGTCAAATTCAATATCGCGTACCCAAACTTTGGCAGGCATACCTGCATTACTTGGTGCGAACGACAAACCGGCATTGGTTGATTTATGGAAACCACCTTCCTTGTCTTTGTCGGGGCCATCGGTTCCGCTTCCGCCACCCGAGCCGGCAACTTCGGTTACGGCAAAATACATGTTATCCGGATTAACCGGGTCGATGCGTAAATGATTGGTGCGCATCCATTCTTCTGCTTCGGTAGCTTTCCCCCAATCAACCCAGTTTTCGCCACCATCAGTCGATTTAAAAATCCTGTCCAAATCCTTTTGGCGCATCGAAGTGGTATAAACCGTATTTTCATCCCAGGGATGTGTTGTTACTGCAAAAACACTTTCCTGGGTACCTTCAATAAATTTGGCAGCTTGGTTACCATTGCTTCCATCGTTGGTTGTTCGCCAAAGGTTGTGCTCGCCCGAGCCGCAATACAAAACTCCTTCACCTAAACGTTTGTCTTGCCACAAACACTGCCCGGGCAGATTACTGTTGCCAGTGCCCATAATATTTCCATTGCCGGTATAGGTTTCGTCCACCTGGTTAAAAGTGGCTCCACCATCCGTACTTAAAAGCGTGTTGTGTGCATATAAAATCATTACATCGCCGCGCGAATTAACGGCTGCATACCTTAACGAACGCAACGGATAGTTAACTCCCCATTGCTGATTGGTTGGCTTGTGGCCGGTTACTACATTATCGCTAACCGGGTTATTGCGTTCTTGCCAGTAACTTTGGTCAGCTTCCCAGGCTGTTGCGTAATCGCGGGCCGTGTTAATCCAGCTTTGGCCTCCATCTGTGGTTTTCCAAAGTCGGCCCGGAATAATGGATTGCTGCACCTGGGCATCGTAAAAACCAAGGTATAAGGTATTTTCCTGGCTTGGATCTACGTTAATCGAATTAAAATATTGCAATGCTTTTACCGGTTTAACGGGGTATTGCTGTTGGGCTTCAGCAACCGTAATGCCAAACCAACGGGCAATATACAGGTAATAGTTATAGGGCACCCCACCTGTTAAACGGTTAATATCGAGGTAAATATTCCCGTTGATATTTTGCCATGTATTACCATTATCTTCTGATTTAAAAATACCCCCGTCGCAACGTGTACTGCTTCCATTAGGATAGTAGCGCACCTGGTCGGCAACATACAACACAAACTTTCCGGTGCCTGCATTGTAGTAATAATCCATGTTTATGATGGTGTTATTATCTAATTTTCCCTCACCAATATTGGTCCAGTTTTGGCCCCCATCCACCGATTTATACAGGCCATAATTAGAACCTGCAAAAACCATATTGCTGTTTTCCGGATGAACGATAATTCGCGAGAATTGCGCTTTTGCATCTATTCCGCTGGTCAGTTCGGCCCAGGTGGCCCCGGCATCGTTGGTTTTCCAAATGCGCCCCATATTGTTGGAATCCACTCCCCGTGGATTCTCGGCGTTGGCATCTTTTGTTGATCCCCAAAGCTGTTGCTGCCCGCGGCAAAAGTTTCCGGCCCCAACATACCATGTATCATCGTTAGCCGGGTCGATGGCCACTGCTGACACTTTCCGGTACCACGAGCGGGTGTCGTTACCTTCGGCATCGTTATCGTACCAGGGGCAGTGTTTAATGTTTTGCCAGTGGCGCCCGGTGTCGCTGGTCGTCCACAAACGTGAACTTTCAATGGCAATACCAAAGGCAGCAGTTTTTGTTGAATAAAAAGCATCGTATAAGCGGTAAAAACTGCCATCACCATCAATGTCTTTTATGGTGTACCAGCTTTTTCCGTTGTCGTTGGTTTGATAGGTATTTCCCATATCGGGCGAGGTAATACACACATCGGGTAGTGTTGGATGGTAACGCAAGAAATTAACAAAACCTGAATTACCCGGGCCAAACTGCTTCCAGGTAATCAAACTATCCGATTCCATGCGCTCATTCTTCACTTTGTACATGTATTCCTCGTAGTAGGTTCGTGTGGTAAAATTCCATACTTCGCCCGTAGCCACCACACCCATCGAATCTATCTCATCAACGCGCCAAAAGTATTGGGTTTCGTTTTCCAGGTTGCCCAGGTTATAAAAATTAGAGCTTAAACTATCACCGCGCAATTCCAGTTCGTTTTCTGAAGTACCAAAATAAAGATTGTGAGCAATGGCACCTTTCCCACTCTGCCAGTTCAGTGTTGTTGTAGTGGTTATTCCTGTTGCATTGTTTTCGGGTGTTGGGCCCCATGCTTCCGGGGTATCAACCACTTTTACCAGGCTTACATCATCGAAATAAAACCAGGCGCTTTCGTCGAGCCAGGGTACTTCAATAAAAGGTAAAAAGCCGGCCATTTCTTTACCGGTCTGAAACTCAATGGCAAGTTCCACAAATCCATCTTTTGCTGCGGCCTCGATGGGCACCGAAAAATTGGCAAAATTCTGATTGCCAGCCAACTGTGTACCTTCGCTAAAACGCAAATCGAAGGTTTCGCCCGAGCGATCGGTATCGGTTTTATAATAAAACGAAAAACGATAGCTGGCATCTTCAAGCGGAGGAAAGGCTTCGCAACGAAAAGTGGGTTGGTAATTTTCTGCCGAGCCGGTATACACTTCATACGAAAGTTTTAAAGCCCGCTCGCCGCTATTTACATTTTCGCTTTCGTAATCAAAACGCATATGTGGCCAAATGCGCCAAACGGTTTCCCAGTTTAATTTGTAATAAGCGCTGTTATCTCCATCAATTACGCCTTCTTCAAAACTTCCATCAGGAATTAGATTTGATTGTGCGTTAACGCTTAACGTGAGGGCTAAAAATAAAAATGTAATTAAATTCTTCATTTCAAATCTTCTCTACAAACCAAATATGTCACTTGGTATTTCTTTTAATTCAATTTTAAAACAAAGTGGATTTTTTGACTTAAAGGACTTTGGAACTTCAATTACCAGTTCATTATTTTGCTGAATCCACTTTATTTCTTCATTGCACCCCAACAAAGTAACTTTTACGATAGGGTCGTTTATAATTCGGTCTTCGGCACCTAAAGCATCCAGTTCAACAACTTTTCGTTCGTCCTGTTCCAACCAAAAGGCATAAATGTTTTGTCCTTTTTGGGTGTAACGAAAATCGTTTGGCGTAAATCCTTTTTCGTGAATATTGGCATGCAAGCGCATTTCGGCATTGCTTGGCCCCTGCCCAAAAACCGTAAACGGAACCGTTTCGTAAATGCCCTCGCCATTTGTTTTTAGCCAGCTTCCCATTTCGCGAAGAATAGCTTGCTGGTCATTGGGAATAACACCATGTTTATTAGGTGCAACGTTTAATAAAAGTACCCCATTTTTACTCACAATGTCAATCAAATCCTGCAGGTACTTATTGGGCGAGCGCATTTCGTAGGGTTCGCAGTACCCCCAGCGCCAGCCACCCAAACTCATATCGGTTTGCCAAACTTCGCTTCTTATCCGGTCCAGTTTTCCGCTTTCCAAATCTAAAACCGCAGCACCGTCAGGCACCGGTTTCCATTTAATATTTTTGTAATTCAACACTACTTCCTGATTATTTTTGAGGCCTTGATTGTAATAGTTAGCCAGAATTTTTTTGCGTGCTTCTTCGTAGGCAGGTTCGCAAAAACCCAGGTCGAACCACAGCAAATCGGGCTGGTAACTTTCCATCATATCCATGGTTCTGTTGTACCAGTTTTCTACCCACTCTTTGGTGGCCGGCTCCCAACGGTCATGGGCTTTCCAGTAAAAATCTTCCAGCTCAGGGTCGGTGGTTTCAAATTTGTCTTTGTAAGTCCACCAATGCCAGCCATAAGCGTAATGCGACGATGTGCCCACTTTCAGCCCTTGCTTTCGCGCCTCAGAAAAAAGCTCTCCAACAATATCAGTTTTCGGTCCCATGTTCACTGCATTCCACCGCGTTATTTTCGAATTATACATGGCAAATCCATCGCAATGTTCTCCAACCGGCACTACATATTTTGCACCCGCCTCAACAAACAGATCAATCCATTCTTTGGCATTAAAATCTTCGGCCTTAAACTCCGGAATAAATTTGGTATAACCGTAATCTTCAGGCTTGCCAAAATTCTCGACATGATATTTGTAAGCACTTGATGGTTGCTTGGCCGGATTCCCCAACGCATCCACTTCACCCTCGTTCCACATATGAAAGCCATACCACTCGGCACCGTTTGCCGGGACTGTTGTAGGCCCCCAGTGGATAAAAATACCGAATTTGGCATCTTTATACCATTGCGGAATTTCGTATTGCAAAAGCGATTCCCAGGTAGGGTCATACTTTTTTTGTGCACTTGTTACGCTCACCAACTGAACCAGAATAATAACTAAAATTAATCGAACCATTTTCTGAATTTTCTTTTTTCAAAACTACAATCTTCCCCAATTTTTCAAGAGGGGAAAAAGTTTAATAGTTGGGGGTGTTTTTACTAATCATTCCCATTTAACTCAAACCAGTCAAATACCGCTTCATTTTTACTTTCTTCGCCTGCCGATGTGGCATACATTCCAACATAAACTCCGTTAAAACGCTGGGCTACTTCATCCGAAATCAAGGTATAGTCCTGAATTTCACCAATCGATTTTAAGTCTTCTTCCGACTCGCCAAAATAGAACTGCACTTTTAAACCATCTACTTTGGCGCTTAACACAACCCCTTCGTTTTTATAAGGTACAGTGGCCAAAATTTCAGGAATAAATTCACCTTTATTGTCTTTTTGAAAAGCTTTTACCAACTCTACTTTTTCTTTTGCTTTTAGCAGTTGATAGTTATTTCCATGCCGGCGATAAATTACAAGGCCTGCTTTTTCATTCTCCTTTTTTGTTTTAAACTGAAGTTTTGTTGTTGCCCGATAATTAAAATGGCGGGTACGTTGCGCAATAAATGATGGATTTACTAACTCCGTTACCTGCCCGGGCCTAAGTTCAAGTTTTAGCTGTCCGTTGTTAAGCGAGTACCATTGGTATCGTGGCGATCGCAGGAAATTCCACTGCAAGCCCAGCTTTTCAGCACTAAAATCGTCGCGTTGCGGAATCTCAGGAACAAGCGTCCAGGGCAAATCAGGGCGTTTTTGTTCTTTCTGCAACAAACCTAAACCCGGATTAAAAATTGGGGTTACACCACTTTCTTGTTGTGTCATAATCACCTTTGCCAAAAAAGTTTCGCGGGCAAGGGTTACAAAACCATCCACATGGCGTTTTGCCAGCATTACACTCCACCAGTCGCCGTTTTGTGTTTGCACCAAATCTGCATGTCCGGTTTGCCCAATGGAGTGTGTTTTCCCCAGGTGACGGTGTGTCATCACCGGGTTGGCATGATTTGGGATGTAGGGGCCCCACAGATTTTTACTGTTAAAAACAGTAACCGCGTGGTATTCGCCGGTTCCACCTTCACCAATTAGCAAGAGGTATTCGCCATTAATTCTAAACAAGTGCGGCCCCTCTGCCCAACGAGCATTGGACGCATGACCATAAGTCAGTTGTTTCTTTTCGCCAAACAGAATGCCTTTATCCGGGTCGATTTCCTGCATCCAAATGCCATTTTTCCCGGGCCATTCGCCTTGTGTTCCATCCACTACTCCGGCTCCGGTGTAGTAACATTTACCATCGTCGTCCCAAAACAATGACGGGTCGATACCCGGTGCGTCTTTTATCCACATTGGGTCGCTCCATGGGCCGGCCGGGTCTTTTGCGGTGATGATAAAATTTCCTTTTTGCCCCACCATGGTTGTAATAATGTAAAAAGTGCCCTCGTGGTAACGGATGGTTGGCGCAAAAATCCCGTTTGAATTTCTTAAGCCATCTTCGTAAACAATCTGGTCGGGGCGATGCAATCCATACCCGATTTTTTCCCAGTTCACCAGGTCCTTACTTTTATGAATGGGCAGCCCTGGCCACCACTCAAAACTCGAATTTACCATGTAGTAAGTATCGCCAACACGGCAAATGGATGGGTCGGGATAAAAGCCTGGAAGAATAGGATTTTTATAATTCTCGGGAGCTTTCTGTCCAAAAAGATTTAGGGAGAATAAGAAAGCTAATATAAAAAGGATATACTTGTTGTTCATAAACATTTATTTAGTAAGCTGTTTGTTTTCAAAATATTCAAAAGAAGCTGTATTTGTGCTTGGTTTCCCATTTGATGTGGCATAAATACCGGCAACTGTTCCGTTAAAGCGGCCCGCAATTTCATCGCTAACAATTGAAAAATCCTGTGCTTCGCCAATGGGTTTCATGTTTTCGGGCGAGGCTCCAAAATAAAACTGCAAATCCAAACCTTTGCCGCTTACTTTCAGGTAAACTTTGTTTTGGTTGAATGGAACAGTGGCTATAATTTCTTTAAAAGATTCGGTGCCAATTTCATCTTTCGCAACGGTTTTTATGAGTAGAATTTCATCTTTCGTTTTTAGCAATTGATAATGCGTACTCGATTTACGATAAACGACCAACCCGGCGCACTCGTTTTCTTTCTCTGTTTGAAATTCAAGTTCGGTGCTGATTTCAAAATGATGCGAACGAATGCGCTGTGCCCAAAAAGACGGGTTTACCAAACTATCGAGAACCTGTGGGCGTAAATTAAGAACCAACTTCCCATCATCCAGTTTATGCCATTTCTCAAGTGGCGAACGTAAACAAATCCATTCCAATCCCAATTTATCTGACTCAAAATTATCTCGTTCCTTTAATTTGGGAACAGGTGTCCAGGGCAAATCGGGGCGCTTTTGCTCCGGTTGCAACAAGCCAATGCCCGGATTGTAAATGGGCGTAATTCCCGACTCCTGTTTTGTCATTTCAACCTCGGCCAAAAACGTTTCGCGGCATAAAACCGAATAACCGTTTATTGGCCTTTTCGCATGCTGAACTGCCCACCAATCGCCATTTTGCGTTTGTACCAAATCGCCATGCCCCGTTTTAACAATTGGGTAAGTGTAACCTAAATGACGATGTGTTAACACCGGGTTGGCATGGTTCGGAACGTAAGGCCCCCAAAGCGTTTTGCTGTTAAAAACCGTAATGGCATGGTATTCATTGGTTCCTCCTTCGGCAACCATCAACAAATATTCTCCATCAATTTTAAACAAACGAGGTCCTTCTGTCCACTGTGCATTTGAAGCATGACCGTGGGTAAGCTGTTTTGGCTCGCTTAACAGCTCTCCATTTTCCAAATTGATTTCGGCCATAAAAACACCATTAATTCCGGGCCACTTGTTTTTATTGCCATTTACAATGCCGGCAGCCAGAAAATAGCTTCTACCATCGTCATCCCAAAATAAACAGGGGTCGATACACCATTGTACGTTTACCCAAATCGGGTCAGACCATGGTCCCCCGGGATTTGCTGCCGTAACGATAAAATTGCCTTTACAGCCCACGCAGGTACAAACCACATAAAAAATACCGTTATGATGGCGGATACTTGGCGCAAACATTCCCAAAGAATTGTCAAGCCCATCGGGAAAATTCATCTGGTCGACACGGTGAATGGCATGACCTATTTTCTCCCAGTTCACCAAATCTTTGCTTCTCATAATTGGCAGTGCAGGGAACCATTCCAAAGTTGGATGGGTCATATAATACGTATCACCAACCCTGCAAATCGATGGGTCGGAATGAAAACCTGAAACGATTGGATTTTTGAAGCTACCGGGTGCATGTTGAGCAAATATATCTTTGCCAAAACTTATCGCTACAATACAAAAAACAATAAAAATATTTTTCATGTGTTTATAATTGTTTGTTTTTTAACGAAAACACATGGAATTAACTCCACTGCGCTCCATTGAACGTTGTTTCGCTTGAATTATATTCGTTTCCGATTGGTATGAATCATTTCTCCTGCTCATTTCATGAAACTGTATTTTCCGATTTATTCTACATTCCACTTTTTGACTTCAATAATTTTCAAAGTTAAGCTCAAACATTTATACAGGAAGAGATAAAATGGCTGTTTATTGGGGGATTTTTTAGCTTTAATGAATAGTTCACCCGGCTTCGAACAAAACAAACGCTTTCCGGGAGGTCTTTTAAAAAAAATACATAATTCGAATACTAAAACTACAAACCTCCCATAGCCAAAGCCATGAGAGGTTTGTATTTAAACAAATTGAATTCCTTTATGATTTCGAAAATTTTATCTTGTTTTGGACATCTAATGCTGTAATTAAATCTTGATTTTAAACACCCAGGAATAATCCAGTTCCGCGTCGGAAGGAAGTTTTATGCTTAACTTCCCGGCCGACTGTTCAAACTCAATCTTGCCATCATAACCTAAAAGCGCGATAGATTTAATGTTGATATTCGATGTGTTTAAATACTTAATTTCAATATCGTTAGTTGGAGGTACCAATGCAATGGCGTAAAGGTTATCTCCATTTTTAGTAAAACGGAAATCCTGCTCGGTATAGCTTTTGTCCTTGATTTCGGCCAAATGACCGGTATTTGTTTTTGTGGGGCCTTCGCCAAAAACTTCCCAGTGAGTTGCACCATAAATCGATTCGCCGTTTACCTTAAGCCATTTTCCTATGTCCAATAAAGTTTTTTTCTGGTCTTCCGGAATGGTACCATCTTTTTTCGGTCCGATATTCAGCAATAAACAACCGTTTTTACTTACAATATCTACCAAATCAGCAACCAATTCCTGTGCTGATTTTGGAATCCAGTTTTTTGAATAATACCACGAGTTTTTACCAATTGAGGTATCGGTTTGCCAATATTCTTTGCGGATTTTATCCGACTTACTTCTTTCTAAATCGAACATGTGGGTACCTTCGGGGTAGGACTCGAAATTGAAATTTTTTGTTTGCAGAACCACATCTTTGTTACGTTCAATTCCTGAGTTGTAATAGTACGCAGCCAGTTTTTTATGGTAGGGAACAAACTCGGGGCGGTCTAAATAAAAATCGAACCACAAAATGTCCGGATCATATTTATCTATTATTTCTTTGGTGCGCGGCCACCAAACATCGGCCAGCCATTCCTGGCTCACCGAATCACCAATTTCGTGTGGAGGTGCGTACAAATCGGCATATTGCGGGTCGCCGGTATCAAAATAATCTTGCTGGTTGTAGTAGTTGTAGTTAAAGGCCAAATGCGAGCTTGCTCCAAAAATTAAACCTTGTTTTTTAATCTCGTCGGCCAAGGCCTTAAAGACATCGTAATTCGGACCTATTCTTGTAGAATTCCAACGGGTGTAGCTTGATTCATACAAAGCATAACCATCGTGATGCTCGGCTACCGGAATTACATATTGTGCACCAGCTTCTTTAAAAAGACTCACCCACTCTTCCGGATTAAAATTTTCCATGGTCCACATTGGAATCAAATCTTTGTAGCCAAATTCCTTTTGGTCGCCAAATTTTTCTTTGTGATACAAGTAAGCCACGTGCGGTTCTCCGGCTTTAATTTCGCCCGTTTGAATATTGATATGCCCTTTATCGGAATACATCCAGCGAGGATACCAATCGGTATGCAATTCTGCCACCGAGTTTGGCCCCCAATGAATAAAAATGCCAAATTTAGCGTCTTTCATCCATTGTGGAATTTCGTAATTCTGCAGGCTTTCCCAGCTTTCTTCAAATTTTTCCTTTTGCTGAAAACCGTCCTTTTCAGATTGTTTTGGTTTTGATGTACAAGCCATTAACAGGCATAAGCAAAAAATAGATAGTGTTTGTTTCATATTATTCAGATTCTTCAAATTCATTTTTACATCAATTCGCATTCATTTGCAAAATCAAAATCTTTATCTTTTATGGGAGCTAAAATTTGCTGAACAGTGTAAACCAGTTCCATATCCAAAGGTTCTTCAATTACTTTAATGTTATTAATCATTCGTTGCGGTTTTGAAGAAGAAACAAGGTTGGTAGGTATTTCCGGATTTGCACAGCCAAATTGCAAGGCCAGTTTTTCGATGCTTGTTCCGTTTTCTTTACAAAATGTAGCCGCTTTTTGCACCGTTCGTTTGTCCTCTTCTGTGGCCGGAAACCAATCTGCCACTCCCCTTTCGGTGAGCAAGCCCATTCCCAGCGGTGATGCTGCAATTAAACCAACTCCACGGTTTTTAGCCAAAGGTAATAATTGCAACATACTGGTGTCGCTTAACATGTAATGGTTGTGGCACAATAAGGTATCGGCCCCGGCATTTTCAAATACATATTGAAATACCTCGATGGGATAAGAGGTAAAGCCTGTGTAGCGAATTAAACCTTTACTTTTTAGTTCTTCCAGATAAGGAAGCGATTCGTTAATAACCACATTGAGGTGTTTTTTTTGCTGGTACTCAACATCGTGCAATTGCAACACATCCAGGTAATCAACGCCCAAACGTTCTAAACTTTCGTGTAAAGATTTTTCGATAGCCTCGGGAGTAAAATTAAAATAGCCGTTGGCAAAACGTCCGGTTTTGGTGGCCAAAAAATATTTATCGCGAGGAACCGATTTTAAAGCCTCTCCCAAAACTTTTTCGGCCATAGTGTCGCCATAAAATGGAGCCACATCGATATAATTGATTCCATTATCAATTGAGGCATGAACAGTTTTAATTCCCTCTTTATCGTCTGTTTTTCCGAAAACAGCCCCCAATGCTGAAGCTCCAAAACTTAATGCTGAAACCAGCATATCGGTATTTCCTAACTTTCTGTACTCCATTTTATCTGTTTAAATAAAACCGTTCACAATTCTTTCCGTAAATATCATCTTGTTCAGTCTGACTGAAAGCAGCAAAATACTCTTTTGTGATTTTCGACATTTTTGCATAATCAGCAGCTAACAAACAAACCGGCCAGTCGCTACCATACATTATCCTTTTTGTACCAAAAGTCTCAACTATTACATCCAGGTAGGGAGTAAAATCGCTGCTTGACCAATTTGCCCAATCTGCCTCGGTAACCATACCCGATATTTTGCATTTTACATTGTCTAAATCTTTAAATGGGCGTATATTTTTTTTCCACTCTTCAGTTCTTCCAGATTTAATATCTGGCTTGGCAATATGGTCGATAACAAATGGCTGATTGGGAAATGTTTTTGCCAGTTCAATTGCAGCCGATAATTGTTTTGGAAAAACCAGAATATCGTATGTTAAGCTAAATTTCTCTAACAAAGCAATGCCATTCTTAAAATCTTGGCGAAGCATAAAGTCATTATCAGGTTCATCCTGAACTACATGCCGAACGCCCACCAGCTTTTTGTTTTCAGCTAATTCTTCCAAGGTTTGCTCAAGAATATTGCTTCTTAAATCAACCCAACCAACTACTCCTTTTATAAATGAATTCTGGTTTGCTAAACCCAACAGCCAATTGGTTTCTTCAATGGTTTGTCGGGCCTGCACAGCAATGCAGGAATCATAGCCATTAGCCTTCAATAATGGTTGTAAATGTTGAGGAAGAAAATCGCGTTTTATGACCATTAATTCATCTGTAATCCACGAATATTCTTCGGGATTGTATTTCCAAAAATGTTGATGTGCGTCAATTTTCATTTTTACTTTATTTTAAAATCCATAGGCCAATGCTCCCCCATCTACACTAAAATCCTGACCGGTAATGTACGATGCTGCTGGAGAAGCAAGAAAGCCAATCATAGCTGCTAACTCCTCAGGTTTCCCAAAACGATGTAGTGGCATGCGGTTTAAAATCTTCGCTTTTCGGTTTTCATCCATCACTCCCTGAGTCATTTCTGAAGGGAACCAACCGGGCGAAACCGAGTTAACCAGGATATTGTCTTGTGCCCATTCTACTGCCAAACCTTTGGTAATGCCTAGTACGGCTGACTTACTGGAGCTATAAGGAACAACTTCAGAGAACCCCAGAAAGGAGGCCATAGATGAGATGTTGATGATGCGACCAATATCTTTTGACATTTTCAGGTAGGGATAAGCCTTTTGGCAACATTGAAACAGTGCCGTTACATTGATGTCGTGTATGTATTTCCAGTCATCAACGGTAAAATCTTCGGCACGTTTTTTTATGGTTACGCCAGCATTGTTTACCAACACATCGATAGTTCCGTTGTTGGCATCGGCAACTTCTTTAAACTTCTGCGCAAGTGCTTCATTGTCGGTCACATCCAATTTCTCGAAGATAATTTCTCCTGGAAGCTCAACATCAAGCTCTTTTTCGGGCACTCCCCGGCGGCTGAATCCATAAACCTTTGCCCCACATTGAGCCAAAAGAATGGCCATTGACAAACCTAAACCACTTGAGGCTCCGGTTACAATAATGGTTTTGCCACTGAGTCCGTATAATTGTTCTATTTTGTTCATTTCAGTTTTGTTATATAGTTATTACAACCTTGGTAACTTTTGAAGGGTCGGCCGACCACATTTCAATAGCTTTGTCAGCTTCATTAAAATCAAAAGTATGCGATACAATATCCTCGGGATTTACGGCACCGGCCTTCACCGCTTTCATAACATTTTTGAAATCTTCGGGCTCTGAACCTCGCGAGCCACGGATGTCGATTTCTTTTAAAACAAACAATTTTGTATTAAAACTTACAGGTTTTGCACTATACCCAATAAAAACTACGCAGCCGGTAAAACCCACAATATCAACAGCCAAATTATAAGTAGCAGGCAAGCCTACCGCCTCAATTACTACATCGGCACCAAAACCTTCGGTTATCTCATCAATTTTCTCAGAAACATTTTCAGAAGAAGAATTGATGGTATATGTTGCGCCGGCTATGCGGGCTTTGTCTAGTTTGTCATCGGCCAAATCGATTGCAATTACTTTTCCGCCAAAAGCTTTTGACCCGGCAATGGCTCCCAAACCAATTACCCCGCACCCGATTACCACCACATTTTGCTTCGTTTTTACCTGCCCACGTTTGGCTGCATGAAAACCCACTGCCAGCGGCTCTAACAAAGCCAGTTGGGTTAAATTTAACGAATCATCGGCTATCAATTTTTCCCATGGAACGGCAAGGTATTCAGTTAATCCCCCATCGCGCTGCACTCCAAGGGTTTCGTTAAACTGGCAGGCATTAAAGCGTTTATTCCGGCACGAGGCACATTTCCCACAAGCTGTTTGAGGCATTATGGCAACCTGCCCTCCAAGTTTTATTTCACCGGGGACATTCGCTCCTATTTCCTCTACAATTCCGCTTAACTCGTGCCCCGGAATTACAGGATAGCTTACCAGTGGATTTAATCCCCGAAAAGAATTTAAATCGCTTCCGCAGTAGCCAGCTTTTTTAATCCTCACCAATACTTCGCCTTCTTTAACAGCAGGTTTTGGTATTTCGGTGAAGCGTGTTTTTTCTTTTTCTGTTATTTGAAATGCTTGCATTGTTTATACAATTTCGGTTAAACATTCATCCTTAAAAGAAAATCCCCAGCCCGGACGATTATGAGGCCTTGCCATACCATTCTTAATTTCAAGTGGGTAATCAATTAGCGGATCAATCCAATCAAATGATTCTGCTCCAACACCATTGGGGATGGTACACAACAGTGGAATATCGTAGTCTTTGTAATAATGCGGCAGAACAGGAATATCATAAGCTCCAGCCAAAGCAGCACTTTCCCTCCAGGCTTCAACGCCTCCAATTCGCACAATATCAGGTTGCCAAATATCCAGTGCACTTCGTTCAATAAGTTCGCGCAAAGGCAGTGAACTGAACTCGCGTTCGCCCATTGCCAGCGAAATCCCGGTTTTGTTTTTTAAGGATTCAAATCCGCGGAAGTTGGTATGATTTATCGGCTCTTCAAACCAGGTAATTCCAATTTCACGGGCTGCACTCGACAGGCTCATTGCATTGGGTAACGACATTCCCTGGTTGGCATCCATCATAATTTCAACGTTCTTGCCAACCGATTCGCGCACCAAACTCAAACGCTCCAGGTCTTCTTTCCAATCGGGTTTACCCACCTTAATTTTAACCGCTTTAAAACCGCGCTTTACATAATTGGTAACTTCATCTTTTAATTCATCAACAGTATAAGATATCCATCCGCCACTGCCGTAAATTGGAATTTCAGTTTTATATGTCCCCAATACTTTCCAAATAGGAGCACCCAGAATTTTACAATGCGCATCCCACATGGCCATATTAAAAATAGCCTGTGCCCAGCGGTTAATCCCCTCTTTCCCGAAGTATTCATTATCACAGTCTACCTCAGTAAACATACGTCCCGTTTCGTTAACATACGCGCCAATATATCTGTCGCCATGGTCTTTAATAGCACCAATTATTGCATTTGGGCTGTACTGAAAACTTAACAAATAGGCCTCTCCGGTAACTCCTTGTTCGGTTTGTATTCGTACTACCAAAAACGAAATTTCGGTAATAGTGTGTGTCGCATCCGAGATAGGCTTTTCGAGTTTTGCTTTAGTGGAATAAACCTTATAACTTTTTATTTTTTGCATGATAGTTTGATTACAGATAACACAATACTTACATTATTAAAAGCAGTGTAATTAATCGTTAATATCCCCTTGGTTTTACTGTATTATACTTTTTGACAATAACAACTATTTCATTGATTTCCACTTCTCGGCTGCTTTACTTTCCGGGTTAGTTTTCTGAAACTTTGCCACATAAGCCTGCCATTCCTTTTCGCGAGGTAATGTCCCCCATTTTTCGCCATCTGTATCCCAGTCAAAATCATGTTTTGTATCCATTATCAAAAAGGCTCTATATCCGGTTAGGTATATTTCCATATCTTTGATTCCAACAGTTTTCATATTCTGAGTAATCTCAGGCCATGCCTTTCCTGGTGCATGAACAGCAACATATTCGTTTGCCAATTCGGGATCATTAATGATCTCTAATGTCAAGACAAAACGGGCATACTCTTTTGGTGTTCTTCGGATTAACTGACCTTGAGCAGCTGTATAAACCCGCTTCTGCTCCATCTTGTAAATTCGATCGATAAGTGCATACTCGCCATTAATTACTTTTGCAAAGGGTAAAAATTCTGCAGATTCTTTTGATAGATTATTTATTACCTTCTTACATGTATCCAAATCAAAATCTGCTTCTGCATCAACAATAATTATATTAATTGAATCTGAGCTATAGGTCTCCACATTCACAAAACCATTTTCCAGAAGCAAATCATAAGCTTTCTTATCCTTTATTACTTCAGAAATATCAATGTATTTTTTTGCATCCAATGACACAAAAACAAACCTCCTCATTTTATCCTTGGAATTCTTTTGGTCTGAACAAGAACCAATAAAGAAAATGAGCATTATTAATGCAAATAAATATCTTTTCATTGCAATCTGTTTTTGTAAACTCACATCTCAAGTTTTATAAAACTAATTTTAAACCAACATTTTAAGCATAAGCGAAGAAAAAGTGTTTACTTTTTAATGAATACAAAAATACCTGTCCTTGATGCGTTTGGAAATAGTATTTTGTGTAAATTTGATGGATTATATTTTACTTCCAGTGCGTTATGAACATTCAAAAAAGACAAGATGGCTTTACCGGGCAACGTATGGTTTATATTCCTGATCATGTAGAAAAACAGATTTTACAAGATCCTCGAATTAGCGACCTTTATATTACTCACATTGGCCATTTCCCTAACGCTAAAGGGCAATACCGTGACCGGCCAACAGGCAGCGAACAGTATATTCTGTTCTATTGCAAATCGGGCCAGGGAAGAATTAGCGTTGAAGGCAATGAGACATTGGTAAAAAGCAATAATGTTTTTATTATTCCGCCCAACAAAATGTGCCGCTACAGCTCATCGGAAACCCAGCCCTGGGATAATTACTGGATCCATTTTACCGGGAAGAATGCTGACTTATACACACCTCCGTGTGAAGTTTTATTGTCAATTGAGGAAACCATAAATTCGCGCATTGAAGACCGGATGCTCATTTTCGAGCAGATGCTGCAAAACCTCGAGCAGTATAATAATTTCGAGAATGTGCTTTATGCCAACACCTGTTTAAAATATTACTTAACTTCAATCAGACAAATTGAAAATTTCAGATTTACAGGAGATAAACCTGCCGGCGATTATTTTAGCAAGGCCTTATCGTTTATGAACAACAACACCAACAAGCGGATTACCCTAAGCGAACTCGGTGAAATTTGTGGCTGTTCAAGTGCAAACCTTTATAAGGTGTTCATGAAAAAACTAAAATGCTCGCCAATGGATTATTTCTTACAAATGAAAATACAAAAGGCCTGCAGGTATCTAGTGAATTCAGAAAAAAGAATTAAGGAGATTGCCATGGAACTGGGTTATGACGACCAATATTATTTTTCGCGTTTGTTTTCAAAACACATCAGAATGTCGCCCAGCCAGTTTCGAAACAATGAAAAGAGTTAGGATTCTGCAGCTTTTTTAATGCATTGAGCAAATGGAATCGTTCATTTAAGTTTTGTTACATACACGTAATACGCCCCAGCAATTATTTCATTGTTTTTGTCGAGCAGAACGCCTTTTACAAAGGTGTCGCCTCTTTTCAATTTTACATCAAAGGTAATGTGCGTATCTTTTGCCTTTACTGCTTTCAACTCATCATATTTTCCCACTTTCAGCTTAATTGATGCTACCGGCAAGGCTTTCATCGTTTTTCCGTAAATGAGTTTATCAACTTCCCCATTAAAATCGTAAGCATCAACTTTTTTTGTAAAGGTTGGAATGCCTTGTATTGGTGCGTTGGCTTCGCGGGGCCAACGTCGTACTTCGAAGCGATAGGTACCCTTTTGGGCAACCGCAATGTCCCACGCTCCGGTTTCAGGCCTTCCTACAGCAACTTGTCCATGGTTCCATGGGCCATCAGTTAAAAACCAATCGGATGGGCTCAGGAATATTTCAGGGTCGTTTTTATGCCCTATAATAACAAGTGGTTTGTCGCGGTCGCCAGGAGTAACTCTTGCCCAGTATTTTTTATGCGATTCACGAATATCTTTTACGACTTCGGGGTATTCATTTATAATATTGTTCTTCTGAGCCGGGTCTTTTTGGATGTCATAAAGTTCTTTGTTATCTACTAATCTCCACCTGTTGGTCATTCCCACTGTGCCAAGCCATTCCTTCGGTTTAAAAAGCCATTGCTTTTCTACAAAAAGGGTACGTTCTGCCTGCTTTAGTTCAGGCTCTTTTAGCTGCTGCTTAAAACTGCGTCCGTCAAAGTCTATGTTCTTTTTATCAACTAAATCGCATAAATCGATAAGCGTTGGTAAAACGTCGAAATGAGCCGTTAAATCATTTACATCGCTACCATGTTTTATATCTCCATTTGGCCAATGAACAAAAAACGGAACCCGGTGACCACCATCATATACCATGGCTTTTGAGCCACGCATGCTTGCATTAAATAAAGGTACTCCCTCTGTTCCTCCGTTATCGGTCATAAAAATAAAAATGGTATTGTCGGCTTTTCCGCTTTCCTCAAGTGCCGAACGTAATTTGCCAATATTCTGGTCAATACGGTCGATTCCCGCAAAAAAAAAGGCCATTTTATCGTGTATCTTACCCTTATACTTTTGCACCATCGATGTGTCGGGAATAGTATGCGGACTATGCGGCAAATAGGTAGCCAGGTAAATAAAGAATGGGGCTTTTTTATCTTCCTGAATGAAGTTGATGGCTGCATTAAAAAACACATCCGGAGCATAGCCGGCCTTTTGTATCCGTTCGCCATTATGCCAATAGTAATCGTTTACCCGGTCGTTGTCAAACCAGTCATCGGTGGTTCCGGTTCCGCCATCGCCATGTCCGAGCCACTCGCCAAAACCCCGGTCCATAGGCCGATAAGGATAGTTGGCGCCCAAATGCCATTTTCCAAAAGCTGCAGTACGGTAACCTGAGGCTTTAAAAACATCAGCCATGGTGGTTTCCGTAGCTCGCAAGTGGTTACCTCCTGAAACAGTACGCCATACCCTCACTCTGTGCGCGTACTTTCCGGTCATTAATGCTGCGCGCGAGGCTGCGCACGTGGGGTCGACATGGAAGTTTGTAAACCTTACCGATTCTTCATGCAGCTTATCGAGATGTGGAGTCTTAATCACCGGGTTGCCATGGCAGCTTAAATCGCCATACCCTTGGTCGTCGGTAACAATCAGCACAACATTGGGCTGATTTTGAGCATTTAATAATTGAAAAAATCCACCTAAAATGAACAGTATCGCAATTGCTATTTTTTTTGAATACGCGGGCATTGTATGTTTTTTATTTTTGATTGTTAACCACATTTATATCTTTCGTTTTCAATGGCACTCTTTCATCAAACACATTGGTTTGGTTGAAATTTTTAACTTCGTCCAAGGTAATGGAAGGCCGTTCATCATTATGCAGGGTATGCATTTGCGTATTTTTAATAAAATGGCCATCAACGTTACAGGCATAAATACCATGTGCCGGAACAATAATGCTATCGCGGTCGTTTGTGTACATTCCTGCCCTTCCATCCATTCTGGTATTCTAAATCCAGTTCGGGCACTTTTACCCAAATCGGGTCAGACCATGGTCCCTCGGAATTTATTGCCGGTACAATAAAATTGCCTTTACAGCCCACGCAGGTACAAACCACATAAAAAATACCGTTATGATGACGGATACTTGGCGCAAAGATTCCCAAAGAATTGTCAAGCCCATCGGGAAAATTCATCTGGTCGACACGGTGGATGGCATGACCAATTTTCTCCCAGTTCATCAAATCTTCGCTTCGCATAATTGGTAGCGCCGGAAAATACTCCAAAGTTGGATGGGTCATGTAATAGGTGTCGCCAACCCTGCAAATCGACGGGTTAGAATGAAATCCTGGAACAATTGGATTTGTAAAGGTTGCTGGTGATTGCTGTGCAAACACCAGCAAGTTAACCGTTAATAAACAATGTACAAGTACCAAATATTTCAGAAATATCATAATCTCGTTATTTTTCGGATGCATAGCTAAGTGCCTTTACAGCCAGCTCAATATCATTCCTTGTTAATTCGAGATTCTTATCGAAATCAAAAGTCCGTAAACGTGCAAAATTTTGTTTCTCGTACCGGTCAATATTCACATCGCGGTACTCCTGCCACGAATTAGTTGCCTGCTCTAAAAATTCCACTGCTTTTTGTTTATGTTCTTCATTGCCTCTTTGTTTGAAGAATTCGAGTTCAACCGCTCCTTTTATTTTGTTTGAATAATATCTACCCAAATGCGCCATGGCCTGAATATCAAGCAAAGTCTGTTCCAACTCCTTTGTTGTTTCTGAATTCAGCAGTTCGTTTGCACCTTTTAATGCGGCAGCTGCGCTCTGCTCAAGCTTAGCAGCCACATCCAACGGTGTGATTTTTTTGATTTCCGATTTTGCCAAACTTGCCTTAACAAAATCGAAAGGGTTTAAAATTCCGCTTCCCTGCATGGTCGGGTTAGTTCGAAAATCATCAACCGTTACCAAATCCTTACCTCCGGACATACAAGCCTCGGGTTGCCACATGTAATCCCAGTCGCGCCAGTGGAAGCGATTAATTTGCGGAATAATTTTGGAGGAATGTTGCCAGGTTTTCAACAGTAGTTTTGCATCCGTTTCTGGAAATCTGGCTGCCAGAATTTTTTCAAAACGTTCCAAAGGAATATCCGGGTTGTAACCCAAACGGCCCCACAACAAAAAGCGGAACCAGTGTTTGTTAATTTCCAACATTCTTGGCGACTCCGGGTTTTTGCTAATGAATTCGCGTCCCCAAACGTAACCGTCGGAGCCCATGTGGTAACCGGCCGTAGCCTCGTATGGCATGTTTTTTATAAATCCGCTGACGTATGCCGGGTCGCCCCAGCGGTGGATAAAAATATCATCGTTTCGCAGGTTCCACCACGATTTTAGATTTTGTGGCGCCATCCAATCCAATAATGGGTCGGCAAATGGAGGATTTTCATGCGAATACAAACGGGCTTTTGCATATTTAAAACTCATATCAAACTGGTCGGGATAATCGCCCCAGTACTTCATAATTTTTTCCATGTCGGTCCACCAAAAGCGGTGAATAAACTTTATTTCGCGTTTAGGCTGAACGGCTTTTGCATCCAGTATTCCCATGCCATAGGTATCCCACAACCATTTTTCTTTATCCTCGTCGGTCATTGGTTTGCGCATATTTTCGCCTGCAGTAACTCCTAAACCTGTTAAATCGGGATAGTTCAGTATAAATTGCTTTACTGATTTTCTTAAATAATCGATACTGGTTTGATTTTGATAATCGTTGCTGATGCCATATTTCCCCTTTTTATCACCTACTTCAGCGTTTGGGCCGGGCACTGCAGCACCGTTTAAACAAATATTCCAGGTAATAAAATACACATCAATTCCCCGGTTTTTTGCATGCCTCATTACCTTTTGCCAAAACTCAATTTTTTCATCGATACTCATTTTCTTCAGCACTTTCAGATTGGCAACAGGTTTTGCACTTGCCATTTCCGGAACATTCCATGCCCATGGTTCATCCTGAGGTTTTATGGTAGTTCCGCAAACATCCTGCAAAGCTACATCGGGGTAATCATCCAGTTTTACCATCGAAGAAAAAGGATGTGCATTCCAAAATGAAATTGCATTGTAACGGTAACGTGCCATGTTATCGAAAAAAGCTACCCAAAAATCATAGTTCCACATTTCGGCGATGTTGTTTTGGGCGGCATCACCCGAATCATCAAAGGCTGAGGTTCGTATGTCGAGTGGAATGTTGAATTTTATACCGCGTTTTGGGATGTATGGTTTTTCTTCAATATGATTGATGTTTTCCAGAATTTCACCGGTACGAATCAGCTCATTTAACTCAAAACAAGCATACATTAAACCATTGGCATCACCCGATAACAGTTGTAAAGTTTTGTTATTTGGTTTTGTTATCCGAAATCCTTCAGGTTGGTTAAAAGCTGTATCAATTGCAATCAAAATTCGAAACGATGCATTCTCTTTTAGCTCATAGTCTTTTTCCAACAAGGTTTTTTCCATATCTTCCACCGCAAATTCAACCTGAGGAATTGTTTTCTCAAAATCAATAAAAACTGATTTTTTGCTCTCACATGAGTGCAGTAAAAGGATGGCTACCCAAAAAATTGCGTTTAGTTTTAGTTTCATATTCAGCAATTATAATATATTCATTTTAAATAGGTAAAGGTACAGTCTGAATGACTATAAATAAAAAACTATCTTTCCGTCAATCTAAAACCGTATGAATAATGCTTTTCTAACAATCGGTATTTATTCAGCGGGCGTGCTTTTATACTCCATGAATCGATCCCACCAACGCCGGCCTGAATTAAATCAATATTCAAGGTATAATAATCAGCATCCTCCAACTGCCATGTAAAGTTCGCCTTGCTCAGGTTTTCTTCGGTAAAGGGCCATATTGAAAATGCTATTTTATCACTAGCTGTGATTTTTATTGTTTGCCCATTTTCTCCTGTTAGCTTCACCCATTCTATTCCCGTTCTGTTCCCGCATTCCTGAGGCCGAACATATGATTTGGTCAATTCGTCGGTTTTCATTGAATAAACTCCTTTTAATGACGAACAATTGCGGTCGATATAGTTTTCATGGGGCCCATTACCATAAAACTGAACATTCTCAAAAGATCTGTTAATACCGGTTTGCATCCCGACGCGTATTAGTTCCGGAGCCGACTCATCTACAGTGATATCAAAATGAACATCTATGGTTCCATTGTCATAAACGGTGTACTTTTCTTCTATTCTAGCGGCCTCCGGTATCATCCGGGTTATCTTTACGACAATCGTACTATCCTGTTTCTGAGCATCAATGCTTTCCAGTTTCAATTGAGATTTTGAATTTGCCCAAACATTTAGTTTTTCATCTGTTTTCCATCCCCAGTCATCATTGTCTGTGGGAACACGCCATAAATTAGGAAGCAAGGCTTTTTCAATAACTTTTCTATCATTGTATTGAAGAGAGGTAAGAGCTCCTTGTTTTTTATCAAAAATAGCGGTGAATTTTTTACCCGTCAACGTCAATTTCTGTTTATCCTCTTTTAACTCCGGAACGGTCGATTTTATTTCTTTCCAGATGGTTTTACTGTCAACAATAGTTAATTGATCCTGAGCGATTATGTACCCAGCCCTTGCCCAATCCGTTGCCTGCGAAGAATACATTTTTAGTTGCAGCCAATAATCTTTTTCAGCCTTAATTTTTGGTTTTTTAAAATTTATTGTCGTTCTGCTTCTATCTCCCGGTGCAATTTCCGAAGTCTTAAATTCTCCATAATCAATTGGTTCTCCATTTTCAAACAGTTCCCAGGTAAAATTGAATTTCGACAGATTGGTAAAGTTGAATCGATTTTCCAGTTCAAGGCTTCCACTCTCTATATCAAAAGCCCTAAATACTACTGGTTGATTTACGTATTTACACTCAAATGTTTGTGGCCGGAATCCCTTATCGGAATTGAAGATTCCATTGATGCTCACATTTCCATCGTTAGGGGTATCACCAAAATCGCCACCGTAAGCATAATACTTTTTTCCATTTTCGGCAGTCCTTTCAATCCCCTGATCAATCATATCCCAAATGTATCCGCCAATCAAATTGTCGTATGAATAAATCATATCCCAATACTCCTTCAAATTGCCTAATGAATTTCCCATGGAGTGCGCATATTCGCACATCAGAATAGGACGGTGAATGTAAGGGCTTGTGGCCATTCCTTCCAGTTCTTCGAGACTGGGGTACATCCGGCTCAGCACATCAACATAAACCGGGTCGGTAGGATTTGAATAATATTTGGCCATGGCCGCCTTGTATTTATCGGAGTTAATTTTGGCATATTCCGGGTGATTGGGATCGCCTTGTGCTCCTTCGTAGTGGATAAATCGTGTTGGATCGAAATCCTTTACATAACCTGCCATTCCGGCAAATGTTGGTCCGCAGCCCGACTCGTTTCCAAACGACCAGGAAATAATTGAAGGGTGGTTTTTGTCACGTTCTACCATACGAATTACACGGTCCATCATACTTGCAGCCCACGAAGGAGTGTTACCCAGTTCGCCTCGTAAACCATGAGATTCAATATTAGCTTCGTCCATCACATACAAGCCGTACTTATCGCACAATTCGTAAATGTATGGGTCGTTTGGGTAATGCGATGTGCGAATGGTATTAAAATTATTTTGTTTTAAAATAAAAACATCCTGCTCCATTTCTTCGCGGGTAACCGTTTTTCCACCGGTAGGACTGTGGTCGTGACGGTTAACACCTATCAATTTTACCGGTTCGCCATTAATTAATAATTGCTGTTTATCGCTAAAACGCACATCTCTAAAACCTACTTTTACACTTCGTGCCTCTAAAGAATTTCCATTTTTATCTTTTAGGTTAAAAACCAAAGTGTACAAATAGGGGTTTTCAGCATTCCAGGCTGTAATATTCTTTACTTCAACCTCTAACAAACCAAAGTAAACGTTGTCGCGTTGTGGATAAAATTCATTCACAATATTGTTTACATTTACTTCCAAAACGTTTTCTAACACAGACACATTGTTTGCATCGAAAAGTTGAGCTGACAATGTATAATCTTTCGGGTTTAAAGTTTCGTCAATAACAATTTCTGGACGAACCTGCAAGGTGGCGTTTGTATAGTTTGAATCTAATTTTGTACGAACGAAAAAATCGTTTAAAGCCACTTTGGGTTGCGCCATCAACATCACTTCGCGGTGAATTCCACTCATACGCCAATGGTCCTGGTCTTCCAGGTAACTGCCATCGCACCATCTAAAAACCTGCACTGACAGAATGTTTTTTCCTTTTTTCACAAATTCAGTAATATTAAATTCCGCCGGTAACCGACTGTCCTGGCTATAACCAACAAACTTGCCGTTTATCCATACATACATTGCCGAGCTAACCCCACCAAAATGAAGAATAATTTCATGCTCGTTCCAATTTTCAGGAAAATTAAATTCTTTTACATACGAACCAACAGGATTGTCTCTGTCGATGTAAGGCGGATTACAGGTAAAAGGATAAGTAGAGTTAGTATAAATTGGGGTACCGTAACCTTTCATTTCCCAACACGAAGGAACTTCAATGGTTTTCCATGCTGTAAAATCGAAACCTGCTTCATAAAAATTGGTTGGTTTATCTTCCTGTTTGTCAACAAATTTGAAGTACCAATCGCCATTAAGTAGCTTAATTCGTGAATCATTCCTATCACCTTTTAAAGCATGCTCAGGATTTGAGTAGGAATAAGATGTGGCTCTTGTCGGCAATTTATTTTCTTCGTAAATATGTTGATTTTGCCAATATTTACTGCGGAATTGCTGTGCATTGTTTTTTATGGAAAATATTGCCAGAAATAAAGCAACGAATAACATAAACTTCATGGGAAATGGTTTTTCTAATGTTTTGATTTGTAATATTTTGAATATCTTTTTTTTTGAACTTTGCCAACCAGAATATCACAACCTATTCAACAAAAATACAATCAATACAAAAGTTTAAAAATGGTGTATTACTGAATAAAGATGGATTATTTTTCACTATTTTTTTTTCTTTAATTAGCGGCATTATTATTATTCATTTTGAATATACTGGCCCAAGTTGGAAAAAGGAAACGCGCTTGTTTATTTGAATACTTCGTAAAAGTCACAAAAGCAGACATGAAATAAAATAGGGTATATTTTAATTCATGTCGCGATTTTTTATCGAATTGCTATCTTCAATTCTTTGCTTGTAATTTCTCCGCAAACGGCTTTTACAGTCACTGTTGTAGTATCCAAATTTGCCTGCAAAATCATCAAAGCCTTTCCTTCAGACGTTACTATTTTATTGCTTTGGTAATCCTGAACATTTGACGGAGATCCGTTGTCGACACCCAATAGTTTGGCATCGCCCTCAATTTCAAATCGTAGCTCTTCTTCTGAATGCCGAACCGGATTTCCATCAGCATCAAGTAGTTGAACCACAAAATGGACCACATCGTAGCCATTGGCATTAAGCGTAGTTTTATCGGCCTTTATTTCTATTCCGGCAAAAGCTCCGGCAGTTACAACAGTATTTTCGGCTGAATTATTTACTGCACGTGCTACCAGTTTCCCGGCAGAAAAAGGAACCATCCATTTTAAAATATGATCGTTAACATGAGCCAACTTTTTTATGCCTAATGATTTTCCATTCAGAAATAGTTCCACCTCGGGTTGGTTGGTATAAACTTCAACAGCTATCTCCTCTCCTTCTTCGTAATTCCAATGAGTGTTTACCTCTTGCCAGCCCCATTTTTGACGAACGGCCCAATTCGCTTCTTTTTCAACCAGATTATTTGATTTGCCAACCGTTTTATAAGGCGATTTATCCAGCGTTTGGGTAGTAATAAATACATGCGGTTCATCGTTCCACAAAGCTTTAAACAATTGATAAGATGGTTTTTCAAAGCCTGCAAAATCGAGCAAGCCGCTGCCGCTACCCCTCACTGGCCAGCTGCGCGATTCGCCCATGTAATTTATTCCGGTCCATAAAAAAATGCCTGAAATAAAGTCTTTGTCCATCACCGGTTTCCACTCGTGATAGCGTGTCCAGTTTTCAGTTCCCAGGAAAACCATATCGGGATAATGCTTTTTACAATAATCGTAAACCGACTGACGATAGCTTAATCCTACAATATCCAAAGCCTCGGCGTACCCTGAAAAATTACTTACTGATGGAATTACCAGGTTTGCTGTTACGGGCCGAGTTGTATCTATATCGCGTACCCAATCGGCCAATTCTTTTGCAGTGTTTGCCAGGTTATATTCTCCCGGTTCCGCGTTGTTAAAATTGTCTTTTATTTGTTCTACCGACAAAGGTGGCTCGTCCCAGTAGTAGTTTACATCGCCAACTTTGTTGCTGCCCCAATAACCGGTTGCTTGCCCGTAACGCGGGTAAGTCCACTCAATTTCGTTGCCAATGCTCCACATTATTATCGATGGGTGATTTCGGTCGCGCAGCACCATACTTTTCAGGTCGCGTTCTTTCCACTCGGTAAAATGTTCAGTGTATCCGCTGGTAAGCGGATTAGCTTCCTGCTGGTTATAATTGTGGCGTTTGTCTTTGGGGTTGTTCCACTCGTCGAAAGCTTCATCCTGCACCAGGAAACCCAGTTCGTCGCACAAATCCAAAAACTCTGCCGATGGCGGATTATGGGCAGTACGGATGGCGTTACAACCAGCTGCTTTTAGCTTTTTCAAACGACGCTCCCAAACACCTTTGGGTACGGCTGCCCCAACCAAACCACCGTCGTGATGGAGGCACACACCTTTTAGCAACAAATTCCTTCCATTCAGAAAGAAGCCTTTTTCTTTATCAAACGAAAACGAACGAATTCCGAATGTTGTTTCTTTCGAATCAACTACTTTTCCATCGACAATAATTTCGGAAAGCAGGTGGTACATATTCGGAGAGTCAATATCCCAAAGCTCAGGATTTCCAACATCCATTTTTTGCTGAACAGTTTGTTGTGCATCTCCTTTTAATTGTAGTTTTGTTTCGCTGGAAGTAATCTTCATTGTTCCCCGGGAAACCGAACTTTTTACCGTAATTGATTTTTCCGAAGCAAAACGATTTGCCACATCCGTTTGAACCGAAACGGTCGCTTTTTTTGCATTTACTTCGGGTGTTGAAACAAACACCCCCCACTGCGGAATGTGTACTTTATTAGCACTAACCAGCTTTACATTTCGGTAAATGCCCGAGCCCGGGTACCAGCGGCAATCGATATAAGCAGAACGGTCGGCCTTTACGGTAATTTCATTTTTTTCGCCATATTTTAAAAACTTACTTAATTCGTATTTAAACGGAATGTAACCGTATGGGCGTTTGCCGAGATATTGCCCGTTTATCCACACTTCGGAGTTGGAATAAACGCCATCAAATTCAATCCAGGTAATTCTGTCACTCCAATCCTTCGGAACAGAAAATGTTTTTTTATACCAGCCAATTCCTCCGGGCAGAAAGGCGGTTGCTCCTGCCGTGTTTTCTTGTGTAAATGATTGCTCTACACTCCAGTCGTGCGGCAAACGTACTTCGTTCCAATCTGCGGTATTTGATTCATTAATAGCATTGCCGTCGATATCGCCATAGTGGAATCTCCAGTTGAAATTAAAATCGTCTTCAACACGCGGGCTTGTTGTTTCGTTTTGGTTGCATGCAAATCCGACTAAAAGACTAATCAGAATTATAGATAGGTTTATTGGTTTCATTTCTAATTTGTTTTAGCAAGAGTAAAAATAAGCTGAAATAAGATTTTTTACAGGCGATAAAAGCAAGGATTGTTGCGGGAGTTTTTTAGTCACATAAAAAAAGAACCGTTCTTTCTCTTCTAAATACAGAAAGATCGGTTCTTTTATTTCTTACTGAATCACCAGCCAATTCAAATTTACAACCTTATCAGAACCCCAATCGGCTTTAAACACAACCACCAAATCCTGAACCCCCTCTACTTTTTCGAGAAGTGTGGTTTCTACTGTTTTCCAGCTGTTCCATCCTCCTGTATATTCTGCCGGGAACTCTGCAATTAGCTTACCTTTCGAATTATTTAAACGCACCTCAAAACTACCAACGCGCTGCCCGCAAGCAATTCTCGCAGCAATTTTTTGCGCCTGGCCATCGCCAAAATCAACGCGGTTAAATCGTACATGGCTCATCATTTTGGTTTCGCAAACCATCCAACCTGGCGGTTCGTTACCACCAACAAAGGCTGTTTGAGCGCCGCTTATTTCGTTGTAACGGTCAACCTGAATGGTATCGCCCAGGGTTGGTGTTCCAATTCCCCGCAAAGTTGGTTTTACCTTTTTTACGCTGCCATCGTTTTTAAACTCAATGTAATCGGCACGCATCGAACGAAGCTTGTTATAGCCGCTAATTTCCCACCAATGGTAGAAAAGAATCCATTTCCCTTCGTATTCCACCACCGAATGATGATTGGTACCGTTGCCCAGGTTGTCCATCATTTTTCCTACATAGGTGAATGGCCCCATTGGCTTGTCGGCAGTAGCGTAAGCAATGGTATAGCCCTCATCGGTAAAAACGTGAGCATAAGTAAAATAGTAAATGCTATCTCGTTTAAACATAAACGAAGCCTCTTTATAACCAGCGGGCAAGTGCTCAACCAATTTTGGTTCTGCAGCAATTTCTTTCATGTTGTCTTTTAGCGGTGCCACAAACAATTCTTTACCTCCACCAAAAAACAAGTAGGCTTTACCATCATCGTCGATAAACAAACCGGGGTCGATTCCTGAAACGCCTTTTATATAATCTTCTTCCCATTCGAAAGGCCCGGTAGGACTGTCGGAAACGCCAACACCAATTCTTCGGAATGAAGAGCCATCCTTTGGTTTGGCCGGGTAGTAGTAGTAAAATTTCCCGTCTTTTTCAATACAATCGGGCGCCCACATGGCATAAGTATCTTTGTCGCCCCAGGGCACATCATTTTCTTTCAGAATCCAGCCGTGGTCTTTCCAAGTTGCGCCATTCTCCAATGAAAAGGCATGATATCCGGGCATACAAAAACGGGGAAATTCGGCTTCTCTTCCTGCCGGCGGATAGGTATCGCTTGATGGATAAATATACAATTTACCATTGTGAACACGCGCAGTGGGGTCGGCTGTAAACATGTGTGTTACCAGGGGGTTTTGGGCAATTGCCGTTTTTAGGGCAAGCAAAATTATTAGTGTCAGACTTAGTTTTTTCATGCTTTCTATTTTGTGTTGAACCATATAGGATCATCAGGGCAGAATCAGTTTATTCGTTATTCATTTGATAAAATGATTATTCGTTATTTAATTCTTTATAATTTTAGTTGTCAAACTTTCTTTATCTGAATTGACCCTAAGCAAATAAATACCTGTTTTTAACGATGCTACATTTATGGAAAACTCGCTGTTAAATTGTTCTTTGCCATTAACCATTAAAGCTCCGTTTATAGCGTACAACTGCCAGCTGGTTTCTTTTGAATCACTTGCTATTTGAACCTGCAACTCACTTCCCGTAACCGGATTTGGATAAACGCGCAGTTCTGATTTTGAAAAGCCCGAAACACTTGTTGGCACTCCCGAGCAATTTTCGCCCGGCAAACCATAACAACCATTCCCGGTTGGCCCCAATTGTTTGTCCCAGGTAATTCCGGGCACCCAGTTATCTCCACCAAATTCGTATGCCCCCACATCAGGCGCCGAACCTTTATAGCCATCGGTTATGTTTTCAATTACACGTCCCGCATCAATGGGTTGTGAGTTGGCTTTTAGGGTAAAGTCGCCCTCGTTGCTGTTGGTAAAAGGATTTACGGCTACTGTCAGGTTGTTTTTCTTGTCGGCTTGTTCTTCCCAATTCGAATCGTCTGAAAGGTTATTCCACACCCGCACATTCGAGAAAGCGGTTCCTGCCATATGCCAGGCGCCCATCACTTCCTTGCCATTCCAGAGTGTATTATTAAAAATATCGAGGTTGGTACCGTTCCAGTTTATCTGAATGTTGGTCCATTCAGTATTCCAAACCACATTGTGGTGCACCTCCACATCGCCGGCGTCGTTATCCAGGTATATACCTGCGGCCTTGTACAAACTTCCACGACTTTGGGCATCGTGAAACCAGTTGTGGTGGATTTTCATGTTTTTATCAGCTCCTAAAGTGTACAGTAAACCACAATCGTCAGCCAGCAAGTTACTGTACGAAATATCGTTATAAGCTACGGTACTGTTTTTTGCCGGTATCTGCAGCGCGTCACGACCTCCCCTTGTTATGATATTATTTTGAACAATGGTAGACTCCCCTCTGGCATTTACAGGTGCATCGTAGAAGCCAAGAAAATTGAAATCGTGGATATAGCAATCCAGAATTCTCGTTCCTGTTCCCTGATCCCAAATACCGCTTCCGGAGCCAAAGCCAATCTCACATTTTTCTATGGTGTTCCCTGCTCCGCTTTTTACGTATATACTCTGAGAATTAGCACGAAATCCAGTAGTTACACCTCTCGTATAATTGCCGTAAAGACTGGAAATGCCATAAAGTTTATTAGTGGCTCCTCCAATTTCTACTGAGCCTCCAAAGATGGCCAGATTACGAATCTCGATGTTACTTTTTCCGTTAAGGTCAACACATAGTCTACGTTTTCTCATTTGCACTTTGCCATCCTCCGGACTTGCCCCTCCGGGCAACTGAACATAGAGTGTTTGAGTCGTTTCATCCAAATACCACTCATTTTCATAATCAAGCGCTTCTCTTACACCTTCCAGAAAGTAGTCACCTTTGTCGCCTGGTGAATGGTAAGTGCGAATCCAGTCCGGATTTTTATCCAAATCAAAAACTACTTTCCCGGTCGAACTGCTCTTTATAAAGGCTTTCCAGGCCGTCCATCCAGATCCAGGCCGATCACCATAAAACCAAATTGAGCCTCCATTTCCCCAGTTATAGTTGGGAATCTCACTATGCGTTAAATAAGCATTGATAATGACATCGCCATTGCTACCTCCTGTGTTTCTTTTCGAGTTGGGTGTAAAAACATCGCCATCGGTATTATTTGGCCAACGTGCTAAATCGAGTGCAGTAGTTTCGTGCATCACAAAATTTTCCTGTCCCAGGCTCCAATCCACTGATGTTTTGTAAATACTGCCTTCGTCGGCCTGCCAGTTGTTTAGGGCCTGCATGGCAGAAATTACCACTTTCTCGCCGGGATAGGATGTGAACACCACGGGGAATCCGGGCAAGCCGGAATTTGTCGGCGATAAAGTTTCTTCGTAGTTTCCTTCACGAATAAAAACAGTATCGCCGGCCCCGGCAGCGGCAGCTGCTTTCGAAATGGTTAAAAAAGGTGTTTCAAAAGCCCCATTGTTGCCATCGTCTCCATCTTTACTCACATAATAGTTGTTACCTGCAATTCCTTTTTCCGATACCAGCGAAACGCTGTCGATATAATATGTTCCGGTATTTTTTGCAAAACCAAACATCAGTGCCAAAGCATTAAAATCAGGCGTACCTTCAACAATTGTTGGGATAATGTCCAACGAAATCTTATGCCACTGCCCATCGCCCTGGAAACTTACATCATTGTTTTTATAGGCTCCTCCCCACGAGGCAGAACCCATATTAGAGTGCGAGTACATGGAAACCACAATACTTTCTGCGTCTCCGGAATTACTCATCAAATGAAAGTCGAGTTTGTATAAATTATCTTTTTCTATTTGAAGTGACTGTTTGCGCAGGTAAACCTGGCCTGCATCGTTTGGATTGGCCGTGATAACATCAATTTTTGCGGCCTTCGTTCCTTCCTGTTTATCGGAGGTACTTGTGGAAAAATTTGCCGTTGCATCTCCCCACGAGCCATAGGTCCAGGTGTTTAAACCATCTTCAAATCCCGGATTAGTAAGCATGTTTTGGCCCATTGCCGTACCGGCAAAAACCAGCACAATAAATAATAAACTCAATCTCCTCATCTCTAAATCTTTTTATTTTGCAGTAGCAATTATTTAATTACGTTGAATCTCTCTGAAATCGAATCGTTTTGGAATTGTGCATGCGCTATGTAGCTGCCATTTTTAAGGCCACTTAAGTTAAGCTGATTTTGGCCCTTAAAAAGTTGCTGAACCATGATTGTTCTTCCATCCATGGATACGATTGAAACCTTGCCGCTATCTCCCGATTCAATAGTAAGTTGCTCGTAAGCCGGATTGGGGAATAATTTAAAAGTTCCTTTTTGAATGGTTTTTGCCGACAAGGGTATGCCACTTTTTAAGGTAGCAGCACGAATTACAACCGCACCAATTCCCCCTTGTTTTCCATCGGTAAAAGAAATTTTTACGGTATTGTTGGTTTTCAAAAGCGCCGGGTCAATCTCAATCGAACGCATAGACCCATATTCGTTTTCGTTGGTTAAACGACCGGCACAATCTTCTACCGGTAAATTAAGCGTGGTTCCGTTTAATTCAACCAGCATTTCTTTACTTTCAGAAGCATCACGTGCCAAGCCAATTCGCAGTTCGGCACTTTGCACTGTTGTTGGATTTTCAACCGCAACGGTAAACTCTTTAGCACCTGTAAACTGTGTGGCAACTTCTGAGCTGTAATAAGGAATTACCTCTATTTCGCTGCGCTGCTCCACCGTTTTTTCATAGTCAACAAAAACCACAACCGACTCTTGTCCGTCAATTGAAAAATCAGAAAGCGACGAACTTGTTTCTTCCGAAAAATAGGGTCTAAAATCATTTTGACGCCCCAACCTCCGGGTTGTAACCTGTTGAATATTATTGTCCCAAATTTTCACATTCAAATCAAGTAAACCACCGGTATTACTTTGGTTATGAAAAATCATAATCAGGCGATTACCGTCGACCAGCGAAATTTGCTGAATATCGTTGTCGTTGCAAACCGAATGCACCCGATGCCCTTTTACATCTTTAAAAAACTCATAGAAATACCCCAATTTGGCTTCGTGCCACACATTGCTGTTTTTATCAAAGTTCTCTTTCACCAAAAGGCTCGAATAATATTTCGGATCCCAGCCGGCAGACTCAAGTAAAATAAACGGCACCGATTTTTTAACCACGTGTGGATGGTTCATAAAAACCAGGGTATTGGTAATGGCACTGTTTACCATTATAAAATTTGAGATGGAGCGCTTTTCCATTTCGTGTAAAAAGCCACTACCGGGAAAATACTGGTCGGCGAGGGCATTCTGGGCAGCTTCAAGGTTGGTTTTATCGCTAACGTAACCACCATGCTCGCTGCTCACATAGGTAAATTCCTGTCCGTATTTATTTTTAGAGTGCGCTGCCAGGGCATCAAAAACAGCCTCTTCGGGCAGTCCCGACGAAACACGACCCACAAAATCATTTGCATCGTCGCTCCACTTCATATAATCGTATATGTGAAAGGAATAGAAATCGAGTTGAAAATTGGTAGCATCCATAAAATCTCGTATGGATTTCATGGCATCAAAGTCATTTTTATAGAAATACCCCACTGAAAAACAAGGCCCTCCAACTTCGGTTGGAATGCTCATAGCTTTGAATTTCTGATGCGTTTTGGTGTGCCAGTCGATAAAACGCTGGTCGCTCCAAACCCGCCAATCGGGTTCGTTTACCAACTCGAAATATTTTGGGCGCTGAAAATCGGAATAAGCATATTTTAAGGTATAAGCAGCCATTTCTGCTGCGGCGTCGGCATTCTCCGGAAAACTTTCGGTACTGCCGTCTTTAATGTATTTGTCAATAAAATCGGGGTAAGCATTATGGCCGTCGTGGGCAGCCACTTTCTCGTTTTCGCCCCAAAGGTTAATGTATTCTTCCAATCCGTTGTCGTTGGGGGCTTTTTGGCTAACAAAATAAGTGGTATCCATAAAACCCGGGCGGGTGGCATCTTCGCGGTAACCATTTCCCCAGCGGCTTTCGGAATAAACCACAAACAGTTTTCGGCCAACCGTCATATCCAAATCGTGCATGTACCGGTTAAAAAGTTCGTTGTCGAGATTTTTGTTTAACTCGCTGGACCGGGCAGCCAGGTTAAAATATTTTTCGCGCTGTAGTTCAGAGTGTCCCTTAATGTATTTTTTTACTGTTGGCGATACATCAACTTTAATGTTTTGCTGTGCAGCTACAGGGTTAATAAATCCGAAGAGCAACAACATAAGAATTAGGGGGTTATTATTTTTTTTAAACATCGTTTAGTGTTTTAATTCAATTTCGATTACACCGTTACCGCCGCGCGTTCCGTACATTGATGCATCGGCTCCGGTTATAACTTTAATGGATGCGACCTGAACCGGCTGAACAGATGAAATGTTTTCGGTAATCATTCCGTCGAGAACCAGTAGCGCATGTGCTCCGGCCGCCAAGGTGTTTGGGCCTTGCGAGGTTAAATAAATACGATTAAAACCATCGCTGTTTACCACTTTGGCCAGTGGCGATATGGCTTGTATTAATTCAAATATATTTTGGTAACGCGAGTAATCGTTGTTTTCCTGCATCAGGTTTTCAATGGCATATTCTAAATCGTTTTCGGTAATATGTTTGGCTTCAACCGCACTTTTAAAAGCCGGACCAGAGTTTAGATAAATCAGGTTAATTTTCAAAACGTTGTCATCGCTTAATTTAATTACCTGCGTTTGAAAGCCATCAGCCTGAATTTTAAGTGCATCGTTTTTTTTGCATTTAATTTGAAAGTTACCCTGCTCGTTGGTGAGTACTTCTGTTTTAGCTTTACGGGCAGTTATTTTTACACCACTTAACTCGTAGGTATTAAAAGCTGTAATTTTCCCGGAGATATTTCGTTCCTGGGCGGTTACCGAAATGCAAAAACATAAAGCGATAAAGGATAATAAAATAAGTCTCATATTTTTCTTTTTAAAAAAATGAGTGGAGCACAGGCTCCACTACATTTGCTAACTAAACTACTAACCAAACTATTAAAACCTATGTATTTTAAAATCGTTATAAGTTCGTATCTACTTCAATTTTAATGGCTAATGCATTCTCGGCCTTCAGGCCTGTTTCTGTTTCAACAAGCAGTCCTTGCCCGGTAAAATTCCAACTTGCCACAGCATCTTCACCCAAAAATTCTACCGATTTAACTGTATTTGCATTTATTTTCGGATGATTTGCCAGCGAACGAATCAGTACCTTTCCATCTTCAGGCACATCAAGGGTAATAGCATATAATATTTTATCTTTTTTTGTGAAACGAATATCTTCAGCTGTAAAAGCTTTGTTATTACCTTCAGAGTGATGCCCTTGTTTTACAATGGTAGGGCCTTCGCCAAATTTATCCCATGGGCGGGTGCCATAAATTGCTTCGCCATTTGCATCGAGCCATTTTCCCATTTCAAGCAAAACATTTACCTGGTCTTGCGGGATAGTACCATCGGCTTTTGGACCAACATTTAACAACATGGTACCGTTTTTACTAACAATATCAATCAAATCATCGATGAGCGAATTGGCCGATTTGCTTTGCCAGCCTTCGGTATGGCACCACGAATTTTTACCAATTGAAGTATCGGTTTGCCAAACGGCGCTTCGGATGTCCGAAAGTTTTCCGCGTTCAATATCCAGCACATTTGAACCTGCCGGAAAAGATTCGAAGTACATATTTTTAGTTTGCAGTACAACCTCCTGCCCGGTTTCTAAGCCTTTATTGTAATAATAAGCGGCAAGTTTTGGGTGATACGGAGCAAACTCTTTACGGTCGATGTAAAAATCGAACCATAAAATTTCGGGTTGGTACGAATCTATTATATCAGTTGTTCTACGCCACCACAAATCCATAAACTCTTTACTAACCGGTGCATATCGTTCGTGTTTTGGTCCGTATAAATCTTCGTATTCCGGGTTCCAGGTATCAAAACGTTCTTCTTTGTTAAAATAGTCCCAGTTAAATGCAAAGTGCGATGAAACGCCAAAATGCATACCTTCCTTTTTAGAAGCTTGTTGCAGTTCGCCAACAATATCGCGCTTTGGCCCCATTTCTACCGAATTCCAGCGGGTGACATTGGATTTGTACATGGCAAAAGCATCGTGGTGTTCGGCCACCGGAATTACATATTTTGCCCCGGCTTTTTTAAATAAATGAATCCACTGGTCGGCATCAAATTTCTCGGCTTTAAACATCGGGATAAAGTCTTTGTAGCCAAATTCTGATGGATGCCCGTATGTTTCAACATGGTGTGTATAAACTGAATTGGTACCGGGTTTTGATTTCTCCGGATCGGTTTGATGCCAGAGCACAGAATCCTGATACATATTTCGTGGATACCATTCTGAAGCATAGGCAGGAACAGAATAAACCCCCCAATGGATAAAGATTCCGAATTTAGCATCAGCAAACCACTCCGGAATTTTATATTCTTTGAGCGACTCCCAGTTTGCTTCAAACCGGATATCATTTTCTTGTTGTGTTGATGATTGACAGCCGTTTACAAGAATAGCTATCAAAAGCAACATCGTATACATTTTATGCATGCTGTTTGTTTTTTCCTCTTGCGAGTTACATGGTATTAGCTGTCTTATTCTTCTCCTTTTAAAGGAGCATATTAAGCGGACCAGACAGATCAAGTCCGCTTAATATGACAACTTAGTTTATTAAGGACGTACTTCTTTTTCAACAATATAGAAATCATCAAAATAGAATACGCCATCACCATTCATTTGAACCAGGAAGTGACGATCCGGTTCGTCGGCAGAAGGAGCCCATTCGGTTTCAACGGTAACCCACTCACCAGTTGGCTTATTATCAAGCGATTGCCAGAACTGCTTCCAGTTTGGAATTAACCAAACTCCATATGCACCACCTGCTGTTGATTCAATAAAAATCTTATACTTAATGGTATATACTTTTCCACCGGTAAATGAGAATTTCTCATTGAAGCTTTCAACTTTTGCCTTCGCACCTTCACGCGTAATTTTCATACTATAATTTCCGCTGGCAGCTTTTTCAGTAGTAAATTCAATTGTAGAAGCATTATCCCAGCTTGGAGACCAGGCCGAACCTCCGTCTTCAAAGCCATAACCAGTAGCGCTCAGTAAGTTTACATCGTGCATCATAACCGGCTCATCTTCAAATGGTGTAAGGGAGCGATAATCGCTTGAATTAATGCCGCTTCCGTCCAATATACTTACTGTTATTACATCAGGACGGTAGATTGGATCAACAAGCTTAATATTAAGCAATGTTGCATCGTTTGCATCAATAGTCACTGAAGAAATTGGGAAAGCCTCGCCATTTACTTTTACCACAAAGAAATCGTTCTTATTCATAAATGGCAGGAATTCGCCATTAAATGGTAACTGTATGGTTTCGTCTTCCAACTCCACAATATCGCCGGCCAATTCCCATGGCTTGCTCGATGGGATTACCTTAATTGGGTTAGGAATGCGGTAGAACTGATAATCGCCCGGCAAACTTTCGCCCTGGCGGCTGATGTTTAAAGTAGCCTCGAAAACACCCAGTTTTTTGAAAACGATGGTTGCAGCCGAGTCGGTACTCATTTCGCCGGCAACACGCCATTCCCAGCTATTTGCCCTGCCAACGGTTGATACATCAACAAATTCCAGCGTACCTCCTGCTTCCACATAGATTGTATCTTCATTTACAGGTACTTCAACGCCTTCCTGGCGAATTAGAACAGATGGAACAATAGTATCGAAAACATCTACCATAAAAGTGGTATCGATAACCCATAAATCGCCTTCTTTTTTAGCCTCAAGCGTGTCGCGGCCAAAAAAAGTTACCTTTTTATCAAACGTATTGTACAAACGTACCGGTTGCAATCCACCTTTGGTAAACAGTACGTGAATAGTAAGATCGGTTGTTTCCAGTCCGGCATCCGGGATAATAAAATCTTCCAAAACCGAATCGGTGCGAGAGATAGGACCTTCGAGCAGGAATGATCCTTCTGGAATTGTCCAGGTGTGCGATACTGCATTTTGAGAAACATCGGAAAATGATACGAAGTCATTTATCCCGATCATAATTTGTTCGTTACGGAATGCACTGGTGTACCAACCAATACCTGCCATATCATTCGGCATTTCGTATTCGTCGTCCTGACAAGCAGTAAAGACCACAAGAAAGGCCACAGCCAGGAGCAATATATTTTTGATCTTCATAATCTTCATTTTTTAGTTAATTTCAGGATTAGTGGTTGTTTCACTATTTGGTATTGGCCAATATGCATGTGCTGCTTCGTTGTAGTTTTGTGCAGCCTGTACATAATCAACCAGGTCATTTGCATCTTTCTCTCCTTCAATTAGAATAGACCCCCAACGTGTTCTATTTTCACCTTTTGAATCAACAAATGGGTAGTGTTCTGTGTGATAATGCAATTGAGATAGTTCCTGAAAACGCTGATGAGTAATACCCCAGCGACGCATATCAATTGTGCGTATTGCATGACCTTCGGCAGAAAGTTCCAACGGACGCTCAACATACATTAGGTGGTGCATTAAACTTTGTGCATCGTAGGTTACATCGTCGTGATCAGCACCTGGGAATTCACCTGTACCGTCCATTCCTAATAATTGCAGTGCCGAACGATGACGAACGCGGTTTACAAATTTCAAAGCTTCCTCAACATCGCCACCTGCTCCACCTTGAATTAAGGCCTCGGCATACATCAGGTAAACATCTGCCAAACGAATAACGCGGTAGTTAACACCCGAACGTGGCGTAGCCTGCGAGATGTCTTTTTCGTTTTCGCAAATGTCCCAGTTACTGTGTTTACGCCAGTAGGCCGTTTCTTTATTGTTGAAATTAGCACCTTCGGCAGTAATTACCCCATAGTACTGCATATCAACATCGTCAACCAATGCAATTGAGTATGAAGTACGTAAATTATAAGTACGCAGGCGCGAATTGCCATCCTGATCGGTAACGTAGTTACGCGGATCGTTTACATCCATTGCATCGTTTTTGTAAGCCATAATTAACCAGCAACTTGGGTATATTGAACGCCAACCTCCAACCGGGCTAACGGTGAAGTTTAAGGTAGAGGAAGTGTTCTCTTCTGCCCAAACCGACTCTTCAGCTTTATAGTTTAACGAGTAAACAATTTCTAAAATCGATTCACTGTTTAACTCGTTTTGAGTGGTAAAGTTATCGCCGATATGATCTGCTAAAGCATAACCATAATCAGGGTTTTCAATTACATCTTTAAAATATTCTGCTGCCTTGGCATATTCTTCGGCATACAGGTAGCTTTTGCCAAGCACTGCTGCAGCCGAACCTGCTGTTACTCTACCCAAATCTCTGGCCTCCCATTTTCCGGGAAGGTTTTGGTGGGCATATTCCAAATCGGCAGTAAAGAAAGCACGTACCTCATCAGCCGGGCGAACAGTTTGGTAGAAATCAGCTTCATCCTGAGGAACAAAGTCGTAAATTAATACACTACCGTTGTTAAACGAACTATGCAGGTAAAAATAAAACAGGCCACGGAAAAATTTTGCCTGTCCCATTTGTTCTGTCCAACGTTCTTCGTCAACGCCTGTTCCTTCTAAAGCTGTTAAGGCTTCAATTACCTGGTTGGCACGGAAAATACCTTTGTACAAAGCATCCCATTTACTGTTGGGACCATCTGAAGCATTGGTAAACGTTTGCAGGTAATACGAATTGGTGGTGTTGGGGCGTCCCCAACCCGGCCAGGTCATATCACTTCTGTTGTATTCGTCGCTTGTGCGCATTACACTCCCGTTTTTAAACGAGTTGTAAACTGCATTTAGTCCCATCTCTGTATCGTCCAAAGTTTTCCAGAAACTGTCGGTCGACATCATGTTCGGATTCGTTTCCGTTAGGAAATCCTCACAGGCAAAGGCTGTAAATAGAATCAACCCGATTGCCATATATTTTATTATTAATTTCTTCATCGTTTAATTCATTTAAATTTTTAGAAATCGAATTGAACACCAGCTCTCCACTGACGGCTGATCGGGTAGTTACCTTTATCAATACCACGCGATGATAATCCGTCGTTACCAACTTCTGGGTCGAAACCTTTATAATCGGTAATGGTAATTGGGTTTTGAGCTGCTACGTAAATACGTAGTTTATCAAGACCTGCCTTTTTAACAAGGTTTTTCGGAAGAGTATAACCCAAGGTTACGTTACGTAAACGAATAAACGATCCGTCTTCAATCCAATAATCGGTATAACCACGGTAGTTCCAATGGTCGCGGCCACGGTTGGCAGGTATATCAGAATTTACGTTCTGAGTAGTCCACTGGTAAAGCATATCTTTGTGGGTACCGTGCATGTAGGTGTAAATTTCGGTACCATTAATAATTTCGTTACCGAATGATCCGTACCACTGCATTGATAAGTCAACACCTTTATAATCTGCACCAAGGTTTAAACCCATTTCAAATTCAGGAGCACCACTTCCGGCATAAATTCGGTCGTCGTCAGTAAGCAAACCATCTTTGTTTTGGTCAACGTAACGCAAATCACCCAATTTAGCAGTTGGAACAAGCTCCTGGTATTTAAGCAAGTCGGCTTCGCTTCTAATAAGACCATCTGTTTCCATTACAAAGAAAGCTCCGGCTTCGTAACCTTCAGTAATTACGGTAACACGGTCAGAGTTTGGAACACCATCCACTACAGTTCCGCTTTGCATGTAGGCAATTTTATTCGAGCCACTCATTTTGGTAATTTCATTTACGTTTTTCGAGTAGGTTAAACCTGCATACCACGAAACTTTACCATTGTGGCGGTAGTTGGCTGCAAACTCGTAACCTTTATTGTTCATGTTACCCACGTTAAGAATAACCGTTGCATTTTGTCCGGCACCAGTTGATGGAGGCACCAACAATGGGAATAACATATCTTCTTTATCGGTGTTATAGAAATCTCCGGTAAAGGTCAGTTTGTTATTAAAAAATGCCATGTCGAAACCAATATTTCGCTGAATGGTTGTTTCCCATTTTACGTTTTTGTTAGAGAAAGCTGTTTGTGTTGCTCCCAATACTAAACGATCAGCTTCTTCCGGACCAAAAACATAGTCTTTTTCAAGTGTAATACCCGATGCATTGCTGTAATCGAGGAAGTTTTGGTTACCGGTTGTACCATAACTTGCTCTAATTTTAAATCCGTTTACCGTATTTCTAAGCCCCGACCACCAGGCTTCGTCTGATACGTTCCATCCTGCAGAAACAGAAGGGAAAGTACCCCAGCGGTATTTTTCAGAAAAACGGGAAGATCCATCGCGACGTGCACTAACGCTTAAAAGGTAGCGGCCTTTATAGTCGTATTGTAAACGTCCGAGAATACCAACCAGGCTGTTTGTTTTATCCTGGCCCCATCCAGTACCTGAACCGGCATTCGGATCTAAAGTAGCACCGTTAAGTACAGTAATATCGTTGCTTAATAAATCAAATTTCTGTGCGAAGAATGAAGTAAAGCTATACGATTCAGTTGAGAATACACCCAATGCGCGAACACGGTGTGCGCCAAATTTCTTATCAAAATTAATGGTGTTTTCCCAGGTAAATTTATGCGAACGGTCGCTGTAGTTATAAACTCCCGAGCGAACCTGCATCGGTATTAAATCGCCTTCGTTATCGTAGGCTTTAAACAATGGATTAATTCTAACTCGTGTGTTGTTATTATAACTTGCACCAACACGCGATGTAACTTTTACATTTTTATGCAACTGGTATTCGGCTTGTAAACTACCGTTAAACTGGTCGCCATCGCGAACATCGGTTTGTTTTAGCTTAGCCATCAGGTTACTCATGCCTACTGCTTCGTTACTACCAGCGTTACCGCCGTCCTGAATAATTTCGGCATCAGGATCAACAGCTGTTTGATAAGGCTTGTATTTATAAGCCTCTAAAAGCAACTGCCATGGCTCCGATTCTTTTTCTTCTACATAAAAACCAAGGCTTGTTTTAAAGGTCCATTTGTCTTTTACGTAATTGGTATTTGCACGCACGTTAAAACGCTCGTAACCCGAATTAATAATCGATCCATCCTGGCTAAAATAGTTGGCAACAACATTATAAGTTAAACCAGCTTTACCACCCGAAATGTTAATACTGTGATTTTGAATAGCAGCATTGTCAACAACCAGCACTTCTTCTAAATCGGTACTATTTGTAAACTGGTAACGGTTCGATTCGAGTGCCGACCACGTATTATCGTAATGGGTACCATTAATATTGTTGGCCCAGATAAAACGTGCAAAGAAAGTTTCTTCGAAGTTCAGAATTGGTGTTCCTGACGTAATGTCCTGAATACCGTAGTAACTATCAACGCCCACTTTCATTGTTCCGGCTTTACCTTGTTTGGTGGTAATAAGAATAACACCACCCGAACCACGTGTACCATAAATAGCAGCCGATGCCGCATCTTTTAATACATCAATGGTTTCAATCTCGCTGTTACTTAACTTCGGATCACCATCGTAAGGAATACCATCAACTACAAAAAGTGGCGCATTGGTACCTGTTACCGAGCTTAAACCACGAATTTGAATGTTTGATGAAGCACCCGGAGAACCCGAGCTGGCCTGAACGCTTACCCCTGCAATTTGGCCCTGCAAAGCGGTACCCAAATCAGATGTTGCACTTTGTTGAAGCACATCTGAAGATACCTGGGCAACCGCACCGGTTACTTCTTTTTTACGTACTGTACCATAACCAATGGCAACAACTTCTTCAATACCAATTGAGCTAAGTTGCATTTCCACATCAATTTTCGATTTTCCGTTGATCGCAATTTCCTGCGCTTCATAACCGATAAATGAATAGGTTAAGGTTCCGTTAGCTGGTGCTTCAATAGAATAATCGCCCGAGGCACCAGAGATTGTACCAATTGTGGTACCTTTTAATACAATGTTGGCTCCCGGAATGGGTTCACCGTCATCGCCGGTAACAGTTCCTGTAACTGTAACGTTTTGCGCCTGAGCTATTGCCCAAAACGACAAAACCGTTAGAACTGTTAGAAGCAATTTCTTGCAAAAACAATTAACTGTTCTTTTCATAAATGATAAATTTTAGTTCATTTCGGTAGTCGCATAGGTTTTCGTCTACCGTTTGTTCAATTACTTACGAAACAAAAGTACCGGTAAAGCAAGAATAAGGAGGAAAAAGAATTGAAGACACAAGGGGGACTTTTTTTGAGCAGAGGGGAATTTATTGCAAAATTTAGCGGGAATTTTTTTACTCCTGATCGGAATTTTGTTTTACGAACTCGGATGGCAACATCCCGAACTCTTCTGTAAAACAAGACCTAAAGTACTTTATATCAAGAAATCCCACCTCGAAAGCAATCTCTGAAATAGAGTATTTTTGGGTAGATAAAAGTTGGGCCGCCCGTTTTAAGCGAATGCTTCGGATAAATACTTTTGGGGTTTGGCCGGTTAGTCCTTTAATTTTTTTATTGAGGCTAATTTGCGACATTCCACACTCGGCTGCCAGCTGACTGACTTTAAACTGAGGGTCGGAAATATTCGCTTCGATGGTATCCAACATTTTTTTCAGGAATTTCTCATCCATTCGGGTGGTGGTTACCTCCGAAGGTTCAACATTTATAGTGGTTCTTAACTTGTCGCGAAGTTGGTTTCTGCTATCAATCAGGTTCTGAATACGCACTTCAAGTACATCCATCTGAAAGGGTTTTGAGATATAGGCATCGGCACCAAGCTGGTAACCTTTTATTCGGTTTTCGGCTGTTGATCGGGCAGTTAAAAGAATGATGGGAATGTGACTAATATTTTTGTCGGATTTTATGGTTTCGCATAATTCAAAGCCCGACATTACCGGCATCATAATATCGCTGACAATGAGATCAGGATTTAGCTCCCTGGCTTTGTCAATACCTTCTTTACCATTATCGGCCAATACAATTTTGTATTTTGCCTTTAGGCTATCCTTAATAAATTTCCGCAGTTCAAAATTGTCTTCAACAATTAATATCCTTGGTTTTTCTTCCCCGGTGCTTTCATCTTCTGCAACCGAATCAGAAATACTTGGCTCGGGCACCACAATTCTGCCGGCCGGAAGTGAGTCTTCTTGTCCCTGCATTTCATCGGCTTGTAAATGGGCATTTCCTTTTTTCAGCTTTACAAAAAATGTTGTCCCCTCTCCTTCTTCACTTTCAAAACTTATATCGCCTTTGTGCAGCTCCACCAGCCCTTTTATAAACGACAGGCCAATACCGGTGCTGCCCACTTTTCGGTTTTTAATTTGTTTGGCCTGGTAAAAACGTTCAAAAATATGGCTTTGAAATTCTTTGGGTATCCCTATTCCATTATCAATTACCTCAATTACAATATCAAAATCGTCTTCGCCAACATGCACCTCAATGGCACCGCCTTCGGGTGTAAATTTAAAAGCATTCGACAGCAGGTTATACATTATTCGCTCCAGCTTGTCGTCGTCGTACCACAGCGTCATGTTTTTACGAGAAGTTGAAAATTTGTAGTCTATTTTTTTATCACTGGCCAACTCGTTAAACGAATGAAAAACGCCCTCTAAAAACGGAACAATATTGCTTTCGGTGGCATTTAACTTCATTTTACCCTGCTCAAACCTTCTGAAATCGATTAACTGATTGATGAGACGCAACAATATAGATGCGTTACGGTGCATAATTAAAAAACTATCGTTGGTGTCTTTGTTGTAGCCTCCCTTAGTAATTAGTTTTTCAAGTGGGCCAATTATCAGGGTAAGTGGGGTTCTGAATTCGTGCGAAATATTGGTAAAAAAGCGCAGTTTCATTTGAGAAAGTTCCTGAATTTTTTCTTTCTCAAAATGTTCCATAATCAGCTCATTTTTTTGTTTAATGCGGATAAGCGAATAGCGTTGAAAGAACCACAGCGAAACCAGAAAAATAACAACGTATGCTGCCCAGGCAACCACACTTAGGTACCAGGGTGGCGTAATAATAATTTTAAGGGTTTTGGGAGAACTGGTCCATATTCCATCGTTGTTGGATGCCAACAGTTTAAAGATGTAGGTGCCGGGACGCAGGTTGGTGTATTTGGCAATTCGGTCTGAGGCATCTTTTCGTATCCACTCCTCATCAAAACCTTCGAGCTTATATTTGTAAACATTTTTTTGAGGGGCCGAAAAATGTAAAGATGAGAAATAAATGGCAAAACTGTTTTCGGCATATTTTAATTTAATTTCGTTGGTATAGTTTATTACATTTTGAAGTACCACCCTGCCGTTCACCTCTTCACCCGGAATAACCGTTTTGTTTAGAATATGGAAATCAGTAAGGGCAATTTCCGGTGGTGTCATATCGGTTACAATATCTTTTGGGTAAAAGGCATTAAAACCATTTACACCTCCAAACAGCATTTCGCCATCGCTTAACCTGGCACATGCCAATTCTCCAAACTCGTTATTCTGCAAACCATCGCTCTCGTCGTAATTAACCACAAGCTTATCTTTTATGTCGTAACGAGTTAAGCCTTTGTTCGACGAAATCCATAAAAATCCATAATTGTCCTCCAAAATTCCTTTAATCGAGTTATTGGGCAAACCATCGCGTGTGGTTATGGCTTCAAAATATATGGAGTCGGGATTTACGTGGTAGTACATTTTATTTAAGCCTCCTCCCATGGTGCCTACCCAAATGGTTTGGTCGCTCGACTGAAATATTGGCAGGATATAATTGTGGCTTAAAGAATTGGGCTTTGTTTCGTCTTTTTGAAAAGAGTAAAAATACGGGGTATGGCTGAATTGTTCTTCGGGTGTAAGCAAATTCAAACCTTTATCGGTTCCTATCCAAATATTTCCATAGCTATCTTCGTACAAATTTCGAATATTATTAGAATTTAAAGTCCCCGGATTTGCTGAAGACTTGTAATTTAATAGGCCTTCGTTTCCGTCTGCATCCACATAATATTTGTATAATCCGCTCTGGCCGTATGTTCCCAGCCAAACATTTCCAAAACGATCTTTTATTGCACAAAATGGTGAATTGGTAAGAGAGGCAAGCACGCCCTGGTTGCTTTCTGTGATTATGCCGTTTTTTTCGGCAACTATTTTCACCACCGAAGGATACCCGGTACCAAGTAAAATACCCGATTTGTTGACATTTGAAAACTCAACAATGGCATAAACAGTGTTTTGGTTACTGGTAGAATTCACATCGTAATATTGAAATCCGTTGCTAAAATCTTTGTTTCGGGAAGCTGCTAAAAAGTTGAGTCCACCGCCTTCGGTTCCTATCCAAATGTTGTTCTTGCTATCTTCGTATATCGATCGGATTTTATTGTAGGAAAGACTGCCCTGTTCGCGTGTTTTTGCATAATGCAGGAATTTCTTCTGTTTTGGATTATATTTATTTAATCCTCCGCCATTTGTACCAATCCAAACAATACCCGATTTATCTTCAAACAAACAGGTTATCACATTTTTGCTCAAGCTGTTAACTTCCCAGTTTTGCTGGTACAGCGTTGCCTCAGCAAAATCGTTCGTACCCGATCCTTCTTTTTTTAAATGATATACACCGTTGTAAGTTCCGACAAAAACATCATGGTTTTGAGTAACAAGCATGCTGTTTGAAGCGAGATTTGAAATTTGATACGTTTGGATATTGGAAAGCGTTTCCAAATCAAGTTGAAGCCTGAATATACCGTTGCTATTGGCAATAAATACGGCATTATTTTTAAACTGAATCTCGCGCACATAACTACCTGAATTAATAGTAACCACCTGGTAGCTGTTCTCCTTTTCTGTAATAACGTAGAGTCCCGATTGTGTTCCAACCCAAACCCGGCCATAAATATCTTCCTCTAACTCGGTTATTATTTTGGCTTGCATTTCCGACAACACCGGGCTATTAAGTGCTGTAAAATGATATTTACCGTTTATGAGCTTGTATATTCCCAAACCGGCGGGTGTTCCTACCCAAACCGATTTATTCTTTTTAGCAATAAGACAGGTTACCTGTTCAAAAGCAGAAAGTCCGGAATAATCAATTTCTCGGTTGATATTATAAAATGTTTCCGTTTTAACATCAAACCTAAAAAGTCCTTTATCGGAGGTTCCCAGCCACAAATCGCCTTGCTCATCTTCACTGATTGAATAAATTAAATTAGAACTCAGGCCGTTTTCTGCCGAGGGTTGAATGCGATATGTTTTAAAACTGTATCCATCAAAACGGTTTAATCCATCGTTTGTACCGATCCACAAAAAACCATTTTTATCCTGGTAAATGTCGTTTATGTCGTTTTGGGATAGGCCTTCAGAAGTTGTAATTCGCTCAAAATGTAAATTTTGCGCCATTACCACTATGCAAGCCAGCAAAAACAGTATGGATATAAGTATTTTTTTCAAAGCCCCCGATTTGATTAAAACCCAATAAAAATACCATAATTTTTTATTTCGAAGGAAACTATCGGCAAATTCGCGATGACTTGTAACCAAGAACAAGGATAACAATCCGGTTTTTCATCAACCCCATCTCATTCGTAGTTAACAGTTTGTCCTGTTATTTCGGAAAATCATTTCATTGTCACAAATTAATTCCGCTCAATTTTTAAAACATATGCAAAATCACAAGGCTTCTTTTTCGGAAACTGAACCACCATTCCCGCTTCAGTTTGTTCCCAGATAATGGTTTTATTGCATCCAAGTAGGCGAACTGACTTTATATCATCAGGATACAATTTTCCTTTGCTACCCAAAGTACGGATTACAAGTTCCTTGCCCGGCCAGTCCATACAAATGGCATAAAGGTTTTTACCGTTTTGAGTAAAGCGAATATCTTCAGCGGTGTATTCCGGAATATTTTTTCCGTGGTCTTTGCCCTGGGCATGATGTCCGGGATGCGTAACTTCTGTTGGTCCTTCACCAAAGAAAATCCAGGGCATAGTGTTGTAAATAGCTTCGCCGTTTAGTTGCAGCCAAGCGCCCATTGCATATAATTCTTTTGTAATTTCCGGGGCAAATGTCCCATCGGCTTTAGGTGGTACATTTAACAACATTCGGCCGTTTTTGCTGGTCATGTCAATTAGCATGTCAACCAAAGTTCCGGCAGTTTTTGTTTTGTTCGCCGGATTATAAAACCAGGTTGCCCACCACTCGTAATGGTGTTGCATATTTATATCGGCCATCCAGGTATCGTACTGCAAACCAACCAGGTTTCCGTTTTCAATGTCGCGGGTTCCAATACCAGCAGGAATATCGTGTGTTTTATAAATAACTTCCACTTCTTTGCCCCATTCCACACTTTTGTTAAAGTAATGGCTAATAAGTTTTTGCTGATATTTTTCAGGCGCTGTTCCCATTAATTCGTGGTCGCCACCGGGCAACAGCCTCCCATTTAGGGCTCCGCCGCGTAAATCCCCCTTAATGGTTCCACCAAAACCGGTATCAAACCAAATTAGATCGGGTTGGTATTTATTTATAGCTTCAGAAATACGTGCATACCAGGCATCAAAAATTACGGTATCAATACGGCCGCTATTTGACGTTGCGTATTTAGAGTTATCTTGTGCAGGATCTAAATAAGTAGGATTTTCTTTAGAAACCGGCCCCCACATCCGGCTCCAGAAATCGCCTGTATGAAACGATGAAATTACAGGCATGTTGCGCTTACGAAGCTCTTTTGCCAGTTCTCCGTACACATCAATGTTCGGACCACGATGTACCGAATTCCAATCCGTAACCTCGCTATCCCAGTGCAACAATCCGCTACCATGCCAGGCCACCGGACCACCAAACTGTGCACCTGCCGCCTGAAATAAATCGACCCATTCCTTGGCATTAAAACGTTCTCCCTTCCAGTATTCAATTCCCTCAAGATGAGTCATTTCACGGTTACCCAATTCGATAATTGCTGTTTGTGCGCCCCAGTGACAATAAATGCCAAATTTCATTCCCATAAACCAATTGGGGGTTTGGTGTTTTTGAAGCGAACTCCAGTTTTGTTGGTACTTTTGGGTTTGTTGTGCACATGAATGCAGGGCACTACCCGCCAGGTGAATAATTATAATTGAGATTATTAATAGTTGTTTCATTATTTCTGACTGTTAATTCATTATATGTATCGACAATAAACGGGATACACTGCCCCGCAGGTCTTTTGTCAAGTAGTTTTTATTATGAAGCGGTTGGATTTATAACTTTTCAATGTACAGATAGTACGACGGATACACTCGCCCCAAACTATCAATTAATTCAGCCTGTACGTCGTATTTTCCAGCCGAAACATCAAGTGTAAAGCTTACCTCTTCAGCATCTTTTGCAATGTCGGCAGTTATTTTGTGTTTGCCCACGTACAAAAAAGCTTTTGTAAAATCGTCTTTGGTACTTGCCGGAGCGGGCTTTTCAATTCGTCGTGTTTTTTCTTCTGCCGGAAAAGTGGCGTTGATTTTCAATCCTGATTCGCGCGGAAAACGACGCAAACTTATTTTGTAATCGCCATCTTCAACAAATTCAATTTTCCAGAATCCCGATGCCTGTGTTGCGGTAATCGCTCCGAACTGATGCCAGGCATGACCAAGATTACCCGTTAGCATATCGTGCGACATTATGCGTGAAGGGTTTTCGTATGGAGTTCCTACTTTTATGTAGGCGTAGCGCTCGTTTACGCCTTCGTCAACCAGCGATTGCCACCATTTTTCGTATCCCAAAGCCAAACGCTCCGCCACTTCGGGGTGTTGATTAATAATGTTATCGGATTGTTTTAAATCCGTGGTAACGTTATTCAGCTTATCGCCATCAACCAGGCGGTAATCTTTATCCATTACCGTGTAGTTTTTGTATTTGGTAAGGTTTAGCATGCGCTGGGTATCCATAAACAGTACACGGTTAGGCCAATTTTCTATCTTTTCTTTCAGTAAAGGCACCAGGCTTTTTCCATCAAGTGGCTTAGCTGGTGTAAAGTTTAACTGCAGTAAATCAACCAGTGTTGGTAACACATCGTAATGGGCGGTAAGCTCATCAATATCTTTTCCTCCACTAATTTCGCCTGCGGGCCACTGCATATAAAATGGAGTACGGTGTCCGCCTTCGGTAACCTCGCCTTTGTGGCCGGTCATTCCGGCGTCGTACATTCGCTGACCTCCGGCGGTACCATTATCGGTCATAAAAATAAGAATGGTATTTTCTGCAATTCCCCATTCAGCAAGCTTATCTCGCAAGGTTTTAAAATTATCATCGATGTTGGTAATCATCCCGTAAAAACGTTTTATGTATTCGGGTAAGCTATCATCACCTTCGTATAAATCAATATACTCCTCCGGGCAATTAAAGGGGCCATGGGGCGCATTGGTTGAAAGGTATGCAAAGAATGGCTTTTCTTTATTTTGTTCCATAAACTTAAGGGCTTCAGCGAAAAAAACATCGGTACAATAACCTTCGTATTTCTGAGTTTCGCCGTTGTGCCAGTAGGTATCGTCAAAATAATCGTTTCCCCAGTAATCGGGACCTTGACCGACCCCGCCTCCACCATGCCGAACAACTTCCTGAAAACCACGATCCATTGGGCGAAACGGATAATTATCGCCCAGGTGCCATTTTCCAAACATTCCGGTAGCATAGCCGTTTTGGGCTAAAATCTGGGGTAAAAGTACTTCGTCTTCAAAAAGCAAAGAGCGCCCCGATATGGTATGAAAAACATTTAAACGATCGGTGTGTCGGCCTGTTAAAAGGGCTCCGCGTGTTGGGGCACAGGTGGTTGATACATGAAAGTTATTAAAACGTACGGCATTATTGTAAAACTTATCGATGTTAGGAGTTTTTATGTACGGATTACCTTCGCAGCCCAGGTCGTTTTTACCCTGGTCGTCGGTAATTACAATGATAATATTTGGTTTTGTTTGTTTTGATTTTACAGCAGAAATACCAGTTAAACCAGCAACAAGGGCTACAAGCAGAATGAATATTTTTTTTAATGTCATAGGTTTAAATTGTATGGTTATAAGTTATTCTTTTATAAAAATAATTTGGCTACACGCTTTCTTTGTTCTTATTTTAATTCAAATACTTTATGCATTTTAACCCATTCGGTTTTATGCCCCGGAACAGCCTGAATGAAGCTATTCATTAATTCTGCCCATTCGTCCTGGCGCGGATATTGTCCGATATTTTTCCAACACTTTTCAAAATCCTTTCCGTCTGCCAACTCACATATCATAAACATTCGGTTGTCAACCAGGTAAATATCCATAACATCAATGCCGGCAGCTTTTATACCGTCGTTAATTTCGCGCCAATGATTTTCGGCAGCATGGTAAAATTTATATTTCTCAATCAATTCGTGTTGGTTTTTTAGATCCAGGGTTAGGCAAATCCTTTGCATTTTGTTTTAGTTATTGCGCCAATGTGCTCTACCTTAAAACCAATTGGTTTAGCAAGCGCTGGTTACTGTTTTGTTGTTCACGCAAAATTAGCCTTTTATCCTTTTTGTGGTGGTAGTGAAATCCTTCAAAAAAGGGGGATAAATTAGCAGCAAGCCAATCCTTAAAAAAAAACTGTTCCTATTTTAAAACAAGAACAGTTTTTTTGGAGCACTTAGCCACAATTGTTATTGGCTTTTGCCTACTTCCAGTTCATTAATAACAACGGTATTGCCTTTTGCTTCCACTATTTCAAGTCTAAGGTAGCGCCAGTTTGCCGGAGAAAAGCCAATATCGGTATAACCGGCACTTCGGATTTCATTTTGTATCACGGCGTTTTCAAAATACTGGTAATCGGCACTCCCCGACAGTTGATATTTCAGTACATTTCCCTCTTCAAGGGCTCTTTCGGGGCCGGGTTTACAAATGTGTTTGTTTACAATGGTAAGCACATCAACATTTTGTTGCACACTTCCCAAGTCAATAATTATGGTTTGTGGCAGACCGGAATCTGCTTCCCAATCATTATAATTCCCACCTTGTGCTTTTCGTTCATCAAATAAGTTGTCAGCGTTACCACTGCTTGCTGTTGCATTTTTTATAGGAATAGTTTCCCAAATTTGCGGCCCTTGATCAGGAAGAGTCGGGCGGGTTGCATCAGCTTTCCATTTCCCGCCTATTTCGGCCAGCATATTTATGTAAATATCATCGAGTAAACCATCGCGGTTGGGCATACAATTCAGCATAAAATTGCAATAACGGCTTTCACATTTTATAAGTTTATCAAGCACTACATCTACCCCATCATTCTCTTTCATTCCATTGGGTGTTGCTTCGCTCCAGAACCAGCCATTTCCTTTTACACTGCAATGCCCCAATGCCGAAGCCATAATATTTCCTTCGGGAGGAAATGCCCCAAATGGCCCTTCAAAATATGGAATTTCCATGTGATAAGGTGCCTGCAAGTGTGTGTGATCGGTTATCAGGCAATTGGGTTGCAACTCACGAATTAAATCACGAATTTCTTTATATGGAATATCTTTATGTCCGATGCTCCAGTTCCAGCTATCCATAACAAAATACTCAACTTCGCCATAATTAGTTAGCAATTCGCGAATTTGTCCTTTTACAAACTCAACTTTTTCGGGTGTAATTTCACCTTTTTTAATTCCGTGCGTATTATCTCCAATGGAGTAGTACAAACCAATACCCAGTCCTTTTGCCCTGAAAGCATCAACGTATTGTTTTACAATATCCTTTTTGTAAGGTGTTGAGGCCACATCGTAATCGGTATATTCACTATCCCACAAACAAAATCCTTCGTGGTGTTTTGTGGTTAACAAACCGAACTTCATTCCTGCCGAGATTGCAGCATCGGCCCATTGGTTACAATCCAGTTTTTCCGGATTAAAGGTGTCTATCGGATAGTTCTCTTCGCCCCACTTTGCTCCGTACGACATAATGTTATAACAAATAAACATACCGAAACGCTGTTCGATAAACTGTTCTTTTAAGGTTTGCAGTTTACTCTTTTGGGGTTCTTCTTTTGGTGCCGAGCAGCAGAATATATGCAGCAAAAGTATTAATGCTACAATAGTTTTTAGCTTGTTTATCAAAACCATTTTATTCATTTTTTCAAAATTTCTTTTAATCCTAATTCACCACAATCTTCTGCGTTTCCGATTCATCTTCCGATTCAACCCTTACCAAATAAACACCCGAGTTTAAAAAAGTATTTCTCGAAATTTTTGTTTCATTCTGGTTTAACTGCTTATTATAAATTTTTTGCCCCAGATTATTATAGATCGAAATTTCCTTCTCTCCTGTAAAACCCGGAAAACGAAAATTCAAACTCCCTGTCTTTAAAGGATTCGGGTAAATCATCAGTTTTTTCGGGTTATCGATATTGCTTCTTATTCCCACGGGCGTATCGGGTTCGCCCCCCATTTGCGAGTTTACCCCGGGAATCCAGGGAGTTAGGCCATCTTCGTAGGCACCAATATCGGGAGCAGTTCCCTGGTAACCATCGGTAATTCCTGAAATAACTTCACCGCCATCGATTAATGCAGAACCGGCTGCCGGGCGAAAATCGTGGTTGGCTACCGAGCGAAATGGCGACCCGGCACTAATAATATTTGTTGTTGTAGAAATATCGGTGCCAATCCATTCGCCCTGGCTGCCGTAATTGTTTTTAATTACCAAATCATCAATGGTAAAGCCATTGGCCCAGCGCCCCATTACACCATCTTCATCGCCACCGATATTATAAATCGAGTTATTATAAATATCAATATTCCAGTTATCCCAGTTTATCTGAATTCCGGCCCAGGTGATGTTCCAAACCACATTATGGTGAACCGAGTAACCTTTGCTATGGTTGTCGAGATAAATTCCGGCACAGCGTCCGTCGGCATATGATGGCCCCCACGAATCGTGAAACCAGTTGTGGTGCACCTCGTTGTTTTTATCATTGGCATTTCCAACCACGTAAAACAGGCCGCCATCGTTGTTTATTCGCATCACATCCGACACATCGTTGTAAGCAATTTCGCAACCTGTGCCACCACAGTAAATGCCATCGCGGCCAGAGGTTTGTATTGTATTCGAGATAAATTTTGAATTGGTAGCAGCCGAACGCAGCGGCGAAGCATGAATGCCAACCGTGTTACAGTTTTTAATTAAATTATTACTGATGGTAACCTCGGTAACCCCATTCCAGCCTTGAATAAAAATACCATTTAACGAACTTCCGTCAATAACATTGTTATGAATGAGTGTACGTGCCGCCCGCACATGTACAGGTGCATTACCAACCTGAGCCGAGGTATTATTTAAATCGTCAAGCACTTGTAAACAATTTTTGAAAGTACAATCCCTAATTTCGCAGTCGGTTCCGGTAATTTCGGCTTTGCCACCAAAGGCATTCAAACCTACAACGTGGATATAATTCTTACTATTAAAATCGAAAGTTCTTTCACGTTGTGTTACTTCAACTTCCAAACTAGTCGGATCTACATTCCCGGGAGCCTGAAAATACACGGTTTCGCTGGTCTGGTCGTAATACCATTCCTGCTCTTTATCAAGCGCTTCCAACTTACCGAAAACAAAAAACTGCCCACGATGGTTGCCCTCGTTTTCGCGCCAAACGGTTGGATTGTGGGTGCTAAAAGGCCATTTTGAAATATCCACCGCAGTGAAGGTAATTTTTCCCGCTTGCGAGGCCGTAATTTTCCTTGTCCAGCTGGCACCCGAATGTGCCCCCAGGTACCAAACGTAGCCGCCTGTCCAATCTGTTCCATCAAGGTGCGAACTTTCGATGGTTGAAGCCGAACCACCAGAAACTTCAGCGCCCTCAACGGTGTACCTGTCGTTATCCGAGTTATTTGGATAACGTGCCCAATCCATCGCCTCGCCGCCACAAAACACCCTGTTTTTATCGCCCAAAATCATTTTATAAGAAGCCTTATAAATATCACCTTGGTGCACCTGCCAGCTATTCAGCACCTCGGTGGCCGAAATAAGCACTAACTCATTCTGAAAACTGGTATATACAATTGGATTTCCGGGTTCACCGTTTTGCAAGGGTTTTACTTCCTCTCGGTAGGTTCCGGCCATAATAAAACAGGTATCGCCGGCAACTAGAAGCGATGAAGCTTTGGCAATGGTTAAAAACGGAGCTTCCTGTGTTCCGGCATTTTCGTCGGAACCAGATTTGGAAACGAAGTAATTTTTAGCATGGAGTTGAAATGTAAACAACACGATTAAAAGTAATGAATAAAGTATTCTCATTTGTTTCGATTTTTCCCTTCTTTGTGACTCAGTCCATCATTCGGCTTCTGCTCCTAAAACAAGGCATTTCCCATACGGGAGTTATAAACTATTTTAATTCAATTTTATAAACCAATGCTGCATCTGCTTCAGCGGGTAGGTTTTTAGGTGAGGTAAGAGTTAAACCCTCCCCTGTTTTTTTCCACTTAATTTGTTCTTTGCATCCTAAAACCGAAATTTTTTTGATTTTTACATCTTTAGCTTTTTCGGCAAAGGTTTTTAATGTTATTTCAGCTTGTGAGCCCGGCCATCCCAGTTGAATGGCATACACCACATCGTCTTTTTGAGTGAAACGCACGTCTTTGGCATTCAAATTCCAGATGCCTTTTTTTATGGCGCCATATTCGTTCCAGGCATCTGCCGGGTCGCGAACCAGTTTTGTTTCACCCTCGCCAAAAGCCACAAACGGACGAGTATCATAAATAGCCTCGCCATATAATTTCATCCAGGCGCCTATGCCTTGCATAGCTTTTACCTGTTCCTCGGGGATGGTACCATCGGCCATTGGCCCGGCAGAAAGCAACATTACGCCGTTTTTACTCACCACCTCGGCCAAAGCCCGAATGGCTTTTTTCGGGTCGATGGCCGTACGTTTTTCTTTGTTGTAACACCAGCTACTTCCCAAAATAAAGTCGGTAATCCACACTTCCGGGGTAATGTCTTCCATGGTTGCGCGCTCTACATTTACTACCGCTAACTCCGTAGGGAAAAAGTCGCCTTTTGTATTCACAACTACCTCTTTACCTTCTTCTTGCGCCTTATTAAAATAATTAGCCAAAAACTGCTTGCGGTAATCTTCCGAAATAAAACGCTGCCCAAAATCCATCCAAATATAATCGGGGCAATGCTCATCAATTACTTCATTTAATTTGCCCAGCCACAAATCCTTCGCCTCGTTGTAATCCATGTTACAGTAAAGCGTTCGGTATTTTACGTCTTGCGGAACCTCGCAATTTTCGTAAACATAGTTGTATTTGTTTAAAGTTACCGGCCGTAAATAAGAGATATCAGGTTTGGGGTAAAACATATTATGGAAACCATGGTGGAATGTAGCCATAAATTTCAAACCACGTGCCTTTGTTTCGTCGCCAATGGCTTTTACAACATCAATTCCGGGCCCCTTTTCAACCGAATTCCATTCGTTTACATCGCTTTCCCACAGCGAAAACCCATCGTGATGCTCGGCGATTGAACCAATAAACCTGGCTCCCATTCCCTCAAACATATCCACCCATTCTTTGGCGTCGAAATTCGGAGCTTTCCACATGGGGATAAAATCGTGGTAATGAAAATCCTCGCCATAGGCTTCGCGGTGTTTTTTGTACACTTTACCTCCCCAAAGATTCGGGTCGCGGTCGGGAACATACATCCAGCGCGGGTACCATTCGCCATCGGTTGCCGGTACCGAATAAACGCCCCAGTGGAAATAAACACCCAGCTTGGCATCGGCAAACCACTCGGGTACTGCCTTGTGTTGTTTCAGGTTTTCCCAGTCGGTGGTGTATTTTTTCTGGGCAATTCCTACATAAGCCAGTATTGCCAAAGCAATAATCAGAAAAAGTTTCTTGTTCATTTAATCCGTTGTTTTAGCTTATTCTCTTGTTCGTCGTTCGTGATTTACCCAGTTGTCACCATTTTTAACAGCTCGAACCGTTGCCGGGTCATGGCTTGGCCATAGAATATTTCGCTTTGCCGACTCTAATCGTTGTCCACTAAAAAAATCGTTTGTTGGCAATTCATATTTTTCAATTATTTGCAGAAATGATTTTCTGATGTTTTTTGTTTCAGCAGTTTCAACAAGGGCTTTATAATCCAAAATATTGCCGTTTTCGCTGCATTTCCATATTCCTCCGCTGCCATCCATCATGTAATCTTTGTTGCGAACAGTACGTTCCAAATCAAGGAAACTAAAAACGAATTCCTTTTCCTGAAAAGGTTTATCATCAAGCACGGCTTTAAAACTTAATCCATCCAGCTCATTCATGTTGGCCACATTAACTCCTGCTATTTCACATACGGTTGGATACATATCAGTAAAATCTACCATTATATTGCTGAGTCCCCTGGCTTTTACCGGGCCACCAAAAACAATCAGTGGCACACGTACACCCAATTCCGAACAGGTTCCTTTTCCGTTTGCCAGGGTTGCATTATCGGCTGTTAAAAAAACAATGGTATTTTCGTACAAGCCCTGTTCTTTTAAGGTGATTACCAATTCATTCACATAATACTCCACACGGGTAATCAGCGGATCTATTCCCGGCTCAGTTCTTTCTCCCGGCTTACCCTGAACGGGTGTGCCAAGCCAGGGATCGTGTGGCAAAACCATTGGATAATAAAGGAAAAAAGGATTTTCGCGTTTTCGGGAAATATATTCCACTGCAAATTTCTGATTCAAATCGGGACCAAAAGTATCAGAGTCGCTGGGCAATAGTTTTCCGTTTTCAATTACGCAGCCATTCCAGTATAGCGCCGGGTATTTTTGATTATTTTTACCAATCACCGCCGTATCATAAAAGGTTTCTGCAGCGTTCGACCACGAAAACCAAAGCCCATCCCAAACAACTTCTTTCTCAAACGGAGTAAAGTAACCGCCAAGTAACGAATACTCATCAAAACCGTATTCGTTTTGTCCGGCATTGCCCGGTAAATGCCACTTTCCGGAAATAGCCGTATCATAACCATTATCTTTTAAAACTTTTGAAAACGGCTTGTGTTGTTTGGCAAAATCGTTATCAGTGCGGTTCAATTTGTTGCCATAAACTTTGGTATTCGCGCCATATTTCCCGCTCATTAACATGGCACGCGTTGGTTTACACAAGGGCGATGCCCAACAGGTAGTAAATTGCACCCCACTTTTTGCAAGTTTATCGATTACCGGGGTATGGTTACCGGCAGGATGATTTTCGGTGGCATAACACGAAAATTCAACGGCACTGCAGTCGTCAATCATCAGGAATATAATGTTTGGCTTCTGGACGCTTTGTGCCCCGGCAATAGTTGCAAGTACAAAAAGTAGCAGTACAACACCGGTTCTTTTAATCATAGTTTCTTGTTGATTTATTGGTTTCAAACACATCAAACCTTAACTGCCGGTTCGCACAAGACGCTCGCGAGTAGTGTTGTACTTGTTAAACAGGTGCTCAATCCGTTCTTGCTGCCCGGGGTCGTTAATTTTATTACCGTTTTCCAATTCTGAAGGATTTTCTTTTAAATTAAAAAGAGCAATCGGCTTACGGGTTTTATCGGTTTTGTCGTTCCGGTCTACCTGGATAATAAGCTTCCACTCGTTTTCAATTATTATCAGCTGCTTTTGTGTGCCACTTTGCAACATTACAAAATCGCGTTTTAGTGGCTTTTTGTTTTTTAAAACTGGTATTAAGCTGTAGGAATCCATGGCCTGGTGTTGCTGAATTTTCACTTCCGCTATTTCGGCGAGGGTAGCTGCAATATCGAGGCCAAGTACCAACTGGTCGCTTTCCTGGCGGGCTTTAAATCCTGCCGGCCAGCTTACAATAAAAGGTACACGGTGGCCCCCTTCGTGCATGTCGTTTTTACTGCCCCGGTAAATATCGCTGGGCTGGTGCCCCGATTCCAGGGTTTTGCGGTTTACATGCAAGCCACCATTGTCGGACGTAAAAATAAACACGGTATTTTCGTACACCCCTTGCTTTTTCAATTCATCCACCAACATGCCCATTTGCACATCCAGTTCTTTAATCATATCCATGTGTGCCGATGGTGTTGTTCCGGCAATTTTAATTCCGTTTAACTCTGCCGGTGGATTATGCGGCAGATGCACAGCCTGCGAACAGTAATACATAAAAAATGGCTTCTCCTTATTGGCGTGGGTACGAATGTATTCCACGCCTTTTGCTGCCAGCAAGGGGCCGGCATTTCGGGGGTTCCAGTTTAAGTCGCCAAGTCCTTCAAGCTTATCGAGTTTTACGCCGATTTTTGACATGTTCTCCTGCGAGATGTAACCAATCTCAACAGGCTTATCGCTGTAGGGATAAATTGCGCCATTTTCATATGCTGCATACGGAACAGCCTGTATACCTGCGGGATAAGCAAAACTATAGGCAAATCCTTTTTGATTGGGACCGTCAATGATTTTTGAGATATCCACATCGGTTTGTGGTTTGCTGCGGTCGCCACGGTAAATTACTCCGGGTTGATCTTTGCGGTAATAATCGCCCCCCAGGTGCCATTTGCCAAAAAAAGCAGTGTTGTAGCCGGCCTGCGTCATTAAACGCCCCAAAGTCAGGTCTTCGTCTTTTATTGGTGATTGCTGGTACGAGCCCCAAACACCCCATGGGAAAGGACTTCTGTAACAACTGTTACCGGTCATTATTCCGTAACGCGAAGGAGCACAAAGTGCCGCCGGTGCATGGGCTTGTGTAAAAACGGTTCCACTCTGCGCCAGTTTATCAATATTTGGTGTTTCAAGTATAATGTTGCTGGAGTGAATACTCCGGTAGTGCGAGATGTCGCCGGTACCAATATCGTCGGCCAGTACAACAATTACATTTGGCTTTTCACCAGCAAAAACGCAAACCACAAAGCTTTGAACCAAAAAATACAGAAGAAATCTTTTAAGCATGATTGTTTTATTTGTTCATACAAAATTAGAAATTGACAAAGGCATGGAAGGTGGATTTTTGTTTGAATAACAGGGGGGAAAAAGAAACCGGTTTAATTCCCTTCTCTATTTTAGAAATTAAACCGGCTTTATTGAACGAAAACATGGCTGATCCTATTTTGCCTGAATAGCCTTGTTTTGTTGTGCAATGCGTTCGCGCTGCTTTTTGTTTAGCCCATGCTTGTAATAAAAATCAGGTCGGTAATATTCATTGTGATGCTTCATATCGGGGTCGTTAACATCCAGGCTCAGGTCGCAATCAAAACGCACCAGAATAGCATGATTGGTTTCCCAACCAGTTGCAGCTGTTATGTGCGAAACTCCCCAGGTAATTCCTCTTCCGTTTCCCTTGCTATTAAACGCATCGGGCACAAAAGAGCCCGCCGCATTTGGCAACAACGAAACAATAGATGCGATTTCAAAATTTACCCCGTCGGTGGCATATTGAATGGTATGGTGTTCGTTTCCATCGCGGGTAACCATAGCTGCCATTCCTTCTTTAAAGGGGAAAAGCGAAGTTTCGTGCCCCGATGCAATTACCGGGTTTAACGGGTGCTTTTTAAAGGGACCCAGTGGGTTATCGGCAATGGCCAATCCCTGCATGCGCACCAGGCGCGGATCGCCATCAAAATCCGATTTGTAATACAAGTAAATTTTATCGTTATAAACAAAGGGGTGCGGATCGTGAATGGAATACTGGTCCCATTCTCCGGGCGCGCCGTTCTCCACCACCACTTTGTTGTAGGGTGTCCATGGCCCATCAGGCGAATCGGCATAAGAAACCGCTACCGGACAATCATCACCGCGTAAACCACTGGCTTCCATAAAGCCCTGGTAATACAGGTAATACTTTCCTTTGTACTTTAAAATATCGGTGGTGGTAACCGAGCGCCAGCCTACCGCAGGTTTTGGCGGACGTGGCACAGCAACGCCCTGTTCTTCCCAGGTAAAACCGTCGGTGCTGGTAGCGTACCAAATTTCAGACAAATCCCAATCGGCCGAGGGGATGCTGTCGTTACAGTTTTTTGCCCCCATTGGTTTGGTTGGCGTATTCCGGTATGTGTACCAGATGTAATATTTCCCGTTTTCGAAAATAATTTTAGAAGGATCGCGGCGCGAAATTGTGCCATCGTGGCCGTTGTAATCAAAACCTTTTAACTCGGTGTATTTAAATTGCGAATACAACTCGTTGTCTTCAGGCCGCGGAGCCAGGTAGGCATCGTAATTACGCTCCATAGCCGCACTTAAAGGGCGATTGGGTTTTTCTTTTGGTAGGGTAAAAGGAAAACCTTTGGGTTCTTGTGCCTGCCCTGTAAAAAACAAGAGAACAGCCACAGTAGTCAAAATAATTTTATTCATATCTAAATTTGCTGATTTTATATTCGAAATAACTTAAACAGGATTTTATTTTACAAACTCCATCAAACCAAAACGATTGGCCTGGTGCACATTTTTTTCAATCTCGTAAATGGGAAAAATGGTGCTGGTGGAACGGCGCTCACCCTCGGCGTCGTTTCTGTCCTGACGAACGGCAAGGAAAGCCCATTTATTTCCGGGCTGCACGGGTGAAAATTTTTCAAGGCCCCCAAAGTTTTCCAGCGGAATTGCCATTTCCATGGACCAGCCTTTGTCAATATCCGAATTGTCGTTGATGGTTCCGTTTACCTGTACCTCCACCTGGTATTCTGGATTAAACGATTTCATGGCCACACTTTGCCCGGGCAAAAAATCGTTAAAATACACAAAATCGTTAGCAGCTTTGTACAAATTAAGTTCGTAGCCAATGTGCGTATCCAGGCTATCTGGAACGGTAATAAAAAACACTTCAGCGCAGTCGTCGAAATAAGGTTGCCCATCGCGTTTGGTTTCGCGTGCGGTAATGTATTTATCTTCAGCTTCGAAAAAAACATACAAATTGCGGTCGTCCCACAACATTCTGAACAGCATTTTTTGCCGGTCGTCCGGTTTTTCAACCCGATAAAAATAATTAAAGGCGCGGGCCTCAGTCTGGCTCCAAACGGCTTCATCCATTTTGCCATCAACAACTATTAATTGATTGGCTTTTTTTACTTTAAATACGGGTTGTTCGCCAAGTACCAACTTTTTGGTTGCTTGTCCAATTGCTGTTGTTCCGGTAAATACCAGAAACACACCAATTATTGTAATTTTTATCCAATTCATATTTATCATGTGTTAGTTTTCAGTAAATAGATTTGGAAACAAGGCCTTAACATCAAGCGTATCGCCGGTTTGTTGCTGCCATTTAAAAAATTCGCTGCCCAAAGTCGGAATTATCGTTTTTGCAATATTGCTCCCCATCAGGTTATTCATTTCCCATTTATCCTGGTTAAGATTATACAATTCGGCCTCGGCAGCCTGCGTGTATAAAATCAGTTTATAATTGTTATGCACAATTCCGCGCTGATCGTCGAACATTCCCATATAAATTGAGTTGTGCGGACTTTCGTTTGTTTTTGCCTGCAAAACCGGGAGCAAAGATTTAAACTCCATGTATTCGGGCACATCGGTATCCAGCATTTCAAGCAGAGTTGGATAAATATCCTGTAAATAAACGCATTTGTTAAACTTTTTGCCTTTTGAAATACCGGGTGCACTGATAATAAGCGGAGCAGTTGCACTTACATCGTACAAACAAACTTTTCCTGCCACGCCGTTTTCGCCAAAATTTATTCCCTGATCCGACATAAAAACAATGATGCTGTTGTCGTAATTTCCTGTTTTTTTCAGTGCTTCCAGAATATCACCAATTCGTTCGTCCATGTGGCTAACCATAGCATTATTTTGCTGGTAACGGGTTCGCATTTCATTACTGCTGAGCGGATTTTTTGAGTAGTTGTATTTAATATTTGGGTGCAAGGGCCCGTCTTTTACACTTGGCGGAAGTTTAATATTTTCCGGTGGATACATATTGTAATACTGTTGCGCGGTTTTGCGTGGCACATGTGGTGCATTAAATGCTACATACAAAAAGAAAGGCTCGTTTTCTTGTGCTGCCTGATTGATAAATTCAACCGCTTCCTGCCCTACCACATCGGTTAGGTGCCCTTGGTTGGTGTAATAATCTTTTAACTGTCCGGGTAAAATATGCCCATAGTGATGAAACATCTCGCGAGGGTTCTTACCCAGAGCGTGCCATTTTCCGGTAAAATAGGTGGTATAGCCCACTTGCGCCAAACGCTCGACCAGCGAAGGGCCCGGTACATTTTTGGCACTCAGTTGTGCGGCCCGCCAAACCGAAACACCGTTAAAAAGCATGGTTCGGCTGGGAATACAAACTGCGGGGCTCCAACAGCCCATGTTGTAGGCTGAAGTAAAGTAAACTCCCTCTTCGGCAATTTTATCAATATTGGGTGTAAACACCTTATCCCAGCCATAGGCACCAACAGCCAGGTTGCTCTGGTCGTCAGATTCAATAAGTATAATGTTTGGCTTTTGTGCAACAACCCGTAAGGCCACAATGGCTATTAAAACAATAAAAAAAAGCTTTCTCATAGTTCCGTTCCTATTTTTCATAAATCTCCAGCGGCAAACCATCGGGGTCGAAAAAGAAGGTAAATTTTTTGCCACTCAAAGCATCAGTTCTTACCGCTTCGGTTTCCACGCCGTTCTTATTCAGTTTAAAAACAGTTTCCTCAATACAATCCACTTCGAAAGCCAGGTGCCGCAATCCCCGGGCTTCGGGCTGATTTACCCGCTGCGGAGGGTTCGGAAAAGAAAACAATTCAATTACGTAATCGCCTCCCAATGCCAGGTCCAATTTCCACGAATCCCGCTCTTTACGGTAGGTTTCCTGAAGTGTTTGCAATTCGAGTATTTTCGTATAAAAATGTTTTGATTGCTGATAATCAGAACAAATTATGGCAATATGATGGATTTTATTCAACATCAGTTTATCTGTTTTTTATTCACATAAAATTTTTCAACACTTCCGTTTTTCACATCATTAAGTATGAATGGTTTGCGCGCATCTTCATTTTCAATAAACACATGGAAATTCTCCACATAAAGGCCATCCAAATGGCGCGCATAAAGTGCAGAAGCCGGTAAAGTGCCCACCAGGTAAAACTCGGGCCAGTGCTTTTTCACCACTTCCAGGCTGTATTCTTTTACTTCTTTAGCGGCATCTTCGGCTGTTCCGCCACCCGAAATTGTAAACTGTACATCTTTCAGCACAACATTCTCAATATCGTTTCCGGGGTATCCGGTAAAAAAGAAGCATGAATTTTTGTCGAGCTTACGGTTATCAACCACAATATTGCTGAAAATCATGTTGTGCATCCGGTTCAGCGGCTCGTAGGTTCCTTCGGGCACATCAACACAAGCGCGTTGCTGGCTAAAGGTCATAAAAACAGGGCGAGGAACGTTCTCCATCACCAGGTTGGTAAAGGTCATGTTTCGCATTTCGCCACCTTCGCACTGCTGAATTTTCAATCCCGAATCTTCAATGTTTTTAAAAGTGCAGTTGCTAACCGCCACCTGTTCAATATTTCCACGCGAGAGTAATCCGATTCGCATTCCGCCCCATTTGGTTTCGAAAATGCAATTGGTAACCACCACATCGCGGCAAGGTTTATTGGGCAATGAAGCCTGCAGGCAAATAGAATCATCAGAATTACTAAACGAGCAGTTTGCTACCCGAACATTGGTGCATCCGTCAAAATCCAAACCATCGCCGTTTTTATTGGCCCAGCTGCTGATTCGTATTCCTGAAACGGCAATTTCGTTACAATACAAAAAAGCTGAAGTCCATGCTGCCGGATTTTTTAGGGTGATGTCGTTTAGGTGAATGTTATTGCAGTCTTTAAAACGCAGCAACATGGGGCGTTGGTTGGTAAATTCGGCCCCATTTCCATCGATGGTTCCATAGCCTTCAATAGCAAACGAGTTGGCATTTTCGGCATAAATTAAACAGCGGTCCATGTGCGATTCGCGCTTGTACATAATTTTATGGGTATCGGTGGCGTAATCCTCAATATGTGGGCTTCCCAATAATACAGCACCGGTTTCGATGTTCAGGTTAACAAAATCTTTGAGGTAAATGGTTCCTACCAGCACTGTTTTACCCGCCGGAATAACTACCTGTCCTCCCCCGTTTTGGGTACAGGCATCAATAGCTGCCTGAACAGCTTTTGTATCCAGCGTTTTGCCATCGGCCCTGGCGCCAAAATCAATAACATTAAATTGTTTGGCCGAAACAGTTAAGGCTAGCAAAAACATAAAAGTAATGCAGCCCAATTGTTTTAGATTCATATTAGTTTATTGTTGGTTAGTTGCAAAAATACCAAGAACCTGCTCAAACAGGGAGGGGAAAGTAAAGCAATTGCAGGGGGGAATTTTTTTGAAAACAAAAAACCCGGGTCAAGCCCGGGTTTTATCGTATATTTTTACGGTAAACTATTTTAATTGTTTTGATTGGATGCTTGTAGTAATTGTTTTTGCTGCTCCAAGATCGGCACTTCTTTTTGACGGAACCGAACCGCCAATTGTTATTTTGTAGTCGCCTTTGGGTAAAAAGTTTTCACCCTGCTCATCAACCTGATAAAAGGCTTCTTTTGAAACTGAAAATTCAACTTTGGCTTGCTCTCCTGATTTTAAACTCAAACGTTTAAATGATTTTAAGGCGTAAAGCGGATAGCCTTTACCGGCCAGTGGCGATGAGATGTAAAGTTGTGCCACCTCATCGGCAGATATTGTCCCGGTGTTTTCTACAAGTGCCGAAACAATCACTTTATCACCCTCGGTAGCTGAGGTAATATTTGAATAGGTAAAATTGGCATAACTTAAGCCAAACCCAAAGGGAAACAGCGGTTCTTTCTCCATATAGCGGTAGGTGCGTCCGGCCATGGCATAATCATCGTATGGTGGTAAATCTTCAACCGAATAAGGCACGGTAAATGGCATTCTTCCTGATGGAGAAACATCGCCAAAAATAATATCGGCGACGGCGTTACCACCTTGTTCGCCCGGATACCAGGCATAAATAACGGCATCGGCCATTTCATAAACTTCAGGAATAATAAGCGGGTTACCACAGGTGATAACAACAATTAAAGGCTTATCGCTTTTTGCGCGTATTTTTTTCAGAAAATCAACCTGGTTTTGTGGCAACCGGGCATCAATATGGTCGCCTTTCAGATTCGAGGCAATGGCCTCTCCTTCTTCACCTTCCCACATGCCATTTATACCCATCACTGCAATACAGGCATCGGCTGCGGCAGCTTCTCCGGTGGTCCAGTCAATTGGATTGGCATTAACATGCCAGGGCATTTGCCCAATTTTATAGTTGATGCTGGTACCCACACTTACTTTGGCAGCAATACCGTCGAGAATGTTAACACTATTGCCCGTTACGCCAAAGTAATTCCCAAGCAGGGCTTCTTCGTTGGCAGCCTGCGGTCCTGTTACAAAAAGGGTTCTCAAATCTTTTTTCAGCGGAAGTACATTGTTTTCATTTTTTACCAGTACCACCGATTTTTGTGCGGCCTCAAGAGCCAGGTCTACATGCTTTTGGCAGCCAACCACTTCGGGTCCAATTTTATTAAAAGGCACTTCCTCTTCCGGATCGAACATGCCCAAACGAAAACGTGTTTTTAGCAATTGTTTTAATACCGTATCAATGTCTGTTTCCGATAACAGTCCCCTTTCCAGGGCCTTATCCAGGTGTTTGAAGGCATTTCCACAGTTCAGGTTCATTCCGGCTTTTATAGCCAAAGCCGACGCTTCGGCAGCATCTTTTGCCAAACCATGAAATCGCCAGATATCGTTTACGGCACCACAATCGGAAGTGAAATAACCATCAAAACCCCAATCGTTGCGTAATACTTCGGTCATCAGGTAGGGGCTGGCACAACAGGCTTCGCCATTGGTGCGGTTGTAGGCCCCCATCACCCCTTCCACCTTTGCTTCGGTTACCAGTGCTTTAAAAGCAGGCATGTAAGTTTCCCAAAGGTCTTTCATCGAAACAACGGCATCAAATTCGTGCCTTAAGGCCTCGGGCCCCGAGTGCACCACATAATGTTTGGCACAAGCTGCAGCCTTCAGGTATTTCGGATGATCGCCTTGCAGGCCTTTTACAAAAGCTACTCCAATTCTTGAAGTCAGGTAAGGGTCTTCACCATAGGTTTCCTGACCACGTCCCCAGCGCGGATCGCGAAACAAGTTGACGTTGGGCGACCAAAAGGTAAGGCCAGAATATTTCGACCGATTATTGTTGGCGATAGCCACATTGTATTTTGCGCGTGCTTCGTCTGCAATTGCCGAGGTTACACGAAAAATCAGTTCTTCATCAAAAGTAGCTCCCAGGCCAATTGCCTGTGGGAAAACTGTTGCACGACCGGTACGTCCTACTCCATGTAAACATTCGTTCCACCAACCATAACGCGGAACATTTAAACGCTCGATGGCAATGGCTTCATCCAATAATTGTGAACATTTTTCTTCAATAGTCATTGAATTTACCAGCGCATCGATACGCTCTTCCATAGGTAAATTGTAGTCGAACCAGTCGAATTCGGTGTTTTGTGCATTGCCTGCCAGTTGAAAACAAGCAAACAAAAGCGATAAAAGAATTATCCTCTTCATGATTTCTAATTAGTGAGTTAGTTAAAATTGTTCTGTTCTATTCTGTAACAAAGTAAATATTTTCGCCTGCGAACACCAAACAATTAATACAAAAAGTTGGCCTTCGGAATTCATTGCGTACTTAACTCAAAGCCATTTAACCAAACTCCATTGTTTTCGCCAGCATCTTTATAAACGATTTTTACCGGACTTCCATCTGTCTCAAAAATAACTTCAGCATGCCCCGGATTTGGATTTTTAAACTGCAATTCCTGCCCTTCAGAAACCGGAATATTTTTAATGATTGTTTGCCCGTTTTTATCGTTTACCCTTGCATTTATACTGCGGGCATAAGGCAATGTATGAATGCGGACTGTTTTCAATTTCTCGCGGTTAGGATCCATGCTATCGGTGTTGGAACGTGGCGCGTGGTGGTAGCTTTTGAGCTTGTATTTTCCGGCGGGTAATCCGGAAAACATCAATTCAAGCCCCTCGTCGTCAATTCCAAGAACTCCTTCTCCATAAACAAAACCGTATTTTCCAATCACATTCATTTCGCTTAACCAGCGCAACACACCGGCTCCAGAAGCTGTTTTTACCTCGGCTTTAAACCCGCCCAGTTCTTTAATCGCTATTTCCGATGTTTCATTGTCTTTACCGTTCCAGGGCAGCCACCCAAATTGCAGTAACTGGTCGGCAGCGCCCATATCCACTTTTACTTTTTCGAAATCGTAGATAGGGTAAGCATTTTTAAGCACCATATTTGTTTCATCGGCAATAGTTTGTGCTGAAGCTGTTGCCGGTTTTAACCCCTGCGAACTGGCGGTAACCATAATCTTTCCGGGATTTTTACCGGCCTGAATAAGAACTGACGCTCCTCCTCTTTTCACTTTTAAGGGATTGGAACCAATATTTTCGGTATCGCCAACAATTTTTGCATCGCCGCTTATCTCAAATTTTATTTCAGCTTCCGAATCGCGAATAATCATTCCGTTAGCATCTACCACTTCGGCATGTCCCACCAAAATATCTGAACCATCGGCCACAAAATTACGACCTTCCTTATCAAGCCAAAACTTTATGGCAGCGGGTTTGCCGGGTGTGTATATGGTTTCTTCCGCAATTACTTTTCCGTATTGCAGCCCCTTGGCAGTGAGTTTTCCCGGCTCGAAATTTTTAACCGCTATTTCGTAAGGAGGATGATCGAGCCCCTGGTACTTCAATGCACCCGACGGACGGTATTTTCCTATTGAATTATCGTTAACAAACAGTTCTATTTCAGGGCAATTGCTGTATATGGTAAGTTGCTGCACTCCTTCCTCCCACTGATCTGGAAAATAAATCATTGGTGTATCTTTTAATTCGGTAGGATACCACATTAAATCCTGACGTTTGATGTAACGGAACGAATCCCACATTCCGGCACGGGTTCGGTCGTCAAAATTGCCAATATCGTGAAAAGTGTAGTAAGCATGAGCCACCCATGAAATCATACCGGGCATCATGGGGTCGCGTTTGTATTGGGCAATAACTTCGGGCCCCGAGCCCCCTTCCATAGCCAGCAGTGGTTCGTTTCTTTCCCACATAACCGGTCCGTAATTCATATTGGCATAAATATCGGTTACCCACGAGGTTTGCCAACCGGTCCAGCGGCTGCTTTGCGAGGCAGTAAGGCGCGTTGGGTCTTCTTGTTTTATGGTGTAATGTGTTTGCGGAACGGCACCCCGGTGGTTAATTCCAGCTCCCCAAATTACCACCGACGGATGATTACGGTGGTTGCGCACCATAACCCTGGCGGCCTGTTCCCAGTTGGTGTACCACTCTTTTTTTTGCGAAATCGAAATCCAGGTTGGCGCTTCTTCGTAAACCAAAATTCCCAACTCATCGCAGGCCCTCATAATTTCATCGTCGTGCGGATAATGCGCACAACGCATTACGTTAAAGCCCATGTTTTTGAAATCGAGCATATCTTTGTAATGCAACGAATTGGGCATGGCATCTCCAATATAGCCGTAGTGCTGATGACGATTATAGCCGATAAGCTCAATTACTTTTCCGTTTAGTTTGAACCCTTTTTCCGGATCGAGCTCAAATTTACGGATACCCAGCGGATTATCCACGGCATCAATGGCTACGCCGTTTTCAAGCACCAATGTATTTACTTTGTACAAGTATGGATTATCCACATCCCACAGCTGCACATTTTCTTCAATTCCGCCAATTTGATTAAACACAAGCTCGGCGCCGGGAACAATGTTCTGTGTTTCTTCGAGTTTCAGCACCACAAAGCCCTCTTGATCGATTACCCGATTTACAACCGTTGCTGTGCGTGCAATTTTACTCTCGTTTTTAACCGCTGTTTTTATGTTTATGGTAGCATTTAGATTTACCGGATCAACCGATGGTGTGGTAATTGTTACCCCTGAATTTATCGATTCGATGTTAAAAGTAATACGCATGCAATCGGTTTCCACCAAATAAACATCGCGGTACAAGCCACTGAATTTAACATAATCAAATGGGCCCGGATCGGGCGCTACCACATCATTTACGCGGTTATCAACCAAAAGGGTTACCTGGTTTTCTTCTCCATAGTTTACAACATCCGACACATCAAAAATAAAAGGCGTATAACCACCAAGTGCATGCTGCCCCACATGCTTTCCGTTTACCCAAAGGTCGGTTACCTGGTGGGCTCCTTCAAATTCAAGAAATACTTTTTTGAACGGATTGGCACCAACTTTTATAGTTTTTCGGTACCACCCCACTTCCCGGTGAAAAGTCGGTTGAGTTTTATCGTCCAGTACTCCATCAAGGTTAATGGTAGTAAGTTTTAGGGTATGGGGAATGTTTACTTCTTCCCAATTCGAATCATCAAAATCGCTTGTATAAAACGACTCCCCTGCATCGCCTAAATGAAATTTCCAACCCGAGTTTAATTTTTGTTTGGTGCGCTGCGTTTGCGGATAGCCCTCGGGGAGGCTTTGCGCTGATAGTTGCAAGGTTCCGAAAATGGAAATCAGAATTAGGATGAGCGTTTTATTCATTTTTTTATGATTTTACTTTTTTCTGTGTCTTGCTATTTTTAGCCAGCCAGGGAAAGGCTGTTAATCTTCTTTTACAAGTTTATACGCTCGTACCCAATCGTAATACGATGTATTTATCTGGTCGTTAAGCAGCTCCTCCTCCGTTGGTGGTTCTTCCCAATTGTAGGTTTCGGTTACAAGGTGCATATACATTGGAGTATCGAATGGTGTTTTTGAATAAGTGGTATCAGGATGCATGGTAAATTTAAATTCACCATCCAGGTAAATGTGAATATTATTGGCATCTTCCCACCAGCAGCCATAAATATGAAAGGCTTCGTTTGCTGCCGGTACAATCGGGCAGGTTCCTCCGGAAGAAATATACTTATGCTTACCATTTTCATCGTTATGAATAAAGTGAGTATTTGAATGTAGAATATTTCTGAAATCATTTTTCAATTTCTGCATCCCTACCAACTCGGCAATATCAAGCTCTTGATGAATTCCTTTCGGGTCATTCTTTTTGGCTTTATTTTTAAACCAAAATGTGGTAGACATGGAAATTCCGGAAGCTTTTATTCGTGATTCGTAGTAGCCATAATGAGCATCTTTAGCCACCGAAGCCACTGCTCCGCCAACGATATTGTACTTATCTTGTTTTTCCTTGTCTTCTTTGCGCAAAATATCGTTTTTTATTTGCAGAAAACCATCTTTTACAGAAACCGTACGTGCACGGAAGGTTGCCGGTGGACGACCATGCACCCAATAGGGCGAGCGGTCGTACCACTTGGTTTTATCCAGTTTATCGCCGTTAAATTCGTCGGAGAACTTTTCATTTTTTACCCATTTGTAACCTTTGGGCGCTTTGGGTGGTTGGGCACTGGCAGCAAAGGTTGTCAGCAAAAGCAAGGTAAACAGTAATGTTATTTTATTCATGGTTTAGATTTTTAAAATGGCTTCCGAACAAGCGGAAAGCCAGGTTATTATTTTAATAATCAAGAAAATAAGAAATCTGCCACACCGTGTTTACGGGCAACAGACTTCTTTTACTCCACTTTTTAAAGTGCCAATTATTTATTCGCGTATTTTTATCTGTTGCTGCATTATTTCTTTTTTTCGCCGGCACATGCCGCACGAATGTATTTCTCTCGTTTTTCTACATCGTTTTCCACATTATCAATGTGTGGATCGTGCCATTTTGCCGGAACAGTTCCTTTTGTCCACTGCTCGTAATCGGCCTGCAGCTCAGCCAGTTTTTCGGGCATTTGTTCGGCCAGATCATTCATTTCATAAGGATCTTCCTTTAGGTTAAAAAGGTAGATGCGATTCTTTTTAAATGCCGAGTTAACAATTTTGTAATCGCCTTTTTGTACCGCATATCCGGCCCCATCAGAATAACGCCAGAAAATTACATCGTGTGGTTTTCCTTTGTTCTCGCCATTTACAAATGGCAACAGGTTAACTCCATCCAGTTTTTTCTCAGGATATTCAATACCGGTAGCGGCCAGAATTGTAGGATAAATATCCAGCGCCGAAATGGAATTCAGGTAGCGGTTGCCGCCATTAATTCCTTTTGGCCAGCACGCCAAAAATGGCACACGAATTCCGCCTTCAAATAATTTGCCTTTATTGCCACGGAAAGGCAGGCTTCTGGAGCCCATACCATGGCCTCCGTTATCGCTGTAAAAGAAAATCAGCGTATTTTCGTATTCGCCTGTTTCTTTTAATTTTTCAATTACTTTCCCAATTCCTACATCCATGCCAGCTACCATTGCACCATAAGCTGCACGGTCGCCAAACTCGGCATGTTCCATCATATCCAAATACTCGCGTGTTGCCTGAATTGGCGCATGTGGTGCATTATAAGCCAGGTACATAAAAAACGGTTTGTCATTTTTAGCATAAGAGTCGATATAATTAACCGCTTCCCGTGTAAAATCATCGGTTAAATAGGTTATTTCCTCCGGTTTAACAGCTTGTCCGTTTCGCATAATTTTGTGATTGGGATCTTTATCCGGATTTCCCCAGTAATTGTATCCGCCACCAAAAAATCCAAACCAATCGTCAAAACCGCGTTCGTTTGGCCAGAATTTCTCGTAATCGCCCAAATGCCACTTTCCGATGGCACAGGTTTGGTAACCGTTTTCGTGCAGTAATTCCGAAATCATTAATTCATCAACCGGCAATCCTGCTTCAGGATCACCGTGGTCGTAAGGTGTGTTATTTTCGTGCCCGAAACGTTGCTGATAACGGCCCGAAAGCAAGCCTGCGCGGCTAGGACTGCAATAAGGATGTGAGGCATATCCAGCCTGAAAGCTTACCCCTTCTTCTGCCAGTTTATCGAGGTTTGGTGTTGGAATATCGGTACAACCGTTAAAGCCCACATCTCCCCACCCCTGGTCGTCGGAAATAATGATTAGCACATTAGGTCGTTCTTTGGCAAAAACGCTGATGGCACAACATAGTGCAAGAATTAATGTTAGTGTTTTCGATTTCATATTTTTTAGTTTCTGGCCACGAGCTCCAGGCTCTCAGCGTCTATTTTGTTGTTAGTTTTATTTCGGTATTTTCCAATCCTTCGGAGCTAACTTTTACGATAATCTCCCCGGGTTCGTTGGAACTTTTAATAATTGCCTGGCACAAACCATTAAAGGCTTGCTGGCGAGGCTCCTGAAATGATGACAGATCGCGCTGATTGCCGTTACAAACGCCAACTAAGGTTCCGGCACCGGTAATTTCAAATTCAATCAGATTATCGGATAAGGGGCACAAGTTACCGTTCTCGTCGGTTAACTTTACCGTTAAGAACGATAGGTCTGAACCATCAGCTGAAATTTCGTTTCTGTCGGCTTCAACCAACACTTTTGCCGGTTTACCTGCTGTTTCTATTTCCTTTTGAATGGTAGCCTCTCCATTTTTATAGGCAATAACTTTTAGCACCCCGGGTTGGTACGGCACTTCCCACGAGAGGCGGTATTTTGTTTTGTACGTTCCTTTTGGGTATGAATGAAACTCTGCAGGAATTTCTGTTAAATCTTTCCCTTTTACTTTTTTACCATACGATTTTCCGTTCACAAACAACTCTACCTCTTCGCAGTTGGTGTAAGCAAAAACCGGTATGTTTTGACCTTCCATTCCATTCCAGTTCCAATGCGGCAACACATGCACCATGGGCTCTTCGGTCCACTGGCTTTGGTACAGATAATAGCGATCTTTTGGGAAACCGCACAAGTCAACCGGTGCGAAATACGACGAGCGCGATGGCCAATCGTCGTTCCAATAGCCATGGGTTGAATTATCGCGGCCACCATAAGGAGTTGGTTCTCCCAGGTAATCAAAACCTGTCCAGATGAACTCTCCCAAAGCCGCAGGTTCAGCTTCCAGTGCATCCCATTCGGCATCAGGTGGGTAAGCCCAAGGCGGACCAACAATTACATCGTAACTGCTAACATGCCCGGTGTGGCGCTGTGGCAAGGGGTCGATAGGCAAATGATAAACGCCCCGGCTACTGGTTTGCGATGAAGTTTCCGAACCGTAAACAATCATATCCGGATATTTCTCTTTGATTTCTTTGTACTCAATGGGCCAGTAGTTCATTCCCACCACATCGATTTCAAAAGCCAACTTGTTTTTAAAAGGTGCCGGATAGTAATTAAATCCTGCGGTTGTGGGCCGCGTGGTATCTTCATCTTTTACAATATTGTTCAGGTGTTTGGTAAGTTGCCAGCCATCAGCCACACCCTGTTCCAGAATTTCATTACCGAGGCTCCACATTATCACCGATGGATGATTGCGGTCGCGACGGACCATATCGCGTAAATCCGGCTCGTGCCACTCATCAAAATACTGGTTGTAGCCATTTATTACCTTTCCCTTTTTCCATTCGTCGAAAGCTTCAACCTGTACCAAAATTCCCATTTTATCGCAAATTTCCAACCACTCGGGCTCCGGCGGATTGTGGCTTGTGCGCAGGGCATTTACCCCCATACTTTTCATTATTTCCATCTGGCGCTCGCGTGCACGGTAGTTAAAAGCCGAACCAAGTGCACCAAGGTCGTGATGCATACAAACACCTTTTAGCAGAACCCGCTTGCCGTTTAACAGAAATCCATCGTTTGGCGTAAATTCAATGGTGCGAATGCCAAAGGGAGTTTCATAAACATCCAGCACATTCCCGTTTTGAATTATTTCTGAAACAACCTTGTATAAAGTTGGCGTTTCCAACTCCCAAAGTTCCGGGTTTGCCACTTCCAGAACCTGTTCGGTTTCTGCAAGCTTTTCGCCTGATATGTTAACCTCTTCAGCTGCACTTGCCACTTCTGCACCATTTTTGTCTTTTAAACTGGTTTTTAGCGTTACCTGGCTGGTTTGCCCGGCATTTTTTACAGTAGTTCTAATTTTCACCACAGCTTTTTCTGCCGATATTTCGGGGGTGGTAACAAAAGTTCCCCACTGCGGAATATGAACGGGATTATTATATTTTATTCGAACATTGCGGTAGATTCCTGCTCCGGGATACCAGCGCATGGCAAGGTCTTGTGGTTGCAAACGCACCGCCAAAACATTTTCTTCGCCAAATTTTATGTAGGGTGTTAAATCCAGCTCGAATCCAATATAACCATAAGGCCTGTTACCCACCTGTTGGCCATTTAGCCACACATGGGCATCATCCATTGCCCCATCAAACTCAATGGAAACCTGTTTGCCCTGCATGGCTTTTTCAACAGTAAAATGTTTGCGGTACCAGCCCGTTCCGTGAACCGGCAAACCTCCGGTGCGGGCATTGTTTTTTACGCCGTCAAACGGACCTTCAATAGCCCAATCATGAGGTAAATCGAGCTTGCGCCATTCAGCATCAGGGAAAGCTGTTGCTTCAGCGCCTTCGGCATCGCCTTTATAAAATAGCCAATCGGCATTAAAATTTTGGTCGGCAATGTGTGGTTGTTCCACCTGGCACGACGCCAGGATAGCAAAACCAAGAAGTAGTAAAAAAGTGTTTCTGATGTTCATATTTTAGGTTCTTTAATTTAAGCGTTAAAACCGGACCAATGGGCTCAATTACCGCCCCCTATTCGTGCGATACCGGGCCTCCTTTTTCCAAGGAATAATCTTTTGTGTAGCGCAGCACTTTTGGTGCACCTTCGCCTCGTGCGTATTTAATTTCTTTTTTCCAGGCTGCTCTTAATTCATTCAACACCAAGTTGTATTTTTCATCCGCGGCCAGGTTTATTTGTTCGTTCGGGTCGTTTTTAAGGTTATAAAGTTCTTCGTAAACTGCGTTTTCGCCGTTTAAAGGAGCTTCAACAAATGCTCTGTATTGCGCAATATCCGGATCGTGCTGAGCATAAAGCATGTCATTAACTTTCATACCGAGCATTTGGGCAGCCTTAATTTTTACAGAAGCTTTCAGGTTCTCATTCTTATAGTATCGTATGTATTTCCATTCTTTATTCTGAACCGACTCGCAGCGTGGATTTCCAAACTGGGTTGACCAAAGGTTTTCGGTGAAAAGGTAATCGCGTACCGTTTCGGTGTGCCCATCAACAAGGGCAGCTAAACTTTTCCCCTGAAATGCTTCCGGTTTTTCGATACCCGCATACTCGAGCATGGTTGGGGCAATATCGATGGTTTGAACCAGTTGGTCTGAAATAACACCTTTTGCCTTACCCGGTGCCATTGGGTTATAAATAATCATTGGCACATGAGTGCACACCTCGTAACACAAGGCTTTTCCGCCAAGTCCGTGTTCGCCCCAAAAAATACCATGGTCTGATGTAAAAATGATTATCGTATTTTCATCGAGGCCATTTTGTGCCAATGTTTTTCGCAGACTTCCTATTAAACCGTCAATGCCGGTAACTGCCTGGTAATTCCGGATCATTCGTTCTTTTAAGGTTTCCGGTGTATCCACATAGTTGTAGCCCTCCTGGCGCTCGTTGGCAAAATGTATCTCAGCAGGTAATTTTGGTGATTTGATATCGGCTTTAGTGATGTAATTTTCAGGCATTGGTATTTCAACATCGCGATAAGCTGTACGATACAGCGAGGAGTCGGTAGGCAGCAATTTCATGGTGCTGGTACTAGCACCGTGAGGCAGGTTAAAACAAATACTCAAACAAAAGGGTTGGTCATCGGGTCGGTTTTCCAGAAAATGTTTTGCCCCTTCCAATCGATATTCGTTGCTAAAAAAATCATCAACCCCTTCATTCATTACCTCCACCTGGGTATCGTTTTTTGCTCCCTTAAAAATTTTATGCCTGTTTTTGGGATAAAAACTCAAATGTCCGTGTCCGGCATACCAGTAATCAAACGATTCTTCCATTACTCCGCTTCCGTAACCACCATCGCCAATTGGGGCATGGTTTTTCCCGATATAACCGGTGTAGTAGCCATTTTTACGCATTACCACAGGATATGATTTTTCCCAGGCCTCATCAGACATGCTTGTACCAGAGTTAAAATTTATGCCATGCTTTCGTTCAAACTGACTTAAAAACATGGATACCCGGCTTGGTGTGCAAATGGCACTGGTTATGTGGGCATTGGTAAAAAGCACACCGTCATTGGCCAGTTTATCAATATGTGGAGTTTTTATAAGGTTGTTTCCGGTGCAACCCAACAAATCGTATCGGTGATCGTCGGTTAAAACAAATACAAAGTTGGTTTGTGCAACCGCAACATTTTTTAAGACGATGATTATAATTAGTGTAGATAAAAGTTTTAAAAACTTCATTTTATTGGCTTAAAGTTTACACAACAAAAGTACTGCGTATTGTTCAAGCCTGTCAGGGGTAAAATTTCATATTTAAGGTGGTCAATTTTTTTATTGAAACTCATTAGGTCTGGTTTAAAGGTGTTCATCGCCAAACTTGTAACTGTTCTCTGTTGTGGAAAAAACTGAACACAACAGAATCAGCTTAAAAAATTTGTCCCCTAATTTTAGGCAAATAACCTCCCTAAAGATTTAAGGCCAGCCCTTAGCTTTGTATTCATCTGAAACCTGAAAATATTTTTTAATGAAAACCATCAGTCTGCCACTTATTATCAGTGCAATTTTATTACTACTTCAAGCATGCAATACAAACTCACCTGAAAACAAAGTTGAAACCTCTTGCTGCAATCAAAAATTTGAAGAAAACTGGGAATCATTGGCGAAAGCTAATGTTACTCCGGATTGGTTTTTAGATGCCAAGTTCGGTATTTATGCCCACTGGGGACCCGTTTCAAATGCCTTTATAAATATGGATGAAAATGACCGGATGCAAGGCTGGCATGGCATGCGTATGTGGCAAAAAGAAACATCGAATTTTAAACATCATGTTGAACAATATGGCGACCCGGCCGAATATGATTACATCCATTTAATTAATCAGTTTAAACCAACAGGCTTTAACGCACAGGAATGGGCCGATTTATTTGCAGCATCCGGGGCAAAATTTGCCGGTCCGGTAGCCATGCACCACGACAACTTTGCCATGTGGGACAGCAAGACAACCCGGTGGAACTCGGTAAATTATGGTGGTGTTGACGTTTCGGCAGAACTGAAAAAAACGATTGAAGAAAAAGGCCTGAAATATATGGGCTCATTTCACCACGCATTTACATGGAAATACTTTGCACCGGCTCACGCCTATTTTACAGTAAATCCGGAAGATTACGATTTATACACTGAGCCTCATGATGTGGAATCAACTGAAGTTTCAGAACGGTTTATGGAAGAATGGTGGGCTAAACTAAAAGAATTTATCGATGTTTACCAGCCCGACCTGTTGTGGTTCGACTGGTGGCTGGAAAATCTGCCGGAAGCTGATCGCAAGAAATTTTTAGCTTACTACTATAATAAAGGAATAGAATGGGGAAAAGATGTTGCCGTTTGTTTTAAAGAAACGACTTTCCCTGAAGAAGTTGCCATTCGCGATTACGAGCGTGGCCGCCCCAACCAGCCCAAGAAACAGGCCTGGTTAACCGACACCTCGCCCGGTGCCTGGTTTTACCGCTCGAATGCCAAATTTGTAACGCCTAACGAACTGGTGGATATTTTAGTAGATATAGTGTCTAAAAACGGTTGCATGTTGCTTAACGTTCCTCCGGATCCTGACGGATCGATTCCGGAAGAAATGAAATACCTGCTGGCAGAAATGGGTGCCTGGCTAAAGGTAAACGGCGATGCCATTTACGGAACCCGTCCATGGACTGTATTTGGAGAAGGTCCTACACGTATTGCATCCGGCGGGCATAAAATCGAGGAAAAAGGGAAAATTGAATATACCAACAAAGACATTCGCTTTACCAAAAAATCGGATACTGAATTGTATGCCATTGTGATGGGTGATCCGGAAAAAGAAATACAGATAAACACTTTAAGCACACAAATTGGAGCATTAAATAACCCTATTGAAAATATTGAGTTACTTGGTAGCAATGAAACTATTGTTTGGGAACGCACCGACAAAGGCTTAATTATTACGGCTCCTAAAAATTATCCAACCGAATATGCACACTGCTTTAAAATTACCCTTGAAGGTTATAAAGAACGTGGTATTGGTGGCGAAGACGGTTAATAAAGCATAATTATAAGTAATAGGTTTGATTAGTTAATTTTGACAAAAAGCACCCGTCAACTTCGGTTGGTCGGGTGCTTTTACGTTTAACAGATTCAATAGTTTTTAACTGATTACCTTTAAGATATAAACCATTATAAAAACTGACTAAACACCTGGTTTACAAGCTTAGTACCATCAGGGTCGGCAGCTGTTTTAAGCTGGCAGAGGTTTTCTGCCCAGGCTGATGTGCGGATTCGTAAGGGTGGGTTCTCATTTTTGGCCACCTTTAAAACAACTTCGGCAACTTCAAGGCCTGTTTGATAAAGCTGAACCTCCTCTTCTTCGGCGCGTTGCTGGACGCCCCCCAGGTATTTCTCAAAAATAGGCAGGTACTCGCCCGTAGCCAATTGCCCGTCAACCATTGTGGCTGCTACTGCCGAATTTGTAAACTCGGTGGCAATTCCACCTGGTTCTATACAGGTAAAGTCGATATTAAAGTTTTTGCCCACATATGACGCCAATGCTTCAGTGTAGCCTTCTACCGCAAATTTTGCAGCACAGTACAATTCGTTGAAGGGCTGTCCCACCAATCCTCCTACCGAGGTAATGTTTATAATTTTTCCTTGTTTACGCTCGCGCATAAAGGGTAAAACGGCGTTGGTACAATATACAACTCCGTGGTAATTAACATCTGTTACCCAATTAATTTCGGCTTTACTTGCCTGTTCGCTTGGCTTGGCCATTCCGGCACCGGCATTGTTAATCAGCACATCAATTTTACCATCGTTTGCAATAATGGTTTTCACTGCTTTTTCAATGGATGCCGGATCTACAACATCCAGCTCCAACAGTTTAATATCCAGGTTCTCTTCTTCGATCTGCTGTTTTAACGGTCCGGCTTTTTTCAGGTTGCGCATACTAGCATAAACTTTGAAACCGTTTTTTGCAAATAACAGGGCACTTTCAAAACCAACTCCGGTTGATGTACCGGTAATCAATACATTTGTTTTCATTATCTAAAAATTGTTTAATTATAAGCAACAGCAGAATTCACTTACTAAATCTTAACCTGAAGTGCTGCGAATACCATCATGTTACCTATTTTGTTTTCCTTTTTGGAATAATCATTCCAATTTATTTTAAAAAATTTATTCTTTTATCGCATCCCAAACCATTTTCAGCTGATTTTCAATGCGTTCGTTTATCTCTTTTTGTTTGCTGCTAAAATGCCAGTTTAAATACGTGGTTAATGTTCCTCCCACAAATTGCAATAACTCACTGGTATTAATTGTTTTAATAATTCTTTCCTGCTGTCCTTTTTTTAATAAATCGAACACTTTTCCCAGCGAAGCCTTACCAACATTTCGACTTTCCTCGGTAATTATAGGCGAAGGGTGTAATTGTATCATAAATTTGAAAGCCAGCGGGTTTGCAATAAAAAAATGGAGTGATGCACGATAATATGCCTCAAACTGTGTTTTAACGGGCAACCTGGTGTCAACCTTGGCAAATACCTTTTCTTCCTGCTGTTTTATTTTTACATAAATAGCATTGATTAATTCCTCTTTGTTTCCGAAATAGTTATAAATGGTTCCCATTCCGGTATTTGCCGCTTTCGCAATTGCCGACATAGGCGTGGCATGCACTCCGTTTGCAATTAAAAGCTTTAAAGCCGCCTGTAATATTTCTTCCTTTTTATTCACCTTACAAAACTACTCTTTGGAACAATCATTCCAAACAATTACACAAAAAAATTCCATTGGTAATTTTTATACACAATGGAATTTATCTATGAGTTTATTGTTTTAAGTTTTAATGTCCGTTAACCATTTCTCCGATGTAGCTGCCATAACTCATTAAAACAAACGAGCCAACCAAAACAATAAGAGCAATAATTAATGTTACATATGTTTTGCGTTTAACACCACGCCATTCTTTCATTATCACACCAATAATGTAACTGAAGAAAATAAGCATACTCATGTGCAACACCCAGCTTGCAAACTGGAAGCTTCCCATTTTAACGTGTCCCAGTCCGTAGAAAAAGAATTGTGTGTACCAAAGCGAACCGGCTAGCGCCGATAACGCGTAGTTGCTGAAAAACAGTTTATTCCCCACTTCTTTTCGTTGCCAAAGGCTTTTTATAGTGCCGTCTTTTATGGTTACAACAATAAACCAGGTTAAATTGGTAAGCAAACAGCCCAACGACGAAACAATCAATTTGGCGTTACCTTCAAAATGACCTGCTCCGTATTTTGCGGCAATGTCGGAAATAGGCTGGCCAAACTCAAGAGAAATGCCCCAAACGGCTGATAACGAACCGGCAATAACAGTAAGCAACAGGCCTTTTTTCATATTGAACCGGAGTTTGCTTCCCGCCTGTTTTTCGCCCATATTTTTTTCTTTCAAAAAACCGGCACGACCGCAAAGTCCAACTCCAAGCATTGAAATCACCATGCCGGCCAATACTATTCCTCCGCCTGTTTTAGAGAATTGCTGTACAACTGTTCCGTTAAGAATAAGAGGTACTACGGTACCTAAAACAGCCGAGATACCAATAGAAATAGTATAGGTTAACGAATAACCTATATTACGAATGGCATAACCAAACGACAAGCCGCCAAAACCATAACATGCTCCTAAAATAAAAGCAGTCCAAAAAGCCGAAGACGGAGCTTCTGTTAATACCTGGAATAAATTCGGGACAGTTAAATAACCAATTACCAATGGCATAATGCACCAGGCAAACAAGGCCTGTACAATCCAAAAGGTACCCCACGACCATTTTTTTATGCCCTCGAAAGGCATGTAACAACTGGCAGCTGAAACGCCTCCTACAGCGTGTAGTCCGGTTCCTATAATTGGGTTAGGTTGAATCATATTTTTATGTTTTAATTACGCGAAGAATTCGCAAGTTTTAGTTTAAATATTTAGTTAAAGCCAAACTGTAACGTTTTTTTGCGACGGTTTATACCCTTCCGGTTTTAGCTGCGATGCACCGCAGCATACATGGCTTCAATATTGGCCGGATTTATATCGGGTAAAATAGCTTCGTGGCTGGGCGAAATTACTAATCCTGTTGGAAAAACCTGTTTAATTCTCTCTACCGCGGCGCTTAATTGCGCTGGTGTTCCGTTTACCAGTAATTCCTGCGCATCGACGCCGCCACAAAATGCACCTTTATTTTTAAAATTTTTCTGTAAAGTTTCAATATCCATATCGGCCGCCAAAGCCTGAATGGGGTGTACCACGTCTACTCCCATATCAAATAAATCGCCAATAATAGGAAATATTGACCCGCATGAATGATGCACGACAGTTAAACCATAACTTTTGGCCTGGTCGACCAACTTTTTTGTTCCTTCGAAAACATAAGCCCGCAACAAATCGGGGTCAACCATAAGTGCTGATTGCGAACCAAAATCGTTACCAATTAGCACCGCATCCAAATGGCCTTTTGTGGCTTCATAAAACAGCTCGTTCACTTCCAGGTAAAAATCGGTTATCCGGTTAATAACGGCCTGGTACATTTCGGGGTACATCATCATGGTTATCAGGGCGTTTTCCATACCAAAAGCCGAGCATGAATCCTGGAAATGTGCCGACCACATTATACCCATACGAAGCTTATCGGCAGGAATTTCCTTTGCTCTGCGGGCTGCCTCATCCACATCGAGAAAATCTTTTGGATCGGGCCACGGAAATTGTTCCACAGCCGCCGGGTCGGTCATGTTCTCAAAATATCCGGGTGCCGTTAAAGTGCGCTCGTCCTGCGAGCCCCCTTCACCATCTTTGGTAAAATCAAGTGCGCAGCCAATATCATTAAACGGTTCGTTGTTATAAGGTACAATTACCGGCCAAACATCGTCGTTTAGTTTTGTTTTCAACTCGGCAACCGAGCCTACCTGAAAGTAGTTCAGTAAGCCCGGAATGGCATCGGGAGTTGGTAATCCGAGCCAGGTTGCCGGCCGGTCAACCGTCTGGTTATTTATAGTGGCAAAAAATCTTTCTTTTGGTGTCATAACTTACATTTTTAAATACAGGAAATGGTGTAGATACGCTAAAAGCTCAACTTGAAAACAACGCAGTGGTCTGATGTTTTTTCTTTTGGTTTCGAGATTTTAAGTGCAGCATCGGTAACTTCCCACGAAACTTTTTCGTTGCTGCCAAGCACCTCGATGTTTTTAATTTTTTTATCGAGTAAAGCCGCATTTTTTCCCATTGCCCTTATTTGAATTTCTTTACTTGGCACATCTAAAAGCAAGGCGTACAACACGCCATCTTTTTGTGTAAAGCGTATATCTTCTTCTGTATTATCTTTATTCTGATGTTCGCTCAGGTGCCCTTCGGTAACTTTAGCCGGGCCTTCACCATAAACTTTCCAGGGCCGGGTTCCGTAAATGGCTTCGCCATTGGTGCTAAGCCATTGTCCCATTTCCAGCAAGCGCTCTTGAACCGGTTGTGGAATATCGCCCTGTGCTGTAGGTGTAATATTTAACAATACCCCACCATTTTTACTAACCACATCCACCAAAAAATCAATAAGCCGGTTGGTCGATTTATAATCGGGGTTTGAAACATGGCACCATGTACCCCAGTCAATTGAATCGTCGGTTAGCCACGGAAAATCTTTTTTCTCAGCCATTCGCGAGCGCTCCAAATCGAGAACAGCAGCACCTTTGGCCATTTCTTCAAATTTGTAGGTACACACTACTTCCTGCTTATTTTTGGCGGCATAATTATAATAGTAGCTTAAAAAGTCGGTTCTTTTTTGCTCGGGAATAATATTAAGCTTGTTATCAAAATAAATTAAATCGGGTTCGTATTTGTGTATTACCTCAATGATTTTGTTGTACCAGAAATTCACAAATTTCTCTTCGGGGTAAAATTTTGTTTCGCCTCTGTCAGGATACTCAAAAGCTTCGGGCCCCGGTAGTTTTGGGCCATACAACTCTTCGTATTCCGGGTTTGATGCATCGGTGTTTTCGTCCCAGGTAGAGTACCAGCCAAAGTTCCATTGGTGATGAAAAGTGGCAATAAATTTCATATCCTGCTTACGAATAGCTTTGGCCATTTCGCCAACAATATCGCGTTTTGGCCCCATTGCGGCAGCATTCCATTTGGTAATTTTACTGTCCCACATGGCAAACCCATCGGCATGTTCAGTAACAGGCCCGGCAAACTGTGCGCCTGCTTTTTTAAATAATGTTGCCCACTCGTCGGCATTAAAATTTTCGGCAGTGAACATGGGTATAAAGTCTTTATAGCCAAATTCGTTTAATGGGCCGTAAGTTTCTTCGTGGTATTTACGTATTGGATGATCTTCCACATACATCCAATGTGAATACCACTCGTTTTTATGTGCAGGAACCGAGTAAGGCCCCCAGTGACAGTATATTCCGAATTTGGCATCTAAAAACCATTCAGGTGTTTTGTGCTGTTGTAACGACTCCCAGGTAGATTTATATACCAATGGTTCTTGCGCTTTTTTTGTGGATTTTGGCTGACAGGCAAATAGTGCAAATGCCATAAACAGCAGAGTAATACTTTTTAGGTTCATTTTAATTGAATTAGCTTGATTATTCATCTACAAAATTAAAAGGAAAGCAAATGCTATTATTTCAAAAAAACGCAGAATAATTATACATTTCCGACTTTTCTGCTATTTTAGGGTTGTTATACAGCATTTTTTTGAGATGAAAAATACACTTCCTACAAATTTACTATCAGAATTACAGGTTAACTTAATGAATGTGGGCTATGTTAATGTTGGGCAAGAATGGAACTATGCGAATGTTTTGAGTCCGTTCTCGAGAATTTACCTGATTACAAGTGGAGAAGGTTATATTTTGCCCAATAACACCATGCACCGGCTAAAACCTGGTCATTTGTACCTGATTCCCAGCTTTGTGCAATGCAGCTACCATTGTACCGATTTTTTAGAGCAACATTATGTGCACTTTTCCAACGCATTTAGTACCGGGTTAAACATTTACGATTTTATTTCGATAAAAAACGAGGTTGAAGCGCTACCTTTAGACAAGCATTTATTCGAAAGGCTGGTGGAGTTAAACCAACATAAAGCCTTAAAAAAAAGCAACCCTAAGGATTATGAAAAAGAAAACTGGAAAGGAACGGTTGAGTTTCAATGCGAAAGCAAATCGTACCTTGAAACCATTGGGATACTTAAGCAGCTGCTCTCGCGCTTTATAGTTGAAACTAAAGTGGAACAAAAAAACTTTCAGCAATTCTCTGATTTCAGGAAAGTTTTTCAGTACATCAATTCAAATCTGAGCCAGGAAATAAAGGTAGAAAAGCTGGCTGAAATTGCACACTATTCTTACGATCATTTTACCCGGATTTTTAAACGAACCACCGGCCTGCTTCCGCTTAAATATATTAACACCAAACGCATTGAAAAAGCACAGATTTTACTGCTAACTACCAATATGTCGTTAAATGAGATTTGCGATAAAACCGGCTTTAACAACCTACCCTATTTTTACCGTGTTTTTCAGAAACATACTGGCAGCACACCTGCCCGATACCGAAAAATGGGAGGCCTGGTATAAAAAGCGGCACACCTCCGCTTTTAACGGTTTTATTTTTCCAATTGACCAGCGGCTAAGCTTAGTATTTTCGTTCAATTTCAATAACGCCATTTCCTCCGCGCACGCCATACATAGCTGCCTCGGTGCCAATAAGGACCGTGATTGTGGCTACCTGTATAGGAAGAACAGTTGAAATATCTTCGGTAATTATACCATCAACCACCAGCAAGGCATGGGAGCCGGCATTAAACGAGTTTGGCCCGCGAGAAGTAAAATAAATACGGTTAAAACCACCGTCGTTTACCACTCTTGCCAAGGGAGAAACACTTTGAATAATCTCATAAATATCTTTATAGCGCGAATAATCGTTATTCTCTTTCATCAGGTTTCCAACGGCATATTCCAAATCCGATTCGGAAATATGTTGTACTTCAACTGCGCTTTTAAATGCTGATTCGTTATCAATATAAATCAGATTAATTTTTAAAACGTTTTCATTGTCCAGCTTTAACACCTGCGTTTCAAAACCTTTAGCCTGTATTTTCAGGGCATCTTTTTGCTTACATTTTATCTGAAAGTTTCCTTCCGCATCAGTAAAAACTTCTGTTTTTGCTTTTTTGGCACTTACATGTGCCCCCTTCAGTTGGTAGGTGTTAAATGCGGTTATTTTTCCTGAAACATTTCGCTCCTGCGCATCTATTTGCATAGCGCCAAAAAGGGCAAAGACAAGCATTAATGTTTTTACCATTATGTAGTATTTTTTTGTTTTAAGATTTCGGGAAGTAAGTCTCCCATTTCTATTGTAAATTTTGGCAGCGTTTACCAATTTCTTTACCATTTATCTTTAAAAATTAGGTGGAGCGCAATTGCTCCACCTAACACACTCTAACTAAACTTATTAATCTACCTGATCAATAACTATTTTTTACTATCTAATATGAGATTTTTATTGTAAGTGCATTTTTCGCAAGCAACTCGCCGTTTGTTTTAATGGTTAAGCCCTTGTCATCAATATGCCATTCGGGAGTAAACGATTCTCCCAAATACTTTATCGATTTAATGGTCTTTGCATTAATTGTTTTATGGTTTACCAGCGATTTTAGCACTACCTTACCATCGTCAGGTATATCCAAAACAATGGCATACAGCACATTTTCTTTGGCGGTAAACCGAACATCTTCGGCAGTAAAGCCTTTATTATTCCCCTCGGAATGGTGTCCTTTTTCGACAATGGTTGGGCCTTCACCAAACTTGTCCCACGGATATGTTTCATATATTGCTTCTCCGTTCACTGCCAGCCAGTCGCCTATTTCGGTTAAAACATTTACCTGATCCTGTGGAATAGTTCCATCGGCCTTTGGCCCGATATTTAAAAGCATTGTACCGTTTTTGCTCACAATGTCGGCCAAATCATCAATTAACGAATTGGCCGTTTTGCTTTGCCAGCCACCGGTATAACACCACGAGTTTTTACCAATTGAGGTGTCGGTTTGCCACACATCTTTTCTGATATCGGCCAATTTTCCGCGCTCAATGTCAAGCATGTTTGTTCCTTCCGGAAACGACTCGTAATTCATATTTTTATTTTGCAACACCACTTCCTGTCCGCTTGCAATTCCCATATTGTAATAATAGGCCGCCAACTTTGGATGGTACGACGCAAACTCCGGGCGATCGATATAAAAATCGAACCAAAGAATTTCAGGCTGATAATTATCGATAATGTCGGTGGTACGTTGCCACCAAAGCTCAATAAACTCTTTGCTAACGGGGGCATATGGTTCGTGTTTAGGTCCATATAGTTCTTCGTACTCGGGGTTCCAGGTATCAAAACGTTCCTGTTTATTAAAATAATCCCAGTTAAACGCAAAATGCGATGATACGCCAAAATGCAATCCGGCCTCTTTGGCAGCGCTTTTCAATTCGGCAATGATATCGCGTTTAGGCCCCATATTTACCGAGTTCCAGGGTGTTACCTTAGAATTATACATGGCAAAAGCATCATGATGTTCGGCCACCGGAATTACGTAGCGGGCACCGGCTCGCTTAAAAAGCTCCATCCATTGCAGTGGATCGAAGTTTTCGGCTTTAAACAGCGGTATAAAGTCTTTGTATCCAAATTCCGACGGATGGCCATACGTGTTAACGTGATGGGTAAATACCGGGTTTGTACCAGGTCTTGATTTTTCCGGATCGGTTTGGTGCCACAACACCGAATCCTGGTACATTAAACGCGGATACCATTCTGATTTATATGCCGGGACAGAATAGGACCCCCAATGAATAAATATTCCGAATTTGGCATCGGCAAACCATTGTGGCGTTTGGTACTCTTTTAACGATTCCCAATTGGGTTCGAATTGGAGCAGCTCTTTTTTGGGTGCTGATGATTGGCAGGCAGCAAATAAGAAAGCTACCAAAACCAGCACTATACTTGTTTTGTACATTTTAGTTTTTTTAGGAATGAAAAGCTGTCTTAGAGCTATAAAGAAGCATATTAAGCGAACCAGACAGTACGGTTCGCTTAATATGACTTGCTTTTCAACCTTTACGGACGATCGTCTTTTACCGTAATGCTAAAGTTATCGTAATATACTTCAGCTGACGATGCTCCATACATAAGCATTGCTATCGCATATGTTTTACCATCACCTGTAAGGGTCGCTGTTTTTTTAGTCCATTCCCCTATTTTAATTCCATTTAATCCGGTCCAACCACCAAAGAGTTTACCTTCCTTAACAAGTCCGTTGTCAAGCAGCTCAGAGATACGAGCTTCCCAGGCACCTCCTTGTTTGCTGCTACTTACCCCATAATAATCATAAGAATAGGTATAGGTAACTCCTTGTTCCAAAACAAATCCGTTTGAATTAGCAAAAGCGGTTTGGCCACCGGCAGCTTTAATTGCGTGCATGCTATAACTACCATCTTTAGGCATGTCGGTAGAGTAGTTTGCAGCATCGGTTACTCTGCCACCATCAAATTCAGGAGGAGATACCCAGGTATCAGCTCCATTTTCAAAACCAGGATCGGTTACCAGGTTTTCAGGATCAATAGGATCAAGCGTTACTGTAGCAGGTTCAATGGTACGGCCATCGGTCGACATCAGTTCCGAACCGCTGTATTCGATAATAACTTCGTCGTTACTGTAAATAGGGTCGGCAAAAGTTAATTCCAGGGCGGTTCTGTCGTCAATCATATTTACAGAAGCCACGCCAATGGCAAAATCTTCTCCTTTATCGGCATTGCGTGCAGTAACCGTAAAATCAGATTTTGATAATGTACCTGCTGCCTGTCCTGAAAGCTGCAGACGAACTGAATTTGAATTAATTTTTGTAACACCGGCCACTAAAAACGGCGCCGATGATGGCTCAACAACAACCTTTAAAGGGATGGTGTCTCTATCGCTACCCGATGGAATATTCTGAGCATTTCTGCTGGCTGTAAACCTTAGGTTCGAATAAGTGCCAGGCACATAAAAAGTAACCTTAACCGAATCTTCAAACGAAGTTTGTGGCGAACCTCCGGGAATATTCCAGGTAACATCGGTAATGTGGTAAATAGAATCTACTTTTTGTGCAAAATGCAAGGCCTGCCCTGCTTCAATGGTAATTACAAGCGTATCAGTTGCCGATGCCAGATCAATTACATTCAGATCGGGATCGTAAACCAGGTAATCGGCTACAACATCGAAATAAACATCAACGGTAAAGGTATGGTCGAAAACGTGAACGCCCAAAGCCTCATCGTAATACGAGTAAAGTACGGTATCTTCGGCCACAAAACTTACCGTATCATCAAAAGTGTTGTAAAGTCTTACACTTTGTATACCACCTTCAGGGAAATAGAGGTGAACGGTTTTATCTTCCGAGATATCACCAATATTACCGCCACCAATAATCTTTTCTTCAAGGGTAGAATCGTTTCTAACCAGCGTTCCTCCCAGGAAGTAAATGTTAGGATCAAGTAATTCCCACTGGTGGCTAAGCTCGCCCTGCGACAAATCGGAGATTGAATAATACTGACCCTGCCCAATAATGGGGTAATTTTCGTCGAGGCTTTGGTGTTGCGGCGAATACCACGACACATCTGAAAAGCTGTTTGGTGCTACGTAATCTTCCTCGCAGCTCACAAAGGCTGCCAGCAAAATTAACAGGTATATAAAATTTATCTTTTTCATCTTGTTTCAGTTTTTTAGTTACTACCGTAAATATTAGGGTTGGTTGTTTCTTCCACCAAAGGTATTGGCCAGTAGGCATGCTCCGACTCAATGTAGTTGGCAGCCGATTCTTCGTACTCGAACAAGAAATTGTTTGTGTTGTAATCTTTAAGATCCCAACCTACAGCATTATCAAAATATGAAGCATCGTAAATAACACATCCCCAGCGGATTATTGGATTACCACCGTTAGGATTTACAATACGTTGCCCCTGATTGGCATTGGGGAACAAATACTTACGTTTCATTACGCCATCAACCTCAACATCCGACCAAATTTCAGGAGGATAAGAGCCTGATGCATATCTTTTATCAGCCAGTTCCTGAAAACGCTCTTTGTAAATACCCCAGCGGCGTAGGTCGATGTGACGTGTTGCGTGCCCCATAATAGAGATCTCTAACGGGCGCTCAACATACATTAACTGATTCATTACATCTTGTGCTGAATAGGATTTTCCATCGTAAGTTGACCCCGCAAATTCGCCCGGGTTACCTAATAACTGCAGTGCCGAGCGATACCTTACTTTATTAATGTAAGCCAACGCTTCCTGAACACCACCGTCGTTATTTCCGCCCTGAATCAAACACTCGGCATACATCAGATAAACATCAGCCAAACGAATAACGCGGTAGTTTACACCCGACTTGTAGGTTTCTTCGTTAGGCAGATCATCGTAATGAAATTCGTTACAGTTTGATAAAAATTTAAATGCAGCCTTTGTTCCAACATTCCAGTTCCAGGTAAAGGCCGGACGGTCAAGGTAATAATGCTGAGCTTCGTCGTCAACAAACGAAATGTAAGCCGAAGCCCTGAGGTTATGTTTTCTTACGGCCATACTATCGGTTCCGTCGGCAGCTTTTAACACTTCGCCTGTTGGAATATCAATTACCGGAGCCAGGTTACGCTCATCTGTCGAATCCATAGGATCCTCCTTATAAGCCAGTTGCAACCAGTAACTCGGAAACATTGCTCCTCCCCACTGTGCTTCAACCGGGCTGATGTCATCAACATATTTTGCTGATAGTCCTTCGTCAGAGTTTACTGCCTCTTCCGGTTTTAAGCTATACGAGTAATTTATTTCAAGAATAGATTCTGAATTAAATTCGGCATGAGTAGTAACATTATCTGCCGGGTCGTCAGTTAAGGCATACCCATAGTTATCGATAACATCTTTTAAATATACCATTGCCTGGTTGTATTCGCCTTCGTATAAATAAGCCTGCCCGATAACAGCTGCAACAGCACCCCTGGTTATTTTTCCTTCATCTCCTGCATTCCATACATCGGGTAAAAAACCTTCGGTATAGGCAAACTGCAAGTCTTCCATAAAAAAGTTAAATACTTCTTCTGCCGGACTAATAGCAACGTATTGCTCCGCCATTGTTTTAGGCACCTTATTACGAATAGGAATACTTCCCTCGTTAAATGAAGAATACAAGTAGTAATGAAAAAGTCCGCGAAAAAAAACCGCCTGCGCATATAAATCATTCCATGCTTCCTCATCAAGATTAGTAGTCTCCGATTTGTATTTTTCTAACCCCTCGATAGCCTGATTTGCTCTGAAAACACCTTCGTACAACGCTGCCCATTTATTTTGAATATTGTTTTCGGCATTGTTAAATGTTTTCTTATAGAAGGCGTTTGCGCCATCGGCCCAACTTGCCGGTTTATGTCCCATGTCGGCACGCTCGTTTTCTTTCAGCATTAACATTAAGTTTTTCGACTTAAATGCGTTATAAATGGCGTTTACACCCTGTTCGCAATCGTCCATGGTTGCCCAAAAGCTCTCGCTGGTCACCTTATTAGGGTTTACCTGTTCCAGTTCATCTTCGTTACAGGAATTTAATATCAGTATTCCTGCTAAAACCGATAATAAAACTTTTATTTTATTTTTCATTTTCAATTTCGTTTTAAGTTTCTTGTCCAACTATTAAAAATCTACCTGAATACCACCACGATATTGCGCTGCAACAGGATAGTTACCAACATCTAAACCTCTTCTGGAAAGACCATTGCTACCAATCTCAGGATCGTATCCATCATATTCGGTAATGGTAATCGGGTTTTGAGCAGCCACATAAAAGCGCACCTTGTTTAGCTTTGCTTTTTTGGTGAGTTTTTTGGGTAAGGTATAACCTAATATAACGTTACGTAAACGTAAGAACGAGCCATCTTCTACCCAGATATCGGCATACGATGCGTAGTTGATATGGTCGCGTCCTCTGAATATTGGAATTTCAGAAGTTGGATTTTCGGGTGTCCACTGGTAAACCATATCCTGGTGCGCCATATTAAAACTGGAGTACAGTTTACTACCATTAATAATTTCGTTACCAATTGAAGCGTACCATTGCATGGTAAAGTCGAAGCCTTTGTAGGCAACATCAAAGTTTAAACCTGCTTCCCATTCCGGCATACCGCTACCGCTATAAACACGGTCATCATCCGACAGTTCTCCATCGTTATTGGTATCAACATAAATAAGGTCGCCCATTTTTGCAGTAGGCATCAACTGCTGAAATGCTTCGAGTTTCTCCTGCGAATCAACAAGTCCGGCAGTTGGTCGCATAAAAAACGAACCCGCTTCGTAACCTTTAGCCAGGGCAGTAACCACGTAGTTGTTCTGCCCATCGGAAACCGGTTTTCCATCCGAATAATAATAAATATCAACGCCTTCGGGCATAGTGGTAACCTCGTTTTTGTTTTTTGTGAACACGCCACTAACACTCCAGCTTAATTTACCCGAGTGACGGTAGGTTGCAGCAAGCTCTACCCCTTTATTAGTCATGTTACCAACATTGTAAGGCACCTTTGAATCGGCACTGGTACCGGCACCTGCCGAGGCTGGCAACTGTAATGGGAAAAGCATGTCTTCTTTTTCGGTATTATAATATTCAGCAGTTAACTGAACTTTATTGTCGAACATATACAGGTCGGCACCAAAGTTTGATGAGATGGAGGTTTCCCACTGAACGTATGGGTTAGCGTAACTCGTTTGTGTGGCACCATTTACAAGTGTTTCACTTTCTTCGGGTCCAAATAAATAGTCTTTACTGATGGTTATACCCGATGAGTAATAGTAATCTCCAAAGTTATCGTTACCCACCTTACCGTAACTAGCCCGGAGTTTTAAAGTACCAATGTATTTTTTCATTCCCGACCAGAACGCTTCGTCCGACACGTTCCATCCGGCAGAAAAGCCAGGGAAATATTCACTGCGGTTATCGGCACCAAATCTTGATGAAGCATCACGCCTTAAACTTGCAGTAAGTAAGTAACGTCCTTTGAAATCATAGGTTAATCGTCCTAACATACCCATTATAACAGTGGTACGGTCCTGGTTGTAGGTACCATCCCCCGAATACGCATTGGGGTCTGATGTGGCACCATTTAAAGTTGTTACATCGTTACTCAGCAAATCGTACTTAATTCCGGTATGCTCGTTATAGTCTGATTTTTCGTAGGTATAAACGCCAAGAAGCTTAAACCTGTGGCCTTTAATTTTTTTCGTGTAGTTGGCACCAATTTCTGAAGTTATTTTCGACGAATAACCCGAAGTATTACGAACCTGCGAACGTGTTGCCTGTGTTCTTAATTCGCCCTCTGAATCATACAGGGTGAATTTCGGAACAACATAATCTCTGAAGGTATTTCTGTAATTTGCCCCCAGCGTATAGGTAAGATTAAGACCTTTAAGCAGCTCGTAGTTAATACGGGTATTGGCATTAAAGGCTTTACCATCAGTAACGTCGGTTTGGGCAAATTTAATAGCCAGGTAACTTGCGTTGGTCAAATCGTTGTCAGATCCCTCACTTGTAAAGGTTAAGCTGTTAGGGTCTATTAAATTGCTGTATGGATTAAATTTATAGGCATCATATAAAATTCCCCACGGCGCATTTTTCTTTTCATCAATACTAAAACCAAAACCACCACTAACCGATAATTTATCTTTTTTGTAGTTAAGGTTGATTCTACCATTTGTTCTTTCGTATTTCGAATTTATTAAGGTACCATCCTGGGTAAAATAATTTAAAACCATACTTGTGGTTAAATTATTTTTACCTCCTGATACCTGAACGGTATGACTCTGCGTAGGAGCATTATCTACTGTAACAACATCTATAATATTGTTATTATTCGACATTAAGTGGGGGGAATTAACCAGCGTATGCCAAAAATCGTTCTCAAATTTTGTGCTGTTTGTGTTTACATTGTATAAGGTTTGAATGTACATGTAATCCTCAAAATTTACCAAAGGAAGACCAGAGGTAATGTTTTGTATACCGTAATATCCGTGATAGCTCACTTTCATTTCGCCTGCCTGGCCTTGTTTTGTAGTAATTAAAATTACACCAGCTGCACCCCTTGTTCCGTAGGCAGCTGTTGATGCCGCATCTTTCAAAATGTCAATAGTCTGAATTTCCTCGGGGCTTAGCCCCGGATCTCCGTCGTATGGAATTCCGTCAACCACAAAGAGCGGATTATTGTTTGCCCCTTCAAAACTGGTTGCAATACCACGAATTTGGATGTTGGCAGCCTCACCAGGTGCTCCGGAACTTGCCTGAACACTTACACCCGCAACTTTACCTTGCAGAGCAGTACCCAGGTCAGAAGTAGATACTTTGGTAACCTCCTCGGCCTTAACCTGCGCAACCGCACCGGTAAGTTCTTTTTTCTTTACTGTACCGTAACCAATAGCAACAACCTCCTCAATACCAATTGAACTCAGTTCAAGTTCAACGTCTATTTTGTCTTTTCCTTCAATGGCAACTTCTTTTGTTTCGTAACCAATAAACGAAAATTGAAGAGTCCCATCAGCAGGAGCATTAATAGAGAAATTACCGGTAGCAGATGAAATCGTACCATTGGTAGTTCCTTTAACAACGATGTTGGCTCCGGGAATAGGTTCACCATCCTCGCCTGTAACTGTACCGGTTATTGTCAGATTTTGAGCCATTGCCATGCTCCAAAACGACAATACAGCCAATACCGTTACCAGCAATTTCTTGCAAAAACAATTAACTGTTCTTTTCATAATTATTGATTTTAGTTCATTTTAAAAAAATTTGCTTCGTTTCCGGTATCAAAATTAATTTGCGGGGAGGGTGATTTGTGTCGGATTATTGTAACCGATAAGGGGGGGAATTAAGCACACAGGGGGTAAACTTGTTTGCATACAGGGGGTAAACCCAATTGATGATTTAAGCTACCTGACCAATTTGTTTTGCTAAATGCCAAATCAACCTAATGAAAAAAACTCGTATTAAGCGGTAATCGAAAACAATAACAAAGCCTTTGTACTTAAAAAACAGAACAAAGCTATTTGTTTAGCACATGTAAATCCCTAATATAAAGCACTGTTAATTTGACACTTGCATAAATAAAGAAAATCAACAAATGGCCATATTTACTCAGCAGACGTTAATCCCACCCTACTGAAATGCAATAGGGTAAATAATTGCAACAGCTTAATCCTTGCTGCTATTCAGCCTCTGGCCTATTTGCTTTGATATACTCTGAGGGCGACATGCCAAACTCGTCTTTAAAACAGTTTCTGAAGTATTTTAAGTCGGAAAAACCAACTTCGTAGGTAACATCGGTAACCGAGTAGTTTCCGGTTTTAAACAGTTGTGCCGCACGTTTCATTCTAATATTCCGGATAAATGCTTTGGCTGTAAGCCCGGTTAACGCTTTAAGCTTTTTATTGAGTACAATTTGCGACATTCCATAATCGCTGGCCAGCTGCTCAACGGTAAAATCCGAATTAGGAATATTCTCTTCAATAATTTTAAGAATGCGTTTCAGAAATTTTTCATCCATCGAGGTGGTTGTAACTTCTGATGGTTCAACCGAAATTGTTCCCCGCAATTTTTCGCGAAGTTTTTCGCGCGATTCTATCAGGTTTTGTATACGTGCTTCGAGCACCTCGATGTTAAAGGGTTTAGAGATATAGCCGTCGGCCCCAAGATTATAGCCTTTAACACGGTTCTCGGGGTTTGACTTGGCGGTTAAAAGCACCACCGGAATATGACTTATATTTTCATCGGTTTTTATGGTCTCGCACAACTCAAATCCATTCATTGCCGGCATCATAATATCGCTAACAACTACATCAGGATTTATTTCATGTACTTTTTCCAAACCTTCCTTTCCGTTTTCAGCACAGTGTACTTCAAATTTATCTTTCAGGCTGTCTTTTATAAAACTTCGCAATTCAAAATTATCTTCAACTACCAGTACTTTATTTTTTTTCGATTTCTCTTCAGCATCTTCTGCTTCAACAATTTGCACCGGTTCAAGAAACGAGAAATCCTTTTTGTCAGTATCCTGGTCGCGGCTTACTGCACGCATCTGTTCCGTTTCCAGGTGGGCATTTCCTTTCGGTAGTTTTACCGTAAATGTTGTTCCCTTGTCAACCTCACTCTCAAAAGTTATTTCTCCTTTGTGCATTTCTATTAGGCCCTTTATAAACGACAGGCCAATACCTGTGCTTCCAACTTTACGGTTTTTAATGCGGTCGGCCTGGTAAAAACGCTCAAAAATATGTTGCTGCATTTCTTTCGGAATTCCTGCGCCATTATCGACCACCCGGATAATTATGTGCTTATCGTCCTCGTCAATTAACAGCTGAATTTTGCCTCCCTGTGCGGTAAATTTAAAGGCGTTTGAAAGCAGGTTGTACATAATGCGCTCCAGCTTGTCGTCATCAAACCAAACGTCTATTTTTTCGCGTTGTGTTGTAAATTCATAGTTGATATCTTTCTTTTCGGCCAGTTCTGAAAACGATAGAAATACATCGTTAAGAAATGCCACCACATTGGTGTTGGAGGCGCGTAAAATCATTTTGCCTTGCTCAAACTTTCTAAAATCGATTAGCTGGTTAATCAACCTGAGCAAAATAGAAGCATTACGGTGCATTATGGCATAACTTTCGGCTATCTTTTTCTCGGGTAACTCTTTTCCTTGTTTAATGAGTTTTTCAAGCGGGCCAATAATCAGGGTAAGCGGAGTACGAAACTCGTGCGAGATGTTGGTGAAGAACCGTAATTTCATTTGAGAAAGTTCCTGGATTTTTTCTTTCTCAAAATGCTCCATCAACAGTTCGTTTCGTTGTTTGATGCGAATAAGCGAGTATTTCTGAAAAAACCACAGGGAGGTAAGAAATAAAATAACATAAACCACCCAGGCTGCAATACTCAAATACCAAGGCGGCGTAACTCTTACCTTAAGTATTTTCGGATCGTCGGCCCAAACGCCATCGTTGTTTGATGCCAGTACCTTAAAGGTATAGGTACCCGGACGAAGGTTGGTATACTTTGCAATTCTGTTGGAAGCATCTTTACGAATCCAGTCGTTGTCGAAACCCTCCAACATATATTTATAGGTATTTTGCGCCGGTGCAGAAAAATGCAAGGACGAAAAATGAATAGCAAAACTGTTTTCGGCATATTTTAAGCGCACCTCTTCGGTATGGTTAATGCTTTTTTCAAGCACTACCCTTCCATTTAGCATATCGCCAGGCACTACCGATTGGTTCAGCACCTGAAAATCGGTAAATGCCACTTCGGGAGTAGACATATCACTGATAATATCTTTTGGGAAAAAAGCATTAATGCCGTTTACGCCACCAAACAGCATTTCTCCTGATGAAAGTTTACAACAGGCCAGTTCTCCAAATTCGTAATCCTGTAGTCCATCGTTTATGCCGTAACTAATAAATAAACGGTCTTTTACATCAAAACGTGTTAAACCTTTGTTCGACGAAATCCATAAAAATCCATAGTCGTCTTCAAGAATTCCTTTTATCACATTATTAGGAAGGCCATCGGCGGTAGTTACTGCTTCAAAAGTTATTTTTTCCGGATCGTTATTATAATTTACACGGTTTAAACCACCTCCCATGGTTCCTACCCAAATTGTACTATCAGCTGCTTGAAAAATGGGTAAAATATAATTGTGGCTTAATTTTCCGGGACTGTCGCCCTTTTTAAATTGTATAAAATTCGGATTTTTCTTTTTCTGCTCATCAGGTAAGAGCAGGTTTATTCCTCTATCGGTTCCCACCCACAAGTTACCATAACAGTCTTGCAGTAAACTTCTGATATTGAATGAAGACAGACACCCAGCCTGTCCGTTGGGCTTAAAATCATCAACTATTTTGCCATCTGAGGTAGTACGAATTCGAATCAGACCATTTCTCCTTCCATAGGTTCCAAACCATATTGTTCCATCGTTCGTTTTTAACGAAGTAAACACCGAGCTTTTCACTTCAGCAAAATCATCGGCAGGCAGAACATCCGGAACCGGGTAGTTTTCTTTGAGTTTTGCAATAACCTGTGGATAACCAACACCGGCAACTATTTCAACCGGCCCCTCATCGTTTAGTTCCAAAAAACTGTACACCCTGTTTTGCAACGATCCGGTATTTACATCCAGCCCAGTCCATCCCGAGGTGTAATTATTTCTGTTTTTATTTGATAAGAAATTAATTCCACCACCTTCGGTTCCAACCCAAATATTTTCCGATCGGTCTTCGTGTATGGCTCTGATTTTATTGTAGCTCAAGCTGCCTTCAATACGCGTTTTATTAAAATGCCTGAATTTCTTTTTCTTCGGATTATATTTATTCAGGCCACCACCGTTGGTACCAATCCAAATTATTCCCGATTTATCTTCGAATAATGAAACCACCACATTTTTACTCAGGCTATTGGTTTCCCAGCCTTCGGTAAAATGCAGGGGGGCATTAAATTTTTGATGATCCTGCTGAGTACGTTCAAAAACATACAGTCCCAAATCATTACCGGCAAATAAATCTCCCCTTTTACTTACCAATAAACAATTCACGTTTAAATCGCTTATTTTTTGGAACTGAACATCAGAAACGCTTGCCATATCCATAGTGACCCGGTAAATCCCATCCAGATAAGAAACAATTATTTCATCATCGCCAATGATAATATTTTTTGCAATATTCCCACCGATATTATTCAGCACCGGGGTAACATTAAAATTATCGTCATTTTCCGAAATCACATACAATCCTCTTCGTGTAGCTACCCAAATTCTTCCGTAAACATCTTTTGCCAGGTCGCTTATCTGGTCATCTTCCAGTTCAGACGTATTGGCAGCATTAATATTTTGGGTGGTAAAGTTGTTGCCGTCAAAAGTCATTACGGTTACACCCAGACCGGTAGCAATCCAGATTTTGTTGTTTTCTGCCGGCAACACTTTTACAATCTGATTTGTAAAAAAAATTTCAGGATTTTCTTCAGAATTATAAAAGGAGGTAAAAACTTCGGTTTGCACATTAAAACGGCATATCCCCTCGTCGGAGGTGGCCAGCCATAAATTGCCGGTTTCATCTTCAGCAATATCAAAAACCAGGTTACTGTGAATTCCTTTTTCGTTTAACGGATTAACATGATAGGCCCGAAACGAATAGCCATCATAACGGTTTAAACCATCGTGCGTACCAATCCATAAAAATCCCTGTTTGTCCTGGTAGATGGTATTTACATCGTTTTGCGAAAGCCCTTCAAGCGTGGTAATCTTATCGAAAACATAATTCTGAGCGCTTGATGCAAAGCTTAAAATAATTAGTATAGTTAGTAAGTAGTTCCTCAAAGCAATATTTTAGTGGTAAAATTAACTAATTTTTCAAACCAGTCAGCTCAGGCGTCCTCTTTTACGATAATCACCCGGCGACATTCCGGTTAACGTTTTAAACTTCTGGTTAAAATAAACAATCGAAACAAAACCACACTCAAATGCGATTTCTTTTACCGGCATAACGGTTTGCCGCAACAATTTTTGGGCAAGATTAATACGCAGGTAATTCAGGTAAACCGAAAAGGTAACGTTGGTTTGTTTTTTAAAAAACCGGCAGAACGAGGGGGTCGTCATTCCAATTGTTTCGGCACAATCATTCACACTTATATCGTGTTTAAAGTTTTGCATAATAAAATTATGGGCCATGGTCATTTTTTCAGATTTAAAAACACCCTGCTGCGAATAATTATCAGAAGCCAGCATTTCATAATCTCCCTTTTGAATAAGGTCAAGCATACGAATAAGCGTAAGCAATTGCTCCAAAGGCGATTGATTACGTAGTGCCAACATCGATGATTTAATCAGCTCCTCATATTCACCGGTAATACGCAGACCCCGTTCGGCTTTTTTCAACACAATCCGAATACTTGCCATCTCCGGCATATCAATAAAATGTGTTCCAAAAACACTCTTTCGGAACTGAATAAAAACCGATTCGCAACTATCGGCTACTGTATCTTTTTTAAAATACTGGTCAGATATCCATGCGTGCGGAAGATTGCCGCCAAGCAACACCAGGTCGCCTTTTTTAAAAGATTCAAAATGGTCGCCAACCATGCGCGTACCGTATCCTTTGGTAATTAAAAGCAATTCATATTCAGGATGATAATGCCATGAACGCCGAAAGTACGAATCGCGATAGGTACCCACATAAAAAGAAGAATGATTCGAGATCGTTATGTTTTCCCGTTCAGCAGAAAGCGCCGTATTTTCTCTTTTTACCTCCACAATGACAAAATAGCTAAACTATTGGCAATATAGTTTAAAAAATTGAAACCAACTCTCCTTAAAATTGTAAGGTGGAAAAACCTAAAAAAAATAATTCAATCAAAATAAAGCCAAGAACTTATTTGTTATGACAAAAAGAGAAGTAATAAAAATGGTACTCGACGGCAAAAAGCCACCTTATGTGCCATGGTCATTCAAATTTACCGAAGAACCAAAAAAAGAATTACAAAACTATTTTAAAGAAAGCGACCTTGACCTGGCCCTGGGTAACCACATCTTAAACCTGGGCAGCGACATCGGTTTTTTCGACGAAATTGAGCCAAATATGTTTCAGGATGTGTTTGGCGTTGTTTGGGACAGAAGTATTGACAAAGATATCGGCGACCCAAGAAGTCCCTATGTTATACCTGAGCCAAGCATGGATGGAGTTACATTTCCTGATCCGCACGATCCCCGTTTTTTTGCCAATATTGAACCCGAGATTGAAAAGAAACCTGATCTTTTTCGTTTGTTCCAGATTGGTTTTAGCCTGTACGAGCGTGCCTGGAGTATGCGGGGTATGGAAAACCTGTTGATGGATATGATGATGTATCCTGACTTTGTACACGAATTATTTACCAAAATAGCCGACTACAACATTGCCCAAATGAGCAAGGCAATGGAGTACGACATTGATGCCATTTATTTTGGCGACGACTGGGGCCAGCAGCACGGACTGATTTTTGGCTACGATATGTGGAAAGAATATGTTTATCCGCAACTAAAACGCATGTATGGTTTTGCCCGCGACAATGGCAAGTATGTAATGATTCACTCGTGCGGCGATGTAGACGAACTGTTTGATGATTTAGTGGAATGCGGATTAAACTGCTTTAATCCTTTCCAGCCCGAGGTGATGGACATTTACACCATTTTACCCCAATACCGCGGTCGCCTGGCTTTTCACGGCGGTTTATCCATGCAAAAGATATTACCTTTTGGAACACCAGAAGAGGTTGCAGAAGAGTCGCATCGTTTATTGGAATTAGGCAAAGATGGCGGGTATATTTTCTCACCTTCGCATTCGGTTGAGAGCGATACCAGCCTCGAAAACATGCTTACTTTTATAAAAATAGCAAAAGCCCAGCTCGATAGCTAAGGGCCTAAATTTATGGTTTGGGTATAGGTGCCATGTTTTTAATGTAAAAACTATAATATGATGAAACTAAAACGGGATTTAGCAGACTACAGTAAGTTGTGTTCAAAAATGTTTAAATGGCCTGAAAACAAAAAAGATTGGGCAAAGTACCGGCTAAGCCAAGAACAGGTAAATTTCTTTCAGGAAAATGGCTACCTGGCCAATATCAAGTTACTTGAGGAGGAGCAGGTGGAACAATTACGCGAAGAGCTGCTTGTGGTAATGGATGCCAAACATCCGAAGCATGATTTGTTGTATGAATTCCACTCCAACGAATCGGAAGACCCCGATCGGGTAATTTTTCACTCGCTTGGGCATTGGCGAATGACACCGGGATTTCACGATATTCTTTGGAATCCGGCCTATGTAATGGCTGCTTATCAATTGCTTGGCAATAAAGGTGTTCGTTTCTGGCACGACCAGTTATTTTGCAAACCGGCCAAACATGGCGGAGTAGTTGCGTGGCATCAGGATTATTCGTACTGGACCCGAACCAGCCCCATGCAACACCTTACAACCTGGGTGGGTTTAGATGATGCATCGCAGGAAAACGGCTGTTTGCAATACATTCCGGGCAGCCAGAAGTGGGGGCTTCTGGATAAACCATCGTTAACAGGAGAAATGAAAGGACTGACGCAGTTTATAAACGATGAACAAGCCAAAGCGCTTGAAAATCCAATTCCGGTTGAAATGCCGAAAGGGTATGGTTCGTTTCACCACCCCTTACTCGTGCATGGTTCGTTCGAAAATAATTCAGATCGGCCACGCCGCGCTTTTGTAATAAATGTTTTTGCCGATGGCACCCTATCCAATACCAACGAAGCAATTTTAGTGGGAGTACCTCCCATTGAAAACGGAAAAAAAATGGAAGGAAAATTCTTTCCTATGCTATTTAACGGAAAAATAGAATCATAATCACAAAAACCAAAAAAAGGAAGCCAGAAATTCAAAGCCGGTAATTTTCGGGTTTTGGCTTTCGGCTTCCGTCATCTTAACCATGAACTTTAATATCGACCTAATCGTATTTATTTTTTACATTGCTTTGGTGTTTGCCATTGGCATATTTTCGGCTGGTAAAAGCAAAAACAGCGAAGATTATTTTCTGGCAGGGCGAAAACTCACCTGGTGGATAATTGGCGGTTCGCTGATTGCTGCCAATATTTCAACCCATCATTTTATTGGCATGTCGGGGCAAGGCTTTTCCATTGGGCTGGCCATAGCCAGTTACGAGTGGCTGGCTGCCATCGTTTTAATTCTGGTAGGAAAGTTTTTTCTTCCCTACTTTTTAAAATCGAAAATTGTAACCATGCCCGAGTTTTTAGCCAACCGTTTTAACAAACAGGTGCAAATTACTTTTGCCATCATTAGCTTGTTCGGCTATATTTTTATCGAACTGGCTGTTGTGCTTTTTACCGGGGCGTTGGCCATACAGTCGCTTTTTGGACTGCCCATTGTATATGGCTTGGCTATACTGTTTTTTCTGGTGGGAGCCTACACCCTTTACGGGGGTTTAAAATCAGTGGCTTACACCGATGTAATACATGTTACCATACTTATTACCGGTGGCTTGGTTGTTACCTACCTGGGCTTAACCAAAATAGGAATTTTAAACCACGCCGAAACATGGGAAGCTGTTAACGGCTTAAAAACCTTGTTTAAAGCAGCGCCCGAGAAATTCAAAATGGTCCAACCTATCGATCATCCGGAGCTACCCTGGATAGGCGTATTTTTTGGCGGCATTTGGCTGGCCAATATTTTTTACTGGGGCTGCAACCAGTTTATTACGCAAAAAACACTGGCAGCCAAAAACATCTGGCACGGACAAATGGGCCTTGTTTTTGCCGGCTTTCTGAAATTACTGGTGCCGGTATTAGTGGTACTGCCGGGAATCATCGCATTCACGCTTTACGATCCCGCCAACGGCCTGTTGGCCGGCGAATTAAGTCTCGAACGCGCCGACCTGGCTTTCCCTACACTGCTAAAAGAATTATTACCCGTTGGCTTATCGGGTTTGGTGATGGCCAGTTTAATGGGAGCGGTAATGTCAACGGTGGCATCGCTGCTTACATCAAGTAGTTCAATTATTACCCTTGATGTGTATAAAACTATGTTTAAACCTAAGGCCAGCGAAACGCATTTGATTAAAATCGGGCGTTTTGTGATTGTTGCAATACTTATTATTGCCACTATTTTTGGCTATTTCCTGCGCGATATTGACGCCATTTTCACCTACATCCAACAATACTGGTCGATTGCTTACCCGGCAATTGCAGCCATTTTTATTGCGGGTTTCTTTTATAAAAAAGCCACCGCAAAGGGTGCACTTTGGGCAATGGTATTGGGGCCAACATGGGCAATTATTATCAACCTGCTTCAGGCACAGGATCTGATACCGACTATCCCGTTCCTGAACCGTGTAATTGTTGATTTTATTATTTGCTGGGTGATTTTGTTCATCTTTCGCAACAAGTCCGGTGTTATTCCGGCAACAGCCATCATCGACCGTAGTTTTTCGCCCGAAGATGAAGCTTTGCTTAACAACCGTCCGTTTTACAGCAGTTTCAATTTCTGGAGCGTCATTTTAATTGCCATTGTTGTAACCCTTTATATTATTTTCTTTTAAAAACGTAAATCATCAATAAATCAATTCTGAATACCAAGTAATTATGAAAAATGTACTCTTGCTTTTTTTTCTTGCCTCGCTGCTGTTTTCCTGTTCAAAACAAGAAACAACACGTATTGTGGAAGATTTTAACGACAACTGGAAATTTAACCTGGGAGAACACCCCGAGGCCTTGCAACCGGAATTTGATGATTCGGACTGGCGAATTTTAAACGTTCCGCACGACTGGAGCATTGAAGAAGGTTACCATAAACATACCGAAAAAACTGCGGCAAGCACCGGTTTTGTTAAAGGAGGTATCGGCTGGTACCGCAAATCGTTTACGCTTACCCCGGCTGATAAAGGAAAACAAATTACAATCCTTTTTGATGGGGTTTACAACAACTCAACCGTTTGGATTAATGGTCATAAATTGGGATTCCGCCCAAATGGTTATTCATCGTTTACCTACGATTTAAGCCGGTACCTGAACTACGATGGCTCAGCAAATGTTTTGGCTGTAAAGGTTGATCGAACTTTTTATGCCGACAGCCGCTGGTACACCGGTTCGGGTATATACCGAAAAGTGCAGCTCATTAAAAAATCGCCCTTACATATTGCTCAATGGGGAATTAAAATTACCACGCCTGAAGTTTTATCAGAACAGGCAACGGTACAGGTAAAAACACACCTCGAAAACTCAGGAGCCCTAAAAACCGGAAACATTTCAATTAATTACCAGGTATTTAACCCGGAAAACAAACTTGTATCAGAAAAAAAGACAGAGCTTGATAATACCCTGGAAAACACCTGCGAACTCAGGGTCCCATCACCTCTTTTATGGGATGTGGAAAATCCCGCACTATACACCCTTAAAGTTGAAGTGTTTGAAAACGGAAAGAAAACTGATGTTACTACTGAACGTTTTGGAATTCGCTATTTTTCTTTTGATGCAGATACAGGATTCTCGTTAAACGGGAAAGCCCTTAAAATTAAAGGCGTTAACCTGCACCACGATGCCGGAGCCGTTGGTGCTGCCGTACCAAAAGCACTTTGGAAATACCGTGTTGAACAGCTAAAATCCATTGGGACAAATGCTATTCGAATGGCGCACAATCCACATTCGAAAGAACTTATGGAAGTGTGCGACGAAATGGGCATGTTGGTTATGGCCGAGGCTTTCGACGAGTGGATGGTACCCAAGGGGAAAAACCTGGTTTTTATTGGCGACAACAAGGCTCCGGAAGCCGCTGCGGCAGCTTATCCGCGTTATTTTAACCAGTGGGCAGAACAAGACCTAAAAGATTTGATACAACGCGATTTCAACCACCCTTCAGTTATTATGTGGAGCATTGGCAATGAAATAGAATGGACTTTTCCGCATTATTCGCAAACATACAACAAGGTAAACGGACAAGGTAAAAAGTATTATGCACATACTCCAATCTACGATTCGCTAACTGTACGAACCGCGTTTAATGAAATTACCGGCGGCAGCGATTTGCTGGCCGAAACAGCAAAGAAGCTGGCACATTGGGTAAAAGAGGAAGACACCACCCGCCCGGTTACTGCCGGTAGTGTACAGCCATCAATTGGTTTAGCCAGTGGCTATGGCGATAATCTTGATGTTTATGGTTTTAATTACCGCGCTGTTGAATACGATGCGGCCCACAAAGAATATCCCAATACCTGTATTCTTGGCTCTGAAAACTGGGGAGCTTACTCGGAGTGGAAAAACTGTGTGGAACGCGATTTTGTTGCCGGCATATTTGTTTGGACAGGTTTTGCCTACCTCGGAGAGGCTGGTCCATGGCCACGTAAAGGACTGGAAATTGCCTTTTTCGATTATGCCGGAGTAAAAACACCCAGGGGGCACTTTTACGAGTGCTTGTGGAAAAACGCCCCAAAGATTTACATGGTCACCACTCCTGCCAGTGAATCGGAATTCTCTTATTCTGAAAACAAAGGGTGGAATTTTGAAATGGACTACTACGAGCCACCGTTTTGGCCCGAGTTACGAAAATGGGAGTGGTACAAAACCTATCCGAAATGGAAATACGACACAGGAGAGCAAATTGTGGTACAAACCTACACCAATTGCGACGAAGCTGAATTGTTTCTCAACGGAAAATCTCTGGGCAAACAAAAACGCAGCGATTTTGCCGACGACAATATTATAAAATGGCTGGTGCCATATACTGCCGGCGAGTTAAAGGTAGTTGGCTACAGCAAGGGAAAAGAAACTTCCACCTACACTTTGGCAACTTTTGGCAAAGCAGAAAAAATTGCCATTCGCCCCTACAAAACCACTTTAAAAGCCAATGGCTACGATGTTACGCCGGTTTTGGTAGAATTGCTGGATAAGAATGGCAACCCGGTTGTTGACAACGAACAAACCATCAACTTCGAGGTAAGTGGCGAAGGCCTGAGTATTGGTGTTGATAATGGCTGGGAAAACAATATTCAAAATCCAAAATCGAATGCGGTTGAAACGTACCAGGGCCGAGCTATTGTTTATATTCAGAGTACAAAAAACAGTGGAAAAATTTCAGTTCAGGCAAAAACGAAACAACTAAGTTCCGAAACAATTGTTATTACCAGCGAATAACAAAAAAAGAACAATGCAAGTAAAATATCTTTGCCCGTATTGGGGTAGTAGCCATCTTTCGGCAAAACAATTTATTTCAAAAGCACTTCGTGCCGGATACGACGGTGTTGAAATAAACCTGCCGGATGACACAAATTTTGATATTGAATTAAAGGAAGCCCTTGCTGAAACAGCCTGTGATTTTATTGGTCAGCAATGGCTTCCTCCGGCCACCGAAACGTTTGAGCAATACCGACAGCGTATGCTGCAAAAACTGAAGCGTTTGGTAGCATTAAAACCCCAATTTATAAACGCCCATACGGGTAAAGATTTTTTCTCGTTTGCCGAAAATTGCAGTTTGATTGAAACCTGTTTTCAACTCAGTCAATCTTCGGGTATAAACATTGTACACGAAACACACCGTGGCAGGTTTAATTTTCAGCTGGCCACTTCGCTCCGGTATATCGATAAATTTCCGGAGTTAAAATTTAATGCCGATTTTTCGCATTTCTGTGCCGTTTCCGAAAGTTTATTGGAAGATCAGGAACAAGCGCTGGAAAAACTCCTGCCCCATTGCCGGTACATCCATGCCCGGGTTGGTTTCGACCAAAGTGCCCAGGTAAACGATCCCTTTGCTCCCGAGTGGCAATACCACCTGGAGCGTTTTGTGCAGTGGTGGCAAAAAATTATCGACTTAGCTAAATTAAGAAATGAAAAGGAGTTTTTTATCTGTCCGGAATTTGGGCCTTTTCCGTACATTCAACAGTTACCTTACACAAAAAAAGAAACCGTTGACCAGTGGGACACCAACGTAAAAATGATGGAATTCCTAAAATCAAAACTCATCTGCTGATATTCAATCATACATAAAGACTACTTGCAACAAACTAAAAATTAAGTTTTTCAATTCTTTGGTTTTACGTTTTTAACTATCTTCCGGCTTTAAAAGCCTGAATAAAAATGAAAAACCAATTCAACCTGATTCTACTAATTATTTTTGTGGTAACACTGTCGTGTACAAAAAAAGAAGAACAAAGCAAGCATCCCAACATTCTTTTGCTGTGTATCGATGATTTACGCCCTGAACTAAAGTCGTTTGGTGCCGACTACATTCACTCGCCAAATATTGATGCCCTGGCTGCCAAAGGCGTTTGTTTTCAGCAACACTATGTAAATGCTCCAAGTTGCGGCCCATCGCGTTACACGCTGTTAACCGGCACTTATGGCCCAGCTGGCAACGATGCACTTTTTCTTCGTGCTGAAAACTTAGCTAACAACACGCTGAACATTACACCTTCGATGCCCGAATGGTTTAAAGCCGGCGGCTACACTACTGTATCGGTTGGTAAAGTATCGCATCATCCGGGAGGCCGGGGAGGTGCCGACTGGAATGATTCGACAAAAATTGAAGTACCCGGTGGCTGGGATAAACACCTGATGCCTGTAGGCGAATGGCAACACCCCCGTGGAGCCATGCACGGTTTGGCACACGGCGAGATACGGGAAAATGCCTCGGAAATGGCCCTTTTTCAGAGTACCAAAGGCCCCGACACCATTTACCCCGACGGACTTATTGCCCAACAGGGAATAAAACAATTGCAGGAACTGGCCAAGCAGGAAGCACCATTTTTTCTGGCCATTGGCTTAATTAAACCCCATTTGCCTTTTGGGGCACCTGCCCGGTATATGAGTTACTATAAAGATGTGGAATTACCGGCTATTCAGCACCCGGAAAAACCTGAAGGCAACACCACATGGCATGCTTCGGGCGAGTTTATGAAATACAAGCGATGGGGAAAAGACCCGCGAGAAGATCTGAAATTTGCCGATGAAGTACGCAGGCATTATGCTGCCTGTGTAAGTTATGCCGACCACCATGTAGGAATGATTTTAGATGCGCTGAAAGAAAGCGGGGCCGACAAAAACACCATTGTTGTGCTGTGGGGCGACCATGGCTGGCACCTGGGCGAACATGCCATTTGGGGCAAACATAGTTTATTTGAAGAAGCCCTGCACTCGCCGCTTATTATTTATAATCCTGAATCGGGCAATGCCGGCAACAGAAAGGTTATAGTTGAAACGGCCGATATTTTCCCAACCTTGTGTGATTTAACGGGCATTGAAAAACCCGGTTTTGTGCACGGAAAATCGCTTGAAACGCTTATTGAAAACGACACGCCTGACAAACGTGAGGCATTTGCTTACCTAAATGGAAGGTACACCTTAAGAACCGACCAATACCGCTTAATTTATAAGGAAAAAGACCAATCGATTGAACTTTATGACCATACAACACCCGAAGCCGAAACAAAAAACATTGCCAGCAAAAATGAAGGCATTGTTACAGAACTACTGCCTGTTTTACGGAAAAAAATGCAGCAACAAACAAGCTATAAATAATTGAAAAAAGAAACCCGCTCGCGTACTAAACGGAGCGGGTTATATTTTTCGTCATCGCTTACCTTATTTATTTTCGAGGGCAAAAGATCGGCCTGCCTGAAAGGCTTTAAGGTTCATTTCAACAACTGCCTCGCCTTTTTTACAGAAAATATGTTCGATGCCGGCTTCAATCTTTTCCGGTTCAATATCGATAAAAGGAGTAGCTGCTCCCAGCATCACTACATTCGAAGCACGTTTATTGCCAATTTCTGCGGCAATTTTGTCGGCATCAATCGCCACAAACCGTGGCTGCTTTTCTATTTCTGCCAAAATTTCGTTTAACTCCGGGTAATTCGGAATATTTATAAACGGTGTGGTATTGGTTACCACATAGCCTTTGGGCGATAGGAATGGCAAATAGCGCAAGGCCTCCATGGGTTCAACCGAAAGAATCAGGTCGGCTTTACCCATTGGAATTAAATCGGCAGCAATTTCGGTATCGGCAATTCGCAGGTGCGATACTACCGCCCCACCCCGCTGACTCATTCCATGTGTTTCAGCTTGTTTTAAGTATAAATTTTCATTTATGGCTGCATCGCCAATAATCGATGCGATGGAAAGGATACCCTGTCCGCCAACTCCGGCTAATATAATATCTGTCTTCATTTTTTCTTATTTATTGGGGTTGTCCTTCATTTTCTTTTGTTTGCGCAAACGTTTGGCCGCAGCCTGTATACACTCTCTGCGGAAAACAATTACAGAAACGCCTTCATAGGCAATCTCTTCTTCAAAAGTTTGCACCATCAGTTCGTGGTATTTTTTTAAGGGTGTTAATACACGAATATGCTTCGGATCTACCCCAACACCAGTGCAAATACTTTCAATTTTTCCTAATGCCGACGATTCCTGACCACCGGTCATCGATACCGATTCGTTATCAGAAATTACCACAACAATATTTGATCCATCGTTAACGGCATCTAACAAACCGGTTATTCCGGAGTGCGTAAACGTTGAGTCGCCAATTACCGCTACTGCCGGAATCAAGCCCGCATCAGCCGCCCCTTTGGCCATGGTTACCGAGGCCCCCATATCAACACACGAATAAATACTTTTATACGGCGGAAGTGCGCCCAGTGTGTAGCAGCCAATATCTGAAAATACGCGACCTTTGGTGTACTTGTCCAACGATTCGTTTAAGGCTTTGTACATATCCTGGTGGCCGCATCCCTGGCACAGGGCCGGTGGGCGGTTAACAACCAACCCGGGAACATCGGCACCTACCTGCGTTTCTTTCCCTAAAGCTTTGGCAACCAAATCGGCATTTAGTTCGCCATCGCGCGGCAAGGCGCCACTTAAACGCCCCGATACTTTTATATCTTTCTTAAAAACTGCTTTTATGTGCTCTTCCACAACCGGATAACCTTCTTCAAGCACCAGCACCTCTTCGCAGTTTTTGGCCATTTTATCCAGTATTTTCTGCGGAACCGGGTACTGTGCCAGTTTAAAAACAGTGTACGGACAATCATCCTCGGGGTAATTTTCCAATAAATAATTGTAGGCAATTCCACAGGCAATTATCCCAAAACTTTTATCCTCCCCTTTTTTATACAGGTTGTATTCCGATTTTTTTGCGGCTTTCTCAAACTGTTCCTGTTTTTCAAGCAGGCCCTTGTATCTTTTCCGGGCAATGGCAGGTAACAGTACAAACTGGCTCGGATCGCCGGGTAATTGTAAAGCGTTTTGCTCCAGTTCGGTATTTCGCACAACGCCGGCCCGCGAGTGTGCCAACCGGGTAGTAATACGCACCATAACCGGTACCTCCAGCTGTTCTGAAAGTTCAAAACCTTCGCGCACCATATCGTACGCTTCCTGCTGGTTGCTGGGTTCTAAAACCGGAATCATAGCAAACTTTCCGTAGAAACGCGAATCCTGTTCGTTTTGCGACGAGTGCATTGATGGATCGTCGGCAACGGTAAGTACCAAACCACCGTTAATACCTGTTATCGCAGAATTGATAAAAGCATCGGCAGCCACATTTAAACCCACATGTTTCATACATACCATGGTGCGTTTACCGGCATACGACATCCCCAGCGCTGCTTCGTAAGCTGTTTTTTCGTTTGCCGACCATTTACTACGAATACCTTTCTTAGTGGCCAGTTCGCTGTCCTGGATAAACTCGGTAATTTCGGTTGATGGGGTTCCCGGATAGGCATAAACACCTGATATGCCACCATCAATTGCGCCCTGCGCAATGGCTTCAACCCCTAAAAATAGATTCTTTTGCATTTTGGTTTAATTTTCGAAGCCAACAAAAGTAGAAATTTGAAAATAGTATGCAACCTGAATTGTCATGTTTTTCAGAAAATAACACAACAACAAAAAACACAGCAAAACACTTATGATGTGCAACTTACCAAGGTCAAACACAAAGTAGAGCTGCTAATTTAAAATCATTACAAAAAACACTTTCAATTTTAAAAATAAGCTCAAAATGTAACATCTGTTACAAAATTTGGTAAGAAGTAAAATCAACTTTGCTTTATATAATTAACCGAATTTATAACTATGCTGCAGAAACTACTTCCTCCCGAAAAATGGAGATTACCGGTGCTGCTTGTACTAAGCATTCTTGTTGGCTTGGTAGTGTTTATCCTGTACATTTCAAAAGCACATTCTTACTTATCCGACAAACCTGAAACCTGCACCAACTGCCACATTATGGCACCGCAATATGCAACATGGAACCACAGTTCGCACCGCGAGGTTGCCCATTGCAACGACTGCCATGTTCCGCACAATAATGTTTTTAACAAATATTATTTTAAAGCCAAGGATGGATTGAGACATGCCACAATGTTTACACTACGAATGGAACCACAGGTAATTTTTATTCATGAAGCGGGAAAAGAGGTGGTACACAACAATTGCATTCGCTGCCACCAGCAACAAATTACCGACCCCAAGCTGGCCTCGTCGGTTGAAGCACACACGGCACACATGCAAGACCGCCCTTGTTGGGAATGCCACCGCGAAGTACCCCATGGCCGGGTAAACAGCCTGTCGAGTGTTCCCAATGCCAAAGTGCCGCTGCCTTCCAGCCCGGTTCCCGATTGGTTAAAAACGTATATTAAAAATAACTAAATATCAATTCTTATGACTACAAAATCAAAACGCCATCCGCTGCTTAACTGGGGGATTTTTATTGCTACCATAATCGTAGTTTTCCTTTTGGGCCTGCTGGCTTCTTCTATTCTGGAACGACGTGCCGAAGCTGCTTATGTAAATGTTCCGAAGAACAAAATCAATCAGTTTGATCCGCGAAACGAAGTTTGGGGCGAGAACTACCCCCGCGAATTTCAATCGTATTATGCTACTGCTGATACCTCTTTCAGAACCAAATACAACGGCAATGCCATGATTGATATGCTTGAAGTTGATCCCCGATTAGTGGTACTTTGGGCAGGTTATGGTTTTGCAAAAGACTACAACCAGGGTCGTGGGCACTATTATGCAGTTACCGACTTACAAAATACGCTACGAACCGGGGCTCCCAAAGGCCCTAATGACGGGCCAATGCCAACAACCTGCATGACCTGTAAAAGCCCTGATGTACCACGTTTGATGAACGAACGTGGGGTAGCACAATTTTATACCGGTAAATGGGCAGAACTGGGACCGGAGGTGGTAAACCCCATTGGTTGCGGCGATTGCCACGATGCTGAAAACATGAACCTGAGAATTACACGCCCTGCACTTATTGAAGCCTTTGAGCGCATGGGAAAAGACATTAATAAAGCCAGCCACCAGGAAATGCGTAGTTTGGTGTGCGCGCAATGTCATGTTGAATATTATTTTAACAAGGAAACGGCACCCGGCGCCAACTACCTCACTTTTCCGTGGGATAATGGCTTTTCGGCCGAGGCAATGGAAGAATACTACGACAAACTCGAATTTGCCGACTGGACTCATGCTTTAAGCAAAGCCCCGATGTTAAAAGCGCAACACCCGGGCTACGAAGTATACATGACCGGTATTCATGCTCAACGTGGTGTTTCGTGTGCCGATTGCCACATGCCTTACAAAAGCGAGGGTGGACAAAAATTTACCGACCACAAAATGCAGTCGCCCTTAAACAACATTGCCAATTCGTGTCAGGTATGCCACCGCGAAGAAGCCGGCACTTTAATGGCCAATGTTTATGAACGACAGGATAAAATTATTGAAAACCGCGATAAGTTGGAAGAACTGGTGGTGCGCGCCCATGTGGAGGCTAAAAAAGCCTGGGACCTCGGTGCCAATGAAGCACAAATGAAAGACATTCTTCAGGGAATACGCCACGCTCAATGGCGCTGGGATTATGCTGCTGCCAGCCACGGAGGATCTTTCCACTCGCCGGTTGAAACCAGCAGGGTTATTTCTACCGGTATTGATATTGCGCAGGAAACTCGCATAAAACTTGCCCGCTTGCTTGCCGATCTTGGTCATAACCAGGAGGTACCCTACCCCGATATTTCAACTAAAGCAAAAGCACAGGAGTTTATCGGACTGGATATGAAAAAACTCAATTCAGAGAAACAGGAATTCCTGAAAACGGTTATTCCGGAATGGGAAAAACAAGCTAAAGAACGCGAAAAAAGCTACGACATCGTTGCTTCAAACCCAAAGTAAATGCTTATTCAATAGCCGGTTGACTGCCGATACCAAGGGCAGTCAACCGGTAATTATGAGCAACTGCCAATTCTAAATTTAACATCACAAATTATCAATTATGACAAGATTAAAATACATCGTATTGATGGTATTTAGCCTGGGTATTGCCCACTTCGCACAAGCGCAGTTTACGCTATCAGGCGAGTTCAGGCCCCGCACAGAATTGAGTCACGGATACAAAAGCCTGGCTTCTGAGAATCAGGACGCCTCAACTATTACCGCACAACGCACACGCTTAAATGCCGGTTATTCAAACGAATTTATAAAAACCAGCCTGGTTTTGCAGGATGTACGCCGGTGGGGAAATCAGGCCCAACTGGTAAGCAACGAAGATTATGCAGTTTCGGTACATCAGGCCTGGGCCGAAATACTTTTCAGCAAGGAATTTTCGTTAAAAGCCGGCCGACAGGAATTGGTGTATGACGACTCACGTATTTTTGGTAACGTAGGCTGGGCTCACCAGGCACGATCGCACGATATAGCGGTTTTCAAATACGAAAAAGACCTTAAACTTCATTTTGGAATTGCCCACCACGAAAATGGTGATATAACCAACAGCGACTACAATGGCCCCGATGCCTACAAAGACCTGCAATTTATCTGGTTTAACAATAGCTGGGAAAAAGCAGCTTTAAGCCTGCTATTCCTGAACAACGGGGTGCCGGCAATGGAAGACGGCGAGCAAAAAAATAAATTCAGTCAAACGATGGGCGGACATGTTAAAGGCAGGATTAAAACAATTCAACTGGTATCGAACCTGTATTACCAAACCGGCAAGCATGTTTCCGGCGCATCAATTTCGGCTTTTAACTTTCTGGCAGAAGCGAGCTTAGCAACTTTCACCCTCGGATTCGAACACCTATCGGGAAGTGCTTATGATGATACGGATTATAAATCGTTTACCCCATTGTATGGCACCAACCATAAGTTCAATGGTTTTATGGATTATTTTTATGTGGGTAACCATATCGGGTCGGTTGGTTTAAACGATTTATACCTGAAATACAACTACAGCAAAAACAAACTGGCTTTTGATGCTCATTTGCATTATTTTGGAGCAGCAGCTGAAATTGCTGCCAATGCGGATAAATATCTGGGAACAGAAATCGATCTGGCATTAGGCTGGACTGTAAATCCAATGGCCAAAATATCCTTCGGACTGTCGGGTATGTTTGCAGGAGAATCGATGGAATTATTAAAAGGTGGCGATAGTTCGGCAAGCCAATATTGGGGCTATGTAATGCTGGCAATAAACCCAACGTTTATCAAATAAATTACAGTTGCCGAACTCCTGGTTTAAAAAAGGATGCTATTGTTTCCGGAGGTTGCAATGGCATCCTTTTTATAAATCTTTAATATCCCCCAACTAATCCAACCACTTGTTTAAGCAAGCGTGTTTACTTTTTTTGTATCAAATGTTACAACCTGTGTTGAAAAATTCAGGCACATTTGCTCCCGTTAATTACAGCGTATGTCCAGAAAGCGTTTCATAAAAACTTGCAAGAAATTACATAAATGGCCGGCCATAATTATTGCTTTTATTGCCATTTTGTTCGCAACAACAGGAATTATTATGAACCACCGGCAACTGTTTTCGGGAATTTCGGTTTCACGAAAGCTGCTTCCTGAAAACTACCGCTACAACAACTGGAACCAGGCAGCCGTGCGTGGTTCGTTGGCTTGGAACAACAGTACTCTTATTTTTGGAAATACCGGGGTGTGGAAATCAGACGATAATCTGCAAACTTTTACTGACTTTAACCAGGGTTTTCCGCAAGGAATTGACAACAGAAAGATTTATTCCTTGGTAAGCTTTTCCAACCACTTTTTTGCAGGTACACATATGGGGCTTTACAAGCGGCGGTTTGATGAACAAGAGTGGGAAAAAATACCTCTTCCGGTAAAAAAGGAACGCATTGCCGATGTAATCTGCAAAGATGATGAATTGCTGGTACTCACCCGGCATTATCTGCTAAAGAGTACGAACGGACAACAATTCAACACGATTCAACTTCCCAAACCACTTCATTATCAACAAAAAACAGGGCTTTTTACAACAATGTGGCAGTTACACAGCGGCGAACTTTTTGGAACGCCCGGAAAACTTTTTGTTGATTTGCTTGGGCTGGTTACCATTTTTCTTTCGTTAAGCGGCCTGCTGCATTTTTTCTTTCCAAAGTTGATTAAACGCGTAAAACATAAGCACAAACAAAAGGCGGCATTTATTAAAACCAAAAAACGCAACTTAAGCTGGCACAACGCCGCAGGGTATGGATTTGTGCTTTTTTTACTCATAAACACTTTTACAGGGATGCACCTGCGCCCGCCACTGCTAATTGCCATTGCGCCAAAACAAGTGGGCATAATTCCGGGTACCCACCTCGACAGTCCTAATCCGTGGTTTGACAAACTACGACGTATTTACTGGGATGAAGAAAGGCAACAATATATTTTTTCTACTTCCGATGGTTTTTATTTTGCTGAAGAGAGTTTGAGTAAAAATCTTCGGCCTGCTCCTTTACAACCACCAGTGAGTGTTATGGGGTGTAATGTGCTAAAACCTATAGGCACGCACCACCTAATGATTGGTTCGTTTAGCGGAATGTATTTGTGGAACTTGCAAAATGGTGGTATAAGCAACTTTTTTAGTGGGGAAACATACCAGGCACCACAGGGCATGACACGGCCTATTGGTACAAATACTGTAAGCGGGCTGGTGCAGTGCAAAAACAAAAGCTGGTGGTTCGATTACAGTCGGGGCGCAATGGAGCTAAACGCCAAAAATCAGGAGTCAACATTTGGCGCCATGCCTGAAAATATACGACAAGCATCTCCAATGGCTTTATGGAATGTGGCCCTGGAAATACACACCGGACGAATTTTTGAACACCTGGTAGGCAGCTTTTATATTTTGTTTGTACCACTGGCCGGCGTTTGTATTATGCTTGTGCTGCTTAGTGGACTGTATTTGTGGTGGAAACTACACCGAAAGAAACTAACCAGTGCAGAAAAAAAGTAACAAGTGTTAATTCTTCTCCAATTCGTTAACTCTTCCTCTTACCAAATAGATACTAAAGCAGATTACAGGAATAATCGTCATTATCTCTGCTATGGGCCTTCAAAGCCAGGGTCTACGGCACTACGATAGTATATACGAAAACCATTTACGGCATCGGCAAGTTCCGGAACTCCAAGCATAACATCTCCTTCGGTATAATAATCCCTCGAATAATAGCTTTGGGTTGTACCTTCAACAAACTTAACTATCGACATACCGGGTGCACTAAACGGAGCGCCGTTAAATTCGCCGGCCATTGTCCAGGTGGCCATGTAAATATCGTCAACCAGTGTTTCATCTTCAACAGTAGTGTATAAATCCGACGAACCGGCAAATAAACGTGCCAGAAACAAAGCCATGGTATCAGGGCTATAAATATCAACAATGGGGTCGTGATATTCGTAATCGGCCGCCAATGCAGGAATAACCTCCGTCCAGTTTCCGGCATGAATTTCAACCAGTTGGCGTCCAACTGTTAGTTGATCATTAACCGACTTATTCACAGCTTGTAAAGCTGAATTTTCGATATTTAAAGCTGAAGGAGGAAACGGACAATCGAAAGTGGGGTCAACTGCACAACGGTAATAGGCCCTAAATCCCCCAATTGCTTCATCCAACCCGGGTATTGTTGCCATTATATCCCCTTCGGAATAATAATCGCGTTGATAATATACTTGCGTAGTGTTAGGCAAAAATTTAAAGATAGAAATACCCTTTGCCTGGTAGGGTGAATTAAGAAAATCGCCCGACATGGTCCACGTTGCCGAATAGATGTCGCCGATAAGCGTTTCATCTTCAATAATGGTAACAAGATTAGGCGATGCCCCCAAAATAAGCTGATTCAGGAAAGCGGTCATATCCTCAATACCGTTGATGTCAACTATGGGGTCGTGGTATTCTATGTCGTCGGTGTAATAAGGCAGTATGTCGGCTACCTCAGGCGCCTGCACTTCAAGCAGGGCACGCCCAATTTCCAATCGCTCCTGTTGGAGCTGAGCGGTATCGTCATCAGAGTCGTCGTTTGAACAAGACAGCATTAATGAGGAAAAAATAGTGCAGGTGAGAATGGCTGATAGTCGGAAAAGCTTTTTCATTGGTTACCTCCTTTTTTTGATTTTACAGTAGAAAAAAATGAACAACACACTGATATTTAAACCCCTACAAGTGCATTTTGTTTACAATTGAACATAAATACAACACAATTCAAAAAGTCGTTGAAGCCAGCTCTAAATTAATATCGCTGTACCGATTGATTAATTTTCACTTTCAAATTAAATTTTACTACAAAAAGCATCTTGCTAAACCATTAACATCACGTTAACTGATTATTTCTAACTGATTGTTTAGTTTTACCCCATTAATTAACAGCAATGCCACGAAATAAAGCATACAACGAACAAGAGGTACTGGAAAAAGCCATGAATGTATTCTGGGAAAATGGTTATGAAACTACCTCAATGCACCAGCTTGAGAAAGCTATGGGAATTAACAAATTTTCAATTTATGCAAGTTTTGGAAGCAAAAGTGGCTTACTCGAAAAAAGCATTAGCTGTTATGCACAAAAACTAAATGCACCAGTATACAAATAAAAAGACACACCTGGTGGAGCTGAAACTATTAAACAGTCTATATCGATTTTACTGGCTTTTCAGGAAAAAACTGCAAAAGGCTGCTCAGTTGTTTAAAGTTTAGCCTGGTTCTACTTTAGGGTAATCAGGGTTTTCTTAGCGGGCCAAAGCTGTATCCTCCTTGCTGCTGAGAATGGTACTGTTGTTTTTATATTTCCGGAGACCTTTTACAGCAGGTCGTTTTCAAAATTTATTATCGTTTTTCAAGGTTAACTGTCCAAAAATCAGTTTCTTTAGTCGTATAATTTTGTACCGACCAATTAATTACCTATGAAAAACCACTTCCTCTGGATATTCTTACTATTGCTTCACCTTCAATCTATAGGGCAATCAACAAAAAAGCCTGTAATCGCCTTTACTTTTTCTGAAGAAACGATTCGGGTCGACGGCTTGCTAAATGAAGCTGGTTGGCAACAGTCTGATTCAATAACAACCCTGGGCATGGTAGAACCCATTGAAAATGGAGCGCCTACATATAACACCACCGTTAAAGTGCTTGCCGACGCTAAAAACATTTATGTTGGAATTACCTGTTTCGACACACAACCCGGCGCTATTGTTGCCTTCTCGAAGGCAAGAGACTCGGAGCTGGAAGACGAAGACTACCTGAAAATAATTTTCGATACGTTTAACGATGGACGAAATGGCTACATATTTGCCATAAATCCCTTTGCTGCCCGATACGATGCACTGGTTTCCAATAACGGCGAATCAGAAAACTCAAATTGGGATGGTCCGTGGGATGCCAAAACTTCTATTAACACCAATTCGTGGAGCGCCGAAATACGGATTCCGGTGAGCACACTTACCTACAATAAAAAACTTGATTCGTGGGGGTTTAATGTGGAACGTCGGATTCAGCGACTACTCGAAGTAAACCGTTGGTCAGGAATTAGCATGGATTACAAAGTGGGGCAAACCCTGCATGCCGGAAGTTTGAGTAATGTTCCGCTGTTTAATTCCGGAATTGGGCTAACACCAAGAGTTTCGTTAACCGGTAAACTTACTCAGGACGGAACCGAGTCGGCAAACTACGATTTAAAGCCCAGCCTTGATATTACCCAGCGTATTACTACCGACATCACCGCTCAGCTAACCGTTAATACTGATTTTGCCGAAACGGAGGTTGATTCGCGACAAACCAACCTCACGCGCTTTCCACTGCTTTATCCCGAAAAGCGCCAGTTTTTCCTCGAAGGTGCTGATATTTTTGATTTTGGAATAAGCCTTGGTCGATCTCTAATGCCGTTCTACAGCCGCAGAATTGGGCTATACAACAACCAGGAAGTACCCATTAATTGGGGGGCTAAGGTTAATGGCAAGGTAAACAACACCTATTTTGGTGGCCTGGTTACCCAAACGGGCGATGTAAATTCGGTGATTCCATCATCAAAAATGGGTGTTTTAAGGGTCAAGCAAAATATTTTAAAAGAATCGTCGGTTGGCATGATTACAACCATAGGCGACCCGGGTAACCGCAACAACGCCTGGTCCGGTGGTATTGATTTTACGTACCAAACCTCTACTTTTGGTGGAAACAAAAACTTTTTGATTGGTGTTTGGGGCATGTATGCAAACCGCGAAGGCCTGGATGGCGACAAATCGGCTGTTGGATTTAAAATAGATTACCCCAACGACTTGTGGGATTGGTTTGTACAGTACCGGCGCATTGGCGATGCATTTGAGCCGTCGATGGGTTTTGTGTCGCGCAACAATATAAGTACCTATTCGGCGAAAGTTGCGTATATGCCACGTCCGGAAAATAGAGTAATCCGGCAACACCAGTTTCGCTTTAGTCCATCGTTAACTACCGATTTAAATCACAATTGGGAAAGCTATGAACTATCATTCACCCCAATTAATGTAAGCCTGGAAAGTGGCGATAATTTTTCGTTGAATTTTGCCCCCTCAGGCGAGTTTTTAAAAGATTCGTTCTACATTGCAGAAGATGTGACCATTGAGCCGGGCGCCTATCATTGGTCGAGTTTCGAATTTGAAGCATCAACAGCCAGCAAACGTGCTGTTAACGGAACGGCAGCCTATCGTTGCGGTGGCTTTTATGGCGGCAATCTCGATCAAGTAGAGCTGCAACTGAATTGGCGTCTAATGTCGTTTTTAATTTTGGAATTTAGTTACGAGAACAATATTGCCCGAATTCCGGCAGGCGATTTCAGTAAAGAGCTGCTGGCTGTAAGAACCGCTCTGAATATTAATTCGAACCTAAACTTCAGCTTGTTTACCCAGTACGATAATGAGTCGGAATCGGTTGGCAGCTATTCGCGTTTGCGCTGGACCTTTGCGCCACTGGGCGATCTTTTTGTGGTGTACAAACACAATATTCAACCAAAAATTACCGACAAGTGGCGACAAGATCAAAATCAGCTTATCGTGAAACTAACTTATGGATTGGCTTTATAAAAATACGATTAAGCTATCCCTCGCAACTTACCACCAAAGGTAAATGTGCCCCGCCAAAGGCTTCCTGTTTAAAATTGGCATACACCTGAATGTTTTTAAAGCCTGCATTCTTGATTAAGGTTTTTAGCGCTGCACTTTTTAATGCCAGCAAAGGAGTTTCGTTAGCTACAGTACGATTTTCAGCTTTAATTTCCAAACGTGTTTCAAAGCCAATTAAGTCAGTATCATCTGAAAAATTGTAGTATCGAATAAACTTAATGGCATCGGTCTCAATTATAGGAAGCTCCCGAACAGGATGGCTGCAAATGTAATCGTAATTCAGAATTTGCAACAACAGTTGCCCTCCGGGTTTTAACACCGCTCTGGCATTTTGTAGCATTTGCAAAACTTCTTTTTCCGAATTCAGGTGTACCAGGGTATTTCCGAAACACAATACGGCATCAAACTGCCGATGGGAAAAGTCGTTTTTCAACTCCAGCATGTTTCCCATCAGAAAACTAAGGTTCTGGTGTTTCCTGTTTTGCCTTGCCTGTTGTAACAAATCGGCATTCAAATCAATTCCTGTTACTTTTGCTCCCTGGCTGGCCAGATGAAAGGCCAGTTCGCCGGTAGCACAACCAATATCAAGAATTGTTTTTTCTTCAAGAGTTTTCAACTTTGCTTTCACAAAAGCCAGTTGCATAGGGTTAAAAGGAAAGATATCGCTGTAATACCTGGATATTGAGGTATAAAAAGAATTTTGTCTATCGGTCATGTGCAAATTTACAAATATTGCTCAACAATATTCTTCACTTCCCAGGCCGGGCGCACACCCTTACCTGTCCATTTTAATTCGCCGTTAATAAACAACATCAATGTTGGGATACTTCTAATCTGGTATTTTGAAGCTATATTCGGATTACGGTCAACATCAACTTTTATAATCTTTACTTGCTCCTTTAGTTCTTCTTTTACCTGTTTTAAAATTGGTGGCATCTGTTTGCAAGGCCCACACCAATCGGCATAAAAGTCAACCAAAACCGGTCGGTTACAATTAATAACATTATTAAATTTCCCTATCATTCTGCTGCTTTCTACTTTTAATTTTTAATACAATATCGTTAATGGTATCGCCTACCAAATAACCTATTGCTGCTCCCCACAAGGTACTCCAGTACCACACCGATTTAATTTTACAGGTACCACTCAAACACCCTACATATTTCCAATACAGAAATCCTCCAATGGCACCAATTACCAACAGGATTAAGGCGATTTGTTTTTGTTTAATAAATTTCATCTAATTGCACTTACTCTCCTAAAACAAAGCTAGTGATAGATGGTTTTAAAATTGGCATCGAAAAAAATGATTGGAAATAGATTTCGCTTAAATCATAACCTTTAGGAAATATTCAACTCAGATTTATCCCTTACTTTTAGTCGCTTTAAAAACATTATGTGGGCATTATTTGGTTTGGCTTCGGCCTTATTTTTAGGCATTTACGACATTTTCAAAAAGCAATCGGTAAACAATAACGCGGTTATGCCGGTCTTGTTTTTTTCAACAGTTGCCAGCACGCTCATTTTTTTGCCTTTAATTGTGCTTTCGTTTCAAGTGCCTGATTTATTAGCCAACACCGGACTTTTTGTTCCTCAGCTTACCTTTAACGAGCATTTGCAGGTGTTGCTAAAATCGGCCATAGTGGTAGCCAGTTGGGTACTGGCCTTTTTTGCCCTAAAACACCTGCCCATTACCATTGTTGCACCCATACGGGCAACAGGCCCATTATGGACACTTATTGGTGCCCTCCTAATTTTTCACGAAAGGTTAAACCTTTGCCAATGGATTGGCATTTTGGTTACCCTGGTTTTCTTTTACCTTTTTTCAACGGCCGGAAAACTGGAAGGCATAGAGTTTAAACGAAACAAATGGATTTATTTTATTGTAGCTGCTACCTTATTGGGTGCCTGCAGCGGGCTGTACGATAAATTTATCCTGCGGCGAATCGACAGGGTTGCGGTACAAGCCTGGTTTTCGGTATACCAGGCGGTAATTTTATTGCCTTTTGTTTTACTGAATGAAAAAATACGAAAGCGTAAAAACATACACTTCGAGTGGCGCTGGACCATCCCCTTAATCGGGGTATTTTTGGTAATTGCCGACTACCTTTACTTTTATGCCTTAAGCAACGAAGATGCATTAATTTCGGTAATTTCAGCCCTGCGTCGCGGAAGTGTTTTGGTAGCTTTTGTATTTGGCGGCCTGTTATTTCGTGAACAAAACCTTAAAAAGAAAGGTGCCTACCTCGTTGGTATCTTAAGCGGAATCTTACTAATTACCCTGGGAACGGTTTTATAAAAAAGGAAGTGAATAAAAATTACTTTTGCTTATAAACAGGCCAAATAAAAAGTTGGCAAAAAAAAGCTTCCTGATTAGTTCAGAAAGCTTTTAAATATATTTTTTCTAATTGATTAGAATTTAAATGTAAGACCTACCCCAAACGACTCCATAAACTGCAAACGTGGTACTTCCGATCCTGTATCCGGATTCAGAATAAGCACATCGTCGTCGTATATCAGCTGGGTTATCAGGTTGGCCGACAGGTAATCGTTCACCTTCATAATAATTTTCATGGTCCAGTCGATATCAATATTTTGCGGGTCCTCAAAATAATTCGAGAAGAAATCAATCTTGGTATCCAGGGTTACATTTTTTACAATATCGGTAACCAACTGCAACTTTACAGTTGCCCCCATTTCTGCGCGTGATTTTTTGCCGGGCTCAACACCAAAGGCGCCCTGGGCTGAAAGATCATCGTCGGTTACAAAAGTAAATTTACCGGAAACCGGTGCCAGCAAAGCTGAGAATTTATCGGTTTTATAATCCATACCCACACCAAGATTTAGGTAACCTGGCGCCATAAATTTTGAAATGGCATTATCCGTGTCAGGGTAATTATATCCGGCTGCAAACTGCGATTTAAAATTTAACAAGCCCGTATAATACCAATTCTTTTTGGCTTCAATCCCCAGCTTCGATGCAATATCAATTTTGTCATCCGATTTTCGCAAATCAACATCTTCTTCTTTTAAAAAACCATAACGAAAATCGAAACTATTGTCCCAGGCTACTTTGTCTTTTTTGTAATTGGTAGCCAGGTTTAACATCATCACCCCCGACATGGAACTTTTACCCCCGGCAGCCCAATTGCTTAATGCTACCTGCGAAAAATTAAGGGTTGTATTACCACTGGTTGTCCAAAGTGTGTCTTTTTTTTCCTGTGCAAAAGCCAGCACTGGGAGCAACAGAAATAAGGATAGTAATTTTTTCATGTTTGTTTTTTGTTTGTTAACGCAATCTATTTTTAACTAATGTTAAGTAAACAAAGGTAAAACAAAATTGTTGGCATAACATTACTAAAATGAAAACAAAAATCCCCTACCCGTCTCTCATCGGAGTCGGGCAAGGGAATCAATCTACCAGCTTCAGTGCTTAAAACTGAAGTTTTTTTTCTATTTGCAGCAATTCTTCTTTATTCTTTTCAGGTATGGCTACCAGCATCAGGTTCATATCATCCGAAGGATATTCAACCAACAATGCCGACCCGCTTTCTTCTTCTATACTTCCGTAGCGGCAGGTATGCCCCCTATGTTTAAACGGCTGAAAACTTAACAGTTCCGGATTGTTTTCTTCTATATTATCCTCGTGTTGCAGCATTACCATTAATATGTTTTGACCATTCATAAAAGCGGCTGTAAAAATACCTTCCACATTGCTTGTTCGTGCGCAGGTATAACCTTCTATTTTACACGCCTCTACCGTTTCTTTAAACTTCACGTACGAGTAGTCAACCGGAACTATTTCATCCTCGTCCTCTTCTTCAAAATCGTCCATCTCGGCAAAAGCCCCCATAAAACCATTTGCTGTCTGGTTCATGTCTTCGAACTCTACATCGGTGGGAGGAGTAAATTTAGAAGCCGGCACACTGCTGTTGGGCTTAAAGGCCGTAAACATTTCATTGGTCTCAATCCCCAGCACTTTGGCTTCTGTTTTCAAATTAATTCCTTTATATATCCACGATTTTGCCCCCATAAGCTTAATAACATCACATTTATATCCGTTCAACTCTTCGGTTGCCAAACGTTTTCCGCCCAACTGGTTTAGCATTTCATCTGCAAACTCCTGCTGTTCCTGCTCTGTCATGCTTCCGGCAGACTCCTGCGCATCGTTGTAATAAGGTAAAATACCTTTTGCTGCAGTACCATCTTCGTAATCAACAGTCCAAAACCTGTCTTTTACCAAAATGGTCAGCATATGCTTTTTTTCGGTATTTTTCATACCAAACATTTTTGTTGTGGTGGTGGAGTTTTCCAGCTCACACGATTTCTGACCGTAATCATCCCACCATAATTCTTTTGTTCCGGTGGTATTTCCACTAAGTTCAAGTTTTAGGTACCCTGATTTTACCAGGTACTTTTTTGCTTCCTGCCCGCTACCATTAAGGCAAATAAAGGCCAAAACAATTAATAATACATTTTTCATCATGAGTAGTTTTACTATTAATTATATGATTATTTTTGAATAGCATAAACAAAAAGGGTTGTTTTAGCTTTGGCAATTACAAAGCTGCCTGTGGCGCTGGTAAGTTCCGAAATATCGTAAAGATTGGCGAATTGATTATAGATTTTTGCCAGACCCGGACGGGTTGCAATACCAAAACCGCTTAAGGGAAGACCACTGCAATTAAAGGCCTGAATCACCCAATTGTACTGGGGATTGGTAATGGTAACTCCGGGCAGTCGATTCTCTTCTTCATTGGTCGAGAGTGTCATCCTGGAGTCGTAAATTCCAACTGTTTCACTCATCGTCCCATCTTTTTTCATTACATAAACAGGAACTGTATCATCGGCACGATACTCGGTTGTTTTAAATACGATATACTTATCGCCGTCATCAGTAGAAAACAACATTCGCAGCGATTCGTCGTCCGAAAATGGCTCAAAGGCCAGGGTTTCGGTATTAAATATTAATGGTTGTTTTGAGAATGTTCCGCGGTAAAGCACCAGTTTTGTGTGCACAGCATTGGCCGAGCGGGGAAGATAGACCTCTGCCTCTTCTTTGTAATAAAGCTTTAACTGGTCGGTCTTGTAATTAAAACCGTAAATGGCATCAAAAAACGGAGGCCCCTGCTCGTTGTTTTCTTTTTGGGTAATCAGGTATAACATTCCATCGTCGCAAGGTATAATGTGTGCAATCTTATTTTCAGGAAGTATGCAATTAAAACGTTGCATTACTTTCTTTTTTTTGAGGTTAAAAAAAGTCATTTTAGGTTTCTCATCGCGGTATTCAACAAGAGCCATAATTGGCTCGTTGTTTATTAAAACCGCTGCTCCACAGTTTTCAACACAAAGTATCGGCTCAATTTTTTGGGCCTTTAGGAGGGTAGAGCAAAAAAGAATAAAAAGCAAAAGCTGTATTTTTTTCATGGCTAGAAAATAGGTGAATGCCAACATATTTTTGCATGCAAAGGGGGTGAAGAGAGTATGCCTAAGCATTGACTCTCTTCAAATATTTTGCTGAGTTTCTACAAACCAAATAAAATTTTAGCCCCAATTCGCAGGTAGCTTCCATCGCTTATGGTATATTTTATTTCGGGGGCAATGGCAAATTTTTCTGATGCTGCAATATTAAGTCCAACCCCAAGATTTACCCCAACATCAGAGCCAGAAGCATCCACACCCAGGTCATAGGAACCAAATTCCCCCATATCGATGGTGCCTCCGTCGAAATCAACACTCCAGAAAGTGATACCCAAACCACCAATGGCGTACAACGAACCAATGTTTTCCAACTCGGTAATATTGTAATTGGCGTCCAAATCCAATGCCGACCACTTCACATAATCTTTTTCAAGAAAATAGGTAAACGCAGGTGCTGCTGCCCATTTCTCGTTAAAGTCGTACTTGCCGTTAACACTAATTCCAATTGAATTGATATCGCTGCCATACCATAATCCGCCACCTACACTAATTTGTGCCTGTGACTGAGCCGCCACAAAAAAAAGTACTGAAAAAACAAGTGTTTTTAAAAGAGTTTTCATTTAATAAAATTTAAAGATTAATAATTATGTTTTGTTAAATAATTGCAGCTTAGCCCTTTATTAAATCGAGCCCTGCTAATTTTGTTATTTTCTGAACTGATTATCCTTCCAACAGGTTTTCAAGTAAGCCACCACGTTGTTCCTTACCGGCGTTTGCGCTTCCGGGCGACAGCTGTTCAATAAGTTTGCTGATAGGCATGGATTGCAACCACACTTTTCCGGTTCCGCGCAGGGTTGCCAAAAACAAGCCTTCACCACCAAAAATCATCGATTTCATGCCACCGGCTTTTTCAATGCTAAAGTCAATTCCTTCCTGGAAACCTACAACACAGCCCGTATCTACGCGCAGGGTTTCGTTGTTTAGTTCGTGTTCAATAAGTGTTCCGCCGGCATGAATAAAGGCACGCCCATCGCCCTGAAGTTTTTGCAGAATAAAACCTTCGCCGCCAAAAAAACCGGCGCCCAGTTTACGGTTAAAGTGCATACTTATTTTGGTACCTAAAGCAGCACACAAAAAAGCATCGCGTTGTACGATTACCGATCCACCCAGCTCATTTAACTCTATGGGCACAATGGTACCGGGATATGGCGCGGCAAAAGCCACATGTCCCTTGCCCACTCCGCGGTGGGTAAAATGGGTAATAAAAATCGACTCGCCGGCAATTTTGCGCGAGGCTGCCGACAATAATTTCCCGAAAACGCCTTTGTCGGGTTCTGAACCATCGCCCATTTTGGTCTGAAAATCAATACCCTCTTTCATGTACAGCATGGCGCCGGCTTCGGCTATTACTGTTTCCTGCGGATCAAGTTCAATTTCAACGTATTGAATGTCGTGTCCGCCAATTTTGTAATCTACTTCGTGTGAATTCATTCTTCTAATTTTTGTTTGGGGCACCGGGCAGAATGCGAAAAGTATGGAGGTAAAAATTTCGCACTTTTGCTAAATGCCTTCCTATTTTTTTTTGATTGATTCTTTTATCTTCCGAATAACAAACGTTTAAACAAGCCCAAAACCATGAGCACCGAAACAAGGCAAAAAAGGAGTGGCAGTTTCAGCAACATGCCAAAAAGAAAACCTGTTCCCTGCTCAAGCACTGCGGTTTCCGGAAATTCAGGATCGTAAAATACTTTCACATTCTTTCCTTTAAAATATTTACGTAATTGCTTTTTTACGCTGGTTTTTGAGCTGGTAGAACCATCAACAACGCGAATTCCGGAACAGCTGTATGCTTTTCCGTTAACCGAATAGCTGTAGGCAACTGCGGCCGAATACATGTCATTACCATCGCTGTTGCGGGTTTTATTCATTTCTGAAAGCGTAATTATTCCATCAACAGATGGCCAGCCTTTGCTAGCTTCGGCTTCCTCGGCAATAGGTTTTGTTAAGTGCTGGTAGGCCATAAGACCAGCCGTAAAAAATATTACAGCAAAAATTAACGTACCTAGCGGTGATTGTCTTTTTCTCATAACACAACACTATTGATATTTTGGATTCTCTCCGTACACGTTGTTTCCGGGGGCACTATCGGACACCAGCAAAATCAGCAGCCAGATAAATCCAATTACCGGAATAAAAGCAACCAACAACATCCAGCCGCTTTTGCCTGTATCGTGTAAACGTCTTACACCAACAGCTATTCCCGGAATTAACATGGCCAAACCATATAATCCGCTAAGGGCGCCCCAGGTTCCCAGGGCGGCATCTGCAGCTCCTGCTATCATTCCAAAAATCATGTTAAAAAGAACAAACATCCAGTACTCTTTTCTTCTGGCACGTCCATTAAAGTCGGCGTACTGTTTTAATACTTTTAAATACCAATTCATAATTTTAGTTTTTATTTTTCATAATGATTACGACGAATTCGGGGTTTAGAATTTTACAAACTCCACTCGCCTGTTATTAGCTTTTCCTTCGGGAGAATTGTTATTATCAATCGGTACGCTTTCGCCCAAACCTTTGCTGGCTAAACGGTCGGCTGAAATTCCCATTTCAACTAACTTATCGGCCACTGCTTTTGCACGTTGTTCCGAAAGGGTTTGGTTTTTGGCATCGTCGCCATCGGCATCGGTGTGACCTTCAACGCTAAATTTAAGGTCGGGCTGCTTGCTCATTAACTCGTAAATTTTGTTGATTGGCCCCATACTTTCAGGTTTTAGTGTGGCTTTATTTACGTCGAAACGGATGCCGTTACAAATAATTTTTCCTTCAGTCATTACCCTGTCGTAGTATTTTACACCACCTTTGGCAATGCGGAAATTTTTGGCATAAAATGCCTTTTGCTCCGAAGCATCGGCAAAATAAGGGTAGAATGTAAAACCGGTGGGATTTTCGGTATAGCGTGGAATATTTACCAAACGAGTATCATCTAAATATACCTTTAATTTACCTTTAGTAAAGGCAAGCGACACATGGGTCCAGCAGCCGTTCTCACAATAAGTATAATCCCTTTCAGGATGCTCGATATAACCATTTGAAGGGGTGCTAACCCGTATTGGGGTAATTTCAAACTCCTGAGACTCACTTTGAGGATTATTTTTTCGATCGGTTAAGTAAATAGAGAGCCTGTTTCCATTTTTCGGCGTGTAATAATCAAATTCTATTGTAAAAACATCCGGTAAATAATCTTCGTTTGCATTTTCGAGGTATGGAATTATTTCGCCGCCATCTAAAAACATTATTACATTTTCACCATTAACATTGGCAATTTCCACTTGTCCCTGAACTAAATCCCAACGACTGGGGAATTCTCCATTTTCTTCCATTATATCAGGACCATCGGAAAAAATTACTTCATCGCCGGGCACAAAATCAAACTTACTCCACTGCACATCCATTCTGATGGGGCCAGCGTCGCCGGTTGTAAAAGTTCCACCGCCTCCGGGCATATATTGACCATTAGCTGCCTGTCCTTTAAAACTCCAACTATAAGTTGTGTTAGGCTTTAAATCCTTGCATTCAATGGTATTACTTCGTCTCGATCCCAACATTTGCATTGGGTTGGTTTGGCCTTCTTCCAGATACAGTTCGTAGCTGGCTGCTTTAAAACCGTTGCCATTCATTGGTGTCCATTTTAGGGTAACCGGAATTGGCACATCAGTTGCCCCGTCAGGTGGAAACATGCCGTATTGGTTAAACACAGCTTCCGGATCTTTTCCGGCTATGGAAATTCCGGAGCCCACATTCGAACCTCCACTTGTATTTTGCATACTGGTCTCAACCTGTTGAACACTTCCCTGGTTCTTCTTTTTCTTTTTTCCAAATAAACTCCCAATGCCGTCTTCAATGGCATCAAAGCCCGAGTCAATTCCTTTATCAATTTTCCTGTTAATTCGGTTGGTACCTTGTCGTTTGGCTTCTTTTTCAACATCTTTAACCTGGGCCTGGCCTACAAGTACAAAGCACAAGGTAAAAATTGCAAGAAGTGAAAAGCTTTTTTTCATGGTAGAATGATTTTAGTGTTTTTGTTGATTAAAATTACGTTAAGCAGTTGGTGTGTTTGGGGGTTAATATGAATGTGTAGAATTTAGATTTGAATTCGTGTAAATTTCTCGAAAAACTGCAACACCTCCTTTGCCAGTTTAGGGCTTACCCGAATTACACGACCATTTTTTAATAAAACCTCAATACCTGCAATTTGCTGCACGCGGCTTACGTATTGTGCGTTTACCAAACAATTACTTTGAGGTTGGAAAAAGTCGGTACGATTTATTTTCTGTTTTAGTTCGTCAAGCGAAAAAGCTACTCTAAATTGTTGTCCGTTTTGCAGGTTTATTGTGGTTTGGTCATCAAGCTCTTCGCAAAATACAATATCTTCTTTTTCAAATAAGTAGAAATAGTCTGAAGAAGATAGAACCAATCTGGAATCGTGTTTTTGCATTGTTGTTTTGTATTTAACAAGTGCAAGAAAACACAATCAACAAAACATTTTTGTAACGAATTTGAAAACGCCAGTTGTGGATTTGAAAGCGTGTAAGAAATGAACGGTTAGACTAAAGTTTATCGAGCTGTTCAAAAATAAGCTGCTTACGGCGCGACGATATCGGCACCTCTGCGCCATTATTCATAATTATAAAACCACCATCGGTTTTATCAATTTTTGTGATGGCGTTTAGGTTTACCAAAAACGACTGATGCGGGCGAAGGAAATTATAATCGCTAAACAGTTCGGCAAACTCTTTTATGCTTTTTGAAACGGTAACTTCTTTTTTATCGTGGAGAAAAAAGGTGGTATAGCTGTTATCGCTTTTACAGTAAATAATATCATTAACATCAACCAGGTGCATGGCATCGGCAGTTCGTAAAACTACCTTTTTATTAGCTTTACCGTAGTTGGCATGTGCCAGCAGGTTTTCGGTTTGTTGTTGCGAATTCTTTTCAGGCATACTGTCGATAGCCCGCTGAATGGCATCGCAAAATTCGAATTCGTTTACCGGTTTTAAAATATAATCGATGGCGCTAAATTTAATGGCTTTAATGGCGTACTGATTAAAAGCGGTAATAAAAACAGGCCTGAAATTATAGGGTCGGCATTTTTGTAAAACCTGAAAACAATTGCCATTTTCCAGCTCAATATCACACAACACCAGCTGTGGTTTTTCTGATTTTATTAACTCAACCGCATCTTCAACACGTCCGGCTTCTCCAACAATTTCCACATCCGGAAAATTTTCGGTTAGCAACATGCGGTTAATTTCCCGCAAATGTATTTCGTCTTCAATAATTACTGTACGAATCATAATTAAAGTGGTATGGTAAGTTTAACTTCTGTTCCTTTTTCGCGCGGGCTGGCCATACTCAAATCGCTTACAATAAATTGTATTTGCTTTTTATAGCGGCGCAGCATTATGGCTTGTCGTTCTTTAAAAATTTCCATCGACATGGAACGGTGCGATTTATTCTGGTTCTTTTTTCCAGTGGTTTTGCCAATCCCGTGGCCATTATCTTTTACTGTAACGTGCAATTCATCTTCGGTTTCGGAAAAGGCAAGTAATAACTCGCCGGGGTAGTTAATATTTCGCAAGCCATGTTTTACGGCATTTTCAACAAATGGTTGTATCAACATTGGAGGTATTTTTACAAACTCGGTATCCATTTCATCAGCAATTTGAATGCGATAATTGAAACCGCCTTTTGCCCGCATTTTTTCCAGCTCTAGATAGTTTTTTAACAAATCAATCTCATCGCACAACATAATCTGTTCTTCGGCCGAATGTTCGAGTATTGAACGGGTTAGGCGGGCAAAATTCCCGAGGTAGGTGGCCGCTTTTTTAGTTTCGTTTTTGTACATAAAATTCTGGATGCTTCCCAGGGCGTTAAACAAAAAATGCGGATTCATTTGCGAACGCAGCAATTGTTGCCGCAGTTCAAGGCGATGAATTTGATTTTCGCGCTTGTTTTTAAAATACAATAAAGTTCCGATTACAACCAGTAAAAGTAAAACCAAAGAAATAGCAATGTACACCAACTTTTTCTGTTGCTCAATCCGGTTTTCTGCCTGAAGCAAGGCAATTTGTTGTTCTTTTTTTTCGGTTTGGTATTGCATTTCCAGGTCGGCAATGGCAGTGCGTACACCCTGGTTACTTAAAGAGTCGCGATAAATCCATAAGGAGTCGTTCCAACGGTAAGCATCCTGATAATTTTTTAATTGAAAATTTATTTCATATAAAAACTCAAGACACTTAAGGTGTTCAGCACTATAGAAAACCAGTTCATGCCGTCTAAAATTTTTCATAGCCAGTTCCAGTGCTTTTTCCGGCTCATTCAAACTCCGGTACAGTTCCGTTTTACAATTATCTGCAAAAATGGTATCGTAAGGGGTTTCGTGCGCATATTTTTCCGATTCAAGAATTAAATCCAAAGCCTTCTCGTAGTTCTGCTGTTCCTGGTAAATTAATGCGCTGTTGGTTAAAGCGGTATTAATTCCCTGGGCAAAATCGTGTTCTTCGCAATACACTTTTAAAGTATCGTAATAGGCCAGGGCCTTCTTGTATTGCGAGCGTTGCTGTGCCACCCCTCCCAAACCATTGTATATTTTGGCTACATCGCTCGGAACCGAACAATCATGCTTATCTTTCATCTGGTAGGCCAACAAGATGTATTCTTCCCGTTTATCGAGGTCGCCGGTTTCTTTAAAAATATTACTCATGGCCATGTAATGGTAACAAATACGTTCCCAATCCTGCTCCGACTCTTTAATCTTCAAAGAATTAAGGCCAAACTTTATGGCATTCTTGTAGTCACCTATAAAATTATAGTTTTCAGCCAGGTTCATACTTATTTTGGCAATTTCTGAATAATCATTGGTTTGCTCGGCGTGTTTAAGTGCCAGGTTATACGTAGTTATTGAAATGTCTACCTGTCCAAGCATTAAATAATTAGTGGCCAGGTAATTGCCAACACGCGCAATTTGGCGATTATCCTGAATGGCAACGGCAGTACTTAGTGCCTTTTCCATGTACAATGTTGAGCCTTCCAGGTCTCCTTTTTCATCAAGATAAACCGAATAATTATAAAGTAAATCTATGGTTTGTAAACTATCGTTTGTTTCAGACAAATGCTTTGTAAGTTGCGCTGCTGCTAATTCGGCCTCCAGGCTGTCGGGAAAATCAAAGGATTGTGCAAAAACAATTTGCCCTGCAAAAAGAAGATTTACCAATGTGGCCAGACCAAGTTTAAATAAAAAGCTTTTGAAAAGATGCATCCACGAGGAGTTTTACCTGGTAATTTACTTAAGTTCGTTATTGTGTATTTTTTAACCAAACTAAAATAACACTATTTATTGTTGTAAACATAATTTATTTTGAAAAATTTTGATAGGACTTATCCCTTTATGAAGCTAACAACAAAAGCTACCAAAACCTGCTAATGTCAACTTCCTTATTAAGTTTATAGGAATCGTTTTGCAACAGTTTTCTGGTTTCTGCCGCAAAATACGGAGCCAACATCACCCCCTTGGTCCCCAGGCCGTTAAACACATAAAAATATTGATGTTCAGGATGTTTACCCAAAACCGGCCTTCGGTCGGCAACCGTCGGACGAATGCCTGCCCAGTGCTTTTCAATCCGGTAATGAATTGGGATTAATGACTCCAGGCGTTCCAGAATAGATGCCTTTCCTTTTTCTGTTGGTATGTTGATTAAATCGTCCCATTCATAAGTTGAACCTACCTTAAAACGATGCTTTCCAACAGGTAATACAAAAACCCGTTTGTTTAAAATGTATTCTTCCGACAAATCAGGAGCATAAATTTGTAAAACTTCGCCTTTTGCCGGTTGCAGGCGCACAAAATCAAACAAGGGATGGGTGTTCAGGTAGTGCCCCTGACAAAATACAATTTTTTCAAATGTAAAATCCTGAAAAGCGGAGTATTGAAAATTACCCTTAGTTGCTGGGAAGTCGCTTTCAATCAGCATTTCGCTTTTTTGGAAAAACTGCCTGGCTGCCTCCAGAAAATTTCCTGTTTTTAAATAACCAGATCCATGAACAACGCCATAAGCAGGGGCTGTCTGTAGGTGCTTAACAGGACTGTTTGCTGTAATTGATTGAATGTATTTCCCGAATGCTTTATCTGCTTTTCGTTGTTGCCAAAGTTCGGTTTCCTGGGCTGAAAGTGGCTTTACCACAGGCCAATCGAAATAAAAACGTTCACCCAGCATTTCTTCCAGCATTTTATAACGTTTTTTCATTACCGGCAGCAAATCATCAACCATCCAGCTTTTGGTCATACGTTTAAACACCAGCGGATTTACCATTCCCGCCGCTACTCGTGTGGCCGTACTTTTTTTCGGATTATTAACAATACAAAACTTAACTCCGGCAAAATACAGCTCGAAAGCCAGTAAGGTACCGGCCAGGCCCTGCCCAACAATCAGTACGTCAGTTTTTTTCATTGCGCGGCTAGTTTTTTAAGGGCCTCTTCCACCGAATCAACAGGCAACTGACAAGCGCCATTTTTGCAAATGTAAATCAGGTCTTCAGTTTGCCTGAAACGGTTCTTTAAAAAGGCAACATCACTTTCGGTTTCAGAAAACGCCCAAAGTATATGGGGTTGAAAATTTTGTTGTAATTGTTTTAATACCAGCCTGGCATTAATTCCACAAATCGCCACCTCAAAATAAGGTTTGCTTAATTTTAGCATCAGGCTCCCCCAGTTGGCATACGCCATTGGGTAATTGGCAAAATGAGGGGTAATGTATTGCAACATTTTTTCTGCCATTTGCAAATATTCGGGCCTGGCATGCAGCAAATACAAACGGTGAAGGTTATTGGCCATTACCGAGTTGGAAGCAGGTATTACATTATCTTCTTTTTGAAAATGATTGGTTATCACCGTCTTTTCACGATTATCGATAAAATAGTACAGGTGTTTGTTCGCATCGTAAAAATTTGATTGTACATAAGCTGCCATTTTATCGGCGTGCATTAACCAATCCTGTTCGCCTGTTACTTCAAATAACAAAAGATAGGCATCAATAAGCAAGGCGTAGTCCTCAAGAAAACCATCAATTGAGGATTTGCCATCTTTCCAGCTATGATAGACTTTTCCGCTGGCAGAGAGCAAATTATTTTGAATAAACCGTGCATTTTTTAGGGCCAGGCTTAAAAAATCGTCGTTTTGAAAAGCTTTATATGCTTCTACTAAACCTTTTATAACAAGAGCATTCCAGGATGTTAGCGTTTTGTCGTCGAGTCCGGGGCGAACACGTTTGCTACGGGTTTTTAACAGGGTATATTTCCATCTTCCCGTTTTTACCTGCAACTGCTGAATAGTTAGTCCATATTTTTGGGCAAATGCGCTGTTCGACTCTTTGCGTAACAAAATATAATTATTGTGCTCCCAAAAACCGTGGCCATTTACATTATAATAATCGGCAAACAATTCGTATTCATCTTGCAGCAAGGTTTTCAGTTCATCCTGCTTCCATACATAAAATTTTCCTTCAATGCCTTCGCTGTCGGCATCAAGCGACGAATAGAATGCTCCACTTTCGTCCATCAATTCGCGTTCAATAAAAGCCACGCTTTCGTAAACAACCGTTTTAAACTCCTCGTTTTTAAACTGTTGCCAGGCTTTTGAATAAATACTTATAAGTTGTCCGTTGTCGTACAGCATTTTTTCGAAATGCGGCACTTTCCATTTGTCATCTACCGAATAGCGGGCAAAACCACCTCCTACCTGGTCGTAAATTCCACCCCGGGCCATTTTCAGCAAAGTGGTTTCCACAAAATTCATCACCTGGGTGTCGTTATTCGAAAATCCGTAATACAACAAGAAATCGAGGTTCACCGGCATGGGAAATTTGGGAGCTCCTGCCCTGCCACCTTCCTGCCAATCAAAATGTGTTTTCCAGCCATCTACTCCGCGTTCAATTAGGTTTGCATTTACCTTACTTGCTGCTTCCATTTCGGGCATTACCAAAACCTGGAAAATACCTTGTTGTAATTTGCCGGCATATTCTTCAGCATCGGGTTTATTGTTTTTATAGTAACGTGCCACCGCATCAAGGTTTTTCATCCAAACCTCCTTTTGAAAATACGTTCCTCCCCAAAGCGGACGTCCATCGGGCAGTGCAATAACATTTAATGGCCAGCCTCCCTGTTGCCCCATTAACTGAACAGCACTCATGTAATAATGGTCAACATCGGGGCGTTCTTCGCGGTCTACTTTTATACACACAAAATATTTATTCATTATTGCCGCAACTTCTTCATCCTCAAAACTCTCGTGCTCCATAACATGGCACCAGTGGCAGGCGGCATAGCCTATACTCACCAGCAATAGCTTATCTTCTGCTTTTGCCTGTTCAATTAACTCTTCGTTCCAGGACTGCCAGTGCACAGGATTGTTTGCATGTTGCCTGAGGTAAGGGGAACTTGCATGAATTAAATTATTGGTGTTTTGCATTGTTTGTTGTTTTCTTATTATGTGGAAAAAGGCAGCACTATGCCTGCTAAAACAACAAGCAAAACAAGGATTGGTTTGCGGCTTTAAAAAGTTGCATGACAAAGGTCATTTTTATGAAGCGCACAATTTGTATTTTTGCAGCACAAACCTGAAAAAATTGTAAGACACAACATCAACAACAAAATTAAAATCCCGGAGTGGACGCCGGGATTTTTTTATGCATAAAATTTTAGAATCGGCTTAAATGCAGTTGACTTCGCGTTCCAGTTTCACACCAAATTGCGTGTTTACAGCATCAAAAATATCTTCCGAAAGGGCGTAAATTTCATTACCGGTAGCCTTTCCATAATTAACCAGTACCAATGCCTGTTGCGCATGTACTCCGGCATCGCCAAGGCGCTTCCCCTTCCACCCGGCCTGCTCAATTAACCAACCTGCAGCTAGTTTTACCTGGTTATTTTCGGCAGCATAAACCGGTAACTCCGGATATTTTACTTGCAACTGCTCTGCCAGTTCTTTTGGTACCACCGGATTTTTAAAGAAACTACCGGCATTACCCAGGTTCTTTACATCTGGTAATTTTGATGAGCGTATTTCAATTACAGCCTCACGTATAGTGCTTAGCGAAATTTCACCTTTTTCTTTCACTTGCTTCTCCAGTTGACCATAGCCCAGGTTGAATTCAGGAAACTTATCCAACCTAAAAATTACTGAGGTGATGATAAAACGGTTTTTAAGGTAGTGTTTAAATATACTGTTGCGGTAGGCGAACTCACATTCGGCAGCGGTAAACTCAGCAACGCAACCTTTTTCAAGGTCGAAGCCTTTAACTTTTTCCACTAAACGGCACACTTCCTGGCCGTAAGCGCCAATATTTTGTACCGGCGCAGCACCTGTTTTTCCAGGTATTAACGATAGGTTTTCAGCTCCGCCCAAGCCCCGGTTTACGGCGTATTCAACAAATTCATCCCACACCTCTCCGGCGCCAACTTCAATCCATTCATGATTACGGTCTTCCCAAACCGAATTCATTCCCGGCACATTCGGATGAATTACCAATCCATCAAAATCGTTCAAAAACAAAATATTGCTCCCCTCGCCTAAAACTATAAGCTTTTCGTTTTTCCAGCTTTGGTTTGATTTTAGAAAAACCTCCAAATCTTCCAATTCTGTAAATTCGAAATAATATTTTGCTTTGGCATCAATGCCAAATGTATTGTGCGCTTTCAGCGAATGATTTTCAGAAAAACGAATCATAAAAATAAATTTCCTGCAAAGATATACGAAAGTTGTAAGCCCGAATACAGAAGCCAGAAGAAAGTTACTTGTTTACGAACAAGACTTGGTTTCGGATAAATACAGGGTTAGACAAGAATCAATGCAGAAAATATAGATTGAGAAAATAATTTGCCCCAACAAAAGTTCTATATTTACACGAAATCAGAAAACCACCTTGAAAACCAAAACAAAAAAAATAATTGTTTCAGTTACCAACGATCTTGTGGCCGACAACCGCGTGCACAAAGTTTGCACATCGCTCGAAAAAATGGGATTTTCGGTGCTACTAATTGGACGTTTGCTACCTAACAGCCTTGAGGTAAGTAGAAGCTATGCAACCAAACGGATGCGCTTGTTTTTTAAAAAAGGGGCCTGTTTTTATGCCGAATTCAACCTTCGTTTATTCTTGTTTTTATTGTTTAAAAAAGCAGATATTTTATTAGCCAACGACCTGGATACCCTAACGGCCAACTACCTGGTGTCGAAACTGAAAGGAATAACTTTGGTTTACGATAGTCATGAATATTTTACAGAAGTTCCGGAACTTATACAACGCCCCCGGGTAAAAAGGATTTGGGAAGGATTGGAACGGAAAATGCTGCCAAACATTCACTATTGCTACACCGTTTGTAACTCTATAGCCAATATTTACAACCAAAAGTACCAAACCAGTTTTAAGGTGGTCAGAAACATTCCGCTTCAGAAAAATAGGACACAAGCCATTTCTGTCGATAGTGAGGAGAAAACAATCCTGTACCAGGGGGCATTAAATATTGGCCGGGGACTTGAACAGGCCATACAAGCCATGCATTTTATTGAAGCTAAACTGATTATTGCTGGCGATGGCGATATAAAACAACAACTGGAGAACCTGGTTAAAAAAGAAGCACTTGAGGCGAAGGTACAGTTTACCGGTAGGCTTCCGATTGATGAATTAGCTAAATTAACACCTATGGCTAACCTGGGTTTATCAATTGAGGAGGATCTGGGTTTGAATTACCGCTTTGCTCTTCCCAATAAGCTTTTCGATTATATTCATGCAGGAGTACCGGTGGTGGTAAGTAACCTGCCTGAAATGAAAGCGATTGTTGAGGCGTATGCCATTGGTGCAATTGCCTTATCGCACCAACCCAAAGAGTTGGCAAAAACCATTAACGAAGCTTTGCTAAATCCATCAAAAAGGAAAATCTGGAAAGAAAACCTTCAAACGGCTGCGGAAGAATTGCGCTGGGAGAACGAAGAAAAAGTACTTCAGCACTTGTTTTTAGAGCTGATTTAATTATACATTTTTTTCCAAGAGGTTTTCAAAAGCTAATTCCTCGGTAATTTTAGCCGAGTCGTTCAGTTTTCCGTTGGCACAAACCCAGGTTCGCGCGGGCTTTCGGGCAATGGCTGCATAATCGTGAGTGGCCATTAAAATGGTTTTTCCTTCATTATTTAACTGAATAAACAGCTCAAGAATTTCTTCCGAAGTTTCCGGGTCGAGATTTCCCGTAGGCTCATCGGCCAAAATTATATCGGCGTGATTTAAAATGGCTCGCGCAATAACTACGCGCTGCTGCTCGCCCCCACTCAACTGATACGGAAATTTTTCCTTTTTATGCGACATTCCTACCCGTTCGAGCACTTCATTAACACGCTGTTCTATTTCAAATTTGTTTTTCCAGCCTGTGGCTTTCAGTACAAAAGACAGGTTAGCATGTACATTTCTGTCGGTAAGCAGCCGGAAATCCTGAAAAACCACTCCCAGTTTTCTTCGGAGCTGTGCCACTTCTCTGCTTTTTATGCCAACCAGGTCAAAATCAAACACACGACCTGTACCAAAATACAGCGGCAATTCTGCATTTAAAGTTTTTATCAGGCTCGACTTTCCCGTTCCTACCTTGCCAATTACATAAATAAACTCACCGGCTTTTACTTCAATATTTACTTCTGAAAGTACCAGGTTTTCGTATTGGTAAATACTCGAGTCGAGCAACTGTATAACTGTATTCTTGTCCATAAAATATGTCGTGCAACTAAATTAGTTTGAAATTTTTTATCTGCTCATATAATAAAGGAAAGAAATAAACAGTTTTTTGTTAAGAATTACAAACATTAACAGCCGTTTGGCATATATGTAATAGCTATTTTAGTTCGTTGTTATCTAAAACAATTGTTTGGCAACAGAAAATACATTAAAAACAAGAAATTAAGCATGAGAACAATTCAAATTTTGATATTTCTTTTTTTCATCATTGGATCTTATCAATCGGCATCTGCACAACAAACTGCCTGGTTTGATAATGTAAGAAAGGATATCGACATCGCTAAAGAGCTGTACGCTAAAGGAAAGTACATTTCGAGCTACCGGCAATTTGAAAAAATTCAGAATCAGGTTGATGCAAAATCAGAGCTGTACTCCGAAGCAGAATATTTTAAATCAGTTTCAGCGCTGCATGCCGGCTACAAATCGGGCGACAAACTCATTGGTACTTTTGTTAAAACCTACCCCGAAAGTCCATATATCAACAGTGCCTTGTTTAACCTTGGTGTAAATCAATTTGATAAGCGCCAATACACAGTGGCATTGCGCACCTTTGCAAAAATAGATCGTAACGACCTGCCGGAAACCGAGCGCATTGAGCTGCAATATAAAAATGGTTTTGCCAATATGGAGCAGGGAAATACGGAATTGGCCTACAAAGAATTTTTATCTATTAGAAATTCGAATAACATTTACAGCAAACCCGCAACCTATTATTGTGCTCATATCCAATACCTGAATGAGGAGTATGATGCGGCTTTGCAAGGGTTTACAGCCTTAAACAACGACCCGGCTTATTCTCAGGTTATTCCACTTTATGTTAGCCATATTTACTACAAACAAAAAAAATACAACGAAGTAGTAAGTTATACCACCTCTGTTATTAACGATGTGCCTGAAGAGCATAAAAATGAACTTTCAAGGATAATCGGTGATTCGTATTTTCATTTGCACCAATACCAGGAGGCTATCCCTTACCTTGAATCATATTTTGCAACCTCAGGCCCAAAAACACGCGAAGAGAACTACATCCTTGGATTTTGTTATTACCACACCGGAAATTACAGCGAAGCAGCTAACTTGTTGCAAAAAGCTGCAACCGGAGAAGATGAGATGACACAAAACGCCTACTACCACCTGGCCGATTGTTTTATAAAACTTAACGAAAAGGAAAAAGCAAAAACAGCTTACAATGCAGCTTCTGAGTTTAATTTTAATCCGGAAATTAAAGAAGATGCCTTGTTTAGTTATGCGAAATTAACCTACGAGCTATCGTATTCGCCCTTTAACGAAACCATAAAAGCTTTTGACCGCTACATTGCCGAATACCCCAACTCGCCAAAAAATGCAGAAGCCTACAAAATTCTGGTTGACGTGTACATGGTAACAAAAAATTACAAAGACGCCATAGAGTCAATTGAAAAGATTCAGAATAAGACACCCCAGGTTTTAAAGGCTTACCAACGGGTAACTTTTTACCGCGGGCTGGAGCTTTTTAACAACCTTGCCTATAACCAGGCCATAGAATATTTCGACCTGTCGTTGAATAACGGAAGCTTTAACGCCGATATTAAGTCGAGGGCATTGTATTGGAAATCAGAAGCCTTATATCGGGTTGGCGATTACAACAACTCTATTGCTTCTTACAATAAGTTTGTGCAAAGCAGCTCAAACACCAGCACCGATGAAGGCATAAGTGCCGACTATAACATGGCCTATGCCTACCTTAAAACCGGCAACAAAGAGGCAGCGCACCAGGGCTTTACCCGCTATGTTGAAAAAATGGATGGGAAACGCACACCTAAAATTGCCGACGCCTACAACCGCATTGGCGATTACTATTTTTTAAACACCAATTATGCCCAGGCAATTAACAGCTACGAAAAGGCTTACAACATAAAAATGCTTGAAGCCGATTACGCCTTACTGCAAATTGCTTTTTGCCAGGGACTACAACGAAAACAACAGGATAAAATAAACAACCTGAATAAGCTGACAAAAGAGTTTCCGGAATCGGACTATTACGACGATGCCCTTTACGAACTGGGCCGTGCAAACGAGCGAATCGGGAACAGTTTTGAGGCTGTTCAGCAATACCAGGAAATTGTTGAAAACCATCAGCACAGTAATTTTTACCGCAATGCACTGCTTCAGTTGGGGCTGGTTAATTATAACAATGGCGAGTTTAACAAAGCCCTTCGCCAGTACAAAGAAGTTGCTGAAAACTACAAAGGCACACCCGAAGCCAATTCGGCTCTGCAAGGCATTAAAAATTGCTATGTTGAACTAAACAATGTTGACGCCTACTTTGCTTACGTGCGACGTTTAGGAGGCAATGTAAGTGTGAGTGCTTCGGAACAAGACCAGCTAACCTACTCGGCTGCCGAACGCGTTTACATGGCAGGGCAGGATGGTGCTGAACGTCAGCTTCAGCAATACCTGAACCAGTACCCAAACGGAGCCTATGTTACCAATGCTCATTTTTATCTGGCTGAAACTCATTATAAAAATGGCGATTACAAGGCGGCTAACACTCATTATACTTTTGTGGCCAACCAGGCCGATAATATTTTTACAGAACAGGCATTATCACGCGCATCGGAATTAACCTATAATGCCGGTAACTACAGTAATGCACTTGCCTTTTTTAACCGACTTGAAGAAAAAGCAACAGGAAAATGGAATTTACTGCGCGCCAACACCGGCCAAATGCGGTGTCACCTTATTGACAAAAACTACCAGCAGGTTATACCAGCAGCCGAAAAAGTAAAAAAATCGGACGTAGCCAACGATGCCCTTAAAAAAGAAACCGATTATGCCATTGGGAAATCAAATTACGAACTGGGCAATTTAAGCTCGGCAATAAGTCCGCTGCGCGATGTAGCTAAAGACACCAAACTTGAGCAAGGTGCCGAGGCCAAATACCTGTTAGCCGAAATTTATTACCGCGAGAACAATAAAGCCAAATCCGAAGAAGAAATAGTTGATTTTATTGAAAAAGGAACGCCATACACCTATTGGCTGGGGAAAGCATTTCTACTGCTGGCCAGTATTTACGAAGACAACAACGACCAGTTTCAGGCGAAACACACCTTAAAAAGCCTTGCCGAAAATTATAACGATGACACCGACGGAATAAAAGCAGAAGCTCAACAACGCCTGGATGTTATCCTTTCAAAAGAAGCACAACAACAGCAAAATGCAGTAGACAGCTCGTTCCAAATGGAAATTAAACACAATTAAAAATGCGCAACATGTTTAAATCAATTCAATATATACTTGTAATTATCTTAATGGGAATAGGATTGGCTGCTCAGGCTCAACGCGACACCTTAACCCAGGAAGTAGAGGTAACAAAAGCCTACAAACCAACACTTTCGGACGCCAACAAATTAAACAGCATGCCAACCATTGACGAGACAGAACACCAAAAGCCAACGTTTAATTACACCATAAACAGCCAGCCGGTTTTTAGTTCATTCTCGGTAAATCCGTTAAAAGCCGCTATTATTGAAACACAAGCACCACAAGACAACGGTTATGGACTGGTACGTGCCGGACTGGGCACAACTTTCCGCCCCTACGGCGAAGTGTTTTTTAATAATGTCAACTCAAAAAATTCACTGTTCGGAATTCATGCCATGCACCTTTCTTCGTTCGATAAAATTGAACTGGAAGGAGGCAACAAAGTGGATGCTCCTTTTATGAAAAACGAAATTGACCTGTTTGTGAAACACCTGTTTCGCGACAATGTACTATCGGTGAACATCGATTTTAAACACGATGCTTTTAACTATTATGGCTACCCTTTAGTGGCTGTGCCCGATCCGCTACTCGAAAATAATCAGGATATCAACTATTTCGACACCAAACAATCGTTTGCCAAAGGAGGTATAAACATTGGACTTAAAAACCCAACTGCCGAATACGATGATGCAACCATCGGGTTTAATTTTAGCTACCATTATTTTGGTACAAAAACCGATCAGCGCGAGCATTATGCTAATTTTATAATGGATGTGCAACAACCAATGATTACAGGCGTAGGACTGCTTGAAGGCGGTATTTTATACACCCAGGCCAGCGATATTTTTCTGCAGGCCGACTCCGCCATCGGAAACCGTTCGCAAATCATTATACACGCTAAACCTGCCTGGTTTATCGGCGACGAAACTGCCAACCTAAAATTAGGTGTTAACACCTGGTTTGCCATGGTCTCTGACGAAGATGCTGTAGCAAAACTATCGCCAAACATACGCGCCAACTGGACACCCGTACCTGAACTGATTAGCCTTTACGCCGGAATTGATGGCAAGTATATCAGCAACCACTACTCTAAAATTGCCTACGAAAACCCATTTACTGATCCGGAACACGATGTTATGAATGCCTTCCAAAAATTTCGTTTCTATGGTGGTTTTGATGGCAAACTTTCGAAAAAAACCAATTTTAAAGTTTCAGCCGAGTATTCCATTACCGATAACCAACCATTTTATTATTTAAGCGAAAGCCTTTATTTCGACCCCGATTACAATCCGGCACCACTTGTGACTGACAATACTTTTAAGGTGCTTTACGACAACACAAACAGACTAAAGCTAAATGCCGAAGTGTTTCACGCCTCAACAGATAAGCTAGAATTAACAGCATCAGTTAATTACTACAACTACAAACTCGACGAACAAGAAGAAGCCTGGAACCTACCAACGTGGGACGCTACCTTAAACATTGGCTACAAAGTAAATGAACAACTTAGTTTGTCGGCCGATATTTTTTTAATGGGCGAACGAAAAGCATTGGTTATTCAGCAACCTGATCCTCGAAATTTCACCGCCGTAGCCCTGCCGCCAACATATAAATCAAACAACCTCGATGCTGCTTTCGATTTAAACCTTAAAGGCAATTATCAGCTAACCAATAAATTCGCTGCTTTTGCGCAACTAAATAATTTTGGATTCCAAAAATACCAACGCTGGTTCGGATACCCGGTTCAAAGCTTTAATATGCTGGCCGGAATAAGTTATTCGTTTTAACAACTGGCATAATCAATCAATTTGGATAAAGGAGAGCCAATGCTCTCCTTTTTTCATCCATTAATTTCACGAATTACACGAACCTTAAAATCATTCTCGAGGACTGCCTGTCTAATGATATAATTCGTGAAATCCGTGTAATTCGTTGACACGAATTTTCAAGCACCTAAACACTCATTCAGAGGTTGATATCTTGTTGAAAAATAAGGTCTTTTAACACACGTAAAACCGCTGTTTTCTGCCTATTTTTTATATATTTGTGACGTGATTATCAGATCATTTTTAAAGCAAGATAAGAACTTGAAAATCAACTAGTTTTCTTCGAAAAGTTTTTAAAGCTTTTTTGCGGGGGAAACTATTTTATTTTAAAGGATTTAATTTTAAAACAGAGAGATGAGCGAAATTGAAAAAAATGAAGTCCAAAACAACGGCAATGGAAACTATTCTGCCGATAGTATTCAGGTGCTTGAAGGATTGGAAGCAGTAAGAAAACGCCCTGCCATGTATATTGGCGATGTAAACGAAAAAGGCTTACACCATTTGGTTTACGAGGTAGTGGACAACTCTATTGACGAAGCCCTGGCGGGTTACTGCAACAATATTGATGTTATCATTCATGAAAATAATTCCATCACGGTAAAAGACGATGGCCGTGGTATACCAACTGCAAAACACTCCAAAGAAAACAAATCGGCCCTCGAGGTTGTAATGACCGTTTTACACGCCGGTGGTAAATTCGATAAAGACTCATACAAAGTTTCAGGGGGTTTGCATGGTGTTGGTGTGTCGTGTGTTAACGCACTTTCCACTTACCTGAAAGCCGAAGTACACCGCGAAGGGCAAATTTATGTGCAGGAATATTCAACTGGTAAACCACAGGGAGATGTGCAGGTTGTGGGAACAACTGATAAAACAGGAACCAATGTAACTTTCCAACCCGATACCAGTATTTTTCTCACAACGGTATATAAATACGAAATACTATCGGCCCGTTTGCGCGAATTGGCATTCCTGAATGCAGGAATTAAACTTAAACTTACCGACGAACGGGAAACCCTTGAAGATGGTTCTTTTAAATCAGAAGAGTTTTTCTCGGAAGAAGGATTGAAAGAATTTGTTGAATACCTGGATGGCACCCGTGAAAAACTTATTGATGAGGTGGTACATATTACTACCGAAAAAAATGGTATTCCGGTAGAGATTGCCTTGCAATACAACACTTCTTTTTCCGAAAATATTCACTCGTATGTGAACAACATTAATACCATTGAAGGAGGAACCCATTTAACCGGTTTTCGCCGTGGTTTAACCCGTACCTTGAAAAACTATGCCGATCATAGTGGAATGCTCGCCAAACTAAAATTTGACATTAGTGGCGACGATTTTCGTGAAGGTTTAACCTCCATCATCTCGGTAAAAGTTGCCGAACCACAGTTTGAGGGACAAACCAAAACCAAACTGGGTAACTCCGAAGTAAGCTTATCGGTTGACCAGGCCACCAGCGAAGCCCTGCAAAACTACCTCGAAGAAAATCCCAAAGCAGCCAAGCAAATCGTTCAAAAAGTAATTTTGGCAGCACAGGCACGTCATGCAGCGCGTAAAGCCCGCGAAATGGTGCAACGAAAAAATGCACTATCGGGAGGTGGCTTACCGGGAAAACTTAGCGACTGCTCTGAGAAAGATCCTGCTCAATGTGAGGTTTTCCTTGTCGAGGGAGACTCGGCAGGCGGTACGGCCAAACAAGGTCGCGACCGCAGAACACAGGCAATACTTCCCTTGCGTGGAAAAATTCTGAACGTGGAAAAAGCCATGCAACACAAAATCTTCGAAAACGAAGAGATTAAAAATATTTTTACTGCTTTAGGTGTTACCATCGGTACCGAGGAAGACTCGAAAGCCTTAAACATGGAAAAACTTAGGTATCATAAAGTTGTGATTATGACCGATGCCGATGTGGACGGAAGCCACATTGCAACATTAATAATGACCTTCTTTTTCCGTTACATGAACGACCTGATAAAAAACGGTCACTTGTATATTGCGGCCCCACCGCTTTACCTCATCAAAAAAGGTAAAAAGGAAGCGTATGCATGGAATGAGCAGCAACGTTTGGCTTTAATCGAAGAATGGGCTGATGGAAATGAAAGTGGAGTGCACACGCAACGTTACAAAGGTTTGGGAGAGATGAACGCCGAGCAACTTTGGTCAACTACCATGAATCCCGAGCAACGTACCCTACAGCAGGTAACCATTGAAAATGCGGCAGAAGCCGACCATATTTTCTCGATGTTAATGGGCGACGATGTACCTCCTCGTCGTAAATTTATTGAAGACCACGCTACTTACGCCAATATTGATGCGTAAGCCAGATTTGAGAATAAAAGTACTGAGTACCGAGAAAGAATAGCTCTCCAGTACAAAATTTTTCTCTTTCTTTTTGAAAATTAATTTCAAAATTACATAGAAAAATCCGGGCTCTAACCCGGATTTTTTCTCACTACTAATTACTCATTACTCATACTTAAAATCATGAATATCTGTGTTTTCTGTTCTTCCAGCAATGCAATTAATCCGGTTTATTTTGAAGCAACCCAACAGTTGGGTAAACTCATCGGACAAGGAGGGCATACACTGGTAAATGGAGGTGCTAATGTTGGTCTGATGGAAGCAGCAACTGTTGCCGCGGTAGAAGCAGGTGGCAAAACAATTGGCATAATCCCTGAAAAAATGATTGAGCGTTCCTTAACCTCAGACAATGCACACGAGGTAATTATTACCCCTGATATGATGACACGTAAGGAAAAAATGCGTGAAATATCAGATGCATTTATCGCCCTTCCCGGCGGTTTTGGAACACTGGAAGAGATATTGGAAGTAATGACCCTGCGCCAGCTTTCTTACCATACCAAACCTATTGTTTTTGTAAACACAAATAATTTTTTCGACCACTTGTTTAAACAATTTGAGCTTTCATATGTCGAATTGTTTGCAAAAGATATTTACAGGAAACTTTATTATGTGGCAGAAACTCCTCACGAGGCCTTAAACTACATAACAAACTATAAAGCATTTGAGCTGGATACCAAATGGTTTAAAGTTCCCGAGAGATAGATTTTTGAATTGTGTTTTTAATTGTAAGCTGAATTGTCGTACTATTTCAGCAAACACTGACAAGACAAACTGACATAGTTTCAGTATAAGAATGATTTGTTTTTAACTTTTTAACAAAGCACCTATCAGGGTGTTAAATTATGCAAAATAGACGTACAGCCCAAGGGATAAGCAAAACAGTGGCAGTAAATTTGCGTTCTTAATACACCGAAAAAGAAAACAAGAACGTATTTTAAAATTTTAAGTTATGAAAAAAGTAGGAAGAATTTCGCTGACATTTTTACTTGTAATTGCAGGTGCTTTTGTTGCCGTTTGGGCTTACAGTACATTTTTTGATAAAACACAGGTTGTAACTATAAAAGAAGAGCAGGCTGCCCGCTATATTAATCTACCCGCCAACAGTGAACAACAACTACCCGATTTAACGTTTGCCGCTCAAAAATCGGTACATGCTGTAGTACACATTGCCACACAATCGGTTCGTACCGGCCAGTGGTCGAGCGGAAATCCATTTCTCGACGAGTTTTTTGGTTTAAGAAGCCAGCCGGAGGTACGCCAGGGCTTTGGTTCTGGTGTTATCATGTCAGAAGATGGATTTATAATTACCAACAACCACGTAATTGAAAATGCCCAGAATATAAAAGTAATTTTAAACGATAAAAGAGAATTTGAAGCCCGACTGGTAGGTGCCGATCCATCTACAGATATTGCTTTGCTTAAGGTAGAGGCAGAAGACTTACCCTATTTAACTTATGGTAACTCCGACAACCTGCAGCTGGGAGAATGGGTATTGGCCGTAGGAAATCCCTTTAATCTTACATCAACAGTTACTGCTGGAATTATTAGTGCGCAAGGTCGTAATTTAGGAATCAACCAAGACCAGTACCGCATTGAATCATTTATTCAAACCGATGCTGCCGTAAACCCGGGAAACAGTGGTGGTGCACTTGTTAACCAGCAGGGAAACCTGGTGGGAATCAATACTGCGATTGCTTCGCGTACGGGGTCGTTTACCGGTTATTCGTTTGCTGTTCCCGTGTCAATTGTAAAAAAAGTGGTTGAGGACCTGAAAGAATTTGGTGAAGTGCAACGTGCATTACTGGGAGTAAATATTGGTGACGTAAATGCCGAAATTGCCGAAGAACTGAACCTTGACAAGGTTGAAGGTGTTTATATTGGTGGAGTTGTTGAAAACGGCGCAGCTAACGAGGCTGGCTTAAAAGAAAAAGACGTTATCATTAGTGTTGATGGTGAGAAAACAAAAACAGCCGCCGAGCTTCAGGAAAAAGTAAGTCAGTACCGCCCGGGAGACGACGTAGATATTGTTGTAATTAGAGACAATGAAAAGAAACAATTTACCGTTACCTTACGTAACAAACACGGCGACACCGAGATTGTGCGCGACAACATGACAGTTTTGGGCGCCGAATTTGAAGCCGTAAGCAACAATGTTAAACAAGAATTGGGAATCAGAAGCGGTATAATGATTACCAAATTAGAGAAAGGAAAACTAAAAGATGCCGGCCTCGAAAAAGGTTTTATTATTACTTCGGTAAATAAAAAGCCTATTTACGAAGTTGGCGATTTTAAGAGAGAAGTAGGAAATGCGAGAGGAGGAATATTGGTTGAAGGCGTTTATCCTAACGGAGAATCAGCATATTATGTTTTTGGCCTGGAAAACTAAAAACCCAGAGCTACAACCTTTAATTTTGTATTAATAACAAAATACGATGTGCTTTCTCCTTGACCATTAGTTATTAATGTTCTATATTTGCACGATTTTTTAAGGATTACATATGAGACAACTAAAGATCACCAAGTCAATCACTAACCGTGAAAGTGCCTCTTTAGATAAGTATTTGCAGGAAATTGGTAAGGAAGAGCTGATTACTGTAGAGGAAGAAGTGGAGTTAGCACAGCGGATTAAAAAAGGCGATCAGGCGGCTTTGGAGAAATTAACAAGAGCAAACCTTCGATTTGTAGTATCGGTGGCAAAGCAGTACCAAAATCAGGGACTTAGCTTACCCGACTTAATTAACGAAGGAAACCTTGGTTTGATTAAAGCAGCCGAAAAGTTCGACGAAACCCGCGGTTTTAAGTTCATTTCTTACGCAGTATGGTGGATTCGCCAATCTATTCTTCAAGCGCTTGCAGAGCAATCGCGTATCGTTCGTTTGCCATTGAACCAGGTAGGTTCGTTGAACAAAATCAACAAAGCATTCTCAAAATTTGAGCAAGAACACGAACGCAAGCCCTCGCCGGAAGAATTAGCAGAATCGCTAGAATTACCTGCAGATAAGGTTGCTGATACTTTACGAGTATCTGGCCGACATGTGTCGGTTGATGCACCTTTTGTTGACGGAGAAGACAACAGTCTTCTTGATGTTTTGGTAAATAACGATTCGCCAAACGCCGACAAAAGCCTTATCATGGAGTCGCTGGCTAGAGAAATTCATCGCGCGTTAGCAACATTGACTGAGCGAGAAAGTGACATTGTAAGACTATTTTTTGGCATAGGGTGCCAGGAAATGACTTTGGAGGAAATCGGTGAACGATTTGGATTAACCCGCGAAAGGGTAAGGCAGATAAAAGAAAAGGCTATCAGACGATTACGACATACATCGCGTAGCAAATTATTAAAATCATATCTGGGCTAGTAGAGAAAAAGGTTGTCAAAAAAAATTGGCAACCTTTTTTATTCTCAATACCATATAACTCTTACCCCCTGCTTTTGCAACAGTCCTATTCCGAGATGTTTTACGACAGCTAAACTTTTTATTCCACTTAACTGTATAAATATTACATAAGTAGAAATAAAAAGTACAGATGAAGTTAAAAAAGGAACTGGGATTATTTGATGTATTTGCCATAAGCACCGGGGCTATGTTTAGCTCTGGGTTCTTTTTGCTCCCCGGAATTGCATCGCAATATACCGGCCCCTCGGTCATTCTGGCCTACTTTCTTGCCGGCATATTAATTATGCCAACCATGTTTAGCATTGCCGAAATTGCCACCGCCCTGCCGCGTGCTGGCGGAACCTACTATTTCCTCGACCGAAGTTTGGGCCCAATGTTTGGTACAATTGGGGGCATTGGAAAATATATTGCATTGTCGTTAAAAACGGCTTTTGCATTGGTTGGTATCGGTGCCTACACCTCCATTTTTTGGGATATCCCCATAAAAGAAACGGCAGTATTTTTTGCTTTTGTTTTCACAATAATCAACATTTTTGGAGCAAAAAAATCATCCGGCATTCAAAAGATTTTTGTAATTATTTTACTGGTTACTATCGGGCTATTTATAGCCGAAGGATTGCGGGCCATAATCTTTTCGTCGTCAGCTGAACCCGTGCAAATTGCCGACAATTTTGACACCTTTTTCACTCACGGTACAAAAGGACTTATTTTTACAACAGGCTTTGTTTTTGTTTCCTACCTGGGATTAACACAAATTGCCAGTGTTGCCGAAGAAATCAAACGACCAGAGCGAAATATTCCACTTGGCATGGCTTTATCGCTTGCGGTAATAATGTTTATTTATGTTGCCGGTGTTTACATTATTGTTGCCGTGGTGGATAAAAATACGCTGGCAAACGACCTGTCGCCTGTTGCCACTGCTGCCGAACAACTTTTTAAGTGGCTGCCTGCAAAAATCGGACTCTACCTTATCATTGTTTCGGCCATTTTAGCCTTTGCTTCAACCGGAAATGCAGGAATGCTCTCTACATCGCGCTATCCGCTTGCTATGAGTCGCGATAAACTTTTTTCGTCCTATTTTAAATCTATCAGCCGCTTTGGCACTCCAATACCGTCAATAATTTTAACCGCTATTCTTATCATACTTTTTATACTCTTTTTAACTGAAGAGGGTATTGTAAAATTAGCCAGCACCTTTCAGCTTATCATTTTTATTGCCATCAATTTCTCGGTTATCGTTTTTCGTAACAGTAAAATTGCATCCTACGATCCGGGATACCATTCGCCACTTTATCCTTTTATGCAAATTTTTGGTATTCTGACATCGCTTGGCCTTATGTTCTTTATGGGTGTTTGGCCCGTTGTTTTTACCCTGTTTACCATTTTTATCACCTATTTGTGGTACCGCTTTTACGTAAGGCAGCGTGTAAAACGGGAAGGAGCAATTTTTCATTGGTTTGCCTTGCTGGGCAAGCACCAGCATGATGAATTGGAAAACGAATTTATGACTATTCTTCGGGAAAAAGGATTGCGTGAAGATGATCAGTTCAACCAAATGCTGGTAAGGGCAAAAATTAGCCGTTGCACACAGACAGCCCACTTTGATGAAGTTATTGAAACCGTTTCCAAATCGTTTGCACAACGGTTGAATATTGCTGAAGAAAACCTACGCAAAGAATTCACAAATACCAGTCCCATTGATTCGTTGCTAACTGTTCAGGGTGTTTCATTTCATTACATGATTCATCAGAATATTGACACCCCAATGCTACACATTGTTCTTGCAGAGCAAGAGATTACAAAAACCGTTCGAAAAAATAATGACGAAGAACAGGAAGCAATTAATGTTTTTTTCTTTTTGGTTCATTCTGACCAAAAACCAAAATTACAACTTCGAATTCTGAGTGGGATACTGGACCTTGCTGAACGCGATTATTTTATAAAAGATATGCTCTCGTTTAAGACTGACCAGGAACTTATTGAATATCTTTTACACGATAAACAGTACATTTCATTTGCTCTAAAGAAAGAGAACGAAAGCAGTAGTTTTATTGATAAAAAACTTATGGATATAACCCTGCCCAACAACGTGCTGGTTGTATTTATCGAGCGTGGTTCAGAGGTGTTTGCCCCCAAAGGAAAAACAATTCTTAAAGAAAATGATATTTTAACCATTATTGGTGAAACCAACTCGATTAACACCTTGTACGATAGGTATATCTTAAAGCAGTAGTAAAATAAAAGGTTACCGCCTAAAAGTTTTAGAGCGGAATTTCCTTCACTTTACCGTCAGCTTCCAATTGGGTTGAAGAAGTAGATTCATTTTCAGCACGACCCGACGATTTTCTACCTGTCAGTACCAATGCCCATCCCATGATGATATTGGTAACAATAATTACCACAAACAAAATTCCCTTTTGAAATCCGTTAATCCTTAGCGATTCGGGAATAGCAAAAAACAATAAAATTGATATTAATCCGCGGGGGGCTAACCAGGTTTGTGGCATGGTATTCTTCTGTTCTACTGAAAAGTAAAGCAGGTAGCGAACAAGGTATGAAATAACCAAAAATATAAGACTAATTGACCATACCCGCCAACTGATTAAGCTAGTCAATGGTAAACTAATTCCGAAAACCACGAAAAAGAAGGTGCGCACCAGGAATGATGTTTCTTCAGTAATCATTTTAAACTGATCGAAAACACTGTCGACACGCGAATCGCTTAACCACTTTTTTAAACGACCAAAAAGCAGTACAGTGTGGTTGCGCAACAGCAAGCCAAACATTAATATGATGATGAGTGATGAAAGATGAAATAATTTTCCAACGGAATACAACAATACCAATACGGCCAGAAAGAGGAAAAATTTTGCTTTCCCCCTGATACTTTGTATGATGTACAACAACAAATAACTCAGAATTACAGAGATAACGAGGGTAATAAAAATATTACTACTAATTACCAGGGTAAGTTGTCGCATGCCCTCAACATGCAAATTTTCTATAATCATATAAAAAATCATGATTCCCAAAATATCAGAAAAGGTACTTTCGTAAATCAGAAATTCCCGGTTATACTCCGACAAATGCGACACACTTGGAATAATAATCGCACTACTCAGAATCGACAAGGGCAATGCGTAAACATAAGCCGAAATAAATTCAAGCTCGGGGATAAAAAGTAAAATGATAAACGAGATTGAAACTGATGTAAACGCCAACGAAAGTGTTGCAATGGTGAATGATTTCCATATAATTGGCCATTTTTCCCGTTTTAGCTCCAAATCAAGAGCAGCCTCCAGCACAATCATTATTAAGCCAACAATTCCCAATATTTCAAGGGTTTGCGAATAATCGGGTTCCATTTTAAAATAATGCAACAATTGCTGAATTCCAACACCCAAAATAATTAAAAGTAAAACACTGGGAACTTTGGTCTTTTTACCAAGAATATTGGTGAAAAATGATATAATAACAATTACGCAGAGGCCAATTAAAAACAGATATGCATTCATTCGTTGATTCTTTGGGTTTGAAAATATAGAAACATATAAAAACGGCATTTGTTTTAACAAAAAAAGCCACCCCAAATAACTGAGGTGGCTTACATTTACTGTAAGGTATTTTTCTTAAAATTCTATTTTAAAAACAATGGCCATATCATCAACAGATTGGGTAGGAGTTTTAACTTTCAAACCGGTATCGCTAAGTTCAAAATCGATGGTTTCGTTACATCCCAGCAGGCTAACATTTTTAATGGCTTTGGCATTTTGCCACTCATTTTTCGAGAAAGCCTCAAACAAAACCTCCTTGTTTGCACCTGGCCATCCCAGTATGGTGGCGTAAACATTGCCGTTGTTGGTGGTATAACGCACGTCATTTTCCGAATATTTAATTTTTAAAAAGGCGGCATGGTTTTTAAAATGGCCTTCCGGTTCTTTTGTTGGTCCTTCGCCAAAAGTATACCAGGGTCTGGTGCCGTAAATGGCCTCGCCATAGTTTTCCAACCACCTGCCCATTTTTAACAATACTTCTTGCTGATCAGCAGGAATTGTACCATCAGCTTTAGGCGATATATTGAGCAACAATACCCCATTTTTACTCACGATATCGATGAGCACATGAAGCAAGTCGGCTGCCGGTTTAATTTTTAAATCCTGCGTGTAACACCAGCTACCGGTTGATACAGTTTCATCGGTCATCCACGATTTTTCTTCGAGCTTGTTTTTTCTCGATTTCTCTAAATCATCAACAGAACATTCTAAAGGCAGATCGTTTTGTTTGCGCACAATAACCACTTCCCTGCCCCATTTTTCAGCTTCGTTCAGGTAATAAGCACAAAACTTTTGGCGGTAGTTTTCAGGTACCTGATCCAGCCACGAATCAAACCAAATGATATCAGGCTGATACTTATCAATAACCTCTTTAAGTTTTCCAAACCACACTTTTTCATTCCATTCGTCTTCGGGGATATTTCCGTACAAATAATTCAGTTTCTTATCGTCGACAGTAGGTGGCATACCATCAAACAAAGGATAATGACTGTGACGGAATGCTCCGCGAGAATTATCTTTATTATTAGCAATCTCCTCTGCCTCTTTACCTTTGTAACGCTGTAATTGTTTGGCATGATGAAATGTTGTAATAAATTTCATGCCTTTACCTTTAATGGCTTTTTCCAGTTCTCCGGTTATATCGCGGCCAGGGCCAGTGTCTTTGGTATTCCAGGGTGTGATTTCACTATCCCACATCGAATAACCATCGTGGTGTTCGGCAACCGGGCCGGCAAAACGGGCACCTGCTTTTTCGAATAATGTTGCCCACTCTTCAGCATTGAAATGTTCGGCTTTAAAAAGTTCTGCGAAATTATGGTAACCAAATTCCGAAGGATGACCATAAGTTTCCAAATGGTGCTGGTATTCTTTTGTTCCCTCAAAATGCATCCATCGCGGATACCACTCGTTACCAAAGGCCGGAACAGAATAGATTCCCCAATGAAAGTAAATTCCTAATTTAGCATCCTGAAACCACTCGGGTTCTTCGTTGTGTTTAGCCAACGATTCCCAGTTTTCCTGGTACTTCAGAGGTTTTTGTTCTTCGATTGTTTTTTTGGAAGATGAAACACATCCTAAAAGCAATACAATAGCTGCTAACAACGAAAAGATTTTCATTTTTTAGGTTTTTGTTGGTTATAAATAATTGGTATTAAGGCGCGTTGTTTTTGTCAGTATATTATTGAGTAAGAAAACGGGCGAGCATAGCCTGGTCAGGTTATAAGCCCATTTTATAGATGCGTTCCATGAGTTGCCACTTCTCATCGGCTGAAGCCTCAGCACTGGTTTTCTGAAAACGCGAAACATATGCTTCCCATTCCGACTGACGCGGCTTGGTTGCCAGTTCTTTCATTGCCGAATCATGATCAAAATCGGGCACCGTATCCATTATCATAAACAGCTGAGTACCCAAAAGATAGATTTCCATATCAACTATACCCACATCACGCATGCCCTGAGTAATTTCGGGCCATGCCGCACCGGGTGCATGAACTTTTTTATACGCTTCAATTAATTGCTTATCATCTTCGAGCTTTAATGCTTTACAATATCTTTTTTGTTCCATTCGGTTTTAATTTTCTTGGTAATGCTTTTGCAAATTGGAGTTGAATAAAAGAACCTGATACCTTGGCTAAAAATGAATCCCGTATCAGGTTCTATTTCGATTTTTCTTAATTAATTTTTAGCGCCTTGTACGACCTGCGTCCGTATATTGCAATAACTACAAAGCAAATTAACGGAAGAATAAACGAGAAATTAACGGCAGGAAGCGGGCCAATTGTTCCCTGGTCGATAATTAGGCCTTGTAAAGGCGGCATTAAAGCTCCGCCAACAATTGCCATTACAAGGCCGGCTGCGCCAAGTGTAGCATCGTCGCCAATATCTTCAAGGGCAATACCGTAAATAGTTGGAAACATAAGAGACATAAAGGCCGAAGTAGCTACCAGTAGGTACAGTCCCATCATTCCCTGAATAACAATTACACCAGCAATGGTACACATGCCTCCAACGGCAAAAATAAACAGCATTAAACGCGCATTTAAATATTTCATTAAAGCTGTACTTATAAAACGGCTACTTAAAAAAAGCACCATGGCAACAATGTTATAGCGTTGGGCTTCTGCTTTTGAAATACCCAGGTTATCGGCATATTGAATAATAAATGTCCAGCACATAATTTGTGCGCCAACATAAAATACCTGTGCAAGTACTCCTTCGCGGTAAATTTTATTACTTATTAGTCGTTTAAACGAATCCAAGGCGTGAATTTCGTGGTCGGCACTTTCGCGTTTAGGCATCTTTGCCACAGCAATAACTACCAGCATTAGTATAACCACAAAGCCAAGAATAACGTAAGGGTCGCGAATTGTTGCCAAATCCTGGGTTCGGATAGCCGCTTTTTCTGCTGCTCCCAACGAATCGAATAACAGATTTCCCGCCTCATCACGTTCATCGGAAACCAGGGCCGGAAGCACAACCTGCGAGGCTACGATCATTCCCATTAGCGACCCCATTGGATTAAACGATTGCGCCAAATTTAAACGCCGCGTTGAGGTTGCTGGGTCGCCCATTGACAAAATATATGGATTGGCTGTAGTTTCAAGAAAAGCAAGGCCAAAAGTTAAAATGTAAAGCGATACCAAAAAGAAACCAAACATTTCGTACTGCGCCGCCGGAAAAAACAACAAAGCACCCACGGCATAAAGGGCCAAACCGATAATTATACCTAGTTTGTATGAATATTTTTTGATGATGAGGGCTGCAGGAATAGCCATAGTTGCGTAGCCGCCGTAAAAAGCTGCCTGTACCAATGCTGCTTTGGCATTTGATATTTCCATTACGGTTTTAAATGCCGCAACCATTGGGTTTGTTAAATCGTTTGCAAACCCCCAAAGCGCAAAAATACTGGTTATCAGAACAAAGGGAACCAACACTTTACGCTCGACTACAATCTTTTTTAGGTCGTTCATTTTTTTAATTAGTTAAACTGGTTATTAAGCTATTGATTAGTTCGCATTGTGTTTGGATGAAAATAAAGTCCGGATTCAACTGAGGTATAAACTTCAGCTAAACCCGAACATTTTGTAAGTTATAAGTATTGTGATTTGTTATCTGCTTTTAGTTGTTCTACTATTTTTTTGATGTCTTCAGCATTTTCGCGTTTACAAACTAATGTTGTGTTTCCGTCTTTTACTACAATAACGTCTTCCATTCCAACTACTGCCACAACATTATCATCTTCGGCATACACATAAGAGTTTTTTGTATCAAGAAACATGGTATCGCCCGAACCTGCATTACCGTTTTCGTCTTTCTTTTCGTCAGCAAGGTATACCGATTCCCAGCTGCCCAGGTCGTTCCAATCAAAGTTTCCTTCAACCAGGTAAATATTTTTTGCATGCTCCATTATACCATAGTCAACCGAAATACTTTCAACTGCCCGGTAAATGGTATCAAGGGTTTGCTCGTAGCTGTCTTTTCCAAATTCGGCCTGAATTTTTCTTAAATCCGAGTATAATTCAGGAGCAAACTCTTCAACTGCTTTCAGAAACACGGATACCTTAAATACAAATAATCCACTATTCCAGTAGAAACCACCCTCTTGCAGGTATTTTGTGGCCGTCGCTTCATCTGGTTTCTCCACAAAACGTTCAACTTTAAACTGCTTTATCTTTTCAGTTCCGGTTATGTTGTCTGCTGTTTGTACATAACCATATCCGGTTGCTGCATAAGTTGGAGTGATTCCAATGGTTACAATTCCATCCTTTTCGTCGGCAATTTTTGCGGCCGCCAGTACGGTGTCTTTAAAAAGCGAATTATTTTTTATAAGATGATCTGAAGGAGAAACAACCATAATCCCGTCCGGATTTTCGCGTTCGGCAAACATGGCGGCCAAACCAATACAAGGTAAAGTATTCCGTCCAACAGGTTCGTAAATCAGGTTGTTTTTAGGCAGCATTGGTGTTTGTTCTTCCAACACCTTTGCCTGTGTTGCACTTGATACAATATATATTTTTTCCTCTTCAGAAAAGGTAGCAAAACGTTTTATTGTGTCTTGCAATAAAGAGTCGTCTCCAAATATATTCAGGTACTGTTTTGGTTTTACAGTTTTGCTTCGTGGCCAAAATCGTGTTCCTGAACCGCCAGCCATAATTAGGGTGTACAAATCTTTCATATTATTTAAATTGTTTGTTTTCGAATGTACCAAATAGTTATTAAACCAAATTAATGGTTTTTGCTACCTGTACGGTACACTAAATAAATCGTTTTTTACCTGCAATGTAATAAATTGCAGCGACACGCCGGGGCATGTCGGTTTTAAATAACATTAAAATCTGATTTTAACCTTAATCGTTCCTTCAACCTGTTCCTCCGATGGAAAAACAATGTAACCACCGCCACTTCCCGATGTTATAGCACCCGAGTATTTTGAGAAATAATTGCTTTGCATTTCTTCCATTACCCAATCAGGCACGGTGTAGGGTAGCATTTCGCTCCAACACATAAACGATTCTTTCATTGATTCGCCCAACTGTTTTACATCTTTTTTAAGAATAGCATCGTAACAAGCTTTCCCCGACTCGCCAAGGCGTTTAATAATTTTTGGATCAAGATTTTCTTTCAGTAATGGATTATAACCCTCCGGACGAGGCTGAAGTGGTGCAAAATTAAGCACTGATGAAAGCCACTCGCAGGTTTCAGGATCAACGGTATTTTCCAGGTTATTTGGCCAGTATTTTCCATCGTAATCAATACGTGTTACACCGGGTACCAATAAACCAATATGGTCTTGTGTACCTGAAATGTATTCTGATCCGGGAGGATTTTCGGCGCCAAACAACAACTGTGCGTTACGCACGGGGTCTCCATCAGGGTATTCATCGCCCCATAGTTCAAGCGCTACTTTTCGTGAGCTTGTTGCCATACCCGAGCGGTCGTTAAAATCCATGGTAGGATACATTTGAGCCACTACCACCGAGCCGGCACATTTCTCCGAAACCCATGGTTGATCCATCCAGCCACCAGCCAAACAAACACGGTACGGAAATTTTAATTCTTTTTTAGAGCTGGAGCTTGACCGTGCAGGCAGTCCTTCTTCCGGAATGCGTTCGAGCACAAGCAATTCTACACCATTTTCTTCGCAAATGCGTTTTTTACCTTCAGTAAACCCGTCGCTGTTAACTACAAAAATATCGGGTTTCAGCTCCTTCATATCCGGTTCAAAATCAAGCATTCCCGATCCGGAAGCTACATTTGCTTTTTCAACATAGCGAACCGCACCAACCATATATTTTCTTTCTTCCTGCGAGAAATATGGTGCTTTGCCTTTAAGCAATTTAATGTTTTGGTCTTGTCCAACGTAGGCATGAACTTTACCATATTGTGCAGCGGTTTTAAAAAAGGTTATATGGCCGGCATGCAACAGGTCGTAGCAGCCGCTTATCATTACAATTTTATCGCTCATTATTTTTTAGATTTTGAGTAGTGAGTATTAAGTATTGAGATTGGTGTAATGAGTAGTGAGAATTCGATTCTTATAATTCTGCATTCAAAATTGTAAGTACCGTGCACTCCTTACTCGGTACTATTAACTCATTACTAATAATCTGATTCTGAAAAAACCCCTCTCCTGCATGCGAAGAGGGGAAATAAAAAAAGCCTCAATCCGGGCAAACCGGAAAGAGGCAAATATTATAATTATCCTTTTTTAGCAACCATTTGCTCTTTAATCCAATCGTATGTTTTCTTCATACCATCGGCAAGCGGATAGGCAGGTGCCCAATCAAGGTATTCTTTAATCAATGTATTGTCTGAGTTACGGCCACGAACACCTTTTGGTGCATCCAAATCGTAAGTTCTTTTAAGTTTGTAACCGGCAATGTCTTCAACAATATCCACCAATTGGTTAATCGACACCATTTCGTCGCTACCCAGGTTAATAGGCTCTTCAATTCCGCTGTACATTATTTTCAAAATTCCGTCTACACAATCATCAATGTACATAAACGAACGAGTTTGTTCGCCATCGCCCCAGATAATGATTTCGTCTTTTCCGTATAACTCACCATCAATTACTTTACGAGCCATTGCTGCCGGTGCTTTTTCGCGACCGCCATCGTATGTACCGTAAGGACCATAAACATTGTGGAAACGAGCTACACGTGTTGTTAAACCATAGTCTTCCATAAAGTGACGACACATTCTTTCTGAAAATAACTTTTCCCATCCGTAACCGTCTTCGGCCAATGCTGGGTATGCATCTGCTTCTTTTAGTCCAGGATTATTTGGATCGGTTTGTTTTTCGCCGTTGTAAACACAAGCCGAAGAAGCATAAAAGAAACGGGTTGCTCCCAAATCGCGGGCTGCCATAAGCATGTGTGTGTTAATTAAAACACTCAACATACATTCTGCCTTGTTGTTCTCGATAAAACCCATACCACCCATATCGGCAGCTAAGTTGAAAACTTCGTTGTAACCGTTAACGGCAGTGTAGCAGTTTTCTTTGATGTTCAGGTCTAATACCAGGTTATCACAATCATCGTGTACCTGGTACCATTCTGTTAATGGTTTTTTATCAACCGCACGTACATCGTAACCCATATCTTTTAAACGTCTTGCCAGGTGTCCTGCAATAAAACCACCAGCGCCTGTAACTACTGCTCTTTTTTTCATGATTCTAAATTTTTAATGTTTTTTTTGATGTTTTTAATTTTCTTTCCGATGCAAAGATTAGCATTCTGCAAAAACCCTGCAATAGCAAGCTTTACAGCAGTTCTACGCAAAGGTTTTCGCAAAGCTTTGCGGTGAAATAAATGTGTTCCAAAACATAAATTTTGTTTACCTTTACAATGTTATAATTAACAATAAATGGGGAAAAGACACATTTCATTAAAAGACCTTGCCAACGAACTGGGCGTTTCCATATCCACCGTTTCCAGAGCCTTAAAAAATCATCCCGACATTAGTCCGGAGATGACAAAAAAAATCAAAGCCCTTGCCGAGGAACGTAATTACACGCCTAATCCGCTGGCCATGGGTTTATTGCGTCAGCAAACAAAAATGATAGGTGTAATTGTTCCGGACATCAATACGCACTTCTACTCGTCCATCATTTCGGGTATTGAGAAGGTAGCGAAAGAACACGGCTATTTTATTGTTATCAGCTCATCAAACGAATCGATGGCAAAGGAAATTGAATCGGTAAAAAACCTGCAACGCTCAAGAGTGGAAGGGTTTATTGTATGCCTGAGCCAGGAAACAAATGATTTTTCGCACTTTGATCAACTGATAAAAAACGAAATTCCGCTGGTATTTTTCGACCGTGTTTGTGAAGAGCTCGATGTATCGAACGTATTGGCAAACGGACAAGATGCCACAAAAAAGATAACCCAGCATTTTTATGAAAACGGTTGCCGAAGAATCGCTTACATCTCAGGCCCCGAACATCTGAATATTTCGCAAAACCGCAAAGTTGGCTATTTAAACGGATTAAAGGAATGTGGGTTGGAATACGACGAAAACCTGCTGGTACATTGCAACCTGAGTATTAACGATGCCAAGGAGGCCACCAGGAAATTATTACGTTTGGATGGAAAACCAGATGCTATTTTTGGGGTAAACGACACCATTGCTTTTGCTGCCATGTTGGAAGTAAAAAAACAAGGTTACAAAATTCCTGATGATATTTCGCTGGCCGGTTTTACCGATGAGTTTCATTCCATTGTTGTTGATCCTCCGTTAACATCGGTTAGCCATCCCACCTTTCAAATGGGAGAAGAAGCTGCCCGCTTATTTTTCGAATCGCTTAAAGAAGGAAAAAACCTGAATAAAAAGGTAATGTTACCCATTGATTTGGTTGTTCGCCAATCGTCATTAAGAAAATAAGTCCTTTTAAACAACCGGGTTGTAGGTTTTTGCTTCAATTTCGCCTTTGGCCACACGCAAAGCATTTGAAGCCAAAGCTTCCAACTCGTCTTCACCCGGATACACAAAAACAGGGGCAATAAAGCCTGCTTTGTTGCTGATATAAGTTTCCAACTGCTTGTTGTAAGCCAGCCCGCCAGTTAGCAAAATACCATCTACTCGCCCTTCCAATACAACTGCCATCTCACCTATTAGTTTAGCCACCTGGTAAAAAAGCGCCTCCTGAATTATTCGGGCCTTTTCATCTCCATTACCAACTCGTTTTTCAACTTCCAGCGCATCATTAGTGCCCAGATATGCTACAAAGCCACCCTCGCCAACTACCATTCGGCGTACCTGTTCTTTTGAAAACCCTCCACTAAAACAAAGGTCAATTAACTGGCCAACGGGCAGAGATCCCGAGCGTTCCGGACTAAAAGGTCCTTCTCCATCAAGCGCATTATTTACATCAATTACCCTTCCGTTTTTATGTGCCCCAACCGAAATACCTCCGCCCAAATGCGCTACAATTAAGCGCATACTTTCATATTTTCCCGCAACCTTTTGAGCATGTAATCGAGCTGTAGCTTTTTGGTTTAATGCATGAAAAATAGATTGTCTTTTAAACCTTGGATGACCGGCAAAACGTGCTACCTCATCCAACTCGTCGGTAACCACCGGGTCGGCAATATATGCTTTGGCATTTGGTATTTGCAGGGCAATATAATCGGCCAGCATTCCGCCCAAATTGCTGGCATGGTGCCCCATAATTCCTTGCCGTAAATGCTCAAGCATAAGGTTGTTTACCTGGTAAACACCCGATTCAAGCGGATAGGTTAAACCTCCACGCCCGATTATAATTTTTATGGCATCAACTTCTATTTTAGCTTCCACCAAAGCGTCAATAATTACTCCTTTTCGGAACGCGAACTGATCGATAATATTCTTATAACGAAGCAGTTGCTCCAGCGGATGCCGGATAGTTTGAGTAAAAACACATTCTTTTTCGTTATAAACGGCAAATTTTGTTGAGGTTGATCCCGGATTTATGGCTAATACCTGATGCATAAAATTAATTAACTTATACTTGCCTGGTAACTTACTATTGATGCAAGCGCTACGGAGTTTAACTTGGTTTGCCGGCTATCGCCCCTTGATGAAACAACCACCGGCACTTTTGCTCCGGCAATAATCCCCGACATTTCGCCTTTGGCCAGCTTCGAATTGGTTTTATAAAATACATTGGCAGCATCAATATTCGGGAATAACAAACAATCGGCATCACCGGCTACCGGCGAGGTAAATCCTTTCACTTCGGCCGCCTCGCTATTAATAGCCACATCAAGCGCCATCGGCCCATCAACCAGGCCTCCTTCAATCTGACCATGCTCAGCCATTTTGGCTATGGTTGCTCCATCCATACACGACTGAATGGAAATAATAATCTGCTCTGTTGGTGCAATTACCGCCACTTTGGGCTCATTAATCCCTAATGACTTTGCTGCGCAAATAAGGTAATTGGTCATCAGAATTTTTTGTTTTAAATCAGGATAAGGAAGAACCGCTGCATCGCTAAAAACCAATAGTTTGTGATAATTTGGATTATTAACAACCGAAATATGGCTTAAAGTTCCTTTCGAGGGAACAAGGTTAAACTCCTTTTTCAATAAGGTTCGCATAAACTTATCGGTTGAAACCATTCCCTTCATTAAAACGTCGGCTTTTTTCTCGTGAATAAGTTCAACTGCCTTCTCTGTAGCTTCACTCAACGAATTGGTATGGTAAATCTGATAATCAGAACTATCTATTCCCAGTTTTTTACACGATTCCTCAATTTTAACTTTATCACCCGTCAAAATTGGCGATACAAAACCCATTTCAACCGCATCGTGTAAGGCTTCAAGTGTAGTTACATCAACACCGTTAACAGCAACCACTCTTTTGGGTTCCTGTTTTTTTACTACTTCAAGAAGTTCGTTAAAGTTGTTTATTCTCATTGTGCGATTTTTTTACCGAAGGTACGGCTCCTGATGTTTACAAGCGATAACTTTTCTCAGTTATTTTTATGTTGTAAACCATCCTGAAAAATTTTAAACTTAGAAATCGTATTTAACGAATTATCAACTGGTTTGAATTTGATATAAATTGCTTCATAAAACTTGGGTATTGCCATTAAACTTGCTTCCTGCGAAATACGATACAATTAGATTTACTGAATATACAAAAGTCCGATGAAAGAATGAGTGAAAATTATAAGAGCAGATTTGTTTAAAATTAAGGAAAAAACCTGTTTTTATCAAAAACGACTATATGTTTTACAATCAACAAGATAGTGTTTTACAATATATTAAAATCTTTTAAACTAAACTGATTTTATACTATTTTCAAAAGCTGAAATATTAAGTTGTTTTCTATGTTCAACTTGATTTGTTTAATACTACCATATCGAATATTTCAACCTTCCTTCGACAATTCTTACGAAGCAAATATAATTGGGAATAACCACAACTTATTTTCAACAGGACAAAACCGTGCAAACGGCATTTTTTAGGGCTTCCGTAATTTTAATTACGGAGTTGTTTTAACTCGAATCATTTTCTTAATTAACCAAAAGATAGCTGCTATGGTAAATAAAATCACAAGTTTAGCCGAGTACTTTCAGAAGTACAAGGAAAGTGTGGCTGACCCCGATGCTTTTTGGGGAAAAATAGCCGAAAGTCATTACTGGCAAAAAAAATGGGACCAGGTGCTTGATTACAAATTTGAAGGAGAGGGAGCTCCGGATGTAAACTGGTTTGTAAACGGCAAACTCAACATCACTGAAAATATTTTTGAACGTAACATGTTTATGCGAAAAGATCAGGTGGCCATAATATGGGAACCCAACGACCCAAAAGAGCCCGAAATAAGGCTCACCTACGGCGAACTGTTCGATAAAGTAAAACAGTTTGCTAATGGCTTGAAAAAAATTGGTGTGGAAAAAGGTGACCGTGTGGCACTTTACCTACCAATGGTGCCCGAGCTGGCCATTGCAATGCTGGCATGCGCCCGAATTGGAGCAATTCATTCCATTGTATTTGCCGGCTTTTCGGCTACTGCATTAGCCGATCGTATAAATGATGCAGAAGCAAAAGTGGTAATTACTTCTGATGGAGGATTTAGGGGAACAAAATCAATTCCCTTAAAAAGTATTGCCGACGAAGCAATGGAAAACTGCCCATCGGTTAAAACCGCAGTTGTTTTAAAAAGAACAGAAGAGGATATAAACTGGACTGAAGGACGAGATATTTGGTGGCACGATTTAGTTGCTGGCGTTGATTGCGAAAACAAAGCAGAAACGATGGATGCTGAGGATGTGCTATTTATCCTTTACACTTCAGGATCAACCGGTAAGCCCAAAGGGGTTGTGCATACCACTGCTGGTTATATGGTTTATGCCGAATACACCTTTAAAAATGTATTTCAATACAGCGACGGAGATGTGTACTGGTGTACCGCGGATATTGGCTGGGTAACCGGGCATTCATATATTGTTTACGGGCCACTGCTTACCGGTGCCACATCAATAATGTTTGAAGGAGTGCCTACCTGGCCTGATGCCGGCCGGTTTTGGGAAGTTGTGGATAAGTATAAAGTAAACCAGTTTTATACTGCACCAACGGCAATTCGGGCACTGGTAGCCCAGGGCGACCAATGGGTTACAAAATACGACCTGAGCTCGTTAAAAGTACTTGGAACAGTTGGCGAACCGATTAACGAAGAAGCCTGGCGCTGGTACCACGATTTGGTTGGAAAAGGGCGCTGCCCCATTGTAGATACCTGGTGGCAAACCGAAACCGGCGGAATAATGATTACCCCGCTGGCCGGAATTACACCAACCAAACCCTCTCTTGCTACTTTGCCATTACCGGGTGTTCAGCCCGTATTACTCGACCACGAGGGAAATGAATTGAAAGGTAATAGCGTGGAAGGAATACTTTGCATGAAACACCCCTGGCCGGGCATGTTGCGCACTACCTGGGGCGATCATCAACGGTGTTATCAAACCTACTTCTCCTCTTTCCCGGGGTATTACCTAACGGGTGATGGCGCCAAACGTGACGAAGAGGGGTACTATCGGATAATAGGTCGGATTGACGATGTTATCAATGTTTCAGGTCATCGTATTGGTACGGCAGAAGTTGAAGATGCCATAAACCAACATCCTAAAGTAGTTGAATCTGCAGTGGTGGGATATCCGCACGAAATTAAGGGGGCAGGAATTTATGCCTATGTAATTTGTGAGGAAATGACCGACGCGGAACTGGAAAACATTGAAGCTGAAATTCGGGCAACGGTAAACAAATTTATCGGACCAATTGCTAAACCCGATAAAATTCAAATTGTTAGCGGCTTGCCTAAAACCAGGTCGGGAAAAATTATGCGACGCATATTACGCAAAATTGGCGAAGGCGACGCTACCAATCTTGGCGATACATCTACCTTACTCGATCCGGGCGTTGTTGATGAAATTATTGACGGTGCAAAAGTTGAAGTAAAACGATAGCTTTTCCTAAACAGACATCTTCAATTGAGGATGTCTGTTTCTTTTCCAACCAAATTCACCCCAACAACTATAAATGAATTTTGGGTACTATTTGGGTATTTTTTGTACCCTGAAGCCTGACAATAAAAAACTAACAAATCAAAACAAAATGAGAGGACTAAAAATAACAAACCGCTGGGTTGTGGTAGCTGGAGCAATACTTATACAGCTTGCTCTTGGAGCTATTTATGCCTGGTCGGTTTTTACAAAATTATTAACCGACACCAATGGGGAATATGGTTTTTCGGCCACACAAACAGCTTGGGTATTTTCGCTCGGACTTGCCACTTTTGCTGTAGTAATGGTATTTGCCGGCAAATGGCAGACCAAATCAGGGCCAACCATCGTTGCGTTTACCGGTGGACTTGTTTTAGGTGCCGGATATGTTCTTGGAGGTATATTTGGCAATTCCTTTATCGCCCAGCTGCTGTGTATTGGCTTTTTGGGCGGAGCCGGAATAGGCCTGGCATACGTAGTTCCGATAGCAGTAGGTGTAAAATGGTTTCCCGATAAAAAAGGAATGATAACGGGTTTAGCGGTTGCTGGTTTTGGGTTTGGTGCTACCATTTGGGTAAAACTTGCAGGCTCGTGGTTTGGCGGGCTGTTAAATACCACACATTTATTTGAATTACCCGGTGTACAAAGTGTTTTTGTCATTTACGGTATCGCCTTTGCTGCCATGGTTTTACTGGGTTCGTTGGTTATGGTAAACCCTCCGGCAGATTATAAACCCACTGGCTGGGAACCACCGGCTGAGACTGGGACAAAAGCATCAGGAGGTATTGAGTTTGACTCAAAGCAAATGCTGCATACCAAACAATTTTATGCCCTTTGGGCGGTATTCATTTTTTCGGCATTGGCTGGTTTAATGGTTATCTACTGTATAAAACTTTTTGGCATTGATGCCCTGGAACATAACGAAGTAAAAAATGCAGGCGTTATAACCGGAACAGCCATGGCCTGGTACGCCATATTTAACGGCCTTGGCCGAATTGTTTGGGGCATGATTTCCGACAAATTAGGACGAAAAAGAGCCATCTTTTTTATGACCGTATTGCAAGGAGTAATTATGCTGATGATATATCACATTTTTATCCGATATGGCCATACAGCAGGTTTTATAGCAAGTGCTTGCATTATTGGATTTAATTTTGGCGGAAATTTTGCACTGTTTCCGGCCATAACTGCCGATTTTTTTGGAAATAAAACCGTTGGCAAAAACTACGGATGGATGTTTACTGCCTACGGAATTGCAGGGATTGCAGGCCCACAGCTGGCAGGTTATTTTAAAGATGCAGCAACAGCATCGTCGGGTCCAATTGTTTGGATGACTCCTTTTATTGTAGCCGGAGTTGCATGTTTAATCGGCAGTATTATTATTTTGCTTACAAAACCACCAAAGCGATTTCAATGATAGTGAAGCGCCCAAAAGGCGCTTTTTTCTATTAAAATGATGATTACAACAACGCGTATGCTTAAAAACAGCGAAATTTTCAATTGTTCTACAGCATAAATTTTCTTAAAAACACCGCAACAAAACCATTCAAACAACTTACTAACTGCACATTACAACAACACAATGAAAAACATATCGCGAAATAACATATTTTAGAAGCTGGTATTTTTTCATGAAATTTATATCGAGAATCAACCAGTTTGAGGTGCAAGACTGTAGTTAGCACCCAAAAAGACCAAAAATTTTGAAATATGGCAATTAAAAAACTTGATAGTATATTCCGGCCAAAACGCATCGCGCTGGTTGGAGTTTCAAATAACCCCGACAGTGTTGGCGGAATAACACTTCGTAATCTTGTTGGAGGAGGTTTTAATGGTGTAGTTTATCCGGTAAATCCAAAACGCGAGGCGGTGTTTGGTATTCCTTGTTATCCGGATGTAAAAAGTCTTCCGAAAACTCCCGACCTGGCAGTTATTATGACATCGGCCCAGGCCGTACCACAGTTGGTAAAAGATTGTGGCGAGGCTGGCATTCACGGGGTCATCATCATGTCGGCAGGATTTAAAGAATCGGGCGACGAAGGCAAAAAACTTGAAGCTCAGGTAAAAGCAGAAAAAGCAAAATTTCCGGACATGCGAATTATCGGGCCAAATTGCTTAGGAATACTTGTTCCCGGGCTGAATATGAACGTGAGCTTTGCTTCAGGAATGCCCAAAAAAGGTCATGTAGCTTTTATTTCGCAATCCGGAGCACTTTGCACCTCCGTTCTTGATTGGGCTTACGAATCAAATATTGGATTCTCCAACTTTGTTTCCATTGGTAACTCCATGGATGTAAGTTTTGGCGACCTGATAGACTACTTTGGCCAGGATCCAAACACAAAATCCATCGTTCTTTATGTAGAATCAATTGCCGATGCCCGCACTTTTATGTCGGCGGCAAGAGCTTTCTCGCGCGAGAAACCAATTATTGTATACAAGTCTGGCCGTTATCCCGAATCGGCAGCTGCAGCAGCCTCGCACACCGGGGCAATGGCATCAGAAGATTCAATTTACGATGCTGTTTTCAGAAGAGCCGGACTGGCCAGGGTGTTAGATTTTGGAAATATTTTTGATTTTACCGACCTCGTAGGCCGTAAAAGAATTCCTAAAGGTAATCGCCTGGCTATTGTTACCAATGCCGGTGGCCCCGGAGTTATGGCTACCGATTCGCTAATCTCGATGGGAGGCAAACTGGTAAACTTATCAGAAGAGACCATGCAAAAACTGAATGATTACCTGCCACCTTTCTGGTCGCATGGCAACCCGGTGGATGTATTGGGAGATGCAACACCACAGCGTTTTGCCCGGGCAACAGAAATAGTGCTGGAAGATAAAAAAGTAGATGCAGTTTTGGTATTGCTTACCCCGCAGGCCATGACCGACCCAACTGCAACGGCAAATGCGATAGCCGAAATGGCTAAAAACACCACAAAATCGGTAATGGCAGCGTGGCTTGGAGGAACTGCCATGCGCGAAGGCATTCAGATATTAAACCAGAACGGAATTTCAAACTACCCCGCTCCGGAGCAAGCCATCAGGGCATTTATGACCTTGTCTGATTATTCGGAAAACCAACAAATGCTTTACGAAACACCACGCGAAGTACCCCTTTCGTTTCAATACGACCGAAACGAACTGCGAAAAAAATACCTGAGCGAAGTATTTCCAAAAGCCAAAATACTTAACGAAGACGACTCGAAAATGCTGGTTAACGAATACGGCATTGCCACCACTCACCCTACACCTGCTGCTACAGAAGACGAAGCCGTAAAAATTGCGGGGAAAAAGGGATATCCGGTTGTATTAAAAATTTACTCGCCCGATATTACGCATAAATCAGATGTTGGCGGTGTGGCTTTAAATATTGAAAATGAGGAGATGGTAAGAGCCACCTTCCGAAATATGATTAAAACTGCCGGAGAAAAGCGTCCTGATGCCAAAATTGAAGGCGTTACCGTACAAAAAATGGTTGACACCAAAGATGGCATTGAACTGATTATTGGTACCAAAAAAGATCCGGTTTTTGGAACGGTAATGCTGGTAGGCATGGGCGGTACAACAGCCGAACTGTTTAAAGACAAACGATTGGAGTTTCCGCCACTAAACGAGCGACTGGCCCAACAAATGCTGAAATCGTTAAAAATTTATCCCTTGCTAAAAGGCTGGCGTGGCGATGCCCCAAAAAACATTGAGAAGCTGATTGAAGTGCTCATTCGCATGTCGTACCTGGCAGCCGATTATCCTGAAATTGAGGAACTGGATATCAATCCGCTAATTGTAACACCAAAAGATGTTATTGCACTGGATGCCCGTATTGTTGTTGATGAAGAAATACTGGCAAGTCCGGCAAAAGAATACTCGCACCTGGTAATGCGACCTTATCCCGAAAGCTTAATTTCTGATGCAACCCTGCGCGATGGAACGCCCATCACCCTGCGCCCCATACGCCCCGAAGACGAACCCATGTGGCTGGAGTTGCTGGGCAGCTGCTCAAAAGAATCTATTTATCACCGCTTTCGTTACGATTTTTATTTTGATTCGCATGAGGTAGCTTCGCAGTTTTGTTTTATCGATTACGATCGTGAAATTGCCATTGTTGCCGAGCACGAAAAAGAAGACGGCAGTAAAGAACTTATTGGCGTAGGGCGTTTAATTGCCGACCCCGATGTGGAAATTATGGAGTACGCAGTGCTAATCACCGACAAATGGCAAAAGAAAGAATTGGGCTATACCTTAACCAGTTACTGTTTAGATATTGCCAAATCACGCGGAATAAAAAAACTGGCTGCAGAAACCACCCGCGATAACAAACCCATGATATCGGTATTCAGGAAATTGAATTTTAAAATACGTTTTAACGAAGATACTACCGTTTCAGTATCAAAACTACTTGAACCGGAAGAATAAAGACCAATACAAATAGAAAATAGTTATCTCCCGGTAAACAAATCATTTACCGGGATTTTAAATTTATGAATTCAACAAAACTCACAAAATCGCTGATTGATAAACTGTGGCAGGCATCCTTTCTGATTCGAAAGGCAAAATATGCCGTAGCTTTTACCGGAGCAGGGATTTCTGTTGAGAGTGGAATTCCGCCTTTTCGTGGCGAAGACGGTTTATGGAACACCACCCATCCAATCTTTCTGGAGATTGAGTATTTTCATAAAAAACCCTTACAATCGTGGAAAAAAATAAAGGAGATTTTTTACGACAGTTTAGGTGATGCTGAACCCAATATTGCGCATCGCATGCTGGCTAAAATGGAAGCACGTAGCTTTGTTGAGACAATAATTACACAAAACATCGATCATCTTCACCAAAAAGCCGGAAGCAAATATGTTTACGAGCTACACGGCACCTATAAACAATTAATTTGCACCGAATGCAGCTCGGAGTACGACATGAGCTTTGCCGATTTAAACTACCTCCCTCCCACCTGCTACATTTGTAAAGGAATATTAAAACCCGATATGGTGTTCTTTAACGAACCTATTCCGGCTTTTGCCAAAAAACGCTCGTTTCAGGAGGCTGCCAAAGCCGATGTACTGTTAATTATTGGCACCAATGCTGAAGTTATGCCGGCTGCCCAAATTCCGGAGGTAGCTAAACAAAATGGCGCCAAAATTATCGAAATCAACATTAAACCTTCCCATTTTACACATACGGTAACCGATATATTTCTTGAAATGAAAGCCACCGAAGCAATGGAAGAATTGGGAAAATTACTCTATTTATAGAACAAATAGCTTGTTAAAGCCACCCGCAAAAGGTTATATTTGCCGTAACAAACTGTTGATGAAAAATGACAACCAGAAACTTACTTTATATACTGCTCACCCTTTTTATTTTTTCGTGTTCGTCGGGTAAAAAAGCATTGCAACGCGGTGATTATTACGAGGCCATCACAAAAGCTGTTGAACGCTTAAAGTCGACCCCATCCAACGAAAAGGCACTAAAAGTTTTGCGCGAAGGCTACCCCACTGCCATACAATGGTCGCAGGAAGAAATTGACCAGGCACTTACCACAAAAGAAGCTTTTAAATGGGAGCACACCATTTTTATAATGAATAAGGTGAACCGGATGAGTGAACTGATTAGAAGCACACCGGCAGCACGAAATATTATTAAAGATCCGAAATCGTACACCTCAGAACTGAATCTGGCACACGAAAAAGCAGCTGAAGACCGCTACCAGGCCGGTTTGCACTTTTTAGAAGAAGACTCGCGCGAAAGTGCCCGAACCGCCTTTAATCATTTTAATAAAGCCGATTACTGGATTCCTGGCTATAAAGACAGTAATGATAAAATGGCTATTGCTAAGGAAATGGCTACCGTAAACGTTGTGGTAGAAGCTATTACCGTTAGAACAAAAAGATACCAGCTCAGCTCTGAGTTTTTTTACAATCAGGTTTTTGAGTACCTGAATAATCAATTTCCAACTTCAGGTTTTGTAAATTTCTTCTCGCCACAACAAGCCGAGAATTTTCAACTCAATCCTGATTTTATTGTACGTATGGAATTTTACGATTTTTCAGTAGGCAACCTGGTTAGAAACGAGAAAGAAGAGAGTCTTGCCAAACGGGTGAGAGTGCCTGTTACCGATACAACATTTGTAACAAAAACGTATCGGGCAAAGTTAAAAACCTACACCGACGAGGTAATTTCGGGAGGAAGGCTAAATTACAGAATTACTGATTTCCAGGCCGACAAGCTATTGCGCGATAACCTTATCCCGGGGTCGTTTACCTGGGTAAACCAATATGCCATTTTTGCCGGCGATGCAGAAGCTCTGTCTGATGCACAGTTTGCGTTAACCCAGCAAAAAGCAATGCCACTTCCCCCGCACCAGGATTTATTTATTGAATTTACCCGTCCCATTTATAAACAGCTTAGCGATGAACTGTACAGCTTTTTCAGACGGTACCGATGAAACAAATAAAGCACATATTAAGCGCTTTTTTCAATACAGATGTTAGGGGAATAAAAAAACTCGACGGGTATATCAGTACCAATTACAGGCTTGATACCAAGCAGGGAAAATACATTTTAAAAGTTTATGCTGACGACAAAGAAACAACCGAACTTGTTGAGGCAGAAAATACCGCTCTTTCATTGTTCAAGGGACATCCATCTTTTCCGCAGCTAATAAAAAATTCAGCAAACCAGGAGCTTACTTTCACCAACGATAAAGTCTATCGTTTGCTATCGTTTGTTGAAGGTACATTCCTAGCTCAATCGGCACCTACTCCAAAATTATTTGAAAGATTTGGTGCTTTTCTGGCTAATATGAATTTACAGCTTGCCGGTCTGAAAAATTATCGGATAGAAGCACGCCATTTTAACTGGGATTTACAGCATTTTCAAGCTACCGTTGCCCCAAAAGTCAACCTTATAAGCAACCCGGGCAAGCGTAAACTGGTTGAATATGTTTTGCTGCAACACCGCGAACTGGTTGTTCCGCAACTTCCGGGCCTTCGAAAACAAATCATTCATAACGATGCCAACGACTGGAATGTGCTGGTTAACGGCGAAACACTCAGTGGAATTATTGATTTTGGCGACATTTGCCACACACAATTGATAAACGAACTTGCTATTGCCATAACTTACGCTGTTATGGGAAAGGAAGATCCGGTTAACTGGGCGTTTCACCTGGCTAAAGGCTACGGACAAAAAACTCCGTTAAATCAACTTGAAACAGACCTGCTTTACTGGCTGGTAGCTGCACGACTTTGCACCAGTATTTGCAATTCGGCCGAAGAGAAAATAAAACAACCGGCAAATAATTATATTGCCATTAGCGAAAAACCTGCATGGCAACTGTTAAAAAAATGGTTGAGCATAAATCCGGTTTATGCCAAAAACCAATTCCGAAAAGCTGCCGGAATTGATGTTACAATCGAGAAATCAATTGAAGAAGTGCAACAACAACGATTTTCGTCGGTAAATCCAATTCTTTCGGTAAGCTATAAAAAGCCAATTTATATGGAACAGGCAGCATTTCAATACATGTTTGACAAATATGGAAACAGCTACCTCGATGCCTACAACAACATCCCGCACGTGGGACATTCGCACCCCCGGGTTGTTGAAGCCGGACAAAAACAAATGGCCAGCCTAAATACGAACACCCGCTATTTATACGACCAGTTAAACCAATACACAGCAAGCCTGCTTAACTACTTTCCTGAAAAATTAAATAAGGTATTCCTGGTAAACTCGGGCAGCGCCGCCAGCGATTTGGCCATCCGTTTGGTTCGGCATTTTACTGGCCGAAAACGTATTGCGGCATTGGAATATGGCTATCATGGCAATACCAATTCGGTAATCGAAATCAGCCATTACAAGTTTGCAGGAAAAGGAGGTAATGGAGCCTCAGACCAGGTACTTCCCCTTCCCTTGCCTGATGCATTCAGGGGCAAACCCAGTGCAGAGCAGTTTACAAACGATGCCATCAAGAAAATTAACCAGAACGAAATTGCAGCTTTTATTGCCGAACCAATAGTGGGTTGCGGTGGCCAGGTGCCACTTACACAAAATTATTTAATGAATGTTTATGCAGCAGTAAAAGCACAGGGCGGTTTGTGCATTTCGGATGAGGTACAAACCGGTTTTGGACGCTTGGGTGATGTTTTTTGGGGATACGAAATGTACCATGTGGTGCCCGACATTGTAATTCTTGGCAAACCAATGGGCAACGGTCATCCCATTGGCGCAGTTGTTACCACCAGCGAAATTGCCGATGCTTTTAACAACGGAATGGAGTTTTTTAGTTCGTTTGGAGGAAATCCGGTTTCGTGTGCCATTGGGCAGGCAGTTTTAAATGTATTGGAAGAAGAACAGCTACAACAAAACGCAAAAGAGGTTGGAAATTATTATTTAGAACGTTTACGCCAGCTACAGTTAAAATTTGAATGTATTGGCGACGTGCGTGGTGCCGGGCTGTTTATTGGTATTGAGTTGGTGAACAACCGATTAAACAATCAACCAAACACCCCACTTGCACAAAGGGTAAAAAACGAACTACGCAACCGTTTCATACTGGTAAGTACCGATGGCCCATACGAGAATGTAATAAAATCGAAACCGCCACTTTGTTTTACTAAGGCGAATGTGGATGAAGTAATTAAAAACCTGGAGGAAATATTGGCAACCGACCACAAAAAATAAGTGGCGAAAGTGATTAGGAATAAGAAGATTTATGATCCATTGTTAACAGCAGTTTTTGGTAGTCTTCCATGGTATCAATATCAACACCGGCATTTTTATTGGCAATTGTTTTAAGGTGTTTTGTATTTTTTTGAAGAATTGATTTGGCTCCAACACTACCTTTTAACCGACTCAAACATTTAAAGTAACTGGCTCCGAACAAAGCAGGAACTCCAACAACGCTTGAAGCTTTGGTTGCAACAATATCCTCTTTTTCAGTAAAATTTTGCAGCATTTTCTGGTAATGTTCAGCACCAACCAATGGCAAATCGGTAAGTGTAATTAAAATTCCATCAAACTCTTCTTTGCTTAAAATGGTTTGGCAGGCATAGGCCAGCGATGCCCCCATACCTTGTTCCCATTCATTAAAAACAATAATTTCAGGTTCTTTTAATCCACTCTTTTTAACAATTTCACTGGCATTTGCGCCAAGTATCACAAAGGTGCTGTCAACCAAACTCTTACTTAATTGTTTTTTAGTGTAATTTAATAAGGTAGTTCCCTTAAAAGGCAGTAATTGTTTGGGAGTCCCGCAACGTTTCGACGCTCCGGCTGCCAAAATCAGTCCTGCTATTTTGTTGGTATTTTGCGACAAAATTTTAAGGTATTGTTTAATAACAGGTAACAAAAAAATGCATCACGAGTTTTATCATCTGGCAAAAAAGTTTGTAGAACAATATAAGCAAAAACAATTTGCCCTTGCAACAGTAGTGCGGGTGCAAGGTTCGGCATACAGACGCGAAGGCACACGTATGGTGATTCAAAAAAATGGAAATTGGTTTGGCAATATAAGTGGCGGATGTTTAGAAGGTGATATCAGAAACAAAGCCATTAACAGCATAAAAAACAATGAAAATATTCTGGTAACTTACGATACCCGCGAAAGCAAAAACAAAGAAATACGGGTAGCGCTGGGCTGTAATGGAATTATCGACATACTTATTGAACCGGTAAACGAAACAATCGTTACTTTTTCAAAATCCGTAATCGCTATTTTCGAAAACCAGCAAACTGCATTTTTAAGCACCAATGTTGAATGGATAAATGAAAAAGTTACTGTCAGCAGGAAATTAAAGAAACAGCAGACAAAAGAATTTCCTCAGAAGACCCCTGTGAACGAAAATTTTTGCCAGGTTGAAAAAACAGCCACTAGAATTACCTTAAACGAATTCATTGGTCTGCAGCGTAAAGTTGTTATCTGGGGATCGGGCCCCGATGTAGTTCCACTGGTAAACTTTGCCCATCAACTGGGATGGCAAATTGAAGTAGCGAATGATTGTGGGTTGGAAAATATCCGTGAAAAACTTCCCGGAATTAATGTTAATCAAACCAATTTTGACGATTTTATCGAAAAAACACAATTACATTTAAACACCGCTGTTCTGCTGGTTAGTCACGATTATTATAAAGATTATTTCATACTCGAAAAAATAATAAATCACCCGGTAAAATATATTGGCATAATGGGTCCCAAACGCCGTGGTGCGCGTATGGTAGAGGAACTCAACAAACGAAAACCAGGCATACAATACGATGAAACAAAATTGCATTACCCCATTGGGCTTGATATTGGCAGTGATAATCCTACAGAAATTGCCTTAAGTATAATCGCCGAAATTCAGGCCTGTTTTTCGGGTAAAAATGCAACGCCCCTTTCACAAAAAACCACCCGTATTCACGATGCAGTGAGTGAGGCTCCAATGGAAGAATACAATCCCGACAGTTCAACCTGTTTACTCAATAATTTTTAAAAGCATATGGCACAATTTAAGTTAAACATTAACAGCAAAATGTACGCAGTAGAGGCCGAACCCGATACCCCGCTTCTTTGGGTTATTCGCGATAAGGTAGGATTAAAAGGAACAAAATTTGGATGCGGGGCAGCCCATTGTGGTGTTTGCACTGTACTTTTTAACGGATTCCCGATAAAATCGTGTACCATAGCTGTAGCAACGGTTACGCCCGATGTAAAAATTACCACTATCGAGTCGGAAGATTATAAACACCTGAAAACCGTTCAAAAGGCCTGGACCGAGGTTCAGGTTCCACAATGTGGCTATTGCCAAAGTGGGCAGATTTTAACAGCTGTATCTTTGCTAAATCAAAACCCTACGCCATCAGATGCCGAAATTGACACGGCAATGACTGCAGTTTTGTGCCGTTGCGGTACTTACCCTCGTATAAAAAAAGCCATAAAAAATGCAGGAGAAGAATTAAAATCATAGCACCATAAAACAAAAAAAATTTAAAAGATGAAGCGACGAGAATTTTTACAACTAACTGGTGCTACCGGACTTGGCTTAATGTTGGGGTGTACCGGTTCTGAAAACAAAGTTACAACTGCCAGTGCTGATGATGTTGAACTCAACCACTTTGTTTTTATCGATACTAATGGAATAGTTACAATTCTGAACCATAAACCGGAACTTGGGCAAGGCGTATACCAGGCCATTCCAATGATTATTGCCGAGGAACTTGAAGTAGACATCAATAAAATAAAAATTGTACAATCGGTTGCCGATAAAGAAAAATACGGTAACCAGGGAATTGGTGGTAGTACCAGTGTGCGCCGGGGATACACCGAATTACGTAAAATAGGTGCCAGCGGCAAACATATGCTAATGCAGGCTGCTGCCAATAAATGGGGCTGTCCAATTGCCGATTGTTGGGTTGAAAATGGAATTGTTTTGCGCAAAAACTCCAAAGAACAGCTGGCCTATGGCGATTTGGTGCTCGATGCAGCACAATTAGAAGTTCCGGAAAATGTTGAGCTTAAAAAAAGTGCTGATTTTGAGATTCTTGGCAAACCCACTTTGCGCCAGGATATTCCGATGAAAGTAAACGGAGCAGCAGTTTTTGGGCTTGACATTGAAGTGGAAAACATGCTATACGCTTCAGTTGAAAGAACACCATACTTTTTTGGAGCCGTTGAGTCATATAACAAGGACGAGGTGGAAGCCCTTCCCGGAGTTACTTCAACAGTAATCTTAAAAACTGAATTATTTGGAAAACCACGCGAAGGAGTAGCAATTATGTCGGATGATTACTTTACGGCTTTTAAAGCCCGGAAACAACTGACAATAACCTGGAGAGCCATTCCTGAAGCATTTGACAATGATAAAGTTTTCGAACGTTTTCATCAGGAAAAAACAATAAAGCCTACAGCCCAACGTCTTAAAAACGAAGATAAGCAGCTGCTTTCGAGCGCGGTTGACTTTATTACAGCCGAATACGAATGCCCTTACGAAGCCCATTCGCCTATGGAACCAATGAATGCTACTGTTTGGGTTAAAGCTGATGGCACTGTTGAAGCCTGGCTACCCACACAAAACGGCCAGCGGGCCCGAACCGACATTTCAACAATTACCGGAATTCCGGAAGAAAACATAACTGTAAATGTTACTTTTTTAGGGGGAGGATTCGGCCGCCGTTCGCTGCAGGATTTTGCAGCTGAAGCAGCCCTTTTATCTGCTGAAACAAAACGGCCCGTTAAAGTGGTGTGGAGCCGCGAAGATGATACCAATGCCGGTCCATTTCGTCCGGCAACTTTAAATGTTTTCAAGGCAGGTTTTGATAAAAAAAAACTAACTTCTTTTTCAAACCATATTATTGCCCAGATTATTGGTCACCAAAATCCAGGTGCCGATTTAAGCCGTATCGGTGGAGGCACCTACGAGGGCGCCTATTGGGGGTACAATTTTGCCAATTACACCCAGGCCGGAACTTCGGTTCAACTTCCCATACCCATCTGGTATTGGCGCTCCGTTTATTCGTCAACCAACTGCTTTGTAAACGAAAGTTTTGTTGATGAGGTAGCCATTCACGCAGGCGAAGACCCTATGAATTTCAGAATAAAATACATGGATGATGAACGCGCTGTTTCATTGCTGGAGGCCATACGCAAACAATCGAATTGGGACAATCCTGCTCCGGGCGAATATAAAGGAGTGGCATTTGCCCATGTATTTGCCTCGTACTGTGCGCAAGTGGTAACGGTAAAAAAATCGGGGGCAGGGGTGAAAATTGTGAAAGTTGATGCCGCCATTGATTGTGGACAAACCATAAACCCCGATACCATTGAAGCTCAAATTGAAGGCAGCATTATAATGGGATTAACCGCTGCTTATAAAGGAGGAATAACCATTAACGGAGGAAAAGTGCAAAACAATAATTTTGATAAATACGAACTACTGCGAATTAATGAAACGCCGGAAATTGAAGTACAGATAATGATTAATGAACACGCTCCGGGCGGAATCGGAGAACCGGGATTTCCTCCAACAGCTCCGGCCCTGGCCAATGCCATTTTCAACGCCAGCGGTGTTCGTTTGCGCAAATTGCCGTTTACCGAAGTTGGAATTGTTTAGTTTTGTAATTAACCCCCCACTGCCTCAACAACTGAGGGTTAAATACCAACAATACTATTTCCATAATCTTTCTATAAAAAGAGTGTACCATTTCCAGCTGGCGCTTTTTATAATTTACAAAGTATTATGCTTGGATAAAAGAATAAATAGAACAAGCCGGTCATTTCTCAAATTCTAAGATATTGCATTAAATCCCTCAGAAATAAAGCTTTTCCATTATCTTTAAAATCAAAATTTAAACCTATACTTATGAAAGCTGCTGTACTTACCAAATACAACCGGGTAGAATGGAAAGAAGTTAATAAACCGAGCTCCAAATCAGGCGAAGTGTTAATTAAAGTAACATATGGCTGCATATGTGGCAGCGATCAACACATTCACACTGGTGAGTTTCACCCGCGTACAAAGCTTCCCTTAATTATGGGACATGAGTTTGGCGGTGTTGTGGTGGAAGTGGGAAAAGATGTGAATGGCTGGGAAGTTGGCGACAAAGTTGCACCCGACCCAATCATCTGGTGCGGAAAATGCCCTGCCTGTTTAAAAGGACATTATCCGGCATGCACCAGCTTAAAACTAATTGGCATTGATATGGACGGTGGATTCTGCGAATACATTTCTCTACCTCCCAGCATGTTATACAAAGTACCAGCGTCTATTCCCGATGAACACGTAGCGCTTATTGAAGTTTTAAGTATTGGCTGCCACGCTAAAAACCGCGCCAATGTGCAGGAAAACGACAGTATTGTAATTTGGGGCTCGGGGAAAGTAGGTTTATGCATACTGCAAGCTGTTAGAACAGTTACCAACAATACTGTATTTATGGTTGACATACTGGAAGAACGATTAGCCATTGGCCCAAAATACTACAGCAATGTTATTGCCATTAATGCTTCAAAAGAAAACCCGGTAGAACGTATAAAAAAAGAAACCGATGGAAAGGGAGTTGATATTGCTTTTGAAGCTGTCGGTCATCCTGAAGAAGCTGAGAACACTGTAAATCCGGTAGTTGGTTGCATTCGCTCAATTGTTGGCGGTGGAAAAGTTTGTGTTTTGGGCCTGGGTGCCGAACCGGCAGCGGTGGTTTTTAAAGAATTGATTTGGAAAGAAGGAACAATTCTGACATCGCGGGTAAGCCATGGAGAATTTGCGGAAGCCATTGAGCATTTAACAAATAACAGGTTAAAACCTGAGGCCTTAATCTCAAAAATATTACATGGCTCTGAAACACAAAATGGCTTTGAAGTTTTAGCAAAAGATCCGGAAAAAAATATAAAAATCCTCTTGGATTTCAAATCGGCATAAGCTGAATAAAGCACCAAACTAAAAAAATACCTCCTTAACTAATTTGTATTACAAATTATAAAGTATTGCTAAATTTGTTTTTTGCAACCGATATGATACCTATTGACAAATTCAACCAACTTAAAGCCCAACTTTGCGGCGACCTTTTTATCGACAAGGTACAACGCGTACTCTATTCAACTGATGCATCGCAATACAAGGAGCTGCCATTGGCTGTTACCAAACCCAAAAATGCAGATGATGTCAAGAAGATCATCGCCTTTGCAAAAGAAAATAAAACCAACATCATTCCTCGTGGTGCCGGCACCTCCCTGGCCGGGCAAGTGGTTGGAAATGGAATTGTGGTAGACGTTTCGAAATACATGAATAGAATTCTGGAATTCAACAGGCAAGAACAATACGTTATTGTAGAACCGGGTGTGGTGCTGGCCGAACTCAACTTGTTTTTGGCCAGACACGGTTTACAATTTGGCCCTGAAACCTCCACTGCCAACCGTTGTGTGCTTGGCGGAATGTTAGGAAACAATTCATGCGGATTGCACTCCTTAGCCTACGGAAGTGTTCGTGAACACGTTTTGGAGGTTGATGCTATACTTTCTGATGGCTCGGAAACCACTTTTAAAGCGCTCACCACAGAGGAGTTTCAGCAAAAAATAAGCGATAATTCCAACCCAATGGAAACGGCCATTTACTCCAAAATTAATGAGCTGCTTTCCAACACTGCTAATCAGGAAGAAATACGAAACAATTTTCCCGACCCTAAACTAACCCGGCGCAACATGGGCTATGCCATTGATGAATTGGTTCATACTGATCCGTTTACCCAAAACGGCAAAAAATTCAATTTTTGTAAACTGTTGGCCGGCTCTGAAGGTACCCTGGCTTTTTCCACTAAAATAAAACTCAATGTAATTCCTCTTCCACCAAAATTTAAAGGCTTGGTATGTGCGCATTTCGAAACGCTGGAAGAATCGTTGCAGGCGAACCTGATTGCCCTAAAATACAACCCTACAGCCATTGAGTTAATGGACGATCCGGTAATGCAAGCGGCTAAACAAAATATAGAACAAACCAAAAACCGCTTTTTCGTAGAAGGAGATCCCGGAGCAATGCTGATGATTGAGTTTTCTTTTGAAACTGAAACAGAATTAAAGGAAACCGCCGAAGCCCTTGAAAATGAACTAAAAGCTACAGGATTAGGCTATCATTACCCGCTGGTAACCGGTGCGGATAAAATAAAACGGGTGTGGGCCTTGCGTACAGCCGGCTTAGGATTATTATCGAATATACCTGGTGATAGAAAAGGTGTCCCCGGAATTGAAGACACTGCCGTACACCCTGAATACCTGCCCGATTATGTTGGCGACATAAAAGTTGTTCTGAAAAAACTAGGTTTAGACAGCGTATTTTATGCGCACATTGCTACCGGCGAAATTCATTTCCGCCCGCTAATTAATTTTAAAGATCCGAAGGATGTTGAGATTTTTGATACCTTGATGAACGAAACTGCCAAATTGGTAAAAAAATACAAGGGATCGATGAGTGGAGAACACGGCGATGGCCGCGTTAGAGGAAAGTTTATCCCGTTTATGTTGGGAGAACAATGCTACGAACTTGTAAAATCAGTAAAAAGAAGCTGGGACCCGGAAAATATATTTAATCCCGGAAAAATTGTTGATACGCCACCAATAACCGAAAACCTGCGGGTAATACCCGGCAAACCAATTCCCGAGCCCGAAACAGTTTTCGATTTTTCGAATAACAAAGGCTATTTCCGAAGCATAGAAAAATGTAACGGATCGGGCGACTGCCGGAAAAGTGAACTCGTAGGGGGTACTCTCTGCCCTACTTTTATGGCTACCCGCGATGAAGACAAAAGTACGCGGGGACGCGCCAATATTTTACGCGAATTCCTGTATAACAACGAAAAAGAAAAGCTTTTCGATCAGAACGAAATCTATGATATTCTGAGCCTGTGCATATCATGCAAAGCATGTAAAAGCGAATGCCCAAGCAACGTTGATATGGCTAAACTTAAAGCCGAATTCCTGCAGAATTATTACGACATACACGGCATTCCATTGCGCTCAAAACTAATTGCCTACCTGCCACGCCTCAACAAACTGGCAATGGCATTTCGTCCGGTTTCAAATTTTATAATGAATACATCATTACTTAAAAGTAGCATTGGTTTTTCCACTAAACGTAACGTTCCGTCACTTTCAAAATTAACGCTAAACAAATGGATTGGAAAAGGTATACCCAAGCCCGACAAGCCGAAAATTGGAACCATATATTTATTTAACGACGAATTTACCAACTACAACGAAAGCGACATTGGCATTAAAGCTATTTTATTGTTAACAAAACTGGGCTACGAGGTTAAAATTCCAATAACCAAAGAAAGCGGGCGCACCTTTCTTTCAAAAGGCCTGGTGCGCACTTCGAAAAAAGTGGCTACTGAAAATATAAATATTTTGAAAGATGTTATCACAGACGAAAAACCGCTGGTTGGAATTGAACCTTCGGCTATTCTGGCTTTCCGCGATGAGTACCCGGAATTGGTTGACAAAGAACTGCAGCCTGCAGCAAAAATATTGGCAAAGAATGCTCTTCTTTTTGAGGAATTTATAAGCGCTGAAATAGAAAAAGGAAACATAAAGGAAGAGACTTTTACTACCGAAGAACAACACATTTTATTGCACGGTCATTGCCAGCAAAAAGCAGTGGCATCAACCGAACCGTCGAAAAAAATGTTGTCGTTACCAAAAAACTATTTTGTGCGCGAGATTCCTTCGGGTTGTTGTGGGATGGCCGGCTCGTTTGGTTACGAAAAAGAGCATTACGAACTTTCCATGCAAATTGGCGAACTGGTTCTTTTTCCTGCAGTTCGCGAAGCAAAAAACGATTATATCATTTCAGCTCCCGGAACTTCGTGCCGTCATCATATAAAAGATGGTACAGGAAGAACAGCCCTACACCCGGTTGAGGTGCTGTATGGAGCACTTAAACAATTGTAGATAGAACTACTTATTTTGTCAACATACTCTTATTTTAGTTAAGCTACAACATTGATTTTAACAATATATTTCAACAATTCTATAAATAGTTAGTATTCTCCATATCTCTAAACGGTCTGCTAATTCTGGCTTTCATCTGCTATTCCCGAGTTATCAAACACCATTGTTAACAACTTAACAATCAACACTCAAAGAACCATAGTTTTATACCCTATCTTTTTTATCAGTTTATTGGTCAAATTAGGAAATTGCAGCATTGATGAAATAAATGTCTTTTTTCCGGGACGCTTAAAAAAGACAATTTTTTGTTGGTTCAACAAAAATAGTCCTGGTTATTTCCATGAGCTTATTAAACCCCAATAGTATTACAAATCAGGGATGTACCCTGTTGAAAAAAAGTGATTTATACAAAAAAACACAGCATCATGAAAAAAGGGAAAGAAATTATTTTATTAGCTCTAGTACTTATCACACTAGTTGGAGGGTGTCACTATGAGGAGATATTTCCCACAGCACCCGATAGAGTGCTTTTGAAAAGTTCTCCAAACAACTTTCAATCAATTTGTGATCCGGTAGCAATTCCCTTACGTTCTGCAATAAATAAGGACGTTGGTTTTCTGTTGGTTTCGAACAATAGTACCTCAGTTAACATCCAATTTTCAGCATTAAATAAATATAGCATCTCCGAAGTTCATCTGTGGGCAGGAACCGATCCGGAACAAGTTCCACAAAACAAACAAAAGATACCGGTTCCGGGTAAATTTACTTATAAAGCTGAGGGAAAAAACATTGATATTTTTAACATTAAGCTTGCCGATATTTACCATATACCTGAAATGTTACTTGAAGGCAAAGCTATTTACCTGTTTGCCCATGCCATTTTTAACGATAATGAAACCAACGAATCAATTTCAGTTTGGAGTGCTGGAATATCTTTTAATGAAAACAGATGGGGTACGTATTCCATATTTGTATGCTGTCACCCATTTGCCAGTGGAGGTTGCTTTGCACATAGGGCATACTGTGGTGCTCCAATTAATGAGAAAAACCTTGTACAAAGATCTCTGTTAACAGCTCAGGCTATTTATGCTGATAATGGAGAAAACATTGGCAATGTAATTATAAGGTCCGGAAATATTTACTTTGATTTTAAACCAGACTGGATGTTCTCCGGCGAAACACCTGAAGTACATGCCTTTGGTCTTAACACCTCTACCGAATCCGGCACGCTCATTTATTCTGGTGCTCCACAATTTCAGCCACAAGAACCACCGTACTTTATTAGTATTGATAACAATTACCCCTATTATTTAATTGAACTAAAGGTTCAGTTTTGCTCCACTAATAAAAATTGGCAGTAAAAAAGTCAACCATTCCCAAATAAAAGTGTTCTTTCTGAAAAAACATTTTTATGAATAACTTTTGGGATGAACGTTATAGCAGTACGGAGTATGCCTATGGAATAGAGCCTAACGAATATTACAAACAAAATATACTAGAATTACCCCCCGGAAAGGCGCTGTTTCCTGCTGAAGGAGAAGGCCGAAATGCTGTTTTTGCTGCTAAACTGGGTTGGGATGTAACCGCTTTTGATCCGAGTATAAAAGGAAATAAGAAAGCAAACCGACTTGCAAGTGAACATAATGTTTCAATCAACTATATTATCAGCGACTATCAAAATGTTTCGTTTGAAAAGGATTATTTCGATTTTATGTGTTTGACATTTGCACACATGCCAGGAAAGATGAGAGAAAATGTGCACCGGAAATTGGCCTCTTTTCTGAAACCAGGCGGAACAATTATATTAGAAGCATTCTCTAAAGAACAAATTAGTAAAAACACCGGTGGCCCAAGAGATATAGACTTTCTATTCAGCAAAAAGGAGTTAAAAAGTGATTTTGCGAATTTTTCATCTTTGTCGATTACTGAAACCGAAACCCAACTCAACGAAGGTGTCTTTCATCAAGGCATTTCATCTGTAATCCGCCTTGTTGGAATTAAATAAATACTTGCTTACATTTACTAATCTGATGTTTAAATAAAGTCTTTTCAGAAAAACCTAAACAATTTAAGGGTATTAAACGTATAGTATTTACAATCAACAATTTCAGCTCAGTTTAATGCTAATGTTTTAGCACAATATTTTTGAAAGAAATTTCAAAACATTTAATTTTACTTAAAAATAACAGATAGGGAGAAAAAATAGAATCAATTTTTTGTTTACAAGCAGGTAATTATATATACTTGCACTCGATTTCATCAGAAATCACTCTCCTCGGCAATTGTTCCAAGAATTTTTCAACAATTATTAATCGAGAAAAAGTTATAACATTAATATATGTACGATATTTTAGAATTGAACAAGAAACTTGTTCCTGAATTAAAAGAGATCGCTAAAGAGCTCAAAATTAAACGTGTAGAATCCTACAAGAAACAGGATCTTATATATAAAATACTGGATACTCAGGCCGTTTTAGAGGCAGAGAAAAAAGGGCAAAAGAATACTCCCAAAAAAGAAGAAAAAGGTGTTTTAGGTATTCGAAAAAAACAAGCTGAACAAAGCGATCAAGGCAACGATGAGCCTCGACGTTCGAAAAGGCCTCGTCAACGGGTTGAAACGGTAAAACGCGAAAAAGTTGGCTCGGGTCCGAAAAAGAAACAAGCAGATAAAAAAGAAGATAATGTTCAGTCGCGTCAGGAGCAGATTAAAGCTATAATTAAAGGTTTTAACCGCGAAAAAACAGATGACAAACAGCAACAGGCAGCCCCTCAGCCGGCTCCTCAAGCTGAAGAAAAGAAAGCTGTTCAGAACCAGGAAGCCGAAAAACCAAACCGTGAGCAAAAAGTTGCACCAGCCACAAATCAACCCAAAGAAAAAGAACAACAGCAACAGCAACCACAACAACAACGACCTGTACAGCAAAAGAGCCAGCAAAGACAACACGGCGGGCATAAAGATGACAGGCCACGTCAGCAAAGCAGGAATCAAAACCAACAACAAAATCAGCAAAACCAGCAGCAAGGTAATCGCCAGAAAAACCGCCAATTTGAGTTTGAGGGAATTATAAACAACACCGGTGTGCTGGAAATTTTACAAGATGGTTACGGATTTCTTCGCTCTTCAGATTACAACTACCTGAATTCGCCAGATGATATTTATGTTTCGCAATCGCAAATAAAGCTTTTTGGGTTAAAAACCGGCGACACCGTTAAAGGAACTGTTCGTCCGCCCAAAGAAGGTGAAAAATATTTCCCCTTAATTAAAGTACTTGAAATTAATGGCCGCAGCCCGGAGTACATCCGTGATCGCGTACCATTTGATCATTTAACACCATTGTTCCCTGACGAGAAATTCAACCTAACGGGAAATGGCCACGACAATATTTCAACGCGGATTGTTGATATGTTTGCGCCAATTGGTAAAGGGCAACGTGGTTTAATTGTTGCCCAACCTAAAACCGGTAAAACGGTATTACTTAAAGAAATAGCTAACGCCATAGCTGCCAATCATCCGGAAGTATACATGATTGTGCTACTTATTGATGAACGCCCTGAAGAGGTTACGGATATGGCAAGAAGTGTACATGCCGAAGTAATTTCGTCAACGTTTGACGAACCCGCCGATAAACACGTAAAAGTGGCCAACATTGTACTTGAAAAAGCTAAACGTTTAACCGAATGTGGACACGATGTGGTAATCCTGCTGGATTCAATTACTCGTCTGGCACGTGCATACAATACAGTGCAGCCGGCATCGGGCAAGGTGCTTTCGGGTGGTGTTGATGCCAATGCTCTGCACAAACCAAAACGTTTCTTTGGTGCGGCCCGTAACATTGAAGAAGGTGGATCTTTAACTATTCTGGCAACGGCACTTACTGAGACCGGTTCAAAAATGGATGAAGTGATTTTTGAAGAATTTAAGGGTACCGGTAACATGGAATTACAACTCGACCGTAAACTGTCGAACAAACGTATTTTCCCATCTGTGGATATTCCTACATCAAGTACTCGACGCGAAGACTTGCTGTTCTCAAAAGATATTCTCGACAAACTGTGGATATTGCGTAATTACCTGGGGGATATGAATTCGTTGGAAGCAATGGAATTCATGAAAACAAGACTGATGCGTACTTCGGGGATCGAAGAATTCCTCACATCGATGAACGATGGTTAATAATTAACAACAATTATATAATAAAGCAGGTTCCTTATCGAACCTGCTTTTTTTCTGCGTATATACTTTCAGCTTTTTTATAAAACAAAGGAATGCAATAAACTACTTCAGTCCCTTGTTAAAATTAAAGGTATTTGAAGGTTGAATTTGCTCCGAACGAAGCACCCGGCTTTTTATGGTTTTTGCGCGGTGTTTTGAGACTGGTTCATAGCTCAAGTCTATCAGGTATCGGTAAAATCCATTTTTTGTTAATTTATTTTTCGATTGCGAAATAGATACCGGAATACGTGGCACTATTGATGTAATGCCATTTCGTCTGAATCGTTTCAGCTTAATTTTCATATCATCAACCAATTCCTCTTCAGTTCCATCAATTTGCACAGGCATTCTCGAATAAAAAAGTTCGGGATAGAAATAAACCGGTACAATTCCATCTTTATGCGTTAGTGAAAACATGGTTTCAAAATCAATTTCTTGCGGGTAAGAAAACAATGCTACGCCTTCATTTTTCAAAAAAGTGGCTGCTGCATCGTTAAAAACATACACATTCTCGTTGCAAACTATTTTACATTTTGGAGGTATTAACTCTTTTTGCGACAAATGACTGATAACAAAACTACGAATCCCGCTTTTGACCATGCGTGCAATCAGTTCGCGATAAAACTGTATAGCATCCTGTTGAATAAATTTAGGAAGTTCCACGTAAATCTTATCCCTAAACTTTTGAATAAATGGCAATTCCGGATCAAACCTACTCCATGTAATTTTCGAGAATGATAAAAATAAACCATCCATTTCATTGAGGTTCATCTTTTTAAGCCACTCCATCGAGTTTATACGAAAGAAAAACTCGTCCTTCCCAAAGGTGTTCTTAGCTTTTAAAGCATTCAATATCTTTTGTTTATGTCCAAATTTCAGTTGCCTAAAGTTATCTTTTGACTCGTCGAGCTTTGAAGGAAATTTTACATCGTTAATGCCCGATAAGTATACCTCGCTGTTGTTTTTTATTTGTTTTCCATCGGTATTTATCCTGAAAAGACCATCTTCTTCTATTACCTCTTTAACCTTAATGGTTTGTTGTTTTTCGGTATTGGCAACGTGAAAGCGCAAACGAAACCCAGTTTCAATTGCCATTTCCGAGCTTATCCATAACAACTGGCCCCTGGTACGCTTTACCTGCCCCAGGTAAACGCCTGCAACAGTTCGGTCAGAGATAGATAATTTTACATCCTTTCCCATAAAGTAAGCCGTTTTTTCGCGTCCAAAATCAAGGGCAAGGAGTTTCTTCGCTTCATTTATGTTTTGCTGACTATCAAGAGCCAGACGATACGCTTTTGCAACCCGGTAGCTGTATTCACCCGATTTCATTCTTCCCTCGATTTTCAGACTGCTTACTCCCATTTTGCCAAATCGAGGCACCAGGTCGATTAACTGGTTATCTTTTAAATTAAACAGGTAATCAGTGCTTTTGGCGGCACTGTAATTTCGTCGACAAGGCTGTGTACACAAACCACGATTGGCTCCCCTACCGCCGGCATAACTGCTGTACAGGCACATACCTGAGAACGAATAGCACAAAGCACCATGAATAAAAACTTCGGTTTCGGCATTGCTCTTTTTACAAATTTTTGAGAGCTCAGTCAAAGTTAATTCGCGAGCAAGTACCACCCGTTCAATTCCTTTTTTTTGGGCATAGTTGGCACCTGTTGAGTTATGTATTCCCATTTGCGTACTGGCGTGCAATACCAATTTAGGAAAGTAAGATCGGGCAATAAAATAAACGCCCCAGTCTTGAATAATTACGGCGCTTACTCCGGCCTGATTTAAAAAATTCAGATACTCGAGCAGCTCCGATAATTCGGCATTTTTTATTACGGTGTTTAAGGTAATATAAACCTGAACCTGGTATTTTTTCGCTTCGTTTAATAGGGTTACAAGCTGGCCATTGGTAAAATTTTTTGCCCTGCCGCGGGCATTAAACTGTTTTAACCCCAAATAAATTGCATTGGCGCCACCACGTAGTGCAGCATAAAAGGATTCAGGGTTTCCAACGGGTAAAAGAAGTTCCGGTGCTTGCATAAATTATTTTCGGGCAAAATTAGCAATAATAAATTTTAAGCTCCGGCAATATCACAGCACTTTTAAAAACAATAAACTTTTTTATCCCTAAGCAAATCTGTGCTTGCGGTGGAATAAACAGAACATATTTTCAACAAATACTATTTAACGATTGTGCAAATACAATTTTCACTTCAAAAGAATTATGATTCTAAGCCGGAGTTTTATAATTTACACGAGCATTTAAAACTTAATCAAATGAAGCGCTTATTTCTCACCTCTCTGTTACTTATTTTCACTACGATAGTATGCTCTGCACAAAGTGTTTACGACATCCGCAATGCTGTTGAATTTTTTGAATCGTACAAAATGCAAACAGGTGAATATTCAACCTTTCTGACAGAAAATGAAATTGAAGGTTCGCCGTTTTTAAACGATGAATTTATTGAGGGGACCATTTACACTTACCAAAAAGTACAATTTAACGGCATACCATTACGTTTCAATGTTTATAACGACGAGTTGCAATTTCGGAATTCAGGCGAACAGGTAATGGCCATGGCCACCCCCGAAATTGTAGAAAAAGCTGTTTTTGGCAAATACCAGCTGTCGTACATTCCCTATCAGCTGTCAAAAAAAATAAAGCGGGGCTTTTTTATCATACTGCACGAAGGAGAACTTAGCTTGTATGCACGACCGGTTGTTGACTATCAAAAACCGAAAGAGGCAGCGCCCTATAAAGACCCGGAGCCAGCCCAATTTATTCAACGCCCATCAGTCTATTATCTGCGGGTGGGAAAAGAAGCGGCTGTTAAAATTGAAACAAAAAAAGATCTTCCGCAGCTGTTTCCTGAGCATCAGGAAGCAATTACCACCTACATAAAAAAGAATAAAGTAAAACCCAACAAAGAAGCACCATTGGTTGCGTTGGTAAAATATTATAATTCGTTGTAAAACATTATTTTCGTTGGCAAATAATTTATGCCCAATGGAAATAACATTTGTTTCAGTTGAACCTGCTGTTCCTGAAAATATTGGAGCGAGTGCCCGGGCGCTAAAAACCATGGGATTTAACCAACTGTATTTGGTAAATCCATGCAATCATTTAAGCAAACCGGCACGTTGGCTGGCCCATGCATCAAACGAAATACTTGAAGAGGCTCAAGTATTTAGTACCTTAGAGCAGGCCATTGCAGGTTTTGATTATATTGTTGGAACTACCGCAAAAAAACGATCAGTAAAAGCTGATTATCCCACTCTTCCCGAGCTCAAAACAATTCTAACATCAAAAGGCAACAGTATAAAAAAAGTGGCTGTTGTGTTTGGTCGCGAAGAATCGGGGCTTTCCAACAAGGAAATGAAATTATGTGATACCCTGACTACCGTCGCTTTAAAAACTACCTACCCCTCGTTAAATCTGGCTCAAGCGGTAATGCTTTATGCCTACGAGCTATCGCAGCTGCGTTACAACAAACAAAAGCCGGCCTCCAGAAACGAGGAAAGTTTTATGGCTTTAAAAGATAAAGTAAAACGCCTGCTACTTGAAAGTGGTTTCAATCCCGAAAGTAATATCTACCCTCGTTTTCTGGAAAGAATAAATTTTTTAGGAGAAAATGATATTCATTTGTTGCATTCATTTTGTAATAAATTGCTTCAAAACAAAAAATAATTTCACAACGTATGCAACATTAAAAAATTGCCTTCGTCATTCAATCAGAAAAACAAGAGTTTGAATACACTTTATAAAAATATTCATCAGGAGATAATCGATCAGTGTAAGGAAGGAAGCCAAAAGGCGCAATTCCAACTGTATAAATTGTACTACAAAGCAATGTACAGTGTCAGTCTGCGAATTTTAAATGATGAAATGGAAGCTGAAGACGTTATGCAGGAAGCCTTTTTAAGTGCATTTAACAAAATTGAAACCTACAAAGGCGAAGTCAGTTTCGGAGCATGGTTAAAGCGTATTGTAGTAAACCGTTCATTGGATTATTTAAAAAAACGTAAGGTACATTTTGAGGAGGTAAACGAACGAACCGCAGAAATTGCCGAATACCAGATGGAGAGCCGCGAATTGGACGCCAAAGTTTTGAAACAGGCTATTCAGGAGCTATCTGACGGGTACCGGGTTGTACTGAGTCTTTACCTTATTGAAGGTTACGACCATGAAGAAATCAGCCAGGTTTTGGGAATTAGCAATTCGGCTTCGAGAACCCAGCTGTTACGAGCAAAAAATAAATTGAAAGAGCTTTTAAAAGGAAGAGAAATATTTTCATACAATTGAAGGAAATGGAAAAAAAGGATAACATAGAAAAATTAATTTTTGAAAACATTGATGCGTTAAACGACAACGAACCAATGGAAGGACACTTTGCCCGTTTTGAAGCCAGACTTAATGCACAAAACAAACAAAGCAAAAAATTAAACCTAAGCCTTATTTGGAAAATTGCAGCTGCTGCAGTATTTGCATTTTTAATTGTAAACCAGGCTTTTATATACCTGTCTCCCACCAACCAGGGTATTTTTAATGCAAAAAATAACAACTCCGCTGTTTCGCTGGCATCTATATCTCCTGAATATGGCGAAGTTGAATACTATTACACCAATTCAATTAACAACGGAATTGAACAATGGAACAAATGGATAGCCGAGGGCCTGGTTTCTGAGGATGAACAAAATATGATGAATGACGAACTCGCCGAATTTGAAACCTTGTATCAATCTCTTCAGGAGGATTTAAGCGCCAATCCAAACGACGAACGCGTAATCAATGCCATGCTGGAGTATTACCAGGCGAAGCTTAGTGTAATTACCATAATTATAACAAAACTTGAAGAAGTGCAGCAAAAAACGCAAGAAACACCAACTGAGGTTATGGCCATTTAACCAAAACAATTAGAAATAAAAGTATTTGTAAAAATTAAAACCAGAATAAAATGAAAACAATTAAAAGTATGATGTTACTGTTTGTAATCGGGCTAATAGCTGCCGGAACAACAGTAGTTGCTGAAGAAAAAACAAAAGAATACAACGAAGCATGGCCGGTTGATGCAGTTACTTCGCTGGAAATTGACAACCGTTTTGGAGAAGTTAAAATAAACAACCAGGGCGGCGATGAAGTTACCATTGATGTTATTATTACCGTTGAAGCGCCCAACGAAAATAAAGCCGATGACCTGCTGGATTTAATTGAGGTTAATTTTAGTAAATCGGGGGGTACAGTAAAAGCTGTTACCGAAATTGAAAACAATTTTAAAAGCCAGAAACGCTTTAGTATTGATTATAAAGTAAATATACCTTCTGACAAGAACCTGAAAATAAGTAATAAGTATGGCAATACTGTTGTTGGAAAACTTACCGGAAATGGCGAATTTATATGTAAATACGGAAATTTCACGGCTTATGAATTAAGTACACCAGAAACGGGGTCGTTAAACCTGGTGCTGGCCTACGGCAATGCCAATATTGGAGCTGCTTCGTTTATGAACCTTGATGTTAGCTATTCTCCAATTGACATTGAAGAAGCCAACAAGTTGAAAATTGAATCGAAATATTCTTCAATAAATGTGGAAGAATGTAATGCTGTTAAAATTGAATCGAAATACGACAAATTTAAATTTGAAGAATTACAATCGCTTACAGCACGCACAAAATACACCAATATTAAAATTGAAGAATTAGCAAAAAGTTTAAAAATTGAATCGGGCTATGGAAGCATTAAAGTAGACGAAGTTGACCCGGGTTTTGAATTTATTGACATTACAAACAGTTACGGACAGATTCAGCTTGGACTGGATGACTCAGACTATTCGCTTGATGCCAGCTGCGATTATTGCGGTATTTCATATCCGTCTGATGAATTTACAGGAAATCGGATTAAAGAAAACCATACAAGCACTATAGTTGGAACAGTTGGTTCGGGGATGGGTGGAAAAGTAACCGTTAAAAGCCGTTACGGCGATATAAAACTTGACGATTAAAAAAACACTTAGACAATTCTATAAACCGTTGGCAATTTAATGCCAGCGGTTTTTTATGCTTGCATAGTAACCAAGTTTATACAAATCAAACAAAAATAACGACGGCCGTCTGCTTTTCAGGTTTGTTTCCAGTTTTAAACGGTAACGATTAAAAAGCAGAGCTAAAAACCTACCGGGAATAAAAAAAGTTAACAGTCGGTTTTTTCGTAAAAAGTTCACCTGACGATAGAATTTATGCTCCCCTTCCAGCAGCTCTTCAGCAATTTTCTTTAAGTTCGCCAAAGCCATGCATGTTTTCTTCAGAAATACCTGGGCGCTCTCTAGCCCTGTATGTTCAAGTGGGTTATCAATATGATAAATTTCGATACCCTGACAAAAAAGATCGTAACCCAACAAGGTATCTTCATGGCCATATTCGCGCAGCTCTTCTCTAAAAGGTATCTGCTGAAATAAATTCCGCGAAATAAGAAAATTATTTGATGTGATAATAAATCCCTTGCTCTGGTTGCGCCTTGCTGCCGATATGGCTTCGCGCCTACTTCCATAGGTCCAACGCAGCAATTTTTCCGGATCAGCAGGTTCTGATGAAGCATAAGCCGTACCACCACACAATACCCGATTGCCGGAAAGCTTATCAAAGTAATTTTTCAAATAATTTCCGCTTATCAATTTCGAATCGGCATCCATAAATAATAACCACTCACCCCCGGCATCTTGGCCCATCTTGTTACGAATAGCGGCCCTGCCTACATTCTTATCCAGCTCTTTATAAATTACATTTGAAATATCTTTTACGGTGCGGTTTATCGACTTAAAAATCTCGTCTGACCCGTCGTCGTAAACCCTTATTTCAACTGACAAATCCAAACGAATAGCTTGCTGGTGTAACTGATTTACCAACTCAACAATTTCAACATTATAAACCGGAATATTTACCGAAAGCATAATTTTATTTTAACAGGGCCTGAATTTAACAAACATATACCAACATTGTATATCTTAACGAATTATTCTGTGTTTAATGGTTTGTTTGATTTTTATATTTTTAGCCAAAGATTAACCATATTAGATGATACGATTTACTATTTTCATTTTTACACTGCTAAGCTTTCAGCTAAGTGCTCAGAATTATACTATCGAAATTCAGCTCGCGCAGGCACCAGATAAAAGTGTACAACTCACTTATCATTACCTCGGTAAAATTTATGCAGCCGATACGATAAAACTCAATGCTGATGGTTATGGAACCTTTTCAGGCGATTCATTGTTGCCACAAGGCTTATATAAAATACTTGTTGATAAAGACCACCATTTTGATTTTTTACTTGGAGCTGACCAGCAGTTTAAACTTACCAATGCAACCTTTGATGGTAAAAATGCCCAATTTGACGGCGCTCCCGAATCAGCTTTATTTGTGGATTATATGAATTTCCTGAATAACCTTCAACAAAAAAGTGCCGCTATCAGCCAGGCGTATAAAACAGCCACCGATGCTGAAAAAATAAACCTTTCAGAACAACGCCGGAAGCTAAATGATGAAATGATGGAATATTGGGAAATGATCCGAGAAAAGCATCCGGAGTCTTTTCTTTACAAATTTATAACCGCCAACTATGTTCCGGCTCTTGATGAATCTACTCTGGCTGATTCCATTATCCAAAACGATTCGTTGTTGCTGCGGGTACGATTTAATTATCAGCGTCAGCATTTTTGGGATTACTTTGACTATACCGACGAGCGCTACCTTTACACCCCTTTTTACAAATCGAAAATTGAAACCTGGTTTACCAAAGTGCTCTACCCTGCTTACGATTCGGTAAAACCTTACGTCTACAATTTTTTAGCCGATGTAAAACCCAGCAAACGTATTTTTCAGTTTGCATGCGCTTACTTTTTAAACAGCAGCATAAACAGCAACATAATGGGAATGGATGCCTTATTTATTGATATCGCTCGCGATTACTACTTTAGCGGAGAGGCTTTTTGGGCATCAGACGAATCGATGGAGCAGATAAGAGAGAATGTGCTTTTTCTGCAAGATAACTTGATTGGGCAAACTGCTGCAGACCTCACCCTCGAGAGTTTTGACGGCGAATTTATCAAACTGCATCAAATTACTGCCAAACGCACATTGGTGGTAATTTACGAACCCAATTGCTCGCATTGCAAAGTATTTATTCCGCAACTGTACAAAGATGTTTATCTGCCCAATAAAGCCAAAGGCCTGGAAGTGTATGCCATTTACTCGATGGACGATAAAGAAGAATGGGGCGACTTTTTAACCCGGCACAACTTGTTTGAGTGGATAAATGTTTGGGACGAGCACCACAGTTCAGGATTTAAAATTAAATACGATGCCCGAAAAACCCCGGGTGTATACTTGCTTGATGAAAACAAACAGATTATTGGTAAAAAAATGACAGTTGAACAGCTACAAAAAATTATTGAACGTGATTTGAACTAAGCACTGTTTATGCCTGTTATCTTGTTAAAAAAACAGCAAAAAGATGAATGAACAATTCAATAAAGAAGAAATTTTTAAACGACATTACGATTGGGGTAATGCCATTATTGCTCTTGGAAAAGTATTTACCGAAAAAGGTGATATTGTAAAAGCTGCCGAAGAGTTGGTTGATTCGTTTTACGGTTACGACGAAGGCACTGTGCTGTTTAAACCTACTAAGGCAACAACCCCGCAGTTCAGGTCGAATAAAGAAGAAGCTGTTTCCTATTTTGTTGGGGGTAACGAGAAATTTCCCGAGGATTTGGGTTTTGCGCTACAACCCTGGGTTAAGGTGCGTTTTGAAAACCACGGTTTTATTGCCAATTTTAAGCAGGCCATTACCATGGGAAATTATTTTTTTATTGATGCAAACGGCGCCGAAACAAAGGTAGAGTACACAATGGGGTTTTTCAAAACCGAAAATAACCTGCTAAAACTTAACCTGCATCATTCGTCATTCCCCTTTAAACCCGAATAAGCCGGGTTACTTACACAAAGTTTTGATGAGTAATCCGAGTAAAATTGACCGATAAATTTTACCAGGGCACGTACGAAATTTTTCGGGTAACATAAGAGTCGCCATACGAAAATCGCACAAAATAAACGCCCGGTGTTTTTCCCGATAAATTAATTTTTACGCGATACATATCGGTCTGCTCCACTTCTGTTTCAATGGCCTGTCCTATTAAATTATACACCGAAATATTATTCGGGTCAATCTCATTATCCGATTCCAAAGTTAACGCACCTGCCGTTGGATTTGGATAAAGCCATACATTTTCGGGTTGCTCCACAATTGGAGGATCTGTTGTTAAACTATAATTGCAGGCCACCAATTCAATAACGTTTACCATTGCAAAGTTTTCGGTATTCATGGCAGCAAAGCTTTGCCAGCTTCCATTTTGCTTCAGGTAAAAATGGTTCGTAGCTTGTTCATTTTGCCTTAGCGACTGATAAATGGCAAAAGTATCGTTTGCATTTATACCACTCAACTCAAATCCAACAAAAAAGGTATCTGCCGGTTCTACCAACTCATCGAAGCCAACAAAATTCATGGCATCCTCAGCCCAGTTATTTACAAACACATCTTTACTGTAAATCAATTGTTCAGGAATACGATTGCCATTGTATACCTTAACCGTAATTTTATTGTCTGGATTGTTACTTTCCAGGCGCCCCACACCAAAAGCAACTCCATCCAAAATTTCATTTCCATCAATGGCAAAGCGCTCAACAAACTCATCAATACCAACCGAATTTGTTCCGCCCCAGTAACCTTTTGTTTCTCCTGAAACGGTAATGGCAATATTTCCGTGCTCATCCGCATCGTTTAAGTGTGTAAAGGCATTACATAAATCTTCTTTGGTATTAAACTGTTTCCCATCAACACTTGCTGCACCTGTATCATTAGGGTCAAGCCAATATTTTAATTGTTTTGTTGAATCGGTTCGATAGTCCCACTGCATGGCAAAACGAGCATAATAATCGTTTACCGGGTTACCACACATTGCTGCACCCCCCGAAAGCGTACCAATTAATTGATCGTTAAAATTAAATAATGCACCGCCTGATGAGCCTACCTCTGTTACACCTTCATCCCACCGCAACACTTTAAAAGATCCATTGGTTGGATTTTTAATGGTTGATGATTTAAAAGTAGCATACTCGGGCATGTCATAGTCGAACGATATTTTCTTCACATCTCCCATGGGGTGATGAATACTAAGGGAAGAATCGGGTAAACCTGTCGAGCGGTCCCAGCCTGCGTAGTATGGTCTGAAATCGGGCGGAGGAATATCATCGAGTTCAACCAATGCAAAGTCCAGGCTATCAAAATGAGCTTTCATTACTGCTCCTGATAAGGAATGAATAGGATCACCATCCAAAGGGGCGCAATACGGACTCTCGTAATTAAATGTATAAACTGTGGTTTCTGCCAAATCCCATTCGTCGTAACAATGTGATGCCGACAATACATAAGGTGTTTCATCCTCGGCAGTATTATTAATGAGTGTACCTGAACACACTTCTCGTCCATCAACAATTAGCCGGCAAACTGCATCTTTTAGTTGGCTCCACCGTTCTCCAATTTCGCAGTTAACATCAATATTGCAATCGCCGGCAATTTGCCCCTGAATGGGTCTTCTGTCAAACTTCAAAATCCCCATAAAATCATGGTTTACCCTGCTTATTGTAAAGTCTGTGGGTGTTCCCAATTCTTCAGGCACCTCGTACTGCACCGTAATTCTTTCACCGGCAACCGGCGACACCGCAAACTTTTCGCTTGCTTTATTATTCCTCGAAGTATAAGCTCCCAAATAATGGTTTGTTTCTTCGTTATAAATAAACAAGCGTCCCTTATTATGAAGTTTAAAATCCTCGAAAATAAGATTCAGAGAGTAAGCTCGTTCTGAAACGATATCGAGTTTCCAAACATTTACACCAGAATTAGTGGTGTACCAGGTACCGGAATTTTCAGGGGTAAAATCCACCTCAAAAGCATGGGCAAAAGTTAAGGCTTTTAATTGCATGTGAGCCGACTGATTTTTTGCCAAAGCGGCATCAATAACTTGTTGCTTCAGTACAGGCATTTTTTTGTATGGAGGTTCTCCGCTTTTTAGTGTAAGCACCTGCAAGGGGAAGCCACCTTCAGAAAGTTGGCCGTGTACAGAGTTTACCACCAAAAGGAATAGAATGAGTACAGGAATGTATAAACGCATCTTCAAATGGTTTTCTTGAAGGATAAAAAATATTTGGCCGTAAATTACGTATTTTTTACTCATTTCAGGTTAAACATGTAACATTTCAACAAAAACTCCAGTAAAGTGTTTTATATTGTACATAAACCAATAAAGCAAAAAAAATTATTATGAAAAAATCATTCTTCCTTTTTGTTTCTGTATTTGTTATTGTAAGTTTTATTGCCATTGGCTCGGATAAGCCTGAGAAAAAAAGCGTTATGCCAGAGAATGTTAAGGCAGTAATCGACAAATCGTGTTTTGGCTGTCACAACACCGACTCGAAAAATGAGGATGGTAAAGACGCACTTGATTTTAAAAAGCTGGAAAGCCTCTCTAAAATTAAGCAAATAAGTGCCTATAAAGAAATTTCGGAAGTGGTGGAAGAAAATGATATGCCTCCGAAGAAATTTTTAGAACGATTTCCGGAAAAAGCTTTGAGCGATGCGGATAAAAAAGTATTGATTGAGTGGTCGAAAAAAGAGGCGGAGACTTTGGTTAAAGGAATTTAATATGCGCCGATTTTTACGATTTTTCTTAGTACTCTTGCTGCTTACTTTTATTGTGATGCAATTCTTTCAAACCGAAAAGAATAATGAACAGGTAAGCAGCAAGCATATTTTTAAACAAGAGGAAGTACCGGAAAACATCAGGCAGATTTTAACAGCTGCCTGTTTAGATTGCCATTCTAACCAAACCAACTACCTCTGGTACAACAAAATTGCACCCGTATCGTGGATTATTGACAAACACATTCAGCATGGAAAGTCAGAACTTAACTTTTCGGAATGGGAAACGATGGATATTTTTGAGAAAATTACGATGCTTGAAGAAGTGTGCCAGGAAACCGAGCGAAAAACCATGCCACTAAAATCGTACAGTACCTTGCACCCCAAAGCAAAATTGAGCGACGAACAAATTGCCGCACTTTGTGCCTGGACTACAAAATTATCGGAAGAGTTACTGGCCAATGCTGCCGGGAAATGATATTTCGCCAGCTTTTATTTCTGAGAGTTCTATAAAAATGAATAGCAAAATCTAATTCAAATTAAAAAAACTCACCCTGCTTGTTGCTACTACACAAACTTTCATCTTCATGAATAGAAAGGGAGAGTTAGTCGAATAAAGTTGCACTCTCATTCCTGTTGATGATTCCCGGAAATCATGAATGTTTTAATAGTATCTTTGCCAAAAATTTGTAAAATGAAGGTATTGGTAATGTATGTTGATGAGTTTTCGTATCAACCCGCACAGAAAAATCTCGATGCCGTTGAAGATATTACAAAAGGAGCTGCGTATTCAGATTCGATTTTAGCTTTTATTCAAGTTGAAGCAATCGATGAAGAAAAAGACGTTAAAAGCCGTGAAAAAAAGTTGGTAAATCATTTAAAATGGACAGCTCGAAAAAACAATTGCAAGCGTATTATTTTGCACTCTTTTGCTCATTTATCCGAATCGAAAGCTTCAGTTGAGTTTACTAAAGAATTGTTTGACCTAGCCGAGAAACGCCTTAAAAATGCCGAATTTGAAACGGCACAAACTCCTTTTGGTTATTTTTTGGATTTAAATATAAAAGCTCCGGGTTTCTCGCTGGCGCGTATTTGGGCAACGCTTTAAAATAACAATACTTTTAATTTCAGCAGTCAATAAGGCGAAGCTTAACCTTTTGATTCTTACCCTAAATAAATTCGCCTATCTTTGCGGCAAAATAAGCAAAATGAGATTTGAGGATTATTCCATATCCAACACCATAAAAAACAACCTGGAAAAGAGCGGATTCCGCAGGCCAACCGATATCCAGTTTAAGGCTATTCCCCCAGTATTAAAAGGAGAAGATGTACTGGCAATTGCCCAAACCGGGACCGGGAAAACAGCAGCATTTGCCATTCCTGTTGTGCACAATATCCAACAATTAAAGCATCAACGAAAATCGCAGGGAATTAGTTGTCTGGTAATGGCACCTACGCACGAACTTGCGCAACAAATTAGCGGGGTTTTTACTTCAATTGCAAGAAATACCGGTGTTAAAACAACTGTTATTATTGGTGGAGTAAGCCAGGATCCTCAAATCAGCAGATTAAAAAGTGGCACCGATATCCTCGTGGCTACTCCGGGGCGTTTATTCGATTTGGTGAGTCAACAGGTTATACGGCTCGACCAGGTAAAAACGCTAATCCTTGATGAAGCCGACCATATGCTCGACCTGGGTTTTATAAACGACATTAACGACCTGGTTCGTCTGTTGCCGAAAAAAAGACAAACTTTATTCTTTTCGGCCACAATCAATAAAAAAATAAAAAAACTGGCTTACTCGCTCGTTAACAAACCGATACGCATTCAGATTTCGCCAAAAAATCCGGTGGCAAAAACCATCGAGCACCAGGTGGCCTTTATTGAAATGGACGATAAACGTGCATTTCTTGAACGGTTGGTTGACGAAAACAAGGAGGCCAAAATTCTTGCCTTTGTGCGAACAAAAGTACGAGCCGAACGTGTAAAAAAAGCAATGGAACGCGTTGCCATTAAAAGCGAAACTATACACAGTGATAAAGATCAGGCAGAGCGCGACAGCACCATGAACCGTTTTAAAACCGGAGAACTTAAGCTATTAATTGCCACCGATGTTAGCGCACGAGGAATCGATATTCCGGATGTTGATTTTGTGGTAAATTATGACTTGCCCGAAGTGGCTGAGAATTACGTTCACCGGGTGGGAAGAACAGGCCGTGGAAATCAGAGAGGCAAAGCTGTATCGTTTTGCAGCAACGAAGAACGTGAAATTCTGAAAGAGATTGAGGGCTTTTTAGGGAAAGAAATTTCGCGTTTGGAAATTGAAAAACAAGACTACCTTGAAACCCTCGATTTTACCAAAGACACCGATTATAACTGGCAAAAATTAATGCGCGATAACGAAAAAGAACGTAAAGCTGCCAAAAAGAAAAAACGTAAATAGGTGTACTGCTGGTGTTAGTGGTAATTTAAAACCTACGGATAAACATATTTCGTAATTCGGCGGTGGTTTGCCAGGTGCAAATGCCAAAGGGTTTTGATAGACTCACTTCCGGCCGAATCGTAAGTTCAACTTCAGGATAGGCCAGGTCTACCATTTGCTCATCGTCAATCCAGGCCATTATTTTTGTATCGCTTACCTTTAGGCGCACAGCATACCACACATCTTTCTCAAAATGTTTTAAAACTTTCGTTTGGTTTTCCGATGCATCTACACCATCAATACAACTTAAACCAACAACAGGGCCTCCCCACCCGCCAATTATCAGCGAACAGAAATCATTATTAACCGGGAAGGTTAATCCGCAAAAAAAATCATTACCCACCGTTTTGCGCGCTTCCAGCTGTATCTCATAATTTATCTTTGGGAAAGTATCTGTCCAGGTTATTCCGCTACAACCATCGCCATAATTAATTATCAATTTACCGTCTGTTACCATAACCGGCCCCTCAGTACCAAACGAGGTAATTTGCCATTTCCCTAACGATTGACCATCAAATAATGTCTGCCAGCCTTCAGGTACCTTTTGTTCAGAAATCTGTTTTTCGGGTGTTTTTTCGTTCTGCCCTGAGCGGTGACTACAACTCGAAAAAGCAAGAAGAACAACGAAAACAACCGGCACTATGAATCGAATCATCTTTTTTAGTTAAAGGTAAAAAAGAACTCACCCTCATCCAATAAAACGATAGCCTAAATTATTTACCGATTCTTTTATCTTTTCTTTTTTGTAACGCGAGCCGCTAACTTTAACGGTATTTCTTTTGCTATCAGCAACTACACTTTTAACACCCTTTATTTTCTTCAGATTACTCACCACGTTTGCTTCACAATGCGAACAAGTCATTCCTTCAACAGTAAAGGTTTCGCCTGTAATTTCGGCAACCCGCTTTCTTTTAAAAAAGTCTTTTAAGAAATACCCCAAAACCATTGTACCAATCAGTAAAATTGATGAAAACCATTGCAACCATTTCGGCAACACCTCGTGGTTATGCGCTCCATCATGCAACATGGTAATTTTTGATAATATAAAATCAGCAGGAATTAAAAGGTTGGTTAACCAACCAAAAAATACAGCACCGCCTATAATTGTAGCCAGGTAAATCAAAAGTGATTTTTGGCCCATAGTTTTGCCTAACACGGTAATTGTTGCCAAATTGGTAGCGGGCCCGGCCATTAAAAACACAAGGGCTGCACCGGGCGAAACGCCTTTCATTAAGAGCACGGCTGCGATGGGAATTGAACCTGTTGCACAAATATAAATCGGAACAGATGCTACCAATACAACAAGTATTTCAATAATTCCGAGGCCTTGAAAACGGCTAAAAAAATCGTTGGGTAAAACCACCGAAATAAGGGCAGCTAGTAAAAAGCCAATAATAAGCCAGCGGGCTATATCCTGCAATAATTCAATAAAAGCATAATCAACGACACGAACCAGCGAGTGCCGCTGATCATTCTCTTCCTCATCGTGGCATCCACAGTCATCATCTGCACAACTTGGTTCGCCTTTTACCGTTGCCACATCAAGCGAGAAGTTCGCAAAAGCTGAAGGGTTTGCTTTAGGCTTTGGTTTGTCTTTTACAAAAATATTGGTTAACACGCCACCGGCAACTCCGGTAACAAAAGCCACCAGCGGACGCAAAACAGCAAAGGGCCACCCCAGCATTGAATAGGTTGCCAAAATGGAATCGACACCGGTTTGGGGTGTGGAAATCAGAAAGGAGTTACTAGCTCCTTTTGAGGCACCATTTTTATAAAAAGAGATGCCCGTTGGTATTACGCCACACGAACATAAAGGCATAGGAATACCAAGCAAAGACCCGTTTAATGCCGATTTAAAATTGGCCTTCCCCATGTATCTGTCGATATGTTTCTGCGGGAAATATACTTTTAGCGCACCGGCAAAAATTAATCCCAACACCAACCATGGCGCCATTTCCATTATCAGGTACCAAAGTTCTCCGAGGTATTGTTGAATGTATGTCATCCTTTTCTTTTTTCAAGGTCTGTTGCTTGATTTCAACAAACTTATTTCTGCAAATATAAACATATAGATAATTCAATACATTAAGAACTGCTTATTTTACGATGCGTCTTACTTTATTTGGCAGAGGGTAGGTATAAAAGAAAACCGGCCCTACCTGTAAAGGCAGAGCCGGTAATAAAAATATATAATCGTCTGTTTTTTTTCAGATCAATTAAATAATTGATTTCATGGCTTCCATTGCATCGCGCAATTCGGCACCAATTATTTCCACATCATGGTAACGAATTTCGTCGTTAATTTCAATCAATTCTTTGTTATCCACATGAGCATCCATTCCTTCATTGAAATTAGTTCCGATAACGTTCGTTTCAATTTTCTTCATAAAATCAGTCAATAAAGGTTTACAGGCATGGTCAAAAAGATAACAACCATACTCTGCAGTATCCGAAATTGTACGATTCATTTCGAAAAGTTTTTTACGGGCAATTGTATTGGCAATCAGCGGAGTTTCGTGTAACGATTCGTAGTAAGCTGATTCCTCTTTAATACCAGATTCGGTCATTACTTCAAAAGCCAGCTCTACCCCTGATTTTACAAAAGCTACCATTAAGGTACCATTGTCGAAATACTCTTGCTCGGTAATTTCAACATCTCCTGCAGGTGTTTTCTCGAAAGCTGTTTCGCCGGTGGCAGCACGCCATCCCAGCAAGTTTTTATCATCGTTAGCCCAGTCTTCCATCATGGTTGTAGAGAAAGTTCCACTCATAATGTCATCCATGTGTTTTTCGAATAAGGGGCGCATTATTTCCTTTAATTCCGCTGATAATTTGTAGGCTTCAATTTTTGCCGGATTCGACAAACGATCCATCATGTTGGTAATACCTCCGAGTTTTAGTGCTTCGGTAATGGTTTCCCAACCATACTGAATTAGTTTTGACGCATAACCTGCATCAATTCCTTTTTCAATCATTTTATCGAAACACAGTATAGAACCGGTTTGCAACAATCCACATAAAATTGTTTGCTCCCCCATAAGGTCAGATTTTACTTCAGCCACAAACGACGATTTCAACACGCCGGCCTTGTGTCCTCCGGTACCAACGGCATAGGCTTTTGCAATCTCCAATCCATCGCCATTTGGGTCGTTTTCGCGGTGTACCGCTATCAGTGTAGGAACTCCAAATCCACGCACATATTCCGCTCTAACTTCTGAACCGGGTGACTTTGGTGCCACCATAATTACGGTAATATCATCGCGAATTTGCATTCCCTCTTCTACAATATTAAAACCGTGAGAGTAGGCCAAACAAGCACCTTTTTTCATTAACGGCACCACCTTATTCACTACCGGAGTGTGTTGTTTATCTGGCGTTAAGTTAAGCACCAAATCAGCTTTGGGAACCAATTCTTCGAAAGTACCTACTTCAAAACCATTTTCAGTAGCATTTAAAAACGATGCACGTTTTTCATCAATTGCCACCTGGCGCAATGCATAAGCTACGTTCAGCCCGCTATCGCGAAGGTTTAAGCCCTGGTTTAAGCCCTGAGCACCACAACCAAGCACTACTATCTGCTTTCCTTTAAGTTTTTCCACTCCGTCAGAAAATTCCGACTGATCCATAAAGTCACATTTTCCTAACTCTTCTAACTGTATCCGTAAAGGAATTGAATTGAAATAATTTCCCATCTGTTTTATTTTTTAATAATCTATTCTTTTTTGAGTCTCCGGTAACTTACCCGGAAAAAATAATAAATTCTGCCGTCTCGTATATAGCCAACAAATTTTACCTGTACAAAGCAATAAAATATTCGTTACAAGAAAATGTAAAATTACATGATTTTTAGGTAATTTTCATGGATTAGGATTTACAAACCACCACAGACATTATTTTACCCCATTAATTTTCAATATTTTAACAACTCCTATTGAATGGAATATTTACTCTTGGCGCTACATCGAGCGAGTTCGAAACTGCAGTGGCGACATACCCACTTCGCGTTTAAAAAATTTGGCAAAGTAACTTTGGTCGGGGAAATTCAGTTTAGTAGCAATCTCTGTTACCGAGAGGTTGGTGTGAACCAACAGGCGTTTTATTTCGATAACTTGTTTTGCCTTTATAATTTGCGACGACGTTTTACCTGTAAGCTGACTTACTGTTTGTGTTAAATGGTTTGCCGTTAATGCCATTAAATCGGCATATTCGGCTACCGTAAGGTTCTCGTGAAAATGTTCTTCCAACAACTGAAAGAATTTTTTAACTATAATATGCCCTTTTCCTTTCCATCGGTTTTCGTCATAAGGATATTGTGCCGCACAGGTGGTCAGAATCAGATCAAGTACTGCCCTCAAGACATCAATTGCGCCTCCTTTTTCTTTCTTTATTTCTTCAATTCCTTTTTGAAATAAACGCTCAAGAAAAAGCACATCGTTTTCATTTTCAAGAAGCAAGGGAGGATTGTTTTGCCGAATGGTAAAAAAGAAGGGAAATTCAATTAAACGATTAGGGTTGCGTTGGTTTATGAGATAAAATTCGGAAGTAAAAATAAATATATAGCCATCAATATCGTGCGATAAGTCGATTTTATGGGCTTGCCCCGGCGACATAAAAAACACACATGGGGGCTTAATATCATATTTGTTCCCATCAATAACATGCGAGCCACTGCCCTTTTGCAAGTACAGCACTTCAAAAAAATCGTGCCGATGCGGATATTTAACCGCAAAATGGCGATTTGCATCAAATACTTCTACTTGAAACTGCTGGCTTGCACGTTCTTCCGAACTGAAATTATGCAAGCTGTAAACGGGAATATTTTCAGCGTCAGGCTTCAATAAACGCAGATTTTAGTCATCCAACCTCAGGGTATATCCGAGGGATAAACGGAATACGCGGGTTTTTGCCTCTTCGGTTTCTAAGGTTGCAATATCAGCAAAACCATGGTCGTACGATACACAAATGTTTAAACCACGATGGCTTAAGAAGCCTATTTTTCCGGAAACGCCGTAATCCAAACGCTGGTAGTCTCCTTCTGATCCCCAGTTTACACTTTCCGAATTACTTGTAGGGTCTGCCCCCTCGTATTGAAAAGTTATTGATTCGTTGCCGAATAAACCGGCTCCCACAAAACCTCCGGCACCAACATAAATTTTATTTAACGACCGAAACCGATAAATGTATTTTAAATAGGCAGGAACATCAATGAAATAAAGTGTTGTTTTGTTCTTGTGGCTGTAGCTTGGTTCTTCCAGTTTTTGATGAAAGCCTTTATTTTCAAAAATCAAACCACCCTCTACAGCTATTTCCTGCGACTTATCCTTGTTTAACACATACTCATACAGCGCACCAATATTCATTCCGTAAAGGGGTTTAAAGGTATCTTCAATATCAGTATTAACTGATCCAAATTTAACATCGGTGGTGGCCATGTTGGCCCCTCCAAAAAAAGTTACCGAAGGGTACTGCGCCAAAACCGTAGCCGACAAAAACACAAAAAAGATTACAGCAGAGAGTCTTACAGATTTTTTCATTTCTTAGTTATAATTGGGTTTATAAAAACATGTTGAAAGATATAAATAATTTATTGAAAAAACTGTAATACATAGTACGTGCAACTATTTCGCATATTTCGTTAAGGTGGCTCTCCTTTTCTTAACGTGTTCATATTAGCTACAAATTTTTATGGCAACACTAATCAGAAACTATAAAACCAGGTTAAAAATCAGGTATAAACCTATCATTACAGCAACCAAAGCCCCCCAAAGTATCGATACCTGCCTATCTGGTTTTGGAAGTTTCCCATAATTAAATTCAACTTGCGTATCGTCAGTTTTATCGAACTTAGAAATTAAGAAGGCTAAAACCGCAAGTAGGATAAAAATAAAAAATGAAAGCAGCAGGAAATGCGGCCAGAAATCATATTTTTCGTTGGGAAATACCCACAAATACATTACGCCCGTTCCTAAGCTGATTAAGGTGCCAACCGAAAGCGTAAAATTGGCTGCTTTTTTAGTCGTTTTTTTCCACAATACACCAAACAAAAAGACTACTGACATTGGAGGCGCCAGAAATCCCAGAACTGCCTGGAAAACGTCAAATAAATTTAAGCCTTTAATACTATCTATGGCAACGGCACAAACTACAGCTAAAAATGCACCAATTACGGTAACAATTCTACCTGTTTTAATTACCTGCTTCGGAGTTGCTTCCGGTTTGTAGTTTTTTACATAAATATCCATGGTAAAAACTGTACTAAGTGAATTAAGTGCCGAGCCAATTGTACTAACCAAAGCCGCTATTAAAACCGACATTACAAGTCCAATTAAACCCACAGGCAATAATCGGGTAACCATGGTCATATATGCTTCATCGGGGTTACTAAGGTTGGGAAACAACACAAAACAAATAACGCCAGGAATTATAAACAGAAAAACATCCAGAATTTTTAACCATCCTGTAAAGTTGGCTCCCATCTGACCTTGTTTCAGATTTTTAGCCCCCAAAACCGATTGTACCATGGATTGGTCGGTACACCAAAACCAAACCCCCATTATAGGATACCCCAACACAATAGCTATCCACGGATAATTTGGATCATCAAGAGGTTGAAACAAATTCCAGTAGTTTGCCGGTGTTGCCTCAACAATTGCCGCCGGACCACCAGCCTTTACAATTCCAATTACTGTTAGAATCATTGAAACAACAATTAATAAAATCATTTGAAAGACATTGGTATAAGCGATTGCTTTTAATCCTCCGGCTACTGTAAAAAAACCGGATATCAGCATTAAAATAATTACCGAATAAAATAAGGAGATGTTTAATATCTGACCGACCAATATCCCGCCTGCAAAAAGAGTTAAAGCCAACCATGAAATTAGCGTTGCGATTAAAGTGTACCACGCAAGAATACTTCTTGTTGATTGTCCAAAACGTTTCCCCATAAACTCGGGCAGGGTTTGTACTTTTGCCCCTAAATAACGTGGTGCAAACACGGTTGCCAAAAGCAATATAAAAACAAATGCATACCAACTGAAGTTACCTGCCACAACACCCGATGTATAGCCGATACTGGCCGATGCTATGAGCATAGATGGTCCCACATTGGTTCCCCACATTGTTAAGCCTATTTTTGACCAATTAAGGGATCGGGCTGCCAGAAAAAGATTAGCATCCTCATCTTTCTTTTTAACAAAACTTACCCAATACCCTATTGCAATAAGAACAAACAGGTAAATTGCAACTACAATAAAATCTATTGTACTTAAAAAGCTATTAATGTTATCCATAAATTCCGGTTTATTGTTCACTTATTTTTTACTTCAAAACAGGTTTTGTTTGCAGTAAAAATTTTAATGGTTATTGAAAATACGATTAGGTATAAAGATGTTTGTTTTTATACAAAATAAGTACTACAATTTTACTACGGTCGATTCTATAATTTTTGATAAAAACAGCTAGTGTGCGATAAAACAAGATGCATTGCGTTTGTATACCGCTTTAAAAACAAATATTTAAACAAAACATTACCTGCCAAGGATGTTTAACCACGGCACATATACAACTCATTACTAACAACTATTGACTTTTACCAGAATATAAAAATTTCCAACTCATCTTTTTAGTGGAAAATATCGCCTTCAACAAAATCTTTCGGATGAATAAATATTCTTTCCGGTTCTTCTTTCGGGATTATGTCTTCATATTCCTTCTGAATTCCGGCATTTTCAATAATCTTTTGCGCTTCTTCTGAGAACTCGTCTTCCCGAAACGAAAAAGTCTTTTCAATTTTATTGTTCGTGCCGTTATCCATCAGCAGGTTATTTTTCACATAATTTTCGCTTACCACATTATCGTGGCATCTTTTAGTCCAAAAATGCAACCACATCCATTTGTAGCTTGGATTATCCACCACATTTTTTTTGATGGTAAGGTAAGCCGAACCGTCATCAGGATAAATACAGCGTGGTCCGTTAAACACGTAATTGCCTTCAATTACCGAACCGGGCTGCTCTCCCAGCATGTAAATAATACCGCCATCGTCGAGAACCTGGTGTGTATTTCCTGCCCGGTTAAAACGAATCCTATTGTTTTTTGCAACTTTTGAAGGAGGAATCCCTGCATTTCCCCACCACCAACCGCAGGTGATGGCACCATAGGGTGTCCACTCAATATCGTTATGTTCGATGGTTGTATTGGCTACAAAAAATGAAGTAATTCCTTCTACTTGTCGGAAATCGAGACTCACATTTCGTACATAATTATTACTTATTGTATTGAATTCGCACAAACCTTCTGCCGCAACCGTAAAAACGGCTCCGTCTCCTTTTTTATAGTAGTTATTTGACAGCTCTTCAAGCATTTGATCTTCGCTGGAAATCGCATCGGAATGATTTGCGACTAAAGACGGAACAGGCGTTTTTTGTTGAATTTGTTCGTTGTTGGCAACTTTTAGGTGGGCAGCTGAAACCTCATTGTTGTTTTGTAAACGCTGTTGTGGTTCGGCAATTGGGCCATCGCCAATTTTATAATGTTGCGAATGGCCAATATTTACAGAATTGCCCAATAAATCGTTAAAATAATTCCCAACCACTTCGCTGTTTCTTACATCGTTCACAAAGTTTATGGTAGTTGCCGAGCCTAATTTCTGAAAACGGTTTCGACGAAAAGAAATATTTTCAGCATTTTGCACTTGTATCGTACCTCTCGGAATATCGGTGCTGTTGTATTCGCTCGGATGCCAATTGCCATTAGGTATATATTTTACTGCCAGTCCCAGACATTGTATTCCGGCAAAACCATACGAACCTGCAACTTCCATTAGTTGCCAATGATCGTGAGAGAATGTAATTCCTTCAAAACAAATATTTTTAACACGCGAATTTGTTGAGCTGCCTTTTATTTGAATTAACCCATCAGATGCGGGGGCAATAACTTCGGCCGTTGCCATATCTTCACCATCGGTGTAATAGTAAATAGTTTGTGATTTACGGTTAAAATAAAACTCGCCTGGAGCATCCAAAAGCTCATAGGCATTTCGAATCACAAAGTTTTTCTGGTAATTTATTTTTCCGGCCCAGGCCATTGATGTGGCAATAGCTCCGTAAGGTTGTTGTAATTTTACAACAGTGGTATCTCCAAATTTTTCAATCTCACGTGCACAAAGTATCTTTTCAGTCCAGACATTAAATTGCACCAATTCAATGTCTTCCGGATTTTCGTACACATTAATATCTGCTGACAGAAATTTAATTCCATCGATGGTAGTGCCCGGTCCGAATGCCCAACTTTCTTCTCCTGAAATTTTAAATTCACCCCAATCTCCTTGCCCGGCAACAGGAACATCGGTTCCTGCCATACGCATCCGTTTTCCATTTACAAACAATGCTCTTAGCTTTTGGTCACGCTCGAAATGAGCTTTGTAAATGTTCTCATCTACTTTTTCCCACCCGGTAATTTGTTGCCCACCACTTATTATCGGAGTTTCATTTTTGTAGGCTTTGTAAATAACATTAAAACCATTGCTTCCCGAATCTTCTTCTTTAAAAACCAATGGATTTGTAAGTTTGTAGGTGCCATCATGCAAATACACAATAATATCTTCCGACATATTTCCATTCTTTTTGGCTACCATTTTTTGTGCCGCCTGAATAGAATTAAATGGTGATTTTAAAGTTCCCCTACCGTTTTTTACAGCATTTGGATTAACATGATAAACCTCTTGGGCAGTTAGTACTCCCAATGATATTATAGTCAACCCCAAAGAGAGGAGCATAATTTTATTAACCTTTTTAATCATTTTACGTGTCATATTTTTACGAATTATTAATTAACTATATAATTGGATAGGATTTACTTTAATTATCTTGTATTTGATTATTCATACCTTAAACTCTCCACCGGATTTTTAACAGCAGCCTTAAACGATTGATAAGAAACCGTAAATAATGCAATTACCAAAGCCATTACTCCGGCTAAAGCAAATATCCACCAATCCAGTTCAGTTTTATAGGCAAAATTACCGAGCCACACGCGCATGGCAATATAAACAAGCGGGCAGGCCACTACAAAAGCAACTACCACCCATTTTACAAAATCGGTGTTTAGCATGATTATTATCTCTGTTATTTTCGCTCCATTCACTTTCCTGATTCCTATCTCCTTCACGCGTTGGTTGGCAACAAAAACTGACAAAGCAAACAATCCTATAACTGCAATAAATATTGCAAGGCCCGTAAAAAGCAGAATGAAGGATTTCATTCCTTCCTCTTTGTGGTAAAGTGCTTCAAATTTTTTATCTAAAAAAGTATAGCTAAAAGGGGATTCTGGGTAAAAATTGCTCCAGCTTTTTTGCACAAAATCAATGGTTTGCTTCAGGTTGTTGGGTTGAACGCGCACAACCAGGTAGTTATGAAAGTTCTTTAATTGAATGGCAAAGGGTTTAATGCTTTTATGGTACGACTGGAAGTGAACGTCTTTAACAACTCCGATAATTTGTAGCCTTGTGAGCTTTTCGGTGTTTGCCCTTACTTCGCTGTTGTAAATATACTTGCCTACCGGGTTGGTAAGTCCCAATGCCTTTACAGCCGTTTCATTTAAAATAATTGTATTTGTATCGTCGTAATTTTTTGCAAAATCCCGTCCTTCAAGCAGCTGAAGCCCCAGTGTTGAAATAAAATCGTAACCGGCCTCGTATGGAATAACCACCTGGTGTGCACCTTGCCGCTGCTTCTTCAGGTACAAGGGAAAGTTAAATTCACCATCGCCTGGTACCGTATTTGCCGATGATACCTCGAGAATACCGTCTTGGTCTGTAAGTGCCGATTTAAAGTTTTCGAAATGGTTCCTCATGGCAAAAACAGGGGCATCGCAAATTAAAACATGCTCGTTATCAAAACCCGGATTTTTATGGGTAAGAAAGCTTAACTGTCGAGAAACAACAATAGATGAAACTATTAAAACAATTGCAATAACAAATTGCAGAATTACAAAAACCTTTCTGAAACGCTGCCCCGAAGCAATGCCTGTTACTTTGGAGCTCAATAGTGTTATATTTTTGGCGTCGGCCATTTTAAGCGCCGGATACATTCCTCCGGCAATTCCTGTCAGCAATATCAATACTACAATTAAAAAGAAGGTTAAAGGCTCCTGCAAAATTTGCAATTCGCTAATTCCTGTTGATATCGACTCCAACAAATCAACAGTTAACAAACTTAATACCAATGCAATAACCATTGCTATTACTACAAACAAAACCGACTCGGAAATAAATCCGAAAAAAATTGAGCCGCTTTTCATCCCGGCAATTTTTTTTATGGCCATTTCTTTTGAGCGACTAAAATTGACAACAGTTGACAGGTTGATATAGTTAATTAGCGCAATTATCAGAATCAGTAAAGCAATTCCAATGGCTATTTTAATATTGCGGTAACTACTGTTTACTTTTAGTTCCCGCTCGAAATTTGATTTTAAATGAATATCAGAGATCGGTTGCAGCGTGTATTGCCAATAATCAGAATCAGCATTTTCGGAGAGAGCAAAGTTTTTGTTGTACCCCTGGTTAACATATTTCGTGACAATATTTTCGAGTTTCGATTCAACCCTGGCAATATTTGCCTGCGGATTTAAAAGCGCATAAGTATAATAGGTATTATTTAACCAATGGTTGGTGCCACTGTCGGGATCGGCTTTATTCGAAAACAGAATAGTGAAATCGAAATGCATCTTTTTAGGCGGAGTCTCGCAAATTCCCATAATTTCGTAGGGCCTGTATTTTCCAAAAATTTTCAGGAACAACACCTCTCCCATTATCATACCTTGTTCATAGGCTTCCGTACCAAAATACTTTTTTGCGGTGGCCTCGGTAATAACAATTGCATTGGGTGCTTTTAAACAGTTTTGCTTATTTCCCTGCAGCAATTCGAAGTTAAAAACATCGAAAAAGTTAGAATCAACTTCGGTTACATAATTCTCGTTGTACGCAATAAGTTCTCCCTTAGCTGTTTCCCGTTTTACCGAAAGAATATTCCACTGCCATAAACGGGTGGCTTTTTGGATTTCGGGAATTTCCTGAACCAATGTTTTTGCCAATGGCGGGGCTGCCATTGCCGAACTAAAATCAATACCGCCCATTCTAACCTTCGACGCAACCCGGTAAAGCTGCTGATAATTCGGCAAATGTTTGTCGTACTTAAATTCGTTTAAAGTATACGAAAAGATGAGCATACACGCAGTGAAACCAATAATTAAACTAATGGCACTGATTACAGTAACAAAGCAGTTTCTTTTCAGGTTTCGATAAAATCTCTTTGCATGGTTTTCCATACTATTAGCGTTAGTTTTACTGGATACTTAAACAAACAAGTATTGTTCTTTTAACAACACACTTTTATAGTAAGTTACATAAAATGGCTCTATAATTTAATCGATCAAACAAATCGGCTTTAATGCATTAAATTTATTTCAAGATATTTCTTTTACGAAAAATAATATACATTTTTTGCACAACGGTCAATTCTGTAAAAACGTATCAACCTAAGTATTGTAATTTATTTCCCATTAAACCTGTTTTTCTTAAACAGGCTCTATTCTTCAATTAATTCAAAAAGATGCTTGTACGCTTCCTCAAGTCCGGCATTTTCAATAATTGCTTTGGCAGCTTCGGGCCAGTTTTTATCCGGCACATGGTAATTATTTCGTATCTCAACAGTCTTATTTGGTCCTTTTTCAGGCCAGTGGTTCCATGTCGGAGTGGCAGTAGTATAGTTATCTTCAATAAGCCAACGGCCTTTGTCCTGCCAGGGTGTTGCGCAAATAGTTAGCATTCCTTCCGGGATATCAAAAACATTATTAAAAAAGTGGCAGTATTGCGTTCCTGCATCCGGATGCATACCGCGAATAAGATGGCCATTATGCATGTTAAGAATGTAATTGCCCTGAATTTCGGCATATTTTTGCTCTTCTCCATCCTTTGCTTCAGGCTCCAGTCTTCCTAAAAAATAAATTGCACCACAATCGTGGAGGGTATTAACAGCACCTTCAATTTTATTGTAATTTACTTTAATATTGCGCATATTTTGCGATGGCTTATTTTTGGCCTCTTCCACATAGCGAGCATTTCCGAGCCATTCCCACCAGCCCCAGCCAACAGCTATTCCGCCATATGGCGTTGTTCCAATATCGTTGTGAGCAATGTTCAGGTCGGCTGCATAAAATACATTTATTGGGAATGAAGGCGGGTGCTCCCAACTGGTATGACGGGTTAGGTTGTTTGAGATTTCAATCTGCTCACAAAGCCCCTCTTCTGTTTCATCATACTTATCTTTTGAATTATCAATATGGTAAGGCCCCCAACCATAATTGTCGCCATTTTGCCGGCCAATGTAGACATGCTGTGGGTGTCCGACATTTATTGCAACACTTCCCGAATACCAAAATATGTTGCCAATTACTTTTGCATTAGATACGTGATTTTCGAGGTTTAACGACATGGCCCCATTTAATTCAAAGCGGTTATTGGCAAATGTAATCCGGTCTGCCGAATAAACAGAAACAGCAGCAGACGACAGATCGGTAGAAGTATACTTATTAAGATGCCAGTTGCCGTGGTCGATATATTTTGTGGCCAGTGCATTTGCCTGTACTCCTGTTGCTCCGGTCGAATTTTCTACCCGCATCATCTCCCAATGTGTATGCGCAAAAGTAATTCCTTCAAAAGTAAGGTCATGAATACGTTTATCGCGATTCGTTCCTTTTAATACTATCAACTGCTCTAAAACCGGCACAATTACCTCAGAGCTAAACATATCTTCATCATCAAGTGGATAGTAGTACAACTTTTTTGCTTCGCGATCGAAATAAAATTCACCCGGTTCATCCAAAAATTCCAATGCGTTAAAAACCTCATATTCCGAATCCGGCTGAAGTGCGCAGCCCCAGCTATGCATCTGTGCAATGGCTCCAAAGGGTTGCTGCAATAATGCAATGGTATAATTTCCCTCACCTACCATTTCCCTCAGCGAAATTCGATTCATAGTCCAGGTAGTCTGATTACGTATTTCAATGTCTTCTGCATTTTTCAAAAGGGGCAATTCATCTGAATTAAACATCAGACCATCTGCTCGCGTTCCTTCTGTCATCGCCCATGGTTCCTGGCCGGTTATTTCAAATTGCCCATACCACCCCTGGGCTTTAATTCTACTTTTCTTTTTGGCCATTTTAGCAGCACGTTGGTTTACGTACAACGCTCTTAATTTAGTTTCACGGTTTAAGGGTGCCCACCAAATACCATTTTTCCATTCTTGCCAGCCTTTCAACTGTTGTCCACCACTAATTACAGGTGTTTCACCCTCTGCTGCCTGCCATTTTATTGCTTTGCCTTTTTCACCGGAGTCTTCTTCCGAAAACACAAGTGTTTCATCCAGATTATAGGTTCCTCCATGTAGATAAACATTAATACCACCATTGGGGATTCCTTCTTTTTTTAAGTTGCGAACAGCTTGTTGTGCAGCAGCTAAAGTTTGAAGCGGCGCATTTTTACTTCCCTTGTTTGCGTCGTTCCCCTTAGGCGAAACATAAATATCGTTTGAACAAGCAGAAATAGTAAATAAACAAATAAAGAACAACAAGGAATGCCATATTTCTTTGTGAACATTTGAAGCCATGATAGAAGTGAAGTTATTAGTTGGTTCGAGTGAATTATATGATTTATACCAATTGATTGATATCAGATAAGAACAAAAGCAAGGAGCCTCATTTTAATGAGGCTTCCTATGCTATTTATTCTATTCATTTAAAATTTAATATCCTGGATTTTGTGTAAAATTAGGATTTGACTCAACAGCCAGATTAGGTATTGGAAATAACACCAGATTGTCATCGGTTACGTCTTTAAACTCCCATGTTGTGGTACTAAAGGTTCCAAAACGTACCTGGTCAGAACGTCTTATACCTTCCCAATATAATTCACGGCCACGTTCATCCAGCAACATCTCAAGGTTTACAGTAGTATTGCTTGCGCCTCGTATTGTTCTTAATTCATTCACAATGCTTTCGGCAGTTTCGCCATTGGTAGCGGTAGCTCCGCGCAAAATGGCCTCTGCTTTTAACAAGCGTATATCTGCATAGCGCATCAATACGAAACCATCATCGCTGTTCGGATCGTATTTCAAAACACGAATTCCTTCAAAATCGGCATTACCGGTAAGTAATACTTCTTTTGTAAATACTAATGGTTCTCCCGATCTGTTCAAATAGGTAGATCCATCGCTTTTTGTTTGCAAACCTTCCAACAAGCCAAAACCTCTGCCACCATCAGGGCTGTAAAACAAACGTTTGTCATTTGTTTCAAACTTATCGTAAAAGCTACCCAAAGTTGTTGCTCCATTCCATCCTCCCTGGCTATTGTGCAATTGTGGCCAAATCCACATCCCATTCCACCACTTGGTGAAAGTCAGAATTTTTTCTTTGCGGCTGTTTTTGTTAAAGTTATCAAAATAGTTCTCTTCCAATTCGTAACCATAGGATTGAACGGCATCGCAATGCGCAACGACCTTATTCATATCGGCAGCCTCGAAAGTATATGGACCGGCCGGATTAGCTGATTTGTAAACCGCTTTATTTATGTAAAACTTTGCGAGTAGTGCGTGTACAAATGCCTTACTCATTTTTGTTGGGTCTTCCACATCGGGTCCGCCATCGGGAAGGTCGTTCATAACAGCTTCGAGTTCGCCAACAGCAAAATCAAAAGCTTCAGAGCGATTCCACACTGCAGGATCTTCATCAACTCCCTGATCCACTTCGCGAAAAGGTACCTGGCCAAATAAATCGATAAGGTGATACATTAAATAAGCACGAATGGTTTTTGCCTCGGCGGCCTGAAGAGTTGTTGGATTTGAAGCCAAAATCTGGTTGCAATAATAAACACCAACATTCAAATCGTTCCAAACGCTCAAAATATCGTTATGTGCTGCATCCCAGTTGTGTGCATGTAACAGACGATGTACACCACCGTTTCCCCAGTCGGTTGCACGTGTCGGAATCATTAATTCATCAGAAGTTTGCTCGTTTAATCCGCTCACCCCGCTAAACGAACTTCCCACGATTGAATTAAGTCTACTGTAAGCCGATATCAGAACCGCTTCAACATCAACTTTTGTAAATCCCTCGTCGGTTTGTTCTACGTAATACGAATCGTTAAATTCAACCTCAAGGTCTGTACAGCCCGAAAATACAATCCCGAACAACAGAGTACAGACCATTACTATGTATTTATAATCTCTTTTCATGTCAATCATTTTTTTTGTTTTAGAATTGTACACTTAGCCCCATTAGTATTGTTCTTGAACGCGGATAAGTGGTGTAATCAATTCCCAAAGAAGGAACACCATTATTAGCTTTGTTTACATTTACCTCCGGATCCTGTCCGCTGTAATCTGTAATTACAAATAAATTCTGGCCTGTTAACGACAAGCGTAATTTCGAAATGTTCTTTATTTTCGACACCGGAATATTATACCCCAGTGTAACATCCTGCAAGCGAACAAATGAGCCGTCTTCTAAAAATCGTGTTGATGGATCGGCGGTATTCACTGCAGCTTCTCCGTTTCCGACAATATAACTAGGTACGTTTCGTCCGATAGCCAGGTTACCTGCATAAAAGAAAGCATTGGCTGTATTGCTGTATATCTTATGGCCAAACTGTCCGTTCAAATAAACGTTACAATCGAAATTTTTATACCTGAAAGTATTGGTTAGCCCCATGCTTACTTTAGGTATTGGGCTATCTCCGGTATACACTGGTTTATCTTCTTTGTACACAGCCAGTCCGTTGCTGTCAAATCCTTCAAAAATACGTAGGAAATAGGCATACATTGGCTGCTTATTTGCAATACGTTGAACAAAAACGCCTGTAAGCCCTTGTCCGTCGAGCCTACCCGTTTCAATTGTAGTTGCAAAATCTTTTACTTCATTTTTATTGTAACTTAGGTTTGAAGTAAATTCCCAGCTAAAATCACGACCTGAGATTAAATCGGCTGATAAAGAAAAGTCGACACCCGCATTAATAATGTTGGCATCCAGGTTTGTCCAGAAGTACGATTGCGGAGCAGGCTGTGCGCTTCGTTGCTGTATTAACAGATCGGTAGTGGTTTTGTGGTAGAAATCAACTGTACCTCTGATTTTATTATCGTTAAAACCAAAATCGATACCGCCATTAAACTGTTTTGTGGTTTCCCACTGCAAATCAGGATTTGCAAATGTAACATTGTACAAGGTTCCAATATTTATATCGCCGCTATTGGTAATACCCGAAGTTCCGTAACGCTGACGTTGCGAATATAAGTTATGTGGAATCTCCTGGTTACCGGTAATCCCCCATCCCAAACGAATTTTCAAATTCGAAATTGATTCAGGAATAAAATCTTCTTCCGACAAACGATACCCCAATGCCATTGACGGGAAGTAACCGTATTTGTTATTGGTACCAAACCGGGTTGAACCATCGGCTCGAACGGTAGCTGTTACCAACCATTTATCTTTAGCCACAAAATTTAAACGGGCAAAATACGATTGCAATTCATCTTTCGATTTCCAGGTGTTACCAACAATCGATTCGCCTGATGCCATATTGTTCATCATCAGATCCAGGTCGTCAAACCTGAATTTACCGGCGTTCATATTTGAACCTTTTGTATTGAAAAATTGGTAAGAGTAGCCCAATAATCCGGTAAATACTACCTGGTCAAACGTTTTCTTGTAATTGATAAAATTTTCCCACAGGCCATTATCCATGCTAATAGTAGTTAATCCGGCACGGCCATTCTCCCAAATTCCATTTGCATACAATAACGGAGAGTACGCGTATGTTCTGTCTGATTTTGACATATCGTAACCATAAATGGTTTTGATAGATAAATCTTTGGTGATTTGATATTCAGCAGACAAACTGAGTAAGGCACGCAAAGTACTGGTGTTATTTGCACTGTACTCCAGCATGGCTAAGGGATTCAACCGATCGTACGATGGTTGATTTAGTGATCCGTCTTCTAAATATACGGGCTCGGTTGGGTTCATATAAAGGGCCGATGCAATAAGATCGCCATAATGGTTTGGTGTGTTTCCAATCGGTACTCCCTGGTCTTTTACATTTGAAACGGTAAGTTGTGTAGAAAACTTCAGTTTATCATCGAAATAGTTGCGGTTACCGTTAATTCTGGCAGTGAACCGTTCAAGCGAACTTTCCTCGATAATACCATTTTGCTTAAAATAGCTCATTGACGCACGGTAATCTCCTTTTGCTGATGAGCTGCTGTAAGAAAGGTTATGCGTTTGCGAAATACCAGTTCGGTAGATCTGGTCTTGCCAATCGGTATCGTAACCGGCATCGAGCGAGGCAGAGTTACCGCCTAAATCGTCAATTGCATTTAAATATTCTTCAGGTTCCAACACATCGTATCTTTTTGAGACAGTACTTACTCCCATAGATGTGCTGTACTCAATACCACCACCGGCCATTCCTTTGCCACTTTTGGTTGTAATAATTACCACCCCGTTTGCTCCACGCGAACCGTATAAATTAACAGGCAAAGTAAACGTTAATGCAGGTGATGGCTTTCTATTATTTCCGGGAGAATGGCACCGCTACCGCCCCTCTCAAAAAACAGGCTGGACCGAACATTGGGTTGGGTTTTCAGGTGACCTGGCAGATTCCATCATGAATAATTCTTTGTTTAAAAATGAGACGGGAATTATAAAAAACTGCGGCAACCAACTGATAGTAAAGCAATTTTCAAGCTTATTTCAATTAATCAGTAACGAACCCTTTGGCTACCAACGCTCTGCATCGGGTATTTGCTTTCAGCTGTTAGCCGAAATTTGCAATATTCAACAAAGCCAGAATCATAAAATTCAGCACCAACCTTCCATTTCAAAAGCCATACATATTATGAATGAACGCATTGATAATACAATAGATTTTGAACGACTCTCGAAAACACTTGGTATGAGCTATTCAAAATTCAGGTCAGATTTTAAAAAGCATACTGGCTTTGCTCCTAACCAATATTTTATTCTCTTAAAAATTGAGAAAGCCAAAAACATGCTGGTGCAGACCAAACTCACTTCGAAACAAATTGCGTTTGAAATTGGGTTTGAATCGGACTATTATTTCTGCAGGTTGTTTAAACAAAAGACCGGATTTACTCCGAAAAAATTTCGACTCAGAAACAAGAGTTAATCTGTTCAAATTCTACAATAAGCTATTCCACTAGTACGTCGTATTTATTAAGCCGTTATTATTTTATGGAAGCACCTGCCCTGACTAAATCTATTTTACAAGTACAAAAAAGTTATTGATTAGTTGTTTTTACTCCGGAATTATTTCAAAACCAACATAGATGTATTGGCAGAAGAAATATTAGAAACAATTAAACTTCAATAGTATGGTTAGCGGCGGTATTCCACAAACCAAGGGGTACTGCAATTTCGTACTAAACTGCGTTCTTTGACCATTTAATGAAATGCGAACCATAATTCCAAGATCCCCGTCTTTGGTAACGTAATTTTTACAGGCACAAAATAAAATCTTAAATATACTCTTCATGATGCTTAATTTTAAGATGAAAACTGTACTAACTAAGCTAGTTACGCAAAGTCAAAACACTACATATCAAAGACTTATAGCAAAAATGATTACAGAAAACACTTTTCAAAAATGTGTAACCTTTTGGTATCCTATCTTTGTCGTTTTTTGGAATTTATTTGTCCTTTTAATGGCATTACACAAAATAAAAAAGGAGTGTAACTCTCTGTTTTACACTCCTTTTCATCATTTGTCTATTTTTTGTCTAAGAGACTAAGCGGTGACGACGAGACTCGAACTCGCGACCTCCGGCGTGACAGGCCGGCATTCTAACCAACTGAACTACGCCACCGTTTTTTTAGAACTTTTCCCTTTTAACGGGCTAGTTGCCCTTTGCAAAGGTGATGCAAATATATACTTTCTTTTTTTACCTGCAATACAAAAAAATATTTTTTTACACTTTTACACAACACGCTATATTTCAACTTATTACAACACAATTTACATACTCATTTTTACTAAATGATTCATATTTAGCTCTTTTTCTCCACTCCACCTGTAGGCTAAAAGCGATTTTGTACCGGTAACACATGAATCTACACAACAAATATTAGGTTTTATCAGGTACGGACCTACCCCGCGGCAATAATGTCCAAAGAATAAAATTGGGGCATCTTCGGGATAAGGAAAGGTCGCTGGAACAATCTCTTTGGGTATGGTATAGGCAGGCATCGTAAATTTGCTTTCAAAGGAAGCGGTTCTAAAATCGTATCCGGCCAGATTTTCCCACCATTTTATACGAAATGAACGCGGAGAAACCCCTTTATTGTTCATTACCCTCAAATCTGACGGCATATTCATGTTTATACCTTTTGTCAGCAACCACACACATTTAGCCTCCTCTGAATTGTTTTTTTTATAAACTTTCCGGAAAACTTTTTTTCGTAATCTCCCATCCTCGTATAAACCAGCTGCAGTTTGTATGGCCTGGTCGCTCCAACAGGCATGTACTACCCTTATTTCGCCAAAATCTAAAAACAAGGGCAAGGTGCGCAACCACTTCAGGTTTTCGCGCCACTCGAGCGATTGTGCGGAATATTCGTTTATCGTTTTAAATAAGGAAAGAAAATACTTGCTGGGTTTATTTATAATCGAGCGTCCTTGTTTATCTTTCAGGTGGTATATTATGGCATTTAACTCATGATTTCCCAGCACAGCATAGGCATGTCCGGCTTCAACCATTGCCTTTATTATTCGAATTGTTTTTCGTATCTCTGGTCCGCGATTTATAAAATCTCCAACAAAAATGGCTTTTCGCGATTCATGAGAGAAACTACCATTTGTTTTTTTATACCCCATTTCAAGCAACAGCTTTTTTAACAGGGTGGCATACCCATGCACATCTCCAATAATATCGTACATAACAGTGATTAAGTAGTGCTAAAATAAAAAAAATGTAGGTGGATATAGCTTCATTTATTTTTTTCCACAAAAAAAGCCATCTGCAACAACAGATGGCTTCATGTGGGATAATCCCGAATTGATATATATTTCTTCCCAAAACAAGGGAAAAAGTATTCAAAAATTAATCGGCACGCTTGGTTACTTTACTTCCAATTACAGCATAAAAGAATAGATAACCCAGGCAAACTACCATTACCCAGTAACTTGGGATAAATCCGGCGGCATCAGCAACTGCATTTTGCACCAATGGAACCAATCCACCACCTACAACCATTGTCATAAAAATACCGGAGGCTGCTGCAACGTATTTTCCCAGTCCTTCAACTGCAAGGTTAAAAATACCCCCCCACATAATTGAAGTACACAAACCAACCAATACAAACAACAGAGCTTTCACGGGTATTTGGTCAACACCAAAAGCACCCAGACTAACGCTTGCCGATACGGGCATAAAAATACCAGCAAGAACTAAAATTAGCCCCAGGCCTGACGCCACAGTTAACATGGTTCTACTTGAAACTTTGCCACCAATAGCTGCTCCTGTCAGACGACCAACCAGCATTAACATCCAGTAAGCCCCGGCAATAGAACCTGCCACGCCAGCATTCATTCCAACTCCACCTGGTTCCGACAACCAAAGAATCATTGTTCCGGGCACACCAATTTCTACACCTACGTATACAAAAATGGCAACCGCACCCAAAACAAAATGGCGAAATTTCATTGCACCAGCCATTAGGTTTTTCATAGGTTCTTTGGCAAATTCCAAAGTTGGCTCAGGAATAGTTACAAATAACAATACAAAGAAAACAAGGGCAAACACCCCCATTGCAATGTACATTACCGGAAAAATATCAGAAATTCTCGCTTTTGCAGCTTCACCAATTAAAACACCAACAAATATTGGAGTAATAGTAGCCATTACAGAGTTGAATGAACCTCCAACCTGAATAAGCTGGTTACCTTTGTTGCCTCCACCACCTAAAGTGTTAAGCATGGGATTAACAACTGTGTTTAATAAAGTCATTGAAAAACCGGCCACAAATGCACCTGCCAGGTAAACAGAAAATGCAGATGTTTCGCTGGCATAACCCGAAAGATATTGGATTCCGACGCCAATAAAACCAACTGCAATGGCAATTAGGGCTGTTTTTTTGTAGCCAATTCGTTGTAATAAAATTCCACCCGGAATTCCCATAACGGCGTATGCAATAAAATTCATTGCATTACCCATCATCCCCTGAAAGTTACTGGCTCCGAACTGAGCTTTTAAAACAACTCCCATAGGTGCTGCCAGGTTGGTAACAAATGAGATCATACCAAAGAGTAGGATCATCATAATAATAGGAACTGTACGATTTTGATTTTTCGTTTCCATAATGATTTTGTATTGATTTTAGTAGTAATTAATTCTTTTTAAAATGAATTTTTGGTAAATCGCGCAATCGTTTGGCAGCCCCTTCGGCAGTAATGTCGCGTTGTGGTGTTCCCAACATTTCGTATCCTACCATAAACTTTTTAACGCTTGCCGAACGCAATAATGGTGGATAAAAATGCATGTGCAAATGCCACTCCGGATGGTCCTGTCCATCGGTAGGGGCCTGGTGTAAACCTGCAGAATATGCAAATGATGTTTCAAACAGGTTATCGTACATTACCGTTAGCTTTTTGTAAATATCAGCCAAATCAGTACGCTCGTTATCGCTAAGCTCCAGAATATTCTGCACGGGCCGTTTGCTAATTATCATTGCCTCAAAAGGCCAAACCGCCCAAAATGGTATTAAGGCTACAAACGAATCGTTTTGATCCAGCAAGCGCTCTTGTTTATTAAGTTCGGCATTCACATAATCAGCCAGCATGGTGCGACCATGTTTATCGAAATATGCTTTTTGTGTTTTACACTCTTTTGATGGTTCGGTAGGTATACCTTTCGACGACCAGATTTGACCGTGCGGATGCGGATTTGAGCAGCCCATTATCGAGCCTTTATTCTCAAAAATCTGCACATAATTAATGGCCGGATTTTCACCCAGCTCGCTATATTGTTCGCACCACAAATCAACTACTTTCCGTATATCTTCCACCTCCATTTCCGGAATGGTGAGACTATGGTCTTCGCTAAAACAAATTACCTTACAAATACCACTTTCGCTTTCTGCCTGAAACAGTTCTCCGTCATCAATACCTCCCTCAGGCGTATCGGTTAACAAAGCACTAAAATCGTTGGTAAAAACAAAAGTTCCTTTGTAATCAGGATTTACTTTTCCGCCAGCTCTTTCGTTTCCGGCACACAGGTAACAATTCGGATCGTACTTGGGTCTTTCTTCAATTACCGGTTTTTCAACCTGCCCCTGCCAGGGTCTTTTCGCCCGGTGTGGCGATACCAAAATCCAATCGCCTGTTAACGGGTTATATCTTTTATGGGGATGGTCTTCTATGTTAAAACTCATCGAATCTATTATGTCAGTTATAATTTAGGTCGATAACGAACTTATCCCGATATGGATCGGGATAAGTCTGATATTCGGCCTCAAAGTTAAAATATCGTTTGAAATTGCGAAGTATAAAGGCACATTTTTTAATTACCTCATCCTTCGCTATAAAAAGCGACCTGGATTGGCCGGCGTTTTCTATAAGTCAAGTTTTATTGATCCGTTTGAACGGATAAACAATTTATGACATGAGCCTTGTCCGTAAACGTGCTCTAGTATTTTTACATATTCATCCAGTTTATCCTGCGGAACAAATGCTTGAATGGTACCACCAAAGCCACCGCCATGTACACGCCAGGCACCGCTTCCTTTTAATACCATCTCGCTTAAAGCCAAACCAAGCGAAACCACTTGCTCGTCTTTATGAACCACATCAAAAATATTCTGATTGTACATATACGAGCTGTAACCCGACTCCACAACCATTTGTAAAAATGCATCAAAGTCATTGTTTTCCAAGGCTTCAACTTGTTTTACCACACGAGCATTATCGCCCTGGAAATGATACGAACGAAGTATTGCGCGGTCGCTAATACCTTTTTCGCGCAGCTCAGGAATTTTATCAACTATTTGCTCCAAAGTAACCTCGCGGAGTACTTTAGCACCCAATTCGGCAGCAACCGATTTCATTTCGGTTGGCAGCGATGCGTATTCTGCCTGTGATGCAGGATCGTCGTGACCGCCACCAACATCGGTAATTACCAGGGAGTAACCCGTTGAAACAAAGTCGAAATCTACTTCTTTTACAATTGGGTTTGCAGGATCTTCAAAATCGATGGTAATTAAACCACCCACCGAACAGGCTGTTTGATCCATTAAACCACAAGGCTTGCCAAAGTAGTTGTTTTCACTCCATTGCCCGATAATTGCATTTTCAACAGCTCCCATTTTGCCATCGTTAAACAAAGCATTAAAAATCGCACCTATTAAAACTTCAAATGAAGCTGAAGAACTCAGCCCCGAGCCTTTTGGAACTCTTCCCTCAATACAGGCATCGAAACCGCCAATTTCGTAGCCGTTTTCTTTCATTTTTGCGGCAATTCCTTTCACCAGCGAAGTAGAAGTATAGAATTCGTCTTCATTGGGTTCGAAGTTGCTCAGCTCTACCTGAAATTCAGGATATCCTGCTGATTTTATACGAACAGTACCTGTTCCGTTTGCAGCAGCAACAGCAATATTGTCAAGATTTACAGCCCCGGCCAAAACACGGCCAAAGTTATGGTCGGTATGGTTGCCACCAATTTCAGTACGGCCTGGCGAGCTAAAAAGAGCTACATCGTCGTTTCCAAATGTTTTTTCAAACTCCCCCATCAGGTTGGCATAACGCTCAGCCTGCAGTTTCAATTCCGAGGCATCGCTGCCATATAATTCTTTAAATAACGGATTCTCTCCACCGTTAATCTTCTCGTTTAATGTACCAATTTTTGTCATAATTTGTTATTGATTTTATTATAGTTATTCATTTTACCAACTGGTAGGTACTGGTGGGTACAAATATAATTTTTAAAGCTAGCGCAAGGCTTCTTTAAAAGATGTTACACAGCAGATTTAACATTTATAAACTATTTCTGAAAATCATGCGCGATTTATTGCGTATTTGAGACTTGTCGCGCGATAACACCATATTTGCCAGGGTTTTGCCCATCTCATTAAAATCGGTAGAAATAGTTGTAATTCCGCCTGCTACCACTTCTTTCAACATGGTATCGTTAAAAGAAACGATTCCAAATTTCTTACCCAGTTTAAACTTACAATATTTCGCAATCTTTACCATTTCCACCAAATCGCGGTCCGAAATTAAAAAGTAGGCTTCCCACAACGAGGGCTTGATTCCTGCTAACGATTTTACAATTTCGTATTTAAAATTATTCTCCTGACAAAAACGTTCGAATCCCCGTGACCGCTCCACCGGTTCTTTGCCTCCCGGATTTACAAAAACAAGTCTTCTGTACTTTTCAATTAGTTCTTTCCCCTCAACAAGGGCATCGTAAAAATCCTGTTCAAAGTCCTGGTAAACCACCGGGTAGCGCTCTAAATCTGCTTTTTTTCTATCGATTATATAAACACGGTCTTGCGGTAATTTTGATAATAAATGGTTGGTATTATCAAAAGCTGCCGGCATAATAATGTACGAGGTATAATTTCCAACACTTTCGGCAATCAGGTTTTTAAATACCTTGTAGTTAAAATGATGAAAATAAACCTCCACTGTAGCTTTGCCCTTCAGCGAATTTATGAGCGAATTGTAAAGATCTTCTTTAAACGCATTAAATTCATCGAACAACACAAACACGCGCTCCTCTACCTGAATCTCGGTGCTTGCAATGTAATACCCTTTACCGGGCTGACTTTTTAAAATTCCTTTTGCTTTTAATTCGTTAAAAGCAAACATCACCGTGTCTCTGCTCAATTTAAATTCGGCACAAATCTGATTAATCGAGGGTACCTTATCGCCCTTTTTCAGCGTCTTTCTTTCAATAGCTGACAAAATTGAATCAATTAATTGCCGGTATTTGGGTACAGATGTTTTTGGATTGATGGATATAACTTTCTTTCTTGGCATTTAGTTAAGCTTTCTGCAAAATTAGTAGATTTTTTTCAGAAAATAATGTTTTAAAACACCACCAGTACCTACCAGTTAATTTTTTGATTTTTGCATTTTTGCAACTGAAAAAACCGGGGCGGTGACCACTCTGACTAACACAGCCTAAGCTTATGGTTCGCTGCAAATTGTAACTAATAAATATACAAATACAAGAAAAACAGTAATTTCGATGTCTATGCTGAAAAAAATATACACCTTGTAACACCTAAAAAATAGGATTGAAAAGATTAATAAACAATTGAAATTTAGAAGCACCGATAAATTAGCCAAAACCAAAAGCAGTTAATTTACGGGGTACCAATCGGGTTGAAAAAACATATAATTTGATTAAAATGAAAATAACTTCACAAAAATTTGGCACATTAAAAGACGGCCGCGAAGCCACTCTTTTTATTCTGAGTAACAACGATATTACCGTAAAAATTACCAACTACGGAGCCATAATAACAGCAGTGGATATGCCTAATAAAAATGGCAGCATTGAAAATGTTGTTTGTGGTTTTGACAAACTTGAAAACTACCTGAGCGAAGAATACCTGGGCAGCTATCCGTATTTTGGAGCTATAATCGGCCGCTTTGGCAACCGTATTGCCGGAGGAAAACTGGAAATTGAGGGTACCAGCTACGAAATGGCCATTAACAATGGCCCCAATCATTTACACGGAGGTTTGGAAGGTTTTGATAAAAAACTTTTTGACGCCGAGCAAATAGACACGACTGAGGAGGTTGGTGTAAAACTTAGCTACCTCAGCCCCGATGGCGAAGAAAACTATCCCGGCAATTTAAAGGTTACCTGCATTTATACATTAAATAAAAACAACGATTTAAGCATTCAGTATTTTGCTGAAACGGATAAAACTACAGTGGTAAACTTAACCAACCACAGCTATTTTAACTTAAGTGGCCAAAAAGAAAACGTATTAAACCACGAACTGGAACTAAACGCCACAAAAATGACGGAAATGGTAGAACAGATACCAACCGGCAAAATTGTTCCGGTGGTGGGTACTGCATTTGATTTTACCTCGGCAAAAAAATTAAACGCTGCAGGATTGGAAATGGGTTACGATGACAATTTTGTTTTCGATAACGAAGAAGGCGAATTAATACATGCCGGCACTCTTTGTGAAGCAAAAAGCGGACGCAAAATAGAGGTATACACCACACAACCCGGAATGCAGGTTTATACCGGTTACTGGAATCCGGAATTGACCTTAGACGGCAAGAAGAAATTTGGCAGTTTTTCGGGTATTGCACTCGAAACGCAACACTATCCGGATTCGGTGCATCACAAGAACTTTCCGACCACCGTATTAAAACCCGGAGAGCTATACGACCAGAAAACAATTTATAAATTTATTACCGAATAAAAGAAAATGCCCGAAAGGGCATTTTTTATGCCAATGTACCAACCAAGGTACTTCCGGGAATTTTTATATTTTTGAGAGCGAACAGGCAATTAAAATTTACAGCAAAAGCGCATAAAATTCAATTAATCTTATGAATTAGAAGCGCTGATTGGCTAAAATCGGCCGGCCGGTAATTTTTAATTACCAGGATACACCGTTTAAAGCTGTGTAACGAATACTAAATAAATAAAATAAAACGAATGAGAACCATTGTTGAACTATTTGAAACGGCAGTTGCCAACTACCCCGACAATCCGTATTTATGGGAAAAAACAAAAGGTGAATTCCAGCCCACCACCTACAAGCAGACCCGCGAAAAGGTATTGGATTTGGCTGCCGGACTCATACAACTTGGTTTTAAAAAAGGAGACAGGGCAGCACTGGTTGCCGATGGACGTAACGACTGGATAATTAGCGAATTAGGCATGCTCTACGCCGGCGGAATAAATGTCCCGCTTTCTATTCGCTTACAAAATAACGAACTGGCTTTTCGTATTAAACACAGTGGCAGCAAGTATATCTTTGTATCAAAATTGCATGCCGAAAAGGTAGAAGAAATTCGGGATGAACTGCCCGACCTGGAAAAAGTAATTTATATTGACGGGAAAGAAAATCCGGGTGAAAATGATATTAACTATGACGAGCTTTTAAGAAATGGTGCCAGTTACCGCAAAGAAAACAAGCAGCTAACTGAATCGGTTTGGAAGGCCATAGAAGCAGATGATGTTGCCAATATTTCATACACATCGGGAACTACAGCCGACCCAAAAGGAATTATGCTTACCCATCTTAATTACGCTGCAAATGTGGTACAATCCAACTCTTTGCTCGATATGCAATCAGAATGGATAACGCTGGCCATTTTACCCTGGGACCATGCTTTTGCACACACCACCTGCCTTTATGTTTTTATGTACAAAGGAGCCAGTATTGCCTCGGTTGAAATAGGCAACTCTCCCATGGAAACATTGCGCAATATTCCTAAAAACATCCAGGAAATAAAACCAACTTTAATGATGAGTGTTCCTGCCTATTCAAAAACTTTCAGAAAAAACATTGAAGCAGGAATACGCAAAAAAGGAGAGTTTTTATATAAAGTTTTTCAGTTTGCGCTAAAAGTTGCTTATGCACACAACGGATATGGCAATAACAGGGGAAAAGGCTGGCGCTTTTTACTTAAACCACTGTACTGGCTATTCGACCAGATTCTTTTTTCGAAAGTGCGCGCCGGCTTTGGTGGGAACCTGAAGTTTTTTATCGGGGGTGGTGCTCTGCTCGATGTTGAATTACAACGGTTCTTTTATGCCGTTGGCTTACCTATTTGCCAAGGGTACGGCCTTACTGAGGCTGCACCTGTAATTTCATCAAACGTGCCGCATGATGTTATATTTGGTTCATCAGGAAAATTGGTAAAAAACCTGGAAATAAAAATAATTGACGAGGACGGAAACGAACTGCCAAACGGACAAAAAGGCGAAATTGCCGTAAAAGGCGATAATGTAATGAAAGGCTATTGGAATAACCCCACTGCCACTTCTGAAACTCTAGTTAATGGCTGGTTACACACGGGCGATATGGGCTATATGGCCGACGATGGTTTCTTGTATGTTTTGGGCCGTTTTAAAAGTTTGCTTATTGGTAACGACGGCGAGAAATACAGTCCGGAAGGCATTGAAGAAGCGCTGGTAGATCAATCGCCTTACATCCAGCAGGTAATGCTTTACAACAATCAAAATCCTTATACGGTTGGAATGATAGTACCAGAAATGGAAGCCATTAACCGGGAACTTAAAAACCGCGGAATTGAGAAAGAAAGCGATGAGGCAGTTCGGGCTGGTATAGATATTATTCAGAACGAAATTAACGAATATAAAAAGGGTGGCAAATTCGAAGGATCGTTCCCCGAACGATGGCTACCTGCTACTGTAGCTATTTTGCCCGAGGCTTTTACAACCGATAATAAAATGTTGAATGCCACCATGAAAATGGTTCGCGATAAAGTGAGTGCCCATTTCGCCAGTGAACTGGAATTTTTATATACGCCTGAAGCCAAAAATATTCAGAACGAATTAAATAGTACCGCCCTAAAAAAATGGCTAAGCTAGTTGCTGGAAAGTAATACTACTACCGATTTGTTCTGAACCTAAAAAAGTAAGGTACAAATCGGTAGTCGGATTTATCCATCTTCTCTACTGTTTACCGGCCCCATTCTTATAAGGTGCAAACTACTGCATGTGCTTTGTCTTGAATAATCTGACAATCCAATTTCATCACCATTAAACAATGTTTTAAATTTTGGTAACTATTTCCTGTCAATAACTTGACAATGATTGAATAATGCCGTAAATTGTACTTAATACGGACACTACTTTACTTCTTTTTGAAGTTCTCTGCACCACATTTTGATAGAAAATAAAAACAGCAAATTGGTTTTTCTGTCAATCGGTTTATAAAATATCAATCATCCAATTAAGTACATCCAAAGCCAGGGTTGCAATGGTAAACTATAAAACAACCTGAAATGGACTTTGTACTTTCCGACAAACTAAAACAAGCTATAAACATTGCCCAGGCTATTGCCAAAGAATTTATGAATGCTGAATTCTCTCCGGCACACCTGCTCAAAGCCTTGCTGCACAAAGAAATTGGATTAATTCCCCTGCTGGAAGCCATGAAAAAAGATTTTTATTACATGGAAGAATGGGCCGAAATGCGCATTGAAACTTATCCGAAAGCAAGTAAAATAAGCGATCAGCCCAAGGCCGATATTGATGTAAAAGCTGTTTTTAACGAAGCCGATAATGTACGACTGAAAATCTCGGAAGATACAATTACACCCGAATGTGTGCTTATTGCATTAACCATTCCGGGTGTTGGTTTTACCTATGAACAGTTAAAAACGTTTAACCTGAAGGAACAGGAATTGCTCGACCAGGTAATTGAACAAGCAAACCTAGAAAATGTAATTGGTGCTGATGAAAAAAAACAGGAAGAAGGGACCACTAAAAGGTCCACAAAAAAACAAACAGCACTGTTAAAATATTGCACCGATTTAACAACAGAAGCACAGCAGGGTAAACTCGATCCTGTTGTAAGCCGCGATAAAGAAATTAGAATGATGGCCGAAATACTGGGCCGAAGATCGAAACCCAATGTAATTATTATGGGCGACCCGGGCGTTGGAAAAACCGCTCTGGTGCACGGATTTGCACAAAATATTGTTGCCGACAAAGTTCCTGAAAACCTAAAAAACGTAAAAATATTTGAACTTGATTTTGGCTCACTTATAGCAGGGGCATCGTACAAAGGAGAAGTGGAAGACCGGCTAAAAAATATTATTAAAGAAATAGAGCAGTACGAAAAAGCGATTCTTTTTATTGATGAAATACACATGCTGCTTGATAACCAGGCAGGGGCATCAGGAGCAGCAAACCTACTAAAACCCGAGCTCGACAAAGGCAAACTAACCGTAATCGGCACCACCTCTATCGATAATTATACCAAAACCATCGAAAACGACGAGGCCTTCAAAAGAAAGTTTGAAATACTTAAAATTGAAGAACCCGATACTGCCGGATGTCTGCGCATGCTCGAAAAAATAATTCCGGTTTACGAAGAACATCATAAAATAAAAGTAAATAAAGAAAACCTTGAAGAGGCAGTACTGCTATCAAAACGCTACCTGAAAGAGCGCTGCCTGCCGGATGCTGCTATAGACCTCATCGACCGTTCAATGGCTGTTGTTAAAATGATGCAGGATACGAGCCAAGCCGAAATAGAATCGTTAAGAAATGAATTATCGGATTACATCGGGAATAAAAATGCCTTATCTGAAGAAGAACTCAAAAAGGAAATTTTATGGTTTAATTCGCAGTTAAAAGAACGACTTAGCCCTGTTATACTCATTAAACTAAATGAAGAACAGCATGTTGAATCGGCATCGAGCATAGCGGAAATGCAAAGCATGCTGAATAAAACCCTGGAAAACCTTTCTGCCATTGCAAAAGAAACAAACGACACGCTCGAGAAATCGGATTTGGCCGCCGTGGTGGCCCATAAAACGGGAGTACCAATTGGGAAAGTGCAGACCCAGGAGAAAGAACGCCTGCTTAACATTGAAAGCCATTTGCAAAAGCGTGTGGTTGGCCAAAATCATGGAATTAAAAGTATTGCAGAAGCGATTCGCGAATCACGCTCGGGATTAAGCAAACCCGGGCAACCTATCGGTTCGTTTTTCTTTTTAGGGCCTACAGGAACAGGAAAAACCGAACTGGCAAAAACACTGGCCGAATTTCTGTTTAACGACGAAACTGCACTAATTCGCTTCGATATGTCGGAATTTAAAGAAGAACACTCAGCTGCCCTGCTTTATGGCGCACCTCCGGGTTACGTGGGGTACGAAGAAGGCGGTTTGCTGGTTAATAAAATTCGGCAAAAACCCTATGCCATTGTACTTTTTGATGAGATTGAGAAAGCACATACTTCGGTATTCGACATTTTTTTGCAAATTCTTGATGAAGGCAAACTGCATGACCGTTTAGGAAAAGAAGGCGATTTTTCAAATGCTGTTATTCTCTTTACCTCGAATATAGGCAGTTCATACATTGTTGATGAATTTGCCAAAGGCAACGTTCCGCCATCAGACAAGCTGGCCGAAATTATGGAAAATTATTTCCGCCCCGAGTTTTTAGGCAGACTGACAGAAATCATTCCTTTTGCTCCAATCAGCGAAGAAAATGTGGTGAAAATTTTTGATATCCATTTAAAAAACCTCTACAAATCACTTGCTGCACAAGGCATTGAATTAATCATTCAGCAAGAAGCAAAAGAAGTGCTGGCAAAATCGGGATTTACACCGAAATTTGGTGCACGTCCCCTTCTGGGGGTCATCCGGAATAAACTCCGCCGACCACTTTCTAAAAAAATAATTGCAGGAGAAATTTCCAAAGGATCAAAACTTCAGCTATCACTTGATGAGAACAAGGATTTGAAATGGGAAACATTAGCGTAAATACAATAATTTCTAACTTAAAATAAACGATTATGCAAGAGTATGGAATAGGCGGAACAGAAGTAAAAGGCGATGCCAGTGAAGCATTTGCCGAAATACCGCAAAACCGAACTTTATTTTGTGAAAAACTTACCGGCGATGCACCTATCAAGCCACAGATTGTGGAGGGACTGCAAACCATCGATGATGTTTTTGAGCATTACAAGCCAAAAGTTGACGTGGAGTTTGAAGACAGCGAAGGGGTTGGCAAAGAAGAAAGCCTGTCATTCAGAGGATTATCAGATTTTGGAATGAAAGGAATAACTGCGCAAAGTGAGTTTCTAAAAGATTTAAATATTGAAAAAGAGCAATACCAGAAAATTATTAAGCAGCTGAAAAGCAACAAACTATTGCGAAAAACACTAGAAAATCCGGACACAAAAGCCGATTTGCTTGGTGTTATGTATGCTTTAATAAAAGAACTGGAAGAAGCGAAGTAATTACTGACCCAAAATTATTAACACTTAAAAATTAAAGTTATGGCAGAATTAGAGAGCGCACAAAATATTGCTCAATACAAAGAAAAAGTAGCAGAAAATGTAAAAGGAATTGAAAATCCGGCGGAACAATTAAAAACCGGTCTCGATAAATTAGCCGGAAGCGGTGGTTTCGATCTTCTGGAAATGGCCTTTAAAGGTGTTGAAAACATGAATCCGGAACGAAAAGCCAGAAAACGTATTTTCCTGTCCGAATCAGCCTATAAAAACGAACGCGACGAGTTGAAAAAAACACTTCAACTTTGGGCAGCCGTTCTGGAATCTTCGAACAGTATTTCGGATATGGTTGAAGCCAGCGAAAAAAATATTGAAGTAGCCGAAAAAACTTACAAATCAAATATGGCAAAAGCCATTGAAGCCACTAAGGACCTGGAACGTTCCTATCGCTCGGCAGCACTGTTTTTCAAAAATACAGAAAGCACCAAACTTAAAAACCTATCGGTATTAAATGCCGACCTCGATCAGTTAAAAGACCTCGACGACACCCGTTTTATTGATGCCGTGCAGGCCGAGTTGGTAAACAATTTCGACCGCCTTGACCTACGCGATAATTATGGGATTTTAGTAGTACCAGGCTACCTTGGATCGAACAAGGTGGTTGAGAAATGGGCAAAAATAGCACACGACAATAAGGTAATGCTCGTAACTGATTTTGAACACCTCGATAATCCTGACGATGTGATGGACCTGTTTGAAATGGCCAACTTAACCGGTGGCGACATGTATCGGTCGAACGTAATGATGGCCTGTAACTGGCTGGTTGGAAGAGATAAAATTGACGAAATTGGCGAAGATGAAGAGCTATTTGTTCCACCGTCAGGAGCTCTGGCCGGAACTATTTACAACACACTAATGTCGCAGGTGGCGGCGGGTAAAAAACATGGTGGTCTTAACGAAGTAGATGGTGTGGCCTTCGACCTGAAAAAAAGTGAAATTGCCAATCTTGAAAAAATGGGATTAGTGCCCATGGTTAACGAATATGGCAAAGTAATGGCTTTTTCGGCAAAAACACTTTTTAATGGCGACAACCTTGGCCTGCAAACCTACTCTGTTGTTCGGGTTTTCGACTACGTTACCAAAGTAATGATGGATTTTCTGAACCGCAGGGCTTTTGAGAATTTTAATGTAAAAACACGAAAAGAAATTCTTTCGCAAATTGTTAAATTTCTCGACAGCATTACCGGCCCCGGCAAACTTATTGAAAACTTTTCGGTAAAACGTTTCGAGCAAGACCCCGTGCAAAAAGACCGTATCTATCTTGATATTCATATGACACCTTATTTCCCGGCCAAAAATTTCATGATAAAAATGGATGGACAAAAAGGCGATGATGGCACCGAATGGGATTCAGATTATGAACAAAACTAATTTGATTGATAGCTTATTGTATAAATCTTAAAATAACCAAGTTATGTTAGCAAAGTCGAATATTTCAGTAGAAGTGGATGGAAAAACCCATCCGTTACAAAGCTTTAGCTACAGCCTCCGTCAGCTAACCGACCACACCGGTCAACCTGCTTCTGAAGTTCAGGGCGGAGAAATCCATTTTACACTCGAATCAACAGCACAAAATGAGTTTTTGGAATGGATGTGCGACAGTTTTATGCGTAAAGATGGCAAAATAACCATCATGAAAAGTGAAGAAGAAGGTAAACTAAAAGAATTCGAATTTAAGGAAGCTTTTGTTACCGATTTTAGCGAGTCGTTTGGCGAATCAGGAAACGGAATGATCACGATCTCTCTTTCTGCCAAAGAAATTCAAATGGGCAATGCATTGCACAGCAACGAATGGCTGGATGATTAGCCGGGTACCATCTTTTTTTGAAACAACTTAAATCTGAAAATTATGTCATTTAAAGCAATATTTAAAACTACCGGCCAGGAATTTAGAGTATTAAGTTCCAGCTATAATGTTTACCGGGCCGTTGACGAAATGGGCAGGCCTACATCGTCAACTGTTGGTGGCGAAATAAGTATAAGCATGGAATCCAATGCAAACAACCTGTTTTTTGAGCACATCAGCATTGGCGAAATGTTAAAAGACGGCACCATTACTTACATAAAACGTAACGAGGAAGCTACCATGAGAGAACTTAGTTTCAAAAATGCATTTATCTCGTCGTTTAGCGAAACCTTCGACCACTCCGGGGGGTCGGGGGCCATGATAACTTCGATAACGCTGGTAGCCCAGGTAATAATAATGGGCAATGGCGAAATTATTAACGAATGGAAATCCTAAAAAAGTTTCATTCGGTAAAACTTAATGCGAAAACCTGTTAAAGCAATATAATTATGTCCTTATCAGCCCGTCTACATATATCAGGACACCGAAAAGAACAAAAAGGTATCCGAATCATCGAATGTGATTTTGAATTTTTACAAAGTGTCGACAGCACAACAGGACAAATTAGCGGCAGAATGAAAGGGGGAAAAATCAATGTCCTTCTTGATATTGAAAACGATGGCGAATTGCTGCACTGGATGTTTAATAATGTGGTAAAAAACGGCAAAATCATTTTCATCGGCCCTCCTGAAGGGAAATCAGTAAAAACAATTGAATTTGAAAATGCCTACCTCATTTATTATAAAGAAGTATTTAAGGAAGTTTCGAGTGTTACCATCAGAATAACAATTTCAGCACAGAAAATGATTATTGCCGGTGAACAAATGGAGAATTCGTGGACAGGTTTCAAAAATTATTAATCCAATAAAAGTGTAAAAGATGGCTCTTGCATCAGCGGTGAAAATTGAAATTGAAGGAGTTGAGCTAAAAGACTACACTTCGCTTGAAATTAACCAGAGCATATATGGCATGAACTCGGTAAAAGTGGTTGCCCGGCTTGATGCCCTGGAAGAACTGGATAGTTTTGTAATTAATAAGTCTAAAACCTTTATTGGCTCGCCAATTGTAATAAATATTGATGTGAGCCCAAAAGGCGATGGAAGCGAACCGGGAAGGATTGTTTTTAAAGGCCTCATTACTCATGTGCACGGGCTAAAGTCGTCGTATCTTGATAATGAAAGCATTGCTTTATCGGCTAAAAGCCCCGAATTTCTTCTTGACGATATTCCCGGATGCCGATCGTTTGAAGCCAAAAATTTGAAACAAATTGTGGAAGAAGTACTCAAACCTTATCCGCGCGACTTGTTAAAATCAACGGTAAACACACGCAACACTACACAATTTGAATATACAGTGCAATACAACGAAAGTAGCTATACTTTTCTGCGAAGATTGGCTACAAAATTTGGCGAATGGATGTTCTATGACGGTACCGAATTGCATTTTGGAAAGCTAAACTCAAAACCAGCTACCGAATTGACTTTAGGACTTGACCAAACCAGTTTTGATTTTAAAATTAGCTTAAAACCACTTAATTTCAATTACAAATTTTTTGATTACCACAAAAACCAAACAATTGAAAATAAGGCAACAAAATCAAAAGGCAAAAAGCAACAAAACGAAATTGGTGCTGTAGCCCACGACCAATCGGCCAAACATGGCATTTTTGAGCCGCAAACATTTATAAATCACCTAAATGTAAGTAAAGATGCCTATGCCAAACAGTTAACAGAAATGGCCGAGCTCAAAGAAAATGCGCAGGCCGCAGGTATGTCAACGATAAACGGCCATAGCCTAAACCCTTTGGTAAAATTAGGCGGTAAAATAAAAATTAAGGCTTTAAAAGTGGTTAAAAGCGGCGCAACCGATTATGGAGAATACATTGTTACCGAATTAAAACACCTCTGTGATAACTCCGGAAACTATAAAAATGAGTTTAAAGGAGTATCAGCAGAAGCAACAGTTCCGGACTATACCAATCCTGAAATACCTGTAGTTTGCGAACCACAAACAGCCATCGTTACCGACAATAAAGACCCTGAAAAGCTGGGCCGAATAAGGGTAAGATTTGTATGGCAGCAAAACAACGGGCAAAGTCCCTGGATTAGGGTCGCCAATCCGCATTCGGGAGTTGGACGAGGGATGTACTTTACACCGGATATTGGCGACGAGGTATTAGTAGGTTTTGAGGGGCACAATCCGGAACGCCCTTTTGTTATTGGGAGTGTTTATAATGGCAACGGCAAACCACAAGACGATTTTCCGCAAAAAGCCAACAATATAAAAGGCATTATTTTTAACGGACTAAGTTTGCAATTTGATGAAGGCTCCGGTGCAACAACTATTCAAACACCGCAAAAAAAGAAATTCACGTTGGATGATAGTCAGAAAAAAATTATAATTGAAGACGAGAATAAAAATTCTATCGAACTTTCTCCTGATGGTATAACCCTGAACTGTATGAAAAACCTTTCAATTACAGTAACGGGCGATTTGTCGTTTACTGCCGGAGGAGCGATGACAATTACCGGCGGTAAGAGTATGAATACTACCATCGGTAGTGCCGGAGCATTTTCTTACGGTGGCGCTTATAGTGTAAATTCAGGTGCCTCAGTAAGCCTTTCTGCAGCTACTGATGCGAATATCAACGGAGGAAAATCAGCAAATTTAAATGGAGCAATGATTAATATTTTAGGAGCTCTTGTAAAAATAAACTAACCATGGGACAACCAGCTGCCAGAATTATGGATATGCATGCATGCCCGGCACAAACACCGGCATTTCCTTCGCCAATACCACACGTAGGCGGCCCAGTTATGGGGCCTGGTGTACCCAATGTACTTATTGGCGGGTTACCTGCTGCTGTTGTTGGCGATACTTGTATATGCGTTGGACCACCTGATCCCATTGCCCAGGGATCGACAACAGTTTTGATTGGAGGGCGTCCTGCTGCCCGATTGGGTGACAGTACTGCCCACGGTGGAAAAATTGTTATGGGATGGCCCACTGTTTTAATAGGCTAAAATGTTCATAAAAATTTAGATTATGGGATTACTGGATTTATTCTCAAAGAAAAAAACGATTGAGATTACACGAAACGAATATTATAAAATTGCAGAAGCGTTGCCCGAGTATATGCGCTTAAAAACTCTTATTGGCAGACAGTATGCAACGTATATTGTTGGTATGATTTGGGAAAAATTTCCAAAGACAAAAAATCCGCTTACCCACAGCCCAAGCTCTCTTGAGAGTTTTACCGGGCAGGTTTCAACATTTCTTACACTGGAAAAGCGCAATATTGATAACCGCAAAATTTATGTCGACCAGTTATGGAACCATGCGGCCTCGGGTAGTTTAAGATCGAAACTGCCAACTGCAACCGGCAGTAAAGGAAATCCGATGCAGGAAATTAGAAAAGCATGTGATTGGATGGTAACCTCCGGAATGGATGCCAGTTTAAAACCTGCTGTGCGTACTATTTTATACGAGAACTGTGTTTTAAATAAATCGCTTCCACCATTGGGGCGCAATGACCATTTTATTGTTGATGCCCACAAAAAAGTGGTACCCGGCATGAGTAAAGAATACAGAAATATTACACTTGGAGTAAATTATCCATCAAGTGTTGGAGGAAGGTATTTGCTTAGATGGTTTTTAAAGGATAAAGACCTTGCCCGCTGGCCCAGTCAAGGCGATGCAAAATGGGAAAATTATGCCTTATTCTATTTTGGTGCCATAGGCTCAGTGCAACCATTCAGAGATGGTAATAAGAGAATTTCGAGACTTGCTTACGCCATAACCCTGCTAAAAGGCGACTGCCAGTTTAAGCCATTTTCGTATGGTGTGCAAAACGATTTGTTAAGAATGACAATGGGTTAATTTCTAAAAGCTCATTCTTTTTCCGGAATTTTTAATTCCTGCCCCACCTTTATCAGGTTTGGATTTTCAATATTGTTGGCATCAACAATGGCTTTAACCGTAACACCGTATTTTTGAGCAATTACCCAAAGGCTTTCCCCTTTTTTTACAGAATGAAAAATTGGTTCGTACGTTTTTTCACCTTCCCCAACCTCATTAGCTGTTGTAGTAACATCTAATGTTGTATCACTGGTATAATCGGGTGTTTTTGCAATAGTTGTTTCAGTATCAGCAGCATTTTTTGTTGATGAACAGGCAACAATAAAAATGAAAAATACGGCTATAAACAGTAGTTGTTTCATTGGTTTGTTTTGGTTAATACAAGTTACAAAAACCTGCTTTCAAAAACAACCTAACAACAACAATACTAAACACTTACCATTACATAAATTATTCAACGGATACAATTCAGGGGCTGACTAAAATTAATTGCTCAGAAATGCACAAGATTTCACGTTTCGCTTTGCTTACGAATAATTTATGAAGCAACGGTACGGTAAAACATTAGCCGATTGTTCCTCAAGCTTTAATAAGAAATCATCTTTCATAAATTTAAGGTCCGTGTCATCATCTACGGAAGGTGGTTTTACCATGGTTATAAAGATATCGAGAGTTTGTGAAAATCCGCTTTGGGTTCCTTGTCCGGTTTCCAAGCCTTTTTTTATGGTAACCGACTTAATTTCGTTGCCAAAATGCTCGTAGCAGAGTGCCCTAATGTCTTCTTTTGTTACAATCCTTCCGTGCGAAAGCAAAGCTTTACGGTAAGCATTAACCCTATCTTCGGTTTCCAGGCTTTCCCTGCCTCCAAGCGTAGGAGAAACGAAAACCAACGACTCGGGCGATAATCCTGCTCCCTCATAAACGAATAAACGCGATCCGGCTTTAATTTTATTGCCAAAGCTTCCGTTTGTGGTCCAGAATTCCACAAAGATAGTATCGTCTTCGGTTTTTGATTTTAACAACAGGTATGGAATATTCTTTTTTAAAACATGGCTTTCTTTCAATCGGCTTTCCAAACGGGCTATTGTCTGGCTTAACTCTTTTAGCTCTGTGGTAATCATATCTGCTCCAATAATTGAAAAAGCAGCACTTTCGTCACGAAGCAACTCCAAAAGGTAGTTGATTACCTCGGCAGAATCACGTGAGTCAAACCTTCCTACTCCCCCGTTTCTTAAAATATATGTCCCTTCTTCAATCGCATTAATACCCGAAAAAGACTTTCTCGAAAATTGCTTACCCTCGGAGCTTACAACTGATTTTACATCAAAAAAAACATCCTCGGTAAGCAAGGGAAGAATATTTACATAGTTACGAGCCGATTGGGTAAACTCCTCGAGGTGGCGATTTATAACCGGAAAGCAGTTTATAGAACAAGTCAAATCATCAATCACATCGGCTGGCAGCACCTGCGGAAATTTTACTTTTAACCACAATAAACCATTCTCTATTTTCTGCACAACACTATGGGTAAACCAATCAAAAAACTCATCAGGAACATTATATTGATAAGCTTCAAAGCTGTTTTGCACCTTGCCATCAATGGTTTGAAATTGTTTGTTGTAGTAGCTGTTTATATGTTTAATAATTTTATAACTAACATCTTGTTCCATTAAAAACAAGCTGGTTAAACTATCGGCCTCGGGTTTATTATTTACGAGGCCTTCAGTAAATCCAATTGTTTTTTCGTTAATCTTCCAATATGCTTTTGATAAGGAATCGTAGAAACTTTTTTTGTACGATTCGTTGCGTAAATCAAAAAATAAGGAAAGATTTTCCAATGATTCCACCGCTTCATTTAATTCAATTCCGAGCCAAAATTCGTCTACTTTAAAGGTATTTGACTGGCGTGCCAAAGCAATAACTTCTTTTTCAAGGCCTTCGTTAAACTGATACATTTTTGCAGCTGAAACCATATATTTCAGCTTTCCATCAAAAATTCGGTAACGCCCGGTAGGGGTAAAAAATACGGGTTTTTCATTTTTACTGTGATCGCCTCTAACCACAAATCTTTTATTTAAATAAAACTGGTAGGTTTCATCAATATATTGGTCGGCTTCGTACGATTGTGCCTGCATTACAGCATGTGCAGGCGAAGGCCCGGTAATAGGCTCGGGGGTAAGCAGTTCTACCAATTTTTCCAGAATTCTGGATTCAACCGTATGAATTTCTGTTGAAATTTTTGCCAGTTCGGCAGCCAAAGCACTTAATATTAATCCAACCACAGGATCGAATGCACTTTCCGATTGAGTATCTTGAAATCCCCAAATTCGTGATGCATTTTTAAGCATCCGGCTGCTTATTTTTTCTTTTGATTCTTGCATAATTTAAAAATAAGATAGTGGGCCTATAAAAAACTGATCGAAATGCGAAAAAGGCTCATTGGTTGTTCGTAACCTACCGTCAACTTTCATTGTAATCCGGCTTTTTATCCTTCGTTGAATGAGCCGATAATCAATCTGTTCTATTTGAATATCTACAACAATATTGCTTAAGCGTGGCTCTTGCTTTTCAATTGTTTTTTGCACCGATTTTGTGAGCTTTTCACGGTATTGTTGCGGATTACTAATATTTTCAAAATCGTGCTCCCAAATCTCGCACCCAAATGTTTGGTCGTGTTTGCATTCGCCGAAACAGGTAACCGCAATAAGGTGTACCATTCCGGCAACCGATTCTACCAACGAACATTTATCATGATCCATTTTTTTAACCAGTTGTCCGGGCTTCAGTGGCAATTTGTAGTATTCGCTAATCATGCTATTAACTATATGGCAGTTTCGTACCCTAAAACCGGGCCGGTTTGCGCATTTTTAAGGCTAAAATTTTGCATACTGGCATCAACAATTATGCGGGTATGCACTTCAAATTCAGCCGGAATAAAATACCTGTAGAAACATTGAAGAAACCGATAAACAGGGGCATCTTGCAAAAAGTCCTTAGGCCGGACAAACTGTAATGGCCCTATTTGAAATTCGATTTCAAGCTGCTGCATTTGGTGGCAGTAGGCAGTTACTGAGTTCACTCCCAGCATTGCTTTTCCAAGCGAAAACCCACTCATTTGTTTAGGTTGCATATTTATAAAACCATCGGTACCGGAGGCCTCTTTCTTTACCACTTTTGTTGGTTCGCCAATAATCGATTCTAAACATTTTGCCGTTAGCGGCAGGTTTCCTGCAATTTTATGTGCCAGGTGCAAATACAAAACCATTTTGAAGATATACTCCCGGTCGATTGACCGGTGAAGATTCCATAGTTCGGGGTAAATATCATTAAAAATTTTTTCGCTAAAACGACTTAATACTTTTTGCTCTTCTTGTTCGAGCTTTACCCGCTGATAAAAAATTTCGTTTTCAAAAGGAAGAAAAAACAGCCGGGCTTCGTTTTCTTCACGTTTTAATTCTTTAGAATCTTCAGAAAATTTCCGGCCTTTATCCAATTCATGCCCCGACTTTTTATGAAATAATCCTTGGGGTAATGCATCGTAAAGACCGTCTCGATTTATATAAAACTCAAAAACCCGCTGGTAATTAGCAAGATCGGCTTCCAAAACATGATCAATATCGCGGGCATACCGGCGTTTAAAAAGTCCTTTATACCGCACAAGCACATCATCATAGTTCATTCCATTAGCCAACAAATCGGCCAGCACGGTTTCCGCACGTATATCTTGAAAAATATTCTGAACTACTTCTTTTATTTCTTCATGGTCAATCATGCATAAGTTTGCGTGATGGTTTTATCGAAAAAAGTTAATCAATCATGCCAAGTTCTTTCATTCTTTTACGCAACTTTCGCTCTGTAGTACCTAATTCTTTAGCTGCCAAACGTTTGCTACCACCATGTTTTTGCAGCGCATCAGCTATCAGCTCAATTTCTTTTTCCTGAAACGATTTGGATTCTTCTTCTTCAATTTTTTGCGAATGTTCTGAAATTATTCCGCGAAGTTCCTGTTGCTTATTTTTACTCTGGTGCAATACCTCGGCTAGTTGTTGCTCAACCTCAACTTTTGCGTTCCAGGCACTAAACAAATTATTGAAGGTGTAAATAATGTTATCATACAAATCAGCCCTAACACTATCTTGTTCAATCTGTTGCAAATAATCTTCCATTTGATTGGTGGCATTGGAATAGCGCAACTGAATTTTGTCACGAGCAACTTCATCCTCTTCTTTCTGGTAGGCAGTAAACAGGGCAATGGCCGAATCGGTTTTTTGTAAAAACTGTTGCTCAAACCGTTCGCTGTCGGCCAGTTTTTTTAACACGTCGTCGTATTGCTCTTTGTTCCATTCTGCTTCTATTTCGGGCAAGCGAAAAAGGTAATACATAGGTATGGCAACAATTATAATTGCCAAAACAAAAAATAATAGCATTTTTAATACTGCTTCTGTCCTTTCCTGCTTATTTAGTGCTTCCATATAAGTATAGTTTTAAATTTAGTCAACCAGGAAACTTGATCCGGGCTTTTCTTTCTGTTCTTTTACAAATATCTGTCGGTCTTTTTTCTTTCCAATAAAATCGAGGTTGCTTAGGGTATTACAAATTTTTGAAATGGCATTAACAAAAGGGGCCAATCCATTTATCGAGGCATGGATATCATCATGATCGTAATGGTAATCAATAGCTTTTGCAAGCATTTCTTCAAATTCTCCTTGTTTTAGGTTACTCCAGTCCTGAATATAATTTAGTAACTCTTCGCGATTGGCTGTTGACTGCTTGTTTATTGAATTATTTAGATTTCGTGCAAGAGCAGCCATCTGTTCGAAAATAAAAACAGGCGGGTAATATTTTGCCATATTTCGAAACTCAATCACATTTACATCCAGAAATAACAAAAGCGAATTGGCAACATCTGCAACGGTTTCAGCAATTGTGGTACTTTGTCGCTTATCCTGTATTCGTTTTAATATGCTAACAATATCAATTTCAATTTGTCCGATAACTTTTAACAGTTGTGCATGGTATTCGGCAAGTTTTGGATGACTGTAAATGGTTTGACATGGAGGGATATAATCTTCATCCAATTCCGGTTTTTCGCCTTTAAAAATTATTTTTCCTACCACCAGGGTATTTCCTGTTCGAATACTATCAATTTGTGAAACGGGGTGCAACGACAAGGTATAGCCCGGTAAAACAAAAGGCATGCGCGGTGGTGTTTCGTTCTCATCAGGAATACCAAAGGGCTTTCGTTGATAAGGATTGGCACTTAGTGCAATGTACAAATCTTGCGTTTTTACTTCCTGTTCAGCCACACTAATTTTTGGAATGCTTGTTTCCAGGTCTTGCCCGGCAAAGTAATTATCTTTTATATCAATACGGATACCACCCCGGGTTACGGCACTGCAGTTTACTACTTTTGCATGCACGGTATTCTGCGCATCAATATCAAGTAAAATTTGAGAGTGCTTACCACCCACATTATTCTCCAAAAGCAAACCATAGTTAAACGGATTGACAAATGCCAGGTAAGTATTTTTTACCTGTTGACTAATGTTTAAATCAGTAGCAATAAAATGATCTTTATTTATTTTCATCCCGTCAATCCAGTTAACAGGAAAATGCTGGTTGCTGGTACTCATTTTATTTCTCTATTAAGCGTTTACAAACAATAATGGAATTCTCTTTAATCAGGTTAAAACTGTTGGTTTCTTCCGGATCAATGTACTTGATCTTGCTAAACCACTTCGGTTTAATATAAAAAATCCATCCCCAAGGTTTTTCCTTTTGGTTTAGGAACTCTATTTTCTCATCCGGATTTCGGTGGTTGTAGTCGTTGATAAAATAGTAAAAAAGCTTGCCAAACACCATTTCTTTTGGCGCTTTTGCCCTAAAGCTGGTCATGCTTTTATCGTCGTGTTTCTTTTTAAACTCGAAACCAACCACCAGGGGCATTTCCATTTCCCGGTCTGATGGGTCTTCAATATGTGTATCAACCGGATAATACCATTTTCGGAGTATTTTTACAGGAATAGCCAGATAACGCAGTACGCTTCCATAAAAAACATAAGGCAGCACAAATAAGAGCAAGGTGCTTAAATTAACCGCTACTAAAAATTTGAAACCTATCAGGCCCAAAACAAGCTGCAAACCTATTCCTCCCAGCAGAGCTGCAAAAAAGGTAAACAGCAATTCGGTACCAAACGATTTTTCATCAGTCCACGAAACCAGGTTTTTTAGCAGGAATACATGCGTGACACCTAATAACAGCATCCATGCACCCAAAAAGATGTACACAAAGTAATACGATAATTCAAGAAGATTATTTAATCCTAAAAAGCCACCTGCAGCCATCAAAACGGCCAGTACAAGCGCATAAAGAATTGATTTAAGAAAACCTGCTTTTACATTCTTGTTTTTTAGTAACAATCCCAAAAAAATCAGTGCCAGAAGAATAAAGATAAAGAGGAGCAGTTTAGATACCATCGGATTATCGTTTAATTTGGTTTATACCAATGCTTAGTTCTATAAATTTACAGGAAAAATGTGTATTTGTCAACTAATTTTATGTTTGAGCAACTGCTGTACAATATGGTTTTTACAAATTGCCTGTTTTAAAGGATGAAGAAATTCAAATAAAATACGCTTCTCTGCCAATAGCTTCTCTGCCAATATATTTTTTGTAATTTAAAACAATCACCGGATACAGATAATTGAAACAACCAAAATCTCAGCTATGACAACCAGGTTCCTATTTTACCAATTGCTTCCTGCCCTAACCATTCTATCCATTTTATCTTCATGTAAATCAACTGATCGTTCAAATACCGCAGAAATAGCACAGTGGCGTGGCGAGCACCGAACAGGTGTTTATGACGGTACAAGCCTGTTAAACCACTGGGAGGCTAATGGTTTGGAACTACTTTGGGTCTACGAGGGTATTGGTAAAGGATATGCATCACCTGCGGTTTACAACAATACCATATTTGTGAACGGCGAAAAAGACAGTACCAGTGTCGTTTTCGCTATCGACCTGAACGGGAACCTGCTTTGGGAGGCAAGTAACGGCCTGGAATTTATGGGCGAGGGATTTTCTGCTACTTACCCCGGGGCACGTTCTACACCAACAATTGTTGAACAAATGGTTTTTGCCACATCGGGTAAAGGAAGAATAGGCTGTTTTGAAGCCGAAAACGGTAAAGAATTGTGGGCGGTGGACATTATTAAAGACCTGAACGGCTTGGAAAACTATTTTGGTTATTCAGAATCAGTACTTGTTGATGATGGCAAAGTATACTGTTTCCCGGGTGGCGAGCAAAACAACACCGTAGCTCTCGACTGGAAAACGGGCAATACCATTTGGTCGGTTCCTGCCATGCGCGACACCTTTTCGTACTGTTCGCCAATATTGGTGCAGCTACCTGAAAAAAAAGTGCTGGTTACCCATTCCAGACACTATTTATACACTCTTGATGCCGATAACGGCCAGGTATTGGATTCGTACTTTATAGAGCACTACCAATACGATGGAGAGCATTGCAACTCGCCGCTTTATGCCAACGGAAGTATTTATTTTATCGGGAATGAGAAGGAGGATGGTGCCATAAGGTTGGATTTATCGGCCGACGGTAAACTTACCGAAGTATGGAAAAATACAGTCATAAAAAATAACTTTAACGGCTATGTTGTATATGGCAACCACCTGTTTACAATGGTTAAAGGCAATAAACTTTTAGCTATAAATACGGCAACCGGGGCGGTTGATGCCGAAGTAAAAGCAGCTACCGGCAGCATTATTTATGCCGACAATAAGTTTATTTGTTATGGTATGAATGGCGATTTAAACCTTGTTAGCTTTGCAAACAATGAATTTAAAGTAACAGGCCAGGCAAAAGTTACAAGAGGAACAGGGCAGCATTTTGCACACCCGGTTTTGGCAAATGGGGTTTTATTAATCAGGCATGGCGATGCTTTATTGGCTTACAAAGTGTCGTAAAGTTTACCAGTTTCCATCTACTCCTCTACAAAGTACCGCAGCTGGTCGAGCATAATTGGCACGTCATCTTTATCCACTCCCAACTGAATTAGGTATGGCAGGTCTTCCTGAAAAACTTCAAAAAATTCGCGTTCGGTAAATTCTGTTTTCACTATTGATTGTTTATAATAATCAAGCGCTTGTTTACGTTTGCCCAACGCCCATTGCACATGCCCCATATTCATTAGGTCGTGCTTATTGGGAGCTTCATTTATAAGCTTTTTGAAATATTTTTCGGCTTGCTCGAACTTACCGGCAACCAAGGAGCACCAACCAATGGGTTTCCACACTTTTTTATTACCGGGAGTAAGGTATTCCACCTTGAAATAAGTTTTTAAAGCCTCATCAAACCGTTCCAGTTCAAGCAGGCAATGCCCAATATTCAACTGTACATTTAAATTGTCTTCGTCAAGTTTTTCCCCTTCGCGGTAATATGCCAATGCCTTATCGGGCATTTTTAGGTTACGGTAACAAAGTGCAATTTTGTTGAGGTTCCATTTTCTGTTCAACTCAAATAATTCAGCATTTTTATAGGCCTCTAAGGCCTTTTTAAAATCGCCAAGTTGCTGATAACAATAGCCCGTTTTTTGGTAGAGTTCGCCACTTTTCTCAAGGCTCAGCAAATAAGCAAACACCTCGGCGGCTTCAGCATAATAATTTTTCGAGAAATAATATTCGGCAATATTTCGTACTACTTCAGCATCTGCTTTCACAATTTCTTCCAGGGCCAACTTATTATGAAAATCAAAACGCCAGTTAAAAATATCTTCAAAATCATTTTTGCGTGGATGCAGTTTAAAAAAGCGATACAAATCCTGGATATATAAATTTGAAATGTACCCGGCTCTTTTTCCCGGATCGCTTAACACCTCATCGTTTTGCATTTCTTCAAACTGCTGCATTTCAGCCTGCATTCCTTCGGCCAGAAATTCACGATTTTCGGCGGGCAAGTTTTGTATGCTGAAACAAAACGAATACTTATCAGAATTACAAAGTATTGGGGCGGCATCAATTGCTTTTATAAAACGGTTGGTTAGGGGGTCTTTTTTGTCAACCATAAAATCTATTTCCGGATTTTCGGCAAAAAAAGGCATAAACCAGTTGGCAAACTCACTAAAAAACGGAAACATTTTAAGCATGGCAAACGAGCCCATAAAAACATCAGCTCCTTCCATTTGCATTTCCGAAAACTCCTCCATTTTATTCATTAAACCGGGTGAATCTTCAAATAGCTTTTCCCACTCGGGGTTTTCATCGTCGCCCAACGAGTCGTCCATTAAACTATCGAGGTTTATTTTATCTTTTAAATTCGGACTAATTTTAATCATTTCAGGAATGAGCTCATCCGTGATTTTTTTCTGAATTTTTTCGGTTTCCTTACTTCTGATTAGCTGCAAAATAACACGTTCGAGATTTTCCTTAAACCCCGGTTTTTCGTTTAATAAATTTAATCGGGCTGTTACGTTAGGATAATAAAACAGGCGGCTGTTGTATTTATAAAAACCAATCAGCAATCCAACAATAGCGCGTTGGTTTACTTCCAAATCTGAATGTTCGCAGGCATTAAATAACACGCCAAATTTTGCCTCGTCGAAGTAACGGAGCAAACTTAAAACCACTGCCGACAGGATAAATGACTTATACGATTTTTCTATTAACTCACTACTTAACAGCGCGTTTAAGAAATCCCGGTGTTCGTTCTTCAATTCATTCTGAAACCAAATAAAATAGAATAATGAAACCAGTTTTTGCTGATGCTCGCTGGCAGATATTCGTTTTGTTGAATTTTGTACTTCAGAATCGTCAACCAGGGCAAGCAATTCTTCCTGCAAATAATAATCTTCTAATTCGTTAATTAAAGTGTTAAAATTTAAGCTTCCGCCAGAAAATCCCCTTTTCTTTTCGTAGCCCAGCTTTGGCGATGACTTCAGTAAAATTTCATCGTTAATTTTATCGCACAGTTTAAATACCGATACAATAAGTTTTTGATACACTTTCTGCCGCTCGGGGTCCTGAATTCCTTCCACCGTGTATTTTAACATGTAGCTGTAGTTCTGTTCCAGGTTTCGCCATTCGTCAAGGTGAATCAATAATCCACTTTCGCGAATGAGTTTTTCAAGCTGATCGAATGCCGGTTTCAACTTTCGCTCTGCAAGGTTTTGGCAAATTTCGTTGTATTGTATGTTTAAATCTTTGTCGTTCATAGCTTATCAAAGTTACTTGAATAACAGAAGATAATCAAAAAGCTTTCCAACAATTGTTATCGGCGGATTTGTCGTAAAACGTGCTTTGGGGTCTGACAAAGTTTCAAGAAATTACCGTTCTGCAAGGTAATTTCCAGTCCTGCGGCATTTTTTGCGTTCCTGCTAACTTTTTTCGCGCCCTGCTGAAGTTTCGGTCGCCCTGCAACACTTTTTCGCAATCCTGCACCGCTTTTGCGCGTCCTGCGGCATCTTTTTGGGTTCCTGCGGCGCAGGAGGGGTAAAAACCTTGCAGGATGAGTATAAAACACGCAGGACGGATCATTAGCCTGCAGGACAATAAAGGGATGTCATCTGGCTGAGCTTTTTTAGAGAGATGATATCCTTTTACGAATAACCATAAGTGCCTAACTATTAGCCGAGTATAAAAATTATTCTTTTCCTTTTATTCCAAACTTCGAATTAACCTTAACAAACGGCAGTACCAAAAAGATTGGAATGGTACAGATCATCACCCACACAAAGAAATTTTGGTAGCCGATTATTTCCTGTAACCAACCGCTTAACATTCCCGGAATCATCATACCAAGTGCCATAAAACCGGTTGCAATGGCGTAGTGAGCGGTTTTATGTTTTCCTTCCGAAACGTAGATAGAAAAGAGCATATAAGCAGTAAAGCCGAAGCCGTAGCCAAATTGCTCTATTACTACAGCGGCCGAAATCCACCACAGCGAATGAGGCAAAAACCACGACAATAACAAGTAACAGAAGTTAGGCAGGTTTATAGCCAGCGCCATCCACCACATCCAGTATTTTAGCCCTTTGCGCGAGGCAACAATTCCGCCAAGAATACCGCCGACGGTGAGGGCAATCATTCCGGCAGTTCCATACACTAAACCAAGGTCGCCGGTTGTAATTCCAAGTCCTCCTGCTTCGCGGGCATCCAATAAAAACGGCGAGGCCATTTTAACCAATTGCGACTCGGCCAGGCGATAAAGCAACAGGAACAACATTATTGAAGCAATTTCTTTTTTGCGGAAGAATGCGGCAAAGGTTCCCATAAATTCAGCCAAAACACTTTTACCCTCGGTTTTATTCGAAACATCAGCAACAGGACGCGGTAAAAAAAAGCGGTGGTACAAAAAGAACAGAACAAACATTGCGGCAATGCAGCCAAACACCACCGACCAGGCAAATTTTATATTCCCCGAACGGCCAACAAAAGTGGTTTGCGTAGCTTTTTTCAGTTTCGAATCGAGCTGAACCACTGCAAAAGCCGGCTTGTCCCAGTTGTTTTCGTTAAACTCGTAACGGTAAGTTTTGGCCAGCTTTATACTGGCATCGCCTTTTTCGTAACCAAAGTTTAGCACTACTTCTTCGCCGGCATTGGGCTTTTTCGATAGCTGAATTGGAATTATTGCCAGATTTCCTACTTCATCGCTAAGCTGTACTTCTTCTTTATTAAACTTTGCTTTTAAGGTTGCTTTTAACGGACCAGACACACTTCTGCTCCACCAACCTGCTTGCGTTTTTACAACGTGAGTTTCGCTGGCATAAAAGTTATTTTGAATATTCCATTCCTCTACTTTCTTTTCCAGGTCAGCAGCTTCAGTTTTCGAAATCAAACCTATTGGCACTTTCAACTCCTCTTCAGAAGCAAAATACATTTCACCCGCTTCATTTAAACTTTTAAATTTATTGGGATTAAACGTAAGCTCTTTACCGGGAATGTTTTGTGCAGATACTTCAACCTTCAAAGGTTCTAAGCCGGTTGCGGTTTCCAACGCACCGGCCAGAATTACCAAAAGTCCCTGACCGGTAAGCATGGCAAAACGATAAAAAGTACTGCGGATGCCTACAAAAAATGCCTGGTCGCCTTGCGACAAGCCCAGCATATAAAAACCATCGGCAGCAATATCGTGGGTAGCCGAACTAAAAGCCAGCAACCAAAAAAAGGCCAACGTGTATTGGAAAAATTTTTCTACCGGAATAGTAAAGGCCACACCTGCCAAACCAACTCCAATCACCAGTTGCATAATTACAATCCAGAACCGTTTGGTTTTCAGGATATCTATAATGGGGCTCCACAGTGGTTTTATTACCCAAGGCAAGTACAACCAACTGGTATACAAAGCGATATCGGTATTCGAGATTCCCAGTCGTTTATACATAATTACCGAGAGGGTCATTACAATAATGTATGGAATTCCTTCGGCAAAATAAAGTGAAGGTACCCAGAACCAGGGTGATTTTTGTTTAGCTGACATAATAATTCTTTCTATTAGTAAAAGTATGCTTCGACTCCGCTCTGCACGACAAAAACGGCCCCGCTCCGCATGACCTTACGGTGAGCGGAGTATAACCTTTAATACCTCTTCTCCAAAGTTATATTTTTAAAATAATGATGCAGGATTTCATCGTATCTGTATCCTTTGTTGCCCATTACCGCCGCACCGATCTGGCAAAGGCCAACTCCGTGTCCCCAGCCGGCTCCCTGCAAAATAAACATTTGAGGAATACCATCCACCACATTTTCCTTTTCAACTAAAAAAGCCGAACTGTACAAATGCGACTCGCTCAGCCACCTGCGGATTTCCAACTCTTTCCCAACGGTTATAGTCTTTTTCGAACCAACAATTTTCAATTTAATTAATCTCCCCGAAGCTCCACGTTCTACCGGAATCAGGTCCAGAATTTTTCCGAAATCATGCCCCGAACGTTTCAAAATCAAAGCAGAAAGTTCATCTTGTTTATATTCCACTGTCCAGCGGTAAAAATCTTTGGCTGTCCAGTCGTACTCGTTCAGCACCTGTTTCAGCACCTCTTTATCATCGGTATTACAAAAAGCTTCCGGTGCATTTTTTAACCACGGAACTGCATTTTCTTCTACAGTAAGATCTGTTTCAAAACCTTTTGGAGCTGACGGGTTATCTATCACAGCCGTTAAGTAGGGATGATTTACCGGCTCCCAGCAATTTTCAAAAAGTTCAGCAATTCCACCGCAACATTTCGAGAAACGCGCATCGCAGATTTCCCCGTTGTAAGAAAGCACCACACCTGCAGTCTCACTCACCGCCTTCACCACATTTGGGTTGTGCGAACGGGTTGTTCCCTGGTAACGCTGGCAATGGTCGTCGGCACAAACATGAAAGTTAACATGGTCTTCGCGGTCGTACCATTTTATATATTCATCGTCGGTTTCAAAAGTGCTTTCATAGGTTTCTGCTCTTTCGCTTAGCTTGTCTTGTTTTTCAATTTGAGCAATTAACCAGCTACGCGATATAATTGAATGGGCCTTCAACAAATCAAGTGAACTGTTGGCGCTCATTTCCGACGAAATTACACTAATCAGGTAATGCTCAATTGACAAAACATTGATTGCCGTTATTTTTTCCTTTTCAACAAGCAACTTTAAAGCCCCCTGAAATTTCTGATTTTCTTTTTGCTCCCAGTGGAAATTTACGCCAATGGTAACATCTTTCAGTTCAAATCCGGAGCTTTGCGAATCGAGCGGAAAAAAGTGAAGTTCGTTGTTCGCCAAAGAGTCCCCAGCCAACTTTATCATCCCCTTATCGAGCTCCACAACCTGAGGGCCCTCCCATAAATTTTTATGCCCCTTTAAACGAAATTTTCCTTCCAAAATAAATTCTATTTTGTTGGAACTCATGATACCAACTGCAATTTCCGGTGTTTTCATAATTTTAGTAAACTTATCAACTCGTCAAACTTTTCTACAGATAAAAGTACCTGCCCAAAAATATCTTTTATGTCTGCCTTTGTTATCTTTTTGAAATCCTTTTCCAGCGGGGTAATTAAAACACCTCCCATATCAACCGAAGCCGGACTTAAAAGGATATTATCATCACCTTCTGCCCCATATTGCCACGGACGATGCAGTGCACGTGGAAAAATCAGCACTCTCCAGGCACCGTTAATAAAAGAAGTTAGCATATTTACCATTGGCTCGTCTTCTGCCAGGCAGAGTTTAGCCATTATTTCGAAAACCTTATCAAACGTGGCAGAAAGTTTTTCGTTGTTAGCCGACGTCATAAGTACAAAATTTCTTAAACCATCTTTTACGGCCCAAACAGCAACCTCGTTTTTTTGACAAGCATGTCCATACTTTTCTTTCAATACTTCAATCTCGTTATCAATGGGCATAAAGCCACTGTTACCTGCCTGAAAATGAAAATGGTCAGGTGCCGAAGCGCCACATTTTGGCCCGTTGTAAAACAAAGTGTAGCCTTCCATAGCCTTTGCTAAATTAAGCATACCGGCAAAGTTTCCCTTAATACGCTGGGGTATGTGTGCGCCGGCAGGTATGGTAAAATGCTCCGGAAAAATCGGAAACGGATTAATAAGAACGGAATAATCTCCAAAGCTTACACCTCGCTGCTCCTTTGGGCGATTGGCCTGGCACAAAAAACACGGGCGTGCCTCAATAGATTTATGATCCACCCTGGCAGCCGACGAAATAATGCGGGCCGGATTAAATTGCACTTTTATTACAAATCCATCAAAATCGAATGCGCGTACCTGAGCATTATCAAGTTCGGCAAAATTTTTTCCTGCCAGCTCCCATTCTGTTTTTTGGGCTGTTAGCAATTGTTTTATTTCTGTTGATATTGACATGAGCCCCTCCTAACCTTCCGCCAGCTGGCGGAGAGGAATTTGATTATTATACAATTGAACGCTCTCATTAAATTCTTTGATTTAACTTTCACCCACCGGGGGAATTAAAGTGGGCTTTTGCTTTGGTTTTTCTTTTGACGGGCTTTAAGCTCAATGGTGCGAATCCTGTCTTTGTAGGTGTTGTGCGCATTCATTTTTACAATATCCAGGGCAGCATCCGAGTTATCTTCCCAGCGACGGCACAAATAAATATTGTCGTAAATACGGCCAATTTGGTAGTTACGCGAAATGGCCAGACCTACAGCATAATCTTCGCCATAGCTTGTATTTGGCACTTTTACATCGCGGAGTACCGGTGTATAAAATGCACGCGGCGCGCCTAAACCATTAATGCGCATGGCATTGTTTTTACCGTTCTCAGGCGTCCATTCTTTATGGTCGATAATACCCGGAGGAATTTCTTCCAAATCAAAATTTACCAATTGGTAGGTTCCAACCACCATCGCACATTTTTCGGCGTCAAAAACATCAGCTACTTTTTGCAGGGTGGTCTCATCCTTATAAATATCATCGCTATCCAGTTGCATGGCAATCATTCCGCAGCGCGGATCATGAACTCCAAGGTTCCAGCAACCGCCAATTCCCAAATCTTCACGAACGGGGATAATGTGCACAACACGCTCATCATTTTCAGCAATAGATTTTATAATAGTGCTTGTTTTATCGGTCGAATGGTTATCAACCACAATCAGGTTAAAATTAAAATCGGTTTTTTGTATCAACACCGATTCCATGGCATCGGCAATTGTTTTTTCGCGGTTACGCACCGGAATTATCACCGACAGTTTCTTATCAAACGCTCTTAAATCAAGTTCTACTGGCTTAAAATCAGAGCTTAGCCAGGCGCCAACATCTTTTAAATGCTCGGTGGCAGCCTGCTCCATTTCAAGCTGCACCTGGCGGTTTTTGGGGTCAACATAATCAAAAATTTTCTGACCACTTTTTCGGGTATCGGTTTCGTCAATGGTATACAAATATTCGGGTATACGGAAAAAATTACCATGCTGCGATACTTTTAAACGCAAATAATATAAACCTGCGTATTCAAAATCCTGCGTTATTTTTGCAACTGCCGTGTGCAGCGCACTGGCCTTGTACAATACCAGTGGTCCAAAATTAAAGTCGTCGCGCAAACTACCTTCCTGGTAATCAATTACCGGATGCGCTGCCAGCTTTCCTTCTTTTACTTCATAATAATCAGCATAAACTTTTAAGGCACCCGTTGCTTCAGCTGTTTCAACTAAACGTTCAATGGCAAACTGCCCTAATTTTACCGAACATGGTTTTGTAAGTAACAATACATAATCAACCTCTTTCGAAACTTCAGTAATTCGTTTAACAGTTGAAGTAGTTGTCAATCCTTCGAAAGAAAAGGCCTTTGCTTTTTCACCTGCTTCAGCCACCAAATTTGCAGGAAGAAAGATAGTTTCAACCAATGGATTTGCCTGTAATTCGTTTATCATGTTTGCCACTCCGACAAAACTATCAGCAGGTATAAAACAGTTTATTTTTATCATTATTTTTTTAGATTTTTAGTATTTATCACTAAGAAAGAGCTTCCTCTCTTTGGTTGGAATGACAGAATTGCAGTGATGCTTGCTTCAAACCTAATCCATCGTCATTCTTTCGCTTCATTATCATTCATTTAAAACACATCACTCACTCAATAGCTCCAATATTTCACCCATCAAAGCGTTTCTTTCCGATTCGCCTTTTACCGTTTCAAATGGAAAACCAAGTGCAACAACTTTATGGTTACCATTGTAGAACACGCCGGCACTTACCATATTTTCTGCGTAACGTAAAATTGTTTGTCCCTTATCGTCAATAGGTTCAATTCCATCGGGTGCCTCAACGGCATATTGTTCCAAATTGTAAGCGGTATTAAATTCCCCATCAAAATTAATAGCTTTTGAAGTGGAAAAAAATTGTCCGTTTTTTACAGCATAATTGGTACGCCATTTAAATCCGAAAATATCGCCTAATCGTTTTTCGGCGTCCTTATTTTTCGGTATTTCTGAACCAATATAAGCACCTGAAATTAACAAGTTACCTCCACCTTTTGTGTAATCTTCCAAAACATTCAACAAGGCTGAAGTATAAATTTTAAAGTGTGTTGTTGAATCGTTGCCGGGGAATATCCTTGTTTTTTCTTCACCATAAAGCAAATCAACCAACATAAATTTATGCAAATTCACGGTATTTCCTTCAACTGCTTCGTCGCTTACAGTAACAAAACTGTAATTGTTTGCCAATAAGCTTACCCCATGCTGGTACGAAAAGTCGAATGTATTTCCTCTAAAAACAGTGGTTTCCAGATTGGCATAACTAGCACCATGACCGGGACTGTCATCGTCGAGCCATGGCGATTTACGGTCAAAATCATATTGGTTACCCGTGGTAGAAATATCGTAATGGTAGGCTACACCATGGTCGAGATTGCGAAGTACACCTGCCAGTGAATCGCATTCAAAAATTTCGGGGCTATCTACCCTGTCAAAACCATTTACAATTAATACATTTCCCTTGCTGTTTTCAGCTATTCCCACCGAAACTATTTCTGATGGAAAACTTTCGCCCCCCGCATTTACAGCCGTGACTCTAAATCCGTAAACCTGACCTTTATTTAGGTTCGGTATGACAATCTCCGTTTTTTCAACCAAAGTTCCGTTATCAAAACCATTGTTGCCGGTGCGTTTGTATACCATGTATTTTTTAGGAGCAGCGCTTGGTTCCAGTTCGTCAACAACAGGCTGCCAACTTAGTTTTACGGCATTTTCAGTTGTAAATTCCGACACTAGTTTATTAACAGGTAAAGGCTGCACTGCATAGTTGTAACCATTTTGTGTGGCTATAAAACGCAGCATTGCCTTGTAAATAGCCCGCGAAACATCAAAACGAAACTTTGGATGAAGCACATATTTTACATCATTCAGGTTTTGATGCGATAACAATTCCAGCAACATGGCAGGCACCTGTGGGCGGTAGGCTTCGCTGTACTGTGCATTCCACATACCTCGGCGTGTCCAGCGGCATTTATAAATGGCGTTTATATCGTCTACAATTTGTGTTTGAATTAAATCGGTTAGGTCGCGCGAAGCATATTTTGATTGACCACCGGCAAAAACGTTGGTATCGCGGTCGGTTGAATAGATTCCCAATGTACCAACAATGCCATCTTCGGGTAAAATTCCGGCATCGGTATGAAAGGCAAAAGCCATATCCATCGGGATTTCCAGGCCAGGATGCTGACGATTTTTTGTGGGGCCATACGGTGCTCCCATCAGCCAATTCACCCATTCTCCACGGCTCATATAATCGTCTTTATAATCATCATTGGCATTCAATTTCCACACTAAGGTATCCGGTGCTCCGGCATATTGCAGGTAGTAGCGCGCCGCTTCAAAGAACTTTGCACGCTCACCGGTTTTGCCGTTTCGCTCAACAACACCCACGCCACCACCAAAACGCACCGCATCGGCCGAGAACCATAGCTTTTTTCCTTCAGGAACTATTAATTCGACCCTGCTTCCTCGTTTATCATATCCTTTTCTGAAATGGAACTTACCGAGATAAATCCACGTGCCAAATCCCATCCGCTGGTCAACCTCAAAATCGGTAGCACCTCCAGAATGATGTACCCGGTACTTCACTTTTCCTTCTCCTTTTCCATACGATACATACACCGCATATTCTCCGGTTTCGGGAATCTCAGGAATATAAGTTGCGCGATTTCCTTTTTTCGAACTTTCAAATTTAATAGCCGTCCCCAGTTCAAACGGATTTTCATTTTTGTATAGTTGATTTCCCAGCGCAAAGCCGGTGGATTCAAGCTTCTTTCCTCTGGGCTTTTTGAATTTACTTTTGCCACTTGATGCATTATTATCTACAACTACCTCGTTTATTTGCCAGTCGCGCTCGCGTGGTATAAATACATTGGCGCCGGCATTTTCCAACATGGGCGCAATGTAGCCAAGCACAAATGCCGTTGGTAAAATATCTTCAACAGTGGTAAAAAGCCGTGCACGCTGCCATTCCCACCTATCTAGTGATGGCTCGTAATACCAACCGTGGCTGTTCCAAAGTGCAATGTTGGCATGTGTTAGTCCGGATGAAATAGTAAACGGTAGTTTTTTACGAACCACATTCGTTCGATTTTGCTGAGCGCATTGGCTAAGCCGGTCTTCGCTCCTATCAGAGGCCTCTCTGTAATAGTTGGGAACCAACTCGTGTAGCTCCACTTTGTTGGCATAAATTTTTAACTCAATCTTCTTTAGGGTATCAGGAAGATGTTCCCTGATAAAGCGTGACACATTTTCTTCATCATTTTCACGGAAAGGCATTTCGGCAAGCGCTTTGTTAAAATGCAGGTGCAAGGTATCATTGGCTGCATTCCAGAAAATAGTATCCAGCAACACTTTTTTACCGTTAAGGTAATTATCCGCACCAACGTAAAAATGAGCGCTTGTTTTTCCTTTTAAAAGCTCATTTATTTTGTCTTTTATACTTGTTGTTTCCTGCCCAACTGCCTTTTGTTGAATTATAACCAAAGCAAGGAATAACAAAACAAATGTTTTTAGGCTGAAAGCTCGCCAAAGGTCTTTTTTTGACAGGTAAGAATCGAACATTGCGCTAATCAGGTTTTCGTGTTAAACAAATATAGATAGAATTTGTATTACATATTACAAATATGCTTTTTTTTTATAGCTTTGTATTGTTCAATAAACTTAACAAATAAAATATAACTCATAAAAATTACTTATGATTGTTATTGCAGACAGCGGCTCGTCTAAAACCGACTGGTTATTTATCGGAAAAGATAAAGAGATTAGCCTGGAATCGCCTGGCATCAACCCCTTCTTTCAGAATTCAGAGCAGGTATTTACGGCATTATCGTCTGCATTAGGCCACCTGCCGGTATCAGAAGTAAATGCTGTCTATTTTTATGGAGCGGGTTGCATAAAAAAGAAAACCGATCAGGTTGTTCACCGCGCTTTATCCTTAATTTTTACGAATGCCCACCTGGAAATTGAAGACGATATGCTTGGCGGTGCCCGCGCTCTGCTTGGCAAGCAACCAGGAATTGCCTGTATTTTAGGCACCGGAGCAAACTCGTGCTTCTACAATGGCGAAATAATTGAAGATAAAGTGCCTACACTTGGTTTTATTCTTGGCGATGAAGGAAGCGGTGCACACCTCGGAAAATTATTCCTGAACGACTACTTTAAAAGGGCCTTACCACAAGAACTTAAAAACAGAGCTGACAGCAATTTACAACTTAACATGCCCGAGGTACTTGCAGCTGTTTACCGCGGTGAATATCCAAGCAGATACCTGGCCGGGTTTTCAAAATTTTTAAAGCAAAATATCGCTCATGTTTATATCAGAAACCTGGTAAAAAGGGGTTTTTCAGAATTCTTTTTCAGAAATGTTGAGCGTTACGAAAACTACAAAAGTGTTCGAGTAAGCTTTGTCGGATCAATTGCATTTTTCTATGCAGATATTTTAAAAGAAGTAGCTGTTGAAAGGGAAATACAGATTGGTAAGATAGTTGAAAAACCCATTGAGGGCTTAAAACATTTTCATTCTAATTTAAACAAAAAATGAAAGTAACTGAATCAACATCCTTGTATGACAACCTCGATAAAATGTCGGTTAGCGAAATTCTGACCAGTATTAATAACGAAGACGCCAAAATTCATATTGCAGTAAAAAGTCAGATTTCAAAAATTGAAGAGTTGGTAACCAGGCTTGTTGACCGGATACAATCGGGAGGGCGTTTATTTTATTTGGGAGCAGGCACCAGTGGTCGTCTGGGTATTCTGGATGCATCAGAAATACCACCAACATTTGGTATGCCACACGGCGTGGTAATTGGATTGATTGCCGGAGGAGATACAGCCATTAGAAGAGCCGTAGAATCGGCTGAAGACAAAATACACGGCGGCTGGGAAGATTTGCAACAATATAACATTAACGAAAAAGATACCGTGGTAGGAATTGCAGCTTCGGGTGGTACTCCCTACGTAATTGGAGCCTTGCAAGATGCCAACAAAAACGGATTACTTACAGCCTGCATTACTTGTAACCCCGACTCTGAAATTGCCAAAGTGGCCACTATTGCTATTGAGCCAATTGTAGGCCCCGAATTTTTAACCGGTAGCACACGAATGAAAGCGGGCACTGCACAAAAACTGGTGCTGAACATGATTACCACTACCTTAATGATTAAGCTTGGACGAGTAAAAGGAAATAAAATGGTTGATATGCAATTAACCAATAAAAAGTTGGTTGAACGCGGTTCGAAAATGATTGTTGATGAGTTGGGTATCGATTTTGAAGAAGCGCAACGATTATTACTTTTTCATGGCTCAGTCAGAGCTGTTCTTAACAGCATCAAAAACCAGCTACCAAACAATTAGCCTCAGTGTCGGCTAATTAATTTTTCGAATACCAATGCCAGGTAATTCATTTAAAGTTACCTTTCCGTCAATAACTTTCATTCCGTCAAACACGTCGTTTTTAATTAGAAGTGCACCATCCAGGTCGGCCCAGTCAACCAGTGGCGATAGTTGTGAGGCAGCTGTAACTGCACACGAAGTCTCCGTCATGCAACCGATCATTACTTTCATATCCAGGGCACGTGCAACATCAATCATTTTTTTGGCCTCGCGCATCCCGGTGCTTTTCATCAGTTTTATATTTATTCCTGAGTACACATCTTTAATTTTCGGAATATCGTGTATGCGTTGAAAAGCCTCGTCGGCAACCGTTGGTAACGGGCTATGGGCCGTTAGCCAGGCCATATCATCTACTTGCCCGCCAGGCATGGGTTGTTCAACAAAAACAATTCCTTTTTCCTGTAACCAATGTATCATGTCTAATGCCTGATGTTTATCCTTCCAACCCTGGTTAACATCCACACACAAAGGCACATCGGTTACGGTCCGGATTGTTTCTACCAATTCCTTATCGTTATCGCGCCCCATTTTTACTTTCAGTATTTTAAACTCGGCCGCTTCTTTGGTTTTCTTAACGATCATTTCCGGAGTATCAATACCAATGGTAAATGAAGTAAGCGGTGTATCATCCGGATTCAGTCCCCAGATTTTATACCATGGTTGATTCATGATTTTCCCCACCAAATCGTGCAAAGCAATATCAACACAAGCTTTTGCTGCCCGATTCCCGGGTTCAACACTGTCGACATATTCCAGAATTTCATCCATTCTGAACGGGTCGTTAAAAGCCGCCAAATCAACCTTTTTAAGAAATTTTGCCACCGTTTCGTGCGATTCTCCCAAATACGGAGGCATCGAAGCTTCACCGTAACCAACCAATCCATCGTATTCCAACTCAACCAACATTACAGGTGTTGTGGTTCGCGAACTGGTAGCTAAAGTAAAAGCATGCTTTAACTGAAGTTCATAAGGTTTAAATGATAGCTTCATTTTTGCGTTTTTTAAAATTGAATATTTATTGTCAGAAATGCTTTGTTTTGCTAATAACATTCCTCCCGAAAGAGCACCAATGCTTTTTATAAAGTTTCGTCTTTCTATCCTCATTACGGTAAAATTTCTTTGTAAAACTCGTTGTCAATCACCCACTCAATGCCTTTACCATCAACATTACCAAGCACTTTTCGAGCCCGAACAAAAGCGGTTTCGTAATACGCTGTATATTTTTCGCTATTTCTGTTAAGACTATTTATTCTAACTTTTCCCGAGGCATGAATAAACTCGGAGCCATCGATAACCATTCCCACATGGGTTACTCTTTCTTTCTGATTGCCAGTTGCTTTTTTTCCAAAGAAAACCAAATCGCAGGGCTGTAATATGTCGTATCCTTTTTCTGTATCAACCAATTCGCCATAAAAGGTTTGTTGCGATGCATCGCGCTGCAAAATTAATCCGTGCAAATAAAAGCCCGACTTAACAAAACCACTGCAATCTACCATTTTGGCAGAGGTTCCGCCCCATAAGTACGGAACACCCTTAAATTTAAAAGCAGTAGCCAATACCTCTTCTGCTGTTACCCTTTTCTTTTTCCAAATGTCGAGAGAAACACACTCGCTTGCGTCTACAAATCCTTTGCGGCCATCAGCTAAGACAATTTTATAAAAACCATTTTCTTCATTCACCACGCTTAACAAATTAGTTAAAACCAGGTCAAACTCTATTTCACTATCGTTATCGGCTTCGGCATAAGCAAATCCGTTTTGTTTTTTATACAGCACCTTTTCTAATGCTTTCCATTCTGCCAATTCTGCATTGGTTTTTAAAGCAATTCCGGCAGCATCTACCCAGCCAAAATAACAATCGGGCGTTTGTATCAAAAACCAGCCACCGTTTTCCATATAAACCTTCACAGGTGTTCCCATTACTGCTTGTGTTACCAATTCGGCCGAGTGGCTAGCTGCACCGCGCACATTACAAACCGAAAGCGTAACAATAGCCCACGGATTTTCTTTGAACTTTTCAGCAGGCAACAATTCTACGTTGAAATCTAGCGATTTTTCTTCAGCTAAATTTTGAAGGTCTGCATAAGCTTTTTCAGAAACCGTAGTTCCCGACAAGACATTTTTTCCTTGCTGAGTTTCTACATCAACATTAAAATACTCTAATCGTTTATCTGGAATATTAGCTTGTTGAATATCTTGAATCATTGAAGAAACATCAACGTTCTTTGATGGGCTACAAGCCGTAATAACTAATATTATTATGAAAAAGTAATTGATAGAGTGCTTCATGATGCAGCAAGGATTTGTATTACATATTACAAATCTATAAATATTATTATTATTTCTACACAAATGCGAAGAGAAATCTTTTTCAAAGCTACCAATTTTTCGCCGCGTTCTAATTGACTGGTAAACAGAGACTAATCATCCAGGTATTCCACTTCCATTTTGTACGACCATGTATCGAAATAAAGGTTTCCTCCCTTCCATTCCAACTCACCACGTTGAAAATCGTATGGTTCACTTCGGTAATGTTTTTTAGAGGGATAAAGTTCCTGCGCGTAATCATCGTTAACAACAAGGCGATAACAATCCAGGCCATTCAAATAAAACTCTTTAATTCGTTTATCTTCTGAATTTATCAACTTAAATGAAGGATCAACCGGCACCCAGCCAATGCCTTCGTAATACACCTCGGCCCAGTCGTGTAAGTTTTTGGTTTGCGGCAACAAGTACCATCCGCTCTGCCATTTACACGGGATTCCAAGACTGCGGGCCATGCTTAAAAATAAAAATGTTTGCACACCACAATCGCCATGCATATTTTCTAAAACATAGCATGGGATACAGGGCATAACTGAATATTCCAACGCTCCGGCCCAGGGGATATTATTGTTTAACCAGTAATACAATAACTCAACCTGCTTTACCGGATTCGTTTCTTTTCCAACAATTTCCCGGGCAAGATGAGTTACTTCATCAGTAAAAACAATATGCGGTAAACGTTCTTTTGTATATTTTTTATACCGTTCTGAACCTTTGTCGTAATCCTCAACCTGTTCGGGTTTTACATCAAACCATTGCGCAGCAGCATGAAAAATATACGAAACATAAAAAACAGTTTCCATATCCTTTTCAGCCTTTTTTTCCATATAAATAGTTCGCTGCATAGTTTCATTTGGGGCTATTACATAATCCGGCTGGCTTGCACTTAAAAACGCTACTTCGGGCAAACGCACCGAACCTGTTCGGGGATAAGGCAACCAACACCTAACTATTTCTCCTTCAGGAGCCTGGTTTGGTTTTAAAGCAATCGTATAATTCACCTTTATTTTTTGGTGATTAAATGATTTAACCGGTTCAATATTATTTTCAAACCATTTAGGCAACTCATTAATTTGAAAGGCATCTACCCCATCGTAACTTTTTCCGCTAACAGATTCTTTTAACTTTTTAGCCTCATTGTTTAATCTGAATAAATTAGAAACTGAACGTTTGAAATAGCGTTTCTCTCCATCAATCACACGCATTTCCAATTGTCTGGCAGCTTCCCATTTGTTCAGTTGCTCATGGGTAACTTCAGGATAATACTTTTTTAATTGCTGTTTTATCTCGGTTCGGGTATAAGGAAACTCTTTTCGCAGTCGGCGAATTGTTTCCAACTGAATAGAATAGTTTTGGTCATTTTGCCCGGATTCTATTTTCGTTATCAGAATTTCTTCGGCTTCAGAAAACCGGCCTTCCTGTAAAAATTTATCCAAATTGAATTCAGTATCAGGTTTATTATGGCAACCGGCAACCATTATCATTGCATAGATTACAGCATGTAGCTTAAAAAACTTCATGTATTTTTTCTAATAGGTATTATGCAAATATTTCTGATAAATTTCCATGGTTCGATGCAAATGAACTTTCATTAATTCCGAAGCTTCATTGCGTTTTTGTTTATTTATGGCATCAAAAATTTTTAGATGATACTCCAGCGTAATGTCCTTTTCTCCTTCAATATTCGCATAAATCAGGTTGCGCATTCGTGGCAACAATGAATAGATTGGCTCCATCGAAATTTGTACGATCGGATTATGGGTGGCTTTGGCAATCAGCAAATGAAATTTGTTGTCAAGATCAGCTTCCAACTGAATATTATCTGAATTACAAACTTTAAACAACTCTATATTATCCTGAATATCAGCCAAATCGTTTTGTGTACGTTGCTGTGCTGCCAGGCTGGCAATTTCGGGTTCAAACAACCGACGAACTTCTATTATCTGAGCAATCAGGTTATGATCAAATTGCATGTCGTAATACAAATTCAGGTTTTTAATGGCATCGTCGATTTTTAATCCGGTTACCACCATACCACTGCCTTTTGTTATCTCAACTAAACCTCTGGCACTAAGCCTTCTTAAAGCCTCTCGAAGGGCAGTACGACTAACTCCAAAACTTTCACAAAGTTCTCTTTCTGTGGGAAGTTTTGAGCCTACCGGTAATTTCTTCTCGCGTATAGCAACTTCCAATCGTCTTTCTATTTTTTGGCTTAAAGTTAGTTTGCTGCCAATTTTGCTGAATATTTCATCCATTTCAGTTACTCTGGGTTTACGTTTGTTTTACTTAGCCACATGTCCTATGTATTACAAATATAATATTTAAAACAATAGAACTTCAACGATATGGTTTATAAACAGAAGCGCCAATACCGTAAAATGTAATATGCTGACAATAAAAACATTGGCTTACACGCAAAAATGCGCTGGCCCTGCTCCCCCTTGCCTAACTACTATTTTTTAGTAATTTAACCGGCATTAATTCAATCAACCATTCAATTATGAAGAAACTTAGCTTAGCTTTCGCGTTATGTACCTTTTCTTTACTCCTTTTGGCACAAACATCACTAAACCATGAGAACGAGGTGCTTAATTTAAACAAACCCGACAGAGTTGAATGGTTTCGCAACCTGGGCTTTGGCATGTTCATACATTTTAGTTTCGATAGTCAGCTCGGTGTGGTTATCAGTCACTCCATGGCCGGAGCTTCTGATGATTACCTGAACCGATACATCAAAGAACTTCCCAAAACCTTTAACCCAAAAGAATTTGATGCTCATGAAATTGCCACTTTAGCAAAGCTGGCCGGAATGAAATATATTGTATTTACGACCAAACACCACTCCGGTTTTTGCATGTGGGATACCGAAACAACTGATTTCAATATCAGCAACACCCCGTATAGAAATGATTTGGTTGCCGAATACGTTGAGGCTACACGCAACGCAGGCCTGGCGGTAGGTTTTTATTTCTCGCCGGAAGATTTCAATTTTTTATATGAAAACGGCCTTCAGGTTCGCCGCAGATTTACTGCCCCCATTCCAAACCAGATTATGAATAAATACCTGGAACTGAACGAACTCCAGATGCTTGAACTTATGGCTAAATACGGCGATATTGATATTCTTTTTTACGATGGAGGTGAAGGCCCGCTAGTTGAAAAATGCAAGCAGGTAGCCTGGGAACTTCAGCCCGATGTGGTGGTTACACGTGGCGCCATGCAAACGCCTGAGCAGACCCTTCCGGGCGTTACCATATCCGATCCGTGGGAAGCTAACCTAACCATGGGCACACAATGGGCCTACAAACCGGCCGACGAGGATTACAAATCAGGCCTTCGTTTATTGGAGATTCTTATTGAAACACGTGCAAAAGGTGGCAATCAGCTGCTAAACATTGGCCCTAAACCAAACGGAGAAATACCGGAAACACAGGAAGATCGATTGCGCGAAATTGCTGCCTGGAATTTTATTAACGGAGAAGCCATTGATGCAACAGAACCATGGATTATTCCAAATGAAGAGAATATTTGGTTTACCTGGAAACCCAAAGAGAAATGTCTGTATGCATTTTTAACCAAACAACCCCAATGGCCACGCGGTGAGCGCCGGGAGTTTGTAATACGGTCGGCAGAGCTATCTGAAAATTCAAAAGTTGAAGTATTGGGGCAATCAAGCGAATTGGTAGAATACATGCCGGATATCGATGCAACAACTTATTTTCAGCAAAAAGAAGATGGATTGCATATATCGTGTGTGCGCGCACAACGTATTTATAACAACCACAAATGGAATAACCCAATTGTATTAAAAATTACCAATTGCAAACCGGCCCTTATTCCACCCGTTGTAAAAACAGAAGATGCCGAAATTATTTATTCCAAAGGTAGTAGCTTTATTCAGTTTAAGGGCACAATTATAAAGCACGATGACGAAGAAAAACTAACAGCCTGCTTTCAGTACAGACCCTATGCCGGATTTGTTGAAGAACTGTATTCTGACGAGTGGATGGAAACAACAAATGCAGCAATTAATGACAGTAGTTTTGTGTTTAAACTTCCGGTACAAATTAAAAATGTTACCTACCAGTACCGGGCATTGGTAAAACACCCAAAGGCCAGCATTTTTGGCGAAATAAAAAGAATTGAAACCAAATAAAATAGAAATGAGCTACTGATAGAACTGAAATATTACTAACAATTCACGGTTAATCAGACATTAACGATTAGCGTTGTAAAATTAATGTAGCGAAGATTTTAAGTCATATCGTGGCAACTATCACAAAAACAAGCATAAATCTTACAAATCATAACAAAAATGAAGTGTTTTTTAAAAATCAGTATAAAATCCGACATTTTAGTTTCAATTCATTTTGATAATAAATTATAATTTTTACATTTGCTTCAACTTTACAAAAGATTATGAGAAATTTATCTATCAATATTGTTGTCCTACTCGTTGTCATTCTTGGAAATACTGAGAAAGGCCATTAATTTGTATAGATAGTTAAAAATATTTATAAGCCTTTCTCAAAACAGAGAAAGGCTTTTTTAATGCTACAACAGACAGAAAAAGACAAATAAGTATGCAATATCCTTTACGAAGCAACACTACCACACAAGGACGCCGGATGGCCGGTGCACGGAGCCTTTGGCGCGCAAACGGAATGAAAGAAGAACATTTTGGCAAACCACTTATTGCCATAGTAAATTCGTTTACACAATTTGTGCCGGGGCATGTTCACTTGCACGAAATAGGCCAATACGTAAAAGGTTTAATTGAAAAAGAAGGCTACTTTGCGGCCGAGTTTAATACCATTGCCATTGATGACGGTATTGCCATGGGGCACGACGGAATGCTTTATTCCCTGCCATCGCGCGATGTAATTGCCGACAGTGTGGAATACATGTGTAACGCACACAAGGTTGACGCCATGGTATGCATTTCAAATTGCGATAAAATTACACCAGGTATGCTCATGGCTGCCATGCGATTAAACATTCCGGCAATATTTGTTTCGGGTGGACCGATGGAAGCCGGTGAGGTTGACGACCGTTACCTCGACCTGGTAGATGCGATGGTTATGGCTGCCGACACCTCGATAGACGACGATTATGTTTCGAAGGTTGAACAAAATGCCTGCCCTACCTGCGGATCGTGTTCGGGTATGTTTACCGCTAACTCGATGAACTGCCTGGCTGAAGCAATTGGTCTTGCGCTGCCTGGCAATGGCACCATTGTAGCTACCCACGCCAACCGTAAGAAGCTATTTGAAGAAGCCGCTCAACGAATTATTGCAGCCACAAAATCATACTACTTCGAAGGAAACGAGGCTGTACTTCCAAGAAATATTGCAAGCCGCGATGCCTTTTTAAACGCCATGAAACTGGATATTGCGATGGGAGGATCAACCAATACAGTACTTCATCTTTTGGCCATTGCCCACGAGGCTGAAGTAGAATTTACCATGCAAGATATTGACCAGCTTTCGCGTATAACCCCTAACCTTTGCAAAGTAGCACCTAACGGCCACTATCATATTCAGGATGTAAACCGTGCCGGTGGTATTTTATCTATTTTAGGAGAACTTGAACGTGGAGGCTTACTTGAAACTGAAGTATCGCGAATTGATGGAAGGACTCTGGGCGAAGCTATTGCCGCTTACGATATCACACGTGATTCGGTAAGCGAAGATGCCATTAACCGTTTCAAATCGGCTCCCGGCGGAGGAAGAAACCTGGTAATGAGCTCACAAACAAGCCAGTATAAAAAGCTTGACACCGACCGTGCAGCAGGATGTATCCGCAATTTTGAAAATGCCTACAACAAAGATGGTGGTTTAGCTGTTCTTTTCGGAAATATTGCCGAAAAAGGTTGTATTGTAAAAACAGCGGGAGTGGATGCATCAATTTTCAAATTTTCAGGAACAGCAAGAGTTTTCGATTCGCAAGATGATGCTGTGAATGGAATACTCGGCGACACCGTGCAGAAAGGCGATGTAATTGTTATTCGTTACGAAGGGCCAAAAGGTGGGCCGGGTATGCAGGAAATGCTATACCCCACCTCTTACCTAAAATCAATGCAATTGGATAAACATTGTGCCTTAATTACCGACGGACGTTTTTCCGGTGGTACATCAGGGTTATCAATTGGCCATGTTTCGCCAGAAGCAGCTGCTGGTGGAGCAATTGCACTAATTCGAAACAACGACAAAATTGAAATTGATATTACTACCCGTTCCATAAACCTGCTTATTTCTGACGAAGAAATGCAACAACGCAGAGATGAAGAGAATGCCAAAGGAGCCCAAGCATGGAAACCGGAACAACGCCAACGCAATGTTTCAAAAGCGCTAAAAGCCTATGCCAGCCTGGTTTCATCAGCCGATATGGGAGCAGTAAGACTAATTGATTAATTGTAATTATACAGCAAAAGATAAAAAACAACGAGAAACAGAACACCGGCACATAAAGCCGGCCTAAAAACAGACGAATATGACAGCAAAAAAAGTTACCGGTTCACAAGCATTAATCCTGTCGTTAATGGAAGAAGGAGTGGATACTATATTCGGGTATCCGGGCGGAGCAATAATGCCCGTTTACGATGCTTTGTATGATTTTGACAAAGAGGTAAAACATATATTAACCCGACACGAGCAGGGTGCTGTGCACGGCGCTCAGGGATATGCCCGCGTAACAGGCAAAGCAGGTATTTGCTTTGCAACCTCGGGCCCCGGAGCAACAAACCTGATGACGGGTATTGCTGATGCAATGATTGATTCTACCCCACTGGTATGCATAACCGGCCAGGTGGCTTCCCCACTGCTCGGAACAGATGCTTTTCAGGAATCCGACATTGTTGGGATGTCTATTCCGGTTACCAAGTGGAACTACCAGGTTACTACACCCGAAGAAATTCCGGAAGCCATAGCACAAGCTTTTTACATTGCCACCACAGGCCGTCCGGGACCGGTTTTAATCGACCTCACCAAAGATGCTCAGTTTGGAGAGTTGGATTTTAAATACGAGAAATGTACAAAAATCCGTAGTTATGTGCCCGAAACACACGTTGACCCACACGAGGTAAAAGCCGCTGCCGAATTAATTGATGCAGCAAAAAAACCCTTGATATTGTTTGGTCACGGAATTATAATAAGCCGTGCTGAAGAAGAATTAAAAAACTTTATTGAAAAAACAGGTATTCCGGCGGCCTGGACACTGATGGGACTTTCAGCCTTGCCTACCGAACACCCTTTAAATGTTGGGATGCTGGGAATGCATGGAAATTACGGCCCCAACAAACTTACCAACGAGGCCGATTTAATTATTGCTGTTGGGATGCGATTCGACGACCGTGTTACCGGAAAAGTAAGCGAGTATGCCAAAAATGCCAAAATAATTCACATAGAGATTGATCCGGCAGAAATTGACAAGATTATAAAAACAGATGTTAGTGTACTTGGTGATGCAAGAAAAGCACTAAAAATGCTTACCAACAACGTTCAGCCAAACAAGCACGAAGCATGGGTAAATGAGTTCAGGAAATGCGATGCCATTGAGAATGAAAAGGTTATTCAAAAAGACCTGTACCCCACAAAACCGGGCTTAACCATGGGTGAGGCAGTAAGAATAGCCTCTGAAAAAACAAACCATGAAGCTGTTTTGGTTACCGATGTTGGTCAGCACCAAATGATTGCTCAGCGCTATTTTAAGTTTAAAAATTCGCGTAGCAATGTAACATCCGGAGGTCTGGGAACAATGGGATTCTGTCTTCCGGCGGCAATGGGTGCACAACTGGGAGCCCCCGACAGAACAGTTGTTGCTATGGTTGGCGACGGAGGTTTCCAAATGACAATTCAGGAATTGGGTACCATTGCCCAAAACAAACTTCCGGTTAAAATAATGCTGCTTAACAATAACTTCCTCGGGATGGTAAGACAGTGGCAACAATTGTTTTTTGAAAAACGATATTCGTTTACCGAACTACATAACCCCGATTTTATTACCATTGGTAAAGGATTTGGAATTGAAGGCCACACCGTAGATAAACGCGAAGATCTGGAATCGAGCATTCAAAAAATGATCGACCATGACGGGCCGTACTTGCTTGAAATTAAAATTGAAAAAGAAGACAATGTATTCCCGATGGTTCCAACGGGTGCATCTGTTTCTGATGTAATTTTAGAGCCTTAATAAATTCGAGAATTGTAAACGCTAAAAGTTGAACAAATGAGACAAGAATATATAATATCGGTTTATTCAGAAAACCACATTGGATTGCTAACACGAATTACCAACGTTTTTACACGTCGGAAAACAAACATCGACAGCCTTACCGTATCCGAGTCGGCCATACAAGGCATTTATAAATTTACCATTGTGGTGCAATGTACCCAGGCCATGGCTATTAAACTTGTTGGCCAGATTGAAAAACAAATTGACGTATTAAAAGCTTTTTACCACACCAACGACGAGATGATTTTTCAGGAAATTGCCTTGTATAAAGTACCTATTGAGCCCATTTACGAAAGCGACACTATTGAAACAATCGTTCGGCGCGCAGGAGCAAAAATTCTGGAGATTACAAAAGACTATGTGGTAATTGAAAAAACCGGCCACAAAGAAGATACACAGGCACTTTTCGAAGAACTGAATCAATTTAAAGTAATGCAGTTTATCCGTTCCGGACGAGTTGCAATTACCCGAGATCCGATTGAAAGGTTATCGGAGTTTTTAAAAGAACGCGATGCCTTCCTCACCAGTTTAGATTAACCATAAATAAGTTGTAACTACCGGCCCGTCAGTAATCCTGACGGGCTTTTTTATTCACAAAAATTACCTCTACACAAATTATTAAAATAAAGATTATTTATCCTCAACCAGAAGCAACGTTGTTTATTCGTTCAATATTTTGCATATTTACACAATCAACCAGGACCTAAAAAAAATGAACGTTCCGTTGCGCAAATGCCTTATCCCTGAATTTATTCTTGGTGATGGCGCCATCAAGCTCGCAAGCCGTTATGTTAATTTCTTCAGCCCAAAAAAAGTTTTAGTTGTTACCGACAAAGGTTTAAGGGAAACAAAGCTGGTTTCAAAAATTGAAAAACAATTTACTGAAAACAAAGTAGCCTATTGCATTTTTGATCATGTTTCTCCAAACCCGCGCGACCACGAGGTAATGGAAGGTGCGCAAATGTACAGGAAGGAAAACTGTAATGTAATTCTGGCAATAGGCGGTGGAAGTGCAATGGATGCAGCAAAAGGCATTGGCATTGTTAGTACCAATTTTAATGCTATCGAAAGGTTTGAAGGCGTTGATAAAATTGCCGACCCCATGCCTCCATTGGTATGTATTCCAACCACTGCCGGAACCTCAGCCGATATTTCGCAATTCGCTATAATTCTTAACTCCAGCGAAAAGACCAAAATGGCGATTATTAGTAAAACTGTTGTACCCGACACTTCGCTCATCGATGCAGAAACCACCTTAACAATGAATGCGGAATTAACTGCTGCAACCGGTATCGATGCCATGGTACATGCTTTTGAAGCCTATGCTTCATCAGCCAGTTCGGCCATTACGGATATGAACGCGCTGGAAGCCATCCGACTGATAAAAAAATATTTACCACTTACCTTAAAATCACCCGACAACCTGAAATACCGCAACAAAATGATGTTGGCCAGCTTACTTGCAGGTATTGCTTTTTCCAACGCCAGCCTGGGACTGGTGCATGCCATGGCACATGCCCTGGGCGGGCTTAAAGATGCTGCTCATGGTATTTGCAACGCAATTCTTTTAGACCATGTGGTAGATTTTAATTACGATGCTGTACCCAATAAATACATTGAAATTGCTAAGGCAATGGATTTAAACCTGATTCATACCAGTACTGAAAGAGGTAAAGCCCTGCTGGTAGAAACAATCCAGGAGTTTAAGTATGCCTGCGGAATACGAGAAGGTTTAAATCAAATTGGCATTCACGATGCGGATATCCCTCATCTTGCCAAAAAAGCATTTAATGATGCGTGCATTGTTACCAATCCACGAGATGCAGAAATAGCTGATATTCAAAACATATTTAGGAATGCCCGGTAAGAAAAAATCAGAGATTCGAAACAGGATAATCGGACTTGGCGAGAACTCCCACAAAAAAAGCTACTACCCGCAATTACTCGATCAGCTGGAAGAAGTTAAACGGCAGCGCGATGCATTGGAGAATAAAACCAAAGAGCTCCAGGACCTGCTGGTGCAATTATCAGAAGCTAAAGAAAAGGCGGAAGAATCAGAGCGATTAAAATCTGCTTTTCTGGCTAACATGAGTCATGAAATCAGGACTCCCATGAACGGAATTCTGGGATTTACCGATCTTTTAAGAGATGCTCAGCTACCCGAAGATCAAAGACAGCATTTTCTGGGCATAATTCAGCAAAGCGGAGAACGAATGCTAAATACCATTAACGACATTATCGATATCTCAAAAATTGATGCCGGACAAATGGAAATTCATTTATCTGAATTTAAAATTTATAAAGAAATCGAATCGTTGCTGGAGTTTTTTCGTCCTCAGGCCTATGCTAAAAACCTTGAGCTAAATACCTTTAACAAGCTTAGTGCCAATGAAGATATTTTGATTACCGATGCGACCAAATTTAACTCAATCTTCTCTAACTTAGTAAAAAACGCCATAAAATATACCGAAAGAGGAAGAATTGAAATAGGCTGTGAGAGAAAGGAGAATTCTTTTTTCTGCTATGTAAAAGACTCGGGGGCAGGTATACCTGAAAACCGAAAAAAGGCGATTTTCGAACGATTTATACAGGGCGACATTTACGATCGGAAAGCACTCGAAGGATCAGGATTAGGCTTAGCTATCGCCCAATCGTATGCCGAAATGTTGGGTGGAAAAATATGGTTGGAATCTACTGAAGGAAAAGGATCTACCTTCTTCTTTCAAATCCCCTGGAACACACCGGCACAAGATACAAACGCTCAAAAAAAACAAAATATTGGCAACAAGGAGCAGCTTCCAAACGATATAAAACTGCTGATTGTTGAAGACGACCAGGTTAATACGTTATTTTTATCGATATTTTTAAAACCCTTCTGTAGCGATATTTTGACTGTAAACGGAGGAATTCAGGCCGTTGAAACAATGCGTAAAAATCCGAATATCAACCTGGTTCTGATGGATATTAAAATGCCAGACATGGATGGATACGAAGCTACCCGGGAAATTAGAAAATTTAATACCGATGTAGTTATAATTGCCCAAACAGCTTTTGCTTTGCAAGGCGACAGATCAACAGCTTTGCAAGCGGGGTTAAACGATTACATTACCAAGCCAATAATTAAAGACAAACTATTTGCCTGTATTGCAAAACAACTAAAATAATTTGCTTAAAAAAGTATCACTGATTCTGCACAATACAATCCCCTGATAAAATTCACGACTTTTCATTAACTTTGATTTAGAAACAGAAAACCGTTTTATATGAAAACAAAATGGCTTATCGTTTTTGCCTTCTTGGCATTTCTATGTTTGTGGCATACAAAATATGCTTTGGCGCAATTACCTTTCACCCGGCAAGACACAACCCTTATCAGCGATGAAATTGAAGAAATTACAATTACTGCCTTTCGTTCGCCCTACAATATTTTTAATACTCCAGCGCCTGTAAATCTTATTATTAACGAACAGTTAGAATCGGGAGATGCACTAACACCAATTAATGCATTAAACCGTATTCCCGGCATTTTAATGCACCACGGCACATTTAACACCAACCGTCTTACCATCCGCGGAATAGGCTCGCGTACACCCTACGGCACCAATAAAATTAAAGCCTACTTTGGCGAGATCCCGCTTACCACCGGCGATGGCGAGACCATTTTGGAAGACCTTGAAAATTCGGCGATTCAACGTGTTGAAATCATAAAAGGCCCGTCATCAAGTTTATACGGCGCCGGATTGGCCGGGGTCTTACTTTTTCATCCGAAGACAGTGCTGAAGGATTTTGTTCAGAACCAAAGTACACTGGCCTCGTTTGGCACCTATAAAAACACGCTGACGGCAGGTATTAGCAACAATAAATTAAAAATATATGCGTTAGGTTCGCTTTTATCAAGCGATGGTTATCGGGATAATAACTCAACCACTCGTGCAAATATATTGCTCAACTCTGTTTATAATTTTTCTGAAAAATCGAACCTCCAGTTTTTGGCCAAAGCCACCAAAATGAAGGCTTATATTCCCAGCTCGCTCGACTTTGACACCTACCTGAACAGCCCCGAAAGCGCTGCTGCAAACTGGTCTGCTGTTAAAGGATACGAAGATTACACCAACTCGCAGCTTGGAATATCTTTTAACCGTTTTACGCTTAACGATGGAAAAATATCGGTTGGAATGTTTGGCAGTATGCGTAATCTTGATGAATTGCGCCCTTTTAACCGCCTAAAAGAATCATCTGATTATATTGGTTGGAGAGCCTATATTCAAAAAGTAGTTGCAACTGAAGCGTTTAGAGTGGTAATGACCTCGGGGCTTGAAATGTTTCGTGAAAATTACAACTGGCAAACCTACAATAACGACAACAACCAATTGCTTTCTGATAACAATGAAAAACGCCAGTACGAGAATCTTTTTCTTCAGCTTGAATCGAATATTAAAGACAGGATTTACATATCAGCAGGCCTGAACGGCAACCTCACCCGCTTTAAATACAACGATCACTTTCACGAAAACGGTGATCAGTCGGGGAAGCGAAGTTATAAGCCGGTTTTATCACCACGACTTGGTGTAAATTTGTTGCTCAGCAACGAATGCTCTGTTTTCGGAAATGTGAGTCATGGTTTTTCGACCCCCACTTTTGAAGAAACGTTGTTGCCTGAAGGGGAAATAAACCCCGACATTAAACCCGAGTCGGGCTGGAGTTTTGAAACGGGTTTCAGAACACAGTTTACCAACCGCTTTAAGCTATCGGCAAGTTATTACCGCATATATGTTGACAACCTGTTGGTGGCCCACCGTACGGGCGAAGATGCCTATATTGGAGTAAATGCCGGTCAATCAGTACACCCGGGGGTTGAAGCAGAATTTACGTGGGTAACAATCAGGCACAATAAAGCTGCCCTGCTAACCCTGTTTGGCAGTACCACCCTTTCCAATTATCATTTTAGCGATTTTGTAAATCTCGGAAACGATTACTCGGGCAAATTACTGCCCGGAACTGCCAAAGAAACCTTTAACCTGGGTGCCAGTTTGGTACCGCTTAAAAACTTTACCATAAATGCCTGGTACCGCTACAATGGAGAAATGCCGGTAAATGATGCTAACACCACCTTTTCTGACGCCTTCGGACTAACAAGTACAGAACTTCGCTATCAGGCTAAAAAAGGAAACTTTAAATTTGATGTGCGTGGAGGAATCCAAAATATTTTCGACATTCATTACACATCAATGCTGGCGGTAAATGCTCCCTCATTTGGTGGCAATCCTCCGCGCTATTATTATCCCGGAAATCCAAGAAATTTTTATATCAGCCTGTTAATTGGTTTTTCCGCACAACAGTAAGCAAGTAAAAGATGGCTTTGCTCGGAACACCTTAACTTGCTTATTTTGCAATAATCTTTATGGTAGTTCTACGGTTTAACCGTCGCCCTTCAACCGTTTCGTTGGTAGCCACGGGGCGCGTATCGCCATAACCTTCCGACTGCAAACGATTTTCCCCTACTCCATTCTCAGCCAGGTAATCAACAACCGATTTGGCCCTTAGTTTTGATAGCTCCAGGTTACTTTCAGGCTTACCCGAGCTGTCGGTGTGTCCCTGAATCTCTACGCGTAATTTGTTATTATTTTGTAAAAAAGCCACTAATTTTTGTAACTCCGGTTCCGATTCGGCAAGTATGGCAAAAGAGTCGGTTTCGTAATAAATATTGTAAAGGTCCATTTCGGCTCCCACTTCAATTGGTTCCAGCTTAATATTTAAAATAAACGGATCGGTTAATGAATTGGCATCGGCCAGGCGCATGGCATACGAATAAAACATAAACCCTTCTTCTGAAACGTTAAATGCATAATTTCGGCCAACCGGTAAGGCCAGCATAATTTCGCCGTTTATATCTGCTTTTTCAATACGAGGTTCAGCAAGAGATGAATTTAAGTTTACTAATTCAATATCGGCCATAACAGGCTGGGCAGTGGTTTTATTGCTAACTTTTGCCTTAATGTAGGTTACTGCGCGTGGCTGTAGCCCCCGGTCCAGATTAAACGAAAAAATATCCAGGCCATTGTCCGATTCCCTGGCCGACGAAAAATAGGCGATATCACCAATGGAGCTGATGGTTAATCCCAGGTCATCTTTGTGCGTATTTATTGGATACCCCATGTTTTTCAACTCGGCAACCTGTCCATTTTCGCTTATGGTAGCTGTAAATAAATCCAGTCCGCCCATGCCAACATGAGTATCTGAGGCAAAATAAAAATTGTGATTATTGGCATGTATAAAAGGCGAAATCTCGTCGCCCGATGTATTTAAGGCCTCCAGGTTTTCGGGTGTCCCCCAGTTGGGTAATCCCGTTGCGGTAAAACCGTTAAAAGCAATTCGCCAGATATCTTTTTTTCCCTTACCGCCTTTTCGGTTACTCGAAAAATAGAGGTATTTGTTATCAGACGAAAGTGAAGGTTGCCCCTCCCATGATGTGGTATTTAATGGAGCTCCTGCGTTTTGGGGTTCGCTCCATTTTCCGTTTATCAGGCGCGAAAAATAAATATCACAGCTTCCCATTCCATCGTTTCGGTTGCAGGCTGTAAAAAACAAAATCTTCGCATCGGCCGATAAGGTTTGTGCCCCTTCGTTATCATCGGTATTAACTGCACTTATGGGCAAGGCATTCTCCCAGTTAAACGAATCAAGCTCGGCCATAAAAAAATCTTCCTGAGGCCTTCCACTGCTCTTCATTAAGCGGGTAAATACCAAGTGTTTTCCATCAAGTGTTGGCGTGGGCCAGTACTCATCGTTAGGCGTGTTAATTTGTTCGCCCAGGTTGGTGGGTTCAAAATCTACCGGATTCTGAATGCTGTTTATTGCAAAACGGCAACTGGCAATTTTACAGGCCAACAAAAACTGTCTTTTCTCGGGAATAGTTTTATTCTCTTTATATTTTTCGTAAAAACTAAGTGCCTCTGAATACATTCCGAGTTTATAAAATGCCTCACCCAATCTAAAATCAATCAGGGGATTATCATCCAGGTCAACCGCTTTGGACAAATGCTTAATTTCCAGACGTGTTGAATCCATTTCCTTATAAATTTCGGCAAGCAATAAATGTGCCTGGGCATAATTGGCATCCTTTTGCAAAATCTGGGTTCCTGTTTTAATGGCCTCCGAATAACGGTTAGCGGCATAATCATTTCGGGCCTCTTCAAAAAGTTTATCCAAACGTTTATTCTCCTGGGCCAATATTCCTTCCGAAATCAGGGTACAAACAACTACAAAAAACAGAATTTTTAAACTCTTCATTGATAACATATTATAAAATCTTCCGTACAAAATAACAATGTGCTAAAAATAATAAACGATTGCTTTGTTTTATTTATTTTTTTTCTATTTTTCCTGCATTAAATAGTAATGCTAACAATTTAAATAATAACAACATTGGTTTGCTGACGTGATGAAAAAGAAAGTAAACAAAAACCGTTTCCCCGATCTGGACAAATTTGACAGAAAACAAAAAAACCACGGTAGTTCGTGGCAAAAAGGTTCCAAACAAAAACCATCCATTTACGATGCTTTTGATGAAGAAGACGAGGATGAGTCTTATTTATCCTACAGCGACGAAGAGGAAGAATAAATTAATCCAACACATATCAAAACACCCAATTTCTGACTGACAGTGGCAGCAGAATTATTTTTCGTAAAAGGCTTCTACTCCGGGATACTGGTAGCGTGCTTTGGCAATTTTCTCCGGAAAAACAAAATACGAAACATCAGCTTTCGCGCACTCCTCGCCTTCGCCATCGTATAATGTGGCACTGATTTTTGCGATACGTCCTTCAAAAGACTCCAAACGACCACGAACAGTTAGTTCTCCTTTCGATACTTTCACCGGTTTCAGATAACGCACCTGCAAATCGCGGGTAACGCCAGTGGTGTGTAATTTTAGCATAACCACCCAGCCACCTATTTCATCAAGTAAGGTAGCCTGAATTCCGCCATGCAATACACCAATCCAACCTTCATAACACCTTTCCGGGTTCCACTTGGTCACAATTTCTTCGCAATCTTCCCAAAACTCGAGATGCAAACCTCCGCTGTTATATGGCGAGCAGGCAAAGCAGTTGTACTCGCCAATGTTTTTAGGATCTTTCCAGGGATTTTTGATTTTTTTCATAATACTGTTTATTGTGTGATGTTCTCGCTCCGTTTATTGCCACTGCCAATTAATAGTGAAAAAGGAATTCGAACATGTTGAATGAATGGGTTACAATTTATTTGAACCAAAACGAGCCGGTATTACCAGCTCGCTTTTTATTATTTATGCTATTAAAACTAATTATTTCCCAAGATAAGTGGTAGCCCGTCTTTTCCACTTCCGATAACAACCACTTTTGCGTTAGACGATTCTGCCAATGATGTTGTGGCTTCAATACCACGTTGTTGTAAAATACGGTCGGTTAAACTTGCATTTATAATCCGGTTGTAATTGGCAATACCTTCTGCCTCAATACGACGTCTTTCAGCTTCCGACTCTTCGCGTTTCAGCCGGAACTCGTAGGCCAATGCCTCTTGTTCTTGTTGCAGTTTGTTTTCAATTGCAGCCTTAATTTGAGCTGGCAGGTTAATCGAACGGATTAACAAGGCACGCATATCAATAAAATTTTCACTAAGTACTTCCCTGGTTTCTGTAATTATTGATTGTTCCACCTCGGCACGTTTTGTCGAATATATTTCTTCGGCTGTATACCTACCGGCTACCTGACGTACAGAAGAGCGAACTTCAGGAATGACCAATACATTGATATAATTTACCCCAAACTGTTCGTGCAGAAAACCAATATTTTGAAACGATGGGTTAAAACGAACGGTAACATCAACGTTTACCGAAAGCCCGTTTTTATCCAGTACATCCATGGTTTCGTCGCGCTGCTGTTCGCGCACATTGTATACTTCCAGCTCATTCCATGGCGCAATTATATGGAAGCCTTCGCCGTAAATATTCTCTTTATCCAACCCGGAGGTATAGGGTTTAAAAATTACAGCTTTCTCACCGGGTTTTAATATTTTAAACATGCGGCCACCAAACAGCAGCAAAACAATTAAAACAATTGCACCCAGTACTAAATAAGATGATTTAAAGTTAAAATTCATAATAGTATTTCTTTTTTCGATTAAACAAATGTACAAAGTTTAAGTTTTGTGGAACTTAAAATTATGTTTTTTTAATTTGTTGCAGTGCATTGTATTGTTTTAAACAATATTATAATTTTGAGAGAACAGCAATATACTAAACAAGATGGGTGCACCATGAATAATGGCTCAGTGGTTACACGTCATCGTGACATTTATAAATAAACAACTCAAAACAAATGAAAGGATCATGGTCTAAGGAACACAAAAGGACATGAATAAATTAATTATGCGAGTTCCACGGGTATCGACCAGCAAATATTAAACTGACATTATATATATTTGAAATACAAAATATTAACTTAATTATATTCAAGTGAAAAAGCTTCTCACTCTCCTCTTTAGCCTGATTATAACGACAAGTGCATTTGCCCAGGCGTTTTTTAATACCGAGTTTAACAAACGTAAGCAGTACATTATTCTTTGCGACCCTACCATACAACGAATAAAAACCATTCAGTACCTTACTGATGCCAACCTTTTTGACGTTAAAAACAAAGTAAGATTTGTGGGCGTTTATTTTGAAGACCAAAAATATGATTTTGAAGCCACCAAAAATTACATTGAGGAGAATAAACTTGATAATTTTTACCTGCACGAAATTAAAGGCGAACTGAATACCGAAAGCGTTTACCGCGAAAACGACATTAGCGACGACCTGGCAACGGTTTTTAAACACTCGATTGGCGTAATATTTTTTGGAGGCCCTGATATTCAACCGGAACTTTATGGTGAAGAGAACACCCTGTCGGTAGTTACCGACCCCGAACGGCACCTCTACGAATGTTCGTTTATGTTTCACCTGCTTGGAGGGTTACAAAACACTGATTTTAAAGCTTTTTTAGAGCAACGCCCCGACTATGTGGTTACCGGATTTTGTTTGGGAATGCAAACCATGAATGTGGCTACCGGCGGCACACTTATTCAGGATATACCTGCAGAAAGATACGACGCTTTTACACCCGAAGAAACGGTAGGAATTGGCCGCACCAACCTGCACCGTAATTACTGGCATAAAATTAAAGACGATTCTTTGTTTATGTTTGGCAATCTGCATACCATTAATTTTACCGACCATCCGTTTTTTGGGCAAGCGGTAAAAGTATCAAAACGAAGTACTCCCCGAATCTACAGCAGTCATCATCAGGCGGCCGAAAAAATTGGAAAGGACCTGGAAGTAACTGCCCTTTCGCCCGATGGCAAAATTATTGAAGGGCTGGCACACCATAAATACAAAAATGTTTTTGCGGTTCAGTTTCACCCCGAAATTCCGGCGCTGTACGAGGAGATGTACCGGCGAAAATTTCACCCCGATGATGAAGCCCAAAGCTACAAGGATATCATTGGCAAGCAAGGCCTTCGTTTTCACGAAGCATACTGGCGCACCATTTCAGACGCTTTTAAATCGGTAAAAAAGAAGAAGTACAAAAAGGCCAACTAAGTCGCTTCAGCGCTTTTTCCAAACCGATATTTCGGGTACTGAAACCTGATACTTACGCGAAGATAAAGGGTAGGCAGCATGCAAGTTCTTTGGCGGCGCAACAAGCTCAAAATTACGCTCAAGCAAAGTGCTTATCCCTTCAAAAGAAGTAAGCGGTTCTCCGTCTTTTTTAAATCCTCCGGGCCAGTGTTCACGTTTAACAGGATTGCTTTCCCAATCGTATGTTGTGGCAAGAATCAGTATTCCGTTAGTATTTAACCGCTCGTGAATTGTTGATAAAAAACGATCGGGAGCATACAGTTCTTCCAACAGGTTAACGGCCAGAATAACATCGTAACCCGAATAAATGGTTTTTAAATTATTGGCATCGGCCTGCATAAACTGCAGGTTATCGGTTTTAGCAAGTCCCAAATCTTTTAATTGCACATCCCGATAAAACAACAGTTCGCCTTCATCTTTTGTGATGTAACGAATAAAGCCCTGTTCCTTCATTTGAATGGGCAAACGAATAAAACGCGCTGAAAAATCGATCCCGGTAATTTCCTGAAACGAAGTAGCCAGTTCGAAAACCGTTCTGCCGGTATCGCAATTTAAATCCAATAGTTTCTTATCGGCTTTGGTTCCTGCATATTTTTTACAAATTTCGGCTATCTGCTTCGGGAAGTTTTTAAAACCGGCAATCGTTTGTCCGTAGTTAAATTCACACGATTGGGTTACTTCCTGGTCGGTTTCGTACGAATCGTTTCTAATGAGCAGTGGTTTTTCAGCTTCCACCAATCGAAAACCTGCATGCTGATAAAAATGCCGCCGAAAAGCGTAGCGTGCGTGCCAGGTGGCTTCGTTTCCGGTTGAAATCCATGATCCGCCTTTTATCAGGTTGTGTTTACCATCAAAAGTTGGTGTTGAAAAATCGTCGTACATGGGGTGCACTTTAAACCCCGGAAAACCGGTTACCGGTGTTTCGGTCCACTGCCACACATTACCAATTACATCATAAAAATCGCCGCTTTTAAATTGATTTACCGGACAAGGTGAAACAAATTTTGCCAGCGCAATATTGGCGTCCTGCTCATGAAAACTTTCATCAGTAATTCCACACTGCTGCGCCAGGTAATACCACTCCGCCTCGGTTGGCAAGCGGTAGCTTTTTCCCTCCTTCTTGCTTTTCCAGTTGGCATAAGCTTTGGCCTCGAGGTAGTTTAGCTCTACCGGCCAGTTCCAGGGCATCTTAATTTCCTGATCGACCAAACGTAAAAAATACTCGTCATTTGTTTTTCGCCAAAACCGCGGAAACGCTGCTTGCTCATAATTTTTCCATTGCCAGCCCTCTGTAGTCCAGAATTCTTCCGTTTGGTAACCACCATCGGCAATAAACTGTAAAAATTCGCCATTTGAAACGAGGTATTGCGAAGCTTTAAAGTCATCAACCCTAACTTTGTACCGGCCATATTCCATGTCCCAACCGTAAAACCGATGCTGCTGTGGTTTACCCAAAAGCACTTCCCCTCCGCTTAGGGGCAACATACTATTTTCAGGAGCTTCTCCACGTTCTGCCAACGTAAGGTCAAAAATATCGGGTGTAATAAGTTCAAGCGGCAGCTGACGAATTAACACCGAAGAAGTTTCGATATGAATACGTTCGTGCTCTATCCCCATCATTATTATCCAGAATGGGTTTTCCCAATTCACCGGCAATTCCAATGGCGTATTATCAATTACATCAAGTACTACATTTTTAACTTTTTGCCTGTATGCATCAACCTCATCAAGCGATGGCCAGTCGTAATTACTTTCATCCAGGTCGTCCCAGCTCATTTCATCCACACCAATGGCAAATATCGATTCAAAACGCGGATTAATACGGGTATCAATAATTTTTGCCAGAATAAGTTTATTGATAAAGAAAACGGCCGTGTGACCATAGTAAAATATAAGCGGATGCCGCAAAGTATCGGCCCGGCGATAAAAGGCTTTTTCTGTCTTTAAAAAAGTATAAAGTTGCTCATCAAGGGCATAGGTTTTTAAAAAATAGTCGCGGATTTCGGCCCGTTTTTGTTCGGGATTACCATCCAAAAGATTGGTTGTTGGCGTATAAAGCGTAGTCATATTTATCAATTTTATAGCTGATTCGAGTAAGCATAAATATAGGTAGTCTGATGAAATGTAGGAAGTGAAACAGCTCTAAATTATCTGAAAATTATTAATGGGTTCATCCTTCCAATTTTTTGTGCAGGTATACTTTTTTAAAATCGAACATCCCGCTTTTATCGGCAAGTAACTTGGCTTGAACAATGGATGCGCATGGCTTAAATCCAACTTTTTTGTACAAGCCTAAAGCTGTTTCGTTTTCTATCCAAACCCGAATAAAGGCATCGGTATAAAGCTGTCTGTCCACTGTCTCAAAAAAGTAGTTCAACATTTTTTTGCCTATTCCTTTTCCTTGCTGTGTTTTTTCCACCATCATTTCGGCCACATAAACCGAACGTTTTATATTAAAGTTGTCGGCAATTTCAGCGGGGAGCAATTTATCAAAATGTAGTGGCGTTAACAAAAGGGCTCCAAGCAATTGCTCTTCGTCCAAAACCAGTATTCCGTACCCCTCCCTGAATATCATTTTCAGATAAGCCGAGGTTTCATCTACACTGTTATATTGAAAGCTTTTTCCTTTTGAAAAGGTAGCAATATAAAGGCCGACCAATTGGCTCCAATATTTAGCAGAATCATCGGCGCGAATAATTAAAGTCGTCATGTTAAAGTATTCGTTTTTGCCAATACAAACACACAAACTACACAAGGGTTTGGGCTAAGCAGCTATTTTTTTCACCACTTCAACATTTCGCTCAACACGTCAATTTCGATACCGACTCGAATTACCGGGCAAATTTTAACCGGACGATACCAGGTTACCACGCATGATAAAAAAGGATTGTTAATAAAGTAACACATCAATATCATTCACAATCATCCATTTTTTGTTACTGCGCTGCCAATGTTGAATATTTATTGTTCGGATAAATTGCCCGTTGGATAGTTGCGATGTGGTGAGACTCTTCTCTATTGCCACATCGCCACTTACATGTAGCGAAATTAAATCGATTGCTGTTAACTTAAAGGCTTCTGCATCAACGGCTTTTTGTATGGCTTTGCTTATTTCCTCCTTACCGCAGTACGCCGGATGACCGTTACGATAGAAACAGGCATCGCTTGCATAATCGTTCATTAACTGCTTAACCTGCCCCGAATTAAACCACTTTATACTGTTCGTATTCTGCTCTTGAACCACAACACGGAGTGCCTGCTCGCTTTTATTTACACTCCTAAAATTAAACATAAATACGCCAAGGAATACAATTAAGAGGGTTGATGATAAAATGCTGACTTTTTTCATGGTATGTTTTTTTAAGTTGATAATGTCGGCTACATTCCGAACAAAAAGCAGCAATGCCCCCGGTAATTTTGCAGAAACGCCGTTAAAGTTATAATCCAGCACTTCGGAAAGCACATTTAAGGTGTAAGCCCTTGGCCTTACTTCGCCGGCTTCAATACGTTGCAGGGTACGCACATTCAGCTTACATTTTTCTACCAGTTCTTCCTGGGTTAATCCTTTTAGTTTTCGGAGTTCGGCAATTTTTTTGCCCAATTCTGGTTGCTGCATGGTCTTTTTGTTTGTAAGAACAAGTTATCAACTTAGGCTGTTTTTCACCGTAAAAACTTCGCGACTTATGCACGGCAATTCCCCGACATTTGTTTGCAAAGCTTTTAAAGTCAACAATTTTACCTCTAATTTAAAGTTTTTAACTGTGCATTGCCACAAAGTGTTACAATAAGCAGGTAATTAAAAGTTCTTTTCTATTTTTGCGCCGCAATAAAGACACGATACAGACATGACTTTTTTAGAAGAAATAAAACGTCGCCGCACCTTTGGAATTGTAAGCCACCCTGATGCCGGGAAAACTACACTAACCGAAAAGTTATTACTTTTTGGTGGAGCCATCCGCGTAGCCGGAGCCGTAAAAAGCAATAAAATTAAAAAGGGAGCCACTTCCGATTTTATGGAAATTGAACGCCAGCGTGGAATCTCGGTGGCCACCTCGGTAATGGGTTTCGAATACAACGGTTACAAGGTTAATATTCTGGATACGCCCGGTCACCAGGATTTTCAGGAAGACACCTTCCGCACGCTTACAGCGGTTGACAGTGTTATTATTGTAATTGATGCTGCCAAGGGGGTTGAGCCGCAAACCGAAAAACTGATGAACGTTTGCCGCATGCGCAAAACGCCGGTTATTGTGTTTGTAAATAAAATGGACCGCCCCTCGCAAGATCCGTTTACACTAATGGACGAAATTGAAGACCAGCTAAAAATTAAAGTGCGCCCCTTAAGTTGGCCCATCAACAATGGCCCCGATTTTAAAGGCGTGTACAATATTTTTAACCGCAGCCTGAAACTCTTTAAACCCGATATTCAGGAAATTGAAGAACGCATAAAATTTGAAGATGTTACTGATCCGGCTTTGGAAGACCACATTGGCGAAGATGCCGATGTATTGCGCGAAGAACTGGAACTGGTTGAAGGTATTTATCCTGAATTTAAGAGCGAAGACTACCTGGCGGGAGAGCTGGCTCCGGTATTTTTTGGTAGTGCACTGTATAACTTTGGCGTTCAGGAGCTGCTTGATTCGTTTGTGGAAATTGCCCCAACTCCTCAACCCAGCTTTTCAGAAGAACGCGAAATTAAACCGGAAGAAAAAGGATTTACGGGTTTTGTCTTTAAAATTCATGCCAATATCGACCCGAATCACCGCAGCCGTATTGCCTTTGTAAAAATCTGCTCCGGCGAATTTGAACGCAATAAAATGTACAAAAATGTGCGCCTGGGAAAATCATTCCGAATTTCGAGCCCCACAGCTTTTATGGCTTCGCAAAAAGAAATTGTTGAATATGCCTACCCCGGCGATATAATTGGAGTACCCGATACCGGAAACTATATTATTGGCGATACCATTACCGATGGCGAAGAAATCCACTTTAAAGGCTTACCGAGTTTCTCGCCCGAAATGTTCCGCTACGTGGAAAATGCCGACCCCATGAAAGCCAAACAGCTGGCCAAAGGGATAGACCAGCTAATGGACGAAGGTGTGGCGCAGTTGTTTACCAGTGCTTTTAACGGACGAAAAATTATTGGAACCGTTGGGCAATTACAATTTGAAGTTATTCAGTACCGCCTCGAGCACGAATACGGTGCCAAGTGCCGTTTCGAGCCTTTGTCGATGCACAAAGCCTGCTGGATACAGTGCAACGACCAAAAGGTATTAACGGAATTTAAAAAACGGAAACACCAAAAAATGGCCAAAGATAAACTGGGCCGCGATGTGTTTATGGCCGATTCATCGTTTATCCTTCAAATGGCACAAGATGAATTTAAAGACATTAAGTTCCATTTTACTTCGGAGTTTTAAGCAGAAAGGCAAAGTTAACTGGTGAAAGGTGAAATAAGGGCTACTTTCATTTCGAACAAAGTAAGAAATCGATAACTTTGAAAAGCAGGCTTGCAGCTAATCCTGCACCGAAATGATAAATTAAATCTTACATTTACTTTAATGGATACAAGTTTTTACGACAGCGGAATTTTTACCTACGGCATTCTTCCCGCACTCATTTTTATCTCGCGGGTAATCGACGTTTCGTTTGGCACCATTCGTATAGTAATGGTTTCAAAAGGCCATAAAATATGGGCGCCGGTGCTGGGGTTTTTCGAAGTGTTTATCTGGCTGTTAGCCATCTCGCGCATTTTCCAAAACCTCGATAACTGGACCTGCTATGTGGCTTATGCCGGTGGCTTTGCCTGCGGAAACTATGTGGGCCTACTTATTGAAGAAAAACTGGCCGTTGGTATTGTTAAAATACAGATTATTACCCGCATGAATGCCGAAAATCTGATTGCCAACCTAAAGGAAGCCGGGTATGGAATTACCCACCACGAAGCCCGTGGTGGCAGCGAGAACGTAAGCATTATTTACAGCATTATCAATCGGAAAGAAATTAAGAAAGTTGAAAAGATTGTAAAAAATTCGAACCCCAAAGCATTTTACTCTGTTGAAGACGTAAAGTTTGTAAACGAAGGCGTTTTCCCTATCCGGGCTGCCGCTTCGCGCCTGCGGAAAGGAAAATAAAAACCAAGGCCTGCCCAGTGAATAGCTTTTCAATTTTACATCAAACCACAACCAATTCTGCTTTCGCTCTCCAATATGGCAAGTTGAATATCTTTTCAATTTTACATCTTATCACAATAAGGCTATATGCCGAAGGAAAAAATTCCTGTACTCCCGCCTCGGTGGGAGTTTTTTTTTGGGGGTTATATAACTAAACCTTCAAGGTTTAAACCATAAAAAAACGGACTACGTAAATACGAAGCCCGTTTCTATTTTCATAATAATAATGCTTACAATTCTTTCTCCAGCACCGGATATTTTTTCAATAAGTTCTCCAGTTCTTCCACCACATCTTTTTTCTTTTCGGCAAAAAGTATTTTGTAGTAGTCGATTCCGTCTACCAGGTTCTGTTTAAATTTTACCAGGTTACGTTTCGCTTTATTATCGTCGATATTCTTCTGGAAGTTTTCTACTTGTTCTTTAAAAATATCGAGGTACATATTTAGCTCTTTTAAAAATAGATGTGGGCGGTAGCCCTTATCCAGAAGATTAATGCGCCCGTAAATATGATCCACCATTTCTTTCAGGCTCGATATTTTGGAGAAATAGGCCAGGTTCGGCCCCGGGCACACCGTAACTTTATCAGTGGGTTGTACCTCAATTTCTTTTGATTGCAGCGTTGAGATGCCCAGACCTACACATAAACATTCGGGTTCGGTAATTTTATCAAAAGCTTTTTTGTATTCCTTTTCGGGCAGGTTCAACTCCTCCAGTTCGGCCAGTTTTTTACTTTGGTATTGGCGCGACGAGGTACAAATTGGTTTTTCGGTGTATTCGGTATTGTAACGCAAAAACCCTTTGGTACAAGGCATTCCGGCTTTTCCTTCGGCAGCCATTGCCAAACGCAGCTTACTCATCGATGCGCCTTTAATGCTGTTAAACGGTACGCCCAGGGGCGATAATCCACTGTAGTAATAATCCTTTTCCTTGCCTTTTGCCAGCAGGTTCATGGTTTCGGTATCGATACTAATGACCTCGGGAACCAACATAAACAGTGACCCCCAGCCCACACTGTCCATATTGTAATAGTCAAGCAGCAGCTGGTGTTCTTCAAAGTTGCCTACCCCACCCTGCGCCGTAATTTTTAGTTCGGGCTCGTTTTGCGGTTGCACCAACGCTTTCTTTTGCAGCGCACTTTTATACAAATCAATACAGGTATCAAACAGTTTTTTGCGGTTTAAGCGAAACTCATCGAGTATAGGCCCAAACAATACGCCATTGGTAGGAAAAGCGTGTCCGCCACAATTTACCCCCGATTCGATACGGTACTCTGAAACCCACAGGCCTTTGGCAGCCAACATTTTTCCCTGTACCAGTGCCGAACGAAAATCGCTAACTTTTAAAATGATTTTCTTTTTAATCTGCCCACTTACATCCGGAAAAAAGTCTTTAAAATTCTCGATGTAGCTGTATAAACGTGGGCTCATACCGGCCGATAGCACCAGCGAAGAGCTTAGGTTACTATTGGCAAAACCCCGCAAAGCCGCATGCGCATCGTTATATTCAATGGGCAATTCCTTCCCGTCTTTTTTATTCACCTGGTCGAGCTTGGTCATAATATTTACATCTATCGACCCCACCGGCAACTTATCGTTTACCCAGTTTTTTAACTCATCCGTCAGCGATTTCTTAAAGCCAAGCTTGTTGAATTTCTTTTTTAATTCTGCCGCTTCGGGTAGCATATCGTAATATTTTTCCAGTTCGCCACCAACACCCGACAACGAAGCTTTTACCAACTCTACCTTTTTATTCACCACTGTTTCCATCGTATTCAGGTACGAGGTAATACGTTTAGCCCGGCAATCCTCCACTTTTTTCGAAATGGCGGTAAAGGGCAAATCGAACTTTTTACAATAAAACTCGCGCAATTTCTCCATTAAGGCATCGTCAACCAACGAAATAACCGACGAAATGCCGTAAGGCGCCACATTAGCCGGGGTATCCATTGAATAACCTACCCCTAAAACCGGAATATGGAATGAATGTCCTTCAAATATCTTCATTATTTAAATTATATTGACAAGGGGGAAACTCCCCTGTTGTGTTAAAACAATTGGGCGCAAAGAAAGCAAGTTATTTCTCATTTGCTTGCAACTATTGGTGCAATGCCGCTTTTGTCCATATAATTTCACTTTTATTATCAATTACTCGCTTTTCATTCGAACTGTTGCGTCTAAAATTCAACACATACATTGACCAATCGGTCAATTATTGTTCTGTTTTTTTGGAATTTTAAAACAGACATTTTAACTTTGACCGAACGTTCAATCAATATAAAGAACATAGATATGAGATACGAGTAATGAGAAGTAAGATAAAATGAGAAGAAAGAAACTCTCCATACTCACATCTCTGTACTCATATCTAAAGTGACTAATAAAAAATTCAAAAAAAATACATTTGAAGCTATAGGGTTTTAAAACCATTTACTGAAAAATTTAAAAAGATGCCAAGAAGTCCGGAACAATTTGACGAACTGAGAAAACAGAAAAAGCACCTGATTATGGGAACAGCATTGGAGCTATTTGCCGAAAATGGTTACCACGCCACCTCTATTAGTCAGATAGCCGCTAAAGCAAAAATATCGAAAGGTCTCACCTACAACTATTTTTCAAGCAAAAAAGCAATTCTCGATGAGTTGATGCAGCATGGTTTTGAGGAAATCTACAACAACCTGGATCTTAACCACGATGGTGTTCTTTCTGAAGAAGAATTTATCTTTTTTATCCGGCAAAATTTTAAACTCTTAGGCGAAAATCTGCAGCACTGGAAACTTTTCTTTTCTCTGCTACTGCAGCCTCAAATCTCAAAGGTGTTTGCCGAAACCTATGCGGAAAAAGCAAAGCCTGTTTTCGAGATGTTTTACGGGTTTATTGAAGCCCGGGGCAGCAAAAATCCGGAAGCCGACCTGATAGCCATAGCAGCAATGCTTGAAGGAGCCTTTTTATACGCCGTAGCTGCCCCCGATGTTTTTCCGGTAGAAAAAATGGAACAGGCTGTTATTGATGCCTGCTTTAAAATAATTAACAAGCAATAGGTTAGCCATGAAAAAACTACAGGTAAGTATACTATTAAGTGTGTTAAGTGCGATTGTTTTTGCCCAGGACATGACAGCTATAATTAAAGAAGCCGACGAGAAATTCAGAGGAGAATCGAGCCGGGGCGAAATAACCATGATTATTGAACGGCCGGGCTGGAGCCGAACAGTTTCGATGAAAAACTGGACGCTGGGCAACGACTATTCGCTGATTTACATTACTGCTCCGGCAAAAGAAAAAGGCCAGGTTTTTTTAAAACGCAACAAGGAAATGTGGAACTGGGTTCCCAATATCGAGCGCATGATAAAAATTCCGCCATCGATGATGATGCAATCGTGGATGGGCTCGGATTTTACCAACGACGACCTGGTGAAAGAATCGCAGATGGCAAAAGACTATTCCAACAAACTGCTGGGCGAGGAAGAAATTGACGGATACCAATGCTACAAAATTGAACTCATCCCCCACGACGATGCGCCTGTGGTCTGGGGAAAGGTTATCATGTGGATATCGAAAAAGGAATTACACTGGCTAAAAGCTGAATTTTACGACGAAGACGGCTACCTGGTAAATACCGAAATTTTAACCGAGGTAAAAATGATGGACGACCGCGAAATGCCAACCCGACTGGAAATGATTCCGGCCGACGAAGAGGGGCATAAAACCATTATGATTTTTGATAAAATCGAGTTTAACGTTGATTTAAAAGAAAGCTTCTTTTCGCAACAAAATATGAAGAGAATACGGTGACGATGATTAAATGATTTAATGCCTAAATGCTATAATGATTAAATGATTAAATGATTAAGGTACCAATCGAAACATAACTTAAAACGATGAATACAAAAGATAAATTTATTGAAGCACTAAAACACCGTACAAAAAAGTTTGCCGTTGATGTAATTCTTTTCTGTGAAACATTAAAGAATACCAAAGCCAGCTCTGTCATTGCTTACCAGCTAATTAAATCAGCCACGTCAACTGGTGCCAATTACCGGGCAGCCTGCCGCGGACGTTCCAAATCAGAGTTTTATAGCAAAATGTGTATTGTTGTCGAGGAGTCTGACGAATCAGCTTACTGGCTTGAAGTTATTAATGATGCACAGCTATCTGAAAATCAACATGAGCTAGATCGTTTGCTAAATGAAGCTATTGAAATTTCTAAAATCATGACCAAAGCAAAAGACACTACATACAAAAATATAAATGGTTAAGAATAGCTATACAAGTCAGGTTAAACTACAACTTCGAAATTAAAGTATTTATTAATCTTAGCATTAACACATTCAAGCATTTTAGCATTAAATAAATAAAGCATTGCTCATGAGAACAAACATAAAACTAGCGTGGCGTAATCTTTGGCGAAATAAGCGCCGAACCATCATTGCCATATCATCTGTTGTATTTAGTGTATTGCTGGCTTCGTGGATGCGCTCGATGCAGGAAGGCTCGTACGATAGCATGATTGATAATTCGGTAAAATTTTACACCGGGTATTTACAGGTTCAGGACACGGCTTACTGGAACGAACGAAACCTGGAAAACAGCTTTAAAGTTGCCGACGAACTACAAAATAAAATCAGCAAAATTACAGATGTAAGTCTGGTAGCTAACCGTTTGGAATCCTTTTCGCTGGCTGCCAACCACCTAAAAAGCAAACCCGCCATGGTGATGGGCATTGAACCCGAAGCCGAAGACCGGATTACCCAACTTTCGAAAAAAATTGAAGCCGGCGATTTTTTGCAGTCAGGCGATGCAGAAGTAGTTATCGGCAGCGGACTGGCAAAATACCTTAATTTGGGTGTTGGCGACACTTTGGTAATGATTTCACAGGGCTACCACGGAATCAGTGCCAGTGGTTTATTCCCCATAAAAGGCATTATAAAACACCCGAATGTTGAATTTAACAAACGCCTGGTTTACCTCGACATCGAAACGGCCCGCGACTTTTATTCGGCATACGGTTTATCCACCTCGCTTGTGGTAATGACTAATGACCACTACAGTGTGCACCATATAAAAAAGGCTATTGATAAAATCTTGCCGAAAAACAACACGGTAATGACCTGGACAGAGATGAGTCCCGAACTGGAGCAGGTAATTCAAAGCGACCGTGGAGGTGGAATTATTATGCTCGGCATTTTGTACCTGGTAATTGCTTTTGGCATGTTTAGCGTGGTAATAATGATGGTGAAAGAGCGCCAGCGCGAATTTGGTGTTACCCATGCCGTGGGTATGCAAAAACGAAAAATCGCCCTGTTAGTTCTTATTGAGACCCTGTTTATTGGATTAATAGGTTGCTCAATTGGATTAATCATCAGTTGGTTTTTTTGCTTGTATTTTTACTACAACCCATTGCCCCTATCGGGCGATATGGCCGACGCCATGGCAATTTACGGAATGGAACCCTACATGTTCTTCTCCATGAAACCTTCGTTGTTTTACAACCAGATGATTGTTGTTTTTATCATTAGCAGCCTCATCGCTGTTTTCCCGATAACAAATGTGAGCCGCTTAAAAATTACAACTGCAATGCGCAGTTAATACCAATAAAAAATGAACAAAATGATAATATCAATAGCATGGCGTAACGTTTGGCGAAGTAAAACCCGGAGCCTGGTAATGATTGCCGCCATTGCCCTTGGGCTGTTTGCCGGAATATTTATGATGGCGTTTATGAACGGGATGTACAAAACACGTATTGATTCGGCAACAAAATCGGAGCTCTCGCACCTGCAAGTGCATGCCCCGCATTTTTTAGATAATAACGAAACGTCTTTATTTATTTCCGATGGTTTCACGCTGGCCGAACGCATTGCTGCCCTCGACTCTGTTCAGGCAGCGGCCCCCCGCTTAATTGCCGAAAGTTTTATTATGGCCGCGCATGGCACCGGAGGTGCTAAAATGCTGGGTATTAATCCGGAAAAAGAAAAGCAGGTTACCGATATTTGGGAACACCTGGTTGATGGAACCTACCTGGAAAAAACAAGCCGAATGCCACCAATATTGGTTGGCCATAAACTTGCTGAAAAATTACGATTGAAAGTTGGGACAAAAATAAATGTGCAACTGGTTGATTTTAATGGCGATCTTTCATCAAAAGGCTACCGGGTTTCCGGAATTTACAAAACGGTAAATACCGGATTCGACGAAATGCACATGTTTGTGCATATTAACGATCTGCAAAAACAAATGGCCATTGAAGCGCGGGCAGTGCACGAAATTGCCGTTTTGCTTAAAAACAATGGTTATGCCTCACGTCTTAAACCAACTATTCAGCAAACTGCAGAAGGTCTGGATGTGCACACCTGGAAAGAACTGAGTCCGGAAATGTCCATTCTAACCGACTCAATGGACCAGTACATGTACATTTTTATTCTTATCATTTTAATTGCCCTGTGTTTTGGCATAATCAACACCATGCTTATGGCTGTTTTAGAGCGTGTAAAAGAAATTGGCATGCTAATGGCCATTGGTATGAATAAGCGCAAAATCTTTGGCATGATTATTTTTGAATCGCTGATGCTAACACTTACCGGAGGCCTGTTGGGAATCTTGCTAGGCATTGTTGTATCCCGGATTTTTGAGAAAAACCCAATCAATTTATCGGCCTTTGCACAGGGCCTGGAACAATACGGTGTAGCTACCGAGATTGCAACGGAGTTCCCGACACATTCGTTAGGCGTATTAGTTACACTGGTAGTAATAACAGGCTTAATTTCGGCCATTTACCCGGCACGAAAAGCCTTAAAACTAAATCCGGCCGAAGCCACACGGACTGATTAATGCGTAAAAGCATGGATGATTAAATACAAAAAAGAAAAGAGAAATATCGGCAAGATATAGCGATAAACTAAAAAAATAAAACCCATAAAAACAGTAAGCATTAAAACATTAAAACATTATTATGAAGATCATAGAAATAAAAAACCTGCACAAAATTTACAACAGTAGTTCGGTTTCGGTTCATGCTGTTAATGGCATCAACATCAGTTTTGAAGAAGGCGAATTTACGGCCATTGTTGGACCATCGGGCTCAGGAAAAACGACGCTGTTAAACATCATAGGCGGTCTCGACGATGCTACTGAAGGTTGGGTTGAAATTAACGGGATTAAAATTAATGAGCTTTCATCACGCAAACTAACTGACTTCAGGATGAACAATATCGGTTTCGTTTTTCAGGCCTACAACCTAATTCCTGTGCTTACTGCCAAAGAAAATGTAGAATTTATTATGCACCTGCAAGGCAGTAAAAAGAGCGAACGCGATGCCCGCACCAGCGAATTGCTAAAGGCTGTTGGGCTGGGAGAAATGATGGACCGGCGCCCCTCGAAACTATCGGGAGGACAGCAACAACGGGTAGCCGTAGCGCGAGCTTTGGCATCGAAACCCAAATTTGTTTTGGCCGACGAGCCTACAGCTAATCTCGATTCGCATTCCACCGAAAACCTGCTTGATATTATGGAGCAGCTAAATAAAGAAGAAAAAATTACGTTTATATTTTCAACACACGACCAAAGGGTGGTAAACAAAGCGCGTCGGGTAATTACCATCGAGGATGGAAAAATAATAAGCGATGAAAAAAAGTAAGTAGTATAAATTATAGTAAAGAAGTTACACAAAGAACGATAAAAGTATGAAAGTGTTGATTTTAATAATCTTATGTCTTTTTAACCTAAGCACTACTGCCAACGAAAAAAGCAAAAACAGCAAACACAATACGGCGGCCAATGCCAGTTATTTGTCGGCATTAGAGAAAGAAGTAATTTACGAAATCAACCTGTTTCGTTCCAACCCGCCGGAATATGCAGAGAAGTATATTGCTCCCCTGGCAAAACATTACGAGCGTAAAATTTTACACTACCCCGGCGATAAATCGATTATGACGCAAGAAGGCGTAAGCGCCCTGCATGAATGTGTACGTGTGTTAAAAAAAGCAAGTAGCACTCCACCTTTGTACCCTGACGCTCGTTTAACAAAAGCTGCAAACGACCACCAAACCGACCAATCAAAAACCGGAAAGACAGGTCACACCGGCAAGGATCGCTCCAACCTGAAAGACCGTATTGAACGATATGGCAAATGGCAGGTTCGGATTGCAGAAAACATTGCCTACGGAAATACATCGGCACAACAAATTGTTGTTTTTCTTTTAATTGATGATGGCGTTAAAAGCCGCGGACACCGAACCAACCTGTTACACCCCGATTTTAAAAGCATTGGGGTTGCCTGTGGTTCGCACCCAAAATATAACACCATGTGCGTAATGGATTTTGCAGGCGGCATGAGCAATAACTAAAGCAAAACAGTACACATGGCTAAAAAATTAAGCCTCATACTAACCTTTTTTGTATCGAGCTTGCTGCTTTCGGCACAATCTGATGTCTCGTTTTACGGTTACTTAAAAAACCTGGGCATGTACTATAAACCTGTGGAGCCTGTTGCGGTATCAGAAACAAAAACACTCGATTATTTAATGTTGAACCAACTTCACAACCGTTTAAATTTCAGATACTTTGCCACTGAAAAATTAACCTTTGCCCTGGAGGCCCGTAACCGCATTTATATGGGCCAAATGATTCGTGAATTTCCGGATTATGAAGAAATGATTGACAACGATAACGGCTTTCTGGACTTAGGAACGGTACTAATTTCGGCCGACAGCTGGTTTTTTCATACCATGCTCGACAGGGCCTGGCTCGATTACACCAGCGGGAAATGGCAAGTACGCCTGGGCCGTCAGCGCATAAACTGGGGCACTAACCTGGTTTGGAACCCCAACGATGTTTTTAACACCTTTTCTTATTTTGATTTTGATTACGAAGAACGTCCGGGTACCGATGGAATTCGCGTGCAATATTATACAAGTGTAACCTCATCAGCCGAACTGGTTTATAAAATTGGCAGAAACAGCAACGAATCGGCAATAGCCGGAATGTACCGGTTTTCGAAATTTAATTATGATGTGCAGTTTTTAAGCGGCTGGGTAGGAAAAGATTATGTTTTAGGCGGAGGCTGGGCCGGAAATATTAAAGGAGCCGGTTTTAGAGGAGAAGCCACCTGGTTTAAACCACGTGATAAGGATGATGAAACAAATTTTGAAACCTTTGTGGCTTCCGTTTCGGGCGACTACACCTTTGCCAATAGCTTATACCTGCATCTTGGAACTCTGTTTAACAGCTACGGAACAACAGGCGATGCCGGTGGCCGCAGTTTTTTCACCCCAAATATTTCAGCAAAAATGCTATCAATGGGGCGCTACCAGCTTTTCAGCCAGGTTAGCTATCCGTTAACACCCTTGTTTTTCGTCAATCTATCAGCCATGCTAAATCCCTGCGACGGCTCGTCGTTTATTGGCCCCGATTTTTCTTATTCCCTGGCCGACAATTGGGAAATCATGCTTAACGGGCAGTTCTTTTTCGGGCGATCCGGAACCGAATATGGCGAATATGGACAAGCCATTTATGCACGTGTAAAATGGGCATTTTAAAAAAATTGAATCATTTTAGAAAAACAGTTGACAGGAAAAAATGGGCTGATTTATCTTTTAGCACCTAAAAACCATACACAGTTGGGAGCTTAATAAGCTCTGATTTATTCAGAAAACCTGGAATGCTCACTTATAAAACGTTATTCTTTTTGGAGTTATTTGAAGGCACATGCTTCTTCTGCACAATTTCATGGGTGTAAACAACGCCCCTCTTTATATAAATATGAAGCTCCGTTTCTTGAGGATCGTTGCTACCTTTGGCATTAGAATCAGCAGTATCAATGGGAATCCGAAGAGTTCCGTTGTACCAGTCAGCTACCATTTTAGGGCGGGAAAGTACATCTCGTGGATTAATAACTACTGTTGGGTTAAGCTGTTGAAAACCCGTTAAGTAAAGCACGTTATTTCTGATGCGCCAGGAGGCCATATACCCTCTTCTGCATTCCGGCATTTTCCCTCGGAATGAAGGAATTTCATGATGTGCCTCGAAAAAGGCGTCTAAAGGGGTTGAGAACAGCTCAAACAACTCGCCATCGAGGTAAATTCTATCTTTTTGTTGAATAGCCATAACTTTGGTTTAATGAGTGTCAAATCCGACTGGACACTTAAAAGTCTGTTTTTGGCTTCCCTTAAGTGCTTGCCAGACTAATGATAAAAATAAACCACAATTTCCTATTTTGGTAATCAATACACATGTTTTCAAACAAGTTTTGCGGAACTGTTGGGGGCAAGTAAAGCAGTTTTGCAAATCCAACACCTCAATATAAATTGCCGGTGTTAAAAGAGATTAATCCAGCTCAAAAAAAAACAGTAGTATCATAACAAATCGATACTACTGTTTTTTTTGTGGATTAACGCTATCGGCCGTTAATTCGAGGCCTTATCCAACATCAACATCGAATTAATTACAATTTCAGTTGAGTAATGTTTCTCACCGTTTTTATCTTCCCACTGGCGGTTAGCCAGTTTTCCTTCAACAGTAATTTCCGAACCCTTTTTCAGGTATTTTTCAGCAACTTCGGCATTTTTTCCCCAGGCCACCAAACGGTGCCAGGTAGTTTCGGTTTGTTTTTCGCCCCGGCTATCGCGGTAAATTTCGTTGGTAGCCAAACTAAAATTTGCCACTTTTTTTCCACTTTCAAGAGTTCTAACTGTAGGCGCTTCGCCCAAATTTCCTAACAATCGTACGCTGTTTCTTAATGCATTCATGATATTTATTTTTTTAGTTAATAATGTAGGGCTGTGTCTTTTGCGAGCCCTTTAACGCAATTGTTACTTCAAAGGTAAAGGAGCCCGTTTTGCCTAACCGGTTTTTAAACGTTTGTAGTCGACAATAAACGTTTGCAAACGTTTACAAACGGATATAATTTTGTATATTAGCACTTTAACAACTCAAACAAAAAATATAAAAATGGAAAAAAGAACCTGCCTCGAATGTGGAGAAACCTTAAAAGGACGTGCCGACCAGAAGTTTTGCAACGACAGTTGCCGGAATGCCTACAACAATAAAAAGGCAAGTCGGACAACAAACTATATGCGTAAAATCAACCGCATATTAAAAAACAATCACAGTATTTTAGAGCAGTTAAATCCCGAAGAAAAAACAACAACCTTTAAAAGCATTCTCGAAAAAAATGGATTCAATTTTAATTTTTACACCAATACCTATATTACCAAAAACAACCGCATTTATTATTTTGTATACGACCAGGGTTATGCTGAATTAGAAAACAACAAGTATCTGCTGGTAAAAAATGCGGAAAATTAGCTAATTGTTTAATTGCTCTTTTGGGCGGCGCTGATTTTAGTACTTAATCCCCTAAAATTATATCTTCACTTACTCATATTTTATTAAAACGAATTAACATTCACTATGTCATCCTACTATTTCGAGAAAATAAAACGACTGCATGCTTTGGCAGAAATTGGACTTGAATACAATACTATTCCTTATGATATGGAGCGCTACCAGGAAATACGCGACATTAGTCTTGAACTACTTGAAAAACTCACCCACATTCCGGTAAAAGAAATTGTACCTGTTATTGAGGAAAAAAACGGCTATCGGACACCGAAAGTTGATGTTAGGGCAGTTGTGTTTAACGAGCACCAGGAAATTTTACTCATTCAGGAAAAAGTAGACAACTGTTGGGCTATGCCGGGTGGATGGTGCGACATTGCCTACAGTCCGGCCGAAGTTGCCGAGAAAGAATGTATGGAAGAAGCCGGATTAAAGGTAAAAGCCCAAAAACTTTTGGCTGTTATGGACAAGCAAAAACAAGGCATGCCTCCGGCTTTTGAATATGTTTACAAAATATTTTTGCTTTGCGAAAAACAAAACAATAACATTTCTACCGGATCGGAAACCTGCGATGTAGGCTGGTTTGCTGAAGAAAACCTACCGGAGTTATCGTTACCACGCAACAACGAAGCTCAAATAAAAATGATGTTTGAATACTTTAGAGGAGAACGCAGCGAACCATATTTTGATTAATCGGCACCCTACATTTCGGGTTATTTTAAACGGCAACGCATAATAAGCGGATTACCGGAAACAGTTATTCTTTGCTGAATGGTTTCAAACTCTTGGTGGCGTTTATCAGAGATTTTGTGCCCAATAACTTTGTAAGCCGTTATAGGAATATACAGCTGGTTATCAGCTGATAAATAATTGGGGTTATCCCAAATTCCTCCGTCAATATTATTTACGGCCTGAGCAAAATAGGTGGTTTGCCAATCGGTTTTATTAATTACGGCTGTTGTTTGGTGCGACCCCAGCCAATAGGTAAGAAATATAAAATTCTCATTTTCGAGGTAGCTTTTTATTTTGGCATGAGGGGTATTATGAATATGTTTTAAGGTTTTAACCGCGTCATTAGTATTAATATTTCGCCAGATTGAGGCAAACGATGGAAACTCATTACTGGCAATGTGGTATAGCGATTTAAAACCGGAATGTGCATAAGCAAATACCGTATCGCTGTAAGCCGACGCCAGCCGAATATTTTTTGCATCTGCAGCAACCAGATTCGACTTTCCCAATTCGCGTAAACGTGGCTCCGGAAACTCAATTTTAGCGACTTTTTCATCCTCTGCGAATACTGAATATGTGCCATTTCCCGGTATTTCGTTAATGACATAAAACTGGTTTCGGTCATAAAAGAAGCGGCTTCCGGGCATTTGGGCCGAAACAATTTTGCTTTTAAATTCACCATCCCTACCGATTAAATAAATACCATCATCGGCCAGTACTGCATAACCTTTTTTGTAATCAATAATATCTAAAGGCCGTTTAATTTTCCCCTTGCCTTGTTTATTACTCACCAGGGTATTTATATAATCTCCTTTTGAATTAAAACTTAAAAAGCTTATTTCCCGGGCTCTGCGTTGCTGAATTACCAAATGTCCGTTCAGCTCTTTAATATTTTCGATATCCCCCAACTCCTTACCAACCTCACTAACTTTTAGCTCCAGGTAGTCAAGATTTTCCACAAAACTCGAAATAGGTAAAATATCTTGTGATTTATTTAAAGCAATAGTTGGTAAGCCATCTTTTTCAATTGGCTTTTCAACACAGGAACCCAAAAAAACAAGCAATAAAATAAACGGGATAAGAATTTTCTGTTTCATGCACTTCATTTTAAAATAATTACCGCAAACCAAACGCTTAAGGCGAGAATCAAACTCCCAAACCCAATTTTAATAAGAGCAAAAATGCGGTAAAACACGCTATTGTCAAAAACCATGCCTTGCGGGTTAACAAAGCAAGAAATAAAATTTTGTAATTTGCATCTGCAGAATATTTTTATTGTTTTTTTGAAATATTGAAACAATCATTTAATATTGACAAACAATTAACTACACTTTGAACCTTTCATTCTTGAATAATCGTTTTGAGTTACTCGATCGGAAAAAAGATCGGTTTCTACTCGTTCTGATTATTCTGGTTTTCAGTATCTTTTTCATTAATGTTTTTAAACCCTGGAATATTGGCCGCTGGTATTCCGATTCCACTGTTATTCAGTTTTTCAGGCTGTCGAGCTATGGTATAATTTCGTCGTTGGTGTTGCTATTTACCCAATTCCCTTTACGTAAGTTATTCAGTAAAAGTACCTTTAGTTTAAAAAGTTATTTACTATGGCTGCTGCTTGAAGTTATTTTAATAAGCCTTGTTTATATTTTTCTTTACGGAAATCCTGTTGGCAATTTTGTTAACGATTTTCTTTTTTCGTTAAAATACACCGTGCTCGGAATTTTTATTCCCTACTCTTTTGCGCTGTTGCTTATTTATTACAAAAAACACAGCGAAGAAATAAGGCACCTTAAAAACAAGCTGGCAACCCCCAACGAAAATCGCCTTTTAACTTTTACTGACGAAAAAGGAAACATGAAATTTTCGGTACTTCACAAAGACCTGCTTTACATTGAATCGACTGACAATTACGTTGCTGTTCATTTTTTACTTGACAAAAAGAAACAACGACATTTATTGCGAAATACAATGAAAAACGTGGAGCGAGAATTAAAATCAAATACCATACTTCGTTGTCACCGATCGTTTATAGTTAATACGCAAAACGTTGAATTCTTAAAGAAAAACAACAAAAAACTTAGTCTTCAGATCCGGGCTACCGACAAAACCATTCCTGTTTCTGAAAAATATTCATCCCTGCTATTAAAGGTTTTATCCTGAGTCGGTTTTTTTCATCCCAAAATAGGCTAATTCGTCCCATAAATTTGCAAAAACAAATGCAGCAATCAATATTTGCAACCAACTGTTAAAGTGAAATTTAACACAGCTTGAATTACATTAATCAATAAAATTTTAACACAATGAAAAATTTAATGCTCTTTGTTTTAGTAGTATTCCTGGCAGTTAACACTGTAAGCGCAGTTGAAAAACCGGCCACTAAAGAAATTGTTGGAGAATGGAAATATGAAGTACCAAGCGCTCCATACGGTTATAATATGGGTACGCTTGTTATTGAAGAAAAAGAAGGAAAACTATTGGGGCACACCAAATTGGAGGATGGCTATAAAATCGACCTAAAAGAAGTGACTTACAACGATGGCATTTTTAAATGTGGCTTATATGTCGATTACAACTACGTGAGCATAAAAGCAGAAGTAAAAGGCAAAAACATGAAAGGAATGGTAGATACACCTGATGGTGAAATGCCAATAACGGCGTCCAAAGTCAAATAAGAGTCCTTTAAAAGCATTTGAAAAGTATCTGAAAATGGGTGTCTAATTAACCTTAATTTTAAATTAACACCACAAGTACTTGTCAAATTCAATATTATAATTATAATTGCATCAAAATTACAGAAATGACAGTTTTAGCATTACATCACGGCCATCATTGGAAAATCCAACCATCGGGTAGGCTGTAATTGTTTTGTTTAAACTCAACGATATTTTATTTAAAAGGCTTGCCGGTATGGTAAGCCTTTTTTGCTTTTAAATGAGTTCTGTTAATGGTTAATACTTCCCGCTTTGCTCGGTGCTTCTCCAAAGCCATCGACTCCAGGGGGTAAACAAAACGAAATATTAGTTAACAACATTATAATTGAAAAAATGGAAAACAAAATTAAGATTGCAATTCAGACAAAAGGCAGGTTGAACGAAGACACAATGAACCTGATTAACGAAGCCGGAATAGGATTAAGCGTAGGTAAACGCAAATTGGTATCCGAAGCTAAAAACTTTCCGATGGATGCTTTGTTTTTACGCGACGATGACATTCCGCAAACTGTTGCCGACGGTGTTGCCGATATTGGCGTAGTTGGAGAAAACGAAATGGCAGAAAAAGATGAAAACGTGGTAATTGCAAAACGGTTAGGTTTCTCAAAATGCCGTTTATCGCTGGCCATTCCAAAATCAATCGATTATCCGGGTGTTGAATTCTTCAACGGAAAAAAAATTGCCACCTCCTACCCTGTTATCCTGAAAAAGTTTTTGGATGAGAACAATATCAATGCCGAAATTCATGTAATTACCGGTTCAGTAGAAATAGCTCCGGGAATTGGTTTAGCCGATGCCATTTTCGATATCGTAAGTTCTGGTTCAACACTGGTGAGCAATCGCTTAAAAGAGGTTGAAGTGGTAATGAAATCGGAAGCCGTACTTATTGCAAACCCAAACCTTTCGGGCGAAAAGCAAGAAATTCTTGACGAGCTGATTTTCAGAATTGAATCGGTACAGCGTGCCGAAGGAAAAAAATACATTTTATTGAACGTTCCGAACGACAAAATTGAAGAAATTACCTCCTTGCTTCCCGGAATGAAAGCACCAACATTGGTTCCGCTGGCAAAAGAAGGCTGGAGTTCCATGCATTCGGTAATCGAAGAGGACGATTTTTGGGAAGTTATCGGACGATTGAAAAAAGCCGGAGCAGAAGGTATTTTAGTTGTTCCTATTGAAAAAATGATTTTCTAAAAGAAGTCGAAATACCAGAGTTTAAAGCATGCGTTAAGCGGATATATGCCGCTTAACGTATATATTTAAACTTTCAAACGCCACAAAAAAGTGACAACACGTCAATTTATATTATTCGCCATTCCATCCTTAATCTGGGGCTCAACCTGGTATGCCATAAAGTTTCAGCTGGGCACAGTCGACCCCTTGCTTTCGGTAGCCTATCGGTTTATGCTGGCAGGCATTTTATTGCTCGCCTATTGTTTTGCAAGCGGAAGGAAAATGAAATTTAGTCTGCGCGAACACGGTTTGATGTTACTTTTGGGCCTCTGCCTGTTTGGCATTAATTACTGGTTTGTTTACCAGGCCGAAACTATCTTAACCAGTGGTGTGGTGGCTGTTATTTTTTCGCTTATTATCTTTTTCAATATTTTTTTTAATGCCATTTTATTGAAAGGAAAAATTAAACGCGATGTGTTGTTGGCAGCAATTTTGGGTGTTGGCGGAACTGCCCTGTTGTTTAAAAATGAACTTAGTTCGTTTAACCTGGGGACAGGCGATTGGACCGTTCTACTCTTGTGTTTGGGAGGCTTAACCTTTGCCTCATTGGGCAACATTATTTCGGCTTACAAACAGAAAAAAGGAATTCCTGTTTTACCGGCCAATGCTTTTGGTATGCTATATGGTGGGCTGGCAATGTTTCTGCTAGTTCTGCTACTAAAAAAACCACTGGTTTTCGAGGCTACCGCAAGCTATGGTATCTCACTGCTTTACCTCGCCATATTCGGCTCCATTGTTGCTTTTTCAACTTATTTAAAGCTACTTGGCGAAATTGGCCCCGATCGCTCGGTATACATTGCCTTAATTACACCAGCCATTGCTTTGTTAATTTCAACGTTTTTCGAGGGCTACAGGTGGGATGTTTACGCGGTTTTGGGAATACTTTTACTATTTTCGGGCAACATTCTGGCATTACGACTTAAAACAAAAAAGACAAGTTCATGAAAACATATATCAATCCGGAAAGAAGTACCTGGGCCAATATTCTGAAACGCCCCCTGTTTGATGTTTCAGACCTACACCAGCGTGTTACTCAACTTTTAAATGAAATAAGGGAACTTGGGGATGCAAAACTACGTGAACTTACCGAACGTTTTGATGGGGTTCAGCTCGGTTCTTTTGTGGTTTCGGAACAGGAAATAGCGGCTGCAGAGCAACAAATAAGCGAGGAGCTAAAAGAAGCCATCGCACTGGCAGCCAACAATATAAAAGCATTTCATGCAGCTCAAATGCCAGAAATCAGGAAGTTTGAAACGGCTCCGGGAGTAATTTGCTGGCAAAAACCGGTAGCCATCGAAAAAGTAGGTTTATACATACCCGGAGGAACGGCTCCGCTTTTTTCGAGTGTGTTAATGTTGGCATTGCCCGCCCAAATTGCCGGTTGCAAAGAAATTGTACTTTGTTCGCCACCCGATAAAAATGGCAATATTCACCCCGCAATCTTATATGCTGCCAAAGTTGCTGGTGTTACCCGGTTTTACAAACTTGGTGGCGTGCAAGCCATTGGTGCTATGGCATTTGGCACAGCAACGGTGCCAAAAACCGATAAGATTTTTGGTCCGGGCAACCAATATGTTATGGCCGCCAAACAACTGGTGAGTATGAACGATGTTTCAATAGACATGCCCGCAGGCCCGTCGGAGGTGTTGGTTGTTGCCGACGAAACATCCAACGCAGCGTTTGTAGCATCCGATCTCTTGTCGCAAGCTGAACACGGAGCAGATAGCCAGGTGGTACTTGTTGCCAACAACGAAAATACCGTTAAGCAGGTATTGGCACAGGTAAAAAGCCAGTTGGCACAACTCCCTCGTAAGGAAATGGCCGAAAAAGCACTATCAAACAGCATCTTATTGGTAATTTCAGATGAAAAGGAGCAGGTCGACCTGATTAATGAATATGCACCGGAACACCTTATCATCAGCACAAAAGACTACACTAAACTGGCCGACCAGGTGGTAAATGCCGGTTCTGTTTTTCTGGGCGAAATGACCCCCGAGAGTGCCGGCGATTATGCCTCGGGCACCAACCACACCCTGCCAACCAACGGCTGGGCAAAAGCCTACAGTGGGGTTAACATCGATAGTTTTCTGAAGAAAATTACTTTCCAGGAAATTTCTTCAACCGGATTGCAACATATCGGTCCGGCTATTGAAAAAATGGCTGCTGCCGAAGAGCTTGAGGCGCATAAAAATGCTGTAACTTTACGTTTAAAATACATCAATCAAAATGGAACTAAATAAGCTTCTGCGAAAAAATATACAAAACTTAAAACCCTACTCCTCTGCCCGCGACGAATACACCGGCGATGCTATGGTTTTTCTCGATGCCAACGAAAATCCGTTTAACGAACCCTATAACCGCTACCCCGATCCTTTACAGAAAATGGTAAAAGAAAAAATTGCGGTTCTGAAAAAAACGGATGCACAACATATTTTTTTAGGAAACGGAAGCGACGAACCGATTGATTTGCTGATTCGTGCCTTTTGCGAGCCAGGAACAGATAATATTGTAACGATAGACCCAACCTACGGAATGTACCAGGTTGCTGCTGATATTTCGGGGGTTGAGTTGCGAAAAGTTTCGCTTACCGATAGTTTTGAATTAAACATTAACGACCTGCTTGGTGCTTGCGATAAAAACACCAAGCTTGTTTTTCTGTGCTCGCCCAATAACCCCACCGGCAACAGCCTGAGAAAAGAAGCCATGCTTGAACTGGCCAATAATTTTGAAGGAATTGTTGTGGTTGATGAAGCATACATTGATTTTGCCCCCGGCAAAACCTTGCTGCCCGAGTTGGAACACTACCCCAACCTGGTTATTTTGCAAACCTTCTCAAAAGCCTGGGGAATGGCAGGTATTCGTTTGGGAATGGCTTTTGCCGGCACAGCTATTATCGACGTTTTAAACAAAATAAAATATCCGTACAACCTGAACATTCTTACACAAGAGAAGGCGATGGAACTGCTCGACAAGAAGGTTAGCGTACAGAAATGGGTAAAACTACTGATTGCCGAACGCGAAAAAATGGAGAAGCTCCTTGTTGATTTTCCTTTTGTAGTTAAGGTTTACCCTTCTGATGCCAATTTTTTATTGGTAAAAATGCACGATGCTCCGGGTATTTATAATTACCTGGTTGAAGAAGGTATAATCGTGCGTAATCGTTCAACAGTTCATTTGTGCGCCAACAGTTTACGAATTACAATTGGTAATTCTGAAGAAAATGAAGCGCTGCTTGGAGCATTAAAAAAATTAATTTAAATCCAGATTGAGCATGGATTCAAGCAAACAGAACATGAAAAAAGTACTATTTATAGACCGCGATGGAACCTTAAACCACGAAACAGCCGACGAACAAATTGACGCATTTGAAAAGCTTAGTTTCTTGCCAAAGGTTTTCAGAAATATGCACAACATCAGAAAAAACCTCGACTACGAACTGGTTATGGTCACCAATCAGGATGGTTTAGGAACGGCTTCATTTCCGGAAGATACCTTTTGGCCGGTGCATAATTTTATTCTGAAAGCTTTTGAAAATGAAGGCGTAACTTTTGATGAAATATGTATCGACCGTAGTTTCCCTCACGAAAACCTGCCAACACGTAAACCAGGTACAGCCATGCTTACAAAATACCTGGAAGGCGATTATGATTTGGCTAACAGTTTTGTAATTGGCGATAGGTTAACCGATATTTTGTTGGCCAAAAACCTGGGAGCCAAAGGCATTTTTATTAACAATGGCGACTTGGCCGAAGAAATAGAAAAACAAGACCTTACAACCACCTGCGCCTTAATTTCTGACGACTGGGATGATATTTACGCCTGCGTTGCCTCTCCGGTGCGTACAGCAAGGATAACCCGTACAACAAAAGAAACCGACATCAATGTGTGGCTAAATCTGGATGGATCTGGTGTGTGTAATATTTCAACCGGTCTGGGCTTTTTCGATCACATGCTTGAACAAATCGGACGTCATTCTGGCGTTGATTTAAATATAAAAGTAAATGGCGACCTGGAAGTTGACGAACACCATACCATTGAAGATACCGCATTGGCTCTTGGAGAAGCGTTTAAAACCGCGGTGGGCAATAAGTTGGGGATGGAACGTTATGGTTTTTGCCTGCCGATGGATGAATGCCTGGCAATGGCAGCCATTGATTTTGGTGGTCGCCCATGGCTGGTATGGGAAGCCGATTTTAAACGCGAAATGGTGGGCGATATGCCTACCGAAATGTTCATGCATTTCTTTAAATCTTTTTCAGATGCGGCCAGCTGCAACCTGAATATTAAAGCTGAAGGGAACAACGAACACCATAAAATTGAAGCAATCTTTAAGGTTGTGGCAAAATCAATAAAAATGGCTATCCGTCGCGATGTATTTAACTTTGAGTTGCCTTCAACAAAAGGAAAACTATAAGTTTCACAAAAAAATTAGCAAACGCTGCAGTAATAAATTATGAAAACAATAAAGCCACTTCGAGAAAAAAAGGACACAGCTATTTTGCTGATTCACTGCCCCGATAAACAAGGAATTCTGGCCACTGTAACCGAGTTTCTGAATAAAAACAAAGGAAATATTATCTACCTCGATCAGCATGTAGACCGACAAGAGAAAATATTTTATATGCGTGTGGAATGGGAATTGGAAGATTTTGCCATTCCGGCAGATAAAATTGGCGAATATTTCGACACGCTGATTGGAAGCCCGTTACAAATGAACTGGAAAATTTATTTCTCGAATGCTGTGCCACGTATGGCCCTGTATGTTTCGAAAATGCCACATTGTTTATTCGATATTTTGGCGCGCTACACGGCCGGCGAATGGGATGTTGAAATTCCGCTTATCATTAGTAACCACGAAACATTAAAACCGGTGGCCGAACGTTTTGGCATCGACTTTCATTATTTTCCCATTAACCAGGAAAATAAAGCCCGGCAAGAAGCTGCTGAATTAAAATTGATGAAGGAACACAAAATAGACTTTGTGGTGTTGGCCAGGTACATGCAAATTCTGTCGGAAGATTTTGTAAAAGCCCTACCCAATAAAATTATCAATATTCATCATTCGTTTTTACCCGCATTTGCAGGTGCCAAACCCTACCACGCTGCGCACGAAAGGGGAGTTAAAATTATTGGAGCAACAAGCCACTATGTTACTTCTGAACTGGATGCCGGACCAATAATTGAGCAGGATGTTACCCGGTGCAGCCATATCGACACGGTACAAAAACTGGTTAGAAAAGGTCGCGACCTCGAAAAAATTGTGCTTTCGCAAGCGGTGTACAAACACCTGCAACGTAAAATTTTAGTCTACAAAAACAGAACTGTTGTGTTTAATTAATCCAAAGCTGTTTGAAATAATACGAAAATGAAAAAAATACTTTCCCTGTTTTTTCTTCTACTTGCGGTGCTATCCGGAATTGCCCAAATATCGGAATTGCCTCAACAAAAAATTCCTGCTGACTACGGCTACATTGTAGAAATTGGCCAGCAAATGCCCGATATTACCATGGAACTTACCAACGGCAAGAAAGTTTCAACCGCCGATTTAAAAGGAAAAGTAGTTATGCTTCAGTTTACCGCCAGCTGGTGCTCGGTATGCCGAAAAGAAATGCCTCATATTGAAAAAGAGATTTGGCATAAACATAAAAATAACAAAGACTTTGCCTTGATTGGAATTGACATGGACGAACCCCTGGAAAAAGTGAAAGCATTCCAGGAAACCATGCAAACAACTTACCCCCTGGCTCTCGATCCGGGCGCAGAGATTTTTTACACTTTTGCCGCCAAAGGTGCCGGTGTTACCCGTAATGTTATCATCGATAAAACAGGAAAAATTGTATACCTCACACGCCTTTTCAAAGAAGATGAGTTTCGGGAAATGGTTGAGGTGATTGATTTTTTAGTTGAAAAACAGCAGCAATAAGCTTGAAAAATTATGAATATTGTAATTATAAAATACAACGCCGGAAACATCGAGTCGGTAAACAACGCGCTAAACAGACTGGGTGTTAACGCAGAAATTACTGCCGATCATGACAAAATAAGAAGGGCCGACAAGGTTATTTTCCCGGGTGTTGGCGAAGCCAGTACTACCATGGCCTACCTGCGCGAAAATAAACTTGATGATCTGATTGTTTCGTTAAAACAACCGGTGCTGGGTATTTGCCTGGGTTTGCAGCTAATGTGCGCACATTCTGAAGAAAACAACACCCAATGCCTTGGAATTTTTGACGAAAAAGTAAAACGTTTTATTCCAAAACCCGGCGAAGAATTTATAACAAAAGTTCCGCACATGGGCTGGAACGCCATAAAAGATTTAAAAAGCGATTTATTTACCCACGATATCGAAAACGAATACGTGTATTTTGTGCACTCGTATTATGCCGAGAAAAGTGCACATACCATCGCTACCTGCGACTATATTTTGCCTTTTAGCGCAGCCTTACACCGCGATAATTTCTACGCTACCCAATTCCACCCTGAAAAAAGTGGAACCATAGGTGCAAAAATCTTGGAGAACTTTCTGAAACTGTAAACATACTACCGTAACTTTGTATTGATTCAATCATTTTTTCCGGTACGATAAATAAAAATAATCATGGACAGGCTGACAATTATTAAAGTAGGTGGTAAAGTAGTAGAAGAACCTGAATCGTTAAATGCTCTTTTGGATCAGTTCAAACGAATCTCGGGCAACAAGCTGCTGGTACACGGAGGTGGCCGAACAGCGACAGAAATAGCTAAACGGCTGGGGATTGAAACCAAAATGGTTGACGGACGCCGAATTACGGATGCCGATATGCTGGAAGTGGTAACCATGGTGTATGGCGGACTGGTTAATAAAAAGATTGTTGCCGGGTTGCAGGCCCGCGACATGAACGCTGTTGGACTTACCGGTGCCGACCTGGGACTAATTAAAGCACACAAACGCCCGGTTGAAACCATCGACTATGGTTTTGTTGGCGATGTTGACGATGTTAATGCGTCAGAACTTCGTATGCTGATTAACGAAAATGTAATTCCGGTGATAGCCCCCCTAACTCACGATGGTAAAGGCCTGCTGTTAAATACCAACGCCGATACCATTGCCTCGGAAATGGCCATTGAACTGGCCAACTATTTTAAGGTATACTTGTTTTACTGCTTCGAAAAACGAGGCGTTTTACTCGATCCCAACGATGAAACGTCGGTAATTTACGACCTCGATCATCAACTATTCAACCAATACAAAACTGAAGGTGTAATTAGCGAGGGAATGATTCCGAAACTCGACAACGGTTTTCGGGCAAAGGCCAAAGGCGTTCAGGAAATACTAATTACCAATCCTGAAAATATTGCTACCGGCCGGGGAACACGACTGGTTTGAGGAATAGATAACTTTTTAAAAACAATTTGCCGTTCAAACAAATATTCCCCCTCACTTAAGTGATATATAACACATTTAAATAGCTAGATTCTTTGCTATATTTGCAAGCATAATTGGCTCCGAGCCATCTTACCTAAAGTTCAATCCACGGTAATTTGGCCGATGGGATTACCCGGAAACAGGTCGTCCTCCCGCATCTCGAAGATTTGAGATAAATTGGAAAGGAGAACGAGTAGTTCCTGCTACCGAAGGAGAAGCTCTCTACCCCTTTCCCCTAATTGTTTTTAATGATTGCAGAACAAAAGCATACCAGAATTGAATTACCGCAAATGTTGTTAATAGCAGGCAATGGCAGAAATGTTGGGAAAACATATTTTGCCTGTCGGGCTATAAATACATTGGCCAAACAAACCGAGGTTACCGGATTAAAAATTTCGGCTCATTTTCACTCGTATAATAAAAAAGATGTACTCATTTATGATGACAACTTTGTGATATTGAGCGAGAGCCAGATTAGCGGTAAGGACAGTTCCTTAATGCTACAGGCCGGAGCCCAGGCGGTTTTTTTCATAATGGCTCCACCCGAGTATCTTCCCAAGGCTTTTAGCGCGATAAAAAAATATTTAAATACTGCTGCCATCGTTTGCGAATCGGGTGGTTTACATACAATTATTCAGCCCGGACTGTTCTTTTTTATTACCACTCCGGGTGCTGAAATTAAAAAACCGGAACACCTGAATTTTAAGCCAATTATTATTAATAACGATGGCGAAAGCATTGATTTTGATATCGACAGAATACGTTTCAACAACAATAAATTTACACTTGCCTCATGAATCAGTTTGAAATTATTCAGGATAAAATAAAACAGCTTACCCCTTGTTACTTAACCGAAAAAGTAGCCTTGGAGGATGTTTATAACCGAATTTTGCAGGAAGATGTAATTGCCGATATGCACATGCCTCCTTTTAACAAATCGGCCATGGATGGCTATGCCTGCCGATACGAGGATATTGCCAATAATCTGGAGGTGCTTGAGGTAATAAATGCTGGTAAAATGGCTACAAATAAGGTGGGAAAAAACCAATGCGTAAAAATAATGACCGGAGCTGCCGTTCCTGCCGAATGCGATTGTGTTTTTATGGTGGAAGATACAGTGAATATTGGAAAAAACAAGGTACGCTGCAACAATCAGAAAACAAAGAAAAATATTTGTTACCAGGGCGAAGATTATAAAAAAGGAGAGCAACTATTATCCAAAGGCACAATAATAAACATTTCTCTGATGGCCGTACTGGCCGGAGCCGGTTATTCCGAGGTGGTGGTTTCAAAACAACCCCGCGTAACGGTAATTGCTACCGGAAGCGAGCTGGTTGCACCGGAACAAAAACCCAACCCGGGGCAAATCCGCAACAGTAATTCCAGCCAGGTAATTGCGCAGTTAAAAAAAATGAACCTGAATGTGGTAGCGTCGCTTCAACTTAAAGATGATTATGACATTATTACAGAACAATTTAACAATGCCCTCGAAACGAGCGACTTTGTGATATTAACAGGTGGCGCTTCGGTTGGTGATTTTGATTTTATTCCCGAAATATTACAAAAACAAAATTTTAATATTTTTTGGAAATACACCGGAATAAAACCGGGCAACCCAATGACCTGCTCCGAAAAAAACGGCAAATATGTTTTTGGCCTTTCCGGAAACCCGGTTTCATCGCTGGTACAATTCGAATTGATTGCCAAACCGGTAATCTACAAACTTTTGGGAGCAGAATATGCCCCCATGCGCATAAAAGCACAACTGAATTTTGATTACAGGCGCAAAAAAGCCGATCGCCTGGCCATTGTGCCGGTGTTAATTAATGGCGAAGGAAAAATTCAGGAAATACCATTTCACGGATCGGCACACATTAATGCCCTAACCATGGCCAATGCGCTGCTTGAAATACCATTGGGCATATCAACAATTAATTCGGGAGAATTTGGCTATGTACGACCGCTTTAACCGACATATAAATTACCTGCGCATTTCGGTTACCGACCGCTGTAACTTCAGGTGCGAATATTGCATGCCTGCTGAAGGTTTACCGTTAAAAAAACATGATGACATACTATCGTTTAATGAGATTTACGATGTGGTAAAAGCCGGAACAGAACTGGGTATTCGCAAAATAAGAATAACCGGGGGCGAACCACTGGTGCGTAAAGACCTACCCGTTCTGATAAAGAAACTGGCCGCTATTCCCGAAATTGAAGATATAGGCATGACCACCAATGGCGTGTTGTTACCGCGTTACGCCAAACAACTTAAAGCAGCGGGGCTAAAACGTGTAAACATCAGCCTCGACACTTTAAACCCCGAAAAATTTAGAAAAATAACCCGTATTGGAAATTTACAGGATGTTTTAAAAGGCATTGATGCAGCGCTGGAAGCAGAGCTTATTCCGGTAAAAATAAACGTTGTACGCATACCTGGAGAAAATGAAGAAGATGAAGAGGCCATACGTGCCTTTTGCACAAAGAAAGGACTAAAACTGCGCTTTATCAGGCAAATGGATTTACGCACCGGCGAGTTTTACGCCGTTGAAGGCGGTGCAGGTGGAATTTGCCAAATTTGTAACCGACTGCGGCTTACAGCCGATGGCGATATTGTGCCCTGCCTGCATGCCGGATTACGCTACAACATCCGCAAGCTGGGCATTAAAGAAGCCTACAAACAGGCACTACAAAACAAACCTGAAAAAGGAATAGGAACCGAATCGCACGATTTTTCAAATATTGGAGGATAAAATATGAACCAGTTATCGCACATAAACAGTGAAGGAAAAGCCAATATGGTTGATGTTGGCCATAAACCGCAACAGGTTAGAACAGCTAAAGCATCAGGTTTTATTCAATTGCAGCCTGCAACTATCGGGCTTATAAAAAATAGCCTGATAAAAAAAGGCGATGTGCTTACCATAGCCGAAATTGCAGGAATACAGGCAGCCAAAGAAACATCGCGCCTTATTCCGCTTTGCCATCCCCTGCAACTTACTAAAGTTGAGGTGAAAGCCGAAGTTAAGGAACACGGCGTTGAGGTAAAAAGTATGACAAAATGCATTGGGCAAACAGGGGTGGAAATGGAAGCCCTAACCGCCGTCAACATGGCTTTACTTACCATTTACGATATGTGCAAGGCCGTGGATAAAACAATGTGTATCAACAATATAAAACTCGACTTTAAAGAAAAAATCTAAATTCAGCATGAAAAATACCTGCAAAATAAAATCACTTAACAGCTCAGAAAAAAAGGGAACCATAAAAATCCCGAAAAAAGAAATCACCCTTACCCCCGAAGGTATTGAGCACGATGCACATGCCGGAAAATGGCACAGGCAGGTTAGCCTTTTGGCAGCCGAAAGCATTAGTAGTTTTGAAGGAGAATTGGGTAGGAAAATAAATTTTGGTGAATTTGCTGAAAATATAACCACTGAAGGTTTTCCGGTACACCAAACCAAACCTTTCGACCGTTTTAAAAACAACAATGTGGAACTGGAAGTAACCCAGATTGGAAAAAAATGCCACGGTGATAATTGCGAGATTTTTAAACTGGCCGGAAAATGCGTAATGCCCAAAGAAGGTATTTTTTGCAGGGTAATAAGCCCGGGAAAACTTACCGAAAATGACGAATTGGAGTACCTGCCAAAAATCTTCAGGGTAAAAGTAATTACGCTTAGCGACAGAGCTTTTCAGGGAGTTTACAAAGACAAAAGCGGACCGCTGATTGAGAAACTGAGTAAAGACTGGTTCGTGGCGGAAAAATACGCTTGTGAAACCCACAGAACAGTAATTCCTGATGAAGCCGACTTGTTGACTGTAGAACTGGAAAAGGCCATGCAGCAGAACTTCGATATTATTTACACCACAGGAAGCACAGGTATTGGGCCAAGGGATATTGCTCCAGCTGCAATTTCGGAGTTTATTGATTTGGAAATTCCGGGAATTATGGACCACATCAGGCTGAAATATGGTGCAGAAAAACCCAATGCTTTGCTCAGCCGGTCGGTTGCCGGGGTAAAAAATAAAACCCTGGTATTTTCGCTACCAGGAAGCACCAGAGCGGTAAACGAATACCTCACTGAGATTCATAAAATACTGATGCATTCTTTTCTGATGCTTCACGGGATTGATGGTCACTAAGCAAATTCTGGCAGAATCCCTTACGAATTGATGAATGATTAAGTGGGAAATTGTTCCCTAAAATTCAGCGGCAAAATAATCGGCAAGTATTTGAGCATGATCAAAGGCAAGCTCCGGTAATTCATTTATGGAAAACCACCTGGCTTGCGCAGCATCGTCGCTACCAACCACAGCTTGCTCCTTGCTTAATTGCGCGGCAAACACCACTGAGATAGTTCGGTGTCGGGGATCGCGATTAATGGCATCGTACGCACGAAACTGTTTCATTGCATCAAGCTCAAGGCCGGTTTCTTCCTTTAACTCACGAATACACGAGGCCTCAAGGGTTTCATCCATATCAATAAAACCTCCCGGAAGAGCCCACTTATTTTTGAATGGCTCGCGACCTCGTTCAATTAATAAAACCGAAACAGAGTTTTGTTTTTTTACAAAAACAATGGCGTCAACCGTAAGCGCTGCACGCGGATAAGTATAAGTGTACATGATGATTTTTTAAGGATTGAATTAGTTCCTAGCTACACAGGCCAGGTTCCGAACTGAATTCGTCATAACACCTTACTCTTTGCGGCCGGTTTTCCAATGTTTTATTACCAAAAAAACAGCAGCAACAAAAAGGGCAACATAAATGATGAATTCGACATGTTCCATTTTACACTATTATTTTTTTCATTACACGCATTTTATGGGTATAACGTTGCGTATCGATGTTAAAAATTCCAAACTGATCGACATTATCGATACGCACCTGCCCCGATGCATGAATTATTTTATTTCGTTTCCAGATAATCCCAACGTGAACAATATTGCCTTCTTCATCGTCAAAAAAAGCAAGGTCTCCGGGTTCTGCCTCATCAACAAAACTCATAGCCGTACCAATTTTAACCTGTTGGCTGGCATCGCGTGGTAATTTTATGCCAATCATTTTATAAATAATCTGCGTAAACCCGCTGCAATCTACTCCAAAGGGTGTGCGTCCGCCCCACAAATAAGGCGCATTAAAATATTTTAATGCTTGCTGTATAGCTATTTCCCGCGGATTTTTAAGTTCACCATAAATTATTTCACCTGTTGACAAATAGGTTTCCTGTGTTACCGAAAACTGTTTTAAATACGGACGCCAAACCGGCAAGGTACTTCCGGCAACCAGCATCAGGTTTTGCTCTTCGTTAACCGGCACTATGGTAATAATATCAGATGTTACGGCTGTAGCACTATTCTCAATTTTACTTAAAGTACGGCCATTAATTGGCGTAATCATTTTTGTATCTACCCAACCTTCGTAACCATCGTAGGCCAGTTTCACGTTAGTCCAGCCTACCATCTGTTCACGCATTTCAAAATGCTCGCCAAAAAGAATTTGGGTAACCATTTCGCTTTTTTCAGACGGCTCGAGCCTTACCGGAATAATACTTAAATTGGAAATGCCGTAGTTCATCAATATTTTCTTAATTTTATTTTGTAAAACAGAAATTTATTCTGTTTGAAGCGTATAAACACAAAACTAAGAAAAATTGGGCTTGACAAACTTTTCGGCAACGCTAATTTGTCAACGAAATATTAATAGTGAAGTTGAAAACAAGCTAAAAAGGTTGATTGTAATTTAAACTTTAATTTCGATATTCGGAGTATGAATAAATTTTTGAAAAAATTAAAAAGCTACACCAAACTCATTCTGCAGGTTTTGTTATTTGTGGCAACGGCTGTTGCATTGTATTTTATTTTACCCGGAGAACCAAAGTTTAAATACGAATACCAAAAGGGCTTCCCATGGCGACACGAGAATTTAGTGGCTCCGTTTGACTTTGCTATTTTAAAAACGGCCAAAGAACTGGAAGACGAAAAAGCAGAACAGCTGCAGGCGCTTGTTCCGTATTTCACCAACGACACTTTGCAAAAACACGAAAGTTTAGCGCTGCTACGCCAGGATATGGGTTTAGACACCGACACCACAAACAGCATAAAAAACAATATTTACGAAACGCTGGCATCTGCCATATCCGATTTATACACCAATGGAATATTGCAATTTTCAGTTGACACCTACACCGAACTGAATGAAAAATCAGAAATAAATAAACGTGTTGGCAACCTGGTTCAAAAAACAGACATTAAAAAGCTTAACTCCGAAAAATCAGCCTATAATAGTCTGCTGAACACTCGTAAAAATATTGTTGATGCCGGTAATCAATACGATTGGCTTAATAACCTGGTACTCGACCGCTACATTTCTGCCAATTTAATTTACGACAGCGAAACCAGCCAGAAAGAAATTGATGAGGCCACACAAAACCTTTCGGCAACCCGCGGCATGGTAAAACTTGGCGAACGTATTGTACTGGAAGGCGAAATTGTTGATGCAACAAAATACCAGCTACTTGAATCGTTAAAGGCAAGCTACGAGAAAGAACGAGGCAGCGATGTAAACCGCTACATGGTAGCAGCTGGAAAAATACTTTTAATCACCGTTTTACTTAGCCTTTTGTTTGTTTTTCTTATTCTTTACCGGCGCGACATTATTCAATACCTAAACAAACTAAGTTTTATGTTACTGCTAATGATTGGTGTAGTATTACTTTCCAACTTCATAAACACCTTCCCCAACCTGCACATATACATGGTTCCACTGGCAGTATTTCCTATAATGATTCGTACTTTTTTTGATTCAAGAACAGCGATTTTCACTCTAATAATTACAACCCTGCTTATCGGATTTTATGCCCCCAACAATTACGAGTTTATTCTAATCCAGGTATCGGCAGGTATTATTGCTGTTTTCAGCCTCAACAAAATGCATAGACGGGTACACCTGGTACTGGCGGCGCTTTGGGTATTTTTAACCTATGCCTTTGTTTTTACAGCACTTAACCTTATTCACGAAGGCACCTTCCTTTCGTATAATTATACCACCTTAAAATGGTTTGCCATTAGCAGTGTCCTGATTTTGCTGGTATACCCGCTGGTTTATATTTTCGAAAAATTATTTGGCTTTGTGTCTGATGTAACCCTCATTGAAATATCAGACAGCAACCAGCCCCTGCTGCGAAAACTTGCGGAACAGGCTCCGGGTACTTTTCAACACTCGATGCAAATTGCCAACCTTGCCGAAGAGGTTATTTTACGAATTGGCGGCAACCCGTTTTTAGTGCGGGCTGGTGCGCTATACCACGACATTGGCAAAATAGGAAGACCCAATTTCTTTATCGAAAACCAGGCCGTTGGCATGAATCCTCACGATAGAATTAGCCACTTAAAAAGTGCTGAAGTTATTATCGACCATGTAAAAAACGGTGTTAGAATGGCTCAAAAACATAAATTACCTGCCCCTATTATAGAGTTTATAGCCACGCATCACGGAACAACAAAAGCCAAATATTTTTACCTGAAACACCAGGAAGAAAACCCGGATAAAAACATTGATGCAAATGCCTTTGCTTACCCCGGTCCGCTGCCAAAATCGAAAGAAGCTGTAGTAGTTATGCTGGTGGATGGAATTGAAGCAGCATCGCGCAGCATGAAAGAAAAAACGCACGAAAACTTAAAGGCATTAATTGATAGTATGATTGATAAGAAAATTGAGGATAAACAACTGGATGAGTCCGACCTTACTTTCCGCGATATCAATACCATAAAAAGTACACTGCTGGAGAAATTGATAAATATTTACCACATTCGAATTGAATACCCGGATGAGAAAAACAAAAAAAAGCAGTAGGTTTAAACGAAAATTGAAGTTAATACGTTAACTGTAAGTAGAAAAGAACTTAAACGGACGCAATAAAAATAGGTCAATACTGCAAAATTGAACTGATTTAATTATAGTAACACACAAAATAATGGCGCAAGTTTATGCATGGCAAGAAATTGCGGTATAAATTTTGGTAACGAAAAAAATGCTAAAAACCTGATAATTAAAAGCAGATGAAAGAAATAATTAAAATAACAACACTGACTCTTCTCGTTCTAATCCTTTGTTACGGATGTTCAGAAAACGATCCTACACCCGATGGACCGGAAGCTTCGGAATACACAAAAAAGGTAAACCGTTTTATAAAACTTGCCATGGACGACAAGTATTTCTGGAACGACGAACTGCCTGATATTGATTACAATTACGAAACCGATTCTAAGGCCTACTTTGAAAAGCTTTTATATACGGACGATAAATGGTCGTATATAACCGATGATATTGATGCTTTACTTAACAGTTTCGAAGGAAGAGAGAAATCCTTTGGATGGTCGCTGGCATTTTACAACATTACCAACATTAGTAAACTGGTGGCCATTGTTGAATACGTTTACCCTGAAACACCGGCAGCAGCAGCGGGCTTTGAACGGGGAGATATTGTATTACTGGTTAACGGCGAAGAAATATCCGAAAACAATTACCTGGATTTATTATACGCTGATGAGGCCGATTTTACAGTGGGTGTTTCTACCGATACCGACATAGTGGCCGATACAATAATTAACATGACTTCAGGTGAATTAACACTAAATCCTGTTTTAACAAGCAATATTGTAGAACATGATGGACGACGAATTGGGTACCTTTTTTACGCCCAGTTTATACCAAATTTCGACAGCGACCTTGGCAATGTCTTTGCAAATTTTATCAGTCAACAGGTAACCGACTTAGTGGTTGACCTACGCTATAATCCGGGCGGCATTATTACTTCGGCACAATACCTTGCCTCGTGTATTGCACCGTTAGATGTTGTTAATAATAATGATATACTGGTACGCCTGTTTTGGAATGAACAATGGCAAAAACATTTCACCGACCGACAGATAATGAGCCAGCTTGAAGTTTATTTTAACAACCAGGTTCCTACTAAAATGGGCTTAAACAAGGTTTATTTTTTAACCGGTCCGTATACTGCTTCCGCATCAGAACTTACCATTACCGGTTTAAAACCATACATGTCGGAGGTAATTACCGTTGGCGACACTACCTACGGGAAATATACCGCTTCGCAAACCCTTCTCCCTTCAACCTATTTAAGTGATAGTGATGCTGAGGAAATAAGCAACTGGGGACTACAACCTATTGTTTTGCGCTATGCAAATTACGCCGGGGTTACCGACTTTAAGGATGGCTTTGCTCCGGATATTCCGGCCGATGACAATTTACTGAATGCAGTGCCCCTTGGCGATAAAACAGACCCCCTTTTTAAAGCTGCTATTGAGCACATTACCGGAAGCCCCGTTGTGGCAATAAAAAGTGCGAAAAAAGTAAATTTCAGCTATGAGCTTTTCGACCGGGGTTTTTCTCGTTTCGATAGGAACAAGCGACAACTGCCACTTGATAAATTTGTTACAGCTACCGAATAACTTATAAATCATATACAACAATGGGTGTTTCAGGTGAAATGCCCATTTTTTTTGCAAAATAAAAGGCCACCCTATGGTAGCCTTCTACTAAAACCTAAACCAAACCTAAGAAAAAATGTACCTCATTAAGAATTGAGGTATGAGTAGAATATTTTAATCGCGTTTTACGCTTCCCAGCCCTTCAATATCGCGGGTAACTTTTGGGTTTCCGGTATACCTTACCTTACCAACACCTTCAATTTTTGCATACAGGGTTTCCTCGGCATGTACCGAGCCTGTTCCCACTCCTTCAATTCTAAAACTGGCATCCTTAACGCGCAGTTCTTCGGCATCCACATGCCCTGCCCCCGACAGTTTTACACTCAGGCGATCAGCAATCCCGTCAAGGTTTACCAATACACCACCTTCTCCGATTATTACAACATCATTTGCTTTTAAATCAAGATTCAGCTTTGCTCCCCCTTCAACATGCACCAATAAATCGTTTAAATCAAGGTAGCCATCGGTGCGCAAATTCAAACCTCCCTGCGCTTTAATACCCTCTAAATCAACAAAAGTTATGTACAGCCGAATACGTTCATAGTTAATAAAATCCCGATCCATAATCAATTGCAATTCATCTCCCCTGTTTTCAACCCTAAGGTAATCGAGTACATCATCATCAGTAGTTCTTATCGTTAATTTGCACACATCGCCTTGTGTTAAAAATACTTTGTAACCACCTTCCATGTATATAGAGGTGAAATTGCGAACCGAATACGCCTTTGAGTCCCAATTCGAATCATCCTGAGCAGTTAACTGAAGAGTAAACAGAATTGATAATGTGAGCAGAAGTGCCGTTTTCATAGCTTTTTATTTTTAATACAACCAAAAATAAACGATACCCGGCTATGCTGTTTCATTATTTCGATGAATGCTTGAATTTAGTAGATAAATGGTGTTTTTACCTGATTTAGATTAGAGAGAATATTGGAACAGATAGCTTTTTAGAGAACTATTTTTGATGCATTTTTTGCAAAAATAGTAAACCATAAAAAATAAAACCGGTGATGGCAAGAAGCAAAAAAATATCCATTAAACTAAAACTACTCATCGAAAGAATATGGTAGCTGATAAAGACTAATGCCGTAACGGCACCAATCATAAGACTTTTAACAAATAGTTGATGATAGGCTTTTACCAATTGTGCCGAACTAATCATCCAAAACACCCCAAAAAGTAAAATCAACAATCCTTCGGGCAGCTTTTCAGCTTTTATTTCCATAAAACCAAAAACCAATGGTAATACTCCGCATAAAACAAGGCTCCGTGCTATGCTTCTTCGTATTTTAACTCGGTTCTCCTGTCGTTTTATGCGCGGAAAAAATGAAAAATGAAGCTCTTCGCACCTAAATTCTTCAGCCATTAAGTCTTGCTCCGAATATATTATTTTACGTCGAATAGCCTCCTGAACGGCAAGTTTGGCCGCTTCAGGCTGATAATGCTTGCGTAGCTTCAAAATTTCAATTAACTGTTCGTCCGAGCAATCCGGAATGTTCTTTTTAAAATCAAGCTCTGGTTTTACAGATCGTTTATGCCACATTTTATATTTTTGTACTTTGAACAGATTCAAAAACTATTCGTTTAAATTAAATAATCAAAAATAAAATTCATGTACAATTTTGAGTATAAAAACCCGGTAAAGATTCTTTTCGGGAAAGACACGATTTCAAAACTTGGCGGAGAAGTTCCGCGTGAGGCAAATATTTTAATGACCTACGGCGGTGGAAGCATAAAACGCACCGGAGTTTACGACCAGGTAAAAGCAGCCCTGGCTGGTTACAATCTTATTGAGTTTGGTGGCATTGAGGCGAATCCACACTACGAAACCTGCATGAAAGCAGTTGAAGTAGTAAAGGAAAATAAAATCGACTTTTTACTTGCTGTTGGTGGGGGTTCGGTATTGGACGCCACAAAATTTATTGCCAGTGCAGCTTTGTATGAAAATGGCGATCCGTGGGATATTCTTGCGCTTGCCGGTAAAGTAGTAGTTAAAAAGGCCCTGCCACTTGGTGCTGTTTTAACTTTGCCGGCTACCGGTTCCGAAATGAATGGCAATGCCGTAATTACCCGAGTGGAAACACAGGAAAAAAAGGCATTTGGTTCGCCTTTGGTAATGCCGCAATTTTCAGTTCTCGATCCGCAATGTGTTTTTACTTTGCCCGATCGCCAGGTTGCCAACGGTATTGTTGATGCCTTTGTGCATGTTTTTGAACAGTACCTGACTTACGACGTTAATTCGCCACTGCAAGACCGCATGGCCGAGAGCATTTTAACCACACTAATAGAAGAAGGGCCAAAAGTTTTGGCCAATAGAACCGACTACGAAGCAGCTGCAAACTTTATGTGGAGCGCAACAATGGCTTTAAACGGAATAATTGCTGTTGGTGTGCCACAGGATTGGTCGACACACCAGATTGGCCACGAACTTACCGCATTTCATGGTATAGACCACGCCCGAACGCTGGCAATTGTTTTGCCCGGATTAATGAAAATTAAACGCAGCAATAAAAAGGAAAAAATTGTGCAATACGGCGAACGTATTTGGGGAGTTAAAGAAGGAAATATTGACGAAAGAATTGATGCCAGCATTGCCAAAACTGTTGAGTTTTTTGAATCGGTTGGTATTGCCTGCCGTTTGCCCGATTATGATGTACCAAAAGACACGATAGACAAAATAGTTCAGCGCTTTAAAGAAAGTAATGCCGCGATTGGCGAAAAACGCGATATGGACTACCAGGAGATTGAAGAAATTTTAATGGATCGCTTGTAATAAGCTGGTAGCCTAAGAAGAAAATAGGGGAACAAGTAATTAGCCTTGCTTGTTTCCCAACCTCCTCACTTGAATATCCTCCTGAATTAGCTGCGCATACACTTTCATTAATTTTCGCAACAATTTATTGTTTACATCATACCCAACTTTTTCTACCTGCACTACAGGCAGTAATTTGGGCGAGGTTCCGGTAATAAACATCGCATCAAAATCTGATATCTCATTCAGGTAAATTTCTGTTTCATTTACCCGGTAGTTCAATATTTCGGCGCATTTAATTGTTTTTTGGCGGGTAATTCCTAACAAGACCTTATCTCCCGGAGGTGTAAAAATCTCATCATTTCTAATAAAAAAAACATTACTCCGACTCCCTTCCGTAACCCGATTTAAATGATCAATCAATAATACTTCGTAGAAATTATTTTCGGTCATTAGTTGGTTGGCACGCTTTCGTACCTCTGTTTGAAAAACTTTTGCATTGGGATTTACCCGTTCGGCAAATAGCAAACCACAATTCACACCCCTGACATAATCCCTGGCATCCGGATATTTGTGGGAAATAAAAAAAGCTTTCAGATTGGTTTTGCACGACAGCAAAATATTCCCCTCGTTCACCTCATTTTTAGCAATTAGCTGGTTCAAATACGATTGAATTTGTGTGCAGCTGTAACGAATTTCGCGTCCGGCCAATTCTGCCGAATAGTTAAATCGGCTAAGGTGCTCGTTTAAAAACAGAGGAACACCGTTAACAACACGTAACACCTCGTAAATTCCACCTTCATTTTCAGAAGGAATAAATGATGAAACCGGTTGTAACTGACCATTAAAAACAAAATATTTATGAATTGGAAAAAGTGCCATGTTTATCTTTTGTGGTAAATTTATAGAATTGTTTGAAAAGCAGCTTAAATGACCGTTAAAATTCCATATCCCGTACAGTTTAATCCGTATAAACATCATTTCGGATTTTTATTAGATGAGATTGTACGTTGGCAAGCTGCCAATAAAAATGAGCTAAAAGAATACCTGCAGAGAATAGGAAATAATATTTGCGACTTTTACCTCGGTGCTTTGAGTTGTCACGAGGTTTGCGCGTTTTGTTCGGAATATTTCAAACATTTAAAAATTAATAATAAACAAGCCTTGATAATCTGGCTGGGCAATTCGGATTGGAAAAAAATAAGTTTACCAGACCACTCGGAATGGTTAATAAAACCGGGCAATCTAGCTCAACGGTATGTGCACATTCATCCTGCAAAATATTCGGAGCATACCATTCGGGTACGTGCCACAACTTTAAAAACGGTATTGGCCCTCGCTATTCATCAATTACCCTTACAAACCAATACCACGCGCAACCTGCAACATGTTAATCAAATAAGAAAAGATTACCTCGACCTTTCTCCGGTAAAATCGGTACACAAAAGCCAAAGCGGAATCGTAAAACTCTGGCAGCTTTTTGAGGATAAAAGTCTTTAGTTAAGGCTAAAAATTCTACTACCCCTGCAGCTGAAGCACTTCGAGAACCGCATTTTTATAACTGCGCCCAATAGGCAGTTCCTTTCCGGGTACCTCAATACTACTTGAAGTAAAGGCCTCTATTTTTGACAGCGAAACAATAAATGATTTATGGATGCGCATAAAACTGTTTTCGGGCAATTTTTCAGCCATATTGGTCATACTGTTTTTGGTAATTATTTTTTTGTCGGTGGTATAAATTTGCACATACTCGCTCAATCCCTCCACATACAGTATTTCGTTTAACTGAACCTTAAGTACTTTTTTATTTTCTTTTACATAGATAAAAGCCTCTTCGGTGTTGCCATGTGCTACCGGTGTTGGTTGACCGGGCGGCACATCATCCTGAATGGATTGGTAGTACTTATTTACTGATTTTAAGAAACGTTCAAAAGTTATTGGTTTTAACAGAAAGTCGACAACATCCAGCTCAAAACCTTCAAGGGCATATTCGCGATAGGCAGTAGTAATAATAACTTTGGGTGGATTTTTTAAGGTACGTAAGAATTCGATTCCGGTTATTTGTGGCATCTGAATGTCCATAAACATCAAATCAATTTTATGGTTATGCAATTCTTGCAGGGCTTTCATGGCATCGCCACATTCAGCACAAATTTCAAAGTTATCGAGTTTTTCGATATGAGATCGCATCAAATCACGTGCGAGAGGCTCATCATCAATAATGAGGCACTTTGTTTTCATGGTAATACGGATTAGCTTTTGTTTTCTGTTTTCTCCGAAGTTTCTGCTTCGGTCTGTTTTCAATCTGTTATTTTAATAGTACTTAAATGCTTTACAGCGTTACAGTTTAATTGTAAATTTCTATACTGAACTCTCTGAAATTATCATCAATATTTTCAACCAGTCGGTGTTTGCCGGGGAAATTGTATTGCAGCCGCTGGTAGGTAATTTTATTGTCTTCATCGCCGGGGATTACAAAGCAATTTTCGCTCCAAAATGTAAACGAAAACAGCAAATATTTTCTCTCCGCTTTTATAATGACTGTACTTTCGAAGATTTTGTTACAATCGTAAGCCACTTTTATTGCAGAATTTATAAAAGGCAAAAGCAAAAGTGGCGGAACTACGTATGATTTTAGGTTGCCGTTTACAATAAAATTACTGATTAAGCGCTCGCCCAGGGCATGTTTATGTATGGCTAAAAACTCTTCCAATAAAAGTACCTCTTGCTCAAGCGGAATTAGTTCCTCCTTTCCTTCAAACAAAAAACGGTTTAGAAAGCCGGATATTTTGATAATCATTTCCGGAGCATCGGCCGATTCCCGGTTGGTTAAAACTTCAAGCTGGTTCATTAATGCCAAAACAATTTTAGGTTGAAGCTGGTAGCGATAGATCTCGAGTTCTGTTTCAAGGTTCGAACGCAACAATTCATCTTTCTGATACTCGGCTTTATACCACGATATACCTGCCTTTATTGCGAGAAAAACCAGAATAATATAATGATTTCCAATTCCGCTAATTACAATATTTTTCAGGTTCAGAAATCCGGGGCTAAACATTCTGCTTTTATCATACAGATAGTAAACCACGTAATTTGATACCAGTAATTCAATAACGGAAAAAAGAACCAGCAACACCAAAAAACCGACGACCAGCAGCAAGTAGCGTCTTTTAAAAAAAGTTTTGGGTAACAGCCAGTAGGCAATCAGGTAGGTATGAATGGTAAATACCGGCAGTGTAATTAAATAGTATAATAGCCATACCGTTAACGAATCTATTCCCTCGTTTAATGTTTGAATAAATGTAAACGATACAATCCAGGCCATCCAGAAAATAACATGGAAAATATACATTCTACTATTGGTATGTTGTATGCGTGTTTTCAAGTAAATTATTTACTGTTAGTTTCACTTTAAATCTATCGCCAAGGTCTTTTACTTTTAATTCGAAGCCTTTAGGTTGGTAAATTATATTCAGGCGTTTTTTTAGCCCGGAGTATCCACTTCCTTTTTCTATTTCCTTTGCTTTTTTCAGTATGGTATGTGGTTTACTGTTTTCGATCTCAATAAATATTTGCTCATTTTTCACTTGTACTTCAATAGTTATCCAGGGTGTACCCGCATCAAGACTACTGCCATGTTTAAAGCTGTTTTCAACCAATAAAAAAAGAATCATTGGAGGAATCCGGGCATCATCTAATTGGCCAACCGCATTGTAGCTTACCTGCAGGCGTTTACCATAACGCAATTTTTCCAGTTGAAGGTAATTTTCAACCAATGCAACTTCATCGCTCAACAACACAAAATCTTTTAAACTCTCCTCGATTATGTAATTCAGTACGGTTTTCATTCGGCTAATTACTTCGTTCGTTTTCCTGGGATTCAACAACGAAAGCGCATACAAATTATTTATGGTGTTAAACATGAAATGCGAATCGAACTGAGATTGTAGCAAGGTAGTTTGGGCTTTTCGATGTTGCTGCTCCAGTTTCTTTCTGAGTTTTTCTGCCAACACAAAATCTTTTGCATACTTGGCGATGCAAAACAGGGCAACAATAAAGGTCATATCTTTTGTGTTTACCACAATAAAACGCAGGTTTACCACACCCGATCGCTCGATGGTTTCGGGAGCAATAGATGCGTAAAAAATGTAATCGGAAAACACCAGTTTTAATGCCGACAAACCAATTCCAACCAACAGAAAAACAAGTATAAACCAAAGCGGTTTAGTCTTTAGCAAAAACTCCGGAATAAGTAAGAAAATAGTGATATAGGCATAGCCAAAAAAGAAAAACGAATTACCTAAAGTTGTGAGGAAAACTGTGCTAAGGCTTTTATCCTGATGCTGCGCAAATAAAATGGCTGTAAAAAACAGTACCGTCATCAGGAAAAACAAAACATGTCTTGTAATCCTGAAAGCCAAACTGTTATTATACAACAATCTATTCATTTTAAAAGCTCATTTGATAAAGTTAACAACATTTAAATAAGCCGGATAAGAATACACTTTAATACTTCGATTAAAAGCAATCTTTTGCAGATGATTTTATACCGTACGTTGCCATTTAGGTTACGTTCATTGAAAAACCCTGCGTTAGCAACGCAGGGTTTTCGTTTGTGGTAAACACCACTTTATATAATTACCCTTCCAAATTCGTTTAAAAAAACCCCCGCCCTCTGGCGGGGATTTACTTTTCATACTTCTATGAAAAAAATTGCGCTGTAATTAATGTCGTTTTTAAAAGCTTGCCTGATATTCGTCTTTTACCAGATCAGGAAAATAACAAGCTATCAATCCGAGTAAATCGTCTTGCGATTTTTTGTTCTGGCAAATCACTCGCTGCGAATAATAACTTACCTTGTCTAACTTCAGTTCCATTTCTTCTTTAGGAAGTTGCTGAAAACGAGGTTCAATTTTCTTCACCCCAAAAATATTATTACGGCAAGCGTACTCTATTTCAAACTCTTCGGTGCGAACAATAAATGTTTTACACTTTTTCTCATCTTCGCACAAAATACCGATCCTTACGGGTGTGCCCACATTTTCGTAAGTTAATTCGTAAGTTTCCAACACCTTATTGTCGTATACCATTGGTGCCTCAGAATTTACAATAGTGTATTTACCAAATTCGGTAAGCGAGTTTCCGGTCATTGCCTTTCCGTCTTTTATTTTTGCGGTGGCTCCCATGCTTAAAATTGCAATGCAAATGCTAAAAAGAACTAGTTTTGTTTTCATTGTATTCCAGTTTTAATTGTTTTACTAATTCAAATATAGATAACACACTGACGTCATGTATTTTAATTCAGCATTCAGTAAATAACAACCAACCAACAACCGGTTTTATTCTGCAAACTTGCTTCAGGGAATTTTACCCACGCATCTTTGCAGTTACCCCTGAGAAATTGCATTTGACAGATAAAGCGTGCTGTGTTTTTCGAAGAATCAGCAAAAAGTTTTCTGTATTCAATTGGCTCAGATAGAAAGTTTTAATTTAATTTGCAGACCATGGATACTGCTTCACTCAGCCACATAAAAAAGGAATTAAAGAATTTACCCCCCGAGGTTTTACAAGACATTGTTGCCCGTCTGGCAAAGTATAAAAAAGAGAACAAAGAGTTATTAAGTTACCTGTTGTTTGAAGCCGACAACGAAAGCGAATATATAAGGCAGGTGAAAGAAGAAATTGATTCACAGTTTCTGAGTTTGAATAAAAGCAGCTTTTACCTGGCAAAAAAAACACTACGAAAAGTTTTACGAACTACTAACAAGTATATTCGCTACTCGGGTCAAAAAGAAACCGAAATTGAACTACTGCTCTATTTCTGCAAAAAGCTGAAAGCTTCGCGCTTAAACTACAAACAAAGCCGGGTAGTATTTAACATGTACCTTAACCAGGTAAAACGAATTCAAAAAGTGATCTCCATGCTTCACGAAGATTTGCAGTACGATTACCGCGAAGAACTGGAAGCCTTGTAAGCGCTGATAATTAAAATACATGACGAACAAGCGCACCACAAATCTGTTACTCTGATAATAGGCATTAATGCCAAAACTTTAATTTTACCACATGCGCATACTTTTAACCGGGGCAACCGGCTATATTGGCAAACGTTTACTTCCTGTACTGGTTAACAAGGGCCACGAGGTAGTATGTGTGGTGCGCGATAAACATCGCTGTGCTTTTAGTGCTGGTGTAAAACAAGCAATACAACTTTTTGAGGCTGACCTGCTTGACGAAACGAGCCTTGAAAATATACCCGATAACATTGACCTTGCCTATTACCTGGTACATAGCATGTCGGACTCGGCAGATTACCAGGAACAGGAAAAAAAGTCGGCTGTAAATTTTAGGAATCGTTTGAACCGAACAAAGGTAAAACAGGTCATTTATTTAAGTGGCATTGTAAACGACCAGTCTTTATCGAAACACTTAAAATCGAGACTTACTGTTGAAAACGAGCTTGCCAAAGGAAATTTTGCCTTAACCACGCTACGTTCGGGTATCATAATTGGCTCCGGCAGTGCCTCTTTTGAAATCATTCGTGATTTGGTAGAAAAGCTTCCGGTAATGGTTGCTCCTCGTTGGCTAAAAACGCGTTGTCAACCCATCGCCATTTCCGATGTTATCCGGTTTCTTATTGGATGCATAAACGATACTACGGTATTCAATAAAAGCTTCGACATTGGCGGAACAGAAATACTCACCTATAAAGAGATGCTTCTGCTTTTTGCACACGAAAGAGGGTTAAAACGGCTTATTGTTACGGTACCTGTAATGACACCCCGCCTATCGTCGTATTGGTTATATTTTGTTACTTCAACCTCGTATAAACTGGCCACATCCTTGGTTGAAAGTATGCGGGTAGAGGTAATTGCCCGACCCAACTCACTTGCCCAACACTTTGGCATTCAACTACTCACTTACAGCGAAAGTTTAAAAAAAGCATTTATAAAAATAGAACAAAACGAAATTGTTTCAAGCTGGAAGGATTCCTTTATAAGCGGACAGCTCAGCGGACAACTTTCCGACTTTATTAATGTTCCTAAGTTCGGGTGTTATACCGATGTTCGGGTAATGCCTGTAGCTTCTCCTGATTTTGCTATTGAAAAAATCTGGCGAATTGGAGGAGCAACAGGCTGGTATTATGCCAACTGGCTGTGGCAAATACGTGGTTTAATGGATAAAATGGCCGGAGGAGTAGGTTTGCGAAGAGGACGAACCAGTTCCGACTCAATCAAAGAAGGTGATGCCATTGATTTCTGGCGGGTAATTTATGCCAGTAAAAACGAAGGACGTTTGTTGCTATATGCCGAAATGAAATTGCCCGGTGAAGCCTGGCTCGAATTTAAACTTCGGAATAACCAACTGGTGCAAACCGCTACTTTTAGGCCAAAAGGCTTGTGGGGGCGTTTGTACTGGTACATGGTGATGCCTTTTCATGAGCTTATTTTTAAAGGAATGCTTAGAAAAATTGTTAACGAATAAATACCTTTATTCAGCAAAAAAAACAAATGATTACGCTTACCTGGTTACGCAGAGATTTACGGTTAAACGACAATACAGCTTTGCAACAAGCCTTAAAAGGCCCCAACAAAGTTTTGGTTCTTTTTATTTTTGACACCAACATTCTGGATGAGCTGGAAAAAAACGATGCACGTGTAAGCTTCATTCACCAACAGCTGGAGTTGTTAAATTCGCAATTGGTAAAAATGAACTCTGGGCTGCTGGTAAAAACCGGCGATCCGCTTAAGGTATGGCAACAGCTGGTAAACGAATATAATATTGGCGAGGTACATTTTAATCGGGACTACGAACCTTACGCCACCAATCGCGATAAACAGGTGCAACAGTTTCTGCAAAAAAGCGGAATTGCCTGCTATTCGCACAAAGACCAGGTTATTTTTGAACCACACGAGGTGTTAAAGCCCGATGGTACACCCTACACCGTTTATACTCCCTATAAAAACAAGTGGCTTCAGAAATTTAATCCTGCCAATGTGGAAGTGAAAGAATCATTAACGTCAAATGCTTTTGCCAAAATAAGAGGAAATATTCCGGCATTGCACAAGATTGGCTTCGAGGTCGCGAAGGTAAAAGTTGAGCCTTACGATCTTTCGGTGGTTGCTAATTATGCCCAAAAACGTGATTTGCCCGCAGAAAATGGCACCAGTAATCTAAGCGTTCACCTGCGATTCGGGACAGTAAGCATACGGCAAATTGTAAAACAGGTGTATGCTTTATCGCCGGTTTTTCTGAGCGAACTTATCTGGCGCGAATTTTTTATGCAAATTCTTTATCATTATCCGCGGGTGGTAAACGAAAACTTTAAAACCAAATACAACGGAGTGCAATGGCGCAACAATGAAGATGAATTTAAACGCTGGTGCAAGGGAGAAACCGGCTACCCCATTGTTGATGCGGGCATGCGCCAATTAAGCCAAACAGGTTACATGCACAACCGGGTGCGTATGATTACTGCCGGTTTTTTGTGTAAACATTTACTGATTGACTGGCGTTGGGGCGAGGCCTGGTTTGCTAAAAAATTATTGGATTACGAGCTGGCCTCAAACAATGGCAACTGGCAATGGGCTGCCGGAACCGGCTGCGATGCTGCTCCCTATTTTCGTGTTTTTAATCCAACTGAACAAGTGAAGAAATTTGATAAAGCGTTGAAATACATCAAAAAATGGGTTCCCGAACTGGATAGCTTCGCTTACCCTCAACCAATGGTGGAACACAAAATGGCTCGCGAGCGGGCACTGGAAGTTTATAAAAAAGGACTCATTAATTAAAGCATCAATCAACAATACAAGCGGGCTATGCCAAAAAACAACGCTAAAAAAATGTCGAAAGCATCACGTAATTATTATTTTAACATCCTAACCTTCTTTCCCTTTTTGCTACTTCTTTTCTCCGGAATTATCGTTTTGCGCTACCACGGAGGTACGGATTACAACATAAGCACTCTTTCGCTCTCGGGGCACCAATGGCTAAAATTGCACCAGTTGGTAGCCCTGGTTGTTATTCCACTAATCGGTCTGCACCTCTGGTTACATAAATACTGGTTAAAAGCGCTGTTTTCATTTAAAAAGAAAAACAAAAGTAAAAACAACGATTTAAACATTGGCTTGCTGCTGATTTTTTTATCATGTGTTGTAACGGCCTTACTGGCGTGGGTGATTGTTAAAGACGAAAAACTTGCCGACCTGCTACGCGAGGTGCATAACAAACTTGGGCTGGCACTAATTTTCTTTTTCATTATTCACCTGGCCAATTATTATAAGTGGCTGGTAAAAATGACCCGTAAAAAACTGGGAAAGAAAACTGAAAAATAATGATGTAGATGCATTTTAGTACCTTTAAACCAGCAATAAATTAAATAGCATGAAGAAATCACTGTTCCTGTTTTGGCTGTTTTTAGTCCCGTTTTTTAGCACCGCACAAATGAATAATATAAAATCAACGCTGGAGATTTTTAACATTGAAACCAGCAAACGTACCGTTTTCTATACCGAAGATGATCATTTTGAGGCACCCAACTGGAGCCCCGACAATAAATACCTGCTTATAAACCAGGCCGGAAAGCTTTACCGGGTTGATTCAAAAACAAAACAAAAAACCATGCTGAACTCCGGTTTTGCCAACCAAATAAATAACGACCATGGTATTTCGTTCGATGGAAAATGGCTGGCTATTAGCCACCATGCAAAGGCAGCACCAACTAAGGGAGAAGCCCCAAAAGAAGGCTCGCGGATTTATGTTATGCCAATAGATGGTGGCATCCCGCGGGCGGTAACTCCAAAAGTACCCTCGTACTGGCACAGCTGGTCGCCCGATGGTAAAACACTCGTTTATTGTGCCGAACGTAATGGCGAATACGATGTTTATTCCATATCGGTTGACGGAGGCGAAGAAAAACGATTAACTACAAACCCGGGACTTGATGATGGCCCTGAATATTCGCCCGACGGGAAACTTATTTACTACAATTCAATGGCTTCGGGCCAAATGGAGATCTGGCAAATGAATGCCGACGGGTCTGCACAAAAACAACTTACCAACGACAGCTACTCCAACTGGTTTGCCCACCCCTCGCCCGATGGGAAATACCTGGTTTTCATCAGTTACCTCGAAGACCAGGGCAGCGCTCACCCACCCATGAAAAATGTTGCCTTACGATTGCTGAACCTACAAGCCGGAACCATAAAAACACTTTGTTCTTTTACCGGCGGACAAGGCACCATTAATGTACCCTCGTGGTCGCCCGATGGCAAACGTTTTGCTTTTGTTTCGTATGCGTACATCAAGTAGTTTTTTCAGCTATTTTTGTTGGCAAGGTCTTTATTAATAAAACAATTATTATCTTCATTGCATCAAATTTTAAATCAATGCAAACAGAAGAAACCTTCAACGAACAAGTTAGCAAGGAATATGTAACCGACGAAACAAAACAGCAATTGGAATTAACTGAAACCATCAACCGCGATTTACACGCTGCAGGGAAGTGGAGTTATTTCCTGTCGATTGTTGGATTTATTGGCACCGGCTTAATGGTTTTTGCCGGAATAACAGTTAGCATTGTTATGGCCTTTCTGCCGAATAAGGAAGCCGATATTTTCCCCTTTCCGCCTGTACTTTTAGGCCTACTCTACCTCATCATGGCAGTTGTTTACTTTTTCCCAATTCTCTATCTGTTCCGGTTTTCAAACAGCATTAAAAGCGCCGTTGCCCTAAAACAGCAGCAACAATTGGCTAAGGCATTTACCAACCTAAAAGCCCACTACAAAACTTTCGGTATAATTATGATTGTTTTTCTGTGCCTGTATCCAATTCTAATTATAGGAATGGTGCTATTTGGTATTTTTTCCGGAATTGGAGGGGCTGAGGGTATTCCGGCGTAAGCAATAAAACATTTTTTTATTACCCCATTTAGAACTGCTAATTCCTTTTTGGAATCACCTATTCCGTGCAACAAATTTACGTTGCAGCGTCGTTGTTTTTTATATTTTTGCACCCAAATAAAAAAAGAAACAATGAGCGACGATAAAAAGATAATTTTTTCGATGTACAAGGTGAGTAAAACCTACCCACCCAGTAAAACAGTAATTAAAGACATTTCGCTTTCGTTTTTCCTCGGTGCCAAAATCGGTATTATCGGCTTAAACGGCTCGGGTAAATCAACCTTGCTTCGAATTATTGCCGGACAAGACACGGCCTTTAACGGCGAGTTGGTTTTTGCCGAAGGTTATTCGGTTGGGTTGCTCGAACAAGAGCCGCAGCTCGACGAAAGCAAAACGGTTATCGACATTGTAAAAGAAGGCATGCAGGAAACAGTAGATGTACTGGCCCGTTACGAACAGATTAACGAAGAGTTTGGCTTGCCCGAGGTGTACGAGAATCCGGATAAAATGGAGGCGCTAATGGCCGAACAGGCCAAGCTGCAGGAACGCATGGACCAACTGGATGCCTGGAACCTCGACAGCAAACTGGAGCGTGCAATGGATGCCTTAAATTGCCCGCCAAACGACCAGCCCATCAGCGAACTTTCGGGTGGAGAACGCCGCCGTGTGGCCTTATGCCGCCTGCTTTTACAAGAGCCGGATGTGCTGTTGCTCGACGAACCTACCAACCACCTGGATGCCGAAAGTATTTTGTGGCTGGAAGCCCACCTCGACCAGTACAAAGGCACGGTAATCTGCATTACCCACGACCGTTATTTCCTGGATAATGTGGCAGGTTGGATTCTGGAGCTTGACCGTGGACAGGGTATACCTTGGAAAGGGAACTACAGCTCGTGGCTGGAGCAAAAATCGAAACGTCTGGAGCAAGAAGAAAAAGGAAGTGCCAAGCGCCGAAAAACCCTGGAGCGCGAGCTGGAATGGGTACGCATGGCACCAAAAGCCCGCCATGCCAAAAGCAAGGCCCGTTTAAGTGCCTACGATAAAATGCTGAACGAAGACGCCAAACAAAAAGAAGAAAAGCTTGAAATTTTTATCCCGAACGGGCCACGCCTGGGTGATAAGGTGGTTGAAATGGATGGCGTTAAAAAAGGCTTTGGCGAAAAACTGTTGTTCGAAGACCTGAGTTTTAAACTTCCTCCTGCCGGAATAATCGGAGTTATTGGGCCTAACGGTGCCGGTAAAACCACACTTTTCAAATTAATAATGAACCAGCTGGAAGCCGATGCCGGAAGCATTGTTATTGGCGAAACCGTGGCTACCAGTTACGTCGACCAAAGCCATGCCGCCATCGATCCGGAAAAAACAGTTTACCAGGTGCTTTCTGGCGGAACTGAAACAATTATGCTGGGCAATAAGCAGGTAAACGCCCGCGCTTATGTAGGCCGTTTTAATTTTAATGGTGCCGATCAGGAAAAAAAATGTGGCGTACTGTCGGGTGGTGAGCGTAACCGTTTGCATTTGGCCCTGGCCTTAAAATCGGAAGGCAACCTCTTGCTGCTCGATGAGCCAACCAACGACATTGATGTAAATACCTTGCGTGCTTTGGAAGAAGGTTTGGAAAACTTTGCCGGATGTGCCGTGGTTATCTCACACGACCGCTGGTTTCTCGACCGCATTGCCACACACATTTTGGCTTTCGAGGGCGAAGGGCATGTTCACTTCTTTGAAGGTTCGTTCTCGGAATACGAAGAAAACCGCAAAAAACGTTTGGGCAACGAAACACCAAAACGTTTTAAGTATAAAAAACTAAAGGCATAGAAAAAGTTTAAACACTTATCAAACAATCATCATTCCCCGGTGTCACTACCTTGTATAGAAAATTGCGGCAGAATTCCTTAATCAGAATCCTGCCGCAATTTTCTTTCAGTTACACCGAAAATCATAGCTGATTTCCTGCAACGAGCCACAAAAAACCATTAACTGAAAATTAAATATTCAGCAACTACTCGCCCATCGTATAAGTAAAAGTATAAGTTCCCGAGCCTACCGAAACTGTTACATCTGTGCCGGCTTGTTTAGCGCCTGATTTGAGGTCCTCATTCATCAAAATTTCCGACACTTTTGCTTTTGGTAAAACTACCTCGGCAGAAGTATTTGCAGGAATTTCAACCTGATAAGTCATCTGCCCGTCACTGATCTTCCAATCCGATTTTATCAGGCCATACATCGAATCAAATTCAGCATTGGCAAAAGTAAGTCCCCCACCCGGATGTGGTGCAAGCATAAATTTTTTGTAGCCCGGATGCTTTTCGTCTACTTTTATCCCTGCAACATAACCATACAACCACTCGCCAATTGCCCCATAGGCATAGTGGTTAAAACTATTCATGCCTACACTCTGGAAAGTACCGTCGGTTTTTTGTCCATCCCAACGCTCCCAGATAGTAGTAGCACCTTGTGTTACCGGATACAACCACGAGGGGTATTGGGTGCGGTTTAAGAGCATAAATGCGAGGTCGTCGCGGCCAATCTCCGACAGGGTTAAACACAGCAAAGGTGTGCCCAGAAATCCTGTAGTAAGATGTTTAAATTTTTCCACATCGCCACTTAAATAAGCAGCCGCTTTGGCTTTTAAGTCATCGGGAATAAGATCAAAAGTTAGTGCCAAAACATAAGCTGTTTGGGTGTGCGATACCAGTCGACCATTGGGTGTAACAAACTCGTTTATAAAAGCTTGCTTAATGTTTTCTGCTTGTTTCAAGAAATGCGCCGCATCATTATTTTCACCAATAATCCGGGCAATTTTTGCCGTTAGCCGGGTGGTATAATAAAAATAGGCAGTGGCAATCAGGTCCTTTTCGGTGGTGGCCCCCGGATAATCCGAGCGAGTAGTAGCAAAAGCCAGCCAATCGCCAAAATGCTGATCTCCAATCCACAAAAAATCGTCACCTGCCCGTTCGCTCATGTATGCTACCCACTTTTTTATGGCCGGATAGCTCTCCTCTAAAATACGCTCATCGTTGTAGATTTTATAAACCGTCCACGGAATAATGGCCACTGCATCAGCCCAACCAGTTGCTGCCCCCTGGCCGTTTAAAACATCAGGAATAACATGTGGTACGCTGCCATTTTCCAACTGATCGAGCGCGACATCTTTCATCCACTTAGTGTAAAAAGCAGCCACATTAAAATTAAAAGCTGCTGTTGGAGCAAAGGCTTGTGCATCGCCGGTCCAGCCCAGGCGCTCATCGCGCTGCGGACAATCGGTGGGCACATCCAGGAAATTACCTTTTTGCCCCCATTGAATATTATGTTGAAGCTGGTTGATTAAATCGTTTGAGCAGCTAAAGGTTCCCGTAGGTTTCATATTTGAATGAATTACAACTCCGGTAATATTTTTATTGGCAGGTGCCTCTTTTAATCCAATTAACTGCAGATATCGAAATCCATGAAAGGTAAACTTAGGCTCGAAAACAAGCTCTCCGTTTTTTGCAAAAACATACGTATCGGTACATTTTGCTGCACGCAGGTTATCGGTGTAGAAATTCCCGTCCTTGTCAAGCACTTCGGCAAATTTTAGTTGTACCGTGTCGCCTTTGTTACCTGTCATTTTCAAGCGCACCCAACCTACCATATTCTGCCCCATATCGTAAACCATTTCGCCTTTAGGGGTGGTTAATTGCTTTATCGGCTTAAGCTCGTTGATTACCGTTACCGGATTACCCATTGAAGCTACCAGGTCAATAGCCGGGTTATCGATCAATTTCGCAGCTTTCCAAGCAGTATCATCAAAATCGGATTTACTCCAGCCAGACATTTCGTAGTTGGCATCGTAAAGTTCGCCATTGTAAATATCCGATTCGCGAATGGGGCCGTGGCTGGCTTTCCAGCTCTCATCGCTAACAATTGTTTCTTTAGAACCATCGGTGTATTCAATGTTCAGCTGAACCAGGAGTGCAATATTTTCGCCATAATGATTGCGGTTACCACTCCAGGCTATAAATCCCCGGTACCACCCGTCGCCGACAATAGCACCAAGTGCATTTTCGTTCTCCACCAACTCACTAACATCATATACCTGGTATTGCACCCTGTTTTTATAGCTTGTCCATCCGGGAGTAAATAACTGATTTCCTACCTTTTGGCCATTTACATATAACTCGTATAAACCAAGAGCACTTACACAGGCCCTTGCCGTTTTTATTTTTTTAGAGGTTTTAAACGTTTTGCGGTAATAATGTGCAGGTGTTGACTGTTTTGCTTTTATTTCCTCTTCCAGGGTAATCCATTTTGCTTGCCAGTCGGTTTTATTCAGCAATCCGGTTTCCCAATAGGCGGGTTCGCTCCAGGCGCTGGACTTATCATTATTGTCCCACACACGCACCTGCCAGTACACGCGCTGTTTTGAAGCCAGCTCTGGTCCTTCGTAAACCACATTTACCGATTGAGGTGATGAGATTTTTCCCGAATTCCAAAGCTGTTTACTCCTTGAAGAAAGATCTTTTAATGTGGAGGCGACCCTGATTTCATAGGCTGTTTGCGTAATGTTTTGCTCATCAGAAAACAGCTGCCAACTTAAGCGGGGTTGAACAACATCAATGCCTACCGGGTTGTTGTGGTATTCGCAAAGAAGGTGGCCAACACCAGTTTTGGCATTTACAAATGGGGTAAAAAAACTTAAGTAAACGATTAAAACGAATGTTTTGCGTAAAGCTTTTACATGCATCATTTTGTTTGATTTAATTAGTTTAGTATAATTTAAAGTATAAAGGTAATTTTCCTGTACGCCAATGGCAATACCATTAATGATACTTTATTTATATTTTTTGGCACTACAGCCCTTACAATTACATGGTTAAAAAAAATAATCTGTCGACAAAACTGAACATAAAAATAAATTTTTGTCATCAAACAGCACTTTTCTAATAAAAAAATGTAATTTTCACACTAAAGGCAAAACATATTTCTTTTTAAGTAAGCATCAAATAAAAATGGCGCTTAAACTGAAATTCAAAAATTAACAAAGAAACATTTTAAAGAAACACATTACTATGGTAAAAAGACTGCTTTTTCTGTGCCTGTGTTATGCATTCGGCTTAACGAACGCTATACTTCACGCACAGTCTGACACCGGATTTGACAAATACCATTCGAACCGGGAAATTCAGCAAATTTTAAACAACTTTCCTTCTGCAACTACCAAATTACATAGGGTGGCAGAAAGTCCCGGAGGAAAACCAATTACGATTTTAGAAATTGGTGCTAACCTTACAGATGTACCAGCCATTTTTGTGGGTGCCAATTTCGAGGGAAATGTGCCATTGGCAAGCGAAGGAGCGCTTTACCTGGCAAAAATGTTGCTCGATTCCACCAAATACACCAACAAGCTAAAATGGTACGTTATGCCGCAGCCTAATCCTGACGCTGCAGAAGCTTATTTTTCAGCACTAAAAACAGGCAGTTGCCTTAACAGTTTTAACGTAAATAACGATGCTGATGAGCTATCAGGAGAGGATGGCCCCGATGACTTGAACGGCGATGGCATGATTACACAAATGCGGGTAAAAAGCCTTGAAGGCGATTACCAGGTATCGAAATACGATGTGCGTTTGCTGGAGAAAGCCAATTCAAAAAAAGGAGAACGGGGAATTTACAAAGTTTATACGGAAGGCTTTGACAACGACAAAGATGGCAAATACAATGAGGATGGCCCCGGAGGTATAAATGTGGGTATTGCATTCCCACACCTTTTTCCGTACGAGGATAAAAACGCCGGCTTATTTGCCGGACAAACACCTGAGGTATACGGAATCATGCGTTTTATTTACGATCGCCCCGAGATTTCTATGGTGTATACACTGGGAACTTCAAACTTTTGCCTGGTGCCTCCCAAAGGTGGGCGTAAAGGCGATGCCAATCTTGATAAAATAAAAATACCATCGCGCTATGCCCGCCGGTTAAATGCCGATGCCACAAAAACCTATACCATGAAAGAAGCCATTGCGCTTTTTGAGGCTATTGTGCCGGCGGGTACCGAAGTTACTCCTTCGATGGTTGCAGGATACCTTAATTTAGGTGCAGTGGTTAATCCGCTTGACGAAGACCTGGTATTTTATAAAAAATATGCCGAAGACTATAAAAACTACCTGAAAACCAACAATTTTTCAACAGAAACACTGGAGCCCGAAGCGGCTAAAGATGGTTCGTTTGAATTGTGGGCCTACTACCATTTGGGCCTTCCCTCTTTTAGCATGCGCTTGTTTGCTATTCCAACCGCGCCAGCTGATGACGATACCGAAACTGACGAAAAAACGGCCAAAAAAGCAAAACAAGAAGCAAAAGATGAGCTGAATAAAAAAGATAAGGCTTTATTGGCTTACATTGACAAAGAACTTGATGGCAAAGGTTTCGTTCCATGGACAAAAGTTGAACATCCAGACTTTGAGAATGTAGAGGTTGGTGGTTATGTTCCTTACCTGGAAACCACTCCAAAGCCTGTTGCAATCGACTCATTATTAAAAACCCAATTGCCATGGCTCTTGCGCCTTTCGCAACAACTGCCAACTTTTAAATTTGAAAATGAAAAGATTACGGCCATGGGTGGAGGCATTTATAAGATTGAATTATTTGTGGCAAACAACGGAGCACTTGCTCACCCCATTGCCATGGGACAACGCAACAGTCAACCGGCACCGCTGGTTTTAACTCTGGATGGCGAAATTGATTTTCTGGAAGGGAAGAAACGCACTCCGGTGGGTGCCATTGGTGCAAACCAGGTAAAAAAATACACCTGGCTGATAAAAAGCAATAAATCAAAAAAACTGAGTGTAACATTAGAATCGGCAACCTTTACCGATGTTGTTAAACAAATTAAAATTGGAGGATAACCATGGTACAAAAAATATATACGCTACTTCTTCTTTTAGGAATTGCCTTAAGCTCGTTTGCAGGGAATAACCCAAAAATTGAAGTGCCACTGCGTTTCGATCATTACTACGACTATGAAGATGTAGTGAAAGCCCTAGAGGTATTACACGAAGCCTATCCCGAACTCACCAAACTTGAATCGATTGGTGAAAGCGAGGAGGGACTAAAAATTTATGCCCTTACCATTAACAACAAAAAAACCGGTCACGAGCATGACAAACCCGGCGTTTGGCTCGATGGAAATATTCATGGCAACGAAATTCAGGCCGGAGAAGTTTGTTTGTATTATGCCAATATGCTGCTTACAAAATACGGAGAAAATAAAAAAATAACCGAAGCCGTTGATCGTAATGTTCATTACATAATTCCGGTGATTAATGTTGATGGCCGCTCGCATTTTTTTAAAGACGGGCACACGCCCAGTTCGAGCAGAAGCCTGCGAGTACCAAAAGATGACGATGGCGATGGATTATTTGATGAAGATGCTCCAGACGATTTGGATGGCGATGGCAGTATTTGCCAAATGCGTATAAAAGATGAAAATGGCCAGTATAAAGCCGATCCGGAAGATCCGCGTATTATGGTGCGTGTAAAACCCGGAGAAAAAGGGGAATATACGCTGCTTGGCTCGGAGGGAATTGATAACGACGGAGATGGACGGTTTAACGAAGACGCCGAAGGCTATCTCGATCCGAACCGAAACTGGGGCTACCACTGGATGCCACCGTATGTGCAACGTGGTGCCGGAAATTTCCCGCTTTCGGGGCTTGGAATTAAAGCTGTTGACGAATTTGCAGCAAAACACCCAAATATCATTATCAACTTTTCATTTCATAATACAGGCGGAATGTGGCTGCGTGTACCCGCCGACAAGTCAACTCAAATACCGGCAGCCGATATTGCGGCCTACGATGTAGTGGGAAAAGAAGCCCTTAAAATTACTCCGGGATATGTTTATATGCCTTCGCATGAACTGTACCCTACCTATGGCGACTCCGACGGACAAATGTTTTTTGTGCATGGCTCTTACTCTTTTGTGGGCGAATTATTTATGCGCTCGCAGGAAACCTACAAGGAAAAAAGCGATAAACCCGGTACAGCGAAGAGCACCGAAAACGATAGAAGCGAACGTAGCCGCGAACAGCTAAAGTTTAACGACAACGTGGTGCAGGGCGAATTGTATAAAGAATGGAAAAGCTACAATCATCCTGTATATGGTGAAATTGAAATTGGCGGTTGGGTAAAAATGAGCTCTCGCCTGCCCCATCCTTTTATGCTGCCCGACCTGGTACACCGCAATGCATCGGTGGTTTTACTGGCGGCTAACGAAACACCCGAGGTTGAAATTGATGTTTTTGATACAATTGAACTGGGAAATAAGCTGCAGAGGGTTCGGGTTCGTTTAAAAAACAAAAACGGATTATCAACCATGACAGCCCAGGCTGTTAAGGATAAGCTCTATACTATCGATCACCTGAAAGTTACCGGCGCAAAAGTTATTGCCGGTGGTAAAATAAATAACTATCGCCTCAACCAGGTGAGTTACAAAGAACACAAACCCGAAATTCAGTTCTTTGCCCTGCAAGGCCATGCCACAGCCGAATACGAATTTATTGTTGAATGCAAGGGAACATTAAAACTGGAATACGTTTCGCAAAAAGCAGGAACAACCAGTAAAACAATTCAACTTTAGTTTAAAAATACAACAGGAGTGCTCGCGTCCATGAGCACTCCTGTTTTTCAGAATTTAAATACCTGAAGTAATAAAAAATCCCGGCGTCCACTCCGGGATTTTTTCTCTTAATCCAGTCTATTAACAACTTAATGAATCTAACTAATCCTCTTATCCTATTTCATCTATGGGTTTGTACACTACAAATGTAATAGCTTCATTGTTTCTATTGGAAGATAAAAGGCTGAATTGGATTGAGTTTTAAGCTGATTTAAGTATTCAGAAATGCCTATAACCCAAGGAGTGATTCTACTTGAAAAAATGGTAATAAACTGTTTCTGATACATTTTTAAGATGCTTTTTTATGCAACACAAAAGTTTGTAAAATTGGCACTGTCCGGTCTGTTACAACTGTAATTCCGGATCAGTTAGAATTTCAGGTGGAGCAACTCATTTAATTAGCTTGCTAAAATATGAAAGCCGAATCAATTAATAAGCTTAAACCCTCGCCGGGCAGGCCTTCATTTCTCCTTAGATGAGAAACGAAGCAAAGAATCAAGTCAAAAATAACCTTTGTGTTTTTTCAAAGTTACCAAATAGCACGATTGA
>NZ_CAJXYQ010000001.1 GCF_913063105.1 uncultured Draconibacterium sp. | reverse complement strand
TGCCTTACCCTGACATTTCCCCCAAATGGGGGAAACAATATGGAATATCTGATTTTATGGAGGGGAAATGTTCGTGCTGCAGGCTTATCCTCACCTGCCCCTCGTTTGCAACGAGGGGCTAACTTTTTGTCGTTTGTAACGACGTCCTAAACAGTTGTTAACCGATAGTTACCATGATTTTTTATTTGTCGATACAATCGACTGAACGCCTGACCCCTCGTTGCAAACGAGGGGTAGAGTAAGGGGAAGAGTCAGGGAGCCTGTCCCGATGAAACAACCTGAAGTCGGGAGGGAGGTGGTCGTCCTTCCCTGCTACATAACATATTGATAACCAAATGTATTTTCCATAATTTTATAGTGGTTAAAAACCAAAAACACGGTTAACCCAGAACCCTCTGAATTTACCGTAACGTTTTAACATCGACCCTATTTGTTCACATGTGCCTGTTTGTGGTACATGTACACGCCCAGGTATAATGGCGTGCATACCAAAAAGGCCACCTGCGCCGGCAAGCAAACAGGTGGCCCGAATTAATAACTATTCCATAATTATTAAATCATTTAAATATGGCAAATTTAACTGAGAGTAAGAAGCGTGATTTTGTGCAGCAGTTAATTGTGATCCTGCAGCAGAATACAAGCCTTCTTTCCGACAAGGGTTTCGACCCTACAGCAAAGATCACACAGTTACAAACAGAATTAACGACTGCCGACGACGCGGAAGGTAAACAAATTGAAGCGGCAGCTGCAGCCAAAGATGCTACCAAACTGGCCAACGAAACGCTCGACACTGCGTATACCGATGGCTCAGCTACGGTAGACCTAATCTCCGGTCTGTTGGGAAAGAAACACAACCTGGTACTGGAGATAAAAAAACTCCGTAATACCGGGCGAACTACAAAAAAAGATCCGGAAAAGGATTAACCTCTTACGTGATAAAACCGGAGGAGCTTGCCGGCTCCGGTTTTTCACACTATTAAAATTGTTTGTTTTTAGCGGTATAGTGTGTAACTCGCATCTATTTTTATCATCTCCCTGGGTTTACATATTTTACATGCTCGTTTCTCGCCATCCCCTTTTCATTTCTCCTTACCTCTTGTATTTTTCAGTTTTTTACTTCGGATTTTTAACATTTACCCTTGGTAATAAGGCCGCTCCCCTTGGGTATAATAGTTTTTACCTAAGTAATTACTTCTATCCCACAGGGAATAGCTATTATCCTTTAGGGAATTATCGTTCTAGCCCAGGTAATAATGGTTTTACCCCTGGGTAGCATAGCTATTACCTAAGGAATTGCTCCTTTACCCAAGGGAATAGCTATTATACCCTTGGTAATTGTCCTTCTACCCTTGGGTAAAAGGCCTGTACCCAAAGCGTGAAAATCGCTGAAAGGCTTGTGGATAAAGGGATAGGAAATGTTTTTGCCTTAAAATCCAAATTTTAAACGGTGCTCCCGAAGGAGTTTTCCCGAAGGATGAAATTGGCTGTTGGTTGGGAGAAAGATATCTCTATTATTGAATTGTTTGATACCTGTTTCCGGGTTAAAATCTTTCATAGTAGGATGCACCAATATTTTGTACTTATCAGAAATTGCAATCAAACCGCGATCAAAAGCACGGTGAAAAGTTGGCGAAAGTACCAGTCCGTTTCGGATTGAATCGTTATAAGTTTCGGCAAATGGGGTAATGTGACAGGCATCAACCAATGAACGATTTTTAGCATCGGCAACTTTTAACCCGCTTATTGCACACTGATTATCGTAAACTTCCAAAATGGCTTTACGGAAAACAGCACTACGGGCAGCCACAAATTCATCACGAACTTCTTTAGGTTGTTGGTTTAGGGTTTGTTTTACTGTTCGGGCATAGTTTTTTTCAGGATCGTAAAGCATTTGTGCTTTCACTTTTGCCGAATAAACTTCTGCCGACGCATACTCCGAAACCTGCTTTATACCAAAGTATTTACTTAGCAATGTAGCCTTTATTTCCCTGCGTTTTATCGGATCAATGAATGCCAAATACAGTTCTTCTGAAAGCTGCGCTGCCAAAACTGTGGCATCAAGAGCCCTTAAACTTTTTATTGAATTGCTTCTTGTGGTTGGAATCTCTTTTCCGGGATAGGTAATAAGTTTCCAAAACTCACCTTTTTCGTTTTTAAGATGAAAAAAGGGCAAAGCAAAGGTGGGTGTATGGTGTGTTTTTACCACAACATTCCAAATATCAAGAAAGCGCTGCACCAAGGCATCGGTAATCTCAATCCAATTCTCCACAATCTCACCACTTTCAAAACTCTCTATCACCGCCAATAAAAGCACTGGCTTATGGGGAGCCTTGCCGTATTTGGTTACGCCTTGGTTTAGGTGGGTGATATGTTGGAGAATGTTGCTCATAATTGATAATTAACCTACCGCCATTTTTGCCGATTGTTTCCATAAATATGGAGGCATCGGTTCTTCTAATGCCCATTTTATGTTCATAGGTTTTGCCCCTGAATACTCAGTTATTTTTCCTTCACCTAAGAATACATATCCCATTGTATTTCCAAATTCATCGTTCTTTCTTTCCCTGACAAACAATAAAATTATTTTCCCAGTTTCAAGGTGACGAATATAGCCTAATCCTTTTCCCCTATCTGGTCTTGAAGCATTTTGAGACTGCCAATGAAAAAGTGTTTCACTAATGGCATAATCTTCATATAATGTCGATGGAGAAAAGTCTTTTTCTGACTTAATTAAGTCAATGAATAAAACATCAGTATTCAATTTCTTGTTATCAGCATTTCCCTCTCGATTAGTTGATTTTTTTTCAAATGTACTATGTCCGAACGCTGTCAGAATCTGTTCACGGGTATATCGGCTATGAAGTTTTAATGGTTGCGAATATGGAAGTTTGATATCACTTTCTAAGAAATCGATTTTGTCAATTAATAATTCTATAATCTCAATAATTTCTTCGACTAATACTTCATTCTTTCCTATTGCTCGGATGCTTTCCTCTAATGAAGAAAAACCACCAGCAGTCTGCCAAACATCATAATGCAACATCAAACACATCAACTTTTGTTCTTCATTAAGAGCATTCAAATCAACTTTGAATCCTTTTTTCGCCAAAGTCAAAATAAATTGAAAGTAAGAGTTTGAGTTACATGAAAGCCATTTTTTGTTAATTGCTCTACAAATTTCTTTTTCATTTTCATCAGAATAATTTTCGATCTGGCCTGCTTCTGCGCACAACCTTTTCCAATTGTCTCTTTTGTAGATTAATTGTAAGGGAATATGGTACAGGTTTGTAAAATTCTTAAGAGTTAATGGTAAAGAAGTTTGATGCTGATAATTACGGATTTTTGCAAGTAGCTTATTTCTATTAATTGAAGTCGCATTAATAATATTTTGGAGGATAAAGTCTTTCGCTTGTTTTTCCAAAACGATTGAGCAACCAAGAGGTAAATGAGGGAAATCGTCTCCAATTTCTTTTTTTATGGAAGTATTAGTTTTCCCTACCAAAGCTCTGAATTTTCCTTCATAATCATATTCTGGCCTCGAGTTGCCAACAAAATCAAGAACAGTTAAACAATCTTTATTATCAGCTAAGCGTAAACCTCTTCCTAACTGCTGAAGAAAAACAGTTAAGCTTTCTGTCGGGCGTAAAAATAACACAGTATCAATTTCCGGGATATCTACGCCTTCATTAAATATATCTACTACAAATAAATAATTGATTTTCTTTTCCAGTAATTTTATTCTTAATTCTTCCCGATCCGCATTTCTTGAACTAACTAAGTAATCGGCTTTCAGACCGGCTAAAGTAAATTTTTCGGCCATATACTGTGCATGTGCCTGAGTTACACAGAACCCAAGCGCCCTTACATCGTTTATATCAGTTATGTATTTTTCAAGATTTGAAAGTATTTCTCCAACTCGTTTATCATTTTGAGTATATAGCTTTGTTAATTCACTTGGCAAATATCTCCCATTTTGCCACGAAACATTTGACAAATCAATACTATCAGTAATTCCAAAATACTGAAAAGGGCAAAGTAATTTACGATTTAAAGCTTGTGGTAATCTAATTTCCGCAGCAATAACATCTGAAAAATCTTTTAAGATATCTTCATTGTCCATTCTTTCTGGAGTTGCTGTTAATCCTAAAAGAATTTTAGGATTGAAGTGTTTAAGAATAGAACGATAGCTGGATGCTGCGATATGATGAACTTCATCAATTATTATATAATCGTAATAATTTGATGAAAGTTGAAGGGAGTCCATTCTGTTATTCAATGTTTGGACGGAAGCAAATAGAAAATCATATTTTTCTGGTTCAAGGCCATCAACCCATAATTCCCCAAAATTATTATCTCTTAAAACTCCTTGAAATGTTGCTTGTGCTTGCTGAAGTATCTCTTTCCGGTGAGCTACAAATAATAATTTTGAATTTGAATTCTGTCGCTTAAATTTCTTGTAATCAAAAGCTGAAATAACTGTTTTACCAGTTCCGGTTGCTGCTACCACTAGGTTTTTAAAACGATTATGCACCAATCGTTCAGCTTCAAGCTTTTCTAAAATTTCTTCTTGATACGGGAATGGCTTTATATCAAAATGGGCAGAAATGCTATTATTCGTTCCTCTTCTTTCTCTTCTCAAAGCTACTCTTAACTTCTCTTTATGCCCAGAATTATCAAAAGATTCAAACTCTTTGTCTTGCCAGTAAGTGTCAAATGTCTTTTGGAATTTATCAATGATATGACCTACTTCTTTTGTGGTAACTTTCATGTTCCATTCTAACCCGTTTGTTAATGCAGAACGCGATATATTAGAAGAACCGATGTAACCTGTATGAAATCCTGTATTTCGATAAAACAAATATGCTTTTGCATGCAAACGCTCATTATCCGTATTATACGAAACCTTTATTTCTGTATTTTTTAATCCCGATAAAAACTCAACTGCTTTTAAGTCGGTAGCTCCCATGTACGAGGTCGTTATTATCTTTAATTCTCCGCCTCTTTCGGTAAATTCAAGGAGTTCTTTTTCAAATATCCTTATACCTGTCCACTTTATAAACGAAACAAGGAAACTTACTCTATCAGAAGAAAGTATTTCCTTCTTAATTTCACTTTCAAGTGAAACACCTGCATTATTTCCAGTAAATAATTCGCTTTGAGAAAGCCTAGTGTAAGGTGTAATTTCTTTTAGATATTTATCAAAGTTCGAGAAACGCGGATCAATTTTTGAGAAAATTGCCGTAAGAATTTTTGCTTCTGTTAAAATCAAATCATTATCAAATTCTTCATTATTAAGCTCTGTTCTTAGAAGCCTGATAATCTTATTTGAAATTTCAATTTGCTTCTCAATACTATCATCTCCTGAAATTAAACTCAAAGCAAACTGTATTCTTTCAATTAAATAATGTGATAAAACTTTGGATGCTTCACTCTTATCAACTTTTGTCTCTTTAATGTGAAATTCATTTTTATCAAGCTCATTCAATTTGGAATCAATCAGCTTGTTTATGAGTTGTTCGTAGAGGCCAAGACTAGTCATGGTGTTTTTTCAAATTAATTATCCAAATTTAATCGATTATGTTCAAATCAAAAATATTTTTAAAACTAATGAACCCTAGAATTTGAGCATCTAAAAATAAGTTCAGCCAGCATATCTGCCTCGATTTTACTTTTCACATCAGCCACACATTTTAAACCACCTTCAATTTGGTGCAAATAGACACCCCAAAAGGACTCTTTCTCTTCATAAATTATCTCGCAAACACCACTTTCAATTTCAACAATAGGATGAATTTCAATTTTGTCCCATGGCGTAAGAGCTTCGTTGAGATAAAATTCGGGTAAATCGAAACTTTCTATTTCCTCTTCTACGAATTCGATTGATACATAAATTTTCATAGAAGTAAAGATATCGGTGATTATCATTTAAGTCAACGGACTATGAGTAACAATGGCCACCTTGGGCCAGATATCCTCCCCCTTAATGCAACTCATATTATACGAGCGGGTTATTTTGTTGTGTACATCCATTTTAAAAGATTAAGGATGATCGATTAAGGATTAAAGTTAGGAAGAAAGCCGGAAGACAGATGCCTGCGGCATCAAATGTTTACAGAAATATCCCTTAAACAGAACTATCCGACTCTTCTCTGCCCCTTGTTTGTATGGAGGGGTGAACTTTTTGTCGTTTTTAACGCCGTCCTAAAGAGTTGGAAACAGTTATTTTCCATGATTCCTATTTGTCGATACACTCGACTGAACGCCTGCCCCCCTCGTTGCAAACGAGGGGTAGTAAGGTTAAACCACGCGAAAGGATTCGCGCGGTAGCGATGAAAAAGGCAAACGAAAAACCGGGCTACTTTTCTGCTGTTTCGCGGTTGTAGATAAGCGGCATTTGTCCTTTCCAGCGTTTCCAGGTGTCGTTGTTGCATATTAGTTCGGCCATAAAGCGGGCTACGTTTATGCGGCTTACTTTTCCGGGATTTAAAACAGCACTTCGTATGGGCGAAGGATGAATCTCGTAGGGGCTCACACTGTCCTCATCGATCAGGCTGTCGGGGCGTACTGCTGCCCATTCAATTAAGGAATGGTGCTGCCCGATTTGCGTGCGGAGGTATTCTGCTGCCTCTATATTATCGGTAAAAGGAGGCACCAGTATTTGTAGCAGAGCAATCGCGATTTTTTCAGCCGAAACAAGGGGCTCGTTCAGATCGCGGTTCTGGTTGCCGGAGGTATTCATCAATATAAACTTCACCGGTTTTTGTGGTTTATTCACCCCGATGGCTGCACACAACCGGCGAGTTGCATCTGTTACCAGGCGGCGCGGCTTTCCGTACATACCTTTAAAGCTCATGTTGTGCCCCAGACATGAAACTACAGCATCGCAGTCGCGAACCAATTCGGCCATTGTGTTATCGCTAAGCTCCAGCACCGGGGCTTCAACTACTTTAAGGTTCGTAGCGTGCAGTAGCGTGTTCAGTTTTTCTGTTGACCGCACAACGGCTGTTACTTTTTCTCCGCGATCCAATAAATCTTTTACCAGCAAGCGGCCTGTTGCTCCGCTTGCCCCAACTATTAAAATGTTCATCATTTCTTCTTTGCTTTGTAAGGTAGAACATTTTGAGTTGGATCGACAAATAAATACGACCTACACGAGCAGCTGATCGACGAAAGGGGGGTATGGGAAGGTTGCTTTGGTATTGCGGTACCCCCTCCTGGCCCCCTTTGTCGGCCAGCGCCAGTGCCTTACCCTGACATTTCCCCCTAATGGGGGAAACAATATGGAATATCTGATTTTATGGAGGGGAAATGTTCGTGCTGCAGGCTTCATTTGGTATCCCGGAAATTGAATTGGAATTCAAACATTTCTCCTCCTGCCAGGAGGAGTAACGCTGATGGAGTGCAACGCAATCAGTGGGGAGGTGGTGTAGCTATACCCCACCGCTCTGCCCCTTGTTGCAAACGAGGGGTAGTAAGAGAAATCCAGGTGGCTTGCAATGACAAGCATTGAATCTTCGGCATTTGCCAATTTTCTTTGTAATTTACAGCACATTGAACGTAACTTTAGCGAACCTAAAACAAAAAACATGAACGATAATCCCGGTATTTTAAAAATGATTCGTGCGCCATTTCTGAGTAGTATTATTGCCCCCATTGTAATTGGAACTTTGTGGAGTGCCGGCGTAAAAGAAAGTTTTGATGTGTTGAATTTTATTGTTGTATTGCTTATTGGGGTGGGTTTGCACGTGGCCACCAATGTGTATAACGATATTTACGATACGCTGCAGGGCACCGACAAAGTGAATGAACACCGCAACGAATCGAGTGGTGGTTCGGGCGTATTGCTCGACCATCCGGAGCTGATGGGGAAGATGTATTTTTTGGCACGCACCGGCCTGGTTGTTGCTTTTGGGGGAACCATTGCTCTCACTTTTCTGATCAATAAGGAATTGCGAGTACTGCTGTGGGTGCTGTTTCTTGTTTCGGCATTTTTTAGCAAATATTATACGGCACCGCCTGCCAAACTTGCTTACCGCGGCTGGGGTGAGGTGTCGGTGTGGCTGGCTTTTGGCCCCATGGCGATTCTTATAGCGGCAGTAAGTCAGAACATGGTCTTTCATTCGCAGCTGCCCTGGTTGCTGCCCACCACCGGTCTCAGCACTTCATCAATTTTACTGGTGGGACAAATGATTGACCTGGAGGCTGACCGGAAAGGAGGAAAACACGGTGTTGCCTCGCGCAGGGGAACTCGGTTTACATCGGTTTTGTATGTTGTGGTGCAGCTGGCGCTGGCTATAAATATCCTTTTGCTGTTTACGCAATATCCGGGCAATACATGGCCCCTGCTACTGTCGTTGCTTCCGTATATTTTGCTGTTTCCCAAAGCTGCGGGAATCATCTGGAAACACCACGCTGATCCGGATCAGCTAAAAGCCGGTGCCAAATTAACGGTGTTGATCCACCTTGTTTTTTCGGTGACAATGATTATTGGGTTTGTACTCTATAACTTTCTGAATTGATGCAGTACGGAATGGAAGGATAACAAAGTCTGTTTTTATCATACGTATACGGTAAAATGTTAAGCTGCTTCTTTTAACACATTTACGATACAAGAACATACAGCACAAGGTAAAACACCCAGGCTGTAAACGATCCGGCCAGGTTAACCAAATCGTTGGGCGCAAATGAATCCTGTTTTTGCTGCTTTCTGAAAAACGCGGATTGCCGGAGTTTCTCCTCAACAAAAGCCCCTAAAAAGGTATCGGCAATACAGGCCAGAAATGCCGCCAGGGTAAGTATTCCGATGTCTGTTGGGTTCCAGGTGTGAAAAAACAAATAATACGCTCCGGCGGAAACGAGGAAAGCCCCTGCCAGTGCTGCCAATGTTCCGCCAAAAGAAATACCGCCTGTTGTTCCTGCCCGGTACATTTTCCAGTCGGCTACCGAAAAACTTTGTTTATTAAAAAGCGGACCGGCCTCGCTTGCCCATGTGTCGGCTGTAACGGCTGCAACACTGGCAATAAAAAAGAAAATAAACCGCTCATTGGTTGTAGCAAGGAACAACATTGAACTCAGGAGTGCCCATAAAATATTGGCCAGTACCTGCCAACTATTTCGTCTGCCCGATGGTTTTTTCTTCATGCTGCGCATTGGATTTATTCGGGTAAACACCACCGAACTCACAAAGAAAAACACCACCGGCAACAACCAGTTCCATCCGGCAACAAGCGCTAAATAAAAGCCCAGTGCTCCGGCTGCCAGGCTTCCGCTGCGGGTGAGCAGTTTTAATTTATTCAGCAGGTAAGTACCTGCAATTACAACCATCAGTACCCCGCAAACAAATAGGAAATCGGGCTGCTGGGTGTGCTGAAAAATAAAGAAGAGCGCCAGTCCGACGGGAATCGACAAATTATCGGAACCGCGCCACGAAACAAGCTCAAAACAGGCCGCAAGCAACAATACAGCAAGCACAAAAAACACATCGGCAAACAGTGCCTGCGGCAGAAAAACCGCCAACACTATCAAATTAGAGAGGGAGTAAGCCATGAATCCGAAGAGGCTTTTTTTATCGCTTCCTGGTCGGAATGTGATGTTCCCGGTATTGATTTTTCCGCTTAGGTTGGCCAACGGATCGGAAAGCGTTAACACCATAAGTGCGGTTTGAAAATAATACAGGGGCAAATCAAGCAAAAGTAAAAACGAGAGGAGGATCCCCAGCGGATAAAACAGGGTACCGAGGCTCTTACTTTCGGTTTTATGAACAAGTTGCCAGCTTTTAAAACGAAAGGTGACAAACGCAATGATGGAACCGGCAATGATCAGTACCAGCAAAACATCGCGTTCAATAAAGTAGCTTAGAAGCAAAAGAAGCAGTCCGGTTACCAGGTGCACCAGTTTTCTGACCGTTAAAGCCAATGTCCTGTCTGAGGGATAGGTGGTGTTATTTATTTCATTTACTTCGGCTTCCAATGTTTTTGTTTTATGCTGTTGTTAGCGGTTTTACTTCATGTAGTTTTTTATCCTTCAAGCGTAATTTCTTCAATTTTCCCCGCCACTTCGAGGGCAGCATTACGGCCGGTGTCGCTAAAAAGGACGTTGCCGCTTTTTTTATCGCTGAGCGTAATTTCAATTGCTGAAGTCATGCTTTCGCTGATACGGCCGTCCATTATTCCGGAAAGCGGTGAGGCCAGTTCGGTAGCCTGATCGCGGTGTGCCACTACTTCGAGGCGGTATTTTTTGTTTTCCATCAGCAATTTCACCTGCTTTTTATCGGCCATTGACCGTAACAGTTGTGTGCCGTTGTAGGTGGTAAATTCGAATAAACTGCCCTTAACATACAATCCGGCAATAAAGCCCACAAACGAACTCCGCAGCCAGGGAATTTTGGCCACCGATACTTTAAAGGAAATGCCGGGGTGCGCAAAGTGGTTCGACTGCATCCAGAAATACGCCGATGGAAAAGAGTGCCCCCAGTCTTTTTCGATGTAACCGCGTCCGCCGCTAAAATCGATGGATCTGCCCCGAATTTTTAAGGTCCCTTCCAGCGCATGATCCATACTTACAATACCGTGGTAGCACTCCATAAAAGGAACAAAAGTATAAGGCCCCATAATTCCGGGCGAATACCACCTGTTGGGCCAGGGAACCGTATTTTTAAACTGCAGCGTTCCGGAATAATCGTTGAGGGCCAGCTTTATGCTGTTGCCCGTAAATTTGCTATCGCCAATACGGATTTGAAAAGAAGCGGATGCGGCAGAAAAAATATTGGCCGGAAAGGAAATGTATTCAGCTGTTTGCGCCTTTCCATCGAGCACCTGAATAAAAGCATGTTGTTCGCCCTGCTCATCCATAGCTATTCCGGGAATAAAAGCAAAAGCCTCCTTCCCGCCGGCCGAAACGGCTTTGTAGTACCAGCCTTCGAAATACCGTTTGCTGCGCCGCCAGCCGTGGTAACGCTCGGGACGAAATAATGCTTGTAATTGTTTTATCATGCGCATGCTGCTTAAAGGTAGCAAGAAAATCTTTTGATCGCGATTTGTAACTTATTTACTTCCGTAGCAACTTTCTATAAAGCTTCTTGCATACAGACAAAGCCCTTTGGACATGCTGAATCCCTCTTGTGCAAGGCTGAGGGGGAAGCGATTAATTTAGATTTTCGGCACCGGAGCAGGGCAGCGTAAACGAAAAAGTACTGCCTTTACCGGGCTGGCTTTCGAGGTGGAGCGTGCCGCCCTGTCTTTCAACAAACTCTTTACACAACTGCAGGCCCAGCCCTGTTCCTTTTTCGTTGCGGGTACCGGGCACCGATTTAACACCATCGGGTTTAAAAAGCTGTTTTTGGGCTTCAGGGCTTATCCCTATTCCCGTGTCCTGCACTGAAATACTCAGCAGCTCTTTTTCGGGCACCGGCTGCCAGCTTACCCAAATTTCACCCTGGTCGGGGGTAAATTTTATGGCATTCGATAACAGGTTGCGTAAAATAATTTTCAGCATTTCGCGGTCGGCAAGCACCTGGTAATCGGTATCCGACTGTTGGTGTACACTAATATTTTTATCTTTTGCTGCCAGCAATAGCAACGATATACTATCGTTTACCATACTTTTAACCGATAACAGCCCGGGCGAAAAACGAATACGCTGCGTTTGTGTTGCTGCCCAAATCAAGAGGTTATCGAGCATATTATAGGCATTTTCGGCGGCGTTAAGCAGGTTTTCGGTAATTTGTTTTTGCTCTTGCTTATCGGTCTTGTCCTCTTCTTCGTGCAACATTCTTGAAAGGCCCAGTATGGCATTAAAAGGGCTTCGCAGGTCGTGGCTGATAATGGAGAACAGCTTGTCTTTGGTGTTGATACTGGCTTTCAATTCCATTTCTGATTTTTCGAGCTCGTGCAAAGCCTGCTCTTTTTGTTTAACCTCGGCAACCATGTTACTGTTGCTTTGCCGGAGTTGTTCGTTTAGTTGCCGTGTTGAATACGACAGCCAGATAAATGCCAGCAACAGAAGCAGGACTAATACCAGAATAACCACATACGATTTATGCAGTTTTTTATCATTAAGCGCTGCCTGTTCCATTTCTTTAAGTGCCTGCAGCGTTTCAAAATGTTGATTTTCGTTGATAATGGTCTCTTTCTGCAGCTGATCGTACAGCTGATTGTAGCGCTCGAAAAGTTGGTTATAGGTGGCAGCCGAGTACTCGTTAAAACCAGTGGAGGCATATAATTCGGTATAGGCCTGTCCGATGTTGAAAATTTCTTTTGGCAGCTGTAGCCGGCCAGCCAGCTCAAGGGCCTTCTGCAATTCTATTTCGCCCAGTTGCGGGAAACCTGTTTTAGCATAAATCAGGGCTTTATTTGTGTACATCCCTATAAGCAGCAGGTTATCGTTTTCGGCCATAGCCAGCTCCATAGCCCGGTTTAATACGCTTAAAGCTTCGGTATAATTTTGTTGCTGGTAGTGCACTTCGCCCATGCCTTTTAAAGCTTGTGCAATGTATTTTTTATTTTTTTCTTTTTCTGAAATGGTTAATTGTTCGTGAAAATAGCTAAGCGCCGAATCGGGCTGTTGCTGAAGGATGTAATTTTCGCCCATACAATAGAGTATGGCTGCCGTGCCGGATTGGTTATTGTTTTTCAGGTGAATCGCCCTGGCGCGAAGAAAATAGTCCATGGCATCTTTATACTCTTTACGCGCCTGATGAACGAGGCCAAGATTGGTATAAATGTAGGCCAGCCCTTGTTCGTCGTTGAGGCGGGCAAACAATTCTTCGGCAATTTTTTCGTGGGTATAGGCATTGTTTTCGTCGCCGTGAATAAGGTAGAGGTAGCCCATATTGTCGTGCGCAAAACCCATTTGTATACTGTCTTGTGCTTTAATGCTGTGGTCAAGTGCATCGCGAAAATAATGCCAGGCCTGTTTGGTATCGTAGCGGAAATACAGCATATTAACACCCAGGTAGTTGCTAATGCGGGCTACCTGCGCCTGCATGTTCAGGCTGTCGGCCAGGTGCAGGGCGTATTGCCCGTAAAGTATGGCGTTTTCGTTTTCCTGACCGCGCAGGGTCCAGCATAAATTGGCCAGGTAATCAATTTTTTCGGTGTCGTTTAAGGTAGCGAGGTGTTTTACTGTTTGCGGGGGTAAATTCCGGGGTTTTCCTGCCAGCTGAAAAACAACTAACAAAAAGCTTACAAAAAACCATTTCTTCCCCAATATCTCACAACTTACCATAGGCTTATCACTTCTTAAAACAAGCGTATCCATTCGGAATACCTTTTAAAAATAGGTAAAAAATAATCGATTCCTAATCTTATTGTTAACAAGCAAACCTCAAGGAGAGCGGGACATAGCTCATCTGCCCCTGGTTTGCATGGTGGAGCTATAAAGATTACTTCGGTCACTGCACTCTCCCTCCGCCCCTCGTTGCAAACGTGGGACAGATAAGAGTTAATGATTTGAGGCAATTGTTCCAATTCACCACCCCACCGCTGTAAACGCGGTACCCCCCTCCTGCCCCCCTTTGTCGGCCAGCGCCAGTGCCTTACCCTGACATTTCCCCCAAATGGGGGAAACAATATGGAATATCTGATTTTATGGAGGGGAAATGTTCGTGCACTGGCTTATCTGTTATTATAATGGATAAAATTGGGATGTATTAATTTCTCCTCCTGCCAGGAGGAGTACCGCTGATGCAGTGCAACGGAATCAGTGGGGAGGTGGTGTAGCTATACCACCCCGTCAACGAATTATTCCTGGTAGCAGTTGCCATTTCTTAAATGGTCAAGAAATTGCTGCACCACCGCCTGCACCTTTTTATAATTACTGTTTCTTTTGTTCGTTCCGGATTGAAGGTAAAGACGGCGGTTTACTTCCAGCATTAGCGAGTACACACGTTTGTCGGCATGATACCATTGCAAGGGTACCAGTGTTCCGGCATACGGACGATTAATTTCAACGCTAAAACCCCGTTCCGTAAAAAACTGCCTGGCAAGGTGTGCAAGTTGGGATGGGGTATGAAATGAATCAGTGCCAAGGTTAAAATCGGGGCGCCGGGTATTTTGGTCAAGGTCGCGTTTAAGCGGAATATCAGGAAACGAATGGCAGTCGATAAGCAAAGCACTGTTGTATCTGGCCAGTTGCTTTTCAACAGTTTCAGTTAATCGTTGGTGGTGCAGGTTGTAATACTTTTCCACTACCTCGTAGCGTAAACCGGCACTCACCTGTCGCATTGGCTTTCCCTCATCGGTTTTTTCATACAATACTCCCATTCCGGATTTCGCCATGGGTTCAAGCAAATCATCGGTAAACCGTTCCACATCGCAAAACACCCGTGAGAATGGCGCTATCACCGCCTCATCCAGTTTGTTGCTAAACAGCTCGTCGGTGTACCAGTCGGTTAGTTTTTGAATTTCTGCCTGTAAAGCTTCACTATTTATTAAGTAGCCTGTGAAGTCGGGGATATAAGTGGAAGCGTGGGGAATATGGAGAATAAGTTGTTTCATTTTTGTTTTGTTATTGGATTGTAAGGGATTGATTTGTTCTTTTTAATTCCGCTAATTAGCTATCCAATGAATTCGTTTATCCCGCAGAGCATCTTTTTGATAAATAGCTAAGGCAATAACATTGCCACTCAGAAATTTTATCAAAACAGCAAAGTATTGTCCCTGTGCAAGCCTTATGTTTTTTGGAAAAGTATCGAACATGGTTTGAACGAACAATGGCAATCTGTTTTCTTCGCCAAGAAGAAATTCCTTTAAGCTAACGTTATCCACTTTTTCCCAGGTTCTGATATTAAGTGGATATGCTTCAGAATTCAAAAGTTTAAATCTCATCTTAAATAACTGGTCGTGTTTTTCAAGTTTGTTGATCCAGTTAGAATTACTCTCTTTCATAAGGCACAAATTTTATATAGTTAAACCTTGTGCATCATGTATTGTCGGAAAAATGTCTGAATGGCAATTGTTTTTGACAGACTGTCCGCATACTCGTGTGATTACATACCTGAAATGACGGTTAAGTTGAAGTAGTTTTGTTTTTTAACAAGGCAAAAATCAGCGCATAGCAGCGTTCTGCAAACGATTTTTTAACGATGATAAAAAGCAAAAGAACAGAACCTGGGCCGTCAAGAGCAGGTGTGTTATAACACTCAACCACCGTGGCTATGCTTGCTCGGTTGGTATCCCGATAAAATCGGGATTCATGATACATTGCAAATATGTTCAATAAAACTGGAAGCACCAAAACTTGCTGTCGGTGGCTGCAAACACGGGGGAATAGAGAAGATGCCGCTGGATTTTATTGTGGTTATAAACTAGCTTTCCTTCAACTCCACACAAACCAGTTTTTCGTTGTCGCGGGCCAGCAGTTTACCGTTGGCAAAAGCCATTGGTGACCAGGCCTGTGATTTTTCAGCGGTAAAAAACGAGGCTTTACCCACTTCTTTATAGCCTTCGGGTGTTGGCTCAATCAGGTGCAGGTCGCCGTTTTTACCATTTTGATTGATGAGCATTCCGTCAACCATAACAATAGAACCCAACTCGAAACCCGGTGTTGATTTTTCGGGCCAGCAGCGTTCGCCCTGCCAGTTTAAACACACCATTTCGTTTACCCGGCGGTTGTTATTCAGGTAGATATGCTGGCCAATCACTAAGGGAGGATGCATTTTGCAGCCCGCTTCTTCGTTGCGGAACAGCTCGTTAAAACGATAAATTTCACCATCGTTATTTACTTCCAGCAGAATGGTAACCGGGTCGTACCGATCTTTGTAGGCACAGGAGGTGAGCAGCAGGTGTTTATCGTCAACTGCTACCGGAGGAGCGATACAGGCAAAAGAGTCAAAACCTTTGTAGCTCCACAGTTCTTTTCCGGTTTTTACTTCAAAGGCCACCACTTCGTCGGTAGTAAAACCATCGCCTTTTACACACGAGCTGGTCATTATAACCTGCTCTACACCGCCGTAGTTGCCCAACACCGGCGACACATGAAAACGGTAACCGCTAAGGCGGCGACTTTCCCAAACTACTTCGCCACTGGTTTTGTTGTAGGCCACCACCCCGGCAGTTTCGCCCTGTGGCGATACAATTACCAGATTGCCGCTTACAATTGGCGATACGGAAAAGCCCCAGGTATTTAGTTCGCCTCCGTAATCGCTTAGTAGGTTTTGCATCCAAACGGCCTGCTGTGTTTTTTTATCGATACAGTGAAAATGACCATGCGGGCCAACACACCACACATAATTTTCGTCGACAACAGGTACGGCCCGCGAACCCGGATAAGGCAATTCGCCTTTGGCTTCGTAGCTGTAGTTCCATTTCTCGGCACCTGTTTCGAGATCGATGCAGCGTAACACATCGCTTTCGCCTTTAATACGGTCGAGAACAAACACTTCGCCGTCGAAAACAGCTGCTCCTCCATACCCCGGTCCGAGCGGAAATTCCCATACTTTTGCCGGGCCGCTTTCGGGCCATTGGCGCAAAATACCGGCATCGCTTATGGTGGCATTTCTGTCGGGGCCAAGGTATTGTGGCCAGTTATTTTCTTTTTGCTGCGAACAGCTGAATACAACAAGGGTAAGTAAGGCTAGAACCAGTCGATTTAACATGATGAGATTTTTTATGGTTTTTTTCAAAAATAGTAAAAAAGTAACGCTACAACACCCGAACAGAGGTTAATGCATTGTTAATCACACCACAGCAGTAATAGCAGTTCTCTTCCGTTTGTATGTATAATGCAATACTAAATTACTTTTTTTATACCCGGAATTTGTTTTATCAGCCACGCAAACACAAAACAAACCAACAGGGCAAGCGGAGCCACCACCATAAATTTCAGCAACTGATTTATGTTTTGCCAACTCACAAAAAGGGCGCTAACGCCTACAATTATCGGCGCATGAAAAATAAAAACACCATAGGCACTACCTGACAATTGCCGCGCTACATTCCCTTGTTTATTCCAGTAGCGTTTTGCCAATCCTAACAGCCCTATTATCATGGCAACGCCAACCAGCTGTTCCCAAATTGCCCAGGCAAAACTCTGCCAGCTGCCACTCCCCATAAATGTTTCAACACCTCCGTTTTTCCCTCCAACATATAGAATAACGGGCAATACCAGCCAAATCATTAACTGAGCAAAAACAAACCATCGCAATGCATTTTTAAAACTTATGGCATCCAGCCAATTGTTATTATAGGCCAGAACACCCGTAACCAGCATTACAATGTATTGCACAAAAAACGGAAACTGAAATCCGGTGTAAGGCATACTCCACCCAACAGGCAACCAAATGCGAATAAGGTATTGTGCCAGGCCCATTCCCAGGGCGGCCAAAACCAGTTTTCCCGTTCCGGGCCAGGCCATTTTAATTTTCCATTTCATCTTACTTATGGGCAAGTAGAGCATTGTAAACAGCAACAGTGTTTCAACAAACCACAGTGGGCCAAAACCGCGTGCACGCTGATTTCCTAAAAATTCGAGAAATGTTACCGCTTCGTGTTTGATAAGGTTGTAATGAATAAAATTGGTTAACGGATTCAGTAAAAAATAGAAGACGAGCAAGGGAATACCCAAACGAACCAGGCGGTCTTTTAAAAACCGGCCGCTTGTTTTACGTTGTATGGACGCAGCGGTAAAATAGGCCGAAATAAAAAAGAACAGGCCCATAAAAAAAGCCTGGTTGGTCATGTTAAACATGGTTTGTACAATTATTTCGGGAAAACCGGCTTCCGACTCGTTGTAGTACCAGTCGCCGGGGGCACCATAGGTAATATTCAGGTGAAGCAGCACCAACAGACTTATTAAAAAAATACGCAGGTTATCGATATAAAAAAGGCGCGATGTTGATGACATAGGACATGTTGTTTTTAGTTTTTATGGCTTATTGACTCAAAAAATGATTTTCAGTTTTTCTTTACAGTCAACAAAATTTACCCGGATCATTAAGAACACAAAATTATTTCGATAAGTAGTTGAAATAAAAGGACAAACAATAGACCAAGCAGAGATTAATCGGGTAAATACACCCTTGAAACAGCTGTGAATAGCGCGCAGCGGTTCCGCAAATCAACTCCTGTTTTGCCCGGCTTTTTGCCTGAGAAGCCAGCGCACACGCTGGTAAGAAAGCAGGTAATGTACCAGCGTGGCTATTGCCAGTATTGCTGCCGCCAAAATATATTCCATTTGAAACAGTACTGCACCTGCCAGGGCAAAAAACAGCAGCTCGATAAGCAAACGTACTGCCCCACTAACCGGCACTGGTGCTTTTCCCGAGCGGCTGGGATCGTTGGGTACTGCAAACACTCCCCAAATAAGAGCAGCCAACAACGGCACTGCCAACGCCAAGAGGTATTTGTGCCAGGTGTTGGTAAGCTGCCAGCCCCATTTTCCCATGGCAACAAGTGCTGCAATTTCAAGAAAAAAACGAAGTGCAAGATTTACCGGATGTTTATGCATAGGCTGTGAAAATTTTATGGCCTTTTCGCCCAGCTAATAGCTGAAATTAATACGCAGGCCCGCCAGGAAATGTTCACCCACTTCGGGCAGGTACGACTGCAACCACTGCGCGTTGGGTGTTACAAACACCCACTTGTTTAGCTGGGTGCTAAAGTAAAATTCGGCCAGTTTTTCAGGATTATCGGCTTGCCAGGCCCATGTTTCGGCATAGGCCAAACCAATTTTAAACTCGCGCTGCAGCACGGTTTTCTGAAAACCAATACCCCCACTCCATGCTTTTTTTATGCCCTGCCACCCGGCCAGTTCGTTGCTGTTTTCGCCATAACGGGCAAAAATGCTAAAGTTATTGGCAATCAGCTGATCAAACGACAAGCCATAGCCGCGGGTGTGATTGGCAAGTGGCTGCTCGTGCCCAAACACACGTAAATTCGCTTCCCAGCCCGACCCGCGAAAAACTTTTAGCCCTGTTTCCAAAAGCTTCAGGTGGTTTTTCATTATATCGGGCGAATCGGGATCGGCCATAAAATGCCCGTATTGAATGTAAAAACGTTTTAAAAAAGTGGTTCGAAAGTGTATGCCCGGACTGTTTAAACCCACTGGCAGAACCGGATTATTCACAAAAACCCCACTGATAAACTGCGAGGTTTCGTCGTTGGCATGCAGGTTATTATCGAAATAGTTGGTGGGATCTATTTTACCAAAAGTTACGGTAAATATTTCCTGAAACATTTTAAACTCGGTCCATGCTTCCAGTACGGTAAGGTTTTGCCCTTTGCCATCGCCTCCGCCGGCATCGGCATTCAGCCCTGAGATATTAGGGATTAGCGCATCAGGCCCCTGGCCTCCTCCGGCTTCCAAATCAAAAAACAACAAAGCGTTGGCACCAAAACTTACGTAGGCAAAAATATCAAACGAGCCCACGCCTTTCCAGGTAGGATCGTTTACCAGCGGCACCTGCAACGAAGTGGTGGCCACCCCGCTAAACTGTAATTTCCCGGGTTCTTCAAGAATGGCTTTTAACAGCTCATCAACCTGTTGTTTGCGCGAGCGTTTCATCTCGGGTATGTCGCCGGCGTCGGCTTCTTCAAACAAACCAAGAAACTTTTCAACCAGGCTGGTATCGGCTGCAATGGTATCAGTTTGTTGCGCCTGTACTACCTCGCTTTCAAAAAGCAGAAGTAAAAACAAGCTACAAAATCCATACAGAAAAATCTGCTTCATACTGGTACTATTTGTGCTTGTCAAATTAAGTAAATGGCAGCACAAATCAAAGTTGATTACTTTTTATTGCACGGCCCTGTTTGCAGATATATTGGCATTATGCTTTTTTTCTTCGCCAATGGTTGTCGACCGGCCATGTCCGGGATAAACGATGGTTTCGTCGGGCAAGAGGCTGTATAGTTTTCTTATGGATTTTACCTGTGTTTGAAAGGAAGCCACCGGCGAAGAGGTAGTGCCCCCCACGGCATGGTAGATAAGTTCGTCGCCCGAAAACAGAAAATTATCTACGTAATAAGAAACACTTCCGCGTGCATGTCCGGGTGTTTTTATGGCTGTAATTTCAGCTTTTCCCAGCGGAAGTTTTTGCTGATCTTCTACATAAATATCCGGTTTTCCGATGCGCTGGTAATCCATGGTAAAAAGTTTTAAAAATTCGGGGCTTTTCTGTATTTCTTCCGAAACGGCATCGGGATAGGCCTCTTTCCATTTGGCCACAATTTTAAACATGTCTTCACACTCTTCAACCGAATAAACCACTTTGGCTTGTGGGAATTTTTCGCGCAGGTTTATGGTTGAAAATCCAAAAATATGATCGGGGTGACAATGGGTAATCAGGATATAACGGAGTTGCAGCTTTTCCTTTTTTATATGTTGTAACAGGGCCGGAATGGTATCGCCCGGATCGATTAATGCCGCCTCTTTGCTGGCTTCGTCATACAAAAGGTAAGAATTGGTGGCAATAACCCCGGTTTTCTGACTTAGCACCTGAACAGGAGCGTTGTGTTTTGATCCGCAGGCCATTAAAAAAACAAGCAGAAAGCCTGCGAAGAAAGTGTTGATTTTTGACATGACAGTTTATTTAAATCGTTTAGCACCATAAAATTACAGATGTTTTTACGGGAAATCAAGTTAGAGGTTTGGGTTACAACAAAATAAGCAAGCTACAATAACTTTGTTAAGGCTGAAAGCAAAAAAAAATCCGGTTGCTTTCAGAACCGGATTTTTCAAACTATTTTTTTACTCCTGAATTATTCGAGCGGCAAACTAAAAATTTCAAGCGCCCATTTATTCATTTCCAGGGTGCGGTCTACATTTTTAAGTGCATACAACTCGGTGCCTGCTAAATTGGTGAAAAGGAAATGCACATCCATATCGGGGTTATTCTGGTTATTCAGGTAGCCGGGATAAGTGCTAACTTTAAACGATTTTACTGCTGAATAGCTTACGGCATCCACCTGGTAAATGGTTTCGGCAGCATCCGGTGCCCACCAATAATCTGAGCCCACCACAAAATAGGTTTCCAGCTTTTGGTTGTAATCCAGACTTTGAATGGAGTTGCGTGGAATTTCGATAGTTCCTAGGCGCGAAAGCTCCTGCCCGTGCACCGACTGGGTAGTATAAGCCGGTGTACGAAAGACGACTTTATTGGCGCCAATCAAAGCATTCAGGTCGGGCGTAAACCAAAAATCCTTGCCAATACTTTCGTGCCACGAAGGAATGGTATCGTTGGCCGCACCTTTTTCAATATTTGCAATTAACAGGCCTGTGGGCGACAATTGCGGACGTGTAATATAAATCAGTGGTTTACCCGGGATTTTTCGCAGCACCGATTTTTCGTAAAGCGCTACCGACGAGGTGGAGCGGAAAGTTACCCCAGTTTCCAGGTTCAGGCTGTAAAGATGCACATGCTGATCTTCGTCGGGTGCCAGGTAGCACCAACCGTTTTCTCCCAAGGCCACATCGTAGGGTACACAATCGGTTTCAATCAGCTTTTCGCGCTGTAGTGTTTCGGCATTCCACACATCAACATAAGCCTGGTTGTAGCCAATTACAAGCATTTTACCATCTTCGCTTACATCAATACAGTAAGGTACCCGTTCCAGATCGTAGGCATTAAATTCGGTACTGCCGGTAGTTTTTACCAATAGCTTATTGGGCGAGCGGGTTAAAAGGTAAAGCACATCGGTGGTTTTATGGTAATACGCGTCTTTCAATTCCCCATCAAACCAGGTTAACGATTTCGAGTTTACCGGATCATCGCTTGCGGCAACGGTCATGTTTATTCGGACACCGTGCGACAGTTGTGGGTTGTTGGATTCGATATTAATAATTTGCGAATAATCGCCCGGCGTCATTTCGCCACGATTTACGGTGCAGTAAATATCTTTTGTTTCGCCACCATACAATGTTCCGGATGCAGGAGACAGCTCGAGCCACTCCGGTATATTCTCAATATACCAGTATTTATCAACCGATCCGTAATTGGCAATAGAGAAGCTCCGGTTGTCTTCTGTTCCAAAGTCAATTTCGGCAGTGCTGCAATACAATGGTTCCTGACCTTCAACCGGCGGCTGTTCGGCAGTGGTTTTTCCGTAGCTTACTGTAATCCGGAATACCCCGGCATCGCCAAGTTTCACAAACAAATATCCCTCTGCTCTTCCGTCAACCATAAAGTCGTTTACGTTTTTAAAATCAAAAGGAATAGTACAGTTGCCATTAGATAAATTCCCTTCAAACGTTTTTATCCCGAGCCATTGCGGATACACCACTACACGAAATTTTCCATTATCCGACCCCGACAGGTTGAACTGAATAACTCCGCTTGTAGTTCCGGTGTCAAAATGGTTTTGCACATCGGTGGTAAAAACCTGTTCCTGGTTCTCTTCCGGAAAATTAAAATTACAAGCTACCAATACGTTTATTGCTAATAGCCAAACGATTGCTAAACAACTTTTATAAAATCCTGTATTTTTTTTCATGTTTTTTTGTTTAGGGTATTACCAATAAAAAACCAATCCTACTGAAAAATCAAGACGGCTCAGGTTTTCGTAATTGTCCTTGTCGAGCGCTACTTCCTGCGTACCGTTTAAGGTTTCGATGTTGAGCTTTTTTACATTAGCCAAAAATAATCCGGCTTCGCTTGTCAGGCTCAGCTTGGGTTTTATGTAATATTCAAAACCCAGCGTGGTGTGCATTCCAAAGGTGGTACTTTTTATCAGCACCTGCTCGTTAAGCATCTCGGCCTCATCGCGATAAAATGCCGGTCCGAGGGTAAGTGAAGAATTCAATCCGATTTTTTGCTGTTTTCCGTAACGTCCTTCCGAATAAAACGAAAGACCTGCAAAATTTACAAAATAGTGTTCGCTTAGTTCGCCATAATACATGTTTACCTCATCCATTTGCATTGAAGTGGTAACTGATGCCTGGCTGTAAAAACCATTGTAAACAGCTCCCAGCCAATAGTCTTTTAGCAGGTAAAAGTACAGGGAGGCTTTGAGTTGCATGCCCATTTTTAGCTGCTTATAGTAATCGTCGGCCAGCTGTTTGCTAACACCCATCGATTGTAAATTCTCTACGGCCGGTTTGGTATCGCCAAGCAAATACCCCATTCCGCCGGTAAACGATGCGCGCATTTTATTTATGGGGCCCGGTTTTATACTATCGTCTGCATATACTCCGGATTCTATTTCCGTATTGATAGCCGACAGCACCATATCGCCTTGCTCAGTACGGTTGTCGGGCTGAACGTACGACCACTCACGCACTTCCGCTTTTGGGATCTTTCCTTTGGTAAGCACTCCTTTCACATCTTGCTGAATAAAAAGGTAGTTTTTGGTTTCCTTACTGATGTTACATTTGATCGTATCGCCACTGTTTAATACGATTCGGTTTTGAGAAAAAGCGACATTACTGATAAGCATACTTAGGAGTAAGGTCGTGGCACAGATTAATCGGTTCATACGGTTAATAATCTTTATTAGTTATCAATAAATATTTGGGTTAGCCAGACCTGCTTTGAACGACAAATCTAAGAGATTATTTGAAATAAGAGCATTTGTAAGGCCTTCATTCGGTTATCATAAAATCAATTTTGACTGAATATAAATAACAAGAGATACCGATTAAAAAAAGGCAGCTACCTGCACTTGCCATGGGCAGCAAGTGGCAATAAAATTTATTGTAAACTACAATAACCGGATTGTATTTTCTAATCCAGCCAGGCCTTTTTTAATTCGAGCCGGAAAGATTCTGCCTTTTTGTTGGCAATTAAAAAGGTTATTTCCACCATCGAATCGCCCGAATAATTGGGAAGCGCTAATTTTCTCCCCCTGAAAGACGGAAACATGGTATTCAGGGGCACTTCAATTTTCTCCCAATCTCCTGTTGTTTGAAAGGTGCTGATATACGAAAAGTAGTCGCTTTCTTTCTCACGAATTCGCAGCTGGTATTTTTTGCCATCGCCCTTTAAATGCACTACAACTTTGCTGTAGCCCTGAGTGTTTACCGAATTTAAATTGTAGCGCAGTGAAGAAAATCCCCCATAATTTTCGAGCGAAACCCTGCCCTGAAAAACCGCGCTGCCTGCATCGGTTAAAAAAAACGAAGCTTCTGATTTTCCTCCCATAACATCATCGTTTACCACCTGCCAGCCGGTGGCATCGCTTGTTTCTGAAAAATTAAAAAGCATGGTTTGGTTTAGCGCTGAAAATAAAAGAAGTCCTATGATTGTTGCCATGTTTATACTTGATTAATTTATCCTGTAAAAATTTCATCAAAAGCTTTTGTGCGATAATCGAATATTTCGTTTAGTTTTTGGCGGATTACCAGGGTATTGGCTATGCGCCCCAACGCACCCACTGGCGGACTGTAACTTACAATGTCGGTCATAAGCACACCATCGTCTTTAGGTTTTATGTGGTGTTCGTGGTGCCATAGTTTGTAGGGGCCAACGCGTTGCTCGTCTACAAAATATTGTTGCGGAACCACGTGTGTTATTTCGGTTACCCAGGTGGTGGGTATACCGAAAAGCGGGCGCACGGTGTAGGCAATTATCATTCCCGGGTAAACGGCATCGGGCAAATCGGGTGTTTTAATATCAAAACCCATATAAGCGGGTGTAATACGTTTTAGGTTTTGTGGCATTGAAATAAAATCCCACACCCTACTGATGTTACTTTTTATGTGCTGTTCGCGTTTAAATTGATAGAATGCCATAATTTCATTTTTTTTCGTTTTAAAAAAGTTGTTTTAAAAAAAGCTCAGCCGGTAACTTTACTTTTTCGGAAACCAAGGTATAAAAGCACTGGTTTTTTCCATGTATTCGCGGTACCCGGGTTTGGTGCTAACCAGTGTTTTTTCGAGCAAAGCCACCCCCGAAATTTTTAGCAGCAGCCAGGTCATTATTACTGCTCCCACTATTGGCCAGTAGGCATCAGCCGCTAAGCTAAAAAAAGCAAAGCCCCACCAAACGGCAGCATCGCCAAAGTAATTCGGATGTCGGGTGTACCGCCAAAAGCCGGTAGTTAGCAGTTTTCCTTTGTTTTTCGGTTTTCTTTTAAACATTGCCAGTTGCAAATCGCCGCCACTTTCAAAAACAAAACCAAGCAACCAGAAAGCAATACCGAGGTAATCAAACCCATTTAATTGCGAATTTGCCGTATTGTATTGTGCCGCCAAAAGCGGTAAGGAAATAAGCATAACCAAGGCCCCCTGCAACAAAAAGGTTTGAAAAAAACTAATCCACCAATAGCGTTGTTCTCCATATTTTCTTCTGAATTCGCGGTAACGAAAGTCCTCGCCTTTTCCCCAGTTTCGCCAGGCAAGGTGCAGGCTTAGCCGAATGCCCCACAAGCTTACCAATACCAGCAAAACAATGTTACGCAGATGCCATTCGCTTAGCTGAAAAAAATAAGAGGAGTTGACCAGCACATAAGCAAAGCCCCAAAAAATATCGATAATACTAACATTTACCAGAAAGATGCTGATGAGCCACAACAGGCTAACAAAAGCCAGAATAATAAGCGCTGCATTTGCAAAAAAAGTCATCATGTTTATTCCTCCAGTTCGTTTATCAGCTAATCCACCGGCTTAAGTAATATCCGCAAAAAGCTACCGATGCCGAAAGCACAGTGCCCCAGGTAATATCAATAATAACAATAGGCAAAGGCCATCCTTTAAGGGTTGCCAGGTTGGTAAGATCGTAAGTGGCATAGGTAAAAAACCCAAACAGTGCCCCCATTATCAGGGCATGCTGAACAGATTGTTTGTTTAGTGCCGGAACCACCGCAAAAATGAGAATACCGGCTACAAAAAGCAGGTAAAAAATAATGGCAGCTGTCCAGTTTACCTGTTCGCTTAAAAAACTGCCAAGGTATTTGTGGTAAAGATTTTTGGCCACAATACCCAGCCACAGCAAATCGATGGCTAAAAATGCAACAAGGGTAAGCAAATAACTGAATAGTACTGTTTTTACATTCATGATGCTGTATTTTTTTGTTCCACTTCTATCAGTTTCGAAGTGTCGTATCCCCGCTGCTCAATCCGCTGAAGAAGTTCGTTGTAAACTGCTTCCTCAAGCTGAGGCGATCGACTTAATATCCAAAGGTATTTATCGGAACTACTGCCAATTACTGCCCATTCATAATCGTCATCCAGCTCCAGCACATAGTAATCGGCGTAAAATATCCAGAAAAAGGAGACCTTTAACTTAGCCGGTTCATTTGCCGGATCCGGAATTTTAGCTTTTCCTATGGCTTCTGTGTATTCACCATCAAGTGCCTGTTTATATCCGCTGTTTACCACCTTTATTTTTCCATCAGGACGTATGGCATAATTAGCAGTTACACCCACCAGGCCACGTTCAAAACGATGATCGAAACGGGCTATTTCGTACCAGGTACCCAGGTATTTAGCAAGGTCAAGCTTATCAACCACCGACTTATCAACTGTTTGCTTTTGCCCTGCACAACCCGAAAATAACCCGCTTGTTAGCAGGCTAATAAGAAAAGCAGAAAGCAGCCAGCGTTTTGAAATCAATTTTTGTTTAAACATTTCGTTTTGTTTAATTTAAACAACAAATTAGTTAAACAAAATGTTTTGGTGACTTCCTTATTATTGGTTTAGAATTTTAGATGAGATATTTTATTTAACCAAAGTTGTATTTTTTCTTCCGGAAGAAAACTTGCCTTAAACGAGTTGGCTGCCAGCGTAATAATGTCATCACAACTCAAGTTCAGGGCTGTGGTAACTGCCTGAAAGTTGGCATTTAAATACCCGCCAAAATAGGCCGGATCGTCGGAATTTACGGTAGCCACAATGTTGTTATCGAGCAGTTGTTTTAGCGGATGCTCGGCCATATCGTCTACCACTTTTAACTTCAGGTTGGATAGTGGGCAAACGGTAAGCGGCATTTTTTTCCTGGCCAGTTCTTCAAGCAATTTGGGGTCGTCAATCGAGCGTACCCCATGGTCGATACGCGAAACCTGTAATAACTGCATGGCATCCCACACATTTTGGGCCGGTCCTTCTTCTCCGGCATGAGCAACGGTTTTAAAGCCTTCGGCACGTACCATATCAAACACTTTTTTAAACTTTACAGGAGGGTGGCCCACCTCACTCGAGTCGAGTCCGAAAGCGGTAAAAAGCTCACCAAATTTTAATGCTTCATTAAAGGTTTTAATGGCTTCCTCTTCACTCAGGTGGCGTAAAAAATTTGGAATAAGTCGGTAGCTTATTCCCCACTGGTTACGTGCATCGATACAGGCCTGCAGTATACCGTTAACAATCAGCTCCAACGGAACACCGCGGTCGGTATGTGTTTGCGGGTCGAAAAAGATTTCGGTATGTACCACTTTTTCCTCGTGGCACTTTTTCAGGTAAGCCATGGTAAGGTCGTAAAAATCCTGCTCGTGTAAAAGCACAAATGCTCCGGCATAATAAATATCCAGAAATTCCTGCAGGTTATTAAAATTATAGGCTGCCCGCAGATCTTCAACCGAATTGTATTTTAAACGAATAGCATTTCTTTCGGCAATTGAAAACATCAGTTCTGGCTCAAAAGTCCCTTCAATGTGTACATGAAGCTCGGCCTTGGGAATGGTATTTATCAATTCAAATTGCTTGCTGAATTCCATTTTGTTCTGTTTTTTTCAAAGATAGGTATACCGCCAGTTACCATACAAATGATTGGGTAAAAAAAGCAGACCCGAAATGAGCCTGCTTCTTCAATTATATAAAGATGTCTATTTATACTTTTGGTAATTCCCAGGGTGCCCGGTAGGTAGGAACCAGTAAGGCGTTCGCTGCATCGTTATCAATAAAGCGGCTGTTTTCGGCATCCCAATACAAGCGTTGCCCGGTTTTTAATGCCATATTTCCCAGATGAGCTACTCTTGCCGTATTGGCTGCAATACCCACATTACAATTGGTATTCTGGTCGTCTTTTTTAATACACTTAATAAAATCGGCCATGTGGTTGTTTAATCCCTGTCCATCTCCTTTTTTCAACTCCACACGTTCCATTTTCGGATTTTTTCCACCTTCGGGTATTACTTCCCACCCCTGGCGGTCAACCACCAGCGTGCCGTTGTTGCCAACAAAACCCACGCCGTGACTGCGTCCGTAGTAACCGCCGTCAATTCCCAGACCATGATCCCAAAGCAAGGTATAATCGTCAAATTCGTACAAGGCCTGCATACTGTCGGGTGTTTCGCAGGCATCGTCGGGGTAGGCAAATTTACCACCCATTGCCATTACTGATTTTGGTGCTTTTGCTTTCATTCCATATAGACCATAATCGATAATGTGTACGCCCCAATCGGTCATTAAACCGCCGGCATAATCCCAAAACCACCTGAAGTTAAAATGGAAACGGTTAGGGTTGAAAGGCCTTGCTTTTGCCGGCCCCAGCCACATATCGTAATCCACTCCTTCGGGTACAGCAGAGTCGGGCATAACCGGAATCGATTTCATCCATCCCTGATACGACCAGCAACGAACGGTACGAATTTTTCCGAGAGCTCCGGAGTACACAAAGTCAACAGCATCTTTCCAGTGCTTATCGCTGCGCTGCCACTGCCCCACCTGTGCTATGGTACCGTAACGTTGCCAGGCACGCTCCATAATATTAATCTCTTCAATGTAGTTGGCCAGCGGTTTTTCGCAGTAAACATGCTTACCTTCCTGCGCCGCATAAACAAATGGTAAACAATGCCAATGGTCGGGGGTACCAATAATTATTACGTCAATACCGGGCTCTTCAAGCAGTTTCCTGAAATCTTTAAAACCCTTTGGTTTGGTTCCCTGAATTTTTTCTACGTCGGCAATACGTTTGTTTAAAATGTTTTCGTCCACATCGCAAATAGCTGCGCACTCGGTATTCTTCTGGTTTAAAAAAGCTTTTAAATCACTAAAGCCCATTCCTTTTGCTCCGATTACCCCACAAACCAGTTTGTCGTTTGCACCAGAGCATGATTCCATTGCTAATGGCATACTGGTTGCCAAACCTACACCGGCGGTTGCCATAGCTGATGTTTTAATGAAATTTCTTCTATTTGTCATTACAATTTAGTTGGTATAAGAAAATAATTTTAAGCTGATTGTTGCTTCGAAAAACTTCGTTAACAAAATCGACCTTAAAGTTGTAGAATAATTTTTAGTATTCCTTTTTAACCCTGGTTTTTCTTTTTCAGATTAACTCTCTTCAAATAAAACCTGGTCTTTTTTACGGTAAACCGTACCCTTAAAATGAGCAATGGGTTCCTTTGCCTCGTTAGTAATTTCAACCAAATAAGTTCCAAGTTTACCGTTTAGCGCTATTTCTGTGGCTGTGGCTGTTAATGTGCCTTTTGTGGTGGCTTTAAAAAACGATATCTCGGCATCAATTGCCAGGGCCACCCTTCCATGCGAATTAGAAGCAACAGCAAAGGCAAAATCGGCAAGGGTAAATAAGGCACCACCATGTACAATGCCCACCGAATTGTAATGGGTACTGCTAACTTCCATTTGTGCTTGAGCATAACCGGGAGCAGCTTCTACCAGCTCTATTCCGTTATTTTTTGCAAAAACATCCTGCTCAAACGTTTTTTTATAGTTTAATGCCATGGGTATAAAAAATACAAAGCCGGAAGTACTGTTAACTTCCGGCTTGTTATTGTGGTGTTGTTAATCTTTTTGCATTGCATCATCAAAAGCCACATTCGAAGGCGCAAAGTCAACCTTTTTTACAAAGGCACAGGCTTCAGTTGCACCGGCTTCCCGATCCATGCCACTGTCTTCCCATTCAACAGAAAGCGGTCCGTTATAGCCAATATCGTTTAGCGCACGAATAATGTTTTCGAAGTTAATTTTTCCACGACCCAGGCTCCGGAAATTCCAGTAACGACGGTTGTCACCAAAATCCATGTGTCCGCCAAAAACACCAACAGCTGTTGGTACATCGCTCCAATAAGCATCTTTCATGTGCACATGAAAAATACGATCGGCAAATTCATAAATAAACCGCACATAATCTACATGCTGGTAGCCAAAGTGACTGGGATCGTAATTAAACCCGAAAGCAGGATGGTTATCCAGGGCCTGCAGAGCTTTGTGTGCCGAATGAATATCAAAAGCAATCTCGGTTGGATGCACTTCAAGCGCAAATTTTACCCCCAAACTCTGATACTCATCTAAAATAGGTTTCCAGCGACGGGCAAAATCAGCATAACCTTCTTCAATCATTTCGGGTGGTACTGGTGGAAAAGAATACAGAAGATGCCAAATGGGGCTTCCTGTAAATCCGTTTACCACGCTTAAGCCTAAACGCTTGGCAGCTTCAGCGGTTTTTACCATCTCTTCAGCAGCGCGCTGGCGTACCCCTTCCGGATCGCCGTCGCCCCAGACATGAGGGCTGGCAATGCTTTTGTGTCGCTGATCGATAGGGTCGCAAACACACTGTCCGTCCAGGTGGGTAGAAATGGAAAACAATTGCAGCCCGTATTTATCGAGTAATGCTTTTCTGTCATCGCAGTAAGCCTGGTCGGCTTTTGCAATTTCCATGTGGTTGCCCCAGGTACAAAGCTCAACGCCATCGTAGCCAAAATCTTTTGCCTTTTGGCAGATGGTTTCAATGGGTAGGTCGGCCCATTGTCCGGTAAAAAGTGTTACTGGTCTAGCCATATTTAAAAGTTTTTGAATTTAAAGTTTATTGTTCAAAGCAGAGCCTTTTGCTTCGGGCTCGCCACTTCAAACTTTTTAATCGATCATCTCGCCAAATTTCACCCACTTTACCTCGTCGTTATAGCCGGCGCTAACTACAGTATCAATAAACTGCATACCGCGGATACCATCTTCAACACCCGGAAAATCGAGCATTTCGGCTGTAAGTTCATCACCATTTGCCTTGGCCCGAACGGTAAGTGCAAAATTCCGGTAAATATTGGCAAATGCCTCAAGGTAGCCCTCGGGGTGTCCACCCGGCGTACGCGTGTTGTGCGCAGCAATAGCTGTATCCATACTTGTTCCAACGCGCATAACCTGCATGGGTTGGTCTACCCATTTTAACAGTAAAGTGTTAGGCTCGTGTTGCAACCACTCAAAACCACCTTTTTCGCCATAGGCACGAATTTTCACTCCGTTTTCTTCGCCGGCAGCAATTTGGGTAGCCATTAAAACGCCCTGTGCTCCGTTATCAAAACGAAGGAAAGCCGCGCCATCGTCGTCAAGCAAACGGTTGGGAACAAACACATTTAAATCGGCACAAAGCTCGGTTACTTTTAGGCCGGTAATGTATTCGGCCAAATGATGGGCGTGTGTACCAATATCGCCCATACAGCCGGCTTTACCCGAACGTTTTGGATCGGTACGCCAGCTGGCCTGTGCATTACCGGTATCTTCCAGTTTTGATGACAGCCAGCCTTGCGGATATTCCACAAATATCTTTCTGATTTTTCCAAAACGGCCTTCGGTAACCATTTGTTTGGCTTGTTTAACCGCCGGATATCCTGAGTAAGTATGTGTTAAGGCAAAAGTTAAACCGGTTTCATCCAGCTTTTCTTTTAGCCGCAAAGCTTCATCGAGGGTAAAAGTAATGGGTTTGTCGAGCACTACATTAAACCCCTTGTCCAAAGCTTTCATAGCCGGATCGAAATGCACAAAATTTGGTGTAACGATCGATACAAAATCCATTCGTTCACCTTCCGGAAGTTGTGCTTCTTTTTCAAACATCTCGTCGTAGCTTTCGTAAACGCGGTTTTCAGGCAAAAAATATTGTTTACCCGATTCTTTTGAAATTTCGGGATTTACGCTGAAGCAGCCACAAACCAGTTCAATCTGGTTATCCATTAAAGCTGCCAGGCGGTGAATTGCTCCAATAAATGCATCGGTTCCTCCACCAACCATTCCCATTCGAAGTTTTCGATTCATCATGATTTATTACGTTTTAGTTGATTTAATCTAAAAATTTGTTGCCGTTAAAATTAGCAACTCTTTTTTTAGGAAGCAACAAAAACCTGTTTGGAGTTCTGATATGTTCTATTCTGTTTACACCGAGTTTACAAAGTGATAAAACGCAAAATTAAAAGCTTAGAATTCAATAATTATTCCGATGGTTGGCAATACTGTTCCTGATTTACTCTCGATTTGGTTAAGAACGTAGCGTGTTCCGTTATCAACGGTAATAAAATTTCCATTGGCGTCTTCAGCTCTCACAATAATATCGTTTTCCTGTGCCTGAAAATTGTACAGGTTTTGAATATCGAGATAAAACTTAGCGGTAATTTTGTTGAGGTAATACGATTTATCCACGCGTAAATCCAATTGATGAAAGGGATCAAACCTTTTGGCATTTAACTGGCTGTAATCATAATACGGGCCGCCTTGCAAGTCCCAGGCTTCAACCAAGGCCGATTTTTCCAGATCCCACGGCGTATATGGTAGTCCTCCCACAAATCGCCAGCGCGCTCCAATACGCCAGTTGCGCTTCAAATCTTTTGTGGTGGTTAAAGTAATCAGGTGTTCCGAGTCCCAGCTTGAAGGAATATAGGTATCGCTGGCATCTTTAAACTCACTACGCACCAGCGTATACGAGAGGTTAAAATTAAATCCTTTTGTAGCGTTTATTCGGGTTTGAAACTCGGCACCATAAGCCCTTCCTTCCGAAATTGAAAGCACTTCTTCATCGCCCACCACACCAAAATCAGCTCCTTTATTGGCTAAACTAATCTGATCGTTAACAGAAAACGGATAATCGGAATATCCCTTCCAAAAAGCCTCGGCCGAGAACAGTACAGCCGATTGAGGCCTGAATTCTATCCCACCAATTAAGTGGTTAACAGCGATGTATTTCAAATTATTTGATTTATTTACCAATTCGTCGTTTTCCTTGTATCCAAGCGAAGTGTAGGCCGGCAACTGGTAGTAGCGCCCGGTATTAAAATTAAGGCTCCACTTATCGGTAAGGCTGTAGGCGGCAGAAAATCGGGGCGAAAACTGGTCGAGCAAATTATTCATGCTTGATGAGTAGTTATTGGCATCGGCACGAACACCAATCGACAGCGCCAGACGCTCGTTAAAAACAGACCTGCTAAGTTGCGCAAACAGCCCGTATTTTACCAGGTTTAAATCGGTGTTGTAGCTGATATCCACCGGCTGACCGCCCAAAAAACGCCGTGTTTGCGTGTTGTTGGTATAAGTAACAAAATCGAGGTTGGCACCAAAATTAAGCTTAAAACCATCCATGCGCGAGGTATTTTCGAAACGCAATTTGTTTTCCACCTCTTCCGAATTGTAATCCAGAATTTTGTTCTCCTCCGAACTTTCGTCGTTTTCAAGGTATTTGTAGGCTCCATTGTTTAAATGGCTACGACTTACCACAAATGTTTGGTAGCTATTATCGCGGTAATGTTTATACACTGCTCCCAGGGTGTAAGTCCACTGTTCGTTTACCGGAATCTGGCTCAGAATGTATTTTTGCTCATCGTCCGGGTTCTCAATGTCTTCGTTGAGTTCAAACAAATCATTGGCCCCCAAACCAATAATGGTTAACTCATTTCTTTTATCAAAACGGGTACGCAACTTAAATTGCATATCGGTAAAGGTGGGTAAAAAGGGCAGCTCAAGTGCACTAAATAAAAATTGCAGGTAGGATTGCCGCACCGAAAAAACAAAATTTGTTTTTTCGCCAATTGGTCCGTCCAGTGTTGCAGCAATTTCAGAGGCACCCAGGGTTCCGCGAAAATTAATTTTGTCTTCGTTCCCATCAATCTGGTTAAACTCCATCACGCCACTCAAAGCGTTTCCGCGGTTGGCCGGAAAAGCACCGGAATAATAATTTACTTCGCGAATAAAATCGGCATTAAGTATACCCACCGGCCCTCCGGATGCCCCCTGGGTGGCAAAATGGTTGATGAAAGGAACTTCAACCCCATCAAGGTAAAACCGACTTTCCGACGGGCCACCACCACGGATAATAATGTCATTTCGATAGGCCGGAGTAGATTGTACACCGGGAAACGACTGAATAACTTTTGAGATATCACGATTAGCGCCGGGGCTTTTTTCAATTTCGCCAATGCCAATTGTTCGCAACGATACCGGACTTTCCACTGTTTTTCTGAAAGGCGAAGCTTTAACCGTTACCTCATCCAGCTCCGACACTGATTTATCCATTAAAATTTCGATAAAATGTGTACTGGCATTGTTTACCTCCACTTCGGCCGAAATGGCTTTTTTGTAGCCCACAAAACTGGCTTCAATACGAATAAATCCCGGGGTTAAATTCCGAAACTCAAAATGACCGTTCTCATCGCTTACCGTACCATTATTTGTGCCCGAAACCAAAATGTTTACAAAGGGCAAAGGTTCGTTGCTTACCGCGTCAACCACCTTACCGGTTAACGAGGCATTTTGTGCTACAAGAACCGATGACAGTTTTAATATTAGTAATAGTATTATTAATCTCTTCATTTCCTGTTCTGTTTAACTTTTGTTTTACAAAGCTAAACAATAACCGGCACTATATGTTGAAAATTATTTTCATTTTTTTATATTCGTCATAGAAAGTATCTAAGTATGCGCATAGTTATTCAAAAAGTTAAGGAAGCATCAGTTACGGTTGAAAAAGAAAAAATAGCTGCAATAAAATACGGCTTACTGATTTTGGTCGGAATTGAAAATGAAGATAATGCTGATGACATTGATTACCTGGTAAAAAAAGCCACCCAGCTACGCATTTTTGATGATGAAAACGGGGTAATGAACAGCTCGGTAAAAGATGTAAACGGCGAAGTAATTGTAGTTAGCCAGTTTACGCTTCAGGCCTCTACCAAAAAGGGAAACCGCCCTTCATACATTCGTGCTGCCAAACCTGATTTTTCAGTACCGATGTACGAAAAATTTGTTGCCGCAATTGAAAATGCGCTTGGTAAAAAAGTGGGCACCGGAAAATTTGGCGCAATGATGCAAGTAGCCTTAATAAACGATGGACCGGTTACCATTGTCATCGACTCGAAACAAAAAGAATTTTAAAAACCGGCACAACAAAGTTGCCGTAATAAAGTACAACCAATAAATACCAAATGACAAACGAGCTTAGCTTACCCGAAATACAGAAACAGGTTGATGAGTGGATAAAAACAATTGGTGTGCGCTATTTTAGCGAATTAACCAACATGGCTATTTTAACTGAAGAGGTTGGCGAACTGGCGCGGATAATGGCACGAAAATTTGGCGACCAGTCGTTTAAAAAATCAGACGAAGAATATCAGCTTGCTGATGAAATGGCCGATGTGCTATGGGTATTGGTTTGTTTAGCCAACCAAACCGGTGTTGACCTTAATGAGGCGTTTATAAAAAATATCGAAAAAAAAACGCACCGCGACCAGGATCGGCATAAAAACAACGAAAAACTTCAATCTTAAACTTTACGGCTTCTTTACTTAATAAACTCGTAAAAATCCAAAGCACTTCATTTCAAAATCTTACTATTCTCAAATATTAAGCAGTTATAAAACATTTAAGCATAGTGTTTTTCATTGACGAATATCGTGTTCCTAAACCAGAAAATTTCCTTATTTTGCTTTTTGAAAGGCAGACAGCAGCTTTTCGAGCTTTAAAAACCAAAATATAAAAGCAAGAAATGGAAAATCTCGATTGGAAAAACCTGGGGTTTGGATACCGCGACACAGACTATAACGTACGTTGCTATTACCGCAACGGCAAGTGGGGAGAACTGGAAGTAAGCTCATCGAATGTCATTAATATTCACATGTCGGCAACGGCATTACACTACGGACAAGAAGCTTTTGAAGGGCTAAAAGCATTTAAAGGTAAAGATGGCAAAGTAAGAGTATTTCGAATGGAAGATAATGCCAAACGTATGCAGGACTCTGCCGATGGTATTCTGATGCAGCAACCGCCGGTTGAAAAATTTCAGGAAGCGGTGCGCATGGCTGTTAAAATGAATGAACGTTTTATTCCGCCATACGAATCGGGAGCTGCGCTTTACATACGTCCGTTGTTAATTGGTACCGGGCCTCAAATTGGTGTTGCTCCTGCCGAAGAGTACCTGTTTATGGTATTTGTTATGCCCGTTGGCCCATATTTCCCGGAAGGTTTTAAACCAACCAACCTGGTTATTTACCGCGAGTTCGACCGCGCAGCACCACAAGGAACCGGAAAATACAAAGTGGGCGGAAATTACGCAGCCAGCATGAAAGAAGGAAAAAAAGCCAAGAAAAATGGTTTCTCTGCCGTTCTTTACCTCGATAGTAAAGAAAAAAAATACATTGACGAATGCGGACCGGCTAACTTTTTCGGCATAAAAAACAACACCTATATTACTCCGGAATCGGCCTCGATTTTACCATCGATTACCAATAAAAGCCTGATTGTTTTAGCCGAAGATATGGGTTTAAAAGTTGAACGTCGCAAAGTACCATACGAAGAACTGGCTGAATTTGAGGAAGTAGGCGCCTGCGGTACAGCTGCTGTAATTTCACCCATTAAGGGAGTGTATGATGCTGATAACGACAAATGGTTTAAATACGGCGACCAGCAGGAAGCCGGCCAGTGGTCGACAAAATTGTACAACAAGCTGCGAGCCATTCAGTACGGCGACGAACCCGATACTCATGGCTGGGTAGAGATTATTGAATAATCAAAATAATATTCAGATAAATGAAAGCTTCGAAAAAATTCGGAGCTTTTTTTATTTCTGCTGTAACTATCCCAAAACTTATCCGTCGTATCATACGAACGAGGTTCAGAAACAAATGACGATAAACGAATATAACCTTGCTGTAGATAATTACGCCGACCGATTGTATCGCTTTGTGCTAAAAAGCTGTAAAGATGTGCACATGGCAGAAGACATTGTTCAGGATAGTTATGAAAAACTGTGGAAAAACCACAAAAATGTAGATGGTGCCAAAGCAAAATCGTACCTGTTTACTACCGCTTACCACACCATGATTGACCGCATACGCAAGGAAAAACGATCGTCGTTGGCTGATGACATGAGTTTGCAGGAAGAAGGCTATGAAAACAATTATACCGATTTAAAAGAAATTTTAAACGAAGCACTAAACAAACTACCCGAAATACAACGGATGGTTGTGTTGCTGCGCGATTACGAGGGATACAATTACAAGGAAATTGGCGAGCTTACCAATTTGAGCGAATCGCAGGTGAAAGTATACATTTACAGGGCGCGTATTTTTCTGAAAAAATACATTGGTAGCATTGAAGCTGTAGCCTAAAGGAGGTGGATGATGAAGGAGATTAACAAAACAAATTACGAAGCTTATTTTATTGATTACCTGGAGGGCAATCTCGATAAAGGTATGATTGACAGCTTTCTTGAATTCCTAAAACAGCATCCGGAACTGAAAAAAGAACTGGAACTTTACGAGCCCATTTCAATTGCTACTGAAAACGTATCTTTTAAGCAGAAAACAGCACTTTATAAAAATAAATTTGATGCCGCAGAAACATTTGACAATGCTGCCATAGCTTTGCTGGAGAATGATATTTCAGAAAGCGAAAAGAAAGCCTTTGAAAACTATCTGGCCACTCATCCCGAGAAGAAACAGCAAGCCGCAGCCTTCCGAAAAACCAAGTTAATAGCTGATGATAGTGTTGTTTTTACTCCGAAAAAACGTTTGTATAAAAAAGCTCCGGGTAGGATAGTTTTACTATGGGCTGGCCGTGTTGCTGCCGTGCTTATTTTAGCACTGGCACTTTTTAACCTGCAAAAACGCAACGAAAAACCTGAAATTGTAGCAAAAAAACAAGTTGCAGTAATTGAAAAACAGCCCGTTGAAAAAGGAAATCACCCAACAGAAACAGCACCGGGTACTGAAAAGCAAAGTGCCATTGCGCACACTACTCAGACAATGGCAGCCAAACAAGTTGAAAAAATTGGCTACATAAAACCTGTGCAAAAACCAGTAATTGAAAGAAAAGAAACACAGGCAGGTGATTCAGAACTTCTGGCCATTCGGGCAACACTGTTTGTGCCCAACAAACTAAACACCATTAATGCTTCTGTTTCAACAAATAAACCCGAAGCCACGCTGGCAACCATGTACCTCTCCTACCCAACTGAAAACCCCAATGATGAATGGCTTCTGGCCGATCGGGTAAAAAATAAATTCAACTTAGGAAATATTTCAAAAGCAGGTCTTAATCTTATTTCAAGCATCTCTGACGACCGCTTTGAATACGAAACGAACGATAACGGAAAAGTTGTGAATTACACCTACGAATCGCGCCTGCTTGCCTTTTCAATTCCGAATAAAAAAGTAAATTCCCAATAATTTATTACCGCTGTAACTTTTTGCAAAGGCACACCGTCATAGCTGCAGAAACATTTAAACAAACAACAATGAAACATTTAGTAATTCTGATTTTATGCTGCGCACTCACCACAAATCTTATCGCGCAAACCGATACCACCGAAGTAAAAGTTCTGAAAAAAAACGTTGTAACAGTTATTGAAGACGACGATAAAGTACAGGTTGCCGTTGGCGAAGGCGTTGAAGTTATTACCGACGACTGGGGCGATACAACACATATTCGCGTAGGGCGACGAACCTTTAAAGTAATTGAGGGCAACACCGGAACCTATGTTAAGGTTGAAAAAGATGTCAATCGCCAGAAATGGTCAGGCCGGTTTAATCCGCACTGGGCCGGCCTGGAAGTAGGCGTAAACATTATGACAAAAACCGATTATTCAATTTATAACGGAGAATTTGATGATTACGGTGATTTTCTCGACCTGAACCCGGGTAAATCCTTAACCTGGAATTTAAATATTATGGAATATGCCTTTACCAACGAGCGCAAAACTTTTGGCGTGGTTACCGGGCTTGGCTTTAGCTTTAACGACTATGCCTTTAACGACCCCGTAACCGTTGAAAAACAGGATGGTTATGGCATTATGGTACCGCGTTACCTGCCTAACGACAGCGAAGGCCGTGGCATAAAAAAATCAAAACTTCATGTAAACTACATTACTGCCCCCTTAATGCTCGAGGTAAAAACCCCGCTTCGTATGGGCAGTTCGCGTTTATACCTTGCCGGTGGCGTAATTGGTAGTTTGTACCTGGGTTCGCACACCAAATATAAATACTACAAAGGGGGTAAAGAAAAATCGAAAAGCGGTAACCACATCAACCAATGGAAATACGAATTAACCGGACGAATTGGATTTGGCGATTTCTGTGTTTTTGCCAATTACAGCATGACACCGTTATTTAAAGACAGCAAAGGCCCCGAAGGCTATCCGCTAATGATAGGTATCTCTTTCCCGAATATTTAAAGACAAACAAAATAAATAGTTTCCCCGGTAAAAATACCGGGGATTTTTTTGCATTAATTGTAGCTTAAGGTATTTTTATTTTATGAAATTTTTTGGCGTTTTATGGTTCACCGGATTTCTCCTTTTTTGTTTACAACTAACCATTCGGATAGTTTGGTTGAAACGTAAAGGTGTAATCTTAAGTACAAAAAACAAAAGCCTGAAATCTGTTTTAACCACAGGTGCCATTGCCATTTTTTTTCTCTTGTATTTTTCGGAAGGACTTTTTCACGCTAGTTTACTATCCTTTTCTATTCTACCGGGTTTCATGCATCAGTTACTTGCAATACCTGCTGCTCTGCATTATTTTGGCGCAGTGTTCATTCTTGTTGCTAATGTTATTTTGTTCTTTAGTCTTCTCGCATTCAGGCATTCTTTGCGTTTTGGCCTTCAGCCTAATAATTTGGGGAAATTAGTTACCACCGGCATTTTTTCGAAATCACGCAATCCTTTCTTTCTTTCAATCAACCTACTGTTTATAGGAAATTGCCTGCTGTTTCCATCTGCATTTTTTATTGCAGTTGCCGTGCTAACGCTTGTTGTTGTGCACCTGTTTATATTAAAAGAAGAACGATTTATGCGGCAACACTATGGCCTGGAATACCAAAAATTTTGTAATCAGGTTAGACGATATTTTTAGCCTGCAAATTGATGAAACGGTATTACCTGAATGGTTTTATTGTCTCTGATAAAAGTATCAGTTTGATTAAGCGTAACCACCGTACCTTCCTGAAATTCAAAATAATCCATCGCTTCAGTCAATCCTTTTACTTCCTGCTCCAGCTTATCTTGTTCCAAATGGGCACAAACCTGTATAGCCTCCTGAGGTTTGTCCTTCCCAAAAGCAATAAAATCGCAAGTATTGCCCTCCTCTGCGAAATAATATACTTCGTTATTTTGTCGTTTTAAATGCAAATAAACCAGGTTTTCAAGTAATTGATCCAACTTATCTGCTACGGAAAAAATTGCTGCACTTACAAAACCGGTATCGGCAATGTATACTTTTCGTGGATTTATGGCCTGCTTCCGCAAGGAGTAGCTAAATTTTGGCACATAATGCATTAAAAATCCGGCCTCCAGGTAGTTTAAATAATCAACTACTGTTGTTGTGGTTTTAATACCCAGTTTACCTTTTAACTGGTTGGCGGTAATCAATTCGCCCACATTTCGCAGCAAATACAAACTTAGCCGTTTAAGCGACTTTAAATCTCGTACCCCTCTGTTTATGCCAATCTCGCGTACAACAATATCATCAAACAATTGGCTTAAATACTCATCATTCTGCTTGCATTTTTCCGGATAGCCGCCATCTTCAATGTATTTTACAGTGGTGTTTTCATTCTTTTCTTCAGTATAAAAATTGCAATATTCGGTAAAAGATAACGGCATTAGCTCCCGGCGAATGTATCGTCCGGTTAACCCGGCCCCTTCTTCTAAATTTAAAACTTGTGTATTTGATGTAGTTAGCACAATTTTAAAGCCTTCATCCATTTTTTGTTTGATGTAGAACGACCAACCTTTAATGGCAGTTATACAGTCAAAAAGTAGAATCTTCACATTTTTTTGCTCAATTATTTCATCAAGCTTAAAAAAATCATTTCGGTCGAACTCGTATAAGCCGGGGTGCTCAAAATTAAGGTACAATACATCATTTTCAAACTTGTTGGCATACTGAAAAAGCACGCTTGTTTTTCCTGTACGTTTTAATCCCGTAAGTAGAATTAACTCACTTTTTTCAGCCTGCAATTCCTCTACAAGTTCTCTTGAATTTATGAAACTATAAGCTTTTAAACGCTGATCAAAAGAATTAATTAATAGTTTAAGCTCTGATTTTAAAATTATTACATTTTTTAACTACAAATATATACTTTTATTTTTTCTTAATATATAAATATATTCATTATCAATATATATTATTAAAATGTACGATTTTATAATCCAGGCAACAATTAATGAGGTGTTGTTAATCAAAAAGCGGTTACTAAAAAAGTGTTAACAAAAAGAGAAACTTAACACAAAGGCAAAAACTCCAACTAAACCACTATGCACTGGAAGTACATAGGTTTAGGAATGAATGAAATTCAACCTAGTGAAGAGAAGAATATGAGTATAAAGCTGGGAGTAGAGAGAGAAGAAAAAACACGATAGGTTTTTTCAATACTCAAATCTTTGTACTCAAATCAACATTAACTAAAATAGAAATTTATAGAAACTAAAAGTAGCTGCAATGGAATTGCAGAGCCTGCTCCGAATACAATTCGGAGGTTTTAACCGTTAACTAGAAAACAAAGCGAACACCTTTGAAACGACAAATAATTTACCCGAAAAAGCCTGTTTATATTCAATAACAAGATTTAACAAAGGGCTTAACAGCTGCAAGGATATTTAGTAGAAAAACTATAAACCAAACACTTTTTCGCCGGCACTCCAGGTTCCAATTACTTTAGCGTTCAGTACTTCCTGTGAATTTGCTTTCATTAAATCGGTATCCAGCATAATAAAATCAGCGTATTTACCTGTTTCAATACTTCCTTTTTGTTGTTCTTCAAACGAGGATTTTGCAGCCCAGATAGTCATTGATTTTAACGCTTGTTCGCGTGTTAAGCCTTCATGTTTATGCCAACCGCCTTCCGGCCAGTTGTTGTGGTCGGTTCTAAAAACGGATGAGTAAAAAGTGTACAAGGGCTCAATATTTTCCACCGGAAAATCGGTTCCGTTGGGTAGCCACCCGTTTTGCTGCAACAGCGTTTGATAGGCGTAGGCTCCTTTAATCCGCTCGGGGCCGAGTCGATCTTCGGCCCAGGGCATATCGCTGGTGCAGTGTGTTGCCTGAATGCTTGGGACAATGGAGTATTTTCCAAACTTCTGAAAATCATCCGGATGAATAATCTGTGAATGCTCAATCCGCCAACGCCTGTCGTTTTTGCCTTTCAAAAAATTGCCGTAAGTATCTAACATTAAACGGTTGGCGCCATCGCCAATGGCGTGTGTGGCTACAACAAAATTATTTTCATAAGCCAATTGGCAAATCCGTTCGTAATATTCTTTTGTTTCAATTTGCAAGCCCTGGTTGCCTGGGTCGTCAGCATAATCGGCCATTAACAGTGCTCCCCTCGATCCCAGCGCCCCATCGGCATATACTTTTATGGTATTTACCAATAACCGTTCGGTTTTATAGGCTTTGCCTTTTTTTACAAAAAACTCAAAATTTTCGTCGCTGGGATTTAGCATGGCATTTACCCGCATTTTTAATGCCCCGGCCTGTTGCATTTCATCCATTAACAACACCGTATTTTTGCTTAAGCCACAATCGGTAACCGATGTTAGCCCAACAGCAAAGCAGTTTTTTTGTGCTTCAAGCAATCCTTTTTTCTGTTGCTCCACCGAAATTTCAGGAATATGTCTCATCACCAGGCTTTCGGCATTATCAATCAGCACCCCTGATGGTTCACCATCTTTAAGCAAAATTTCGCCCCCATTAACTTTGGTAGCAGGGGTAATTCCGGCAATTTCAAGTGCTTTTGAATTGCACCACCCTGCATGTCCGTCAACACGAATAAGGTAAACCGGAATGTCGGGAAAAAGCTCATCAAGTTTGGTTTTATCGGGAAACGCCTTGTTTTCCCAGTCGTTTTGGTCCCAGCTGCGCCCCAAAATCCAATCGCCACCGTATTTTTTATAATGCGTTTGTAAACGTTCATAAATTTCATCGGGGCTGGTGGTTCCTCTTAAATCAGCATATTGCATCAGGTTTACAGCATATCCGTTAAAATGGCAATGGGCATCGTTAAACCCGGGATAAATGTATTTTCCCCCGGCATCGGTTAAATTATCGGTTTCATAATTTTTCAAAATCTCTTCGGAGCTTCCTGTTGCAATAATTTTCCCGTTAGTAACAGCCATGGCTTCTACAACACTAAATTTCTCGTCTACGGTATAAACTGTTGCATTGCTAATAATCAGGTCTGCCTTTTGTTTTGGTACACATCCAGTCATCACAAAAAATAGTATTAATGCTTCAAACAATCTCATAGTTCAAATGTTGCTTAATCACAAATGTAGTTTTTTCGGGTATATTTTAAAACAGATTAACAGAGCGGCATGGCCTTAAATATATTTATATCTTTGCCGGTGTAAAAAAGTAATTAAAACAAATGTTTACATTCGGCATATTTACAACGCACCTACCCTACCTGGCTTTTATTGCGTTTTATGCCTATTTTTTGCTTTTTGGAATTGAACGAACACAGGAAGGCACACTTCAGGTATCCGAAAAATCAATTCAAATTGAATACCATGTTCAACAGTTTGAGGCCAATAGTGTTATTACATCGGCTTTTTACTGCTTTTCCGATATCGATTTGATGCATCTGAAAAAATTCAGCAATCTAACCATTAAGCAAAAGTGGAAAATCCATCAGTCGCCCCATCACTATGCCCAGGAATTTACACTTGAATCTCAGTTTTGCAGGCCGCCTCCTTCCCCTTCAGTATTTGCTAAAGCATAACTCATTCTCTATCGTAGAGAGGAGACCTGTTCAAATTCAAATATCGTTAACAAAATTGCTGTGTGCCTTTTGTTAACATCATTACATACTGTAAACAAAAATGAAGAGATTCTTTTACCTGCTTGTGTTACCAATCCTTTTCACAGGCATCGCAAACGCCCAGAATATCAGGGTAATAACCGACACCACCCAAACAAACGATGTGCTAATCGACGAGATTACTGTTAAATCTGTTAAAGAAGTTCCGAGAGTAAAAGATGTGCCGGCTTCTATTTCGCTGATATCAGCAAGAATGATTGAAAACGATGAAATTACCAGTATTGCTGATATTTCGTCGCGTGTGCCCAACTTTTTTATGATGGATTACGGGTCAAAATTACAATCACCTGTTTTTATCCGGGGCATTGGTTCGCGTCTGGGTACACCATCGGTTGGACTTTATGTTGACAATGTTCCCTTTTTTGAAAAAACAACCTTTGGTTTCGACTTTTTCGACATCGACCGGATTGAAGTACTGCGTGGCCCACAAGGAACGCTTTACGGAAGAAATACCATGGGGGGCATTATTAACGTGTACAGCAAATCGCCTTTATACACCGATGAAACCAGCATTAACCTTGCTGCCGGCAGCCACGGTTACTACAATGCAAATGTAAACCACTACAACAAACTCAACAACAAGCTTGGTTTTTCAATAAGCGCGAATTACATGGCACACGACGGCTATTTTACCAATGCCTATAACGGCGAACCGGCAGACGACCAGTACTCGGCAAGTGGCCGTGCTCGTTTTGTATGGCAAGCCACCGAAAAACTTACCCTTGAAAACATTACATCCTACGAAAAAAGCGAACAGTTTGGCTTTCCGTATGCGGTTTACAATAAGGAAACCAACACCAGTAACGATATTAGCATCAACGAAGAGAATGGTTACGAACGCGATTTGTTTTCCAATGGATTAGTGGCAAAATTCCGAAATGAGAAGTATGAAATACTGTCAACCACAAGCTATTCGTACTACGATGGTTTAATGGTTGCCGACCAGGATTATACTGCCGCAAAAATTTACTTGTTTAATACAGGCGACATTCAAAATATGCTTTCGCAGGAACTGGTATTTAAATCGCTTGGCGAAAAAAAATACAACTGGTTATTTGGGGCTTATGGTTTTTACCAAACCATGGATCAGCATACAACCGGCGACATTTTTACTGCCAACATGAAACAAGATATTCGCAGTAAATTCGACATTTCGGGCTATGCCCTTTTTCACCAGTCTACCTTTAACGATTTTCTGTTTGAGAACCTCACCTTAACAGCAGGTATCAGGCTTGATGTTGAAAAGGACGAACTGGATTACCTGTTTTTAATGTCGGTGAATGGATCGCCAATGAGCACAGTTTCGGAAGAAGATTACAGCGAAACATTTACTGAAGTATTACCAAAACTGGCATTGAAATACGAAATCAACAAATCATTAAACACCTATGCAACCGTATCAAAAGGCTATAAATCAGGTGGTTTCAATACCAACTCGGCAGTAGTGTTAGAAAACCGGTCGTATGATGCCGAGCAAAGCTGGAACTACGAACTTGGCTTTAAATCTTCTACTTTAAACCACCGCCTGTATTTTGATGCTGCCTTGTTTTACATCGATTGGCAGGAACAACAAATTGATGTGCCTGTGCCGGGAGGCCGTGGAAATATGAAAACAAACGCCGGCGAATCGGTAAGCAAGGGTGTTGAATTATTTGCCAGGGCTCGTTTGGTAAAAAATCTGGAAGCTTCGTTGGGATACGGTTACACACACGCTACTTTTTCTGATTATGTGGTGGACGAAGAAACAAACTACAACGAAAATTTTATTCCTTACGTTCCGCGCTCAACAATAAATGCCAGTTTGAACAAAACCGTTGAGCTCAAAAACAGCTTTCTGGATAAAATTGTAGCCAATCTTTCGTATCGGGGTGTTGGAAAACACTACTGGGATTTAAACAACTCGGTATACCAGGATTATTACGGTTTAATGGATGCCAAACTTTCATTTACATCGGGTAAATTCCAGTTCGATATTTGGGGCAAAAATATTTTTGATACCTCGTACAACTCGTATTATTTTGAAATTTCATCGTTGCAAAACTCTTACGCTCAAAAGGGAAGACCGGCAACGATGGGGGTAAACCTAAAAATTACCTTGTAACATAAACCAAAAAGCAGGACTTGTAACTATGAATCCTGCTTTTTACTTTCTTAAAAAATGAAACACCAGGAAATAAAAAAATATTACACGCTGCTGAGCCTTTACCTGGCACAATCTATTCCCATGAGTTTTTTCTCTACCGTAATTCCGGTAATCATGCGTATGGAAAACTACTCGCTCGAATCGATTGGTTACATTCAGCTCATTAAACTCCCCTGGATTTTAAAACTATTGTGGGCACCGTTGGTCGATCGTACCAGCAAAAACACAAGGCAGTACCGGCGTTGGATTATTTCGTCAGAGGTGTTTTATGCACTGATAATTATGTGTATCGGCTATTTAAACCTGCAAACCGATTTTACCACCATAATTATTCTGATGGTGATTGCTTTTACGGCTTCGGCAACACAGGATATTGCCACCGATGCTTTTGCCATTTTAATTCTAAACAAAAAAGAACGCAGCCTTGGCAACAGCATGCAATCGGCCGGTAGTTTTATCGGAACAATGATGGGTAGCGGCGTTTTGCTAATTATTTACCACTACTGGGGCTGGTTGTGGCTTTTACGCTCGCTGGGTTTATTTGTGCTTTTTGCGCTTATTCCGGTGGCCTTGTACAACGCCCGCAATGGCAAAGAGCCCGGTCATTCGTCAAAAAATGTATCGCCACTGGAATTTATTTACTTTTTCAGGCAGAAAAAAATTGGCGGCCACCTGTTGCTGCTATTCCTATTTTACTCCGGAATAATTGGTATTTTAACCATGATTAAACCGTACTTTGTTGACCTTGGCTACGACATCAAAGAAATTGGTGTCATTTCAGGTATTTTCGGTACAGCCTGCGGTGTGGCAATGACCATTCCTGCAGGAATGTTTTTACGCAAAAAGGGTATTTTAAAAGCCGTTTGGATATTTCCAGTAATAAATGTTTTGGTAGCCACATACTTTTTTGGTTTAACGTTTACCAACCATGCCGTTTACCTCGTATACATTGGGGTGGCCCTGCTTTGGGGCGCTTATGCCATGTCGTCGGTATTTGTGTATACCATGAGCATGCAGGTGGTTCGGAAAGGCCGCGAAGGAACCGACTTTACCATACAAATTGTACTTACCCACCTAAGCAGCCTGATTGTGGCAATACTTAGCGGAAAAGTAGCTGATTCCATTACCTATCGTGGACTGTTTGCCATCGAAATAGGATTGGGAATACTTATTCTTGCCCTACTGCCGTTTATTTTTAAAAAATCATTTTATCTGCGCTTTGAAACAGAAAACGAACAAGCTGCTGTAAATTAGTACCTATGAATATTCCACAAAACCTGATAGAAAAATACAACACCCCGGTTCCGCGGTATACAAGTTATCCTCCGGCCAACTTTTTTTCAGCTGATTTTAGCCCCGAAGAATATGTGAAAGTGCTGGAGGAGTCGAACCGGGAAAATCCGCAAAATATTTCCATTTATATCCATATTCCTTTTTGTCCGAAAATCTGTCATTTTTGTGGCTGTAACACGCACCTCACGCGCGATAAAAACAAAATGCAGGTTTATGTTGATGCGCTAAAAAAGGAAATTCGAATGGTGCGGGCTTTGCTCGATTCAAAGCGAAAAGTTTCGCAGGTGCACTGGGGAGGTGGCACGCCAAACTCCTTGCCTATTGCAATGATTGAGGATATTATGAACCTGATTCACGAGCTTTTCGAATATATTCCAAATCCGGAAATTGCCATGGAGTGCCACCCGGCCATGCTTAACCAGGATTACATCAACCGGCTGGTGGCCTTAAAATTCAACCGCTTTAGTCTGGGTATTCAGGATTTTAACCAGCAGGTTTTATACAATGTAAACCGCGATGCTTCGGTTATTCCCGAAGAAGAACTGGTAGCCTTGATACGCAGCCACAAAAATACCAGTGTAAACTTCGATTTTATTTATGGTCTTCCGTTCCAGGATGAAGACTCGTTTGCAGAAACCATTAAGAGGGCCATCAGCTTGTCGCCCGACCGCCTGGTTACTTTTTCGTATGCCCATGTTCCGTGGGTAAAAAAGGCACAAAAAATATTGGATGCCCGGGGTTTGCCATCGGCCACAAAAAAGCTGGCCATGTTTGAGGTTGGATATCGTTTACTGACTGAAAATGGTTACGATGCCATTGGTCTCGACCATTTTGCCCGCCCCGATGACGAACTTAACCTGGCCTTTAAAAACAAAACCTTACACCGTAATTTTCAGGGCTATTGTACCCGCGAAACCACCGGCCAGGTGTATGCCTTTGGAGCAACCGGAATTAGCCAGCTGGAAAGTGCCTATGCACAAAATGCCAAAGATACCAACGTGTATGTCGACCAGATTAACAAAGGAAAATTTACCATTGAAAAGGGTTATCGGCTTAATCCAGACGAAAAAATTATCAGGCATGTAATTAACGAGGTAATGTGTAACTATTACTTCTCGTGGCACGAAGCCGAACAAGTACTAAAAACAACTACTGAACACATCAAACAAAGTATTGCATACAACGAATCCCATCTCATGGATTTTGTAAACGAAGGACTGTTAAGCGTTACAAATGAATCCATTTCGGTGAGCGAAAAAGGCAGGTTCTTTGTTCGGAACATCGCTGCCAGCCTCGATCCGAATATGAGAAATGCTACGCAGAAATTTTCTAAAGCCTTGTAAAATCATGCAAAAAAAGGAACTAAATATTGCTGTTATTGGGGCAGGTTTAACCGGATTAACCACTGCTTACTATCTTCAAAAATTTGGTTTTCAGGTGCAGGTTTTCGAGAAAGACAACAGGGCCGGCGGTGTAATTAAAACCCACCAAAAAAATGGTTTTGTGTACGAATCGGGACCCAATACCGGCTCCATGTCGCAGGAGGAGGCGGCCGAACTGTTTGAAGACCTGGCTGCCGATTGTACCCTGGAATACGCCAACCAGGCTGCTAAAGCGCGTTGGATTTGGTTGGGCAACAAATGGCACGAAATGCACATGGGTGGCTTTAAAAGCCTAACAACACCGCTATTTAGCTGGCACGATAAATTAAGGATGCTGGGCGAACCCTGGCGAAAAAAAGGAAACAATCCGAACGAGACTGTTGCCGATATGGTTCGCCGGCGAATGGGTAAAACATTTCTGCGAAATGCTGTCGACCCTTTCCTGTCGGGGGTATATGCCGGAGACCCCGAGCAGCTGGTTACCCGCTTTGCTTTGCCTAAATTGTATGCACTTGAGCAAAACTATGGCAGCTTTATACGCGGAGGTATACAAAAACATCGCGAGCGAAAAAACGGCAAACCAACCAAAGCCAACCGACAGGTTTTTTCGGTTGAAAACGGACTGGAAAATTTAATAAACGCCCTGGTAAAAAATATTGGTAGCGAAAACATCAGGCTTGCATGTAAAAACCTGGAGGTAAAACAAAGCAACGAATTTCATTTTTCCGTTAATTCAGAATCATTTACACATGTTATTTCTACGGTGGGATCGCATGCATTACGCAGTTTATTTCCATTTTTACCCAAAGCAAAACTGGGAGCAATTGAAAAAATGAATTACGCCAAAATTACGCAGGTGATTCTTGGTTTTAACAACTGGGAAGGCATACCCATACAATCGTTTGGCGGGCTTGTACCTTCGGCTGAAAACCGCGATGTGCTGGGCATTTTACTGCCCGGCTCGTTTTTAAAAAACAGGGCACCAAAAAACGGGGCTTTGCTTTCAGTGTTTCTGGGAGGAGTAAAAAAGCCCGAATTTTTTGAGTACAGCAAGCAAGAAATTGAGCAAATTGTAAAAAAAGAAGTTGGCGAAATGATGGGACTTAAACAGTTTAAACCAGATTTATTGGAACTGTTCAGGTACAAATACGCCATACCTCAGTACAGTTTTGAAAGCGAACAAAAACTACAGGCTATTTCTGATTTAGAGACAGAATTTAAAGGACTTACGCTTGCCGGAAATATGCGCGACGGTATTGGAATGGCCGATAGAATTAAACAAGGAAGAATTATTGCTAACAACTTTTTTACCACTTACTCATGAATAAAAAAACAGCTGTTTTATTAATAAACGTTGGAAGCCCCGATTCGCCAACTGTTCCTGCCGTAAAAAAATACCTTACGCAATTTTTAAACGACAAACGGGTAATTGATATCCCGTGGCTGCTACGAAAAATTCTGGTAAACCTGATTATTATTCCGTTTCGTGTAAAAAAATCAACCAAACTTTACCTGCGCTTATGGACAAAAAAAGGTTCGCCGCTGATATATATTTCTGAAGAACTGACCCAAAAACTACAAAACGAACTGGGTACCGATTACGAAGTTTTTCTGGGAATGCGCTACGGAATTCCGGGCTATAAAGCTGCCCTTCAACAAATTAACAACAAAGGGTTTAGCAAAATTATTTTGCTTCCGTTGTTTCCACAACATGCTATGTCTACCACCGAAACAGCGCTTGTTGCTGCCAAAAACGAAATAAAAAAGCTGGGAATAAAAGCCCGAATATTTGAGGTAGACCAGTTTTATAACAAGCCACAATTTATTGATGCTTTTGTTGAGCGGATTCGGGAACACGACCTGAAGCAATTCGATCATATTATTTTTTCGTACCACGGATTACCCAACCGCCAGGTGGAAAAATGTCATCCGGGTATTCGGGTTGAAAACTGTTCGTGCACAAAAGCATTACCGGCACATGGAACATTTTGTTACCGGGCAACAGTATATGAAACAACCCGCTTAATTGCAAACAAATTACAACTAGCAGCCACTGATTATTCGCTGGGGTTTCAGTCGCGCCTGTCAAAAAACTGGCTTACACCATTTACCGATGAATTGTTGGCCGAAAAGCTCTCAGAAGGCAAAAAACGTATTTTGGTGGTTGCTCCCTCGTTTGTAACCGATTGCCTGGAAACAACGCTTGAAATTGCTTATGAATATGCCGAGGAATTTCTAGAAAAAGGTGGCGAAAAACTGCAATTGGTAGAAAGTTTAAACACCCATGAAAGCTGGGTAAAAACGCTTGTTCACCTCGTAAAGTCAGCAAACCAGTAAAACATCTTGTACAACCCGGATTGGAATATTATTTACACCTGCCTGGCCACTATTCTTGTTAATTTACCTTTTGGCTATTGGCGAAGTGCTTATCGCAAGTTTTCATTCTGGTGGTTTGTGGCCATTTATTTTCCCGTTCCGTTGGTGGTAATTATCCGGAAATCTTTCGATTTACAGCTAAGTTTTACCTTAGCTCCACTTTTATTTGGCAGCTTTTTTATTGGCCAGTTTGCGGGTAAAAAATTGTATGCGTTTGTACCCTGGAAAAAGCCTTAAACCTTACTTTATCACCACTGTTTTTACATTCATAAATTCTTTTATACCATGCACGGAAAGCTCGCGGCCAAAGCCACTGCTTTTTATGCCGCCAAAAGGCAGTCGCGGATCTGATTTTACAAAATCATTAACAAAACAGGCTCCGGCTTCCAGTTCAATTTCTGCCAGGTGCTCGCCTTTTTTAAGGTTGTTGGTAAACACTGCGGCACCCAGTCCAAATTCGGTATCGTTAGCTACGCGTATGGCTTCTTTTTCATCTTTAACTTTAATTACCGAAGCTACCGGTCCGAAAAGTTCTTCATGGTAAGCCGGCATTCCGGGTTTTACATTTTCAAGTATAGTAGGCGGATAAAAGGCTCCTTTCCGGTGTGGAATTTCGCCACCCAAAATTACCTCTGCCCCTTTGTTTACCGAAGCCACCACCTGCTGGTGCAGCTCATCGCGTAAATCTTCGCGTGCCATTGGCCCCATTGTACTTTCTTCATCAAATGGGTCGCCAAAGTGAGCTGCATTCATTTCGTGGGTAAACAGCTCCAGAAAATGCGCATATACTTCTTCTTCCACAATAAATCGTTTGGCGCCAATGCAACTTTGTCCGGCATTTAAAAGCCGGCCGGCAGCACATTGTTTGGCAGCTGTTTCGAGCCTGGCATCTTTTAAAATCAGATACGGATCGCTGCCACCAAGCTCCAAAACACATTTTTTTAGTTCGCTTCCGGCCAAAGCAGCAACGCTTCTTCCGGCTGCTTCGCTTCCGGTAAAACTCACACCTTTAACGGCCTTGTGTTTTATCACCTTTTCCACCAATGGACTTCCAATCAATAAGGTGCGAAATACATTTTCAGGGAAACCGGCTTCGCGAAAAATTTCTTCGATAGCCAAGGCGCAAGCCGGTACATTACTGGCATGTTTTAAAACCGCCGTATTGCCTGCCATTAAAGTTGGAGCTGCAAAACGAAATACCTGCCAAAACGGAAAATTCCAGGGCATAACAGCCAAAATAGTCCCAAGCGGTTGATACGTAACATACGATTTTGTTGCCTGTGTTGCAATGTTTTCATTCTCAAGAAAGCTTTCAGCATTGCCTGCATAATATTCACAAACCCAGGCACATTTTTCAATTTCGGCAATGCCTTCACTTTTTACCTTTCCCATTTCAATGGCCATCAGTAAAGCCAGCTCTTCTTTTCGGCTGCGCAAAATACTGGCTGCGTTTTGCATTAACTGCCCCCTGTGATGAAAGGAAGTACTTCGCCAGTGGTGCCAGACTTTATCTACTGAATTGATTATTTTTTCAACGCCTTCGTCAGAATGTTTTTGATACGTTTTTACTGTTTCGCCAGTAAGCGGATTTATTGATTTTAACATAGTGAGATTCTTTAATAACCAATAAAATTATAAAAGTTTCACTAGATAAATGTTTGCAGACATTTTTAATTTTAGGAAATTCAATAATACAGGTCAGGATCATTCAAGTAATAATTCTGTCTGTCAATGTGCTTTTATGACGATCCTACGAATTGGATAACCTCGACAACTTTTATCATAAATAATGTCTTTTATCGAAGTCGGATCTTAGGGCAAGCCTTGTGCGGGCTCGTCAAAAATCCGTCAGTCGGGCTAATCTGTCACATTGAAAAACGCAAAGGTTATTTTTTGATCCCGATAAATCGGGAGTTCCTTTTCATCGATTGGAAAAGGAACTGCCCGTCTGGCATAAAGACAAAAAGCAACCCTGTAAAAAGATTGCTTTCAGTATTTTTTCAGTGTACTTAAAATTATTCCACTACTCTGATCTCGGTTTTCATATCCATGGCTTCGCGATAAACAGCACTTACCCCGCAATATTTTTCTTCTGAGAGTTTTACAGCTTTTTCCAGCTTTGCCAGCGGCAAATCCTTGCCTTTAAACTGGTAAACAATAGTCATTTTATTGTAATATTTCGGATGTTCTTCCGTAAGTTCACCTTCAACAATTACGTTCAGGGCTTCAAAATCCACCTTCATTTTTTTTAAAATCATCACCACATCAATACCTGTACAACCGGCAAGAGCGGTAAGCATTAATTTTTTGGGGCGTGGTCCCAAATCGCTACCTCCAACTTCTTCCGAGGCATCAATAATTACTTCATGACCATCCATATCGGCTTTAAATGCGAGTTTGTCGGTCCAGGCCATATCTACAATATGCTTCATAACATCCTTGGTTTAAATTGCTTTAATTTTATTTGTAACACAAATATACAACCAACTATCTATATAAATAGTTTTTCGGATAAAGTAGATAATTGTATTTTTAAGGCAGAATTAAATAAAGCTTATTTCAATATTAATATCGAATAATCAGAACAGGAAATGAGAAGTGCAATAAAAAGGCCGTCGGAAGAAGAAGCAAATTTGAATGGTTTTCAGCTGTTTAAAAAGTTAACAGAAGATGAATTTACCCGCTTGAATTATGAAAAAACATGTTCGTTGTACAAAAAAGGCACCATTATTTATCGTGAAGGCAGCCGCTTAACAGGTTTTTTCTGTGTTACCAGGGGTATTGTAAAAATTTTTAAAACCGGTATTGACGGCAAAGAACAGATTATTCGATTTGCAAAAAAAGGAGAAATTATTGCCTATCGTTCGTTGCTTAGCCAGGAGCTGGCCTGCACCACAGCCAAAGTAATTGATGATGCTGCACTTTGCCATGTTCCGTACCAAACTTTACTGTTTCTTATTCAGAATAACTGGCAGTTTTCGCATCATATGCTACAGATTGTTTGTCGCGAATTACGCGAGGCCAACGATTACATTACCGATATTGCGCAAAAAACCGTGCGCGAACGACTGGCCGAAGTACTTTTACTGTTAAAAGAAAATTTTGAACTTGACAACCAGAATACGCTTCAAATATCGTTAACTCGCGAAGAACTGGCCAATATGGTGGGTACCGCTACCGAGTCGGTAATTCGTTTATTATCGGAATTTAAAAACGACAAATTAATTGAATTACAGGGCCGTAAGATTAAATTTTTAGATATCCCTACGCTTACCCGTGTTGCTAATTTATAATCAAACAGCATAACTATTTAAACCGGCTATTAGCCGGTTTTTTTATTTATACTTTATATTGTTTTCTACCGTTATAAAAACTAAAAAGAATGCAATTTCGCACACTTGAAAATCTGCTGCCTGAAACCTTAAGCAGCCTTTTTAATGCTGCGTTTGCCGATTATTTTGTAAGCATACAGCTCACACCTGAAGCCTTGCAACAAAAAATGTATTCAGAGGCTATTAGCCTGAAACATTCGGTTGGCGTTTTTGCCAATGATAAACCTGTTGGTTTTATTTTTCATGCTATTCGCGGTAACAAAACAAAAAGAGCCTACAACGCAGGAACCGGTGTTATACCCGAATTCAGAGGAAAACACGCCACTGCCCGCATGTATAAATTTATTCTTCCCCGTTTACAAAAAGCCGGGGTTGAAGAGCTGGAACTGGAGGTGATGAAACAGAACGAAGCTGCTATAAAATCATACACATCGGTGGGTTTTTGCATCGAAAACGAGTTGCATTGTTTTAAAGGTTTTCCAACTAATTCGGTTCAGAAAAACAACTTTTTGGTGGAAGAATACCAGGGAGCTTTTCAAACACCTGAAACATTTTGGGACTGGCAACCCACCTGGCAACATACAACGCAAACTATTGAAAAGCTCAGTACCTACAAAACATGGGTAATTCACCATCAAAATAAATTAGTCGGCTATCTTTCCGCCAATCCCGGAAGTGGCCGAATTGCCCAATTTTCGGTTGACAAGACCCATCGACGAAGTGGCATTGGAACAGCACTTTTTAGCCATTTTTCTGGTGTTTGTAAAAACGAACCTGCCGTTATAAACGTTGCCGATTCAAGCGGAGCCACCCAGCAATTTTTGCAAGCACTTGGCCTGCACCATTTTTTAACACAGTATAAAATGAAATTAAAACTTTAAAACATGAAAATATTTGGTATTCAGCTCAATAAACGCACTTTTATCCGATGGAAAATTTACATCGACCGTGCCCGAATGTACATTGGTTACATTAGTTTTGTTATGATTGCCTTTATGTTTTTAAACGATTTTAAAGACGAAACCATTCGTAGTTTTCTGGATGAAAACAAACTGATTACCTACCCGGTAATGATGGTTCTGTTTTTATTGTTTTCGCTAATTCTTGGGCGTTTAGATACCAAACTTGGCTTGCGAAAGGAGGAAATGCGCAACAGTGCCACCGAAAATCCGGTGACCATGGAAATTTTATCGGACCTGAAAGAAATTAAAAACAAGCTGGAATCGTAAAATCCGGAAAAGGGAATTTCAAATAGGGCGTTCAGCTTATCTGCCAATCCAGTCTTCCGGATTAAGCTTGGTACTTTCTTTCCAGATTTGAAATTTGAGTATGGATTTATTGTTGTCTTTGAAATCGGTAAATACGGTGCCAATGACTTGTTTGGTGCTCACTTTATCGCCTTTTTTAACTACTACCTCCCTGAGGTTTGAATAAACACTTAAATAAGCTCCGTGCCTGATAATAACGGCTGTGTTACCACCTGAAATAGCAAAAACCCGACTCACCTCTCCATTAAATACCGCACGTACTTTTGCTCCGGTTTCGGTGGCAATGTTTACGCCATTATTTTGCACCTGTACATTGCTTAAAACCGGGTGACGGTGTACGCCAAAATGCTCAACAATTACACCACGTTCAACCGGCCAGGGCAGGCGTTTTCTATTCTGTTCGAAGTTATTACCAATAAGTTTCTGCTCGGGTGTTAAGGCAAATGCTGCACCGCCTTCCGACTGATTTTTACGCGCTTCTTCCTCAATAATTCGCTGGATTTCGCGCTCTAACTCTTGTTCTATTTTTTGTTGCTGCCGCAATTTTCGCTGTAAGTTATTTCGCTGCAGTTTTAGCTGTTCAAGGGTGCTGTTTTGCTCTTGCTGTTCATTGTTTAATAATACTTTCTCCGATTCCGTTTTGGCTATTAACCGCAGTTTTTCGTTTTTTTGTTGCTCCATTTTCTGTCGGCTCACATCAAGTTCCTTTTGAACGGCATTAATGGTTGTGGCCTGGCTTTCGCGAAAGGTTTTATACCGCCTGAAATATAAAAAGCGACGATAAGCCTGATTTACATTTTCGGATGCCAATAAAAAAAGTAACTCATCATAGGCATTCAAATTTTTATAGGCCATTCTAATCATTTCAGCATATTCTTCTTTGAGCTGCTGAACATCGTTTTTAAGCAGTTCTATAGCCAAAGTATTGTTTGCAATACATTGGTCAAAAATTTCTATTTCGTGGCCAATATTCGAGATTAGCGTGTTTCTGGAGTTTATTTTAGAAGATATCAGTCGCAACTTGCTTAAGGATGATTTTTCGTTTTGCTGGGTTTCGTTTAACAAACGTGTGGTATATTCAATTTCTTTTTCGGCTTCGGCTTTTTTCTTTTGCAAATCTTCAACCGATTGCGCCCGCGCCAAAAAACCTGTGCATACCGCAAAAACAACAAGTAGCGTTATTTTTATTGGCAAAATCATGTTTGCGAATGTATTGATTTCGCTTTTAGTTTACACGAATCTCTTCGTATTTTTCAGGAATTTTTATATTGAATGAGCTAACTTTTTCCGTAGAAAAGCCACTCATTTTTATTTTCATATTTATTTCCTCTTCAGGCGAATAAAAATTCATTTCAATACTTCCGGGATATTCTTTGTTTTCAACTTTTGTAAAATCGTCAAAATCAAGTTTCATATTCCGGCTATTTGTTTTGTCGTTAATGGTTAGGCGGTTCAATGTAAAATTATCGGGCCTGAAAAACATTTTCTGAACAATAAGCGCCTGGTCATCAAGTCGTTTTAACCTTCGCTCTGCTTTGTTTTCTTTCTCTTCAAGTTTCGTAAGTTTTCGTGATTTTTCCGATTGAAGTACATACAAATTATCTTCTATAAACGAATCGAAAGTGCGGTAATCCCTGTTTTTCGAATCGTTTCGGTACGAAAAAGCATTGTTGGCAACAATGCTTTGTATGGTGGCAAAATCCAAATCGATGTGCAGAAAACTGCTGAGGTAGGTATAATCGTCAACAAAAAAGTTACGATCGATATAGTTCACATATTTCACGCTATCGGGGGTAAGTAAAACACGGCCTACCGGGATGTTTAATTTGCTGATTGACACCAGAATTTTTTCATCCCTTTTTGCTTTCAGATTAATTTTAAAGGTTGCTTTCGACTGGCTGCTGCTGTAATTGCAGTTAATACGTTTTATGCTCAGAAACTGGTAATCAAAAGCATTTTGTTCCACCTTTTTTAAGAGCTTATTGGTGCTTATCGGGCGCGCCTCTACACGGGGTAATTCTGATGGGGTTTTACACGAAGAAACAGCAAATAAAGTTACTGCTGCAAACAGAGAAACTCTAAAATATTTTCGAACGTTCATCGCTACTCTTCAATATATGTTTGATTCTCTATTTTGCGTTTTAACAATTCTGAATCACCACCATATTCAGCGGCTTTTTTCCAGTATTTTAACGCTTCTTCCTTTTTCCCCGACTTGTACAAAATATCGCCATAATGTTCCAGCAGGGTGTCATTATCTTCGCCGCCGTTTTTAATGGCCGAATCCATATAGAACTTCGCCAGTGTGTATTCGCCTTTCTTAAAAAGTACCCAGGCATGCGTATCCAAATAGGTTGAATTATCCGGGAATCGTTCAACCACTTTTCCACTCATTCGTTCCGCCTTATCCAAATCAATTCCATCAAGCGACAAGTAGTATGCGTAATTATTTAGCGTAAGGTAATTTTCAGGATCAATTTCAACAGCATTGTCAAATATTTTGTAGGCTTCTGTTTTGTTGCCATTTTTATAAACAGCTTCTCCTTTTAACATTAAAAAATTGGCTTCAAGCTGTGGGTTCTCCACCACGTAATCCAGTCCTTCTTCGCTTAATTCAATGGTTTCTTCAAATTTTTCGAGCTGCACACAGGCAATCGCTTTAAAAAAGTAACCTTGTGGCTGGTTAGGAAACAGCTCAATAATTTGTCCGGTATGTTCGTACAATTTATCCCATTGTTGTAAATCATTATCGATATACATTATTCGTTCCCAAACCATATAATCGTTAGGATTTATGGCAATCGCTTTCAGTAATGCTTCACGACCTTCTTCCAGTTTATTTTCTTTTAAGAGCGCTTCGGCATGAATGGTATGCACCAAAGATTCTTTGGGGTGGTTTTCAAGCAAAATTGCAATGAGCTCGTTTCGTTGAGTAGTGTTAAGTTGCGATTGCGCCGGGTTTGCCGTTAACATCATGTATAACTGCAATTTTGTTTGCATATCAACGGCACTACTGTTAAAACCTGCTTTTGTTTCCTCAAACGACTTTTCAGTTTCACCGTTTTCAAGGTAATAATTGGCCAACGAAAAATGAACAAACCCGTTTTCCGGGTCCATTTCCTGAATTTTTTTATAATTTTTCAGGGCATTTTCGGCATCCCCCTGGCTTTGGTACAAATCGGCCAGTAAACCGTAATATTTTGCTTCGCCCGGATTATTTTCAATCAGTATATTAATCTCCTCAAAAGCCTTGTCTATTTTTCCGGTTGAAACATATATTTGCTGCCTTGCCACCGAAATTTGCTCACTTATACCGGTCTTTTTTTCCATACGGTTATAAGCTGTAATCGCTTCATCAAAACGCTGGGCACTGGCCAGTAACGCGGCATTCATGTATAAGTACTCGAGATTCTCGGGTTCTTCTTTTAACAACACAGTGTAAATGTCAGCTGCTTCAGAAAACTTTCTTGTTTGCTGGTAAATCTGTGCCAGCAGCAACCTGTACCATTTATTTTCGGGGTTGATGCTGATAGCCTTTTCGAGCAAGAGCGATGCACTGGTAAAATCGTTGTTAGCTGCATGAATATTGGCCAATTCGAACATTGCTGCCGATGAATTAGGGTCAATTTCCAAACAACTTGACAATAACTGAACAGCTTTTTGCCCGTTGCCAAACATTTTTTGTTTTAATGCTTCAACAAAAAGGTATTCAAATTCTTTTTGCTTTTGCTCCACCAGCTCGGTGGTAGTTCCGCTAACTGCAGCCTGCGCAACTTCTTGTTCGGTGACCTTTTGGGGCCCCGAACAGGAAATAACAGCCACTGAAAAAACGGCTATACTTAATCCTGTTCTAAAAATTTTCTTCATCTTAATGTTTTCCGGTGTGGCCAAAGCCACCTGCTCCTCTTTCTGTTTCTTCCAACACCTCTACCAAATCCCATTCCACAGTTTCGTGGGCAGCTATTACCATTTGGCAAATACGTTCTCCGTTTTCAATAACAAAATCTTCTTGCGACAGGTTGATGAGAATTACCCCAATTTCGCCCCTGTAATCGGCATCAATGGTTCCGGGTGTATTTAATACGGTTATTCCCTTTTTTAAAGCCAGTCCGCTACGTGGTCGCACCTGGGCTTCGTAGCCCTGCGGCAGTTCAATAAACAAACCGGTGGGTATTAACTTTCGTTCAAGTGGTTTTAAAATTACGGGAGTATCAAGATTTGCACGTAAATCCATTCCGGCTGAAAATAGGGTGCTGTAAGCCGGTAATTCGTTCTTTGATTTATTTACAATTTTAACCTGCATCAATCTGTTTTTTTAAAAGAACCGCTAAGATAGACAAATAATGCATCTGTCGCGTAGGTTTAACAATATTTATAGCTGATTTGAAGAATTCAACTAATTGTATAACAATTAAATAATTATCAAGTCTGCCATTATTTCATCCGAGATAAAAAGCCCCTTTCGGGTAAGGGTAATTTTTTGCCTGTTTGCCTTAAAAACTTGGGCATGTTTATACTTTGCTATTTGTTGAGCAAAGTGCTGTGCTTTTTCAGCGCCAAATAATTGTTGAATTTCGGTTTGACTTATTCCCCATTTGGTGCGGATTCGTGTTAAAATATACTCGTTGTACTTATCGTTCTCGCTAAGTTTTTCTTCCTCAAAATAGTTTTCGTTATTTTTTAATGCCTTTATGTAGGTTTCAACATGCGAAACATTCCAGCGCCTCGAGGCGCCATTAAACGAATGGGCGGATGGCCCCAGTCCAAGATAACTGGTTCCCATCCAATAAGCTGTATTGTGCCTGGAGTATAATTTATCTTTTGCCAGGTTTGAAATTTCATAATGCTCGAAATTGTTGGCTATAGCCATGTCGAGCAGCAAATTAAACTGGGCCACACTATCGTTTTCCTTTAATTCTTTTAGGGTACCTTTTTTTAACCAGGTGTAAAAAGCAGTTCCTTCGTGATAGGTTAAATGATAAGCCGAAAGGTGTTTTACGGGCAGTTGAAAAACCTGTTTAAGGCTTTCTTTCCATTCTGTTTCCGATAAAGCGGGTAAACCATAAATTAAATCAGCACTCAGGTTACTTATTCCGGCGTTAAAAGCATTTATTATGGCGTCAACCGCCTGTCCGGCCGAATGGCGGCGATTCATTTGTTGAAGATGCCTGTTTTGAAAGGCCTGAATACCAATGCTTAATCGATTAAAACCAACTGATTTAAGGGCTGCAAGGTATGCCGGAGTAAGGTCGTCAGGATTGGCTTCAAGTGTAATTTCGGCTCCGGAGCTAACTTTAAATTCATGGTTTATTACCTGCAGAATATCCGCCAGTTCAGCGGCTGTAAGCACCGATGGTGTGCCACCTCCAAAATATATTGTTTCAACAGTTTCATTGTTCAGGTAGTTTTTGCGTATTTTAGCCTCGTTTTTTAAGGCTTCAATAAAATTTTGTTGCAGCGAAATATTTACCGTTTTATAAAAATCGCAGTAGTAACATTTCTGGCGACAAAATGGAATATGAATGTAAATACCTGCCATAACAGAAGCCGAAAACACAGTTCGGATTTAAAATTTATTTTATGAAAATAGCACCTTATTGGAGACTTGCAATTTGGTTAATTATAATGAGTTACCTGCTTTTTTTACCCGCCGGTCAACTGCCTTCAAAACCATTTATCCAGATTCCTCATTTTGATAAACTGGCACATTTTGGCATGTTCTTTATTTTATGCCTGCTTACTTTTAGGCCGGCAAAAGTATTTACCCCAAATTATTATTTCTGGACTCCCTTGCTTACGCTTGTAGCAGCTGTTTTTCTCGAATATATCCAACATAAAATTTCGCCCAGCCGCCATAGCGATATCTACGATTTATGGGCCAATGCCGCGGGATTATCAGCCGCTACAATGTTTTATGCCCTGTTTGTAAATAAAAAATGGCTTGAGAAAGTTTTTTAAATCCAAGGCATTTCAGGTCATCAGAGTTTTACCAAATCTTCGTATTTTTCAATGTCTTTCCCAACCGTTTCAAGCGAAGTTTGTTTGTAAAATGCACAAATATCCTGACGTAATTTTTCGTACTGTGCATGTACCGGACAAAGCGGTTTTGACGGATCGTGTGTTTTGCAAGGTTCCAAACTAATTAAACAATTGGTGAAAAATTCTTCGCCATCAACTTTTGTTACAATATCCCACAGCGAAATTTCGGCGGCATCGCGCGAAAGTGAAAAACCACCGTTAGGTCCTTTGGTTGATACCAACAACTTTTGCTTTACCAGATTTTGTAAAATCTTTCCTAAAAATGGCGATGATAATTTCAAATCTTCAGAGATTTGCTTTATACCTATTCGCTTGTCTTCTTTCGAGAATTTTCCGAGATAGATAAGAGCCCTAAGTGCGTATTTACAAGTATTTGATAACATGATAACTATTTTAAATTTAAAACTGTTTTACTGTATGATTGTTCTGCAAATGCAGGAAATTTCTTCTGTTTTCCCAAAACGCTTTTATTGCTTTTCACCAATCTGTTTTTGTTTTTTCCTTTTAGCAAATCAAGGTTTTTCCGCTTTTTAAAAGCCCATTCATAAGCTTTCATTCCCATATTCCAGGTAAATCCGCCCAGATTTTCGTCAATGGCAATTTTTCGGTTAAGCAACAACAAATCGTGTAAAGGAATTTTTACCGGACAAACATTGGTACAGGCCCCGCAAACTGTGCAGGCGAAACTCAGGTGATTGTATTTATCAAAACCTCTCATAAAAGGTGTTATAACCGAGCCGATGGGGCCGCTGTAGGTAGTATTGTAAGTGTAACCACCCACATTTTTATAAATAGGGCAGGTGTTTAAACAAGCTCCGCAACGTATACATTTTAAGGCATCGTTATGCTTTGGCTGGCTGGCTATTTTACTTCGTTCGTTATCCAATAAAACCACCACCATTTTTTCGGGTCCGTTGGTTTCATTTTTACGTTTCGGACCGCTTAGCAAGGAATTATAAACCGTAAGCTGCTGACCAGTTCCTAAGGCTGCAAGCAACGGAAACATCAGCGATAAATCGTTTACGGATGGTATAATTTTCTCAATTCCTGAAATAACAATATGAACTTTGGGAAAAGCCACCGACATAAAACCGTTTCCTTCGTTTTCGGTAAGCGCTACACCTCCAATATCGGCGACTAAAAAATTAGCTCCTGTTACACCTATTTCGGCACTGGTAAATTTTTTTCGCAAAACCTTTCTAACAAATTGGGTTAATTCGGTAGGTGAGGCATTTTCGGGTGTTTTAAATTTTTGGTGAAACAGCTCGGCAACATCTTCTTTTGATTTATGCATTGCCGGTGTTAAAATATGATAAGGTTTTTCGCCTGCTACCTGTACAATAAATTCTCCCAAATCGGTTTCAACAGGTTCAAATCCAGCTTTTTCAAGGTTTTCATTCAATTCTATTTCTTCCGAAATCATCGACTTGCTTTTAACCAACAGCCGGGTTTCATTTTCTTTTAAAATCCGAATGATTTCATCAACGGCTTCTTTACCATTTCTGGCCCAAAGCACATCTATACCATTTTGCCGGGCATTCTGTTCAAAAGTTTCGAGATAAAAAGGAAGGTTGGCCACCACCTTTTTTTTCAGATAGGAAGCACGATGCTTGGCTAAATCCATATTTCGGTAACGAAGTTTACCTTTTTTTACGGCTTCATCGTATTTTGAAATATTAAAATTCAGCGTTTTTCGATGTGCTTTATCAAACGCAATTTTGGAATCGTTCAGAAATATTTTTTTTGTATCCGTCATTTACTTCTCCACTGGTATCAGGTCTACCCGGCGAGCATGTCTTCCGCCTTCAAAATCGGCACTCAGAAATGCTTTTACAATAGCAACAGCTTCTTCATCCGAAACAAACCTACCAGGAACCGCACAAACATTGGCATTATTGTGCTGACGAGCCAATGCTGCAATTTCAGTATTCCAACAAACACCTGAACGTACCCCCTGGTGCTTATTTGCGGCAATACTAATTCCTTGTCCGCTACCGCAAAAGGTAATGCCTATTTCATATTTTCCACTTTCAATGGCATCACCCATTTTATGCGCATAAACCGGATAATCAACACTTTCATCGGTATAACATCCTAAATCTTCGAAAGCAATGCCATTATCACTTAAAAATTTTTTTATTACTTGCTTTTTTGCAAATCCTGCATGATCGCTGGCCAAGGCAATTACTTTTCCTTCTAAATTCTTCATATGTGCAAAATTAATACTTTTTGATATTTATTTCATCTATTCTTAAATTTTGTTTATCAATTCTTTTAACAAATGAATAAATAACTGTTATACATTTAGTTATGGTCTTTTTTTTCGTTTTATTAAAGTTCTTAATTCACTCTTTTCAAATTTAAATACCGTTAATAAAAACAAAATTACAAATACACAGTGCAGGAAGTATTTTAAAATTGGTATGTAATTTCGAGTAAAAAACGAAACACTAAAAAGAATTAAAGCTACTATAAAATAACTCACAATTCGTTTTGTATTGTAGGGTATGGGGTAATGTTTTTGCCCCAATAAATAAGAAATAACCAGCATTACCAAAAAACACACAAATACCGCAATTGCAGACCCCATATAGCCCATAAGCGGAAGAAGTAAAATATTTAACCCGAGTGTTATTGCAGCACCTGTTAGGGCCATGTAGGCGCCAAAACGTGTTTTATCGGTAAGTTTATACCACAACGAAAGGGTAAAGTACATGCCGTAAAAAAGATTAGCCATTAAAATTATCGGAACAACTTTTAAACCCTGATGATACTGACTGTCTACAATTACTTTTATGACATCAATAAACAAAGTCATTCCGAGAAAAATAAGTAAACCAAAAACTACAAAATATTTAAGTATTGCGGCATAAACTTTCGGGTCGTCTTTCGAGCCTTCACGTGCAAAGAAAAAGGGTTCAAAAGCATACCGAAAAGCCTGGATAAACATATTCATTAAAACGGCCAGTTTATAGTTTGCTCCATAAATTCCGAGCTGAAACATCGGATCCTGTTCAGCCGGCACAAGAAAAGGAATTAATACTTTATCAATGTTTTGGTTAACCATACCTGTAAGTCCTACAATTAGTATCGGAAAACCATAACTAAGCATTTGCTGCAACACTTTTTTATCAAAACTTAAACTGATTCTAAAAATTTCAGGTAGCAATAAAATCAATGTTACAAGCGAAGCTAACAAATTGGAAATAAAAACATAGCCAACGCCAATGTCAGGCGAATAAATTAAGGAGACCACCGATTCGGGATTCTGGCTTATAAGACGCGGACATAAGGAGATAAAAAACAAATTGAAACCGATATTAAAACCAATATTAACCAGCTTAATAACCGCAAATTTTACAGGCCTGTTGTTCAAACGAAGTCGCGCAAATGGTATGGCTGTAAATGCATCAATTCCTAAAATAATTGCAAACCACAAAATGTATTCAGGGTGATTGGGGTATTGAATAAGCCCGGCCAATTCACTCCGAAAGACAGCAGCCAACAATACAAACGAAAAGGTGGTAAAAAACAAGGATATCATCGATGTAGAATACACTTTTTCAGGCTGCTGGCTTTTTGAAGCAAAACGAAAATAGGAAGTTTCCATCCCATAGGTAAGCAGTACCAGTAAAAAAGCCACATAGGCATACATATTGGTTACCACGCCATACTCTTCGGGCAGAAACATAAACGAATAGTAAGGAACGAGCCACCAGTTTAAAAACCTGCCAACTATACTGCTTACACCGTAAATAGCTGTATCGCTTAATAATTTTTTAAACGGATTCAATTGTTGAAATTTTAGGCAAAGATAAAATCATTTGCTTTGATGCTTTTCGGTAAAACAATCTTTTACAATATGTTTTATCTTTGAGTGCTAAAATAACACGATAATGAAGCGAAACCTTTTTCCTGTTGTACTGATATTTTGTCTTTTGATAAGTTTTTTTTCGTGCTCGAATAAATCAAACAAACGTCCCCGTAAACCGGTAAGTACAATTACCGTTAAGCCGGGAAAAGAGAATTATACTTTTGGCGACCAGGTAACGGTAAACGTAAAAACACGTTTACGCGATGGCGAACTAAAATCAGTAAAAGTTTATTACCAAAACCAGTTATTACAAGAAAGTAAGCAAACTGAATTTACGATTGCCGATGTTGAACTTAACCACCTGGGAAATACAAGCTTTAGAGTGAATGCCGAAAAAACTGACGGCTTAAAAAATGTGCGTACCAAAGCGGTACATGTTTTATCTGATATTAGTCCGAAACAACTTACTTACCAGGTAATAAACAAATACCCGCACTTAAAAACATCGTACACTCAAGGACTGGAGTTTTACAAAGGACACCTGTACGAAGGAACCGGAGAAAATGGCCATTCAAAACTAATGAAAGTTGCCATTAATAGTGGAAAACCTCTACAAAGTTTTGATTTGGAGGACCAGTATTTTGGTGAAGGAATAAGTATCTTAAACAATAAAATTTACCAGCTAACTTACCGGGCTCAAAAAGGTTTTGTTTACGATCTGGAAACCTTGGCATTGGTGGATAGTTTCACCTATAAATCGGAGCAGGGTTGGGGTTTGACAAACGATGGTACTAACCTGATAATGAGCGATGGAACAAATGTATTAACCTGGATTAATCCAAGCGATTTTTCGGTGGTAAAAAAGCTTCAGGTTGCTAACAACCGCGGAAACATGAATGTTTTAAACGAACTGGAATATATTAACGGAATTATTTATGCCAACATTTACACCACCAATTACATTGTAAAAATAGATGTGCAAACCGGTAAAGTTTTGGAAGAAATTAACCTTGATGGTTTAATTGACATGTACCACCAATCCGGTGATCGTATAGATGTTTTAAACGGGATTGCCTACGATGCTAAAAACGACCGCATGTTTGTAACCGGAAAATTGTGGCCAATGTTGTTTGAAGTAAAGTTTATTGAAAAGAACTAGTAGTTAAACGCCAAAATAAGTTAAGTACTTATAATTTCAGTCTATCAGTTATTAAAAAAGGCTGGGGGAGTCGCCGTATTTAACCCGACCTAAATGTTTGTAAGCCAATTCTGTGGTTTCTCTGCCTCGAGGTGTGCGTTTTATAAAACCTTCTTTAATCAGAAAGGGCTCATACACTTCCTCAATAGTACCGGCATCTTCGCCAACAGCAGTTGCAATGGTTGTAATTCCAACGGGGCCACCTTTAAATTTATCTATTATAGCCGATAAAATTCGGTTATCCATTTCGTCCAAACCATATTTATCAATGTTTAAAGCTGCCAAGGCATGGCGGGTAATTTGCATATCAATGGTTCCATCTCCTTTTACCTGTGCAAAATCGCGAACACGACGTAAAAGCGAATTAACAATACGAGGAGTGCCACGGCTTCTGAAAGCTATCTCATAAGCCGCCTCGTCGCTTATCACCACATCCAGAATACCTGCCGACCTTTTTACAATTCGCGTTAAAATTTCGGCATCATAATACTCCAGGTGCGAATTTATTCCAAACCGAGCTCGTAAAGGTGAAGTTAGCAATCCGGATCGGGTAGTGGCTCCAATAAGTGTAAATGAATTGAGTTCGATTTGTACCGAACGGGCACTTGGCCCTTTATCAATCATTATATCAATGCGAAAATCCTCCATTGCTGAATACAGGTATTCTTCAACCACCGGCGATAAACGATGAATTTCATCAATAAAAAGCACATCATTCTCCTCCAGGTTGGTTAATAAACCGGCTAAATCTCCGGGTTTATCCAATACCGGACCCGAAGTAATTTTAATCCCTACACCCAATTCATTAGCAATTATATTCGACAGGGTTGTTTTTCCAAGTCCCGGCGGTCCGTGAAGCAATACATGATCCAGCGCTTCACCTCTCATTAAAGCTGCTTTTACAAATATTTCAAGGTTCTCAACAATTTGTTTTTGTCCGCTAAAATCATCAAACTGCAGGGGGCGTAATCGTTTATCCAGCTCCCGTTCTGTATCCGAATATGAGTTTCCTCTAATATCTAATCCCTCTTCCATTCGCTTTACTTATTCGGGAATAAAGATGCGTATTTTTTCAATAAGCTGGGCGGCAGTAAAGGGTTTTGATAAATATTCATTCATTCCAACTTTAAAACATTTTTCGCGGTCATTATCCAGTGTGTTGGCAGTTATAGCAATAATTGGTACCGGATTTTCTATACCATTTGCCTCTTCGTATTTACGAATAGCTTCGGTAATTTCGTAGCCATTCATTTCGGGTAGCATAATATCCATTAACACCAAATCAAAGGTTTGTTGCTTTATTTTTTCCAAAGCATCAGTTCCATTTGTTACGGCGATAACATTATAGCTGTATTTTTTTAAATTAAATACAACTACTTTTTGATTTAACAGGTTGTCTTCAACTAATAAGATGTCCAAACTTCTTTTATTATTATTTATAATTAAACAAATTTAAAAAATTAATACTATTAATTATATCCTGTTGATACTTGTTAATTTCTATTTTCAATTTTTTTTAAAGATGAAGTAAACAACTTTCTCAGTTACTTTTTAACAACTAATTACAAGGTTAATTTGTTCTGAAATAAGAAAATAACTTTTGTTTTTAACAGGTGTTAATAGCTCAGGTAAAACTACAAATTGCTTTTTTAACAAGTGAATTCGATGTGAATAAGATGCCATCAAAAAAGGCGTAAATAAACTGCAGTTTTTAAATTACCTGTTTATATGAAGAAAATTATGAAGAATACAAAAATTAGTATAAAAGATTACTTTTGTTTTTTTTACAGTTTTAAGCACAATTATTAACAACACGAGCCATAAACAATTAATTGAAATATAAGAACTTTGAAAATAATGACAGAAAATTTCAACATACTTGTTAATAAACTAAATGCATTCAGACTAAGATACAATTTATACCGCTTGTTACGAGGGTCAATAGTGGTATTGATTCTGTTAATTAGTTTATACACAGTGTTTTCGGTTGTTGAATACTATATTTATTTACCTGTACAGGTAAGAAAAATTGTATTTTTTGGTTACTTAATTTTTGCCTGTCTCTTAAGTATTCAGTTTATATTTTTACCTCTCTTTCGTTTAATACATATTTTTAAACCTATCGATCTTAAATCTTCAGGTGAATTAATACAACAGCATTTTGTAGAAATTAAAGACAAGCTTTTAAATATACTTGAGCTCTCTGATTTAAACGATAACCAGTATTCAAACGATTTATTACTGGCAAGTATTGATCAGAAAATTAGAGAATTAAAGGTTTTTAATTTTAACGAGGCGGTACAGTATAAAAATGCACGAAATATATTTATATACTTGATAATGAGTGTGTTGGTGGTTCTTTCGATACTTGCATTTAATAAGAATATATTAACTGAATCTACTGAAAGACTGGTACATTACAACCAGGAATTTGTTAAACCGGCCCCATTTACTTTTTCACTACTAAATACTTCGTTGCAGGTTAAAAAAGGAGATCCGTTTATTTTACAAATAAGCACTGAAGGAAAAGAAATTCCACAGATTGTTTATGTAAATATTGAGGGTAATAATTATCTGATGAAAACGCTGGATCCTGGAAAGTACGAGTTTGAAATGGCATCTGTTATTCATCCTGTACAATTTTATTTTACCGATTTGAATTATAAATCAGATAGTTATCACCTGCAAGTTTTGCCAAAACCCGGAATAAATTCGTTTACAGTAGAAGTTATACCACCAAAATATACATTAAATGAAAATTTAAGCCTCCAGAATATTGGAGATGTGCAGGTTCCATGTGGAACAATGGTTAAGTGGCAGTTTCAAGGTATTGATGTTGACTCGCTTAGCCTGGTATTAAACGATTCGGTTAATGTAGCAGCGATAAAAAGCGATACTGGTTTTGAACTCAGTAAAAGGTTTTATAAGTCAACAGATTATAACGTTTTTATACAAAATAAAATTACCGAACCCGAATTGGCTTTATCGTATCATATTGAGGTAATACTTGATATTTATCCGGATATAGAGGTGGTACGCCTCGAAGATTCAACACGCTTAACACGTTTCTTTTTTAAAGGCTTAATAGGCGACGATTATGGATTCTCTTCTTTAAACTTTCATTATAATGTTGATAACAGAGATACAGCAATTGCACTTCCGGTAAATAAAAATTTAAGCGATCAGGAATTTTATTATTCATTTGATTTTAATGAAATAAATAGCAAAGAACCGGTATCGTATTATTTTTCGGTTACCGATAACGATGCAGTAAACGGTTTTAAAACAACAACTTCCAACAGTTATTCCTTTATTTTTCCAGATAGGGATGAACTGTTCGCCAACGAAAAAGAGCAATTTAAAAATCTTGAACACATGCTTACTGAAAGTCAGCAACTTGCCAGAGATATTCAGAAAGATTTAAAAAATCTGCAAATAAAAAATATGGATACAAATGTATCTGAATGGGAAAAATCGCAAATGGTTAATGATATTGTTCAAAAACAAAATCAACTGGAAAAATTATACGATAAGATAAAGCAAGACAACGAAAAGCTAAATAATTACCTGAATTCTTTCAATAACAATTCAGAAGATATAATCGACAAGCAAAAGCAAATAGAACAATTGTTGGAAGAAGTATTTACAGACGAGTTACGCGAACTAATGGAAGAATTTAATAAGCTTGCTGAAGAGTTTGACAGCAAAAAGCTTAACCAGTTATCGCGTAATATGGATGTTACAATGGATGATCTTCAAAAGCAATTGGATCGAAATCTTGAAATGCTAAAGAAATTTAAGGTAGAGCAAAAGTTGCAGGAGTTGGTTGATGAAATGAATAAAATGGCCAGCGAAGAAGAAAATATGGCCAAAGAAATAGAGGAGAATAAAAATTTCGAAGAAATAAACGAAAGAGTAGGGGAGCATCAAAAAAATATTAACGAGCTCGAGAAACGTTTAAGCGAGACCCTGGAAATGAATAAGGAATTAGAAAAACCAGTAGGTTTTGATGATTTTAAAGAAGAGTTTGATGAGTTGGAAAAAAGCACAGAAGAAAGTAAAGAAAATCTGGGAAAAAAGAATCGCAAAAAGTCAGGTTCGAGTTTGCAAAAAACATCGGAGCAGATGAAAAATATGGCATTTGCCATGCAGCAAATGCTCGATATGAATAACATGCAACAGAACCAGGAGAACATTCAAAATCTCCGCCAAATTTTGAGCAATCTAATACTGTTATCGTTTAATCAGGAAGATGTTTTAAGCGGATTGGGTGGTATAAGTGCAAAAGATCCAAGGTTAAACGAACTTAATCAACAACAAAAACGAATTGCCGATCAAAGTAAAATTGTACGCGATTCGTTGTATGCACTGGCCATGCGAACCCCACAAATTACAAGTACAATCAATAACGAGCTGGTTACATTGGAAATAAATTTGACAAAAGCCGGCGATCAGTTGGAAGAGGCACTTTTTCCACAGGCCAGGAGCAGTCAACAATTTGTAATAACAGCAACCAATAACCTGGCACTTTTGCTAAACGAATCGTTAGAGCAATTAGAAAAACAGCAGGCCAACGCCAAACCAGGCGATCAGCAATGCGAAAATCCAGGACAAGGCGGCAACGGGATGAATAATCTTAAGGAGTCATCAGAAAGTATAAAACAACAGTTGCAAAAGATGATTGAGCAAATGAAAAATGGGAATTCGCAAGGCTTAAGCAAACAAATGGGGCAGAGTTTAATGCAGCACGAAATGATGCAACAAATGCTGCGGGAACTGATGAATAATGGCACTGTTGGCAGCGAAGCAAAAGAAACATTCAAAAAAATTGATGATTTGTTGGAGCAAAACAGAAAAGAAATTATGAATCGTTCAATAAATGCCCAAACTATTGCCCGTCAAAACCTCATTACAACTCGTTTACTTGAAGCCGAAAAGGCTGAAATGGAAAGAGAGTTTGAAGATAAAAGAGAATCGGAAAGTGCCGAGGATTTCTACAGTAACCCTGTGAAATTTTTTGAGTATAAAGAAAAGGAAAACTTTTCAATTGAATACTTGAATAAGAATTCGCATTCTTTAACAAATTTCTATAACAAGAAATACAAGAAATATATAAATAAAATACAAAATCAGAGTGAATTGTAATCCGCCTAACATATTAATAATAAGGTCGGTAAAAACTGAAATATATAAGGTCGAAAAATTCATTAAAGATATTTTCTCTTATCATAACTTTACCGATAAATGTTTTAATACTGTTTTCCTTTGTATCTCCGAAGCAACCACAAATTCAATCGTGCATGGTAATAAGGAAGATCATAAAAAAAAGGTTGAATTAAATGTAGATTGCAAACGAAACTTAATAAAAGTATGCATTACTGATGAAGGTGATGGTTTTGATACGGACAGTATTCCTGATCCTACAGAACAAAAAAATCTTTTGAAAGAAACCGGTCGTGGTATTCATATTATAAAAACCATCGCACAAAATGTTTGTTATAACGATAAAGGTAACAGTATTAGTTTCGAAATCTTCTGTAAATGAAATCAATAACTTTTTATTTTGAGGATATTAAACCTTTAGATTTGAAAGAAAAATCAATATTAAAAGGTTTGAAATTAATTATTGAGGATAAAAATTGTGAAGCAGGTGAAATAAGTGTGATTTTTTGTTCTGACGACTATTTACTTGAAATGAATAAGACCTATCTTAATCATGATTATTACACTGATATCATCACTTTTGATTATGTAGATAAAAATGTAATTTCGGGCGATTTATTTATAAGTACAGACAGGGTAAAGGAAAATGCTGAAGGAATTGGTTCAACTTTTACCAAGGAATTGTATCGTGTTGTTTTTCATGGTGTTTTACACCTTGTTGGATACAAAGATAAAACGGATGAAGAACAAAAGGAAATGACAAAAATGGAAGATTATTACCTGTCGAAAATAGATTTTAATGGTGTAGAGGTATGATGGAAAAATACGATGTTATAGTTGTTGGGGGAGGACACGCCGGATGCGAAGCAGCTACAGCTGCCGCTAATTTAGGATCGAAAACCTTGCTAATTACGATGGATATGACCAAATATGGTCAGATGTCATGTAATCCTGCCATGGGAGGTATTGCAAAGGGGCAGATTGTACGCGAAATTGATGCCTTAGGTGGCTTTTCCGGTATTATCGCTGATAAAACGACCATACAGTTCCGAATGCTTAATAAATCGAAAGGACCGGCAATGTGGAGTCCTCGTGCACAAAATGATCGGTTTCGTTTTGTTGAAGAATGGAGAAATATACTTGAAAATACTTCCAATCTCGATTTGTGGCAAGATGCTGTAGTACAGTTAATTATTGAAAAGGATAAAGTAACAGGTGTTAAAACAAAGATAGGAATTAGCTTTAGCTCGAAAACGGTAATTTTAACAAATGGGACCTTTTTAAACGGTTTAATGCATATTGGGCAAGAGAAACTAAAAGGTGGCCGTATAGGTGAAGCTGCTTCTTATAATATTTCAGAACAATTGCTGGAAGCTGGTTTTAAAACCGGTAGAATGAAAACGGGCACCCCTGTTAGAATAGACGGTAGAACGATTAATTTCGAAAAATTAACGGAGCAAAAAGGTGAAGAAGGGCATTACAAATTCTCTTATTTAACAGGAACTAAAAGCACCTTAAAACAACGATCATGTTGGATTACTCACACTAGTATGGATGTACATGATGAATTGTCAAAAGGGTTTGAAGATTCGCCAATGTTTGATGGTACCATTCAAAGCACCGGACCCAGGTATTGCCCGAGTATAGAATCAAAACTTGTCACCTTTGCTGAAAAAGAAAAACATCAGTTATTTTTAGAGCCGGAAGGTGAGAATACTATTGAATACTATTTGAATGGTTTTTCATCGTCTTTGCCGTGGCAGGTACAACTAACAGCACTGCACAAAATAGAAGGATTAGAAAATGCCAAAATTTTCCGGCCGGGTTATGCCATTGAGTACGATTATTTCGATCCTACCCAACTTAACCATACCCTGGAAACTAAAATACTTAAAAACCTTTATTTTGCTGGCCAAATAAACGGAACCACCGGTTATGAAGAAGCAGGAGCACAGGGTATTATGGCCGGAATTAATGCCCATTTAAATTGTGCAGGTAATAACGAGCCTTTTATTTTAAAACGTAACGAGGCTTATATTGGTGTTTTAATTGATGATTTGGTTACGAAAGGCGTAGATGAACCATATAGGATGTTTACGAGCCGGGCTGAATTTAGAATTCTGCTGCGTCAGGATAATGCTGATATTCGTTTAACTGAAAAAGCGTATAAATTAGGTCTTGCTACTCTGGATCGTTTAAATTTATTACAACAAAAAACTGCATTAATTAAGCAAATTATCGATTTCACAAAAGATTTTTCGGTTAAGCCAAGGTTTGTAAATCAGTTACTTACGCAAAAAGGAACCAGCGAATTGAAACAAGGCGTAAAATTATTCGACCTTGTTTTACGTCCTCAGATTTCAATATTTGATTTAATTGAAGTCATTACCCCGTTTCAACGATTTCTGGAGTGTATACCCGAGGAACGAAAGATTGAAATTATTGAAGGTGCTGAAATATCTATAAAATATGAAGGTTATATAAACCGCGAAAAGTTGTTTGCAGAAAAACTCAACAAATTTGAAGATATTAATATCGAAAATAAATTTAATTATAGTGAATTAAAATCAATATCAACAGAAGCCCGCCAAAAGTTGGAAAAAATAAATCCAAAAACTATTGGTCAGGCTAAACGCATTTCGGGGGTTTCTCCAGCCGATATAAATGTACTTCTGGTTTTATTGGGGCGTTAATGTTTCACGTGGAACAAATTAGTAAAATGGATTTAAAAAAAGAAATAAGAGAAATTCCTGATTATCCAAAAAAAGGAATAAGTTTTAAAGATGTAACAACCTTGTTTAAGAATAAAAATGCAATGCGGTATGTTACGGATGTAATTAGTGATAATTTTAAAACAAAAGGAATTACAAAAGTTGTTGGGCTCGAGGCACGGGGTTTTGTTTTTGGCGGAGCAATAGCCAATAGATTAGATGCCGGTTTTGTTCCGGTGCGTAAAAAAGGAAAGCTTCCGGGTGATGTTGTAAACGAATCATATGAGCTGGAGTATGGTGTTGATAGTGTTGAAATGCATGCCGATGCCCTTGACGGTAGTGATGTGGTTTTAATACATGATGACTTGTTGGCTACAGGGGGAACTGCCGTTGCAGCGCTGAATTTGGTCAAAAAATGTGGTGTGAAAAATGTGTATTTTAGTTTTATTTGCGACCTAGAATTTATCGAAACGCCCAATAAAATTTTATTAAAAGAATACGAAACCCAGGTATTGGTAAAATATTAGTACTTGAAATATAAAACGGTAAATAAAAATATTGATTATTTAAAATCGCTTATATCGGTTTTGCCGAATAGGCCTGGTATTTACCAGTATCTCGATCAGTCGAATACTATAATTTATATCGGTAAAGCAAAGGACCTGCGAAAGCGGGTTTCTTCGTATTTTACAAAAAATCATGAGCACCGAAAAACAGCACTGCTGGTGAGAAATATTACCGATATAAAACATATGGTGGTTCAGAGCGAACAAGATGCGCTGCTTCTGGAAAATAACTTGATTAAAAAGTATCAGCCACGCTACAATATTCGGCTGAAAGACGATAAAAGTTATCCTTGGATATGTATAAAAAACGAGGCATTCCCACGCGTTTTCAAAACAAGGAATCTTGTTCGCGACGGATCTAGGTATTTTGGTCCGTACACTTCAATTTATACGGTTAGAACCTTGCTCGAACTGTTTAAATCGGAGTATAAATTGCGTACCTGTAATTATAATTTATCGAAAGAAAATATCGAATCAGGAAAATATAAGGTTTGTTTAGAGTATCATATAGGTAATTGCAAGGGGCCGTGCGAAGGGCATATTTCTGAACAAGAATACCAGAAGGGGATAGAAGATATTACTGACATTTTAAAAGGAAATATATCAGGTGTAATTAAGCACCTGGAAGATATGATGGCAGAAATGTCGGCTAATCTGAATTTTGAGGAAGCTATGCTGCTCAAAGAAAAATATGATTCGCTAAAACGCTATCAAAGCCGATCTACAGTGGTGTCGCCGGTTATAACCGATGTGGATGTTTATTCTATTGAAGAGGATGAAAAATTTGCATTTATTAATTACCTGAAAATCATTAAAGGAGCTATTATTCAAACTTTTACATTGGAAATTAAGAAAGGTTTAGATGAAACAACTGAAGAATTATTGTTGGCAGGTATTATTGAAATCAGGCAAAAGATATTTAGTAATGCCCGTGAGATTTTGGTTCCGTTTAAGCTCGACAATGTAATAGAAAATGTAGTGTTCCGGGTACCAAAAAGAGGTGATAAAAAGGAATTACTGGATTTATCAAAACGAAATGCCAAGTATTTTCGACTTGAAAAAGATAAGCAGGCCGTGCTTAAAAATCCTAATATTCGAACTGATCGGATATTAAATACCATTAAAAAAGATTTACAGTTAAAAGAATTGCCTGAGCGTATTGAGTGTTTTGATAATAGTAATTTGCAGGGAACTAACCCTGTGGCTGCGTGTGTAGTTTTTAAAAATGCAAAACCTGCAAAAAAAGAATACCGGCATTTTAATATTAAAACTGTTGAAGGACCAAATGATTTTGCTTCGATGGAGGAAGTTGTTTTCCGACGTTACAAGCGATTAACGGAAGAAAATAAACCCTTACCACACCTGATAGTGGTTGATGGTGGTAAAGGTCAGTTATCAGCCACCATGAAAGCCATTGATAAACTTAATTTACGTGGTAAAATATCGGTTATTGGCATTGCAAAAAGGTTGGAAGAAATCTACTTTCCGGGTGATTCGGTGCCCATTTACATCAATAAAAATTCGGAAACTTTAAAAGTTATTCAACATTTAAGAGACGAGGCGCATCGCTTCGGTATAACTTTTCATCGCGATAAACGATCGAAAGCTTTCATTTCATCAGAGTTAAACAGTATTGATGGAGTAGGGGAGAAGACAACAGAAAAATTATTAAAGGATTTTAAATCGGTTAAGCAGGTAAAACAGCAAAAGTTAGAGGCACTTGAAAGCTCTATTGGAAAAGCAAAAGCCCGGAACGTTTTCGATTATTTTCAAAAAAGCCAAAAATGAATAAGCGAGTCTTGTTGGGTATGAGCGGTGGCATTGATAGTTCTGTTGCAGCAATGTTATTACAGGAGCAGGGTTATACCATAATTGGGATTACATTTATCTTTAGTGGTACCGATACGGATAATCACCATTTTTTAAATGATGCGCGAACGCTTGCAAAGCACCTTAACATTGAACATTTAACTATTGATTTAAGAGCAGAATTTGAAGAAATTGTTGTTCGGTATTTTATAAACGAGTATACCAGGGGAAATACACCTTTTCCGTGTGCCTATTGTAACCCTGTTTTAAAATTCCACTATTTAAATAAGTATGCAGTTGAGTATAAATGTAACTACATTGCAACCGGACATTACGTTCGAACTGGCTACTTCAACAAAAAAAAATATTTATACCAGGGGTCGGATCCGGATAAAGATCAGGCATTTTTTCTTTGGGGTTTAAAACGTGAAATTGTTGATAAACTTATTTTTCCTCTTGGCGAATTTAAAAAAACGCAAATCAGAACTATTGCAAAGGAAAAAAGCTTTTATGCTTTATCAGAAAAAAAGGATAGTCTTGGAATCTGTTTTATTGAAGGAAATGACTATCGAACATTTTTAGAAAAAAGAGGAGTAAAGTCAAAACCAGGAAATTTTGTCGACCCCGAAGGTAAGGTTTTGGGTAAACATCAGGGAATTTTTAACTACACCATTGGTCAACGGCGCGGTTTGGGTTTAAATTACAATTTTCCGCTTTTTGTGGCAGAAATTCGTCTAGATGACAATGAAATTGTGTTGGCAAAATACGAAGAATTATACCGAACAAAAATACTGATTGAAAACTATTATATAATTGATAAAGAGATAGTTAAACAAGGTGTCACCTTGCATGTAAAAGTACGTTATCGATTGCAGTTAACCGCCTGTAAATTGAATATTTTAAGCGATACTGAGGCTGAGGTCGAATTATTGGAGCCAGAAGCGATGATAGCACCAGGGCAAACAGCTGTTTTGTTCCACGACGAACGTTTAATAGGTGGTGGGTTTATAAAATCATCGAAATAGATATGAACTATTAAAAAGTAAAAATGTTAGATAGTATCAATTATAGACAATATCTAAAAAAATAGTAAAAATATAGAATTTGTAAATAATAGATTAAATCAATAAAAAAATTTAGAATGCGGGCCTGTGTTTATCATCCGGTTCCAATAAACCCAGATAGCTTCTGAAACGCGATGGTGCAATTCTATATTCTTCCACTGCCTTTTTTACTGCGCAGCCGGGTTCATGCGTATGCGAGCAATTATTATATTGGCAAAGCTCTGAAATTTTAAAAATTTCGATAAAATAGTGCGATATCTCCCAGGGTTCCATTTCCAAAACACCAAATGCCTTTATTCCGGGGGTATCAATGATGTAACCACCAAAATTCAGTTTAAACAGCTCGGAATAAGTGGTGGTGTGTTTACCTGTTTTGTGTGAATCAGAAATTTCTTTGGTTTTTAAATTCAGGCCAGGTTGTATTAGGTTAATCAGTGTGGATTTACCTACCCCGCTATGGCCGTTTATTACATTTGTTTTGCCTTTTAAAGCCGCTTTAAACTCATCAATACCCGCACCACTTGTAGCTGATGTTTTAAGGCATCTATAGCCAATATTGCCGTAGATTTGCATGAGTAAGTCCATTTCTTCCGTTTCATCCTCGTTATAACGGTCGGTTTTATTAAAAACAATAAGAACCGGAATACGATACGCCTCGGCTGAAGCCAGGTAACGGTCGATAAATGTAGTAGTGGTAACGGGGTACTGCATAGTTACCACTAGAATAGCCTGATCGATATTAGCCGCAATTATATGAGCTTGTTTTGAAAGGTTGATGGAACGGCGAATGATGTAATTTTTTCGTTCGTGTATTTTTGTTATTAGTCCTATTTGCGCGTCATTTTCGTTGGCAGAGACGTTCTGCAGCTTAAATTCAACACGATCTCCCACGGTAACAGGATTTGTATTCTTAATGCCCTTAATGCGAAATTTACCCTTTATTTTACATTCATAGGTATTCCCTTTTTCATCTTCAACGGTATACCAGCTACCGGTAGATTTTATAACTAAGCCTTCTTTCAATCTATATAATTTTTTGCAAAGGTAGTTTTTCTACTGTTTTTCAGGAAATTTACAGACTCACGAGTCATTTTTTCACGTGGAACAACACGAATAATTTAAAAAGCTACTGTTGTAATAGATATCAACAGTAGCTCTTTAAATAAAAACGATCTGGATTATTCCCAGTCCAGGATAATTTTTCCGCAGTTACCGGCTTCCATTATTTCAAATGCTTTTTGATAGTCGTCGGCTTTAAAACGGTGGGTAATTATTGGCGAAATATCAAGTCCTGTGGTCAGCATCATTTCCATGTGGTACCAGGTTTCGTACATTTCGCGGCCATAAATTCCTTTTAGCGTAAGGCCTTTAAAAATAAGTTTGCTCCAATTAATTTGGGTACTCTGTGGTAAAAGCCCCAGTAAACTTATTTTTCCACCGTTATACATGTGGTTAACCATGTCGTTAAAGGCCACGGGCGAACCTGAGCATTCCAATCCAATATCAAAACCACTTACCATATGATGCACTTGCATGGCCTCTTTTATGCTTTCTTTTGTAGGATCGATTACACGTGTTGCACCCATTTTTCGGGCTAAATCGCGCCGGTATTTGCTTAGGTCGGTGCCAATAATGTTGCGTGCGCCTGCAAATTTGCAGATTGCAGCGGCCATTGCTCCAATCGGTCCGCCAATGCCGGTAATCAATACATCTTCGCCTAAAAGAGGAAAAGATAAGGCAGTATGAGTTGCATTACCCAGTGGATCCATTATGGCCATCATTTCATCTGAAATGCGTTCATCAACGTGTAACACATTTTTTGCCGGAACAGAAATATATTCGGCAAAACCTCCGTTTCGGTTTACTCCAATGCCAATAGTATTGTCGCAAATGTGTTGCCGCCCACGCCTGCAGTTTCGGCAAAACCCGCACGAGATATGACCTTCAACAGTAACGCGTTCGCCAACTTTTACACGGTCAACTTCCGAGCCAACTTCAACAACCGTTCCCATGTATTCGTGGCCGATAGTAACCGGTGTTTTTATAGTTTGCTGCGCCCATTCGTCCCATTTGTAAATATGCAAATCGGTGCCACAAACTGCCGATTTTTTTACTTTAAGCAAAATATCGTTTGGTCCAACTTTGGGCATTGGCACATCTTCCATCCAAATGCCTTTTTCTGGTTTACTTTTTACAATTGCTTTCATTCAAAATTAGTTTGCAAGTTGTTTTCGAGTGCAAGTTAAAATAAAATGAGGGGCAAAAATCTAATGAAAATCAGTTTTTAAACAAGCGGTAGAATTAGTTGATATTTGCTGTTGAAAGCTGTTTTTGCGACATAAATTTAACCGGGTACCACGAGGCTAAAAAGCCAATAATAAAAACGGCAAAAAACGCCAGAACAATGTCGGAAAAAATAATGTGAACCGGGTACGCCGAGATAACAAACGAACCGCCTGCTCCCGGAAGTTTTACCAATTCAAAGGTAATTTGTAACCAGCATACCAACACGCCCAAAAGCGTACCGATTAGTCCGCCGGTAAGCGATATTAACCAGCCTTCGTATAGAAAAATACGATTGATTTGCTGAACGGGCAATCCCATACTTTTTAAAATCGATATGTCTTCTTTTTTATCAATGTAAAGCATGGTAAGGTTTCCAATCATGTTTCCGGAGGCCAGCAATAAAATAAAAACCAGGATAAAATAAACAGCCCATTTTTCTGATTTCATTGTTTTAAAAACCAAATCGTGCTGTTGTTGTTTGTTTTTCACGTGGAACCCTTTTCCGAGCAGTTCTTGAACTTTTCTCTGAATACTTTTAACATCAGCCTCAGGGCTTAATGCCAGTTCTATTGCTGAAATTGAATTTTTACTTTCAAAAATTTCAGCGGCAAATTGTTTGGATACCAAAATGTACTTCGCATCTACATCTTCGAGCACTGCAAAAACCGCTGATGGATAAAGGTAATTGTGGTTAAATGAGCGGGACGGATTTAACGAAACTTGTTTTCCTTTTTTGGGCACGTACACATGCAATGGGTCGAGAAAAGAAATACCTACACCCAGATTATTGGCTACTCCCCTGCCTACCACAGCATAGTTAATTCCATCTTTTTCCAGGTAATAATCGCCTTCAATCAGTAATTTATCAATATTAGTATAGCTGGTATAATTGTCGGGTACACCTTTAATGGTAGCCGGGTATTGCCTTTTACCGTAACGCAACATGGCAATTTCTTCAATAACACCGGCATACGAAATTACCCCCGGAATTGATTTAAGCTGTTCGGTATCAATAGTATTTGGGTCGAACATTTTGCCTTCAACCGAAGTAATTTTTATATCCGGATCAAAATCACTGTAAAACATACCTATCAAATCGGTAAACCCGTTTAATACCGAAACGATAATAATAATTGCCATGGTGCCTACCACGATTCCAGCCATAGAAATCCACGATATTATGTTAATAATATTTTGTTTTTTTTTCGAAAACAGGTATCGTTTTGCTATGAAAAATGGTAAGTTCAAACCTTGGTATTTTGTTTGAAAACGTAAAATTCGGAAAACTATTTTTTCAGCAGCTTATCTATATTGTCGATATAATCAAGGCTATCATCAATATAAAAATCGAGTTCAGGAATAACACGCAGGCTTTTTCCGGTTTTCCGGCCAAGTTCGCCACGTAATTGCTTGCTTGAAAGTTTTATTTCCTGCAAAATTTCGGCTGCAAATTCCGAAGGGAAAATACTCAGATGAATGCGTGCGATTCCAAGATCTTTTGTAATCCGTACATTTGTTACACTAATGAGTTTGCCCGCGAAGCGTTCTTTATTCACTTTTAAAAGAATATCAGCCATTTCACGCTGAATGAGCCTTGCTATTTTATTCTGTCTTGTGCTGTATTGTTCCATTATTGCTTGTTATTGGCTTCAAAATTACTAAAAACCTTGAAACAGAACCACAAATCAGTTAAACAGCGACATTTTAAATGCGTTTCGCAAACTTTCGTCGGGTTTTATAATGTTGTAATTTTCCCAGAATTTTTCGTCGTACTCGCCCAAAACCTCCACAAAAATGTCGTCACGGTTAAAGCGTTCGTCTTTGTTAAATCGTTTTAATTCAGTTGGCCGAATATTTGTAATTAGTAAATCCGACACACTATGAAATTCAGAATTAATCCGATCTCGCTTACTGCGCACTTTAAATTTAACTGATGCTTTTGCCGATGCCAGGTGCCATTTGCCCTGATATTGTTGATAGTTTATTTCATAATGAACATATGATGGTTTGGCTTTTACTTTTCGAGGTTTCTTCTTTATCATAATTTCCTCGGCTTCTTTTAGTCCAATTTTGCTGATGCGATATTTTGCATGAACCAATGCAAATGTTTCGCGATGTACATACATTTCGCCCTCAAAAGGAGGATAAAATCCACCGGTTTCCGGATGAAATTTTACCACATAAACCGGATGATTGTTAAATCGGATTACATCGGTAATTTGGTAGGAATAGTAGCCTTCGTACATGGCATTCAGAAAGGTTTCGTTGGTTTTTACCGCATCCAGTTCGGTGATGGTGAACGGGCCTCCCATTAATTTAAAATTCAGCCATTTAAATGGTTGAACATCACTACTTTTTCTACCTTTAATCAGGCGCACTAAATCGCCGCGGGTGGTTTTAATATATGGGGCTTTTAATATCTCGGTTACTGCTTCCGAAACACTTATATAATTTTTATCTTGTTTAACAGTTTCCCGATAAAAAGCTGTCATTAATTTGGTATGCGGGGTATAGTTTTTTTCGTAATTGGCGCGCATTTGTCGCAACAGGTTACCAGGCGTGGTTGAGGTAACTTTAATTTCTTTTATTCGTATGGAAACAGGTTCAAGTATAAACAAATCTTCATCGAGCAACTGAGATGCGGGCAGCAATTTTTGCCGGTAACCCATGCACGAAATAACAACAGTATCCTGAATGAGAGAGGGGTGAATTTTTAACAGAAACTCGCCATCGCTATTGCTTATGGTGCCAATGGGTTTATCGAGCATTGAAACGGAAGCAAAAGGAATGGCTCGTCCTTTACGGTTTTCGATTAGCCTTCCTGAAAGGAAAAAATATTTAACAGGAATGGTATCAACTACCGGAACCAAGTTCTTTTTTGGTGTCTTTCGGGTAATAATTATCTGGTTTTGTAATTCGTTAAACTCATAATGTGTTGTGTCGAGCAGGTTGTTGAGCACATTATACAGTGATTTGTCTTCAACCGAAAGGCTTACCTTTTTATTGGTATCAATTATTGTAGCATCGTACGAGAAAAAGACATTGGCTTGCCAGCTTATTTGTTCTAAAATAAAATCGAGCGACTGGTTGTTTTGGTAAAGGCTGATGCGTCGCTCGAAAATAGAGCCATCCTGTTGCTGGCCTTTCAAATTAAAGGAAAGCAACAGGATGGTAAATACTATGGCAGGCCGTAGGTATGATTTCATTAAAACATCTTTTTTAACTCAAAAGAAGTTTTAAATTCCTCTCCGTTTCGCAGCACTTTTAGTTTAATTTTTTTGTTTTCCTTGCTTTGAAGCAACAGGTTAATATCGTTTAACTCGAGCGTGCGATGACTACTGCTGTTAATCGACAAAATCTGATCGTTTTTTTGCAGACCGGCCAGGTGAGCCGGCGAGTTCTCGCGAATATCGGCAATGGTAAAAATTGGCAATCCAGGCATTGGGTTGGTCACCTCCATTCCGCTCATGTTGTAATTAAAGTCTTCTTTTATTTTATGGTTGGGTCGCAAAGTTAGCCGGCTGTTACGGTAATCAACAGTAACATAAAAGCGGCGTAAAATTTCGGCGCCTATTGTTCCGTTCCGGTCGTTTTGCGAGATTAAACTATCAATCAGATCGGAGTTGGGAAATGCTACAATTGGTTTGGTTAACAACAAGGGACCTACCCAAATGGCATCAATGCGGCCTTTTGTTCCGTAGAGGTCGCCACTTAATCCACGGCCTAAAAATGTTTCAACGTGTTTTGATGGTAAACCAATACGTTCGTCTGAACTTTCTGATAGCCAGAGAGCATCGCTGGCACCGGTGTCAACCAACAATTTTACCGGAACTTCTTTCATATCGTCGGTAACAATTGTAGTACGAACAAAAGGTTTATTGCCATCAAAATGCAGAGGCATGATAATGTCTTTCTTCCTGTCGCGATATTTATAATATTCTGGTTTAATAAGCGTCAATTTCTCGTTCAGGTAGTCAACTTTAACCACATAATCTTTAAACAGGTTAAAGCCAATTAAACCATGTACAGGAATCCCCAACATGTGTGAAATCTGGAAGTTTTCGTCGATTATCATCTGAACCTCCTGGTTTCGGGCGGTTAAGCCGTCAATTTGCATCATGTTATTACCCGAGCGATAAGCGGTAAGCGATTCGCCATCACCAAGACCCTTTACTTCAATCGGCATCATGTAGTTCAAATTCAATTTATTAATAAAGGGCAACTCTGTAATTATCGGGAACCTTACGCCTGTGTCAAGAATAAAATTCAGCGTATCAGAATTATTGATGGTAACCGGGATAATGATAAGGTTACTGGCCGATTTAAATTTAATGGTTATGTTTTTATCGCGGGGATCATCAAAGAGAAAACCACGATTATTGGATGCAAATTGTTGGGTGGTGTTTTCAAACTCCATACTTTTATCAATAGGCACATAATCGCGCACTACCAACAGGTTGTCTTCAATTTCAAACAGCAAATAAAAATCTTTCATCAATTTATCCAGCACATATTTAATGGGTTTATTAGATATGTTTAAACTGATTTTTTTGTCTTCAACAATGGCTGCGTTGTACGAGTAATCAAGGTTGAGGTACTTACAGATTTTTTCAATTACATCTGAAAGAGGTTCATCTTCAGCATATATACTGATGTTTTGATCGAGCGCCTGGCTCTTTTTATCCTGGGCAAAACTGGTGTTAGGTAGCACTAACAATGCCAGCAATGCCATTAGAACGATAACTTTTAATTTATTCCAATTTATTGGTTTCATGACTTTAAAGCTTTACTGATTGTTTGTACGGCTCGTTAAGGTATAATGTTTGCCTTCAACCGATAACTCAAGGTCAAATGTGAGCCGAATAACATTTAACACAAAATCAATCGGTTTCTGATCGAAATGACCTTCATACAAGAGGTCGTTTAGTTCTGGTTCCATCAAATTAATTTCAATGTGGTAAGCTTTTTCAAGGCATTCAACCACTTCATGTAACGGAACGGTGTTAAAAATAAGGTCGTGTGTTTTCCAGGCCAGAAAATTAGGATTGCTGTTTACTGTTTTCGTTAAATCATTGTTTGAAATAAGCAGCGTGCCCTTTTCTCCGGGTGTTAAAAACACTTCTTCTTTTGGTTTATCAGCATTAGTTGTTTTGCTAACAACCTGAACTTTACCTGTTTGTACAACTACCTCAACGGTTTCTGCCCCAGGGTATGCACTAACGTTAAAAGAGGTACCTAAAACTTTAACTTGTGCATTTCCGGCATTTATAACGAAAGGTTGATCAGGATTGCGCTGAACATCAAAAAATGCTTCACCAATAATGGTAACTTCGCGGGTGTTGCCTGTAAACTTTTTCGGAAACAGCAGTTTCGAATTGGTGTTTAAAGTAACCAGCGAACCATCGGGTAAAACATATTCGTTCAACACCTGATTTTCGGCCGAAATAACCTCGCCATAAATTGCCTTGTCCGGATTTCGGAAACCAAGGTAATATGCAACTGAACCCAATAAAAGTGCGACTACAACTATTGCAGCATATTTGTAAAACTGTGCAATAACCTCCTTTCGTGTTTTTTGTTGCTGAATAGGTCGAACTTTTTCAGGGGAAATTTGCGTACGTACTGCTTTCCAGGCTTGGTTTTCATCGAATTTTTTTGCCTGGTAAAAGGAATCTACTTTTTCGAGCATGGCTTTGTAATGCTCCAATTCTTCCCGGTTTTTATCGGATTGACTTAACCAGGTCTCCACCTCTTCTTTTTCTTGTAAACTGTTTTCGCCATTTAAATATTTGGCAAGCAGTTCACAATCAAAATTTCCTATGTTCTCCATTTTTTCCATCTCGTTTTAATGACAGTACACAACTAATTTACCCCTAAGCTTTTTTAATTTTTGCAAACAAAAAATAGAATAAGAAGGTGTTATATTTTTTTAATTTATCGCGTAATGATTTGATTGCCAGTCCCATTTGCGCTTCAACTGTTTTTACAGACAAGTTTAATTTTTCAGCAATTTCACGGTATTTTAGGCCCTCCTCGCGGCTGAGCCGGAAAATTTCGCGGCGTTTTTCGGGCAGCTCTTCAATACTTTTTGCAATATCATCAGCCAGATGTACTTCTACGTAGCTATTGTTAAAAGGCTGCATTTCAGTTTCAGCAAGTACAGTTTTGGCATGTTGTAATTTAATGTTGTTGTGTTTTATGTGGTTTAAACACAAATTTTTAACCGAACGAAACAAGTAGTTTTTCAACGAAGTTTCAATGCTTAAATCGCTTCGGCGCTCCCAAAATTTCACAAAAAATTCCTGTACAATTTCTTCTGCCGAATCGGGGTTGTTTAAAATTTTGGTAGCAAAACTACACAGGTAACCGTAATACGTTTTAAAGAGTTTTTCAAAAGCTTTTACGTCTCCCTGCTGTATGCTTACAAAAAGATTTTTTTCGTCAAATGTGTTCATCTACAAATTGTTCTATCGGTAGATGCTAAGGTATAAAAAAGAAATTCTTTGTAAAAGATTGAAATTATGTTTAAGAAATTTATATCATTTTGTGAAACCATTTAAGCTGTTATTTTTGTGGCCTTTAAATCGTTGAAAATTATGAGCAAAGAAAGAAAAGAAACCTGGAATTTTCCACGCGCATTTTGGGTTGCCAACACAGTGGAATTGTTTGAACGCGCAGCCTACTACGGAGTGTTTATTGTAATAACACTTTACCTGTCGCGAATTATCGGATTTGGCGATATCGAAGCTGCCTCTATTGCAGGTACTTTCTCTGCTATTTTATATTTACTGCCTACATTTGCCGGTGCTTATGCCGATAAAATAGGTTTTCGCAAATCGTTAATGCTGGCCTTTGGTTTGCTTACGCTAGGTTATGCCGGAATGGGTATTTTACCCACTATGTTTGAATCGGCCGGGTTGGTAGAGTATGGCGATAAAACAGTGTTTAACGGATTAGATACATCGTCAGCACGTTGGGCGGTTGTTCCGGCAATGGCACTGATAATTATTGGGGGCTCGTTTATAAAATCGGTAATAACAGGTACAGTTGCCAAAGAAACCACTGAAGCTAACCGGGCCCGGGGCTACAGTATTTTTTATGCCATGGTAAATATTGGTGCTTTCTCAGGTAAAACAGTTGTAAAACCACTGCGCGAAGCTATGGGTAACGAAGGTTTAATTTGGATTAGCTACTTCTCTGCAATTATGACTTTATTAGGGTTAGTTGTGGTTTTTTTACTGTATAAAAGTAAAGAGGAAGATGGCCAGGGAAAAAGCATCTCTGAACTATGGGACGGCTTTATTCGCGTACTCACCAATACCCGATTAATTGTGCTAATTCTTATAATTACCGGCTTTTGGATGGTACAGCACCAGATGTATGCCACCATGCCAAAATACGTATTACGTTTAGCCGGCGAGGGCGCATCACCATCGTGGTATGCCAACGTTAACCCCTTAATTGTATTTACCACTGTTGGCTTGGTAACGCATTTTATGCGCAAACGAACCGCGCTATTCAGTATGACAGTAGGTATGTTTATTATGCCCGTTTCGGCCTTGTTTATGGCTGCCGGAAACATGATGCCCGAAGGAAATATTTTAGGAATGCACCCCGTTGCGTTTATGATGGTGGTGGGTATTGCTTTTCAGGGGTTTGCTGAAACCTTTATTTCACCACGTTTTCTTGAATATTTTTCGTTGCAGGCTCCCAAAGGCGAAGAAGGCTTGTACCTTGGTTTTAGTCATTTACATTCGTTCCTGTCGTCTATTTTAGGTTTTGTTATGTCGGGGGTGTTGTTAGATAAATATTGCCCTGACCCGCGTTTGTTCGATACGCACGAAGAATGGGCTTCAGCAGCAAGCAATGCCCATTATATTTGGTTTTTCTTTGTAGGCATTGCAATGGTTTCGGCAGTGGCATTAATCATTTACGGGCAGGTGGTTCGTAAACTGGATAGAAACAAGAAACCAGCTTAAAAATGGTTGTTTATTAAAATAGAAAATACCTCTTTGTAGTCAGGCAAAGGGGTATTTTTTTGTTGAAACGAAATCTTTTTTGGCAGATCTTTGGGAATTCGCTTGAAATAGTTACTTTTGCGAACCAATTTTCCACAAAGGAAGTTTGCCCGGGTGGCGGAATTGGTAGACGCGCTGGATTCAAAATCCAGTTCTGGCAACGGAGTGCGGGTTCGATTCCCGCCCCGGGTACTTGGTGAAATGCCAAAAAACATTAAAAGCGCTTAAAATCAATGTTTTAAGCGCTTTTTTATTTAGCATAAATATCAAAAAAAGTGCTTTAAAAGCATCTAAAATGCGACAAAATCGAGACCTATGGTTAAATAGATCCGATAGGTCTCGCTAAACGCTATAACTCGCTGATTCATTTCATTTTAATTGGTTTAATTTGGTTCGTTTTACTGTTTTAAAAGTGGCATTTATAATGTATTTTTAGACAGTGAGCGAGACCTAAATTGTTAAAATTTATGGATTATGAGGATAAGTGGAAACGCCAGTCAGATTGACCACCCCTGGCCAATTTAAATTGACCATCGACGCCGGAGCAAATTGACAAGAGTTTTGGAATTGTTTGTATTCTTTGATGCCAATACACCTTTCTCATACTTCGAAAGGAGACTTGGCATCAAAGCATTGGAAAAACACTTGCCAATTTACTGTCCTCCAGCGCATTCTTTCAGCCCATTTATTCCGCCTTCTTTTGCCTAATGCCTGAATTGGAAAGGGCCGGTGTTTACGATTTGGGATTAAGGATAGCATTGGGAAATGGATGAAGATGGAAGTATTTTTCTTTTCATTGGTACAAAAGTCATTGGAAAAAGTGTGTTGACTCTCAAAAAGTCGTTCGAAAAAGTGTGGCGAATCGCAAAAAGTCGTTCGAAAAAGCGTATTTTTGTATTGAAGAAGATACAAAATAAATTACTATGGAAAGGACAGCAATAGCATATCTTTATGATTGGAAGAATAAAGAGAATAGAAAACCACTTATAATACGAGGTGCCCGTCAGGTGGGTAAAACCTGGCTTATGAAAGAATTTGGAAAGAAAGAATATGCTCAAACTGCTTATGTGAATTTTGAAAGTTCCAGAATTCTAAAGGATTTATTTTCTGAAGATTATAATATAACCCGAATAATTAATGCTATTCAGATCGAAACGGGAGTACAAATCAATACTAAAGATACCTTAATCATATTGGATGAAATTCAGGAAGCAGAGGGAGGAATAACTTCATTAAAATATTTTTATGAAAATACACCGGAGTATCATGTAATAGCTGCCGGATCTTTATTGGGAGTATCACTTCATCAACATACTTCTTTCCCTGTTGGAAAGGTCGATTTTCTGGATTTGTATCCGTTAAACTTTCCAGAATTCTTGATGGCACTAAATCAAGAGTCTTTATTAAAACTTATTGAGTCCAAAGACTGGAGCCTGATTCGTAATTTTAAACCAAAATTAATTGAGTATTTAAGGCAGTATTATTATACAGGAGGAATGCCGGAGGTGGTTTTATCTTTTATTCAGAACAATGATTATAGTGAAGTTCGACAAATTCAAAATAATATCCTGTTGGCCTATGAACAAGACTTTTCAAAACATGCTCCAGTAGAGATTGTTCCCCGGATAAGAATGCTTTGGAATTCTACCCTTGCACAATTAGCAAAAGAAAACAAAAAGTTCATTTACAGTGCTGTTAAAAAAGGAGCGAGAGCAAAAGATTTCGAACTTTCTTTATCCTGGTTAATTGATAGTGGCTTGATTTATAAAGTCAATAGAATAAATAAAGCTGGTATTCCACTGAAAGCTTATGAAGATATGGATGCTTTTAAACTGTTTATTGTTGATGTAGGTTTATTAGCTGCCATGGGCAATCTCGATGTAAAAACGTTACTTGACGGAAACACAATTTTTGAAGAGTTTAAAGGAGCGCTGACAGAGCAATATGCATTACAGCAATTAAAAACGATACCTGATATTCCTATTTATTATTGGTCAGCAGATAAAGCTAATGCTGAAATCGATTTCGTTATTCAACACCTGAGAAATGTTGTACCAATTGAAGTAAAAGCAGCTGAAAATTTACAAGCGAAAAGCTTAAAGTCGTTTAAAGGACGATATCCGGATTCAATTGCAGTTCGGACATCGATGTCAGATTACAGAGAAGAAGATTGGTTGCTTAATGTTCCTTTGTATGCAATAAATTATTTACCAGAAATAGTTGATTAGAAAAAATTCAGGTGTACTTGAAAAAAATCTATTTAGCAGCAAAATTTCAAATACGGTTGAAAAATGAATGGCATATATTCATATCCTGTTATAGGTTTGAATAAGAACACAAAATTTTGTATTTTTAAGCTATAAAATATTGAAAATGAACCAGTGAGAGACAAAAACGAGACCTCACCATTGGCATTAAAATAACACATTGATTATAAGCGTGTTACGGGCGTGGTTCAATTCCCGCCCCGATACTAAAACGCCTGATTATCAATCGATAATTAAGCGTTTTAGTTTTCTGGGATACAAATAGGATACAAAAAATCAAAAAATTACCTTTTTCTTGTTTATATAATTCACCAGGCATCATTTTTTAAAAAATGTAAAGCAGTTTTAAATTTTGTTAAATGGCAATTTTGTCGATTTTTTGAAAAAAAAGATTTTTTAAATTCGTTCCCCGAAAAAATCATATAGCGTATTAACTATGGATATCATTATTGATGGTGTAAAGCAAGATTATGACCGTCAGAATGCGGTCGGTAAGTTAAATTACTTGCACGAAACAAGTAAAAACCTGGGTTTTAACGATTTTCAATGTTCGAAGCCAAACCAAAATCGACATTCCGGTTCGTGGGCCCGGCATAACCTAAAACGTTGTTTATTTTCATCAGTTAAAAACCTGCGGTTTAATGTAAAAACCTAACGGCTGCCATACTATAGTCTGTAGTTTTCAGATGAATTTTTATCAAACCTTAGTTTCGAGATAAGCGGATGACACTACCCGCTGCTACTGAAAAGCTACAATTCAAACAATACTTTTTACCCCCTTTTATGACGTTGTAGAAGCAATAGAAAAATTGTTGAACTGTTAAATAAAAATTATTAGCTAAAAATGGAGGATCATTTATGAAAAGAGTGAACTTTTACTTCCGATTATTATTATCCATTGTTTGTGGGTTAATAATCCATGTTAACCTTTTTGCAAATAATACTGATAGCCTTGAGCTATATACTCCTTACACCAAAATATCGGTTTCACCCGGTAAATCAGTAAGTTATTCCATCGAAGTAATTAATAAGGGAACAACTACCCGAAATGAAGCTATTTCTGTTGCAGGCATGCCCTACAAATGGGATTACACTTTAACAGCAGGTGGGTACAATATCAGTAGGTTGGCGGTGTTGCCCGGCGAAAAGAAAAAAGTAGATTTAAAAATTGAGGTACCCTATCAGGTGCGAAAGGGAAACTATGCTTTTTCAGTAAAAACCGGCGAAAATGTAAGTTTGCCCTTAACCATCAGGGTTTCTTCGGCAGGCTCCAGCGAATCAGAGTTAAGTTGCGATCAGAAAAACATGGAAGGCACTACCAAATCAAATTTTTCGTTTAAGGCCGTATTAAAAAATAAAACGGCAAGCAAACAACAGTATGCTTTAATGGCACAAGCCCCACGTGGCTGGACAGTGGCTATAAAACCAAACTATAAACAGGCCACTTCAACCGAGGTTGAGGCCAATGGAACAAAAGACATTACTTACGAGATAAAACCATCGAAAACCGCTAAAGCCGGAAGCTATAAAATTCCTGTTAAAGCGGTTGCCGGCTCCACTTCGGCAGAGCTGGAACTGGAGGTTGTAATTACCGGAACTTACGAGCTGAATTTCAGCACGCCAACGGGGCTGTTAAGTGCTAAGGCGACGGCTGGCGAAGAAAAAAAAGTTGAATTGCTGGTCAATAATGCAGGCTCGTCAAATCTCGAAAATATTGTGCTATCAGCATCGAAACCAAGGAGTTGGGAAGCCACTTTTGAACCCGATACTATTTCATCGCTGGAGCCCGGGCAAACTAAAACAGTTTTTGCCACCATTAAAGCCGATAAAAAAGCAATACCCGGCGACTATGTTACAAAAATAACTGCACGCAACCCCGAGGTAAACGAAACTCTTTCTTTTCGGGTAATGGTAAAAACTCCCATGCTTATGGGGTGGATTGGGGTTTTTATTATTGTGGCAGCCATTGCAGTAGTAATTTATTTGTTTAAAAAGTACGGAAGGAGGTAAGCCGTGACAGATCCAATTATTCAACTTACCGGGGTAAGTAAAAAATACGGTGATTTTACGGCTGTTGATAATTTAAACCTTTCAGTTGCAAAAGGTGAAATATTTGGCTTGCTGGGCCCCAACGGAGCCGGAAAATCAACCAGTATTTTAATGATGCTTGGCCTTACCGAACCAAGTGCAGGCGAGGTAATGCTTGGAGGCATAAATGCAACAACAAACCCAATTGAGGTGAAAAAAAAGGTGGGCTACCTACCTGAAGATGTGGGGTTTTATACCGACCGAACAGGATTGGAGAATCTGGTGTTTACCGCGCGCTTAAACGGAATAAAAACGGATGAAGCCAGGGCTAAAGCCAAAAGCCTGATGGAAAGAGTAGGCCTGAGTGATGAAATGAACAAGAAAACAGGCAAATATTCAAAAGGGATGCGGCAACGTCTGGGATTGGCTGATGTACTGATTAAAAATCCCGAAGTTATTATTCTTGATGAACCAACTTCCGGTATCGATCCCAAAGGCGTTCAGGATTTTTTGAACCTGATTGTGGAATTACGCAACGAGCACCGGATAAGCGTATTGTTTTCGTCGCACAACCTGCACCAGGTACAACAGGTTTGCGACCGGGTGGGAATATTTGTTGACGGAAAGTTGCTGGCTGAAGGAAACATGGATGCACTCTCGAAAAAGCTATTTACCCACGGAATGTACCTTATTGAGCTGGGTATTGACAGGCAATCGGTTCCTGAAGAAACAGTTGCTGATGCAGCCTGGCTTTCTTCGGTGCTTAAACCGCTGAAAGGGGTACAAAACATCAGGCAGCAAAACGAGGTGTTTTTAATAGAGTGCGACAGCGACCTTTCGCCTGCAATTGCAAAAACAGTTGTGGCGAATAAGCTCGGATTAAATTTTCTGAACAGAAAAGAATATGGACTGGACGCTATTTATAACCGCTATTTTGAAGGAGGATTAAATAATGATTAGGACAACACATCGATCAGCAAATGCTTTTTGGGTACTGGTAAATAAAGAAATTGCCGACATTATCAGAAGTTGGAAATTTATAATTATGCTGGCGCTGGTGGTGTTAACCTGTATGGGCTCGTTGTATGCCGCATTAAGCGATTTTTCAGAAGTGGTAAAAGCCGGTAAAAGCGATGATGCTTTTTTCTTTCTGAAACTGTTTACTCACTCTGATGGCACCTTGCCCTCTTTTACGGTATTTGTGAGCTTTTTAGGCCCATTGTTAGGCATAAGTATGGGTTTCGACAGTATAAACCAGGAACAGAGCCGCGGAACGCTGAGCAGAATACTGGCACAACCTGTTTTTCGCGATTATGTTTTAAACGCCAAGTTTACAGCTGCATTGGTAGTATTAAGTATACTTTTTGCAGTACTTGGTTTACTGGTTCTTGGATTTGGACTTATTTTTATAGGTATCCCGCCAACTGCCGAAGAGTTTTTACGCATCGTGATTTTTTCCATGGTTACTACTTTGTATGTTGCTTTTTGGCTGAATCTGGCCATGCTATTTTCGGTAAAATTTAGCCAGGCAGCCACTTCGGCATTGGCGGGTATTTCCATCTGGTTATTTTTCACCATTTTTTACCCCATTGTAGTTAATCTTATTGCCAAAGGCATTTCGCCCGAACGTTTTATTAACGAGAGCCATGTGGTTTATTTTCAGCGAATTATTCAGAATATAATGCGTTTAAATCCGGGGCAGCTATTTAACGATGCCACCACATCGTTGTTAATGCCCAGCGTGCGAAGTCTTGGCCCGCTCACGATGGAGCAAATGAGTGGAGCCATTCCGGGGCCCTTGCCATTGGGGCAAAGCCTGCTGTTGGTTTGGCCCCAGGTAACAGCTTTAATTGCCGGAACGGTAACTTTTTTTGCCATAGCTTATACCTTGTTTATGCGGCGCGAAGTGCGCTCGAGATAATTAAATGAGTTAGACACTTAAAACAAATGGCATCCTGTTTATAAATAAAGGATGCCATTTTTATTTTTTTATTCAGACTTCAAGCGTATTGGGTTCGAAGTGCAACGATTTTGTTTTTCGCTTATTTAGTCCCCAATGTATTCTACCCAATCGTAATCGGCTTTTGCTGTTGCAACTTTACCGTTTCCTGTGGCATACAACCCGAAATAAACCCCGGTAAATCCGCCAACTGTTTCTGTACTCAGGTAGCGGCTGTCTACTTTTTCAATTTCCCGGTAATCGTTGTCACCCTGTGCATATAAAAAAGCATAAGTACTGGTTTCGCCTTTTATCCGAAGCTTTACAGGGCCGGGTTTTAGTGCCGTTTTTTCCGATTTATAGGTTATCGAGCCAAATTTTAATTGAACCTGCAGGTAACGTTGTTCGGCTTCTCCGCTTACCATAAGGTTGAAATGCGTACCATTGTTTAGCAGAACTATCCCTGCTTCTTCGTTGGTGGAATTGGGATTAAATTCAAGTTGTGTGCTTACCGTAAAATTTAAGTCGGTAAGCCTTTTCCCGATAAACGTTGAGGAGTGTTGCGTTGAAATTATTTGCGCATCGCCCTTTAAGCGCAAGTAACCCGGCCGTTCGGTAAGCGAGTAATTCGTTGAGTTTGGTAGCTGAATATAGTTCCACTCCAGGTCAAGTGTTTCGGTGTCAAAATTAATTTTTGAAGGCTTTTCGGCTTTTGTTTGCAGAGGCAGAGTGGGGCAGGTCATTTTTTCGGTAGCAGTGCCGTTGCCGTTAACCACAGGCCATCCGTTTTTTGGCCAGGTAACGGGAGCCAGACAGGTTTCGCGACCCAGTAAATGATGCACCGGATAAGAAATACTTCGGTATCCATGAAACAGAAGCCAAAACGATCCATCGTGTGCCTGCACCATATCGGCGTGGCCAACCCCCTGAATGGGATTGCCTTGTGCAGCAGCATTGGCATGTGCCAAAATAGGATTGGCAGGGTTAGTAATGTACGGGCCCCAAATGCTGTTGCTGCGAGCAATGGTAACGTGGTGCGCTTCTTCTGTTCCGCCTTCTGAAGCCATCAGGTAGTAATAGCCATCTTTTTTATAAATGTGCGGTCCTTCGGGGTAACGGCCACCGGTTCCGTGCCACACCTTTTTTCCTTCGTTTAGTATCTTGCCTGTTTTCAGGTCAATTTCATACAGTTTAAATTCACTTGAAATAATGTAGCTTCTCCCATCTTCATCCCAAAACAAATCGGGATCAATTCCGCCAACTTCAATAAACACCGGATCGCTCCAGGGGCCGGCCGGATTGGTTGCGGTTACATAAAAATTACCTCGTGGTTCGCCAAACGATGTGGTTATCATGTAAAAAGTTCCTTCGTGGTAACGAATGGTAGCTGCAAAAATATTCAGGCTTTTTTTCAGCTGCTCTTTGCGGTGAATACAGTGCCCGATTTGTTCCCAGTTTACCAAATCGTTGCTGTGAAATACGGGCACTCCCGGATAATACTCAAAAGTGCTGGTGATGAGGTAATAATCGTTGCCAACCCGGCAAACACTGGGGTCGGAGTAAAAGCCCGGAATAACAGGATTGTGATAGGTTACCCTTGCATCGGGTTCGTTTTGAGCCACAAAGGGGTTGGCTAAATCCTGGGCAAACAAAGGTAAACTATTCAATAGTACCGCAAGAAAAAATGAATGTTTTAACAGCTTAGTTGGTATCCATCTCATGAGTTAAAATTTTAGTTATTAAGTTGGTTAAATGTTACAAAATAAACGATCTGATTAATCCTGAATCAACCGTTCTGTTTTGTTCTGCAAATATAGTACAAATGACAATAAGCAACCTGAAAAACAACCACATCTTTTACCAACAAAAAAAGGAAGCATTGGCTTCCTCTTCGATTTTTATTCGGGTTATTGTTTATTGCAACTGCACTAAAACCACCGATTTAGAAGGTAGTTCGACAGAGAGTTTGCCGTTTTTGGGTTTGGCAACATTAAATTTTTTAATAGAAACCAGCTCGTCTTTGCCAAAATCATTATAATCTGATATGTTTTCAGCAGTAATTATTTGGGCACCGGCTAATTTTAAATCTGTATCTAAAACGCAATCTACTTTTAATGCTTTATTCGGATTTGCATTGGTTAATGTAATGCTTGTTATACCATCTTTTTTTGAAGCAGATGCTGTTAAGGCAGGAATTGCCTGACCGTTGAATTCATATTCTTCGCTCTCTATTTCAAGAGGAATAAGTGTGGCATCCTGATGCACATTGTACATTTTAAACACATGATAGGTAGGTGTTTTAACCATTTGAGCACCTTTGGTAAGTATAACCGATTGTAAAACATTCACAATCTGGGCAATGTTTGCCATGCTGATTCTGTCGGCATGATTGTTAAAAATATTCAGGTTTATGCCGGCAACCAAGGCATCGCGTAAGGTATTTTGCTGCTGCAGAAAACCATCTTTTGTGCCTGGTAGTTTATCGTACCAGGTTCCCCATTCATCAACGATTAGTTTCACTTTTCCTTCCGGATCGTATTGATCCATAATCTCCAGGTGGTCGTTAATATAGTCTTTAATAAACAGGGTGTTGTAAAGCGTTTTAAAATACATTTCTTCACCAAAATCAATGGAAGAACCTTTGCTGCCCGACCAACTTCCGGTGGGAAGGGTGTAGTAATGTAACGACACGCCCTGGGTTAAATGCATTTTTCCCTTTAATCCGGCCATGATTTTTTCAGTCCAGTTTTTATCCCCTCCCGATGGGCCACAGATTACGCGTTGTAAATCGTTTCCTTTAACGTAGCATGCAAAATTACGGTAAACATTGGCATAATATTCGGGGGTCATTTCGCCACCACAGCCCCAGTTTTCGTTTCCAATACCCCAAAATTTTACATCCCAGGGGTCTTCGCGGCCATTTTCTTTTCGTAATTCTGTCATGGGGCTTTCGTTGCTCGATGTAACGTATTCCACCCATTCGGCTGCTTCCTGCACGGTACCCGAGCCAACATTTATGCTTAGGTAGGGCTCGGTATCAATTAATTCACAAAAATCTAAAAATTCATGGGTGCCAAAGCTGTTGTCTTCAGTAACTCCACCCCAGTGAACATTAACAATCGAAGGACGCTCTTCCTTTGGCCCAATGCCGTCTTTCCAGTGGTAGGTGTCGGCAAAGCAACCCCCTGGCCAGCGCAAAACCGGAACTTTTAGTTCTTTAAATGCTTCTACTACGTCAATTCGGTAGCCATCAATATTTGGAATATCCGAATCTTCGCCAACATAAATTCCTTCGTAGATACAGGTACCCAGGTGCTCGGAGAAATGACCATAAATTTCTTTGTTGATTTTAGTTTTTGCCTGGCTGGAATGAAGAACCAGTGTGTTTTGTGCAAATGAAAATGATACAGTCAAAAGCAGAAAAGCAGAAAAAGTGATTTTAACTTTAAGCATGATTTAGTTGTTTTAGTTTGTATTTTTTATTCAGGTTTAGTGTTTAAACCTCTCACTGCTAAAGTAGTTTTTATGGTGAAAATACCCAAAAAAACAAGTGCGTAAATGCTTGCAGCGCAGCATTTAACTTGCTGCTGATAAAACAGGAGAAGCGGGATGTTTGAAAGCTAGTGCCATTGTTTTATAAACAGGTAAGTTGGCGTTAAAAGTTGTATCTTTTCTCCAAGCATTCAGATCAATTCATCTTTTTTGCTAACATTGTCTTATTAATGTTTTATGAAATTAACTGCCACGAAAAAATTGTTTCAAACAAAACTAAATAATACACGGGTAGATTTGTCGCTACTGATTTTGCGCCTGGCTTCCGGAGGCTTTATGCTTACCCATGGATGGCCAAAGTTGCAGCGCCTGTTAGCTGGCGAAATGAAATTTGGCGATCCGTTGGGATTAGGCCCCGAGTTATCGCTTATACTGGCTGTTTTTGCAGAGGTTTTTTGTGCCATTCTGGTAGTGCTGGGTTTGGGCACCCGCCTGGCAGTAATTCCTTTAATTGTAACCATGGCAGTTGCAGCGTTTATTACACATGGTGCCGATTCGTTTGCACGCAAAGAGCTGGCCTTGTTTTACCTGGTAAGCTATGTTATTTTACTGCTGATGGGTAGCGGAAAAATATCGGTCGACCGTTTGATTGCCAGGAGATAAGGCTAAAACCAATGAGTTTAAAAAACCAGAACAGCCGAAGTATATTTTCCTGAAACGGAATGCATTTTTAAGCTGCCACCATGCATTTGCATAATTTGTCGCGAAATGCTTAAGCCAATGCCCGAGCCATTTTCTTTTGTGGTAAAAAAGGGAACAAAAATTTTGTCCATCAGCTCATCCGAAATTCCCGGGCCATTGTCGGTAATGGTTATTGTTGGTCGTCCTTTTTCGTTAAGCTTTGTACTAATTTTTACTTTGGCGTCGCCATTGTTTTCGTTGGCCTGAAAAGCATTTTTTACCAGGTTAATCAGTACCTGCGAAATCTGTTTTTCATCGGCAAGAAGCTCCAGTTCGTCAGGAATAATTTCGCAAGACAAGCTAATGTGATCCGCATGATCAAAAGAGCCCGATAATACGCGCATATTTTCCATCAGGTTTTTTACCCGGAATACTTTCTTTTCGGGTGCCGGAATTCGTGTAATTTTTCGGTACGACTCCACAAAATTAATCAGCCCTTTGCCCTGTTCGCGTATAACTTCTAAACCGCGAATGGTGGTGTCAATCGTTTTCTGATCGATATTTTCGGGCGATTTTACGGCACCGTTATGGTAAAAATAGCCGGCCAAACTTTCTGATAATGAGGTAACCGGTGTTATCGAATTCATAATTTCATGCATCATTACCCGAATTAGTTTGCGCCACGACTCCAGTTCTTTTTCATCCAGCTGGTTTTTTATGTCATGCACCGAAATCAGCATTAGCTCATCGTTGCCCGAAATAAACGAATTGGATTTTATCAGCAATTGAATCGTACCGTTGGCCAGGTGCAGTGTAATGAGACGTTGCTCGGAGGGTTTTATGTCTTTAATGGTTTGAAAAAGTTTTTTGTCTATTCGCTTTAGTTGGTTAATGTGAGTAAGTACATCCACCTCGAAAAGTTGTTTGGCCAGGTTGTTCGAGTGCAGAATAAACCCTTTTTTATTAAAGGTAAACATGCCTGTTGCAGCATGCTCGAGCAAGGCTTGGAAATATTGTTCCTGGCGTTGGTTGTTTAGGTAAATCTGTTGAATTTGCTTGTTCACCTTATCAAGGCTTTGGTTGAGGTCGTTTAATATTTTGTTATGCGTATCATACGGAAAGCGTAAAGTAGAATCTTCGTTTTTTATGGCATCAAAAAAATAAAAAATACGGCGGTTTGTACGGTTCAGAAAATAAATAAGATTTAGGGTAGAACCAAGTAAAATTGCAAAAGCGATAACCGTTAAAACATTGATTTGACCTGCAAATACAGACCAGGCCAAAAGTAGAGCGGCGAGCAGTAAAATCAGTACCCTTAAGAGTATATTTATGTACAGGTTTTTACTTATCATAGCCCATATTTTTTAATTTTATTGTACAACGTTTGGCGTGTTATGCCAAGCTTTTCAGCGGCCAGGCTCATATTTCCGGCCGCGTTATCAATGGCTGATAAAATCATTCTTTTTTCCATCTCTTCAATGGTCAGGTCTTCATCGTCAAATTTAGATGACAAAACCTGTTTAAAGAAAAAATCTTCGGGTTTAAGCACCTGTGCATCGCTTAAAATTACTGCTTTCTCAATAGTGTGCTGTAGCTCGCGAATATTTCCGGGCCAGTTGTATTTTAACAGTTTTTCCTGTGCGGCCTGGTTTATTTTTAACCCGGGCTTTTCGTATTTTGCTGTAAATTTTTTCAGAAAAAAATCGGCTAAAATAATGACGTCATTCCCGCGGTTGCGAAGCGGAGGAACCTCAATCTGAATGGTATTTATTCGATAAAGTAAATCCTCGCGAAACAAGCCTTCGGTAACCATGTTTTCCAGGTTTTTGTTGGTGGCGCAAACCAGGCGGATATCAACCGGAATGGGTTTGTCTGATCCCAATCGCATAAACTCGCGGTTTTGAATTGCTGCCAGTAGTTTAGCCTGCAAATGAAACGACAGGTTACCAATTTCATCAAGAAAAAGTGTGCCTTTATGAGCGGTTTCAAATTTTCCGGCGCGGTTTTCGCGGGCATCGGTAAAAGCTCCTTTAACATGCCCAAACAGCTCGCTTTCAAAAAGCGTTTCGCTTATGGCGCCCATGTCAACGCTTACCATAACCTCGTGGCAGCGCTGCGAAAGGCGATGAATTTCGCGGGCAATCAGCTCTTTGCCCGTTCCGTTTTCTCCTGTTATCAGTATGTTTGCATTGGTTTTTGCTACTTTGCGCACCATGTTCATCACCTGCATAAGCAAAGGAGATGAACCAATAATATATTTCTTATCGCGGTTAAGCTCCTGCTTCAGTCCGGCTTGTTTTTGTTTAAGTTGGCCCACTTCGGTTTTGGAGTAATTGAGTTGTACAGCCGCCTTAACGGTAGCTAGCAGTTTACTGTTTTCCCAGGGTTTAGGAACAAAATCAGAAGCACCCTGCTTTAATGCTTTTACGGCCAGTTCCACCTCGCTGTACGCTGTAATTAGCACCACCGAGAGATCGGGATAGTCTTTTTTAATTTGGCTAAGCCAGTATAGTCCTTCGTTTCCGGTGTTAATCCCGGCCTGAAAATTCATATCCAGAATAACTACGTTGTAGCTGCCTGTGCGTAATTCTTCGGGTATGCGGTTGGGATTAGTGATTCCTTTTACGGCATCAAACTCGGGACCCAGCAATATCTCCAGCGTGCTGATAATGCTTTTATTGTCGTCTACAATTAAGATGTTTCCTTTTGGCATGTGTTTTTTAAATTGCCCTTTCAGGGCGCTGTTCGAATTATCGTATCATATTTCCCAACGCGTTGCATTGGGCTGAATTAAGTTGCCACTTTGTGGCGTTTTATCATCAAATGTTCTTCGGGCTGAAAGCCCAATTTAATTCAGCCCGGAGGCAACGCCTCGTGATGTTAATTTGCAGAACATAAAAGCGGACTGAAAGCCCAGCTTAATGCTTCTGTTTCTCCTATCCAAAATTAGATGAAGACCAAACCAATTCCAACCAGCTGTAAAAATATTTTACAATATTCTGTAAATAATTTTAACGCCAGGGATGGCGTGCTTGGTGTAAAAAACACAATATCAGGCACTTGGGTTTGTGGCATTATTGTGGCATATAAAGCTGCAAATAACTTGCAATGATGATAAAAACACATATAGTTCTTTTCGTATTTATTAGTTTGATTATGGGAAATGTGGTTCAGGCACAAAAGGATTGGAGCCTGAACCAATGCATTTCCTATGCCATTGAGAATAACATTAATTTGCGGGATTACGAGCTACAGGAGAAATTGTCGATCGAGAATGTGCAGCAATCAAAACGTAATATGTTGCCGGCAATTAACGCATCAACCAGTGTTGGATTAAATTTTGGGCGCTCGGTTGACCCCAATACAAATACCTACATCGATACGGAGTTTTTTAATAACTCCTACAATTTGTCCTCATCTATTGCCGTGTTTGACGGCTTTCGTTTGCAAAATCAAATTAAATACCAGCAATTCAGAAAACAAATGTCAGCATACAACCGAATAAATGCATCCGATGATTTGGCCTTTAGCGTAATGGTTGCATTTTTTGATGTTGTTTATTACAAAGGAATGCTCGAAATAGCCAACGAGCAGGTTGAAGCCTCGAAGCTAAGTTTGAAAACAACAGAAAAGAAGGTGGAAGTCGGCCTTCAAGCCAAAACCGACTTATTGGATATGCGCGCCAACCTGGAGCGCGAGGAGCTGAACAAAATTCAGATTGAAAATGCAGTTGAAACAGCAACATTAAAATTGAAACAGCTCATGAATTTTATTTCACCTGAAGAAATGATTTTGGTAGATGAATCGTCGATGGTTTTTAGTGAAAAAGTAGATCAGCCCGCTTTACTTTTTGAGCAATTTACTACTTGGTCGCCCTATTACCAAAGCATTGTGGCCAGTGTAAAAGCTACAGAGAAAGGCCTGGCATTAAGTCGCTCAGCATTATTCCCGTCAGTTTATGCAAGCGGATCAATAAGTACCGGATATTACGAAACAAATACCGATGACGATGGCAACACGGTAGCCTTTAACAACCAATGGAAGAACAATAAAAACCAATATGTTGGAGCCACGCTAAGAATTCCGGTTTTTAATAAATGGGCCAACCGCTCGGAGCTTACAAAAGCCAAACTGGAACTGGAACGCGCAAAGAATAGTCTTGATGATGAGAGTCAGAAATTGTTCTTTGAAATGGTAAATAACCTTACAGAACTTGAAGCATTGTACAAAGAATACAGTCAGTATGAAAAACGTACGGAGGTTGACGAGCTGGCTTTTCAGGCTGCTGAAAAGAAATTTGACCAGGGACTCATTGATATTAATGATTACTACATTGCTAAGAACCGATTGGCAAACACACAAAGCCAGGTGTTACGATCGCGTACGCAGTGGGAGATAAAAATGAAAGTTCTGCAGTTTTACAAAGGACAACGGTTTTGGGAAATGGACGAAAATGCTCAGTAATCAGTTGAGAAAGCAGAAAAATTAATTGAAAAAAGTAAAAGACCATAGACATGGGAATGGATAAAAAAATTGAAAAGAAAAAAGGCTTAAAAGCCAAACACATTATTTGGATTGTTGGCGGATTGGCGTTTGCCTTTTTGTTGTATAAGGTGGTATTGGGAAGTAGCGGCTCGGTATTTCGGGCCGAGAGAGATAAGCTAACAATTAGTTCGGTTACCGATGGCGAGTTTAACGACTACATCACGGTAATTGGCCAGGTAGAACCCATAACAACCATTTTTTTGGATGTGGAAGAAGGCGGGAAAGTAGAGGAGATTTACATTGAAGAAGGCGAAATGGTTAAAGAAGGTGATGTAATTCTGAAATTGAAAAACAACGACCTGAATACAACCATTATGAACAGTGAATCGAATATGGCTTACCACTCCAACGAACTTCGTAACACACAAATAATTATTGAACAGCAGCAAATTAGCAACCAACGTGCAAAGCTTGAAATAGACCTACAGGTAACGCAGGCCGAGCGCAAATTTAAACAATTCGAGGCCTTGTTTAACGACGATTTAATTGCCAGGGAAGAGTACCTGCAAGCCAAAGAAGACTACGAACTGGCCTTAAAAGAGAAAGAGCTGACTTATTTAAAATTTGAACAGGATTCGATTTTTCGTACCAATCAAAAACAAAATATGGATGAAAGTCTGGCCAACATGCGCGAAAACCTGAAAATGGCCCGTTTGCGCCTCGATAATCTGAATGTAAAAGCACCGGCTGATGGACAATTAGGACTTCTGAATGCTGAAATTGGCGAGTCAATCGCCCGTGGTCAGCGCATTGGGATGGTAAACATTCTTACCGATTTTAAAATAAATGCACTTATCGATGAGCATTACATCGACCGTGTACGTCGTGGATTGAATTCATCGTTTGAGCGTGGTGGCGAAAATTACGACCTTACCGTTAAAAAGGTCTACCCCGAAGTGCGTGAAGGGCAGTTTGAAATTGATATGATTTTTGAAGGGGCAAAGCCGGATAACATTCGTACCGGGCAAACTTACCATACAAAATTGCAGTTGGGACAGCCCGAAAAAGCGGTGCTCATTCCTAAAGGTGGTTTTTTTCAGAGCACCGGCGGCCAATGGGTGTATGTGCTTAATGATAATGAAACGGAAGCCGAAAAACGCAGCATCCGTATCGGGAAACAAAATCCGCAGTATTATGAAGTATTGGAAGGATTAACACCGGGAGAAAAGGTGATTACTTCCAGCTATGATTTGTTTGGCGACAATGATCGGATTGTGTTTAAGTAAGCGCAGAGGGCTGAGAGGAAAGCGCAAAGCGTTTTGGAGTATAATCAACTGAGGATATTCAATCGATTTAATAAAAACTATTTCTATATGGCACATTTTAGGTTTATGGATTTAGACATCTGGAAAGAAGCTATTGGTTTAAACGATGAGCTTTACGATTTGGCAGAAATTCTGGAGCAGGCAAAGCATTTTCGGGCTGCCGAACAATTAAGGGCAGCATCATTAAGTATTTCTAACAACATCGCTGAAGGTGCCGGTTCTTTTTCTGATAAGGATTTTGCTAATTTTCTGAAGTTTGCCAGACGTTCAGTTTTTGAAACAGTTAATATTGTTTACGTCACTTATCGCAGAAAATTTATTACCGAAGATGAACTCAATAAAAAGCTTGATGATATGGATAAACTAAGCAGAAAAATAACAAATTTCAGAAAGAAAATATTAGGCCCAGAGTGCAAAGTGCCCAGTGCATAGCAAAAGAAGCAAGATGGATTTAAGAGTGTCTTATAGTTACAGACTTTTTCTTTTTCGCCTTGCGCCATGCCCTCTGCACTTTGCAAATTGATTAAATAACAAAACAAAAATATCATGATAAAAACAACAGACTTAACAAAAGTATTCCGCACCGAAGAAATTGAAACCAGTGCGTTAAATGAAGTGAATTTACATGTTAAAAAAGGCGAATTTGTTGCCATTATGGGCCCTTCAGGATGCGGAAAATCTACCCTGCTAAATATTATTGGTTTGCTTGATAACCCAAGTGGCGGCCAATATTTTTTTGACGGGGAAGAAGTTGGCCAGCTGAAAGAACGTAACCGCACCATGTTACGAAAAGGAAACATTGGTTTTGTATTTCAGAGCTTTAACCTGATTGACGAACTAAATGTGTACGAAAACGTGGAGTTGCCATTAATTTATCTGAAGCTGAAAGCCCGCGAGCGCAAAGAGATGGTTGAGAAAGTATTGGAACGTATGAAAATTGCTCACCGGGCAAAACACTTCCCACAACAATTGTCGGGTGGTCAGCAGCAGCGTGTGGCTATTGCCCGTGCGGTAGTTGCCAATCCAAAACTAATTCTTGCTGATGAGCCTACCGGTAACCTCGATTCGAAAAACGGCCAGGAGGTAATGAACCTTCTAACCGAACTCAACCGCGAAGGCACCACCATTGTAATGGTAACGCACTCGCTACACGACTCGGAATTTGCCCATCGCGTAATTAACCTGTTTGATGGTATGATTATTACCGAGGAGGTGAAAAAGGAAATGGGGGAGATTCTGTTATAGAAAACAGCAGGGTGCAAAGGGCCTCGAGCAGGGGATGAGTTAACCCTAAGCGCTCTGCGTTGCACCTCTTTCAAAAAAGAAAGCCATGAAAGATTTACGATTTATATTCAGAATGTTTCGGCGAAATCCCTTGTTGGTTTTTGTTAACCTTCCCGGATTAGCTATTGGATTAAGTGCTGTTTTGCTCCTGTCGGTTTACCTGAAACACGAGCTAAGTTACGACCAGCATTTTCAAACGAAAAACAATGTTTTACGACTTTATAACGCAGTTAGCGAAGAGGGCAGCATTACAAATTATGGCATCTGTTTGCGAAGGGCATATACGGAAATTCCATCTCGAGTTCCGGAAATAAGATCAGCTACTCAAATTTACAGGGGGTGGGAGACAACCGTCAAATACGAGCAACAAAAATTTCCCAACTTGCAATTACTGTTTGCTGATGAGGATTTCTTCGATGTATTTGGATTGAAGTTAATTCTGGGAAACAGCAGCAATGCTTTGGTGGGTGAAAACAACGTGGTTATTACCCGGTCAACGGCACTAAAAGTATTTAATTCCGTGGATTGTGTTGGCAAGGTTCTAAATGTTTCTGAGGAGCCGGCTACAGTAACGGGTGTAATAAATGATTTACCCAATAACACACACTTCAATTTCGATTTGTTGGTGTCGATGCAGACGGTTCATCCCGAAAAATGGGGAGGATTGGAGCTATACACTTATTTTAGGATTGACGAAAATACCAATTTAGCTGAGGTTGGCGAAAAAATAGCCGCTGCAAATAACGAGATTATGAAACCATGGGGTGATCCGTTTAACGCGACTGTAGAAAGCGGGACTGAACTGCTGGCAGATTTACATTTACACACCGTTGTTGATTTCGATCTTTCGCCAAAAGCTAATTTAGCACACATTATTATTATTGCAGGCATTGCCTTTTTGGTATTGCTAATTGCATTGGTAAATTACATCAATTTGTATGTTTTACATGGTGAAAAGCGGATTGCCGAAGTTGCCTCACGAAAATCCTTGGGAGCAACCCAAAGCACCTTGTCGCGTTTGTTTTTCACCGAAACATCGGTCATCAGCCTTTTGTCGTTTGTGTTGGCTTTGGGACTAACAGCCCTTGTTCAACCTGCTTTTGCAAGGCTAATGAAAAGCCAGATCGAGCTTTCAGACATGTTTTCCTTTTCCGGCATTTTGCTGGTTTTGGCAATTCTTGCAGTTATAATATTGGTTTCGGGTGCATATCCAAGTTATTATTTGTCGAAATTAAACCTGGTAAATGCACTTAAAGGAAAGTCCTCCAGGGTAAAACGAAAAAGCACACTGTCGCGTATTGCAGTTATTTCGCAGTTTTCCATATCTGTTTTTCTTATTAGTGCGCTGGTAATTGTTTTTGCACAAGTGAACTATTTAAAAGAAGTGCCACTTGGTTTTAATCCCGAGAATGTAATTGGTATTACCAACCTAGATAACGAGGTGCGAAAAAGTGCGTTGTCTATTGCTGATGATTTAAAAAAACTGGCATTTGTTGAAGATGTAGCTTTTTCTGATCATGGGATGGGACGAGGCTCAAGCGGACAGGGAATAAAAAAATATGGCAATCCTGGAAATTTGAATAGTGTAAATGCATATCGGGTACATCCCGGATTTGCAAAAACCATGCAACTGGAGCTGGTCGATGGTCGGTATTTTAATCAATCGGAAACGGATAAAAATGCGGTAATTCTTAACGAAGCAGCTGCAAAAATGTTGGGTCCTGATGTAAAAGTTGGGAGCTTGGTACAAATGTTCAAAGATCCACTAACAGTAATCGCCATTGCAAAAGATTTTTACTATATCGATCATCCCGGAGCTCCTATCGAACCTCTGGTTATAACCAATAAACGCAACAATGTTAACAACATTTATGTGCGGACAAATACCGCAGCCACTTCCGCCCAGCAGGCACAAATTGATGAAGTGATTAAAAGTTATTCGCCCGAACTCATCATTAGCAAGTTTCAGTTAACCGATGTTTACGCTAATAAGTACACAAACGAAGAGCGTATGATTAAACTGGTTTCTACCGGCGCAGGACTGGCGATCATTATCAGCTTTATTGGGTTAATGGCCCTTTCGGTTATGAATGTAAACCGACGGAAAAAGGAGATTGGAATAAGAAAAGTAATTGGAAGCACCGAGACACAGGTTGTTCGTGATCTGTTAAAAGAAACATTTATCCTGGTTCTTATCGCTATTGCTATCGCCTTTGTTGGCAGCTATTTTACCATGCAACAGTGGCTGCAAAATTTTGTAAACCGCGTTTCCATCAGTCCTGTATATTTTTTGGTTAGCGCTGCTTTTGCACTGTTTGTTGCTTTTATGGCCGTTAGCTGGCAAAGTTGGCGGGCGGCTACGCGGAATCCGGTTGAGGCTCTTAGGTGCGAATGAGAATGTTTGCCGGGATTGGGAAATCAATGACGCAACGTGTTTATTCGTCTTCTATCAATGCTATTAAAACATGAAAAACAATTACGATGATACTGTTTAAACTAAAATTAGCTATTCGGAACCTATTAAAAGATAAGGTAAACAGTACACTTATTATTGGCGGATTTGCCATTGGTTTTACCGCCTTTATTCTTATTGGTCTGTTTTACGTGTCGGAGCACCGGGTGAATAAGGTGTTTACTAATTCTGAAAATATTTATCGTATTTACGATGCTAAACAAGAAACGGTTAACCTCGACTACGATTTGTTCCCAGCACTATTGGAGCAATATCCAGAAATTGTAAATGCCTGCCCGATGGAATATGCAGGTGGTTTTCCGCTTGTAATAAAAGACTCGGAGTTGGATGCAAATTTTAGGGTTAATCAAATGATGGCAACCACCGAAAACTTCTTTGATATTTTTGAAATTGAAATTGTTGAAAGTATTTCGGACAAAGCTTTTGCTTTCGATAAATCGATGGTAATTACCCAATCGGTTGCAAAACAAATGTATGGTTCTGTAAGCCCACTTGGGCGAACGTTAACTTCCGATTGGTTTGAGGGAACCATAACCGCTGTTATTAAAGATATTCCGCGAGCGGCGACATTCGATGCTGAACTGATTATTAATTCGGGGTCTGAAGATTTTCGCATGTCGCAATCGTGTAATGATGGAAGATGTTGGTTTACAACGCCGCATTTTGTCGTTTTCAACAATTCTGTTAATCCTGTACAGTTTGCCGAAAAAGTTAATCTTACAATAAAAGATGTAAGTGTAAATGTTGACAGTTTGGCTTTTCAAAATATTGAAGATATCTATTTGACAACCATGCAGGTAAAAGATTCTCAGAAAAGAGGGAATTCAAAAGTTCTCAGTATTTTCCTGGTTATAGGTATTCTAATTTTACTTTTATCGAGTATCAATTACATCAATTTTACGGTTTCGAAACAGTTTAGTAAGCAGAAAGAGTTTGGTATTAAAAAGACCAACGGAGCTAACCTTGCAAATCTGTTTACCGGCTCGTTGGTTGAAGTTTCGCTTGGAATTCTTCTTTCGGTTGGCTTGGCTTTGCTTATTACCTTGGCAGTGCTTCCGTATACCGAAATCATTTTTGGGAAACGTATATTATTTTTCGATGCAAATACCAGAGCGTCATTACTTGTTTTCTTTGGAATTGTTGTTTTTGTAATCTTGCTAAATAGCTTAGCCCCGGTTTATGTGCTTACCAAATTTAATATAACCGATTTTCTGGCCGGAAGCAGCAAACGCACCGGGAAACAGATCGGGCGACAGGCCATGTTAACCTTTCAATTAGTTGCTTCAATTGTTTTAATTGCTGCAGTGCTAACTATTTTTAAACAACTGCAGTATGTAAAACATTACGACCTTGGATTTAACGAGGAACATCTTGTCCGCTTCGAGCTCCCATACTTTTATGAAACACCGTCAACCCTAAAAGAAGAAATTGGTAAACTGCCCTTTGTTGCCGGAAGTACTTTGAGTGACGGTCATCCTGGTCATGTAAAATTAAGAATGGGGAGTGGTGATTCTGAAAATAATTTTACCGTTCACTGCATTACTATTTCCGACGATTACCTTGAAACCATGGGCATGAACCTGTTGGAGGGGCGAGAATTTCATTTGGGTGATGAGGGACGAACTTGTTTATTTAACGAAGAAGCCATAAAAAGATACGGCTGGGACAATATTAAAGATAAGACCTACAAACAAGGAGGAAAAGGCGGTTATAAAGTGTTGGGAGTTGTAGAAAATTTTAATACCACCTCGCTACATTCGGCAGTAGTTCCACTTGCTTTGTTGTACCGCCCGGAAGAAAAGTTTGGAGCCTTATCGGTTCGTTTAACACCCGGAAATATTTCACAACAATTAAACGATATTGAAAAAGTGTGGACAGGGATTTTACCCAACGAGCCCATGTATTTTACTTTCTACGACCAGCAATTTCAGGCTCTGTACGAAAAAGAAGTGCGCCTGGCCAAGTCTGTTTCTTTCTTTTCGTTAATAGCCATTGTGCTTACTTGTATGGGTATTTTGGGACAAATACTGCTAATAAGTTTTACCCGAACAAAAGAAATCAGCATCCGCAAAGTAAACGGCGCCAAAGTTTCAGAAATCCTATCAATGCTAAATAAAGACTTTATAAAATGGGTAGCCATAGCCTTTGTAATAGCCTGCCCAATTGCATACTATGCCATGAACAAATGGCTCGAAAACTTCGCCTACAAAACCACTTTAAGCTGGTGGATTTTTGCACTGGCCGGAGTACTGGCTTTGGGAATTGCGTTGTTAACGGTAAGCTGGCAGAGTTGGCGGGCGGCTACCCGGAATCCTGTCGAAGTACTTCGATACGAATAGTGAGAAGTGCGAAGATCCTTGATAGCGAAGCGTATCGGGATGGAGGCGCTGAGGTACGAATAGAGGCTATCCGAAATTCTCGATAGCAGAGCGTATCGGGATTGAAGTATTACGTTATGAATAATCAAGTAACAGAAAGATAATAGACATGTACACCTATTTAAAACAACAGTTTCGTTCAATCGTAAAACATCGGATAATCTCATTTATTTCAATTGGGGGATTCGCATTGGCAAGTGCAATTGTAATTTTGCTGGTGGCCTTTATTTCTTCCGAAAGAGCTTACGATAAAGACATTCCTGAAATTGAAAACATTTACAGGGTGTTGGCAAATGACGATATTTCTGATATTCCCGAAGAGGTTGCAGAAACTCTTGTGGAACAGTTTCCCGAGGTACAAGAGGCTTCAAACTACTATATCAATAGAAAACCTGTGACTTACCGAGATAAAAGTTATCCCTCGAAATTGGTTTGTACCGATGATGCATTGTTTCGAATATTTGAGACTGAGGTAATTGCCGGAACCCTCGATAGTTTTCATAAAATTGAAAATCAGGTTGTATTGACAAAATCATTTGCTAAAAAGATATTTAAGGATGAAAATCCAATTGGACAACTTGTAACCCTTTCGCATAAAAATGAAGTTGTAGTTGTCGCTGTTATCGAGGATTTTCCCGAAAAACGGTCGTTTAATGGTCAGGTATTTTGCAGTACAAAGTTAAAGGTTACCTATTCAAGCAGGGGATGGAACAATAAAAAAACCTATTTTGATAAACTATTAGTTAAACTCCATAAAAATGCCTCGGTAAAAGATGTAGAAAACCGCATTAAACCCATTGCCAACGCCCAGTATCATGGATATGCAGACAAAGATTACAGCTATGTTCTTTCTCCCTATAAACATGCGTATTTCAATGCGGTTAAATACGATGGATTAAAACACGCTAATGTTAAACTCATTAAGCTATTATCGTGGCTGGCCCTCTGTATTTTTGTCTTTGCCATAATTAATTATGTGAACTTCTCTGTTGCCAAAATCTCAACCGACTTAAAAAATGTTGGAATGCATCAGGTTTTGGGTGCGTCTAAATTGGGATTGTTTAAGCGCTTAATTTCCGAAGCTTTTTTTCAATTGGTAGTATCCGGTGTAATCTCTATTTTTTTAACATGGATGTTAAAGCCATTAGTTGAGGGAATTTTAGGACAGGAAATTCTTTTCGACACCTTACTAAGTAGTATTCCGTACCTGGTTTCTATGGGATTGGCCATCGTAATTATCGCTGTTCTTGCGGGTAGCTACCCGGCTTATGTTGCCATGAAAGCAAAGCCTGGCTTAATGCTAAAAAATAAAATTGCCGACCTGCAAAAACAAAGAGATATACGAATGCCGCTAAATATCATTCAGTTTGCAGCAAGTATTGTAGCCTTTGTTGCTTTAATAACTATACACGAGCAAATTGAATTTGCAAAAAATAAGGAACTGGGATTCGATACGGAGCAACTGGTTCGCATAAATGTGCATTATAAAATTAAAGACCGTGTGCCGGTTCTTATTGAAAAAATAGGAGGCTTGGCCGGGGTTAAGAACATTTGCCCAACACACGGAACTCCATGGGCAATATACAGTAATTCTTCAAACAACGAGTTTGGTAGATTTTCCCAAATTGCTTCAAATCATTTATTTCTAAAAACCTTTAATGTTGAATTACTTGACGGTCGTAACTTTTTCGATGGCGAAAAAAACGCAACTGCACTGATTAATAAAAAGGGCTTGGAGCAAGCTGGTTGGGAATCGTTTGAGGGGAAGAAAATATTCGGCACTGAAGTAGTTGGGGTTATTGACGATTTTCATTTCGAGAATTTACACAACGAGGTGGGGGCTTTGTTAATACGGAATGAAGACGGTTTGTCGCACCTAAATGTTAGGATGCATCCGGGAGATATTGCCGGAACGATGAAACTTGTAGAAGAAGAGTTTAACAAAATTGCCGGTGAATTTAATTTTGAGTATCAGTTTTACGACGAATGGATGGATACCATGTATCGAAAAGAAGAAAATCAGGCCAAGGCAATACAGTTAATTTCAATTCTTGCCATGTTGTTGGCTTCTTTAGGTATGCTTGGTTTAGCAATTTATTCAATGAAACGCCGCATAAAAGAAATTGGCATAAGAAAAGTAAACGGCGCCAAAGTAACAGAAATACTAACCCTGCTCAACCGCGACTTTATAAAATGGGTAGCTATAGCCTTTGTTATAGCCTGCCCAATTGCCTGGTACGCCATGAATAAATGGCTTGAAAACTTCGCCTACAAAACCAGTTTAAGTTGGTGGATTTTTGCCCTGGCCGGGGTGTTGGCATTGGGAATTGCTTTGTTAACGGTTAGTTGGCAAAGTTGGAAGGCGGCTACACGGAATCCTGTCGAAGCACTTCGATACGAATAGTGAGAAGTGCGAAGATCCTCGATAGCGAAGCGTATCGGGATGGAGGCGCTGAGGTACGAATAAGATTGATTTCACCCCAAACGCCTAAAGGGGTTTTAAGGCACGAGCCAAGAAGTAAGGTTAGAGAAGCAAATGAGGATAAAAACAAGATAAATAATAGGACAATCGAAGATAAGAACAAGTCCCCATTAGGGGATATAGGAGTAAATGAAACAAAAACATAGAACCATGTTTAAACACTATATCAAATACATAATCAGGTTGTTAATTCACAATAAACTATCAACAACAATTAACCTTGTGGGCATTGTTCTTGGTTTATTGGTAAGCATATTGTTACTTTTTTTGGTGAAGAGCCAATTTGAAACCGACCTCTTTCATAAAAATGCTGACCATATTTACAAGTTTGAAAACAGGGATGGAGAGCACATGTCGGTTCCTAAAATTAACCTCGTTAAGAAATATGTTCCCGAGGTAGAACATATCACTTACTTTCATCAAAGCTGGTCGAAGTCTGATTTTTTGAACTATAAAAACAACCGTTACCAGATTAATGATATGATTTGTGCAGACTCTGCCTTTTTTAATGTCTTCAATTTTGAGTCTGTCTTTGGAGATCTTAGCCAATGTCTCGCTCGACCCAACAGTTTGGTGCTAACCAGTTCAGAAGCTGAAAAGATTTTTGAAAATCAAAATCCCGTTGGAGAACTGGTTGAGGTATATTCTTCTGAATTTGAAAAGAAAATGTATACGGTTACTGCTGTTATTAAAGATATTCCACCCACTTCGTCAATGCAGTTTAAATCGGTTATTTCAATGGGATCGAGGATGGAAATAAAATGGTATCGCGAAAATGCCAACCATTGGGGAACACATAATTATTTGGCGTATGCCTTGCTTAACGAAAACTGCAACCCGAAGGAGGTTGGCAAACGGATTGACCAGCTAATAATTGAAAACGGGCCTGAGTGGACACGTAGTGCAACACCTGTTAAATTATTGCCGTTTAACGGATTGTATTTAGATAAAAATCCAGTTCAAAAATCAATGATTTTGGTATTGGGAAGCATTGGTATTCTTATTCTTATAATAGCATGTATTAATTATTTTAATCTTTCGGCAACCCAGTTAATGGGCAGTATTAAAAACGAAGGTATTATCCAAACACTGGGCGATTCCAGGCATGCTGTTATCACGCGATTTTTTATACAAACCTCTTTATTATTCTGCTTGGGAATAGCAATTGTTCTGTTTCTTTTAAAATTGGTATTGCCCTATTTCAATTCATTAAGCAATTCAAGTTTCCAGTATTCCGATTTATTCCGGGGCAGCAACAGTATTTTACTTTTAGGAGTTGTATTAGGAAGCATTGGCATATTCAGCATTTTCCCGCCTTTAATCATAAGCCGTTTCAAAACAATTCAATTACTATCGAAAAATATTTCGAATAAAAAGAGCAAATTGAGTTTTAATAAAGGCTTGCTTGTTTTTCAATTTCTAATTTCGATAATATTAATCACGTCTACATTTTTCATGTATAAGCAGAACCGTTTTATGCTGAATTCCGATTACGGTTTTACTACTGAAAACATTATGGCTATTCATATGAATCCTGAATCCTGGAACAATGAAGTTGCACTTAATCATCAATATAAAAGCCTTTCGGAAATCGATAAAATTGCCTATAGCAGCAACTTATTAACCGAGGTAAGTTCCGATTGGGGCCGAACCATGTTCCATAAAGATTCGTCGTTTCATGTAAGTTTTGTTAACCTTTTTGTAGATGAAAACTTTCTTGACCTTTTCGATATTCCTCTGGTTCGGGGAAATGGATTTAAAGAAAATCCAACCAAGCGTAATAACCTGATTGTAAACAAGCAGTTTATTGAACATTATGGAATAACCGATATAGCAAGTGCATCTTTAACCCGCGATAGAACAGAAGGAGTTTTACGAGGCGTTTGCGAAAATTTCAATTTTAAGACTTTTCATACTGTTATTCAGCCTTTTGGGTTGCTTCAGGCCAAGGAGGAATGCTCGGAAATGCTTGTTAAATTTAATTGTACCAACACGGCTGATATTAGCAATATGCTGAATGAAATGGAAACTATTTGGAACGCGCATAGCCCGAGCTATCCGTTTGAATATGTTTTTTACGACCAGCAACTTCAGTATGTGTATCAAGGCGAAATAAGGCTTTTTAAAACATTTATGATTGCGTCGGTTATTTCGCTATTGGTTGCCGGGCTGGGATTATTCGGAATTAGCTTGTACCTGATAAATAATAAAATTAAAGAAATTGGCATTCGAAAAGTTAACGGAGCTAAAGTAACAGAAATACTAACCCTGCTAAACCGCGACTTTATTAAATGGGTAGCTATTGCCTTTGTAATAGCCTGCCCAATTGCATACTATGCCATGGATAAGTGGTTGGAAAACTTCGCCTACAAAACCAATTTAAGCTGGTGGATTTTTGCTCTGGCCGGTGTGTTGGCTTTGGGCATTGCTTTGTTAACAGTTAGTTGGCAGAGCTGGAGAGCTGCAAGCAGAAACCCGGTAGAAGCATTAAGATATGAGTAGTGGGTCAGGCAAAACATTTGAAAGAGTATAAGTAGGATAGAACAGAGACATCAAACTAAAGAACAAAACCATGAATTTTCAGGATTTAAAAATTGCTTTTCGAAATGCAAAAAAACATTCGGTAATGACTTTTGCCAAACTATTTGGTCTTACATTATCGTTTGCTGTAATTGTTTTTGCGGCAGTTTATGCTTATTACGAAACCAGTTTCGATAACATGTATCCCGATAAGGACCGAATTTACCGCGTAATTATGTACGGTAAACTCGATGGTAGAGAAGCCGACATGGCAGTAACTACTGCCGCCATGGGAAAATCAATGGTAGATGCTTTTCCTGAGTTGGAAGACAGGAACCGGATAAGAATGCAGGGCAACGGTATTTTTGTTAAAGACGATCATTCTTTTCGCGGAGAAGGTTATTTTTTAGCCGACACCAATTTTTTTGCTTTTTGGGGAGTTCCTATCCTTACTAACCGCACAAATGCCTTAGGAGCACGTGAGAATGTAACCATTGCCCGAAGCCTTGCCGAACGACATTTTAATTCGGTAGAACAAGCCCTGGAGAAACCCATTAAATTCAACGGGAACGACTGTATAATTACCGGTGTTTTTGAGGACTTCCCTCCGAACAGTCATTTGCAGGGTGAGGTTATAAGAAGCATAAATGTAGCCAATCATCCCGAAGACGACTGGGGCTCGGAGAATTTGTATACTTATTTTAAAACGTACCAACCAATTGCCAACCTGGATGATTTTACGTTTAAAACCACACAAATGGTTTACCACCACCGACAAGCAACCTTCGATCCGGATGAAGCAACTACATTGGATGATTTGAAATACGGTGACGAAACCTATTTGTTTTATCGCCCTGAACCATTAAAGAAAATTCATTTTGGACAACACCGCTTCGACAATGCAAAAACATCGAACAAAATATATGTGTACGGTGCCATTGTACTGGCTTTACTGGTATTGGTTATCTCATCGGTGAATTACATCAATTTAAGTATTGCCAATATTGTAACACGCCACAAAGAAATTGCGGTTCGAAAAACAAATGGAGCCTTTCAAAACCAGTTAATCAAGCAGTTTATAACCGAAGCGCTTTTGTATTGGTTTGTAAGCTTGCTTATCGCTTTGATCCTGTATTTTCTATGTTCGCAATATTTGCTTTCTTATCTCGGGCTTCGTTTGGAGATAGAAGGTTGGGAAGCTATTCGTATTGTTGGAGTCATCATTTCCGGCTTGTTGGTTTTTAATTTGTTGATTAATATTTGGCCGGTTCTTTCCGCTTCGCGAACGGGGGCTGCCACCTTATTAGGCTCAGAGCAGGTAAGACGAAAAAAACTGGTTTTTAGCAATGTGTTTGTGATAGTTCAGTTTGCTATTTCCGCACTTATTATCATTAGTGCCATATTGGTGAACCGGCAGATTGATTTTATGGTGAACAAGGATAGAGGATATGATCCGGAGAATGTAATGATGATTACCCTTTGGGATTTGGAAAGAAGTAAACGCGAATCGTTGGTAGAGGAATTAAGAAATGATCCGAATATAAAAGCAGTAACCACATCCGATCTTTATTTTGGTGAAGATCCTTCCATGAATTCCTGTTTTTTTGATGTCGTAGAAGAGGAAAACTATTTCCACACCAGTCACATGATTACTGATCCTGATTTTATGAAAACATTTGACGTGGAAATGGTGGAAGGGCGGTTTTTCTCCAATGACCTATCCAATGAACTGGATAAAATAGTGGTTAATGAAACGGTTGCAGCCGAATATGGAAAAGACAAATCGATTCTGGGAAAAACCATAGTTTATGGTGGCGGTGATCCCTACGAAGTGATTGGAGTCATTAAAGATTTTAATTTTCGCTCCTTGCATCATAAATTGGCTCCTTTGGTAATTCGTCGTAGAGATTATATGGGGAATATTTTTATAAAAATCAATCAGGACAAAGCCAGTTATGCAGTTGATCTTTTAAAAGCAAAATGGAGCGAGTTTAATATTAGCCGAAACTTTTATTACACCTTTCACAACCAGGTTTTGGTAGCGCAATATGAAAAGGATCGTCAAGCCAGAAAAATGATGACCTTTCTTTCTATCATTTCCATTATTATAGCCTGTACCGGATTATATGCCATTAGCAACTATACCATTCAACAAAAAACAAAAGAAGTAGCTATTCGAAAAATAAATGGAGCAACCGTATTGTCCATTGCCAATAAAATGTCAAAACGTTTTCTCGCACTTGTGGTCTTATCTTTTGTTTTGGTGCTGCCTTTGAGTATTTATTTATCGCAAAAATGGTTGGAGAATTTTGCTTACCAAACCAGTATGAATGGCTGGATTTTTATGGCTTCACTGGGAATCTTGATTTTGGTATCACTGTTGGCCATTTCTATTCATGTAATAAGAGCAGCCACCCGAAATCCTGTTGAAGCTTTGCGATATGAATAAAATTTCAGTCTAAACATTTTGATGGAGCTAAATAAAATTCAAAAAACAATCTAAAATGAGTATGCTAAATAGTATAAATCAAAAAATAATTTTTAGAAACTTATTGCGAAATAAGCTGCATTCGAGCATTAATATTATGGGGTTTGCTGTAGGTATAGCTGTTTTTATGATGATTGTGAGGTACGTTAATCATCAGTTTAGTTACGACCGCTTTCATCAGCAACAAGAAAGTATTTACAAAATTCATTTGGGCGACAGCAAATCACTACCTCCTGCAATAGCTCCGTTTGTATGCGATAATATTTCGGCAATTGAAAATTTTGTGCGTATAGACGAATGGTACGCAGGAGGAAGCTTGGGCTACTTGAAAAGTAATAACGAAACTTTTAGAACATCCGATTTATTATTTGTTGACGATAGCTTTTTCGATTTTTTTGATTTTGAGTTGTTATATGGAGATGCTGAAAGTGCGCTAAGTTCTCCAAATTCCATTATTCTTTCTGAAAGTTTGGCAACAACGATTTTTGGCAACGAAAATCCAACCGGTAAACAAATTGAGTATCTCAGCGACTTCCCCAGCGCTACCTACAATTTTACGGTAGCGGGTGTTATAGCCAATGCGCCAACCAATTCGTCTATTCAATACAACGGTCTTATTTCAATGTCAACTATTCAGTACCACAAAATACGCAATGGAAATATTAACGAAGATTGGGGAAATTGGGGATTTGCCACGTATGTAAAAATTGCATCTCCCAAAGTTGCCGAACAAATTAATAGCTCAACACCCGAATTCTGGGACAATTTTGTTTCCGAAAGATGGCAGGCAGATAAAAACAGTCCTCGCGCTGAACGTTATAAATTAAATATGGTTCCGTTAAAAGAGGTTCATTTTGCAAGTGGACAGAAACGCTCTTCTGTATATCTCATTTTCTTTATAGGCTTGGTAATCTTGTTAATTGCCATATTTAATTATATCAACTTGTCGTTGGCAATTTCTACCACTCGTATTAAAGAAATAGGAATACGAAAAGTAATCGGCTCGGCTAAAAATGCGCTATTTGTACAGTTTATAAAAGAGTCGATAATGATAACTTTTATTGCGGCAGTTTTGGCAGGTGTTCTTATACTTTTGTTACATCCCTATTTAAAAGACTTTACAGGTTTTGATACCATTATTGCGCCCGGACATTTCATACAAACGCTACTGTTTTTTATTGCCGGAGTTATGGTAATCGGGCTTTTATCCGGATTATATCCGGCGTGGTTTCTCACCAAAATTGCTCCAATTCGTAGCCTTAAAAACGAAATTAATCGTGGTAAAAAGGGAAACAAAATTAAACAAGTGCTGCTTCTATCGCAATTTGTAGTTTCAATAATTTTATTGGTAGTTGTAATTTCAATAAGCAAACAGGTAAATTTTATTAGAAACAAAGAGCTTGGTTTCGATAAAGACCATATCATCTATCTTTCGGGTAGTTCTAATATCGATAAGTCTTACGATACCTTCCGCGAAACATTACTTCAAAATCCGGAAATTCAAAATGTGGCAAGGTCGAATGGCAGATTTGTTGCTGGTCTGAATCTTGGTTTGAAACACAAAGTTAATGGCGAATATAAAACATTCAGGGGCACAACCATCGATCCCGACTTTGTAGAAACTTTTGGCTTGGAAATTATAGAAGGTAGAAATTTCAGAAAAGGCGAAAACGATTTGTACAACACCGCTTTGGTAAACGAACAGTTTGTAAAAAAAATGGAATTGGAATCACCAATAGGTTCGGTCGTTTCTTCCCTAAACAACGATGTTACCATTATAGGAGTAGTAAAAGATTTTCATATCTATTCTTTACGTACTACGATTGATGCTTGTATGTTGTGTTACTATCCTTGGAATTCTTGCGTGAACATAAAGATTTCGGGGCACGATATTGAAAACAGCATTGCTATTGTAGAAAAAACATGGAATGAACTTATACCCGGTGTTCCATTCGAGTATCATTTTTTAGATGATGATTTTGAAAAACTGTACAAAACCGAAACTGAATTTAGCAGCATAATAAAATTATTTACGGCTTTGGCAGTTTTTATTGCCAGTTTAGGCTTGTTCGGGTTAATTTCATTTTCGGCTGTACAACGCAGAAAAGAGATTGGGATTCGGAAAATTAATGGAGCAAACATATATGAAATCCTAACCAAACTTAACGCAGAAGTTTTACTGTGGGTTGCCATAGCCTTTGTAATAGCCTGCCCAATTGCCTGGTATGCCATGAATAAATGGCTGGAAAACTTTGCCTACAAAACCGAACTAAGTTGGTGGATATTTGCGCTGGCCGGGGTGTTGGCATTGGGAATTGCTTTGTTAACGGTTAGTTGGCAAAGTTGGAAGGCGGCTACTCGTAATCCGGTTGAGGCCTTAAGGTATGAATAGAGCTAAACGACAATAAAAGAACAAACATTTTACAATACATATAACGATGAGAAATAAACAACTAATTTTTGCTTTTTTATTCTCTACTTTATCATTTGGAGTACAGGCACAACATGAAGTGATAAAAATTTGGCCAAAACTGGCACCGGGCTCTGAGAATATTGAGAACAAAGAACAATTGAAATCGAACAAATCAGTGACAAATGTTTATCAACCCGATCTAACTGTTTTTGTAACTAAACATCAATCTGAACTCACACCCGCAATAATAATCTGTCCTGGTGGAGGTTATAATCAGGTAGTAATGGCAAAGGAGGGCTATAAAATTGCAAAATGGTTTAATGAGAATGGCATTACTGCTTTTGTCTTGAAATATCGATTAAATCGTGAAACAGCTCTAAGAGATGCTCAAAGAGCGATGAGTCTGATTCGTTCAGATGCGGCAAAATATAACATCGATAAAAATAAAATTGGTGTTATCGGTTTTTCATCAGGTGCCCACCTGGCAGGTAATTTATCAAGTAATTACCTTCATAAAGATAATTACGATTCGATCGATAATGAATCATCAAGACCCGATTTTATGATAGGAATATATAGTAGCTATCAGGGAATTAAGGCTCACGAGAATTTCCCTCCAACATTTTTGGTTCATGCGATAAATGATCCAAAAGCTCCGGTGGAGGGATGTGTTGAACTATTTAAAAACCTGAATAAAAATATGGTTCCGGTAGAGATGCATATTTACGAACATGGAGGTCATGGTTTTGCTCTGGAAACAGATAAAGGAGAGGCTACAACAAGTACGGTCAAGGATTGGTCGAGTCGCTGTATTGAATGGATGAAATTGAAAGGCATTTTATAAATGCAAGCTAATTATAATATGTACTCGACATTTTGAATAATAATATCCGTTGGGTTCTTCGCAACATTGTAAAAAATATGCAGCACAAAAGTAATGGAAGCAATTCCAACGTTAAATCGTGACTTTGTAACGGTTAGCTGGCAAAGCTGGCGGGCGACAACTCGTAATCTAGTAGAAGCGTTGAGGTATGAATAAGAACCGCCCCTCGTTTGCAACGAGGGATAAGTTGTGTGTCGATTGTATCGACAGTTAATTGAGCAAATTAATGCATGAAAATAGAATTACAAATTTAAGAACCATTACACCCTCGCTGCAAATAAGGGAGTGAGGAGTGATTTCGCTTTTTGAAATGATAACAGAAAATCTAAAAATCGATGATTAAGCATTTTATTGACATAGCTCTGCGAAATATTAAAAGAAACGGACTTTTGTCGTTTATTCATATTGTTGGTTTATCACTGGGGATTACAGCATTTATTCTTATTGCTCTTTACACTCAATACGAAAAAAGCTGGGATACTTTCAATACCAATTACGATAGAATCTTCAGGGTGCAAGGCTATAAAAAAGGAGATAGGCAGGATGTTAAAATCCAAACATCGTTTCCGGTGGCCAATTATTTAAAAAATAACTTTCCCGAAGTACAAGATGCCATCTCAATTGATACCGAAAAAAACAGGATTTTCTCATCGACACCGGAATTAACCTTTGTCGAGAATTATGGAGCATTGGCACCGAGCGATATCTTCAATATTTTTTCTTTTAAACTACTTCAGGGAAACAAAGCCAATGTGCTTGATCAACCAAATTCCATTGTTTTATCGCAAACAATGGCTCAAAAATTCTTTCCCGGCAAAAATCCGCTTGGAGAAATAATTTACGACAAAGAAAAAAAAGAACTAATTGTAACCGGCGTAATGGAAGACATTCCTGCAAATTCTCATATTAGTGCCGCTTATATTCGATCCATAACAAATACAAGCAATAAACATTTTAACGAATGGGACAACGCGGCATGCATGACGTATGCTTTGCTGCAATCCGGCACCTCGGCTTCAACCCTTAACCACCAAATTAAAAATATTTACGATAAGCATCTTTCGTTAAACAAATCCTGCTTGTATCTCCATCCATTACAAAAGCTTCACCTTGATCCCGATGAATCAGGAAATTCACAAGGCATCGTATTTTTCTATTCAATGATTGGTATTCTGATATTGCTGTTGGCCAATGTTAATTTTATGAACCTTTCCACTTCCATGTCAACAAAACGTTCAAAAGAAATTGGCATTCGAAAAACAAATGGAAGCAGTAAAGGAAAAATTCGATGGCAATTTTTATCCGAATCGATTATTGTGGCAGTATTCGCATTTTTTACAGCCCTTGTGCTGTCGTTTATTTTCATGCCTTTGTTCAGAACTGTGGTAAATCGAGAAATTACACTCTCGTTTACCAATGACGCTGGATTGCTTCTTATTGTATTTATAATTGTTATTGCAACCGGTTTTTTAGCCGGAATTTACCCCGCTTATGTCGCCTCAGGTTACAAGCCCATACAAATACTAAAAGGGGAAACGCAGTTTGCCGGCATGAAAAGAAAGTCTTCGGCAATGATGGTTATGGTATATGTTCAGTTTATACTTTCAACCCTATTATTTGCCACGAGTATTTGGGCCTATAAACAAGTTAATTTCCTCGAAAATAAAGACCTTGGTTTTAATAAAGAATATCTTTTACACACCCGGATACCAGCCAACAGCAGTCATGTTTCTTACCATTTTTTTCGTAACCAATTCCTTAGCAATCCTGATATAAAAAATTTAAGCCTGTCGGGAAATACACCTTTGCATCATAATTGGAATACGAGTGTTTTTTACGAAGGAGGTTCCGCCGATGAGGCAACCCCTGTTCATTATAACAAAGCTTGCTACGATTTTATCAATACCTATAACTTTTCCATAATTGAAGGGCGCAATTTTTCGCGCCAATATGCAACTGATGTGAACAAATGTATGGTAAACGAAACAGCTGTTAAAAAATTTGGCTGGAAAAACGCTATTGGCAAATGGATAGAAGAAGGAGATAAAAAGTACGAAGTAATTGGTGTTTTAAAAGATTTTAACCAGGCTAATTTACATAATGCTATAGAGCCATACCTTTTAATATTGCATAACGGCAACCTTGAGGAAACTTGTTGTTTTACCTTTTTAGTGAACGCTGAAAAAATTGATCAATCAAAAATAGCTATCAAAAATGAGCTGGTTAGTATTTTTCCAAATTCGATTTTTACTATTTATGAATTTGATGAAGACAGGAACCGGAAAGTTCTTGACATTTGGGCCAATGTAAGAAACACATCCGGATTCTTCACATTTTTAGCTATCATAATAGCCTTGGTTGGCATATTTGGATTGGTGGTTTTTTCCACGCAGCAAAAGATAAAAGAAATAGGCATTCGGAAAGTGCATGGCGCAAAAACTACTCAAATGTTTTTCTTATCCATTAACAAGTTAATTGTTCTTCTTTTACTTGCGGTTGTAAACGTTGTGCCTGTTTTTCCGCTATTGCAAACCTATACTCCGGGGGCTTATAAATACCGGGCTACTGTTTGGGATGTTGTTATGGTAGCAGTAGTATCTATCCTTATTATTATTCTCTCAAGTGGATTCCAGGCTTTAAAAGCTGCCACGCGAAACCCTGTCGAAGCACTTCGATACGAGTAGTGAGAAGAGGGGAGATCCTCGATAGAGCATCTGTCTCGTACCTATTGGTCGGGGACGTATCGGGATAGAAGCATTGCGGTGCAGATAAAAAAAGTAACTATTCCAGAAAAAAGTCGTCATATAGGTAATTATCAGAAAAACAACTAAATAATCTTATGATGAAAACCCGGAAAAATTTAAAACTTTACGTAATGATGGCTATGCTAACGGCAGTGCTTTCATTAAACGGATGGGCAAAAGATGGCCAGCCCACTATTACCAAAACCTTTGATTTAAACGAGCCCGGAATGCTTAAAGCTGCTTCTTCAGGAGGAGGGGTAAGCGTAAAAACCCATAATCGGACACAGGTTGAAATACAGGCATTTGTGCGAAAAAACGGACGGCTTTTATCTCCTTCCGACAGGGATTTGGATGAAGTGCTGGAAGATTTTGATATCGATTTTTCGAAAAGCGGATCAACAATAACAGCAGTGGTTAAACGCAAATCGCGAATGAGTTTCTGGAGAAACAATGTAGGTATTTCTTTAACCATAATTGTGCCCGAAAAAATGTCGTGCGATGTGTCGTCGAGTGGTGGCGGTGTAAAAATATCAGGCGTACAGGGCACGCATAATTTCGCCAGTAGCGGAGGCAGTGTAAAACTCGAGAACACAAGCGGAACAACAAAGGCTAGCTCATCAGGCGGAGGGGTTAAAGCTACCAAACACATTGGCGATATTCGTTTGAGTTCAAGTGGCGGCGGCGTTACTGTTGAAGATGCCCGGGGAAGTGTTTATGCACGAAGCTCGGGTGGTGGTGTTAGCCTCGAAAATATTAAAGGTGATGCAGATGCATCAAGTAGTGGCGGTGGTGTGCGTGTTTCCGGCGAGCTTAGTGCTGTTAAAGCTACATCAAGCGGAGGTTCGGTTCGTGTAAACACCAGTAAGCTTACAGATAAACTACACCTGCAATCCAGTGGTGGCGGCGTTTCTGCAGTTATCCATGGGGGCAATAAACTTGGTCTTGATTTGGATTTGCGCGCAGGAAAAGTATCTGTCGAGCTAAACAATTTTAATGGAACATCAGAAAAAAACAGGGTTAAAGGTGCCATGAATGGTGGCGGAATTCCGGTATATGCTCATGCTTCAGGTGGTAATGTTACCATAAGCTGGGAAGACTAAAACAGAGAACTTAGTCGTCAAAAATAAAATGAGGATTTCGTATAAATCGAAGTCCTCATTTTTTTGTGGTAAAGAATTATACAGTTGTTGTAAAAAAAATTGACACATTTATTGGTTTGGGTTTTCATAAAGTGTTATATTTCAGGCGTTAACGATTGGGGCACGAGAGTTGGTTTAACCAAGAACAAACGATTAGGGCCAAAGGCCGAAGTAAAACGCAATTAAATGTACAACCTTAAAATATCCTTGCGCCGTTTGCTAAACGATAAAGTTTACACCGGTTTAAACCTGTTCGGACTGGTTATTGGAATTGCCTCTTTTCTGGTATTGTTTATTCACGTTTCAAACGAAAAAAGTTTTGATAAGCACATTGCAGGGCACGAAAATATTTACCGTGTAACTTCGGTTCCCGGAGGCCGGGCCAATGCCAATTGGGCACGCAGTTTGGGGATTGTTCATGCTGTTTCATCCGAAATTCCGGAGGTAGAACTGGCAACCCAATTTTCTAATTGCGACCTTGGTACCATAAAAGTTAGTGAAAATTCCATTCAGCAAAAAAATATAATGGCGGTTGACCAAGCTTTTTGCCAAATGTTTGAGGTAAAAGCAAAGCTCGGGAATTTATCTGAAATCAATGAGCCAAATACCGTTTTTGTGTCCGAGGATTTTGCACGTAAACACTTTGGCAGTTTAAATCCTATCGGGCAGCTCATTACAGTTGAAGCCCTTCAATATGTGCGTAATGTTGGCGATTACGAAATTCGGGGCGTTGTAAAAAACACGCATCCTAAAACACATTTTAAATACGAATTGCTTCTTTCGCAAAAAGGCGGTTTGCAAGAACGTTTTGAAAGCCTGCCAGACAGAAAAATACAATGGACCTATAATTATTACCAACTGCAGAATGGTGCGTCGCCCGAAATGGTTGCCGAGAAAATAAAGGCTTTTTGGGATAAAAGCGCCGCCAAACAAACACGCGGCCCTCAAGAATACGATTTTTCTTTGTTCCCCATGGATGATATTCACTTAAAATCGGATTACCGTTTTGAGTTGCGTGAAAGTTCAAGTAAAATAAATATCTCGCTGTTTGTGGTCGTGTCGGTTGTTATTCTTTTAGTTTCGTTGCTAAATTTTACCAATCTTGCTGTGGCTAAGCTCATTAAACGTTCAAAAGAGCTGGGGCTCAAAAAGTCCATCGGAGCCAACCAGTCGCAAATTATCCAGCAGGTTTTAGCCGAGGTGCTAATTATTTGCCTGCTTGCCATTGGTATTTCGTTGTTGTTTATTCAAAGTTCTGAAGCGCTTATTAACCGTTTGTTTGATATTGAATTTCAGCTCTTTTTTAACGAGCCCGTGCTTTACTGGAGTATTTTGGCGGTTATTGGGATATGCCTAAGTTTAACAGCACTGTTTGTGACTGTATTTTTGCTGGGGCGAAACACTACAATTGATATTCTTGCCGAGCGTAATAATTTTTCGGGGAGCTATGTGTTAAAATCTCTTTTGGTGGGGCAGGTGGCCATTGTTATTGTATTAATCACGGGTACTTTTTTGGTCAATAAACAAATCAGTTTTGTATTAAATAAGCCTCTTGGTTTCAATAAAGAAAATGTGGTGGTTTTATACCTGAAAGATCTTTCAAAAGATGCCGCAGTTTTTAATAACGAACTAAAAAAACAGAGTCAGGTGGTTTCGGTGGGAATGACAGCGCAGCACTTTGGTTACCCATCGCAGGGTTTGCCCCTTGATGGTTTTGGTATTGATGGAACTGCTGAGTTTGTGTTTGCCAATTACGACTACCTAAAAACTATGAATATTAAATTGATAGAAAACTGGATTGAACCTGATGCCGAAAAGGTAAGCGGAATGGTGATAAACAATCATTTATACAAACGTTTAATGGAAAAACACGGAAGTATGGATGCCCTGCGTGCCTATCTAGAGGCGCAACCGTTAGAGCCCGGTCAAACCCGAATAAACTATATTGGTGTTACCGAAGACTTTAACTACAGTTCGGCACACGAAAGTATTGGCGACTTTGCCTTTTGGCTTGATGAGGGCGGTAACCGTGCCCGTTTTACACACGTGCGTATAAATAATTTGCATGCCGGAATGGATGCCATAAAAAGGGTTTGGAGCGATTATTACCCCAACCAGGAGATAAATTACTTTTTTATGGATGAGAAAATAGCGCAGCAGTATAAATCAGAAACCATTTTAAGCCGCATACTTTTGGTATTTTCATGCATCGGATTTTTAATCAGTATTATCGGAATAAGTGCGCTGGCGCTGTTTATTTCGCAGCAGCGCACCAAAGAAATTGGTATTCGTAAGGTTAACGGAGCCAAGGTGAGTGAGATACTAACCCTGCTCAACCGCGACTTTATTAAATTGGTGGCAATTGCCTTTGTAATAGCTTGTCCGGCAGCTTGGTATGCCATGCACAAATGGCTCGAAAATTTTGCCTACAAAACCACCTTGAGCTGGTGGATATTTGCTTTGTCAGGCGCATTGGCCCTGACAATTGCCTTGTTAACAGTTTCGTGGCAATCGTGGAAAGCTGCTACACGAAACCCGGCCGAAAGTTTAAGGTACGAGTAGCAAACAGAAAACAAAAAACCATGATTAAACATTTTTTAATAATAGCCTGGCGAAATATTTTCAGAAGGAAAACCCTTTCTGCGATTCAAATTCTTTGCCTTTCGGTAGGCTTGGCAGCATTTACGCTGGTTGCCCGTTACATTCAATACGAAAAAGATTACGATAAATTCAACCAGAATTTCGAAAGGATATACCGACTTCATACCTACAAAATCAAAGATCGTACTGACGATAGCAATCAAACCGTTGTTCCGATGGCAAAATACCTACGCAACAATATTGCCGAGGTTGAAGACGCAATAATAATTAGCGAAGTGTGGGGAGAATACCTTTCGGCCGATGCCGAAAATGTTTTTAATGAAGAATTAGGGTTTGTGGCGCCCTCTGGGGTCTTCGAAATGTTTTCTTTCGAGCTGATACGAGGCGATAAAAATACGCTTTTAGACGACCCAAATGCCATTGTTTTGAGTGAAACACTGGCCGCAAAATATTTTCCCGGGCAAGACCCGATGGGGAAAATAATATTCGACGAAAAAAAGAGAGAATTGCGGGTAACCGGTGTTATGAAAGACATTCCGGAGCAGTCAACAATTCAGGCCAGCTATTTTAAGTCGAATACCGAGCTGTTAAAAAGTAGAGAACATAACTGGGATAATTCATCGTACCGGTGTATGGTTTTGTTAAAACCTAATGTAAACCCGGAGACTATAAACAGTAAAATTGTTAATGTAATTAACAAATTCGATGAAGACGCTAAGAATGTGGCCTATCTTCGTCCGCTGGCACTTTTACACCTAAACGAAGGCCCGCGCGACGACCGTGGCTCTGTTATTTTCTTCTTCTCGTTTATTGGTATTCTTACCTTGCTTTTGGCATGTGTAAGTTTTATGAATTTAACTACTTCGTTTTCTACCTTGCGTTCGGTGGAAATTGGAGTTCGAAAAGTTTCAGGAAGCAGTAGCAATTACATTCGTCTTCAGTTTTTGACCGAAGCCATTGTTTTAGCATTTGTCTCATTGGTTGGTGCTATTGCTCTTGCCTATCTTTTGCTTCCGCTTTTTAATGCAGTGGTAAACCGAAATATCGAAATTAATTTAATTCAGAACCCACAGTTCATACTGTTTCTTCTTATTTCGGTGCTGGTAACAGGTTTTGTTGGTGGAAGTTATCCGGCCCTGGTTACTTCGTCGTATAAACCGGTGGCTGTTTTAAAAAGTAAATTGCCCTTAAAAAAAGGACGAATAACAGGATTGCAGGCCATGGTTTACGTGCAATTTATTCTTTCGGTGGTGCTAATAACCTCGAGTATTTGGATGTACCGCCAGGTAAACTACATGAAAAATAAAGATTTGGGTTTCAATAAAGAAAACCTATTGTACTGCAAACTTCCATCAATGGATGCTGATATTACTTACCAACAATTCAGGCAACGAATATTGGAATATCCCGGGATTGAAGATTTGTCTTTTTCAATTAACTCACCACTTCATGATAACTGGGGAACCCGTGTTCGCTTCGAGGATGGATCTGTTGAAGATCACACCTTTGTACGCTGGAATCAGGCTTGCGAAAATTATTTGCCCACCATGAACATGACTTTGATTGAAGGCCGAAATTTCTCGAGTGAATTTTCTGCCGAAGCAAAATCCTGTCTTATCAACCAAACCGCAGTTAAAACATTTGGATGGACAAATCCCATCGGAAAATGGATTGATATTAAAGGAGACAGAAAACTGGTGGTTGGCGTAATTAAGGATTTTAACATTGAAGATGTTCACAATCCGATTTTACCGTATGTTTTATTGTATCGCGACTTTGCTTTTGGCTACTCAAACGACATTACCTTTAAAGTAAATCCGGAAACCACACAAGCGAGCCTGGCTCATATCAACAAGGTTTTACAAGACATTCTTCCGAACATTTTATTTGAAGTAAACGGGTATGATTTTGGATCCTATAGAATGGCTTTAAAAATATGGACAAATGTAAAAGATACTTTCGCGTTTTTTACAGTAATGGCCGTGGTAATTGCGGCGATGGGTTTGTTTGGCCTTGTGGTGTTTTCATCGCAACGCAGAGTAAAAGAAATTGGAATACGAAAAGTTCAGGGAGCCAAAACCGAGCAAATTATGCCGCTGATTACCAAACAATTTGTAATATTTGTTATTGCTGCCAATGTGGTTTCATACCCACTTGCCATTGGGCTTGAAAATGTAACACCGGGGCATTTTAAATACAGCTTTACTGTAATCGATGTGGTCATTGTTCTTGCCATTTCGTTGGTAGTTACTCTTATTGCAAGTGGTTTTCAGGCTTTTAAAGCTGCGCGCTTAAATCCTGTTGAAGCCCTCAGGTACGAATAGCAAATAGTTCAAGTAAATAATAGAATAAACGGAGTTTGCTTGTTTTTCAATTATTCAGCTTAACATAAAAATGACAGATAACAAAAATAAAATGATACAACTTAAAAACATCGACAAGTACTACGATGCAAAATTCCAACGAACTTTTGTGTTGAAAAGAGTGAATTTAACCATTAATCAAGGCGAGTTTGTTTCAATAATGGGGCCTAGTGGAGCCGGTAAATCAACCTTGTTAAACATTATCGGATTTCTTGATGAACCCAACGAAGGCGAATATTTGTTCCTCGATCAACCGGCCAACCAGCTAAAGGAAAAACAGAAGGTACAGTATCACCGCAGTCACATCGGTTTTATTTTCCAGGCTTTTCACCTCATCGAGGAGATGAATGTATACGAAAACATTGAAACGCCGCTGGTGTACCGCGGAATAAAAGGCAAAGAACGCAAAGCAATGGTGGCCGATATGCTCGATCGGTTTAATATTGTGGCTAAAAAAGATTTGTTTCCAAGCCAACTTTCGGGTGGGCAACAGCAATTGGTAGCCATTGCACGAGCCATTGTGGGCAGCCCAAAACTTTTACTGGCCGACGAACCCACCGGAAACCTGCACAGCGAACAGGGGAAAACGATTATGGATTTACTTAAACAACTGAACAACGAGGGAATGACCATTATTCAGGTTACCCATTCGGAGGAAAATGCAAAATACGGCAACCGGATTATTCGTTTAAAAGATGGCTACGTGAATGAAGATTAAATTTTTTAAACCTTCGTAATTTCTTTTTCAAGCTCCGGGTATTTACTGCAAAGACCCGGAGCTGCTTAAACCAAAAAATTGTTTTTATGAATTTGAAAGTGGTACTTAGAAACCTGCTTAAACGCCCCTTTTTAAACCTGGTAAAAATTATCGGGCTTAGTCTGGCTTTAATCGGTATAATTTTTATTTCACTATTTATAAAAAATGAACTGAGCTACGACAATAACCACCAACGAGCCGATAGAACCTACCGGTTTACAATTACAGATCCGGAGTTTTTGGGCGGAAAACATTTTGCAAGGGTGGTTAATCCGGGTTACTTGAAAGAGCTAAGCAGCCAGTTCCCAGAAATAGAAGAACTGGTTCGTTTACGTCCAGTAAGGGGTGGATTAATGAAATACGAACAGCGGTTTTACAACATTAACCAGGGATTTGAGTGCGATAGCACCTTTTTTAAGGTATTTGAGGCAGCGTTAATTGTTGGCGATAAAACTTCGGTTCTTGAACGTCCGGCATCAATGGTAATTAGCCAAAGTTTTGCCCAACGTATTTTCGGAAATAGAAATCCGGTAGGAGAAGTTTTAATTTTGCCTACCGGACAATTTTACGGTGCAGAACAACATTTTACCATAGCCGGCGTAATGAAAGATTTCCCTGCCAACAGCCATTTTCACCCCGATTTTATAACCACCCCGGTAAACGATAGGTTTGAATACGGTTGGGCATGGTCGTACTTGGTTTTGGCAGAAAATGCATTACCCGAAAATGTTGAGCAGGCCATAAGCAATTATATGCGCGAAAATATGGAAAGCGAACCCGAAAATTTTAATACAGAAGTTCATTTGCAAAGGCTTACCGATATTCATTTGCACTCGAATAAATTGCGCGAAATTGAAGCCAACGGAAATATGCGAAATATTTTTGTGCTGGCCATTGCTGCTCTAATTCTTTTGGTTATTTCGGTAAGTAACTACGCCAACCTCAACATTGGCATGGCGGGCTTTAGTGCCAAATACCTTTTTATCAATAAAATTCAGGGCGCATCCAAACGTTCGGTAGTGCAGTTCTTTTTTCTTGAAGGACTTGTTGTGCTGCTACTTACACTGGCATTAACCTTTTTGCTGGCCCTGCCCTTAAACGCTTTAATTTTGCGCAACTTTAGTTTAAATCTATTGCACGGAAATACGATTTTTCTGTTTGTATTACTACTTTGTTTTAGTGCTTTTAGCCTTGTGTTCGGACTGCTCCCGGCTGTAAAAACCATGTTTGGTTCTTTGCTTATCAATAAAAAAATAAATACTGCAGTTTTACCTGGTCGCGGGGGTATCAATCGCGGGCTGGTTGTTTTTCAGTATGCTTTTTCCATTGCATTGATAGTGGCCGTAATTGTTATTTCGCGTCAAACAAATTTTGCCCTGAAAAATGGCATGGGGGTGCAAGAAGCCAACATTGTTGTTTTTGAATCGGTGCATGCCAGCATTCAGCAAAAATTCGAAGTGTTTAAGCAAGAATTGCTGCAATACAACAGTATCCAGTCGGTTTCGGCAATGATGGAGCCTCCCGGTGGAGAAGCCAACGATATGTTTGAGTTTGAACTGGAGGATTATGTACCGGATGAAAGTGGTGAACAGTACGAGCGGATTGGCGTTTTCCCGTGCGATTATTCTTTTGCCTCCCTTTTTAATTTGCAGTTTTTGGCCGGAACCAATTTTTCTGAAAAGAATAAAGACAATGAAGGTGCTGCTGAATACATTATTAACCAGGCTGCTTTGAAGCGTTTGAACTATACTGCTGCTGATGCCATTATTGGAAAGGGTTTTAAGCTTAACTTTCAGGAACTCGAAGAAAATGGTATTGCACTTCCTCGTGGAAAAATTGTTGGGGTGGTAAAAGATTTTCATCTGTCGAGCCTGAAAAAAGAGGTCGAGCCTTTGGTGCTGTTTAAGCGCGAAGATTTATGGCTGATAAACTTTGCTGTCTCTTTTCAGCCCGGTATGCAGGAACAGGCTTTGGACGATATGGAAACCGTTTGGACTGCCTTATTTCCGGAATATCCGTTTAATTGCGAGCATGTGGGCAGTATGTACCAAAAAGTATATAAAGCAGAACTGCTTCAGGCCCGGCTGCTTTCGGTATTTACCATTATTGCCTTGTTTATTTGCTCGATGGGTTTGTTTGGTTTGGCCCTGATAACAACACAAAACCGTATAAAAGAAATTGGTGTGCGAAAGGTTAACGGGGCTTGTTCTTCCGAAATACTCAGCCTGTTAAACCGCGATTTTATAAAGTGGATTGTACTTGCCTTTGTGTTGGCTTGTCCGGTTGCCTGGTTGGCCATGAATAAATGGCTCGAGAATTTTGCCTACAAAACTACCCTAAGCTGGTGGATATTTGTTGCAGCTGGTGCACTGGCACTTGCCATTGCCTTGTTAACAGTTTCGTTTCAGAGCTGGAAAGCGGCAAGCCGAAATCCGGTGGAGGCACTAAGGTACGAGTAGGCTTTTTTCATCCGAGATTTAAGGTGAGGAATAAAAGTCGTTTGGCAATAATTATAAGCAAAAGGATACAATAGTTACACGTAAAAAGAGCGGAAAGAAATCCTTCCGCTCTGCATAAACTACCCTTCGTTGTTTATTTTTTTGCCATTCCGGTGGGGAATGAGGCCTGGTTTAATTCCATCATGTAAGTAAAGTGGTCCATTGCGTCTTCCGGAATCATTCCTGCCAGTGGTTTTAGTGCAAATGGCTCAGGGCCGTTGTCGGGGTATGGTTCAACTGATATTACGGCAATGCCGCCTGCCAGGTCTGTCGGGAATGATAATCCCGATGGCGCATTCATCAGGTAATCTTCTCCCGGAAACGGAGGTCCCGGATTCTCCTGGCTGCTAAACCCGTCGAAAAGATCAGTAACCCCAGCTGTTTGCATGAACTTGCCCGATGTAACAGGAACACCGTTAATTACTGTCCAGCCCTCGTAAATCCATCCGTCAGGCAAGCTTGGCAAGGTTAAACCTTCCATGGGGCTACCCGATTCGAGGCTTAAAAACCAAATTCCGCTGTTTTCGTAGGTGCCGGGGCCATTGGTTGGCGTGGCTAAAATGTATTTACCCATGGCTTCGCTAAAATCAGAGCCCAGTGCTGCCGGATGCGCAATGCTAAGTTCTGCCATTCCATTTGTGAATACACCACCTAAAATTTTGGTATCGCTTGGTGCGGGATCGTTGTCGGGTTGTGGTTCAATACTTAAAACAAACATTACTGCATTATCCACAACATCTTTTTTTACATTAAAAACCCTTGGCGACATCTGACCCGATGGTGTGATGTTAAATTTACCCGTGCTAACAGCAGTGCCGTCAACTATCAGCCAGCCTTCGTAGCGGTAATCGGGCCCCAGAGGCGATAAGCCCTCAAAGCTGAGGTCGAGCATTTTATTACCTGACTTTTCTTCAAAAACAGGTTCTTCTACTTCTTTTTCGCATGCCATAAAAGCAAATGCTGCCATTAAAACAAAAACTAATTTTTTCATAACCTTATACTTTAAGTTAATACTGTTTAAAAACTTGTTGTAAAGATTGGATTCAAGTCTCACGAAAGAATCACAAAAGTTTAAAGAAATTGTTCTAATAGGTTATAGTTCAGTAAAATAAAGTGGAGGAGATAAAAAATACCACCTACGCAATTTGTTTCGTAGATGGTATTTTTTATACTTTTTGAATGCCAATCAGGCGACCTGATAAAGCGGAAGCTTAAATTCGAAACGCGTTCCTTTGTTTAATTGGCTGTACACCTTAATGGAGGATTGGTGGAGGTCGAGAATTTTTTTAACGATAGCAAGACCCAAGCCGGTGCTGTTGGCGCCATTTGTTTTTTTGCCTTTGTAGTAGCGTGTAAAAATATTGGGTAATTCGTCCTCTGCAATTCCTTTTCCGGTGTCGGCAATTTTAACCAGTATGCCATCGGTTTGCAGCTCTAATTCAATGGTTACCACATCGTTGGCGTTGCAATATTTTATGGCGTTATCCAAAATATTCTGAAAAACCCGGTCGGTCATTTGTATATCGGCATACACCAGAGGCAAACTTTTCGAGTAAATCGTGTTAATACTTATGTTTTTTTCTTTGGCAATCAGTTGAAATTTATCGGCAACATCCTGCACCAGTTCAGCTACCTGTACCGGTTCGGGCTGAATGCTTTGTGCATTTGATTCGAGCTTCGACAGCTCAAACAAGTCGTTAACAAGCTTGCTAAGGTTTTCCGAGTTTTGAAGAATTATATTCAGGTATTTTGTACGCTCTTCATCCGTTATGTTGTCGTCTTTTAGCAGAATGGTTTCGGCAAAACCCTGTATGGAAGCGATAGGACTCCTTAAGTCGTGCGAAACATTGGCAATCAGCTCTTTCCGAAGAGTCTCAACACTCTTTAGCTGAATAATATTCTGTTCAATGGTTTGCGCCATGGTATTAAATGTTTCGGCCATATTGTCGAGTTCACCTTTATTGTTATGCTGAATGCGTACCGAGTGGTTCCCCTCTTTAAAGCTACGCACGGCATTTATTATTTTATTCAGATTTCGGGTAATAATCCATATGGCAAGCAAGCCTAAAAGCGACGTCAGCAGAAGTGCCACAAGCAAACTGCGAACCCCCAGCTTTAGAATGAAACTATTTTGCAACGAAGCCATTACAGAAGTGTACTGATTGCTGGCTAAAACAATATACATGTACCCTTTTAGCTGGTTTTCTTCGATAATTTCGGCTGCCGAGAATATCTTAGGAGATCCCGGATTTCGGGGGTCGTCACCTCTGATGATACGATCATTGCTACGATTCAGGAATTGTTTTATGGGGCCAAGGTCAACTTTTTCTGATTTAACATCTTTTGTTGGAACAACGTAAGTGATGATGTTTCCTTCCGTGTCAAGCAGATATACTTCGATGCTCGGGTGAACAGCCATGGCCGAATGCATTAACACATGAATGGCTTCCTTTTTAACCTTGCCATCCACAAAAATAGGTGTAACCTCGTTAATGGCACCAATGGCAATTTCGCCATTTATTTTTTGCTGAGCTTCTTCGTTGTAATCGGCCGAAAATTTCACCGAAATCAATATAAAAATCAAGGTAAGCAATACCGTAAAGGCTAAGAATATGCCGGAAACTTTCCAGTAAAGGCTGTTAAATATTTTGTTTCGTTTTGTCATAACACTACAGTTCGTCGTTAAATTTATAGCCAACTCCCCAGCTGGTTAAAATGTATTTTGGGTGGTTTATATCGGGTTCAATTTTTGCCCGTAAGCGATTGATGTGCGAATTTACTGTATGCTCGTAGCCATTAAAATTATATCCCCAAACCTGGTCAAGAAGGTCGTTGCGGCTAAAAACTTTCCCTGGTTTTTGGGCCATTAAAACAAGCAGTTCAAATTCTTTTGGTGTGAGCTCAAGTTTGTTATTGTCAAGCGTTACCTTTCTTTTTCCCAGATCAATATGCAGACTGTTAATGCTTAGCGTTTCGGTTTCATTGCCGGAGGTTTCGCTGCTTAAAGAATTAATACGGCGTAAAATGGCTTTAACACGGGCAATAAATTCGCGAATGCTGAAAGGTTTGGTCAGGTAATCGTCAGCGCCGGTTTCAAGCCCCAAAACTTTATCAATTTCTTCGCTTTTAGCAGTTAGCATCAGTATGTGGGTATTTACTTTATCGGCGCGTAACTGGCGGCACACCTCCAGCCCATCCATTCCCGGAAGCATCAGGTCTAAAACAATAAGACAGTATTCGCCTGATGCGGCTTTTTCATATCCCTGGCGGCCGTCGGTTGCGATATCAACCTCGCAGTTTAAATCTCTGAGGTGAATGCTAACCAGCTCACCAATATGTGCATCATCTTCAATTAATAATACCTTACTCATTGCTTCTTTTCTTTAAATTGCAACAATAACAAACAAGTATCACAAAAAGGTCACAAAGACCTTGAGTTTTCTTAACAGGAAGCAAATTAGCAGCTTAATTCTTTTGGAACAGATCCGATGTTTGCACTACTTTTTTTAATAATTCTAATTATGAAATCGGTATTTCTATTTAACTCAATAGTTTATATATTTAAGGTGTCAACTGATCTTTAAAAACATGAACCTAACAAAATGCCCGAAATGTCACAATGTGGTAACACCTGACGACAAATTCTGTCCAGGTTGTGGTGCAAATCTCGAAGAATTTTTATCAACTCAATCCTCCGTATTTTGTTCGAGATGCGGCCACCGGAATCCACAAAGTGCTTCGTTTTGCGAAAAATGTGGGAATACGCTTACCGAACCGCCAGTAGTTTCTAACAAAGACCCAAAAGAAAAAGAGGGTCCCCAAAAGATTGTTTCAAAGGGAAGCTATTCGGGAAAAATGAACACCGGAAAATCGAAGCTCCTCAAACGCCTGATTATTGCGGCAGTTATAATTGTACTGCTTTGCGCAGTAGCCATTATAATTTGGTTTCAGGTTGACGATAATGCGGAAGAAAAACTAAAAGAAGCACTCCGGATTCCGGGTGCAGTTGTTATTATCGGCTTTGCTGTTTATGTCGCCATTTTCGGAAAATCAAAAAAAGGAAGAAGAGGAGGAGGAAACTACGATGACGATGATTGGGACGATGATGACGACGGCGACTGGGGTGACGACGGTGGAGATGACGATTAACTAAATTAAAAAAACCAAAACTCAATAACATGCCATTTTGTACAAACTGTGGTAAAGAAATCTCTGAAGGAGCCAAATTTTGTGGCTCGTGCGGCAGCCCCCAGGAATCGAATCCAAATTCGTGTAAAAAATGCGGAAAAGTTTTAGAGGAAAACGAAAAGTTTTGCTCAGCTTGTGGAACGCCTGTTACCACAACATCAAAAGCTGCCCCGGATTCACAAAAACAACCGGAACCAAAGCCAGAACCACCGAAACAAAAACTTACCAAAGAAGGCCGGAAAATAATTTCAGGCGGCCCAAAGCCGGAACAAAATATGAAGGGTAATCCAACACCGCCTCCTCCAATTAATACACCACCCCCAAAAAAGAAAAAAGGATGTAGAGGCTGCGCGATTACAGCTATTTTTATTTTGGCAGTACTTATTGTTCTTACTATGTTGATGTACAATAAGGTTTCTAATTGGTGGCAAAATTTAGACACAGAACAGACCAGTGAAAACATTCTGGATACCGAAGGTGTTGACGGGATTGTAGATATTGAACCAGAAAAAACTAGATCCAAACAATCAAAATCCTCCACTGAAGTTGGAATTAAGATTCCTGTAAATATCAAAGGAAAACCAATTACAAAAGAATCACTTAAAGTCTCGGCAGAAAATACAGTTGCTAAGTTTAAAAAGGTAAAAGTCGATTTTGGACAATTTGTTCTGGACAAAGAAACATCGGTAATTGTTGAAGAATACAAGCAACAGGTGATTGATGGTGAATGCTCGGTTGTTGCCTACGACATTGAACTTAAAGGAAAAAGCAAGTTCGACGATTTTATAACCATATCGCTGCCCTACAACCAATCGTTTATTAAGAACGGAAAAGCTGAAGAGTGTGTAGCTGCGCAATATTACAATCCTAAAACAAAAAAATGGGAACCCGTTTTGTATGATTTAGATACTAAAAACAAAGTTGTACATATCCGGACCAATCATCTTAGCCGCTATGGAGTTTTTACGGTAAAAAATGCGACCAAAAGACATGCATACATTTCAAATGTATATATCCCCAATAGTTATTTAAAAGGTGATAGAAAAGACATGCATATTGAAGTTTTGGAAAGTTATTACGAAAACGACCGTCAATTAGGCAAAGAAGCTTTAAATCAGGGCTTATCGTTTTGGAGCAAGTTTTCCGGAAATTCAGGGGTAGCAATTAACACTCTAACTGCTGGTGGAAGCTATTCTACAGATTTTACAAACAAACTAAATAATGGCTTCAAAAACCTTGGTTACGCAGCCAGTATAGTACAACTGGGTTACGATTTATGTTATAGCGACAACAAAACAACGGCTATCAACCTCACCAAAAACATAATGAACCAGTTGGTTGCCGAGTTTGGTACTCCGGTAATTAACATCGCATTTATTGGTGTTTATTTTATCGATATTGCCTTAACAGAATTTGGTAACGCAATGCTCGCTCAAAAATACAAAGAGCTTTGGGAGGTATACGATTTTTACAATAAAACCTATAACGAACGTTCGTTAAAAGAGTGGCGCAGGTTAATGATTGATATACATAAGGATAATGCCGATAATCCTGCAGAGGCATACAAGGAAATAATGGAAGAAATTGAAGATTATGCCTGGAAATTTATGAAAACTACGAAAGTAGGTACAGATAATGAAAACACAGCAGAGCTAAATTCATTAGCAGCAGAAGCAGGTTTAAAACGAATGACCTGGCCCAGTCAAAAAGATATTGAAGGAGTATATGGTGAGGGCAAACAACGAATTATCGATCAATTATACCCAGTGTTTACATCAGTAAATAACTGGCGTTTTTATAACCTTAAATTAGAGCTAACAAAAGAGGCGGCGTTGATGGCAAAAATGCTAAACGAGAAGGTGAATTTAACCATTACTGAAAACCTTGCTAAAGGCGAAAAAGCAAAATATGGGGGGTACAAAGTGGCCATAAGACCACTTGATAAAGGTGTGGATAAAAAGAACTGGACGGGAACCTTAAAAGAATCGGGCATAACCAAAACGAACTTTACTTTCATTGGTCATTATACTGCCGGAAAACCAAACCGTGTAGAAATATATAAACCCAGTGACCGTGTCGATATTGAAAAGCCAACAATAGTAAAAGATTTTATTGTTGATGGAGAAAATGAAATTGTTATTGAATTGGGTAATATGGCAAAAAGTAAATGGGTTTTATTTAATACCGAATTTGAGGATAATTCAATGGATATTATGGTAAAACACAATACTAGCATAAATAACGGAAGTCTATCTTCCTCTTGTATTCCTTCTAATCCATCAAGCTCAAGTTTTTCAAACTATACAACTACGGCTAAGTGGACGGCATTTAAAAATACATACATACCTGATGAACCTGTAACAACAAAAGCTTTCGTCAATTTTAAAGGGAATAATGCTACAAATATGAAACTTTCAATAAAATTTTATAGTACATTACGACATTCAGAAAAAATGGATTTTAGAGGCAGGTCTTCTCACGGAGGAGTGGATGGCATGTTAGTTTATTCTGATGGTCAGGAAACAGACAAAGGTGAATTTTCAACAGTAGCCCCTAAGCCATTAAACAGCTCTGATGTATGGATAATAACTGTTCACGGAGAAGGAGGAAAATTTAAGATGTATTATAAACCACAACCAATTAAATAAAGTTAAAAATTACTATTATGCCATTCTGTTCAAACTGTGGAAATGAAATAAAAGCCGGTGCTGCATTTTGTGGCAGCTGTGGCAACAAAGTGGGGCAAGCGCAACAGTCAGCAACCCCGCCACCTGTCGGAAAAGTAACCTTCGATGTGGTAACACGCGAACGTTTAAATATGGTAAAAGTAGAACTCGATAATGCTGCTTTCAGGTACGAAGCAGGCGCCATGCACTATATGCAGGGAAACCTGGAATTACAATCGGATTTACCCGGGGTTGGCAGCATTTTTAAATCGATGATTACCAAAGAAAAAGTTGTAAAGCCTGTAATTAGCGGAACCGGCACGGTTCATTTAACGCCATCGTTTGGCGAATTTACCATTCTGGAATTGGATAACGACGAATGGATACTTGACCGCGGAGCCTATTATGCATCAGAGCTAAATATCGAACTGGGTGCCTTTACCAATCGTGCTATCAGCGCTATGTTTTCGGGCGAAAAATGGTTTCAAACCGTTGTGGCTGGTACGGGCAAAGTAATTATTAACTCGGCCGGACCGCTGGAAGAGGTGGAACTTACAAATGGCAAATTGGTAGTGGATGGAAGTTTTGCAGTTGCCCGCACCTCGGGTATCGAGCTGAAAGTTGCAAAAGCCACACGCGGTATTTTTTCAACCGTAATTTCGGGCGAAGGATTGGTAAACACTTTTACCGGCACCGGAAAAGTATTGATTGCCCCGGTTGATAATTACTTTAATACCCTGATTCACACCGTTAGAGCCATCAATAGTAATGTTTTAAGACTACAGAAATGACGAGGTGAATGGACATGGGCTACTCTCGGCAAATTAAAAATCAGGCTTTTGACAAATACCATTATTTTTTGCAACGCCTGTGCTTTTTTGCACAATATTGAGGAAAACATTTGCCGGAATTGCGGATGCCCTTTGTTAAAATAGAACCTTAATAACTTTAGAAAAAATGAAATACAAATGCAAGGCATGTGGAAAAACAATTCAACAGGACGATAAATTCTGTCAGAATTGCGGTGCTCCGCAAAAAGGCACTACTTCTGCCAATACAGCAAAGCCTAAGGCCATGCCTAAAAATTTATCAACGGCACCCATAGTAAAATGCTTAGCTTTAGCCATTGCAACCGGGTTGGTGTTTGGGTGGATTCGTTACTGGATTGGTTATTATATACTTATACAGGGTGTGATTGCCGGTGTAACAATTTCGTGGATGGTTAAACAAACTGCAGGAGAATACATTGAAGCACTTGCAAACATTCGGTTTAAAATGGTGGTACTTCTTTTTTTTATGTTTATGATTGGACAAGCATTTGGATTTGGACTGGCGCAACCTGTTTTCGATCCTTTTAATTGGTTGGCCAGAGTTTGGAATGCCGATACCACCGAATCGGTGTTTGGTATTTTTTCTACTGCAGGTGTTGTAAGCCGTACCTTTTCCGAAGGTTTAAATGGGGGATTCTGGGTTATTTTATCGCTTATCGATTTATTCTTTATGCTGTTTTTAATGCTGGTTACTATGCCATTACCGACTAAAAAAAATTAACATGATAAAATTTGTACGAATAGTATCTTTTTTAATCGCAGTGCTGGTTACTGTTGTAAGCATTTTTTTTATTGATGCCGAGCAAGAATTGTCCGAAGCTCAAGCGGCTTACAGGAGTGGAGATATTGACCAGGCAATTCGAAAAGCACGAAGAGCAAACCATGCGTTTTCGGATAACAACAAAAAGACGAGTGCCTATTATGTTCAGGCAAAGGCAGCGGCACAAATGAACTGGACAAATAAATCGGCGGATTATTTGGATGACCTATTACGATTAAACCCGGAACATGTTAGCGGATTGTTGTTACGTGGTGAAATTCGTATACAACAGGGCGATAACTCCGGTGCTTTGGAGGATATAAATAAGGGACTTGAATTGGCGTCGGAGAATATTTCCGGGAATCGGCTGGCTTATGCATTGTCGAAAAGAGGATTGGCTTTTTTAGCTCTAAACCAGGTTGATAATGCAGAAAATGATGCCAGGAAAGCAATTCAGCTCTCCGCTAAATTGCCAGAAGCTTACGATTTGATGAGCCGGGTGATGGAGCAAAAGGGCGATTTTGAAAGAGCGGTTGCCGCTTGCGATAAAGCCTACAAATTATTACTTGAAAAAGATAGATTTGCCATGATTACGCCTGAAGGGCAACAACTTTCCGAGCGGCTGGTACACTTGAAAGTAAAGTATTTACAATCAAAATAGCGGGTGTTGAGTAGTTTGGTTTTCATTCTCGTAATTTCCTGCAGTTATTGTAACCACACGAATTTGCACAGTATCCTATTCAAAGAAAAAGTAATCAATTAATTTTGAAATACTTGAGGAAAGAGCATTTAATTGCATTCTCGGCAGTGTTACATTCGTTTTATAAAATAGCCTAAAACAAAGGCCACCCCAAAATAAATAAGAATTTTATACCAGGGCTTAAAATCGTCGGCAGGTGCATTAAGCACCGGGCAGCATTTTAAATAGTGGACGGTAATAAAAGTGTTACCCTGGTTTTTTAGAAAGACAGGACTTTGCACTTTTTTTGAATGCCCGGAATAGTTTTTACCCGAAATCGTAAACTGGTAATCGTACGAATAAGTATACTGATTGCGAATGGTTTCGTTACGCTCACCCATTTCACGTCGAAAATTGTTCACCTTTGCAGGGGTTGTAGACCCACCCAGCCACAGCACACCTAAAAAACAGCCATAGCCCAAAAAAATTAGAGCAATTGTACCAATCAGGATTTTGCCAACAACTGAATTTTTTTTCTTTTTTTTCATTGAAGAGCTGGTTTTAGCCTCTATTATAATTTTACTGGCAGTAGTATAAAAGCCAATACTCGCTAGTCTTTGTTGTGCATGAGCCGGTATTTGCCAGGTGTAACACCTTCAATTTCTTTAAACACACGCGAAAATGAAGCAACCGATCCAAAACCGGCCTGTTCGGCAATATATTCCATGGTGTATTTGGTACTCGCTGGTGTGCGAAGCAGTTCTTTTGCTTCCTTAATACGGTATTGGTTTACAAACTCGTTAAAGTTCATTTGAAACTCTTCGTTTATCAAACGCGAAATATAGGTGCGGTTGGTATGCAACGATTCAGAAATAGTATGGATACGCAAATCGTTCAAACGGTAAATTTTATTCTCTTCAAAAAGAACCAATAGTCTTTCTTTTAGGTTGTTTTCTTCCGGCGGGGCATCTTCCTGGTAGCTTAATGCTTCGTCGTTTTCATACAAACGTTCGTAAATGGGTTGCTGTAAATTGCCTTTATAGCCTAAAATAAAGAAGAAAACTGTAAAAAAGGCAGAAGGCAACAGAAGTAATAAATCGTGTTGTACAAAATAGCTGCGGCCAAGCAAGGCAAAACTAATGGCAGCAAGTGAAACACCTAAGACCAGAATACTAATATCCCTTACCCAGTTCATTCGTTTGCCCTCAGTTTCTGAAAAAAAGTTGTTAATGGTTTTGTTGTGCTGGTTTGCAATACGAATTCCGAAAATGAGATAGATAACTGTTTGAAGAATGAAAATGATTCTACTAATCAAAAAAACCAATGCTTTAACTCCTGTAAGGGTAGTGGTATCAATGTTTTTAAGATTCTCGTTTATCAGTATGTGCTTAACGTAGTAAATTCGTTGGTCGGGAGTTAGCAAGGAGGTTAATATTAAGGCAACAACCCCAAACAGAATGCCCGGAAGAAAATGGAGTAAATGCCGCCTGGTGTTAAACCGAATAGTACTCAATAATAAGATGTAGGTATAAAATAACGGATACACCGATAGGCCTGCGTACAAATAAATGCTTTCGAAGAAAGAGTAAGTATGGTAGAATTCCAGAAAAAATACAGTATGTGAAACGTAAAGCATACAGGCAAAGAGCATAAAAATACCCAATACAAAACGACTTTGATTGGCAGGTCGCCTTTGAATCAAAAGGGTAACACCCCAAAACAAGGTTGCATAGACGGGAGAAAGCAGAGCAATTGTTTTTATCATTGACAGAATAGAGTTATGGAGTAAAGGTACAAAAAATGTTATTTGAAGTTGTTTTTTACGATATGCAACTCTGTTTTACGATTTGAATCTGTTTTGTTCGGGTATATGTCGAAATTAGCGGAGCGTTTTGAAGAAACAGAATTTTCAATAAAAATATTTGGTAGTTCTTTAGTAGTATATTTCGCTGCTGTAAACTGCCAACCCTCCTCCTTAGATGAAACTAAAAGAAAAGGTGGCCTACTAGCTAGCCACCTTTTTTATTGTTAAAAATTATCTACTGTCCGATAGGCTTCGATAAAGGCTTTTTCTCCTTTTTTGCCTGATATGCTTTTACCATGTTCGCAGCACAGTACTCCGTTATATCCTTTATCGTAGATGTGTTTAAAAATGTTCAGGTAATTTATTTCACCAGTTCCGGGTTCTTTGCGCCCGGGATTATCGCCAATGTGAAAAGCGCCAATGTGATCCCAGCATTTATCGATGTTGGGGATAATATTTCCTTCGGTAATTTGCTGGTGGTACATGTCGTTAACAATTTTACAACTGGGGTGGTTAACGGCTACACAAAGCATATAGGCCTCGGGCATTTTGGTTAAAATTAATCCCGGGTGGTTGGTCCAGGCGTTTAATGGTTCCATAACCAGCTCCAGGCCTGTGGGGCCAACAATGTCACAACACATGCGCAGGTTGTCAATAATATTGGCCATTTGATAGCCATGCTCCAGGCCTTCATCAAATCTTCCGGGCACAATCAATGCTGTTTTTACCCCTGTTCTTTTCTGAACTTCCAGCCCCTTGTGCATGGTGTCTTTTAGCATTTGTTTGATATCTTCGTTTTGGGTAACAAACGATTTTGTTTTAAAATCAGCATATAATACAAAGGGCCCCAAATCCATGTTGTTGCGTGCCAGTTCGTTGGCTATTTTTTCCTGTAATGCCGGTTCTTTTTTCATCAGGCTGTTGTCGAAAACTGCCCGAAATCCCTGGTCGGCCATAAATTTTATATTGTCAATCGGATCTTCTCCTGCATGTTCGTTAAATGTGCCCAGGCTTGGGGCATACTTCAGGTTAAATTTTGCTTTGTTCGATTTTTTCTTTTCGCCCCCCGATGCCTGTAAAGCTCCGGTTAGCCCCGTGAGGGCAATGCCACTTGCTGCCGTGTTTTTTATGAAGTTTCTACGTTTCATGTTACTGTGGTTTAAATAATTTTATAGTGGTGTTAGTTTATTCTGTAATAAAAAATGTCCTGTAGGTTCTGTCTTCTTGTTTTAAACGCTACAAATTGAATAGTGAAGATTCGTTACGAAATTTAGTCATTTACAACCATGCTGCCCCACCAGTTGTTTCCCGGATCAAAATCTTCAGATAGAAACTGCTTGCGTTGTTTCTCCAATGCCGGCCAGCGCTTTTCAACAATATTTTTTAGGTGGGCAGCTTCGCGCTCGGCTGTCCAGCTTGGGTCACGTTCAGGAAAACGGGCTCCCATTTCTTCCAACATAGCGAAGAGGGTTGCACTTAGTTCTTTTACTTTTTCCTGGTTATCGGCAGCTAAATTAGTTGTTTCCGACAAATCGTTTTCCAGATTGTATAATTCTTCACGGCTATCTTCGTAATAATGAATCAATTTCCAATCGCCCTGCCGAATGATTGATGAAGGCTCTCCCCCCTGGTTTCCATAATGCGGGTAATGCCAAACCAATGGTCGTTCGGCCATAGTTTCTCCTTTTAAAAGCGGAACAAGACTTTTGCCGTCAATGTGTTCTTTAGGTTTTAATTCTACTCCACATAGCTCCAAAATCGTCGGATAAAAGTCGGTTCCTGTAACCGGTGTCGAACATTTTTGTCCGTTTCCCATTCCCGGAACTTTAATAAAATAGGGTTCGCGAATTCCGCCTTCAAATTGGTAGCCTTTTCCGGCGCGAAGGGGTTTGTTTGATGTAGCAAAAGCATCGCCGGCAGCCACCCCCCCGTTATCACCTGTAAAACAAATAATGGTATTTTCATTCAGTCCCATTTCTTCCAGTGCATCTAAAACAAGGCCAACGGCGTCGTCCATTGCTTCAACCAAACCGGCATAAACCGGGTTGTCCTGTACCTGGCGAATGGGCAGGAAACGCCCCATCTCGAAGCCGTTTTCGGCAATACCCATTTGTTCGGCTTTTTGGCGGTACCTGGCCCATTTTTGCTGGGTAGTTTGAATTGGACCGTGAACTGCATAAAACGAAAGATAGGCGAAAAAAGCAGTGTCTTTATTCGCTTCAATAAACTTAACCGTTTCTTTGGCCAAACGCATCGACAGGTTTTCGCCATCAGGTCCGCTTGGTAAAGTTGGATTTTCCCAGGGGGCGAAATAACCACCTTTGGGACTACCAACATCCCAACCACCTTTGTTAATGTCAAAACCATGATCATCGGGCCACGATCCTTTTCCGCCCACATGCCACTTCCCAGTAAAGAAAGTTTTATAACCGGCTTCTTTCATCGCTTCAGGTAAGGTAATGTAGTCGTGCGCTAAAGCATGTTTGTACTCTGGAGGAAGCAATTGGGTTGCACGGCCAACTTTACTCCATTCTTCTCCGGTTTTTGCTCCAATCCAGTCGGTAATGCCATGGCGGGCCGGAAATTTGCCACTTATAATACTTGCCCGCGAAGGGCTGCACACCTGGCAGGTTGCATAGCCATCGGTAAAAATCATTCCCTCGCGGGCTATGCGGTCAACGTTGGGCGTTTCGTAGTATTTACTTCCCATAATACCGCAATCGGTGTAGCCGTAATCGTCGACTAAAATGAAAAGTACATTGGGTTTCTTTACGGATTCTTGCGGAGTTTGGGGTTGACATGCGCAGCAAGCAAAAAGTGCGCAAAAAATAGTTACCCACGAAAAGCCTTTCATAACGGTTTAATTTTGGTTTATTCTCCTCCGGTTAGTTTATAAATCTCTGAACCTGCGCTTAAAAATGCGCCAGTTCCGTATACTTCTGTTTTGTCGGGCCATGCTTTTCCGGGTGCAGCACCAATGGGTTGTACGTATCCCAACATGCCATCGTCGGTAACATGGCTAACCATGGCATTCCATCCTTTTTTTGCGGCCGGCTCATAAGTGGCTTTATCTAAAATACCCTGGTTTATGCCCCAGGCAAGCCCAAATACAAAAAACGATGAGCCACTGGTTTCAGGAGTAGGATAGAATTTCTGTCCCAGTAAGCTCATGGCCCAATGCCCTTCAGGTGTTTGAATCTCCAAAAGTTTTTTGGCCATTTTCTTGTAAATTTTTAAGAAATATTTGTACTCTTTACTCTCCGGGTTTAGCTCATTCAAAATGTTTACAAGTCCGGCAAATACCCAGCCGTTACCGCGTGACCAGAATACTTTTGTTCCATTGTCGCGCTCTGTTATGTAACGTTCGTCGCGGTAATACAAATGTTCTTTTTTATCAAACAGAAAGTCGGTTGTTGCCTTGTACTCTTCAAACATAAAGTCGAGGTATTTTTTTTCGCTGGTAACTTTATACAGCTTTGCCCAAACCGGTGGCGACATAAAAAGTGCGTCGCACCAGTTCCAACGGTCCTGGTGAAATGGTGTTTTCCAGTTTAAAACCGATTGAGAAGGGTGGTACATAATAAAATCAAACTGTTTTTGGGTTGGTTCGATCATTTTTTTATCCCTGTACTTGCGGTATAATTCAATGTACATTTGTCCTACGGTATGGTCGTCAGCATGGTATTGGCGTTTGTATAGCAACCATTCATTTTCTTCACCGATATTTTTCAACCATTCCCAATATTTTTCATCGTTGGCCATTTTTGCCCACTTTACCATTCCAACGTAAAGTGCTCCGTTGGTCCAATCCAGTGGATGGTGAGGTTTTTGTCTGCCGCTGTAACATTCGTTAAAATGTTCAATTTGCCAGTCGGCAACTTTTTTCATAACTGTTTTTACTTCGGCGGGCTTAATTTCCTGTGCCGATGAATAATTTGCAAAGATTAAGAAGGTTGCAAATAGAAGTAGAAGGGAAAATAACTTGTTCATAATGATTGGTTTAAATTATTGGTATACAAAGTAAATGTAATCTGTCAATTCTCGTGAGAAAATTTGTACAAAAAAGGGAAGGATTGTGTATGTTATAGTTAAATTTATTGCTTTAAGAATGGCAATTTATTTTCTTATCTCATAATAGTTTTTTATTCAAAAGTAAACACTTCCGATTTGGTTCGGGCGTCTTTCATAAGTTTCAACAGTTCTTTTACAAGCTCCGGTTGTTGTTCTGCCTGATTGTTTTCTTCGCCAATATCGGTAGAAATGTCGTACAATTCAGTGGTTGTTATTTCCGGAGAAAGCACATCGTACCGAACCAGTTTCCAGTTGTCTTTTCGCAATGCTATACGTCCGTTTTTCTCATGAAATTCCCAGTACAAATAATCGTGCTGAGCTTGCTTTCCGGTATTAAGTAATGTCGGCAGGTACGAGATTCCGTCGATATTTTCTGGCTGTTGGGCACCGGTTAATTCGGCAACGGTTGGCAAAAAGTCCCAAAAAGCCGAGAGGTGATTTGTTTTGCTACCGGCTTTAATTTTTCCGGGCCAGTAGGCAATCATCGGCATTCGGATTCCGCCTTCGTATAAATCGCGTTTATAACCTTTAAAAGGGCCATTGCTGTTAAAATAATCAGGATCGGCACCTCCCTCTAAATGTGGGCCATTATCCGATGAAAATATGATCAGCGTATTTTTTTCGATTCCGAGTTCCTCTAGTTTTGCAACAATTTCACCCACCTGATCATCCAGTAGGTTTATCATTGCAGCAAATGCGGCATGGCTTTCGGGTTGCGAGCCGTAACCTCCTGCTTTAAACCGGGGGTGTCCTTCGTCTGATCCAATATACTTCTTTTCGGGCAGTAGTTTTCCCCTGTACTTTTCCATATATTCTTCGGGCGCAAATAGCTCGGCGTGTGGAATAATGGAGGGATAATACATAAAAAACGGTTTGTTCTTATTGTTTTCGATAAACTTAATGGCCTGTTGGTGAATGGGTATAGGTGCATATATTCCTTGGGCGGTTCCTTCATTTTCTTCCAGCCATATCGTGTCTTGGTTATGGTTTAAAAAATAGGGGTAATAATTGTGTGCCAGGGTTTGGTGGTTATAGCCAAAAAACTCGTCGAAGCCTTGTTCGTTTGGGGCGCCGGTTGAGCCGGTATAGCCAAGTCCCCATTTGCCAAAAGCACCTGTGGTGTAGCCTTTCTCTTTTAGCATTTTTGCTACTGTTTTGGTATTTGCGGGTAGGGGCCAGTTGCCAAATTCGTCGCGTTTATTTCCTCTAATTGGTGTGTGACCGGTATGTTGACCGGTTAATAAAACCGAACGTGAAGGCGAACAAACCGTTGAGCCGGAGTAGTGTTGCGTGAAGGTTATGCCACCAGCAGCCATTGCATCAATATTTGGTGTTTTAAATTTGGTTTGCCCCTGGCAGCTTATGTCTCCATAGCCCAGGTCGTCGGCCAATATAAAGATGATGTTGGGACTTTGTATTATTTTGTCTTTCCGGCTTTGTTTTGTTTGGCATGCTGATAGCAAAATGAAAACTAGAAATAAAAGGCTAAGTAGTTTTTTCATTGATGTTATTTGTTAATGTACGACTATTATTACAGAATATATACGCATAACGTTTTTGTATTATCCCAAAAATTTATTTAGCGTTAATGACTATTTTTTTGCTTTGAAGATTTTCTCCTGAAACCTCGAGTTCTATTTCTCCCGGATTTTTTGCTGCTTGAACAGTAACCACCAACAGCCCACAAAAAGCTTTCATTGTTGGCAAGTGAAATAGTTCGAGGGAGGTGGCATCGCCATTACAAACAGCTTTAAATTTTCCGGCTCCGCTAACACTGAAACTTAACTGATTGTTTGCTGTTGGACAAAGGTTGCCATCTTTATCCACTACCGAAACAGTTATGTAACTCAGGTCGTTTCCATCAGCAGAAATGTTGGTGCGATCAGCCATCAGTTCAACATGGTGCGGTGCACCGGCGGTATGCATTTCTTTTTCAGCAACAGCATTTCCATCATCATCAAAAGCCACTACTTTTACCGTTCCGGGTTCGTATTTTACATCCATCCACATCAGGCGGTTTCGCGTAAGCAGTGTTTCTTTACTTTTGGTTCTTATTCCCTGACTTTTGCCGTTTACAAATAGTTCGGCACTGTTGTAATTGGTGTATACAAAAACCGGCGTGCTTTCTCCCTCGCGCCCCTGCCAGTTCCAGTGGGGTAGCAGGTGTAAGGTTTCATCGGTGGTATTCCAGCGGCTGCGGTACAGGTAAAAACGGTCTTTGGGCAGACCGGCCAAATCGCAAATGCCAAAATATGAACTGCGCGAGGGCCATGCCTCGTTGTAGGGTGTTGGCTCGCCCAGGTAATCAAAACCTGTCCATACGAACTCTCCAATTACCCAATCAAAATTGTCTTGCCAGTAAAAATCTTCATCCGGAATATTCGACCATGAACAAGCCTCAAGATCGTAAGAGGAGCTTTGAAAATCATCGTATCTTTTCATTTTTGCCTGCTCAACCGGAAATTTATACACCCCGCGAGAACTCACTGTTGATGCCGTTTCGGAACCCAGAATAAATCCTTGAGGGAACCGTTCGTAAGCTTCATTGTACAGAGGTAGCCGGTAATTCAAGCCCGGAATATCCATAATTGCCCCAAAACCATTTTTAAGCGTATTACCCACCTGGTCCATACCAACAGTTACGGGGCGTGTAGGGTCTTCTCGATGAAAAATATCCTGGAGCCATTTTGCCAATTTTACCCCTTCATTTCCCCATTGATCGGGAACCTCGTTGCCCGAACTCCACATTACAATACACGGATGATTTCGGGTGGCCCGCACCAGGTTTACCACGTCTTTTTCTGCCCATTCGTTGAAAAATCGATTGTAGCCGTTTTTTACTTTTGGTTTGGCCCATTCATCAAAACTTTCGGCCAGAAAAAGGAAACCCATTTCATCGCAAAGTTCCAGCTGTTCTATTGAGGGCATGTTGTGCGATGAGCGGATGGCATTACAGCCCATATCTTTTAAAATGGTGAGCTGGCGTTTTAAGGCAGCTTTGTTTACCGCAGCTCCGAGTGGACCCAGGTCGTGGTGTAAACATACCCCTTTAAATTTGGTAACATTGCCGTTCAGTACCAATCCAAATCCTCTTTTGAATTCAACACTTCGAATTCCAAAGCGAATGTTTTGTTCGTCTTTTAAGGTGTTGCCCTGGTAGAGTTTCATTGTTGCGGTGTACAGATAGGGTGTTTCAATATCCCAAAGTTTTGGATTGGGTACAGCAATGTTTTGTTCTGTTTTATTTCCAAAAATTTCATTGCTTGTATTGCTGGCAACCAGTTTCCCATCGGCATCTTTAATTTCAGTGAGTACTTTTACATCTTCACCGTTAATTTCGGCTTTTATGTTCACCTGGACCATTTCTTCCGAAACAAAAGGAGTGCTTATAAATGTACCCCATTGTTTAAAGTTTACCTGGTTTTTAACTATCAGCTGCACTTTTCGGTAGATTCCTGCACCCGGATACCAGCGCGAAGAGGACTCTTTGTTTTCGAGCCGAACTGCTAACAGGTTTTCCTGCCCGGGTTTAATATGCTCGCTTATATCAAAATAAAAATAAGCATAACCGTAGGGGTGGTTTCCAACTTTGGTGCCATTAATCCATACATGGGCATCACTCATGGCGCCATCAAAAACCAACAGCACTTTTTGGCCGCTCGTTAAAGCTGGCACTTTAAACGTTTTTCGATACCAGCCTACGCCAATGTGAGGTAAGGCACCTGTTCTACCTGTTCTCAGTCGTGCTGTTTTTTCCATGTCTTGCGTAACCTGTACTTTTTGGGCATCAATTTCCTTGTTGAATGGACCTTTAATAGCCCAGTCGTGCGGAATGTCAACGGTTTCCCAATGGCTAACGTCGGTTTCGGGAAGTTGGGCGTGAGTAATATCTTCGTTAATAAATTTCCATTCGTTGGTAAGGGACTGAGTGGTTCTTGTTGTTGTTTCAGTTTTTGCGCAGGAGGCGAAAAGAATTACCAGGAAAAGAAAAGAATAAATAGGTTTCATAGCTTTTGTTTAAAGTCTTTATAAAAGTAAAGACGTTATTGCCCGGAAATTTACGCACAGCAGGTAGTAATTTTTTTCCAAAGACCAATGTGAATTGAACTTCGGGCAGGCATGGTTTTACTACAAATATGCAAAGAAATCTGATATTTTTGTGGGATGCCAGGTACTAATCAGCCCTGAAGCCGACAGATTACAACGAATTACAGTGAGAGAGGCAGGCTGAAATGGAAACTGCTTCCCTGGTCAACCTCGCTTTCAACCCAAATATTGCCCCCATTTATTTTAACAAACTCGTGACACATAATAAGTCCAAGTCCGGTTCCCTTTTCATGGGCTGTTCCATCGCGCTGTACCTGTTTTTCAATTTTAAACAGGTTCTGTATCAGTTGCTCTGGCATGCCAATGCCATTGTCTTTAACCGTAACAATTAGCATGTTCTCCTTTTTACTTGCAAGCAAAGCTATTTTGCCTTTTTTTCTCGAGAATTTGATGGCATTATTCAGCAGGTTTCGAACCACAAAATTTACCATGTCTAAATCGGCATACACCATCACTTTTATTGTTGAAAGATCGATGGTTAATTCTTTTGATTTTGCCACTTCAAGAAAAAGATCTTTGTTGGCTTCAAAAACTTTATGAATAAAGAATGGCTGAGGTTCGAATTTTATTGCTCCGGTTTGTGTTCTCGACCATTCCAAAAGATTTTCGAGCAACTGGTAACCACTTGTTGCCGCCTGGTACATGCCATCAATAAGCACATCAAAATCTTCGGTGTTTTTGGCCTCTTTTTCATTCCGAAGCATATCGGAAATGCCAATTAAAACATTAAACGGGTTTTTTAAATCATGTGCAATTATCGAAAAGAATTTGTCTTTGGTGGCGTTCAATTTTTTTAGGTTCTTTTCATCTTCGGCTAGTTTTACCAGGTTGTTTTCGAGCATTAATTTTTGCCGGTTAATGGTGTTGTAGTTGGCTTTTAGCTCATCGGTATGTTTTTTTCGAAGAATAAGATAAAAGCTAAGTACCAGAAGAATAATTAAAAGAACAATAATGGCAAAAGCTGCTTTCACACGAAACCTGAATTGATCGCTTTGCGTTTTGGCCGATTCCAATTCTTGCTCCAAAACCAGTTTCTTTCTTTCGGCACGAACAATTTCATCACGCTCAAAGTTACTAAGTGCTTCTGCAATTTCATCCGGACTTAACATTTCGTAAGCTTCTTTTGCTTTCGAAATCATTTCGTAAGCTTTGTTGTATTGTTGCAGCCCGGCGTATGCTGCTCCTTTTTCAGTGTAATAATCAGAGATGTAGTCGTATTTTTCAAGTTCCCTGCTTTGCTCAATCGCCTTATCAAATAAACGTATGGCAGCATGGAAGTTCTTTCTTTTAAGCTGATACTTGCCTTCAACAGAATAGATTTCAACGGCCAGTTTTGTAAATTGTTGCTCGTTGGCCAATTGCCTAATTTTGTTGATGTAGGTTTGTGCTGAGGACAGGTCGTTTATTTCGAGGTAATAAATTATAAACCCCAGTATTACCTCAATTTCCCGCTGTTTGTCGGCAACTTGGGGCAAGAGTTCAAGTGCATGGTTTAAATGGTTTAAAGCTTCATCAGGCCGGTTTAATTTTAACAGTGAATAGGCAATTGAATTATGCGAAAGACATTGGTTGTCGATGTTTCCGGTTACCATGTCAACATCCAGCGCTTTTTCATAAAAAAGCAGCGCGCTCCGATATTCTTTTAAATACTCGTAATACCACCCAATGTTACTGTATGCCTCTGATAATACGTGAGTTTCATTGTTCTCTTCGCAAAGTACTTTAGCGTTAATCAGGTATTGAAGTGCTTTAACCTGGTCTTTACCGTAAGAGTAGAGTACGCCAAGGTTATGAAAACACGAAATCAATGATAAGGTATCTTTTGTTTCGGTAAAGATATTTATTGCTTGCTCCAGGTTGGCAATTGCGGGCAACCAATCGCCTGATTGGTCGTAGTTGTAACTAATAAGAAACAGCGCCGTTCCTTCTCCGAATTTGTAATTAATTTTTTGCGAAAGGTTGAGCGCCTTTTGGGCAAACGCTAAAGAACTATCCGAATTAAAATAGCTGTATTGATCGGAAAGGGTGATGTAGGTATCAACCATGTTTTGGGCATTGGTTTCGTTTGTAAGGCTGGCTTTTAACGAATCTATTTCCGGCGATTCAAAACCAAAAACGGGCGGAAAATAACCAAATGTTATCCAAATAAAAAGTAGTGCGGTATGTATTTTAAAAATTGTCATAGGTTTGTACAGAATGTGCAAATATAATACAATCAGCAACATACGATACTGTTGAATAATAAAATGACTGATTTTTAATTGTAACAACCTTTGTTATTCTACTTAAATTCAGGCTAATGTTAACCACATCGTTTGCCAAACATGATAAATTTCATAATTCTATTTCTTTTTTTACCTTGTGGTAGTAAGATTGAGAATGTAAACCGTGAAATGTATGCTGAAACAATACTTAGGTATAGCAAGTATCGCCCTGCTTTTTATGATAGCTTCATGCTCCTCAAACAAACAGCAAAATAAAAAAAGTAAAAAAGATCTTGCGGTTGTTGACCGCGATTTGGAGGAAATTAAGAAAGAAGGGGTGTTAAACGTGGTAACTACGTACAGCAGTACCAGCTATTTTTTGTACCGCGGGCAACCTATGGGGTACGAATATGATTTGCTGAAACGATTTGCCAAACACATAGGCGTTGATTTTAAAGTGGAGGTGTCGAATAACTTAGATGTGATGTATGAGAAATTGCACCAGGGCGATGTTGACCTGATTGCACACGGACTTACCATTACCGGTAAACGAAAAGAGTTTATACGGTTTACCGATTATTTATATTTGACCCACCAGGTTTTGGTACAAAAAAAACCCGATAATTGGCGAAAAATGAGGTGGAGCGAGCTTCAGAGTTCCTTGATTCACGACGCTATTGAACTCATAGGTGATACTGTTTCGGTGCGGGCCAATTCATCGTATCTAAACCGTATTGATAATCTTAAGGATGAGATGGGTGGCGAAATTTATGTTGATACACTTTCGGGCGATCTTTCAACTGATAAAATTATTGAAATGGTGGCTAAGGGCGAAATAAAATACACCTTTGCCGATAACAACATCGCCAGTATAAATGCCTCTTATTATCCCAATCTTGATATTCGTGTTCCGGTAAGTTTCTCGCAACGAATGGCATGGGCTGTGCGGCCTAATTCAGAGAGCCTATTAACAGAGCTGGATAACTGGATTGATTCGATGAAAAATGGTGTAGAATATTACGTGATTTATAATAAGTACTTTAAAAACGAACGTGATTTCAGGCGTCGTGAAAACAGCGAGTTGTACAGCATTAATCATAACCGGATAAGTGAATATGACGATTTAATACAAATATACGCTGATTCGTTGGGTTGGGATTGGCGTTTGTATGCTGCCATGATTTTCCAGGAATCGAAGTTTAATCCTACTTCCGAATCGTGGGCCGGAGCAAAAGGCCTGATGCAAATGATGCCACAAACAGCCGAAAAATATGGAGTAACAGACCGAACCGATCCGGAAATGAGTATGGAAGGCGGAACCAAAGTTTTGCAGGTGTTATGGGATCGGTTTATTGATATTCCCGATTCTGTTCAGCGAATTAAATTTACGATGGCTGCTTATAATTGCGGCTACAGCCATGTAATTGATGCCCGCGTACTGGCCGAAGAAGAAGGTATAGACAGTTACCGTTGGGACGAATGTGTAGAAGAATCGATGTTAAAGCTCAGTTACCCCGAGAATTACAATAAACCGTTTATCAAGTATGGCTATGTGCGGGGAATTGAGCCGGTTAGTTACGTGAAGCAAATATTTAGCCGTTACGAACATTACTGCCAACTGGTGGAATAAGGCATAAAAAAACCGCTCCTAATAAAGAGCGGTTTTTATGTCTTGTTAAACAAGTTTCTATTGTACGTCAATAGCATTTAAATCTTCAAATGCCTTTTTCAAACGGGCAATCATTGCTTCTTCTCCTTTACGTACCCAAACACGTGGATCGTAAAATTTCTTGTTTGGCTTATCATCCCCGTCAGGGTTACCAATCTGGCCTTGCAGATAATCGCGGTTGGCTGCCTCAAAAGCACGAACACCATCCCAGTACGCCCATTGTGTATCAGTGTCGATATTCATTTTGATTACACCGTAATCGATTGCTTCGCGAATTTCTTCAAGAGATGAACCAGAACCACCGTGGAATACAAAATTTACTGGTTTCTCACCGGTGCTTAATTTTTCCTGAATGTACTTTTGCGAGTTGTCAAGGATTTTTGGAGTAAGTTTTACGTTACCTGGCTTGTATACACCATGCACATTACCAAACGAAGCCGCAATGGTAAAGTTAGGCGATACTTTGCTCAGCTCTTCGTAAGCATAACATACTTCTTCTGGCTGAGTATAAAGTTTAGATGCATCTACATCGCTGTTGTCAACTCCATCTTCTTCTCCTCCGGTAATACCTAATTCAATTTCCAGTGTCATACCCATTTTAGCCATGCGCTCCAGGTATTTTTTACTGATTTCAATATTTTCTTCAAGAGGCTCTTCGCTTAAATCAAGCATGTGCGAGCTAAACAAAGGTTTACCTGTTTCGGCAAAATGTTTTTCGCTGGCATCAAGTAAGCCATCAATCCATGGTAATAGTTTTTTAGCTGCGTGGTCGGTATGTAAAATTACTCTAACACCATAAGCTTCAGCAAGTGTGTGAATGTGTTTTGCTCCGGCAACAGCTCCTAATACCTGTGCTTCTTGTCCGTCGAGTTTTAAACCTTTACCTGCATTAAAAGCAGCACCACCATTCGAAAACTGAATAATAACCGGTGCGTTCACCAGCTTGGCAGCTTCCATAATGGCATTAACAGAAGAAGAACCTACAACATTTACTGCCGGCAAGGCAAATTTTTGGGCTTTAGCTTCTTCAAAAATAAATTGTACGTCAGCACCGGTTACAACTCCCGGCTTAACGTTTTCGGATATTTTTCCCATAATTAATCGTTTTACTTTTAGTTTCAAATAGAATACGGATGCAAAATTACAATTTGAGTTTAGGTTAACCAATTATTCGTTGTTAATGATGATTAAAACAAGACATAATTATCTGTAATTTAACCCTGCGAGAATTTATTGTTTAACGTTAAATATAGAAACCGGCTGCAAGCCAAACCCATTCATTTCCTGATTTTTATTTATTTTCACAACGCAAAAAAACAAAAATCACTGATTAAACTAATAAGATGGCAGTAAGTTACAAAGACTTAGGATTGGTGAACAGTAAGGAGCTGTTTGCTAAAGCAGTTGAAGGCGGATATGCTATTCCTGCTTATAACTTTAATAACCTGGAACAATTGCAGGCAATACTTCAGGCTTGCGTTGAAACAAAATCTCCGGTAATTCTTCAGGTATCTTCCGGCGCTCGTAAATATGCCAACGCTACTTTATTGCGTAACATGGCACGCGGAGCTGTTGAATATGTAAAAGAACTGGGTTGCGAAATTCCAATTGTTCTTCACCTCGACCATGGCGATACTTTTGAACTGTGTAAAGATTGTATCGACAGCGGATTCTCTTCAGTAATGATTGACGGTTCGCACCATCCGTATGAAGAAAACGTAGCTTTAACCAAAAAAGTGGTGGAGTATGCGCATGCAAACGGTGTAACTGTTGAAGGCGAGCTGGGTGTTTTAGCCGGGGTTGAAGATGATGTTGTGGCCGAAGAGTCGACTTATACCCGTCCGGAAGAAGTGGAGGATTTTGTTAAACGTACTGGCGTTGATTCATTAGCTATTTCAATAGGAACATCGCACGGAGCACATAAGTTTACGCCCGAGCAGTGTACCTTAAATGAAGAAGGCGTACTTGTTCCTCCCCCATTAAAATTTGAGATTCTTGAGGAAATTGAAAGACGTATTCCCGGATTCCCTATCGTGTTGCATGGCTCTTCTTCTGTTCCGATGGAACAGGTAAATATTATTAACGAAAACGGTGGCGACTTAAAAGCGGCAGTTGGTATTCCTGAGGAGCAGTTGCGTAAAGCTGCAGCATCAGCCGTATGTAAAATAAATATCGATTCAGATGGTCGTTTGGCTATGACAGCTGCCATTCGAAAAACGATGAAGGAAAATCCGGCAGAGTTTGATCCAAGAAAATACTTAGGACCAGCGCGCGATTCGTTAAAAGAATTGTACAAACACAAAAACGAAAACGTGTTGGGTTCGGCAGGAAAAGCTTAAAAAGCAATACACTTAGCATAAAAAAAGACATGTATTTGCATGTCTTTTTTTATGAAAGTCTCTTGAAAAATAATGGTAATAGCTGGTTCACAACATATTGACTCGCCCTGATTGTGCCTTCGACCCAATCATCCTCTCTTTACAAAGAGAGAGCTTGTGCCGATTTTATCAGGAGAAGGAGGGAGAGTTAGCTGAATATTTGTACTACTTTCATTCCTGTTGGTGATTCCCGGGAATCGTGAATGTTTTTTATGCTTAAGTTCGTTATTTTATCAACTCTCATTAAGTTATCTAATGTTTTTCAATTTCTCCTCAACAGCTTCAATTTCTTTTTCTTTTTTCCTAATTTCTTTACTTAATTTTTTTTGTTTGGCAGAATTGTTATCTATCTTTTTTGCGTATTTTTTTTGAGCCTTCCTTTCCTTTTCAATTTCTTTCAATTCTTCTAATGTAGTTGCACCCGTTTGGTTTTTTTCTGTGTTGGTCATCAACTCCAGGGTACTTTCCGAGTCGTCTGTTTTTCGCTTAAGCTTGCGGTTATCCTTGCTGTATGCATCATAGCTGTTGTTCATTTTTTTAAGCTCCTTCTCCAACTGGTCTAACTCCTCGGCAACCGCATCTTTATACACTTCAATGGCGTGGCTTCTCAGAAATTTTCTTGTTCGTTCAGTTAAGTCGTTGTTTGTGTTTGCACTGCCAATAAAACCGCTGGGTGTTTTATATAAAGTGGCAAAAACTATTTTGCCTTTCAGGGGTGTTATTCGGGTAGTAATACTTAAAGAATCGGCGCAAATTTCTTCAATAACAATTCCATCGATTTGCCAGGTGTCTTTGTTGGTTTTCTCCATTCGGGGTACCTTTTTAAAGGTACTTAGCAGATTTTTAGGTACCAGTCTGTCCTCCCAAATTTTAATGGCTTTTTTAGCTGATGCTTCCGGGATTTCAACCACAAATGCACTTTGCATGGAGGAGTCGATGGCCAGATCAATCATTTTTACACTGATGTTTTCCTGCGCCCAAAGGCCTGTTGTGCCTGTTATAAAGAGGATTAATGCGATAAGTCTCATAGCAGTATGAATAATTGTTTGTGTTAAAATTACACGAAAAAATGGATTAATTAATGCGAAAGAGACTAAAGTATTACCAGGGAACATTTTTGTAGTTTTAGCCTTTAACTCCTAGTTCTTAATTTAATAGCAAAAAAAAGTGTTGAAACTCAATTGGCGGTTTCGTTTTTATTTTTTAAGTTTACACGTGTTTAACCGACACAAACACGCAAAACAAGATGATTCCATCTTTGATTTGCTTTAGTCCTTGTTTGAGTATTAGAATTGTAGCGTATTTTGAGAACATCAAAATGTATAAATGATAGTAAAACGGGGGAAAATAAGCATTTCTGGTCTGCTTGTGTTAATTCTTTTATCGGTTAATACTATTTCTGCTCAGCCCAGGTATTTGCAACTCAAACAATTTACTTCTGAAGATGGTTTGTCGTCTTCAACTATTACGTGTATTAGCCAGGATTTTAAGGGCTTTATCTGGATTGGCACCCGAAACGGATTAAACCGGTTCGACGGTAACACATTTAAAATTTATAAAGCAGATAACGAGGCTAATGCAGTAAACACTTTGCCTGATAATCTGGTGCTTGATATTTGTTTCGACGTGGACAATCGTTTGTATGTGGGCACCATGAAAGGCTTATCTTTGTACCAGCCTCAATTCGATAATTTTCATAATTACCAGTCAGATTCAAACTCGTGTTTGTACAATGTTAATTTTCAGGCCCGTTCTGTGACGGCTGCTAAAGATGGTACGCTTTACATTGCCTCTACCATTGGAGTTATTTGTTTTAATCCAAAACAGAATACTTATTCTTGTTATAATGAGGAGAATGGTTTATGTAATTCTGTAATTGATAAGGTTTTTTTGGCCAACGATAATCGCCTCTGGATTGGAACGACAAGTGGGTTGGATGTTTTGAATATCAAAACCGGCGAATTAAAACATATAGGCAAAGGCCTGGATGGGACAGATTATTCTTCCGGTAGATTTCATGATATTATTGCCGATCAGAAAGGAGTTATTTGGGCAAGCAGTTATACAAAAGGCCTGTTTCGGGTAGCTTTAAACGACGAAGGGGAAGAATGCCTGCAAAATTTTAAACATGAGCCGGGCAATTCGAACTCCATTTCTGCTAACCGACTGATGTGCATAGAGGTGGACAAAAGCAATAATATTTGGGTTGGAGCAGAAAACGACGGAGTTTATTGTTTAAATCCAAACAGAAACCGCTTTAAGCATTACCTGTCTGCTAAAGCCGATCCGTTTCTCACAAAAACATATTCAGGAGAGTGCCTGTTTTTCGACCGTTCGGATAATTTATGGGTAGGAACTTTTGCCAACGGCCTTAATTTGGCACCCAAGAATAGTGGATCAATTGTGGCATTTAACAAATTTAAAGGTGGCGATTTAAGCAATACCAATAATATGGTAAATGCATTTTACCAACAAAACGACAGCTTAATTTGGGTGGCAACCGATGGTGGTGGAATAAATATTCTAAATAAAAATACAGGCTATTTTCGTTGCATAAGTACCGAAAACTCAGATTTGCCAACCAATTATATTCTATCCATCGACGAAGGCAAAAATGGAGAAATATGGATGTCAACCTGGGGGTCAGGATTGGTTTGCTATCGTCCTGAAGACAACAGTTATACCGTTTATGATAAAACAAATTCTTCCATTCCCGACAATAATCTGTTTGATGTTTGTGTAACCGATAACGGAGCCTTGCTTATTGCAACATTTAGTTCGGGGCTTGCTTATTTCGAGCCCTACAAAAATATATGGAAAGTGTATGATCCCGGCAACAGCAAGTTGGCAGTGCGTTACATCAATGCAGTCAAAAAACTCGATAACCAAACGTTTGTTATTGGTACAAATTCCGGTGTGTTTCTTTTTAATTCTAAAAGCGAAACAATAACTGAACTGGCAGAAAAAGAACAATTTAGCGGCATTGAAAAGGCTCATGTTTACGATGTGTTTGTTGAAAGCAAAACATCGGTATGGGCGGCAACGCTTTCCGGCTTAGTTCATTTTAACCCGAAAACAGGCGATAACAAAACATTTACCGTAAAAAACGGCTTGCCCAATAATTCGATAAACGGAGTTTTAAAAGATGAAAATGGTTTGTTGTGGTTTTCAACCTTAGGTGGTATTTGTTCTTATAACTTAAGTACCGAAACCATTGAAATTTACAACAAGCACGATGGATTGCAAAGCAACGAATTTCGGCCGCGTAGTTTGTTAAGCGATAGCAACGGACATTTATACTTTGGCGGAATCAATGGTTTCAGTATTGTTTATCCTGAAAAACTTAAAAAGAACAGTCAGGCACCGGTTGTAAGTTTCACCGGTTTTGAAATTTTTAATAAACCTGTTTTACCCAATACGCTCCATTCTCCTTTACAGCGAATAATTTCGGAAGAAGACGAGCTAAGGATTCCGGCCAGTAAATCGGTGCTTACTTTTCATTTTGGCGTATTAGACTATGCCGGTATAGGAAAAACCCAGCACGCCTATAAGCTCGAGAATTTTGATAAAGATTGGACCTATTGTGGAACGCGCAGGCAGGTAACTTACACCAATCTCGATCCCGGGAAATATGTGTTAAGGGTAAAAGGTGCCAACAGCGATGGAGTTTGGAATGAAGAAGGAGTGGCATTGACTATTACAATTATTCCGCCCTGGTGGAAAACATTATGGTTTATGTTTCTCATTTTAATTTTGTTTATCGGTATTTTTCTCTTTGTTAATCATTTAAGAATCGCATCGCTCGAGCAACAAAAGCAAAAACTGGAAATAGCCGTAAAACAACGTACCAAAGAATTGGCAGAAATTAATACAACAAAAGATAAATTGTTTGCTGTAATTGCACATGATCTTCGCAATCCGTTTAATGTAATTCTTGGTTATACCGATGTGTTAATTGAAGGGTATAAGAAGTTCGACCAGCGGATGATGGATCAGATTCTTGATAATCTGAAAACTGCCGGAGACAGTGCTTTTGCCCTACTCGAAAACCTGATGAATTGGTCAAGATCGCAACGTGGAGTTATTGAGTTTTTGCCTAAACAGGCATTGTTGTGCGATTTTATTGAAACAGCATTATTGGAAATTGAAGCATTAGCTATAAAGAAAAATATTGCCCTTATCAATTGCATTGAGTCTAAAAATGCCAACTTGTATATCGATTTTAATATGATGTTGTTGGTTTTTCGGAATTTGCTTACCAATGCGGTGAAATTCAGTAATCAAGGAGGAAAGATTTATTTGGTAGAAGGGGCTGTAAGTAATAACTATATTACCCTGGGAATAAAGGACGAAGGCATTGGTATTGATCCGGAAAGGATGGAATTTATTTTTCAACCGGGGAAACAGGAAACTACTCCCGGAACTAAAGGCGAAAAAGGCAGCGGTTTGGGCCTTATGCTTTGCAAAGAGTTTGTTGAAAAGCATAGTGGTGAGATATGGGTGGAAAGTACACCCGGCGAGGGAGCTGTTTTTTGGCTTACCCTGCCTTTGTATGAAGATTATATTGAAAAAAAAGAGACACCTGCCTAAAACAGGTGCCTCTATAAACCATTGATCAAGCTTTAACCATGGTTTTCTGTCCCCGGTCTTTATTTTTTATACACTCATAAACATTTCCAGGTCTTTTTCTACTTCAGTAATGCCTCCAATTCCAAAATTCTCAACCAAAACATTTGCAACGTTTGGCGAAAGGAATGCCGGTAGTGTAGGGCCAAGATGAATATTTTTTACACCAAGGTGCAACAGGGCAAGTAGTACAATTACTGCTTTTTGCTCGTACCAGGCAATGTTATAAGCTATTGGCAATTCATTAATGTCGTTTAATTCGAATACTTCTTTTAGTTTTAGTGCAATTACAGCCAGCGAGTAAGAGTCGTTACATTGTCCGGCATCAATAACACGCGGAATACCGCCGATATCGCCCAAAGGCAGTTTGTTGTAACGGTATTTTGCACAACCGGCTGTAAGAATTACAGTGTCTTGTGGTAACTGCTCGGCAAATTGAGTGTAGTAATCGCGGCTTTTCATTCGTCCGTCGCAACCGGCCATTACAAAGAACTTTTTGATAGCACCCGATTTTACGGCATCAACAATTTTGTCGGCCAACGCAAAAACCTGAGCGTGAGCAAAACCTCCAATAATCTCTCCGGTTTCAATTTCTTGTGGTGGCGCGCATTTTTTGGCATGCTCAATAATTGCACTAAAGTCTTTCATTTTACCGTTTTCGCGATCCGGAATGTGGATGGCTCCGTCAAGACCTGATGCGCCGGTTGTGTAAATCCGGTCGGTGTAAGTTGCCGATGCTTTTGGCGGAACGATACAGTTTGTTGTAAAAAGTATTGGTCCGTTAAAACTTTCAAATTCCGTATTTTGTTTCCACCAGGCATTTCCGTAGTTACCAACCAGGTGATCGTATTTTTTGAAAGCAGGATAATAGTGAGCCGGCAACATTTCGCTGTGGGTATACACATCAACGCCGGTACCTTCGGTTTGTTTCAGTAACTCTTCCATGTCTTTCATGTCGTGGCCTGAAATAAGAATTGCCGGATTGTTGCGTACGCCGATATTCACTTTTGTAGCTTCCGGATTTCCGTAAGAGCCCGTGTTGGCAGCATCCAATAATGCCATAACATCAACTCCGAATTTTCCGGTTTCAAGGGTAAGTGCTACCAGTTGGTCAACACTCAAATCTTCAGTTGTGGCAACCAGTGCACGTTGCATAAAAGCAAAAACCTCATCTTTTTGGCTTCCCAGGTTGTAAGCGTGTTCAGCATAAGCTGCCAGTCCTTTTACACCATAAATAATTAACTCGCGCAACGAGCGGATGTCTTCGTTTTCAGTACTCAAAACGCCAACTTCTTCAGCTTTTGCTTCAAACTCTTCAGTAGTGTTGCCTGTCCATGTTGCAATGGCTGGTAATTCTTCTGGCAAAGCCACTCCTGCTTCTTTGCTCAATACGTGCAACTCGTTTCTCAGCTGAAGTGCTTTAATGATACGTTTGGTAAATACAGCAGCATCAAAATTGGCATTGGTAATGGTGCTGAATAAACCATCAAAAACAATTTTGTCTACCTTTTTAGGGTTAGCTCCAACGTTTCGTAACTTTTCGTTGTACCAGCAAACACCTTTCAAAACATACAACAAGGTATCTTGTAAATTGGCTACATCGCTGGTTTTTCCGCAAACGCCTGCTATAGTGCAGCCGGTTCCTTTGGCTGCTTCCTGACATTGAAAACAAAACATACTCATACTATTTCCTCCTATTGATTATTATTACTTTTTTATTGAACTGGGGCCTTGGTTTTATTATAACTTAATTTATTGCAGGGGTGGTTTTACAACCACTCTTCGCTAATCACATCGCCCTTAATTCCAATTACCACTTCTTTTACGGGCACCTTGCGTGAGGCCATTTGGGTAGCCCGCGATACCATGTGCGATAGGCCGCCACAACACGGAACTTCCATAATTACTACAGTAATGGTGTTTACTTTGGCTTCTTCAATCAGCTGTAAAAGTTTATAAATGTAGGTATCGGTGCTGTTGTCGAGTTTTGGGCAGGCAATAACCATTTTACGTCCCTTTATAAAATCGTTATGAAAATTTCCGTGAGCAAAACCTGCACAATCGGCAGCAACCAACAGATCGGCGCCCTGGAAATAACTTGCTGCCGGGTTAATCAGGTGCATTTGTACCGGCCATTGGGTAAGAGCCGTTGGTGTTTCGGCTGCGGGCGCTGCCATTTTTAATCCGCCGGCATCAAAACTCATTGGTGCCGATCCCGGGCAACCACCACCGGTGCCACACGCCTGCTTTTCGCCGGCTTCGTTTGTGCCGTTTAACAAAGCATGAACTTCGCTAATCTCAAAAGGCATGGCATCGGCGTTTGCTTTAATAAATCCAAGTGCCTGTTTTAAATAGCCGCTTTCGTTATGGTCTTGCAAATGCTTTAAATGCGCAAACATGGTGGCTTTGCCTTGTTTTACCATTTGTGAAATGGTGGCAATTTCGTCGTAGGCATCTGCTTCGCGTTCTTCAATGGTAATAGCGCCTTCGGGGCAATGGCCAATGCAGGCTCCCAGCCCGTCGCACATTAATTCGCTTACCAGCCGTGCTTTGCCGTCGATAATCTGAAGTGCTCCTTCATGGCAGTTGGGTACACAAACTCCGCAGCCGTTGCATAATTCTTCGTCTATTTTTATAATCTCACGTATCATCTTTCTGTTCTTTTTCTTTAAGTTTACGCAACAAAAGTAGGGCAGTAGTGTTTTTCAAAATGTACCAATTGTTACAATATGACAGATTATTCTCAGATTATTAAAAGTCCCTTGTTTCAAGGTATTCCGGAAGAAGAATGCCGGATGTTGTTTTCAAAAATTCATTACCAGTTGCGTAAATTTGAAAAAAATGAGTTGGTGGTGCAGGGAGGTGAAGAGGTGCGAAATTTGCTGGTAGTACTTTCAGGAAGTGTGCGTGGCGAAATGATTGATTACTCGGGAAAAACTGTAAAAATTGAGGATATTGAAGCTCCGCGGCCCTTGGCTTCTGCCTTTTTATTTGGGAAAGAAAATAAGTTTCCGGTAACTGTAACGGCTAACCAAAAGGCAGAGTTACTGGCTATTCCAGTTGCCGAATTTTTAAAACTGTTGCAATTAAATACGCGCCTGCTGCGCAATTACCTCAACAGCATTTCAACGCGTGCTCAATTTCTTTCGCAAAAGCTGCATTTTTTAAGTTTTAAAACCATAAAAGAAAAGGTGGCTCACTTTCTACTGCAGCAGGCCGGCGAAAAGTTTCATTCGTTTGAGCTTAAAAATACACAGCAGCAGCTTGCCGAATTGTTTGGGGTTACCCGGCCCTCGTTAGCACGCGTACTGGGCGAAATGCAGAACGATGAACTGATTAAAATTGAGAAAAAGACCGTTACCCTGTTGGATAAAAAAGGCTTAAATAAATTATTGTTGAATGGATAAGTTTGTTCGTTACCAGCTCTTCAAGCCATATCAACAGCTAATGGCTTTTACCACAACAAAACATACTTTACCGGTAAAAAATATAAGGTATAGCCACAATCCCCAAAACAAAGAAAAACTGGCTCTTGCGCTGCAGCTGCAAACAAAACAGCTGGTTTTTCCCGATCAGACTCACAGCTCTTGTGTTGCTGAAATAAACACCGCTCCATCAACAAAAATAGCCGAAACTGATGCATTGGTTAGCAATAAACCGGGTTTGTGTTTGTGCGTGCAAACGGCCGACTGTGTTCCGCTGTTGCTTTTTGATCCTGAAGCAATGGTTATTGCAGCAGTGCATGCCGGATGGCGCGGCACTGTTGGCCGAATTGTTGAAAAGGCACTCGAAAGCATGGTGGCAAATTTTGGTGCTTCTGCCAAAAATACCATTGTGGTAATAGGCCCGTCAGTTGGTCCTGCCGCTTACGAAGTTGGCAGCGAGGTGGTAGCTGCTGCACATATAAATATTCCCCAGGCCGAAAAGACGCTGCATAAAAACGGGTCGGGCAAATTTCATTTTAACCTTTGGGAAGCCAATCGGCAATTACTCTTGAAAAACGGGGTGCAGGAGCATAATATTGAAGTGCTTAAAACCTGTTCTTTTTCCGAATCAGAAAAGTATTTCTCGGCACGCCGCGATGGAGTAGAAACCGGGCGGATGGTTTCGGGAATAATGCTGAAAGCATAAACACAACGGCAGTTCTGTTTTTCTGTTTTGCGAAAGTGGTTTTACCTTTTTCGCCCAAAAAACACTTGTTTCCCTGTCTTTTTACTCCGTGCCACCGGGGCAAGTTCAATATATACCGGGGCAGGTGTTTCAACCTGATTCCGGATTGCATTGAGCTATTCTTTTTTTGATTACGACCAGCTAAATAAAATTCTATTCATTCACGCTGAGGTATAAATTAAATTAGCAAAGCCAAATCGGTGATGGAAATAATGTAAAACCCGGTAAAAGTTCGAGATGTAAATTTCTATGCTCTTGCAGTTATAAATAGGCATTTTGTTACCAAATCTTATTCTTCTGTAGTTAGAAGCGGGCATATTGTCCGGAATATCTATTCTTCCACATGCGGAAGCCTCCTCGTTTTTAAAGAAATGACCTCTTCCGCATGCAGGAGACCCTATTTTTTTAAAAAAATGCTCGCTGATAATTGCAGAAGGCAGTATTTGTTTTCAGAAATGGCCTCTTTCGCACTAAAAAATGGGAATTTTGCATCCATTTCTTGTTAAGAAGGTTTAATTATAATGTGCTGTTTTCTGAGTTTTCAGCAAAAGCCTTATCTTCGCAAGGATTAAAAATTTCATAACGAATACGCTTTCAGAAAACACTTGAAAATGAAGCAATACAAATTGTTTAATAACGTATTTGGCTGGGTTAGTTTTTTAATTGCAGCCATTGTTTATTTAATGACTATTGAGCCGACCGTAAGTTTTTGGGATTGTGGCGAATTTATAACAACTGCTTTTAAGTTTGAAGTGGGTCACCCACCGGGAGCGCCGATATTTATGATTGTTGGCCGCTTTTTTACCCTGTTTGCAGGCCCCGAAGGAGCAGCAAAAATGGTAAATGTGCTATCTGCTTTGGCTAGTGCCGGTACCATTTTGTTTTTGTTCTGGACAATTACCCACCTGGCCCGAAAAGTAATGGTTAAATCCGAAGAAGTTTCAGTGGGACAAACGGTATCCATTGTAGCTGCCGGGTTGGTTGGTGCCCTGGCTTATACTTTTTCCGATACTTTCTGGTTCTCGGCGGTTGAGGGCGAAGTTTACGCCAGTTCATCCTTGTTAACAGCTTTGGTTTTCTGGGCCATTTTAAAATGGGAAGACGTGGCCGATGAGCCTTTTGCCAATCGCTGGCTAATATTTATCGCATACGTTATTGGCCTGTCAATTGGGGTACACTTGTTAAACCTGTTGGCTATTCCGGCAATTGTATTTGTGTACTATTTCAGAAAATATGAAGTTAACCGGAAAGGGATTATCTGGGCCTTGGTGGCGTCGGTAATTTTGCTGGGTGCTGTTATGTACGGCATAATTCCGGGTTTTGTAAAAATAGCTTCGGTATTCGAGCTGATGTTGGTTAATGGTTTGGGGCTGCCCTATCATTCAGGGGTAATATTTTACTGTGTGCTAGTGGTTGCAGCACAGGTCTTTGGTATTTATTATACCCACAAAAAACATAAAGTGGTTTGGAATACCATTCTGTTGGGTATCACCGTAATTCTTATTGGTTATTCGTCGTTTACCGTAATTATCATTCGGTCGTCGGCGCAACCACCCATGGATCAAAACAGCCCTAATAATATATTCTCGTTGTTAAGTTACCTGAACCGGGAACAATATGGTTCGCGCCCATTATTTAGCGGGCATTACTACAACTCGCCGTATAAAGTGGGCGATCGTTTTTCGGAAGGTAGTCCGGTATATTCGCAAATCGATGGAAAATACGTAATTACCTATAGCCGCTTTAATCCGAACTACGACGAAAAATTCACAACAGTTTTTCCACGTATGTGGAGCTCAATGGATCCGCAACATGAACAGGATTACCAGCAGTGGGGAAGAGTTAAAGGGAATCGTATTCAGCACCGTAACGAACGCGGCGAAATGGAAACTATTGTTAAACCAACGATGGGAGAAAATCTGCGCTTTTTCTTTAATTACCAGGTAAATCACATGTATTGGCGCTATTTTATGTGGAACTTTGTTGGGCGCCAAAACGATATTCAGGGTCATGGCAATATTTTTCATGGCAATTGGCTAAGCGGTATTAAGTTTCTTGATGAAGCTCGTTTGGGCGACCAGGACACTTTACCTGCTAAACTGGCCAATAACAAAGCCCGCAATACCTATTACTTTTTGCCCCTTCTTCTCGGAATACTGGGAATTATTTTTCAATATAAGCGCGGAAAAGAAGGCCGCAAAGGATTATGGGTAGTGTTCTTGCTATTTGTGTTAACCGGTTTAGCCATTGTGGTTTACCTAAACCAGTATCCGCACCAACCGCGCGAACGCGATTATGCGTACGCCGGTTCGTTTTATGCCTTTGCTATTTGGATTGGACTGGGGGTACTCACCATTTCCGAAACCTTAAAAAAATACCTTCCGGAAACGGTTGCCGGTGGCATTGCCGGGGTGCTAACATTAGTACTGGTTCCCGGAATTATGGCAGCCCAAAACTGGGACGACCACGACCGGTCTGGAAGATACACAGCCCGCGATTTTGGTGCCAATTACCTGAAAACCTGCCAGCCCAATGCCGTAATTTTTACCAACGGCGATAACGATACTTTCCCCTTGTGGTACAACCAGGAGGTGGAAGGCGTGCGTACCGATGTACGCGTTTGTAACCTCAGCTATTTGCAAACCGATTGGTACATCAATCAAATGCGCCGCAAAGCGTACGAATCGGAACCAATTGCTTATACTTTAAAACCCGATCAGTACCGACTGGGCACTCGCGATGCAGTTTACCTGCTCGATGACTCAAGGATAAAACGCGATTATGTGGGCTTAAAAGAAGCTGTTGATTTTATTGCAAACGACAACCCGGCCACCAAATTGCAGCAAGCCGATAACGCTGCTTATTTACCCAAAAAGAAAATACATTTTAAGGTAGATAAAGAGGCTGTTATCAGAAATAATGTGGTAGCACCTGAGGATTACGATAAAATTGTGGACGAAATTGTTATTGATCTTTCGGATAAAAATATGTTATCGAAAGATGAAATGATGATACTGGATATGCTGGCCACCAACGATTGGAGCCGACCGGTATACTGGTCGATTACAGTTGGACGAAGCAAATATATGAACCTAAGTGATTATTTCCAGGTAGAAGGTTTTGCTTTCCGTTTGGTACCTATAAAAACGGCAAGTAACCCGCAGCAGCTTAAGTTTGGTAGGGTAAATACAAAAATAATGTACAACAACCTGATGAATAATTTTAGCTGGGGAAATATGAATGACCCGGAAATATACCTGGATGAAACCAATACGCGAATGATGACCAATATTCGAAATAGTTTTAATCGTCTGGCGTCGGCTTTGGTTGAAGAAGGCAAAAAGGATTCGGCTATTGCAGTAATCGACCGCTGTAACGAGCTGCTTCCAAGCACAATCGTTCCTTACGAATATTTCGCTATGGAACTGGCTGAAAGTTATATTGGGGCAGGTGCCAATGATAAAGGCCTGGAAATGATTGAAACCGCTTACAATGCATTTAACGATGAGCTGAATTATTATTTCTCGTTAGAGCCGAAGTTGTTGGGAACCATGGGTATTGGAGAAGAAATTCAGCGAAATATGTTTTACCTGCAAAAAATGGAGCGTGCCGCCCGAAGAGCAGGTGATAATGAGTTGTCGGAACAAATTGGTGCCAGCCTGAAGAGCTATTTCGAACGTTATGGCAATATGTAGCACCGGTAGATTAATTAAAAAACAAAAAACAGTATAGGAATGAATATTTTAATAGTAGGCTCGGGAGGCAGAGAACATGCTTTGGGGTGGAAAATAAAACAGAGCAACAAAGTTGAGAAACTATTTTTTGCACCGGGAAATGCCGGTACCGCAGAGCTTGGAACCAATATTGATGCGGATGTTTCGGATTTTGAAACATTAAAAGCTGAAGTATTAAAGAACAACATCGACCTGATGTTGGTAGGACCGGAAGTGCCTTTGGTTGAAGGATTGCACGATTTCTTTGCAGCCGATGCTGAATTAGCTTCGGTAAAAGTGGTTGGCCCTAAAAAAGCAGGTGCCGAACTGGAAGGAAGCAAGGATTTTGCAAAAGCCTTTATGGCTCGTCACAACATTCCTACTGCAAAATATTGCACGGTTGCTGCAGCAAATCTCGATGAGGGAATCGAATTCTTAACCACCATGACAGCCCCCTATGTGCTAAAAGCCGATGGCTTGGCGGCCGGAAAAGGGGTGTTGATAATCGATTCGTTAGAAGAAGCTCAAAACTCTTTAAAAGAAATGCTCGACGGCCAGTTTGGTGCGGCCAGCAGCAAAGTAGTTATCGAAGAGTTTTTAAGTGGTGTTGAAGTTTCGGTATTTGTACTAACCGATGGGAAAAACTATAAAACTCTGCCCGAAGCAAAAGATTATAAACGAATTGGTGAAGGCGACACCGGTTTAAACACCGGAGGAATGGGCGCCATAACACCGGTACCTTTTGCCGATGCTCAATTTATGGAGAAAGTGGAAAAGCAGATTATTGCACCAACGGTTTCAGGTTTGGCAAAAGATGGTATTGATTACTGTGGTTTTATCTTTTTTGGTTTAATTAATGTAAACAATAATCCTTACGTTATTGAATACAACGTTAGAATGGGCGACCCGGAAACAGAAGCCGTTATGTTACGCGTAAAATCAGATTTTGTTGATTTGCTTGAAGGTGCCGCAACAGGTACTTTAAACGAAAAAGAAATAGAATTTGATGATCGTACGGCAGTTACCGTGATGTTGGTATCAGGAGGTTATCCCGGAAGTTATGAAAAAGGAAAAGTAATTACCGGAACCGAAAAGGTTTCTGACAGTATTGTTTTTCATGCAGGGACAAAAGCCAATGAATCGGATGTTGTTACCGCAGGAGGTCGCGTAATTTCAGTTAGTTCTTATGGAACTGATATGAACGATGCCTTGGCAACCTCGTATAAAAATGCCGAAAAAATCAGTTTTGAAGGAAAATACTACCGTAAGGACCTGGGATTTGACTTGTAGACTATAGTTTTAAACGGATAAAACGATTGCAGTTGGCGATGCTTTCATTTAAATCGCACGACTTTTGGTGTTGTTAGTTTCTTGAAAAGCAAAGGAGCATGATATTAAAAAGGCTGAAGTCAAACAGTTCTGTAAGCTTAATTCTGGTGCCAATAGTTTCATTGGCACTGTGGGTAAAAAGCATTCAGCAACCTTTGGCATACGACTTTTATCCTGGCGAACAGGAAAATGTACTTTTTGCTTTGTTTTTTCAGCTGGTTAAAAATAGTGATTTAGCACAGGTAGTTAGCGGGATACTGCTGGCAGTTGCACTTGCCTACCTAATGCAATTGGTAAACGACCGGTATATGTTTATTCGGATTAAGAGTAAACTGCCGGCTTTATTGTTTGCTATTGTTATTGGTGGTATTGTGCCAATGCATACCTTGCATCCGGTTTATTTTGGGGCTGTATTTGTGCTACTGGCCGTTTACAGGTTGTTTTCTGCTTTTGAAATTAAAAGGCCCTATTCATTGGTGTTTGATGTTGGCTTTTTACTGGGGATTGGGGCTTTGTTCTATCTAAATCTTCTGGTGCTTTTGCCTGCGTTTATGATTGGCATTGTTATATTGGGGCGCGAAGCCGGTTGGCGCGAATTTGTAATTATGCCGATGGGATTTTTCCTGCCTTTTATATTTGCCTTATCCTTTATGGCACTTAAAAATCAGTTTCTTGAAACCATTGCTATTTTTCAGGAAAACATAATAACACCTGTTAATCATTTTCAATCCAACATTCCTTTACAGGTTTATGTTGTTACACTCGTACTCTTAACAATCGCCGGAAGTGTAGGTATGTTTAAGCAGTACGATACAAAGAAAATCAGCTCCAGAAAATATTTTACAGTCTTTTTCTGGATATTTATTTTTTCCCTGGCCAGTTTTGTGTTTATGCCGGTAACATCACATGAAATGCTTGTGATTACAGCCATTCCGGTAACCTATTTAATAGCCAATTTTTTTGTGTTTATGAAAAGTCGCTTTTGGAGCGAATTGCTTTTTATTTTACTCTTGGTAATTGTTGTTTCAATGCAGTTTTCATTCAACATTTTTAATGGATAAAAACAAACCTACATTAGCCATTTACGGTATTCAGGATCGATTTGATTATGAACACCCGTTTTATGTACACGATCATAACATGGCTTTTATGCGCAAGGGGAAAGTTGAATGGTTTGTGCAACAGGAGCGAATTTCGAGACGAAAACGCGATAACACCCTTCATAAAAATTTAAAAAGCATTTTAAAAGAGAAAAAACTTGTTGGACAGGACTATGACCTTGTTTTTGTTGACAATGTGGTGGGGCGCTCCTTTCTTCTTCAAAATGGAGAGGTTCGTTTTGAAGCTCCACTCACAAATGAGTTGGCAACCGAACCCGAGCAAGGTAGATGTTGGTGGTTTGGACAGGAAAAAGAAGCATGGGCTTTAAACCACGAAATGGCCCATATGTTTTCATGTCTTCCTTTCTTTGGTAATTTCAGGGAAAACAGTTTACTGGTGCATTTTGATGGCGGCGCCAGCTTATCCAATTTTTCGGCTGCGGTATACCAAAATGGCCAAATAAAGTGGTTGGAATACCATTGGGAATTAAAGCCTTACTCCACCCTGTTTAATGCCAATGCCCTGGTTTTTGCAATAATTGGAGCCAGGCTTGCCGAACAGAATGCTGTACCTGGTAAATTTATGGGCTATGCCGGTTTGGGAAGCTATAAACCAGAATTGAAAATCTGGTTGCAAGAAAACAACTTTTTTCAGGATATCTGGGGAAAGACATCGCTGTTTTTAGTTGCAGCAAAAAAGGATTGGGGAGTGGAGTTAAAGTCTTTTAATCAAAAAGATCCTTTCCTGCAAGATGTTGCTGCCACACTTCAAGAACTTTTTACCCTGGAGCTGCTCAAGAGTTTAAAGCGCTTGAAAGAAAACTCAGGGGCAGATTTTCTTTACTATACCGGAGGTTCGGCATTAAACATCGTGGCCAACACACGCATAATTGACAGTGGTATGTTTAAGCAGGTTTTTATTCCGCCCTGCACCGAAGACTCGGGGTTGGCTCTGGGAGCTGCCGCCTGTGTCGAGTGGAAAAAGCATGGAAAGGTTGAACCCGGAACAGCCTACTTAAACAATTGGGGTATTGAAAACTATGAAGCTACCATTAGCGAGGAAGAAATAAAGTTGCTGGCCAAAAAGCTGGTCGATAAAAAGCTTATTGGCATTTGTAATGGTTTTGGCGAAACCGGACCCCGCGCACTTGGTAATAGAAGTATTCTGTCCTTTGCGGGCTCAAAAGCTCTGGCAAAAAAATTAAGTACCGAGAAAAAAGGGCGCGAATGGTATCGTCCGTTGGCCCCGGTGGCATTAGAAAAAAATGTAAAATATTTTACCGGGCAGAAAACAATCGATGCCTTATCGGAGCATATGCTTCTTGATTTTGCCGTTTTGCCCCAGAAACAAAATGAAATAGCCGGAGCTATTCACGCCGACGGAACAGCCCGCTTTCAAACCCTCTTTAAACGGGAAAAAAACCCTTTTCTTTTTGATTTGCTCACACATTTGGATAAGACATACGGAATAAAAGCACTAATTAATACTTCGTTTAATGCAGGAGGAGAGCCAATTGTACATACCGAAGAAGATGCTTTGAAAGCAGCAAAAAAAATGCAGCTTGATGGCATAATTTTAAACGGAAAGTTTACGCAGCTTTAACTATTTTTGCGAAAGTTTGTTAAAAGAATCAAATGGCAATACTATTAAATATCGAAACATCAACCGATGTTTGTTCGGTTTCGCTGGCCGAGAATGGCAAAACAATGTTTTTAAAAGAAAGTGCAGATGGTTTAAAGCATTCGGAGTTGCTTACTGTTTTTATTGAAGAACTCTTTGAAGAGAACCACTTTGACATTCAGAACATAGATGCGGTTGCGGTTAGCAAAGGCCCCGGATCGTACACCGGACTCCGAATCGGTGTGTCGGTAGCAAAAGGCTTGTGTTATGCACTTGATAAACCACTTATCGGTATTGGGTCTATAGAGGCAATGGGACATTTTGTGGCTGAAAATGTAGCAGGTTTTTATACCTCAACGGATAACGAAGAGCTACTTTTTTGCCCAATGATTGATGCACGCCGCATGGAAGTGTACACGGCACTTTACGATAAAACAGGAAAAGCACTTACAAAAGTTAGTGCTGAAATTATTGACGACAATTCTTTTGCTGAACAGCTTAAGCAGAAAAAAATATTGTTTTTTGGAAATGGTGCCCAAAAATGCGACGGTAAAATAAAACACGAAAATGCGTTGTTTACTGGTCCGGAAAAAACATCGGCACGATTTATGCAAAATCTGGCAGAAATTAAGTACAACAAAAAGGAATTTGAAAACGTTGCTTATTTCGAACCTTTTTATTTAAAGGATTTTGTAGCAACTATTCCGAAAAACAAAATTTTAAAATGAAGAAAGTAATTGTAATACTGACTGTTTTTGTTTTTGCCACACACTTGCTTTATGCCAATGAAATCTCGATAAAATTTCATTTAAAGTTTGGTTTTGTAAAAGGCGGCGAGGCAGAAATGACTATCTACGATACAATATTTAACGGGCAACCGGCCATTCATTACCACGTAATGGGAAAAACTACCGGCCTTGCCAATAAATTATATGGTGTTTACGACATATACGAAACCACTGTTGATGCCGAAACAAGGTTGCCAGTAAAAACCATTAGAAATGTAAAAGAAGGCAGTTACCGGCGCTATAACGAAACACTGTTTTACCATGATGTTGATTCGATTTACAGCCAGCGTAGCGGTTGGCGTGCTGTTCCGGAAGATTTACTCGACCTGATTTCGGTTTTTTTCTATTTCGTTCATAAAAATCCATTTGAAAATCTTCAACCCGGTGATGCCGTAATTTATCCAACCATAAATGCCGATAAAATATCAGATGTTTCCATTCGGTATTTGCGCGATGAGAAAATTAAAACCGATGTGGGAGAAATTGATTGCCACGTATTAACACCAACCGTGCGGAAAGGCCGGGTGTTGGAGAAATCAGACGGCGTACGGTTTTACCTGGCAAAAAAAGATAAAGTGCCTGTTTACATTGAATTCGATATGCGTGTTGGTGCCTTAAAAGGAGTAATAAAACATTACAAAACCAACGGCGTTGAGCGCGTATTGCAATAGATTTTTTGAAAAAGAGCAAAAGCAGCTAGAAATGCTTGATATTTAATGGATTTAATTATTTTTGCAGCGGTTTAAAAAGAAAAAAATTTATCATGGCTTCTACAGCAGATTTTAAAAATGGAATGTGCTTTATGTTTAAAGGTGACATTTACACCATTGTATCATTCCTGCACGTAAAACCGGGAAAAGGCCCCGCTTTTGTACGTACAAAACTTAAAAATGTAAAAACCGGTAGGGTAATTGAAAATACTTTTAACTCAGGTGTTAAAGTTGATGATGTTCGTGTTGAGCGCCGTCCTTACCAGTTCCTGTATCGCGATGATATGGGGTTAAATGTAATGAATACCGAAACTTACGAGCAGATTTCAATACCCGAATCGATGGTTGAAAATAACGACCTGATGAAAGAAGGACAGGTAATTGAAATTCAGTTTCATGCAGAAGAAGAGCTTCCGTTAACAGCTGAAATGCCCGACAAAGTGGAGTTAACAATTACAGCAACTATTGAGGGTGAAAAAGGAAACACCGCCAGTTCAACAGCATTAAAACCTGCAACCGTTGAAACCGGAGCAGAGGTTATGGTGCCCATGTTTATAAACGAAGGCGATGTTATTCGCGTTAGTACAGCCGACCGTTCTTACAGCGAGCGCGTAAAGCAGTAAATACATTTTTAATACATACAAGAAGCCGGTATTTTTTTAATGCCGGCTTTTCTTTTGCTTATTTTTTAGAAAAGGTATAACGGAATACACCAAATACGGTTACGTTATGGTCGTTATCCTCACTTGAATACATCTCGGTTCCTTCCGTGTTTATATTAGATAACCCATAAACAGCACGAACTCCCAGGCTTAAGTTGTCATTTAGTTGATATCCCAAACCCACGGGAATTCCAATATCTACAGTTTTTATATAGTCTTTAAAATCATAGCTTGCACCTTCATCAGGTTTATCTTTAGCACTTAATAAAAACGAGGGTTGCAGACCGCCTTCTGCATAAAATCCACTATTCGATTGGTAATGGTACAATAAGGGAATATTCAGGTACGATAGGTTTACTTTGCCTGAAAAGGTATTTTCTTCCAATTGTACACTTTTGAGTGAATAGGTATCGTAAGAAATTGTTTCCTCGTAGCTTGCTCCCTGAAATGAAATATTTACACCGGTTTTGAAGGATGATTTTTCATCGCGTCTGAGTACGGTTGTTTCAGCTCCAATAGCTCCTCCAAATGCAGGGTTGTAACTTTCTCCACCGTTAACATGTGTCATCCCGGCATTGGCAATAAGGGCAATATCCTCACTTACGGCTAGTCGCCATTGGCAATCGCAAGCACAAAGCATAGTTGTAACAAATACAAAAAAGATAATTTTTTTCATAATAACTGATTTTTGGTTAAACAATCCGGAGATGTGATTATCAATCAGTTAATGAGATGAAAAGCGACAAGAAAAAAACTTCTGAGACCGGCCTGATTTACTATACGGTTTTTATTGGGAAAAGATGCGGCGTTTAAAATAAGAGGATAAGCTTTGAATGCACAATTTTCTAGTGCCCATAGTTACTGTGAATGCTTGCTGAGCAGCTAACTTTGAATGTAGAGCGGTTTGTGCCTGAAAACGATTAATTTAATTCCGGATGTTTTTGAGTATCCAGCGATGAAAAGCTAATAGCTCTTGTGTCAAAAGTTAACTATCCTTCAGCGATAATTAAATAACGAATCAGATGCTTATTTGCCTAAGCTAAAAAAGTAGCCCATCGAGAACTGAAATGCTGAAACGTTGGGGTGTTCAATATCATCGACAAAATTTTGGGGCATATTGTACTGGTACGAAAGCTGAAAGTCGAAGTTTTTGTAGCTGACATAAAGAGGCAGGGTAAATTGAATGTTCATCAGTCCGAATTTGTCGTCGTAGTACGAGTTGTATTCAATACCGGTTTGCGGATCGATAAAACTCTCGGGCAGAATAAATTCCTGGTAGTCGATGCCATAGGTTACCGAAGCTTCAGGGCGAAGTTTTATCTTTTTGCGTGGGCCGTTTTTATACAGTACGATGTTGCCAAAAACATCGGCCGATAGGCTTCTTCCACTATCGTAATTTCCTAAATTTAGGGCTCCGTCAACGCTCAAGCCAACTTTTTTATTACTCAAAGTAAATCCCGAGCTTACGCTTTGGGTGTATAGCGGTTCGTAGGCAGGGTCGTTTATATGCGAAATATAGCGCAGGTACGATAGCCTCACCCGAAGCGCATCTATTTTAAATAAATTGTTGCTGTAACCTCCCATTAACACCGTTGTTCGGTAGCCCGGGTCGAGTTGATTATACCAAACTCCGGAAATACCGGCGTAAAAGCCAGAGCCATTTAAATAAAAGAACTGGTTGCCAATGTTCATCTGGTTGTTGCCAATTTCGCGACCAGAGAAGATGGTTTTGGTGCTGTATGAATTTCGGTAGTAAAAATAATGGGTTTTAAACGGGCTGCCACCACCAAGCAAACTCTGTAATTCAGCATCGTTAGCGAACAGGTCGTTAATTAACGAATCAAGTCTTGCTTCTTTTTGGGTATCTAAAACAGTAGAAATTACCTTGTCGTTTTGAGCATGCAATAAAACCGGTAAACAAGCCAGAAGAATAATGATGTAAGTAAATGATTTCATGGTGTGGTAATTTAAACTTCGTGAATGATTTTAAATGCTTTGCTTTTACAAGATTGAAAGCGTAAAATGCCTGAAAACAGCCTCGGCAAGAAGAATAAAAAATTATTTTTTGTTGGAAACAGCAGAACAAAAAGGCACTTTTAAGTGCCTTTTTGTAGTTCTTAAGCTCTTAATTATTTGCCTCCTTTTCCTTTTTGCAGGCCATTTTTTACGGCTTGCTCCATTTGGCTTTTGTTTAATGCATTGCTACCCCGTGCTGCTTGTCTTTCTGCAACCTCTGCCATGTGGCCATCATACATTTCACGTTGAGCTTCGCTGAAAGTAGCCTGAAGAGCTTCTCTTTTTTCTTCGCGGGTTAATTCCAGGTTTTCAATAATTGCCAATTGTTCTTCGGTTAATGTGGCTTTAAATGTAGCCTGAAATTCACCTCCATTTTCTTTTATCTGTGTCATTACTCCATTGCCGTTACCATTACCGGCTCCACGCACGCCTTCTCCAGTTCCTTCGTTTAATTGTTGTGGTACTCCGGTTCCATCGCAAACTGCTCCTTCTTCGGTTTGAGCGAATGATGTGTTGGCTACAAATGCAATAAAGAAAAATGCTGCTAAAAATTTTACTAATGTTTTCATGATATACAATTTTTTAATTTATTAAATAATGTTTACATCTTCACACCGTTTGAAGTGGTTTTTCCCCTACCTGCGGAACGAAAAAAAATGAAAAAATATTGAGGTTATTTATGTAAACAGCAGTAAAACAGTGTGTTTTAGGTGGTAGAAAATTGTAATTAAAAAGTAAGGTTTAAATAAATTGTAGGGGTAAAAGGAAGCGCTTCAGCATGTAAGGTTACATCTCCTTCGTCGCTTTCGAGGCGGTAAAAATTGTCGTATTTAATATTCTTATGGTTGAGCAGGTTTAAAATGGAGATTCCGGTATTGATGTTTAGTTTCCTGAGATTAAAGGTTTTGTTAATGGCCATATCCAGGCGTTGGTAATTATCAAGTACGGTATTGCTAAGTAAATCGGGAAAACCAGAGCCCAAAACATAGTTAGCCGAAAAATGCCATTTGTTAAAACGGTAAATGGCTGCACCTTTTAGTTCGTGGCGCTGGTCGTGCAGTGCACGCGCAAAATTATCAGTCTCAAAATAATCAAAATGTTCTTCGGTTTTACTGTAGGTGTAAGCTATCCAAAAGTTCAAATTTCGGTAGGTTTGGCTAAAAAGAAAATCAAAACCAGACGAGCGACTTTTTCCGCTATAAACAGCCGAGTTGTACTCGTAATTAATAAAACGTGTTAAGCCCTTGGTGTTTCGCTGAAATACATTCAAGTCGAATTTTAAGCCTCCAGTCTTATAGTTAAAACCCAATACTTTGTGTGTGCCTTCTTGTACGGCAATCTGGTCAAAATCGCTGGTCATCCAAAAGTACCTGATGTGGTTAAAATCATCTATTTGTGGCAATTGAGTAACGTGCTGTGTGTATTTGCCGTACGATAAACTAATGTCTAAATTTTTGTCTACCAGGTACCTGAGGCTAAGCCTTGGCTGCCAGTAATTTTTGTTGTGTTGTAAAATGTGTTCGTAAATAAGGCCTGCATTTATATCCAGTTTTTTGCCAATTGTTAGGTGGTTGTTTATGCCAAGGTTTAGGCGGTTTAGCTTATTGTCCAACCGATGAATGTTAACATTAAGCGAATCTTCTTTGTATTTTGTTTCATGATGATTCCAGGCAGCAAATCCTTTTATTTGGTAGTTTTCTGCCTGCGGAATATGTGTTTCAATTTTTATATTTTGTTCATGAATGTGGTTCTCGATCTTGTCGTTTAACAAGGTTTGATAAATAGCACTTCCTGATGGAATGCTGGAGTCCGAATTTCCTCCTCCACTGCCATTTCCGCCACCGGTACCACCTCCGGCCTGCTGTTCGTTTGTAATGTTCCGTGTTAATGAAGAACCGGAAGCCGAAATCCGGGAAGTTATTCCATTGTTCCAAATATGATTGATTTGTGCCGACCAGCCGCTTTGCCTGTTTTTTTCCGAGTCGTTGTAGATAAAATTCGACTGTTTCCCCTCGAGGTTCAGAGCGTATTCAAATCTGTCTTTACCGTGTAAATAGTTAATCCGGTAGCTTGTTTTGTCGTTAAAATCACCTGATAGTTTGAGGTTGTAATCTCTGAAATTGTAATCGGGGTGTAAAATTCGTTCTGTGGCAGCATTTTCACCTTTGCCTGAATTTAAGGTAAGCCTGCTTTGGTCGTACAGCTCGTAGTAGGTTTGTCTGACGGCCATTAGCAAAGAGGCTTTCTTGCTGAACAAGGGAACGGAAGCCAGTCCGTTTACGGTTTGGTTGTTTACATTAAGGCTCGAGCTGAATTTCTGCCTGTTTCCGTCCTTTGCCGACACATCAACAATGCCTCCAACCCTGCCTTCGTAATCGATCCCGTAAGCTCCTTTAAATACACTTAAATCTTTTACAATTAAAGGATTTATTGTGCTAATGTTGTCGTTGTAATTTTTCATACTGAAAAGCGTAATACCATCCAGTATCAGTTTGCTTTGCCCCTCGTAGCTGCCCCAAATCAGCAGATCAGACGATTGCTCTCCGGCGGCCAGTATTCCAGGCTGTAACCTCAGCAGATTAAATACCGATTGATCGCCGTTACCCGGTAAATAATTACTTACAAAACTGTTCAGCCTAATTGCTCCCGGCTTGCTCACCTCTCCGGTTTTATGGATCGAATGAAGGGCATTTATGTTAATTTCTTCAATTTCATAAGAAATAGCTTTTAATTCCAGTTGGTGTTGTGTTGAGGCGGTTAGCACGGTATCGCAGAGGTAAAAACCCAGGTAGCTTACTTTTACCCTAAAAACTGAATCGGTTTTACATTTAACCGAAAAACTGCCGTTCTGGTTGGTGGTAAGTGGCCGTTCATTCACCAAAATGTGTGCATAGGGCAAGCGTTCGCGCGTGTTTTTGTCGATTATATTTGCGGCCAGTAAAAAAGTCTTGCTCTCCTTTTCTGTGCCTTGTTTTATAAGGTAAACATCTCCGAACTGCTCAACTACCAACGGGGTTTTTATAAGCAGAAATTCCAACGCATCGTGTACGTTGGAAAAATCATTATTAACAGTGCAAGTATATTTTGAAAGCTGGTTATTGCTAAACGAAAGATTGACGGAGTATTTTGCCTGAAGATCAATTAATATTTTATCAAGCGACTGATTGTTGTATCGCAAATGAACAGTTTGAGCATTTAGGGTTAGTGTCCATAGAAACAGTGTTGATAATAATAATACGTACCTCAAAAATCAATTCTTTTTTATTACATAATCGCCTGATTGTTGTTTTACAAATGTAAGATTTAAAGGCACACATACTATACTTAAAACATCTTCAATGTTGTCTGACTGTTTAAAGCTGCCGGTGTAAATATCTTCTGTTTGTACATCAATATTTATGTTGTAAGCAATTGCAATATCGTTAAATACCCTTTGTAAAGGTTCTGATGTAAAGAAAAATGTATTGTTTCTCCAATCAGTAGCGTGTGTAACGTTAGTTTCGGCAACCTCAATGCTGTTATTTTTTAAAATGGCTTGCTGATTAGGATAAATAATTTGCTTTATTCCACTTCCAACTTCTACCTCAACTTTACCAGTTAAACAGCTTACCTCGTAATGGTTATTGCGGGCATATATATTAAAACTTGTGCCTAATACCGTTGTTCTACCATTGTTGCTCACCACCGAAAAACGTTTTCCTTTTTCCACTTCAAAATAGGCCTCACCTTTAAGTTTAACGGTTCGTTTTACTTTCCACCAGTAAGGATTTACCTGCAAGCTTGACTGTCCGTTTAAATCAACCACTGAACCATCGGGCAGTTGGGCAGTGAGGTGTTCGCCAGCGGTGGCGGTATAATCTATCTGGTAAAAACGCATAAAAGAGCCAATACCCAGTAAAATAGCAACAGACGCGGCAATAGCCAAGTGCTGAAAATTCAATTTTCGCACTTTTGTTTCTTTTGTGGCAGGCCTTGTAAGTTGCTCTTCCATTAAATTCCATATGCTTTCTTTTGATTGCGGATAGTCTACTTCCACCATCTCGGTTAAGCTGTTTATTTTTTCCGTATTATCTTTTTTCATCACTTCAAATTTTTCTGTTAACCATTGTAATTCAATTTTACGCGTAGCAGACTTAAGGCATTTTTCATTCGTTTTTCAACGGCTTTAATACTTATGCCTAGTTGTTCGGCAATTTCGGTTTGTTTAAACCCCTCGTGTTTATTGAGTAAAAATACCGTTCGTTGTTTTTCGCTCATTTCAGCAAGTGCTTTTTCGTAGTCTTCTTTAAGTTGTTCGTATTCCATCATTTCGTCGGGCTTAATAGCATCGTCGTTTAACTTAAATTGTACATAGCTTTTATAATTGTCGGCAATTTTATTGCGCCTGTATCTCGAAATAAAAAGTTCGGTAGCCAGCTTGTACAGCAATCCTACATTTTTTTGCGGATGGAATTCAAAATCTTTCTCCCATAATTTCATAAATGCCTCCTGCGCAATATCAGTAGCCAGTTCTTTGTCGCCCGACCGGTAATAGATGTAGTTTCTTATCCGATCAAACTGTTCGTCAAATAATCCTTTAAACTCTTCCTTGGTCAATTTTCTTTGTTTTATCGGGTTTATATCAACTTAGTGCACCTTACAAGCTTTAGTTGTTTGCTTCTTTTTGCCTGCATAAAAAAGATGGTTTTTCCCAACTTTCATAAACATACCGAACTCAAACAATTTACCCCTACCTTTTATATAAATTTTTTTTGAATAGATAAGGATATAATAATCGGAATTAAAAGTAGTAAAGATATAGGTGTTTAACGGGTGCGATAATACGAAAAAAGCCAGAAGAAAATGTCTTCTGGCTTTTAAAAGTAGCGGGAGCCGCGCTACAAAATTATTTTTTCTTAATTTTTATTTTAATCGGCCAGTTAAATAAAAGTCTCTATATATAGTGCTTTTAGGAATATTTCTTTATTTTTGGATTCGATGAAATATTGAATGATTAAGACATTGTGTCCCAAATGTGTCCCAAATGTGTCCCAAAATTAATTATTCTAAAAACCTTGAATAGCATGGCAAACATCAATTTTGTACTACGAGAGAAATTTAAAAAAGGTAGCTCAGATAAAGTAAAAGAGCAGAAGCAAAAAAACGGTAGGCTTGATAAGTACTTCAATCCTATTGAAACACCGATCTTAATGGTATTTGGTTTTGATAGGAAAAACAGGTTTAAATGTAAGACAGACCTCAATATTCGCGCGAAAGATTGGGACTTCAGCAAACAACGAATGAAGACGAATCTAACGGGGAGTTCTGAATTCAATAAAAGAATCACTACACTATACAAAAATGTAACGGACTTCTATAACGGTTTGGTAAACGAGAATGCAGACATTACATTCAATCAGGTAAAGGAGAAAATCGTAGAGTTCGTAAAGTCAGAGCAGAATCCTGACTTTGAAGATGGAACGGGCTTCTTTGATGTATTACAGGACTATATAGATAAGAATAAAACGAATGTGTCACCAAGGACTATTCAGAAGTATAAGACGCTGAAAAAGTCATTGGAAGGATTTTGCGCGGACAAAAGAAAGTACCAGAACCTCACCTTCTCACAGATTGATATGAATTTCTATGATGATTACAGGAACTACCTTTTGACAGAAGTAGAAAATCCAAAGAGAAAGGACAAGGAAGGTAATAACGAAAAAGGATTGTTGAATGACACCGTGTCAAAATATCTTGAAAACTTAAAACACTTTCTTAAGTGGTCCCTTGAACGCGGACATCACAAGAATCGTGAGTTTCAGCGTACCGACTTTTCTTCGCGAAGGAAACCTAAACAAGATATTGTTACACTCTCAATGGATGAGTTAAAGAAATTCTATGAACATGATTTTTCTGCGGATAAACGCTTGGAACAAGTGCGTGACTTATTCTGTTTTGCCGCGTTTACCGGACAGCGATGGGGAGATATTGCAAACTTTAATAAGGCAGATATTGTAGGTGACTCCTGGATTTTTAAGGCTGAGAAAACAGGTAAGAAGACTATTGTTCCTTTTATCGGTTACATTGCACCAGCACTCCAAGTCTTGAAAAAGTACAACTTTAAACTGCCTGAGATCAGTAACCAAAAGTTTAACGATTACGTGAAGGAAGCAGCTGAGGAGGCTGAACTTGATAGGATGGTCTCAACTGAACGTATGAGAGGTCGCGATAAATTGGTTAGGACAGAACCCCTTCATAAGCACATAACAATGCACACGGGGCGTAGAACATGTGTTTCCTTGCTTCTAAATGTGGCGAAGATGCCAATTCCTCAAGTCATGGATATAACTCAGCACACAGACTTTAAAACACTTCGTAAGTATATTAACGAAGATCCGGATGCGTTGCGAAAGAATTTAGAGAATACATTCAGTGTTGTTGATATGAAAATGAGGGTTCTTAAAAAGGCAAATTAGCAGACTGGCTTAGTGTAAAATGAATCAGTAAATCAGTGATATAGATGTGCATTTCTGTTCTTAATGGGAATCAATCATAGCATCATGTATTAATTTCTATTAACAGATTCTATCAACAATCTATCAACAATTGTTAATTATTTCATGCCTTTTTGTTGATAGAATATCGGCGCCATCTCTTTTCTCCATCCCAAACGATTTCATCTTTTTCTTTCATTTGATCTAATTGAAATTTTATTCGACGCTTCGAGATTTCCTTTCCAATTCTATTATGAATATCACCTATTGCGCTTTTGGGATAAGTAATTAGGTCTTGATATATCAATTCTCGGAGCCTGTGATCTTCAATCTTTTTAAGAGTAGTTTTGCCTTTAAATTTGGTTTTTCTTAATAATTCCGGGTTCACGAAGTACTCGGTTCCTTTGGTTTTGCCTTTTGTTCTGATAACTCCGAGGTCAATTAATCTTCCTAACCAGTCTTTTATGGCATTTTGTCCTGGCAGATTTAGAAGTGATGAAAATTCGATTGCGGATAGGGTTGTATGCTGCGCGACCAAGCCTAAGCATATAAGTTCTTTTTGTCGTAACTGATATTCATTATTTACTCGATTAATGAAGGACACAATCTCATTTTTTGTAATACGTTTTTTTACAGTAACCCAAACACTGTCATCTCCTTCATTTGGAATAGGAATTTCTTTGCCATTACCTAACAGAATCTCATACATCTTGTCATAACCAGATCCTTCGCGTTCCATCAGTTTTAAATCGTAAAAGACTTTTGCAAGGTGTTCATTTCTTCGTATGGTTTTATGAAGAATGTTTTCTGTGGTAACTCCGAGCGGGAAAAGACCCGGGTTACGAATTTCTAATCGGTCTGGATATAGGTTAATGAAAATATCGCCACGCGTTGTATATGGTCTGTGGACAAGGGCATTTACCAAGAGTTCTCGTACAACTTCTTCTTCGTAATTAGGGATAAATTTTCGGAACATGCCATCTGATACTTCTATTCCTTCTTTCCAGTCGGGAATCTGTGTCCAAACAGCTTCTATTAACTCCTTAGGGTTCAACCAAAAGTCGTCCCAAACCATTTTATTAACACGCTGTCCATGCTCGTCATACTTAAGGAATTGAACAACCGGTGCATAGAGAAGTTTAGCACGATCGTTTCTTTTGCCAAGCCAAAGCACGCCCAGGTTCGTTAAATGTTGGCCTTCTGCCATTAAGTAGTATTCCAGTAGTTCGTCTTTGCCTTTATCTCTTACAAATTTGCTAATACGGTCAGATGCTTGAATATTTAGAATGAAACTTTGAAGTTTGGCTTCATCAATTTCGGTTTTCGGTACATTGCGAACGACTTTAGTCTCCCAAATGTATGATGGTTTATCGGTAAGCAACCGCATAAGCTCGTCAGGAGGTAGTGGGAGGCAATTATCTGAGACTCGATAGTAGTACTTTCCATCGGTAGTGCTGGCAATTGTTGAAATGCTTGGTAATACCTTTAAATCGACATACTCACCACCATTTTTACTGGTAATAATTGTAGCCGTTGTTCCGACGTTAATTGTGAGTTCTGAAACTCTTTTTATAATTTTCTGAGGTAAATCCGGATTTATTTTTTGATTAACTGCAGGTTCATTTTCTTCATCTTCAATTCCAATGAGTATGCTGCCGCCTCTTGAATTTGCAAAACTTACACAATCCTTGGCTATTTCATTCCAGTCGGCAGTTTTTCCGGTAACCAGTTTTAATGATTTTCTGTCGAAGAATATGTTTTCTTCCATTAATGCAATCGTTTAAGCTTTTTTATCAAAGTTATAAAAATCTATATCAAACATTCAACTCTGCCAGCTTCTTATAATCCTCACGCAAAATAATACCGGAGAACTCTTGGGCGACAATTAAGGCCTCTTTATTGCTAATCTCATTGAGCCTGTTGATTTGAGTTAGGTTAGAGTTTTGACAGGGTTAGTAGAGCATAAGCTGTTTGTCTTTTCTCAATATTTCTTTTTCAATATATCGTTTAAAATCATCTACTGATGTATAACATCTAAATCCAGCATTATTAGCTATGGCAAGAGTTTCTGCTCCTTCGTTAAGCAGAACAGCCACCGGTTCACTTAATTCTTCCTGAATGCCATTTGGCCATGCTAAGTCAAATATGGCTTCTTGCTGGCCTGTTTCAGGATTGGAATAATCATATGCTATCTCACCGGGTGTCAGGTTTTGTTCTTCTACCCACGATGCAAGTTCTTCCAGTTCTTTTTCTTCATCGTCAGAAGAAATTCCTCCATATATTTTTTGCGGTGGTTGAACAGTCGAACCAGACAACCATTTTGTGTCGCCATGTAGCAATTCTTCCATTTTCTTATTCGTTTCTTCAGCTAAAAGTTTTTGTCTCTCCTGAAGGAACAATCGGTAGTTTTCAATTTTCCATAAATCCTCATTCATTGGAATCCATTGAGAAGATAGTGCGCCAGGATGACTGCTTTCCACTTCTTCAAAATATATTTCCGGCAACCTGTCACTAATTTTTAGATTTGTATCCTTAGTAAGGAAACAGAAGTTTGCAAGTGCATTAACTTCTGCCCTTGAATAACCGTACTTATAAAGTTGTGCCTTTGGAAATATGTGGTGTACCTCAAGTTTATTCATTTTACCCAGCAAGCTGGCTTTTAATGGAATTCCAGTACCCCAATCTTTGGCCTCTCCCATACGGGTTAGCATATACAAAACCGGATAAAACCTGGCACCAAGACTCCAGCCGGAAAAGTGCCCTGGTTCCACTTTTAATCCTCCATGCCATAGTCTTAGTTGCTCTATAAGATTATCAATTCCATTCTCCTTACCTTCTATCACTGATAAATCCTTATCGATATAAGATTCTGTTGAACCGGAAAATCGTCCCCACATACCAGCCTGAGCGTACCAAAATAAGAGTTTGTCTCTTGTTGTCTCGTCTAATCCTCCATTTAAGTTATCTAACAATCGAACCATGACTGGTATGGCGAAACGGCCAAATAATACTCGGTCATGATCTAATCCTAATCTGCCTGAAATTAGATTAAGTACATTATCAATATGTTTTGTTGCCTTTTTAAACGCATTCTCAATGTCCACAGCTTTCTGATTATGTAGATATTGAAATTTTGCTTCACCTGTTAAGATGGTATTTACAGACCTTAATAACCAATCCAGGTTGAAATGATATTCCGAATGTTTCCAATCATCAATCTGCCCTCTCATTAAATCCCGGGCATCCGGCCATTCTGCACAAATTTTAGCTAAGGCAAGGTCTCCTTTTGATAGTTTGGTTCCGCCGCTGTTAACTTTGTTGAAAATATCAACTACAACATCAATAGTTTTATCTTCTCCTGTAACATCTTCAATGTTGAACGAGACATCTTTAATCCCAAGTAATTTAGCCAGTTTACCAACATATCTCGATTGTCCTGTTAATTCCGGTTTACTATATAGCCTGGCAGTTAATTCATCAATCCCATCGTGTCCTTTTTTCATCAGTTCGGTAACATTAATCCATAGCGGATCTTCGTCCATTTTCATTGGCGAGTAAAACATGAACTGTTCCGTCGCCAGGTTAAAGTAAAGCCCTGTAAATGCCTTCTCATTGCCTTCGAAAAACTTCGGAGCTTTACCTCGTATTACCCCGTATAGCGTTGTCATTCTTTGTTGGCCATCAAGTATTAGTTTTACAATTCCGGGTGCTAACTGTCCATCACCACGATGCACTGCATTGGTTGATTGCGTTGCCCAGACAAGTAAACTTCCAACAGGATGCCTCTTGTATAATGAATCAAAAAAACTACGTACCTGATCTCTGTTCCAAACATAGCCTCGTTGAAACTCAGGTAAAGCCATATGGCCGTTGTCAATGTGTGATAAAAGTGTTGATATTTCCATCTTATTAGTTTTTAGTTCTATCTTGTTTTACGGATCGCTATTGAATTTCTGTCTATCGTAAATAAGCTCACACCCGAACTTGGGTGTGATTCGTGTGCTGCTCTTATTCCCAGGTTTCCTTTCCCTTCTATCCAAAGGTATTTATAAGAATGGATCAAGTCAAAGAAGGATATAAAGAAATCTCCATGTGAGCTGTTTTCGTAGCTGAGGATTAATGCCTTCTCGACTCTATCCTGTCTTTTAACGGTTTTTTTAAGATTATCAGATTCAATAAGGATGCTAAACAATGAAAGTAGATTTCCTATTGCTGTTGTATTATTGGGAATGGGGAAAGTTATATTGCTCTCATTCTCCTGGTATGTTATATTACTATCCATAATTTTTTCTAAAAAAGTTTCAACACATTCTTCTCCAAAGAAATCAGCAAGACCTCTGTTTCTTTCCAAGTTTGATAATCTGCTAATTAACTTGGCGGTATTTGTTACTCTTTTTTGAATGAAATCATGGTGTGATTCAAAAATGCTTCCTGCATAATTATCGAGATCTTGATACAAGCTAATCACCTGATCCCAATTTAGATGCACTGAGTTAGTGTGGTTACTGGCATAGTAAGAAAATTCCTTAATGGCTTTAATGTTAGAGGGATTAATTTCTTCTGGCAAGTTATCAATGTTATATGGGGTGAGAAAGACAAAAATAATTCTCTTGCCAGGGTATTTGTTCGTGAGTTTGGCGTAATACTCGTTTAGCTGATTGTCTCGTACACTCGAATCAGTTGTTTTAACCTCAATACCTACAATATCTTTGGAAGCAGGGGAGAGAATAACAATATCTATTCTTTTATTATCGTCAAAGGAATCTTCGCTGATGACTTCAAATTGGTTGGCATTGATGAGGTCGGAAAGGTTAATTCTGGTTTGGTTTTGTATTAAATGCAGCAGGCCAACTAATAATGAGCTATTTTTACGTAATGCATCTGCCAAAAACTCAGAATGGAATGGCTCTATTCTACTTGTAACCTTTTCTATTATTTTGAAAATATTTGGCATTATACACAAGTTTATTATTGTTAGTAAAAAAATCCAGACCGGTCACAAACCCAACCCTCTGCCAAGTCTCCATTTAAATCATTTGCGTATAAAATCTTCAACCACTTTTCAGAGCCAACTGTTTTTTCTTCCTGTATAACAACTAAATCGCCCTTGTTTAAGTATTGACCGGAAATAGTATTATTGGATAAAATGTGGTTGTTTCGGATATTTAAATTGTCTACAGCAGTAACTTTGTAATTAGGTAATGAAGTTGACAGATCTAAAGTTTGATAAAGTGTAATCGAATCAAGTTTTTCGTTGATGCTGTCAATATGACTTGTAATAGCTTTAATATCGTTTGATTCTAATTTGACGAACGATTCATTTTTTTTAGAGCAAGGCAGATTTGTAATAACTAAAGTGATAAACGCAATTAAAATCGCAATCCAGGTAGCTCTGTGTGATTTATTGAATCGCCTTTTTTCTTCTGTTTTAAAATTGTTTTTAATATAGTCGAGGAGTCCTTTTGTTAAATAAATTTCATAGTCAAAAAGGTCAACAAATCTATCATGAAGATTCCTGTTAATATCCGTATAATCCTTTTTTTCTCCATTAATTGGATTATAAGTGCCACTTTCAAATCCATGCAAATTTCGAGGAACCATGAATATCCAGTGCTCATTACGAAGCTGGTCGATGAGGTTAATAAAAGTTGCCAGGGTGTTTTTGTAAAGATTATAATCAGCTTCATTTTTTGCCCTATAACGCACGATTTTTGTTGGAGGGTCTGCAATTAACTCGAACTCTACTTTTTTAAAGGTCTCGAACGATTCTATAATGGTTTCAATTTTTATCGACACGGTTTTATTTCCGCACAATTCCTTTAAAGTGCACAAAAGGCGTTTTTCTGTTTTGTCAAGTTGCCTCATACCATGTGTTTAAAGTTAAGTTCTGTTCTTTTTTACACTTCCCACTCCGCCAACTCCTCAATACCAGCCTGCTCATAATCCTCACGCGAAATAATGCCGGGCAACTCCGGGTCAACAATTAAGGCTTCTTCGTAGCTTAGTTCGTAGAGCTTGTAGACCATGAGGTCCAGGATCGCAGGAGGAGACTTTAAACACTTGACGATGGCTATATAATTGCTGAATACTTCTGCACAATCTAACGGCAACTTGATAATCTTTAGTTGTTTGATTTTTGATGTACTGAGCTGGTTGAAGTTTCCTTCTTTGATATGTTTCTTTGTTAATTTGCTGTTAAGTATAATTGAAATTAATTTTGTAAATTCTTTACTTGTGGTAAGCTTTAGCACTTCGAGGAGATAGTTCGATTTCTGTTTAGGTTTAAGATAGATGTAGTTTTGACCACCCAATCCTCCACCGGAAGCATAAACTGGCTTGCCTGAATAAGAGAACAAATCCATTTTCTTTGTATTAACTACTATCTTTGCATTGTCAAATGGCACACTCAATCTTTCATATAATGGTTTGTACCAGTGCTTGCGTTTCATTACTTTCTGTACTGCTCCAGCTGAACTATAAACTTTTTTAATGTCTCTTTCTGTATATTTATCAAAAGTATTCGTGGTAATGTTATAATCAACGGTTGTCGAACGATTTATTAATACTGTCTTAAACTGAAATAAGTAATCGTAGATGTTGTCTGAAGGCTCTTGGTTACCCACATAAATGATAAGCTCATCTGTTTTTTTTACTTTATATCTTTTTAAATGGGTACTATTAATAAATGGCTTTAAATAGTTCTCATCCTTTCTCTTTAATTTTACCCAGGCTTCTTCTATTTTAAGATATATTCTGTCATTATGGTATTTGTAATCAATATCTTCTCGCAAAACGAAAATTCCTCTACCTATTAGACTTTTTTCTATTAATCCTTGTTCTGCATGCCTGGATGTAACCCTGTCGCATCCTGTCACAATACCTTGCGAAACTTCACATATTTCTCCTAATTCTATTTCTTCAATTCTTTTATTTTCTGATTCAAAGAAATGCCAAATATTAGTACCTGACTCGTCGAAATTATCCTGGTTGATAATCGCTTCTTTATCCAAACAGGTTTTTAAGTTCAATTCCTTCGAAAATTCATCGATTAAAAATAGCTTTCCATTTTTTCTCTTTTGATTTTTTATTAGCAGCAATACAGCACTTGACGTGCCTGCATCTTCAAATACATCACTGTTTTCAAAGAGTAGAAGTTGTGATAGGTTCGTGTTTTTTAAGATGTATTTTCTAACACGATTAGCCCAATCAGCTGTCATAAATTCATTTGGGACGATGTAACTCAGAACACCATTCTTTGCATTCAAGAAGATGCCGTAAATTATGAAAAAGTAGTATAGATTTGAGCGCCTTCTGTAAAATGGTTTCCAAAAAATATGATTTTTTATTGGAGCAAAAAGATTAGTAAATTTCTTTTCTCCGATGTATGGTGGATTACCAATAGCAATGTCAAATCCATCCCGCTCCCCAAACATCCATTTTGGATCAAACCATTTAGTTGAATCGTTACTAAACGGATTCCAGGTGGCTAACATCTGGGTCTGAGTTTGCGGTACAGTGTTGTGGCTGCCGGGTTCACGGCTCAATAAGTCAATACTGGTATTAAACATTTGGGCTTGTACCTTACGGAACTCATTTTTAATGTTCTGTTTTTCTTCACCATAGCTAATAAAATATTGGTCACGTAACTCTTCCAGCTTATTAATAGAATCAACGTTTTCAAATAGTTGACGGTCGGGAGGCAAAGGGATAAGCGTATTCGCGCAAACGAATTTAAATTCGAGGTTGGGCAGTGGTTCAATCCCACGGTTGGGTAAATCGTCTTGAATTACCTCATCTACTATTATTGACAAGAAAAAACGGAGTTTAGCAATATCAACTGCAACAGGTTGAATGTCTACACCATAAATTGAACGCCGGATAATGTTGAGTTTTCTGGCATAATCGTCCAGATCATCATCATCGTAAACCTGTGCAGCTTTTAGTTTCGACTCTATCAATTTCCGGTAAACCGGATCTTTAATATCAGCAAGTATTTGTTCTATTGAGTTTTCAGCATTGTGGTCAACCTTTTGCAGGATGAGGAGCATCTTTTGCAAAATACCCATAGGAAATGCCCCGGAACCACAGGCAGGGTCAAGTACTTTTATTTTGCTCAGTGCTTCGTTTACTGTATCTTCTTCATTAGCATCTAATCCAGATTCTTCGCGGCTGTAATCGAGCAATAAATCCAGTTTTTCTTCATCTATGCTTGTTTGTGTTACAAGGTATTGTTTCAGGCTTTCATCAACCATGTATTCCACAATGGGGCGCGGTGTATAATAACTTCCGGTCGATTTCCGGGCACTCTCTCCGGTTTCAGGATTAATCTCAGCCAGCAGGTTTTCAAAAATACGGCCTAACATTTCGGGGTCAACCGATAAATCAATATCAATACTGGTATTTTCATCAATGGTGAAATTGTAAGTTTCCAGTATATCAATAAAATCACGCCACCATTGGTCAGGTATTTTTAAAGCGTAGTTGGGTTTATTGTTTGGGTAAAAATCATCGGGTTGTGGTTCAAATAATCCACCGTTTAAAAAAGGGATTTGATTATAGGGTTTTTCTTTAAACTCTTTAGAACGTTCATTAACCGGTGTGTTTAATACATTAAAAAACAATGGTTCTACTCTGCCATGATAATAGTTCGGATTAAATGAAATGGCAAAAGTTGATAGTACATCTTCAGGAATTAAAGGAATACCATCGGCCGATTTTTTCTTTTTCAAGAACCAGCAGAACACTGTTCTACCAATTAAGCGTACCGCAAATTCTTTATATTTCTGTTCGTTGTGTTCATAAGGTGTTGAGGGTAGTTCCAATTCGTGGTCGTAATTTTTGGTACGTGAGCCTTGTTTGCGCTTACCGCCCACCAAGCGCGAGAACATAACTGCAATCTGGTTGTAAAACTCCTTGTTAACAACTTCAACCGAGAAGCGTTTCTGCAGATCCTCGAAACTTGTTACTCGTCCTTGGGTAACTAAAAATTTCTGTGGAGTATGAACGGCTCTTACTCCAAGAATAAACGAGTAACGCTTGGGATTGGAATAATCGCGTTGGATTTTGTTTTTTTCGTCAATTTTTAGGTCGATGGTTACAAGCGAGAAGCGGTAACTATCGCCGGTTTTTGGAATAAGAACTACCAATGCTCTGCGTTTGCCAAATGCAGCCATTAAACGAAACATTTCGCGTGTTAAACTTACCCGGGCATCGTTTTCGGAGCTGTGTTTAACTTTATATACAGCAAGGTTAAGGCTGTTACTTTCGCCCCAAAATGTTACTTTATTCGTGTATTTCGATTTAAAAGGAATCTCAAGTTCTTCATTATGCTCCTTATAATCTTCGGGTAAAAATGATTCGAGAAAGTTTAAAAAATCCTTTTTCTTGTAGGGTAGGCTAAAATCAATCATGCTTCAGTTTTAATGTTTGTTTTTGGGTGAATAAATTCTTCCGACAATATCAATAACTCTTCTCCTTCATCGACACTTCGTGCTGTTTTAAGGATGGTTGAGATATAGTGTGGATTTATTTTTTCAGGTATAGTTTCTGCTTCGTTTGGTTTTATCTTATTCAGGAATTTTAGGAAATGTCGTGGTAACCCGTCCAGGTTAATTACGGCAACTAAATCAGATAAGTAGTCTTTAATACTTCCATTACTGTTTTGTGTGATCACTTCCAGTCGGTCGAGTACCTCTCGTTTTAATTTTTCGTTGGGCACCTGGGTATTGCGTTTGAATAAATCGTCTTTTACCTTTTCGTAGAGTGTTTCAAATTGTTCCGAAGTTTTAAATGCCTTTTCTGTTGCAGTAGCCTCAAATAGTTTTAAGGCTTCTTCCGGTGGTAGTGGTTCTGTTTTATCTTGCGATCTGGCCATACGAAACACAAAGTCGTTTGCCTTTTTACCAAATACCAGTACCCCTTCCTGTTCTTCGTTAGCGCGTGCGATTCTTGTTCGTTTAGGAATTTCCAGGGCCAATTTTAACAATTCTGAGTTGGTGTCGGAAAGGTTCAGGTAATAGTCTTTGTATCTGGTGTCCCACGAACGTTCTTCACTCTTTTCCAGTTCAACGGCATATCGTTCTTTAAAGAAGGATTGTAGTTGTTCCTCATCAGTTAATACTTTCGTATCGTCACCCAACAGGGCTTGTATCATGGCAATTTTAAGTGTCGATATTTGTTTAGTGCGTGTTTCATCCTCTCCAACCGATGAGGGGAAATAGTTATAAATAAACAGGGTGTCGAACACTTTCTTATTAATGCGGTTTATCCTTCCAATCCGTTGTATAACGCGTGTAGGATTATACGGAATATCATAGTTGATAATCATTCCTGCCCGGTGCAGGTTATAACCCTCTGAAATGGCATCGGTGGCTAATAGTATTTTGAACTTGTTCTCCTGTTTTTCTTTGTCTAATCCGGCGTTAAAATTGGTATCAATGGTTTGTTTGTTCTTAACTGATGAATCGTTGGAGGTGTATTTAAACACAGGCAGATCATTCTTTAAATTCTCGTAGAGGTAGTCCACCGTATCGGCATACTCCGAAAAGACAATGATTTTACGCTTCGGCTCCAGTTTCATGTGTTTCTTTAGAAGTACTGCAATCTGACTCAGTTTTGGATCGTCCTTAATGCCATCTTCAAACCATAATTCATGCAAGGCTTTCAATATGGCTATGTCTGATTTAAGATCGTTTATAAATCCAACCTTTATATCTTCAATCGGGATCTCAAACAAGCCACGTTTTTTTAGCTTCGCCAACTCATCATCCAGGTTCATGCCTTCAATTTCTCTTAGTACGTCATCCGAATTGATTTCGTAATAGCTATCAATGTCAGGTAAATTTCCTTTTTTGAAAATGGGGACGGTTTTACGAACTTCAATCCATTGCTCAATGTTTTCTGATGAACGAATCATGTAGTTCAATGTTGATTCAAAGGCTGCTATTGAACTCTCAAATCGGCGAACTAATAACCTGCGCATGAATTTTGAAATCTGGTTCTGCGCGTTTCTAAATAAGTTGAAGTTACCAAACTCTTCCTCGATGGTTTTCTTATATTTTTTAAAGTCTTTAAGGTAAGTGATAGGCCGGTAGCGCGCTCCCTTAAAACAATTCTTACCATCTTCAGATGCAATACGTTCAAGAGTATAAATGTACTGGTCTTGAATACTGCCTAAGTCGTATGTTAGTTGTTCGGGTGGATTAACCTTGGGGAAATCAATTCCCTGTGTCTTAATATCGTCACTATAGGCTGAAATCTCGTCCAGGTCGAGACGTGAACGACGGATAACCAGTGGCGATATGATTAGTCGTATCTGCCGGGCAATATCATCTACCTTTAGTTTAATTGCCTCTGGTGTTTCCGACTGATCCTTTTGTGTCTTTTCCAGTCTCTTATACTCTGCAATGAGTCTAAAAAACTCTTCTGCAAGGTTGCCAACTGTTTTTAGAGTTGATTTTGCCGGAACCTGGAATAGCTTAATCATGGAGAAAACATCTTGCGGCCGGTTGTTAAATGGCGTTGCTGTTAACAACACAACTTTATTCCCCTGGCAAAGGTTATGCAGCATTCCGTAATCTGTAGTTTCTTCGTTACGGTATTTGTGTGCCTCATCAATTATTATTAATCTTTCCTCACCATCAGAGTTGTTGTTCATGTATTCTAATGCAGCAGCAATTTTGCCACTACTAAATACTTTGGCATTAAAATCGAAATAATCACGGTATTCGTCGTCCCATTGTTTAACAAGATGGGGAGGAGCAATGATAATCGTCTTTAGGTTAAGATTATGTGCTACCGATGAGGCAATAATACTTTTTCCAAGTCCAACTACGTCAGCGATAATAACTCCGTTGTGTTTTTCAACGGTGCTTAACGCCAGTTGAATAGCATCCATCTGATATCGTAGATTAAAGAAACGTTCTTTCGTAATCTCATGTGGATATTTTACCTTTTGATCCAGGTCAATACTAAAGTACTCATGCAATACTCTAATGTAAAGTAGAATTGGTTTATATACCTTGTCGAACCATATCTTTTCAATTACATCATCTTCAAATATCTTGATGTTATCCTTATCGGCAATGATTACTGCCTGGCCCCAAAGTGTATCGAAAATTTCTTTACCGGTCTCAAAGTCGGAATTATCTTTAAGTACAACATTCAGTTCATACTGCGCCCTTAATCCCGATCGAGTGAGGTTAGATGAACCGGTAACAACACGTCCCAGTTCCTCCCCATGGTGAGAGTGATCTTCATCAAACTCGAATAGATACATTTTCGAGTGGTTCGGGTCTTTCGTTTTGCGTATTTCAAGCGTACCCCCTTTTATCTTCTCATAGAATAGTTTGAAGGCTTCTATGTTCTTCCGACTGTCGAAAAAGTTCGTGTTGTTGAATAAATCAACAAGGCTATTGTTGAAATTTTCTCTTGTTTCTTGTCTCGAAAGATTCCGGTCAACCAATGTTTCAACTTCTTTCACCTGGTTCATTATCCCTCTTTCGATCTCGAGGCCAACAAGTACTTTGAGTTTTTTGTCATTGATGTTGTTGAATATCTCTTCAAATCCAGAGAAATAAAAGAACCCTACTAAGAAATAGAGGTTTTCAGAATCCTTGATGTAATTGTTTACAACATTCGTGAGTAGTTTCTCTTGGTTGGTGATGAACTCTTTGGTCATTAATAACGTCTATGGGTTGATTGTGAAAACCCGAATTTACTAATATTTGAATTAAAGCCAATATGTGTGCATATAAAATAAAAATCAGAATAATAAAAATCAGGATAGTTTCGTCCTGATTTTCTCAAATTCTTTATCTCTCACCATTTACTTTTACTCTCAAATAAATCAATATGAAAGGAATTATAATACCACTTACAGAAGAGGAATTTGAAGCGCATCTGGAAGCTGCATTCCAAAAAGTTTTAGATAACTATGATCCTCCAAAGGATGATGTCGAGTATTTAACCCGTAAGGAAGTAGCAAAAAAACTTAGAATTTCGTTACCGACTTTGCACACAAATGTACGAAAACGCATACTGAATCCTCATCGTATTAGTGGTCGAGTGTTATTTCGGAAGGATGAAATTGATGCATTGTTAGCTTCTGGACAATCAATAAAATATCGTCGTAAGTGATAGATGGTATCAAAGCCATATTGTCCGAAAACCTTGATGCGGTAAGAGCTAATCAATTAATAGATTTTGAGTTGCCTGCAAAGGTGAGTGTTTGTTCAGGTGAAGTTAAAACACAGAAGTTTCCGATTGCCAGATACAAAGGGCTTACTCTTACTGATAAAGGAAGTATCATTGAGGTAAAAGGAAGCATTCACAAGATGTTCAATCAAGGTATTCACAACTATGATAGTTTCGGGCTTTCAAGTATTCACTTGGCCCTTTATGAATTGGCAGATAAGTTGTCAATATTAACACAGCACGCAAAACTTAAAAACATAGAATTTGGGGTAAATCTAAAAATAGGAATTGGTTCAGGGAGCATTCTCAATTCAATTATATTCCATAAAAGTAAAAAGTTCACCTATAGGGAAGAACGAAACATGAAATATATGGAATGTTGTCATGGTCAATACTATATAAAAGTTTACGATAAAGGATTACAACATGGTCTTGACTATCAGGTGTTACGATTTGAAGTGAAGTATATTAAAATGGAAAAGATAAATGCAATGGGCATCAAATATCTTTCAGATATACTAAATCCGAAAAAACTCGAAAGACTACAAGAAGAATTGTTCCGTGTCTTTGATGAGATATTGATGGGCGATATTAGTTCAAAACCAGAGGGATTGACAGTTAAGGAGCAGTTGCTGTTCGCTAATGGGCATAACAGCAGCTATTGGGATGCTCATTTACCCAGGACTTCTGATTTTGAAGGTGGCGCAAGCGATAAACGATATAGAGCTGAAAAGACAAGTTATTATCGGAGAATGAGGAAGTTTAAAAATTTATTAGCAAAAACGGGAGCTGATAAGAAACAAAAACTGGTAAGACAGCAAATTGAAATTGAGAGCAACACACTATTGGTTAATGCAAAGAATAAATCTCACAATATTGAAAAGTGTGTCAAATTGACCAAAACAAACTCTTATAAAGAAAATCTCACTTTGTGTCAAATTGACCAGAATGACAACCATCCAGAAAAGTCTCAAATTGACCCCTTGTTATATAGTGACAATAATGTACAACAAGATAATCCTCAAATTAAGAAATGTGTAGTAACAGGATTAGATATTTCTATGCAAAAAGACGATAGTAAATTTCTTTGTACTACAGGTATAAATTACTATATGGATAATGCCCCGAATGTATACCGCGAATTAATGCGACGTTTATCGGATAAATGGAAAGATGCCCCCCATGAAAAACAGATCCAAGAAATTCATCACTCAATACGGAATGAATACTTTAACAAAATTCACAACACAAGGAGAATGATTCACAAACTTAACAGTCAGCCTTCTTTATTCAACCAAAACGAACTTATCAGTAAAGAAAAATTTGCTATTGCAGGAATTACTGGTTAGAAACCAGGAACATCCTTTTTAAATGGGGAGGCTGTAACACAAAATCAACCACATTCTATGTTTTCTTATCATTACCACCCATTAGCTGCCAGGTATGAAGATCGTTTGAACCGTAAATATAAAACCCTGCATAACAACCGGCAGTTGTTTCAATAACGCACCTTTGAACATCGCGATGGATCAAAACGAAATCAACATTATCGTTCACTTTACATGGGCGAGTGGTAACAAGTGCTGATATGTTGTTGTTAAGCTGTTCGTTACCCATGCTGAAACCCCTGTCAATACAGGTGTCTGGGTTGTAAACTATGCAAAATAAGAAGGCATTAACTAATAGCTTACACAAACTCACCACCACTACCACAACACACTGATATAATGACCCTTACACACGCTCTATCTACTAATTATTAGTACAACCCAATTGCCTATATTTATGGTTTTAACCTATTTTAGCATCAGTTGTATACAATTTTGCATCAACTGTAGATAAACTGGTAACTAACTGTACAAGCTGAATATGATTTACTCTTAACTGATAGTCTGCATTTGCCTGTAAATCAAGGCTTGGTGTGCCGTATAGCTTTTCTGACAGGTCTGTTACATTACTGCACACAGCAATGTACAATCCGGTAGCAGTTGTGTACACTACTCACCGGCAACGGACGTTATGTATTTTGCATTTTCAGGTAAGTCAATGTTATACCCACCTGCAAGTTTGTACACTTTAATCATGATGCCACTAAACGATTTTATTAGGAAAAAATTTCGTGCATCATCAATTTAAAGAAAAGGGGCCTAAACTGCACCAACAATAAAGAAGCTGCGTTTTGCCATTGTAAGCAAATTGACTTTCCAAGATGATTATTGAACCATCTTCGTACTCAATAACTCCACTTCCATCCCTAAAGTCTGTCCTTTTGGGGTACCAATCCCTGCCATTCCAATAAAAATTAAACTCCATAAGTATCTTTCAAAGAATTAAAGTATGGTTAATTTTCAGATCATTATTGACTGAGGAGGCCAATCTTCAATATTATTCACCATAGCATGATATAACAGATCCCCAATAAGTACTAACCTTAATTCATCTTCGTTCTTTGCTGTTAATACCTCTGAGGCTACCCTTTCTTTTTCTTCCATCATTTCTTCCATTTCAAGACCTTGGTTGCTGGGAAACAGGAATTGATTAGTTACCCCTGCCGAGTTCTCAGACAGGTGAAGAACCATTTTTTCCATATCATCCTGTTCAGTCATACGAAAACCCAGACTTTCCGATGTTTCTTGGTTATAAATGAGAAGCATGAGATAGCCAAGTGGATTTAATACTTCTTTGCCCCACATTCTTAGTTTTTGAAGCCAGTAAACGGAAGCCAATTGAACTGGATTTTCCTCTATTGATTCATCTATTACATTTACGCAGATTTCATACGCTCTATCACCATAAATTATTGGGTCCGGTTTAAGTATTAAATGATCCAATTCTCGAACTTTGTACATCATAGTTCATTTTTCCTCCGATTCAACTTCTCAAGATCCTTTTTTCTTGATACTCGTCTAAAAATCCTTAATACGACAAAAGATACTAAAAGTTCAGCGACAATAACTACAGGTACAATCCAAAGAATATGGTACCTTGAAAGTTCAGGTCTTTTAAAAAGATAGAAGAAAACAAGCCATAATAGTAGTATCGGAACGAACATCGTTTTATGCCCAATACCATTATGTCGACTAAAAATCCACTGTAAGGTCCAGATGCCATTTCCAACAGCTAAAAGCCAAAAAATTATATTTGCCATAAAAATGAATTTGGTGATACTTTTGTGGTTTACCTATTCAAATATAAAAAATTCAGACTATAGTCCGTGGATTGAGGTTTGAATTTGTTGGACTTTTACGCTGACTAAAGTCAGCAGCATGGTCGTAGAAGCATTTGCCAAGGTATTAAGAGCTGAGCGGGAGAAGAAGAAGCTATCGCAAGAGAAGCTTGCAGAGCTATGCGACCTGGACCGAACTTACATTTCTCTACTTGAAAGAGGTTTAAGACAACCAACCCTCACTACTATATTTCGTATAAGCAAATCATTGGGCATTGTGCCTTCGAAGCTGATTGAGCAGGTGGAGAAGGAAATGAAATAATTAATGTAATTGGACAGCGTGTCTCAAATGTGTCCCAAGATAAAACAAAAAAGCCTTTAAGTCATTGACCTAAAGGCTTTTATCGTTTTTAAAAGTAGCGGGAGCCGGACTTGAACCGACGACCTTTGGGTTATGAGCCCAACGAGCTACCAACTGCTCCATCCCGCAATATATCTTTATTTCTGTTGAAATGTCTTTGTGAACGCGGGTGCAAATATAATACCTTTTTTTTAAACTGCAACTTCTCTTCATTAAATCGCATAAAAAAAGGACGGCAAGTATTGCCGTCCTTTTGGCGTATATTAATACAACCCCTCGGAATTACAGTCCGAAAGACGTTTTAATCTCATCAACAAAATCGAGTTTTTCCCAGGTAAAAAGTTCCAGTTCTTTGGTCACTTTCCCATTATAAGGCGATTCAAAAGTACGTGTTACAGTTTTTGGTTCGCGGCCCATGTGTCCGTAAGCAGCCGAATCAAGGTAAATCGGGTTGCGTAATTTTAAACGCTCTTCAATTGCTGCCGGACGAAGGTTGAAGATTGCTTTAACTTTCTGAGCGATTTCGCCATCTGTTAAATCAACGTTTGCACGGTTGTAGGTATTCACAAAAACACCAACCGGTTCGGCAACACCAATGGCATAAGCCAGTTGAACCAAAATTTCGTCGGCAACACCGGCAGCTACCAAATTTTTGGCAATATGGCGCGATGCATACGCTGCCGAGCGGTCAACTTTTGAGGGGTCTTTACCCGAAAAAGCTCCACCGCCGTGTGCGCCGCGGCCACCATAGGTGTCTACAATAATTTTACGGCCGGTTAAGCCGGTATCGCCATGTGGGCCACCTATAACAAATTTTCCTGTTGGATTAACGTGGTAAATAATATCGTTACCAAACAAAGCCTGAACATTTGCTGATAGCTTTGCTTTTACACGCGGAATCAGAATATTGATTACATCCTCCTTAATTTTTGCCAACATAGGTTCGTCAGCATCAAACTCGTCGTGTTGGGTTGAAACAACAATGGTGTGCACTTTTACGGGTTCGTTAGCAGCGTTGTATTCAACAGTAACCTGCGATTTTGAATCAGGACGTAAGTACGTCATTTCTTTTCCTTCACGTCGAATGTCGGCCAGTTCCTGCAATATTTTATGCGATAAATCGAGTGTTAACGGCATAAAATTCTCGGTATCTTTACAGGCATATCCAAACATCATTCCCTGGTCGCCGGCGCCTTGCTCGGTTTTTTCCTCGCGGTCAACTCCACGGTTAATATCGTCGCTTTGTTCGTGTATGGCGGTTAATACCCCGCACGAATCGCCGTCAAAACGATAAGCAGCTTTGGTATAGCCAATTTTATTAATAACGTTTCTGGTTATTTCCTGCACATCAACATAAGCCTGCGATTTTACTTCTCCTGCAACAACTACCTGCCCGGTGGTAACCAGGGTTTCAATAGCCACTTTCGAGTTGGCGTCAAAAGCCAGTATCTGATCCAGCAGGGCATCCGAAATCTGGTCGGCTACCTTATCGGGGTGGCCTTCTGAAACCGATTCACTTGTAAATAAATAATTCATCCCATTAAAATTTTTAGCTGAACAATGTATTTGCCCGGCAAATAAATTGCTCTAAATCAATATTAAATTTTTAGCTGCGGGATATGGATTGAATAGAAAAAAAAGCACGATTGCTTTAGCATTTTTTTCATGTGGTTGCAATCAATCTCAAATCTTTCCACGTAGCGCCGGCAAATGTAATAGGTTTATTTTGAATAAAAAAGAACTTGTTTAAAATTGTTCTTAATAAGAAGGCGGTAGTTGATCTTAGCCCATTAAAATAAAGTCTTTTCCTTCGCGGTAGTTTTGATGCAGAAGAAACTCTTTGATTTTTTCGCCGGCTCCTGTATTACTTACCATCGATACAATAAAAAACTTACCGGGTTGAGGGAGGTCTTTGTAGAAAATGGCATCGGGTTTTGTTTTTTTTATATCGATATAACCCGCAATATTAAGCCCGTGTTTTACAAGGTTAGCACTTCGCTGGCGGGTTTTTCGCCCGGCTCCCCAAACCCATATGTTGGGGTGAAAGCGATTGTGTTGCTCTGACCATTTTTTAAAATAGAAGGCTTTGGTTTGAAAAAAAGCTTCGGTGGAATAACGCTTATCGGTGCGGGTAAGCCGGGTGGAGTAGTCGTGCCACTCCAGCTGTTTTTCGGTGAGTTTTGCCATTTTGATACCCTTGCTTAGGTAGCGCAGTTGCATTTCATAATCTTCCGGGAAATTGCCATCGCGGCAGCCCCCATATTTTTCAAATAATTCGCGTCGAAAAAAGATGGTCGGGTTAATTACCGGAATCTCAATAAACTGTTTCAACGCAATTTCTTCAGACGTGTGAAACGAGTTTGCCCAATCTACAAATCGCCGGAAGCCTTTATTTTCTGATATGTATGGAACATATTCAACTTCGCTGCCGATAAAATCGATAGTAGGATTTGCTTTAAGGTAATTATATTGTTTTTCCAGTTTTTTTGGGTAAGCCACATCGTCGGCATCCATGCGGGCAATGAATGGGGCACGGGCATTTTTTAGTCCGCAGTTCATGGCATTGGCTACACCAGCTTTACTTTCGTTTAAAATATGAATGCGCCGATCGGCTTTGGAGAGTGTTTGGGCAATTTGCAGACTTTCATCGGTGGAGTTATTATTGATCAGCAGTAATTCAAAATCCCAAAAAGTTTGATCCAAAATGCTCTTTGTCGCTGCTTTTAATGTTTTTTCAGCATTAAAAAAGGGGAGTACAACTGAAAGCGCAGGTTTTGTCTCACTACTCATTACTAAAATTCTCAGGTCTGATTACGGGTAAGTTGGTGGAAAACGCTCTCGAGGTTTTGCTGTTTTTCAAAAAGGGTAAGTAGCGTGAGTTTGTTTTCAACGGCAAAATGAAATATGGCTTGTCGGATATCTGCATCATTCTCCGCTTCAATTTCCCAACCAGCATCAATCGGGGTTACCCTGTTTGTTCCATTAATTGATAAAAGTTGGTCTTTAGAAACTGTTTCTTTAAAACCGGCAATAACTACCTGGTTTTGCAACATGTTTCCGGCTTTTATCTCCGGGATGTCGCCATCGGCAACAATTTTGCCTTTGTTAATTATTATTACACGGTTGCAAACTGCCTCCACCTCCTGCATAATATGCGACGAAAGAATGACCGTTTTTTGCTTGCTGATTTCTCGTATTAGTGTACGTATTTCTTCCAGCTGGTTCGGGTCGAGGCCAGTTGTGGGTTCATCTAAAATTAAAATCGAAGGATCGTGAAGCAGGGCCTGAGCCAGGCCAACCCTTTGCCGGTAACCTTTTGATAGTGCCCGTATTTTTTTATGCTGTTCAATGCCAAGTCCGGTTAACTCAATCATCTCGGCAATACGCTGCCTGGTATTGTTTAGGCGGTAAAATCCGGCTGTAATTTCCAGAAACTCTTTTACGTAAAGATCAGTGTATAAAGGATTGTGCTCGGGCAGGTAGCCAATCTGACGTTTATAGTCGAGGCTTTGGGCCGATACTGTTTCTCCGTTAATTAAAATATTGCCGTGGTCTTGCGGCAAATATCCGGTTATAATTTTCATAGTGGTAGATTTTCCGGCACCATTTGGCCCTAAAAAACCCACCAGTTCACCTTTGTTTACAGTAAAGCTTATCGAGTCGAGTGCTTTCTGCTTTCCAAACAATTTAGTTATATTCCGTGTTTCAACAATCATAGTAAAGAATGCAAAACAAAAATAGACTATTCTTTTTATTTTAGCGGCATTACTTTAAATTTGCATTTCAGCTTAACAGATTATTTGATGAAGGATCGTAATTTCAATTATATTAAAGATTTAACCCGCTACCAACGACAAGAAACCACCGAGGTGAACATAGGAGGTGTTCCGGTTGGCAGTAAGCATCCAATCCGAATTCAAACGATGACCGATACCAACTCAACGGATACAGAGGCTACCGTAGAGCAGGTGATCCGCGTGGTAAAGGCTGGTGCCGACTACGTTAGGGTTACGGTAAAAGGTATGTCAGATGCAGAAAATCTGAAAAATATTAAAAAGGAATTGGTTGAGCGCGGATACAATACACCGCTGATTGCCGATATTCATTTTAATCCAAAATTGGCAGAAGTTGCTGCTCAGTATGTTTCAAAGGTGCGGATTAATCCAGGTAACTTTTACGACAAACGTGCGCAGTTTAAAAACAAAATATACACCGACGAAGAATACAAGCGTGAACTGGTAGTTATTGAAAAACAGTTTGTTCCGTTTGTGAAAATGCTGAAAGAAACAAAAACAGCCCTTCGTATCGGCGCCAATCATGGTTCCCTTTCTGATAGGGTAATGAGCCGCTATGGCGATACGCCGGCAGGAATAGCCGAATCGGTGATGGAATTTTTGCGAATTTGCAAAAAAGAAGATTTTAACAATGTGGTTGTTTCTATAAAGTCGAGCAACACACGGGTAATGGTATACACCGTTCGTTTGTTAAACTTTAAAATGCGTCTTGAAGACATGAAATTCCCGGTTCATTTAGGTGTTACCGAAGCCGGAGAAGGCGAAGACGGACGTATTAAATCGGCTGTTGGAGTGGGAGCCTTGCTTGGTGATGGTATTGGCGATACAATTCGTATTTCGTTAACCGAGCGCCCAATAAATGAAATTCCCGTAGCGTTAAAATTGGTAAATCATTTTAAAGGGTACCAAAATCACGAGCCCATTTCGGCTCCTATGATTGCCCAAACCAATCCGTTTGAATACGAACGGCGCGATACACGCCCGGTGCTAAACATGGGAGGTAAGCAATTACCTGTGGTTATTGCCGACCTGGGCGACAGAAGCCTGCGTGAAATGATACCAATTCGAGGGAAATTAATTCCTGACTACTTCCTCTCGGGAAATAAAATTTTGGATATAGAAGGGGAGGAATACCCCGTAATTACTCTTGAAGAATACCTTTTTGAAAGTACCCGTTGGGGCCGAATGAAGTTTATCCGTACAAACAAAGCAGAGTTTGACCGCTTTATGGATATGCACCCCGAGATTATAATGAAACTGAAACAGACACGAAAAACCGTACTGATTCTGGAGAGTTATAATGCCAACCCAATGGCAGAATTGCGTGCTTTCTTTATGTCGCTTGAAACACATATCTGGAAAGTACCGGTTATTCTTTACCGCCGTTACGATAAAAGTCGACTCGAGGATCTGCAGATTGCTGCCAGTGCCGATCTTGGCGGCTTGCTGATTGACGGTTATGGCGACGGAGTATGCTTATCAAACGACAATGAAAACATTACGTTTACCGAATTAAAAGACCTTAGTTTTGCCGTTCTTCAGGCTAGCAGGATGCGCGTTACCAAAACCGAATTTATTTCGTGCCCGGGTTGTGGACGAACACTTTTTGATTTGCACGAAACCACGCGCGCCGTTAAAGCACACTTCAAACACCTCGACCATTTAAAAATTGGAATTATGGGCTGCGTAGTAAATGGCCCGGGCGAAATGGGCGACGTTGACTATGGTTTTGTTGGTGCCGGCAATAACAAAGTAAACCTTTACAAAGGATTAAAACCCGTTAAACGTCATATTTCCTACGAAAATGCCGTGGAAGAACTTGAGCAGCTTATTCGTGAAAACGGCGACTGGAAAGACCCGGAAGATTAATTCAAGTAAAATAAATACGATAGAAAATCCGACCAGTCTTAAGGTCGGATTTTTTTATGCTTGGTAAAAACACGGTTCAGAGTAACGATTGATGTAACGATTTGTATATTCCCGCTCAATAGCAATTGGCTGTTGTGCGCGATAGCAGATTGGCGATAATGATTATTGGCTTTGGAATCATTCGGTATTTTTTATCTTTGAAAATGAACTCGAAAAATTAAATGAAATGGCAAGAACGTACTGGAAACCCGGAACAATAATTTATCCTTTACCAGCAGTAATGGTAAGCTGTGGTGAAAATCCTGAAGAATATAATATTATAACCATAGCCTGGACAGGTACGATAAACAGCGATCCTCCAATGTGTTACATATCGGTTAGGCCGGGACGACATTCGTACGACATAATAAAGCGAACCGGAGAATATGTGATTAACCTTACTACCGAAAAGTTAGCCAGGGCAACCGATTGGTGTGGCTGTCGGTCGGGACGAAAATACAACAAGTGGAAGGAAATGAACCTTACTCCGGCACCGGCAAAACTGGTAAAAGCACCAATAATCGAGGAGTCGCCCGTAAATATTGAGTGCCGGGTTAAAGATATTGTTGAGCTCGGTACGCATCACATGTTTGTGTCAGATGTGGTAAGTGTTTCGGTTGATGATAATTATATGAATGAAGAACAGGCTTTTAGTTTTTCAAAGGCTAACCCGTTGGTTTACAGTCATGGCCATTATTTTGGCATGGGCAAAAAAGTAGGCAAGTTTGGCTGGTCGGTCGAAAAAAAGAAAAAATCAGGGAAAAAATAAGAAGGCTTTACTGATTTTTCAAGAAGTATTGTTGTTTGCGATTAATCCACTTGAAATCTTTATGGTTTAGAAAATGTGGAAGACTAAGGTTTTCCAGCTGTTTTCATGCAGTTTGCTTATGAAATAAATCATTCTTTTTAAACAATAAGCACTCTTCTTTTGTAATCTTTTTGATTTTCTGAAGACTATTCAGAGTAATATAAAATTGTGATAAAATGAAGAGTATTTACTTTGTAGCATTAATCTTATTTATGAGTGTAGGAATGGCAGTAGCACAAACAAATCCGCTTTTGGGCGAATTTAATACGCCGCACAATGCGGCACCTTTCGATAAAATTGAAAACGATCATTTTTTGCCGGCTTTTGAAGAAGGCATTAAACAAGGAAAAGCTGATGTTGAAAAGATAAAAAACAACACCGATGCACCAACATTTGAAAATACCGTTGTTGCTTTAGATCAGGTTGCTCGTTTACTGGGGCGCACATCGGGTATCTTTTTTAACCTTTTAAGTTCTGAAACCAACGACGAATTGCAGGAAATTGCGCAAAGGGTGTCGCCAATGCTTACTGCTTTTCAAAACGATATTTCTTTAGATCCGGTTCTTTTTGAACGCGTAAAAGCGGTTTACGATAAAAAGGCGGAACTGAACTTAACACCCGAGCAGGAAACCTTGCTCGAAAACAGCTACATAGGTTTTGTTCGCCGGGGGGCCAACTTATCGGATAGCGATAAAGAAAAATTTCGTGCCTTCAGCACCGAGCTATCAAAACTAAGTCTGGATTTTGGCGAGAATGTATTAAAAGAAACCAATGGCTACGAATTGTATATTGCCGATAAAAGTAAGCTCGCCGGATTGCCCGAAGGAGCGCTGGAAGCTGCAGCCGGAAAGGCAAAAGCCAAAGAATTGGAGGGCTGGGTTTTTGACATCTCGATGCCAAGCTACCTGCCTTTTATGAAATATGCTGATAATCGTGATTTGAGGAAAGAACTTTACCTGGCCTACGGATCGAAATCGTTTAAAAATAACGAGCTCGACAACCAGGAAAAAGTAAAACGAATTGTGGAACTGCGACTCGAAACAGCAAAATTACTGGGCTATAAAAACTATGCCGACTATGTGTTGGAACGCCGAATGGCAACCAATGCCGACGGAGTTTATGGTTTGCTTAACGATTTGTACGAGGCATCGCATAAAGTGGCACTAAAAGAGAAAGCAGAGATTTTGGAGTATGCCCGGAAAAACGGATTTGAGGATGATTTGATGCCTTGGGACTGGAGCTATTACAGCGAAAAACTAAAGGTTGAAAAATTTGATTTAAACGACGAGATGCTTAAGCCTTATTTTGAATTAAGCCATGTTGTTGATGGTGTTTTTGGACTGGCAACCGATTTGTTTGGCATTACTTTTAAAGAAAACAAAAATATCCCGGTATACAACGACGAGGTTACAGCCTATGAAGTTTTTGATGCCGATGGTACTTTCCTTTCGGTATTTTACACCGATTTTCATCCACGCGCAGGCAAACGAGGTGGTGCCTGGATGAATGATTTTAAAGGACAATGGATGGAAAATGGTGTTGATTCGCGTCCGCACGTAACCATTGTAATGAATTTTACCCGCCCAACAGAAACCAAACCAGCCTTGCTTACCTTTAACGAGGTAGAGACTTTTATGCACGAGTTTGGCCATGCGCTGCACGGAATGCTGGCAAAGTCAACCTATTCAAGTTTGTCGGGTACCAATGTGTACCGCGATTTTGTTGAGCTGCCTTCGCAAATAATGGAAAACTGGGCGGTGGAAAAAGAATTTCTGGATCGTTTTGCCAAACATTACGAAACCGGTGAGCCAATTCCGGCCGAATTGGTTCAGAAAATTATTGCTTCCCAAAACTACCTGGCCGGTTACCTATCAGTTCGCCAGTTGAGCTTTGGTTATTTGGATATGGCCTGGCATACACTCGAATCGGCTTACGAAGGGAAAGTGAAAGATTTTGAAGAAAACGCATGGAAGAAAACTCAGATCTTCCCGGCAATCGACGGTGTTTGTATGAGTACTCAATTCGGGCACTTGTTTGCCGGTGGTTATGCTGCAGGGTATTACGGTTACAAGTGGGCCGAGGTACTTGATGCCGATGCATTTAGCGTGTTTAAAGAAAAAGGATTGTTTAATAAAGAAGTGGCTGCTTCTTTCCGTAAAAATATCCTTGAAAAAGGAGGCACTGAGCACCCAATGATTTTGTACAAACGTTTCCGCGGACAAGAACCATCTGTTGATGCCTTGTTAAAACGAAGCGGTTTGGTTAATGGAGATGAGACAGCAGACTTATAAAGATTGAAGAAAATACTATTGAAAATGGCATCTCGATTTGAGGTGTCATTTTTTTTTGGAAATATTTTGAGCCACTATTAAGGGCACTGGTGTTCAAGAGCAGCCGATTGTTGGTATTATGAAGGTCTGAAATTTATATCTTTAAGCATATCATTAACCAATACAAATAATGATCGACATATTAAGAAACCGACGCAGCATCAGAAAATACATGCATCAAAAAGTAGAACCCGAAAAAATAGAATTACTTAAGGAAGCTGCCTTGCGTTCGCCGTCATCAAAAAATATTAATCCCTGGGAGTTTGTTTTTGTTGACGATAAAAAACTGATTGAGCAGCTGAAAAATTGTAAGCCTCATGGTGTTGCACCGCTTTTAACTGCACCGCTCGCCATTGTAGTTTGCGCCAACGAAACCCTTAATGATGTGTGGGTGGAAGATTGTTCTATCGCCTCTATTCTGTTACAGTTAACAGCACAGTCGCTGGGTTTGGGAAGCTGCTGGATACAAATTCGAAAACGTATGCATGATGAAACGGTCTCGTCAGAAAAATACATTCAGGATTTGCTGAATATTCCGGAGAATATAAAAGTACTAAGCATAGTAACTGTTGGTTACCCTGAAAAGCTGCGCGATGGCAAACCATTTGAGGAGCTGCAGTTGGAAAAAATCAGGTTGAATAATTTTGAGAGGTAAGCAAAAAGTGCCGATCCTTGTTTGAAAAAGAATCGGCACTTTCCATTGTGTTTAACTAGGCCCTAGAAAAAATCGTTGAAATCTTCAGGCGAATTATTTTTTTGCTCCAGCTCGTCGCAATCAAGGTTGATGTTAAAATCAAGTGGCTTTTTGAATTCCATTTCCTCTTCAACATACCCAATAGTTTTGTCGGCCAGCACTTGTTTGTAAAAATAGCCCCAAATGGGCAGTGCCATATTTGCTCCCTGGCCCGATGAAATGGTTTTAAAATGGATGCTTCGCAGGTCGGCACCGGTCCATACTCCGGCAGTAAGCCTTGGAGTTGTGCCAATAAACCAGCCGTCCGAGTGGTTCTGGGTGGTTCCTGTTTTTCCGGCAATGGGCATGGTAAAGTTTCCGTATTCTTTGGTAACGCGTTCTCTGCTCAAATTTGAAAAGCGTAAACGAATTCCTGTGCCTTCATCAATAACACCCTGCAACAAATTAAGCATAAGGTAGGCAGTTTGCTCGTCAATGGCCTCATGGCGCTCGGGTACAAACCGGGCAATTACATTGCCGTGCCGGTCTTCAATTCGGCTAACAAAATAGGGTTTAATAAATACACCGAGGTTGGCAAAAGTGTTAAACGCGCCAACCATTTCGTACAAGGTAACATCCGACACGCCGAGGAACATTGAGTTTACCGGGTCAACAGGGCTGTAAATTCCAAGGTGTTTCATTATATCGACCACAGCCTGTGGGTTGTACTGCTTTAACACCCAGGCAGATATGCGGTTTTTCGAATTGGCCAATCCCCATTTTAGCGTAACCATTTTACCATCCATTTCCGGGTCAACATCCGAATCTTTGGGTTCGTAAATAGTACCGTCCCACTGAATAAACTGCTGGCTTACGTATGGAACTTTGGTGCAGGGAGTCAGTCCGTTTTGCATGGCCAGCGTGTACAAAAATGGTTTTACTGTTGAACCAACCTGGCGTTTCCCTCCTTTAACCATGTCGTACATAAAGTGCTTGTAATTGGGGCCGCCAACGTACGCTTTTACTTTCCCCGACTCGGTATCCATTGCCATAAACGACGAGCGGAAAAAACGCAGGTAATACTTTACTGAGTCCATGGGTGTCATCAGTGTATCCACTTCGCCACCCCACTTAAAAACAGTCATTTCAACCGGCTGGCTAAATGCTTTTTTTATGTCGTTAAAATTTTTACCCGCCAGGTGCATCACACGGTAACGTTCGCTTTTTCTGATTTCCCGGTTAAGCAGGTCATCCACCTCTTCTTCGCTCATATTATCGGCAAAAGGTGGATTTTTCAGATCTTTCATGCTGCCATCAAACAGGGGCTGCAAGTCGTTTCGAAGGTGTTCTTCAACCGCTGCAACTGCATATTTTTGCATGCGCGAATCAAGGGTGGTGTATATTTTTAATCCGTCGGTGTAAATATTATAAGGTTCGCCATTGGGTTTGGTGTTTTTATTGCACCAGCCAAACAAAGGGTTGTTTTCCCATTCATCCAAATCTTCAATGTATTTTTGTTCCTGCCACGAGGCATAGTTTCCGCGCTCAGGTTTTTTAGCCGTAAGTGTTAAACGCATGTATTCGCGGAGATAGGGAGCAGGGCCAAGTTTGTAATCCACCTTTTGGTATTCCAGGTCAAGCGGCAGTTGTTTAACCGAGTCGGCAACCTCGTCGGTAATATAACCGTATTTTTCCATCTGGTTCAACACTACGTTCCGCCGTTGTAAAACCATCTCGGGGCGGCGAACCGGATTGAAAAGCGAGGAGTTTTTGGCCATTCCCACCAACATGGCAGCCTGGTGCAGTTGTAGCGAATCGGGTTGAATATTAAAATAAACATCGGCTGCCGAACGTATGCCAACAGCATTATTTAAGTAATCGTACTTGTTTAGGTACATCAAAATAATTTCTTCCTTGGTGTAACTGCGTTCCAGCTTAACCGCAATAACCCACTCTTTAAATTTGCGTAATACCAGCTCTGTTTTACTCGAGAACCGATCGCGCGGAAAAAGCATTTTTGCCAGCTGCTGACTCAAGGTACTTCCTCCTCCCGAACTCGTATCTCCGGTAACAATTCCTTTAACCACCCTAATCAGTCCACGAAAATCAATACCCGAATGGTCGTAAAAACGAACATCTTCGGTAGCAATTAAAGCATCAATTAAATGTGGGGGCAGGTTCTCGTAATTTACATAGGTGCGATTTTCCTGGTTAAAGTATTTGTCCAGGGTGGGGCCATCTTCAAAAAATATCTCTGAGGCCAGAATATTTTGTGGGTTTTCAAGGTCCTCAAAGCTGGGCATAAAACCCAGTTTGCCATTGGCAATCAGAAAGAAAAGCAGAAATACAGAAAGTAAGCCTGCAACAACAACCGACCAAAAAACAAAGATGTATTTTTTAAAATTTCTTTTTGTTTCGCTCATGAATTTCGCGGATTTTAATGTGGCAACAAATATATACCATTCTGCCATGGCAGCAACTTAAATAACGGCCCGAAAATGGATAATATTTTACTTTTTTAAAAATAAAATCATCATTTTCAATCATATAGAATTTGAAAAAATAGCGCTTTAAATTTTGAACTTAGCTTATCATTTTCTTTAATTTGCAGAAATTTTAGCAACGGATTAGAAAATTTATGCACAAAAACCTGGTAATAGTCGAGTCACCGGCAAAGGCAAAAACGATTGAGAAATTTCTTGGAGAAGGATTCACCGTAACCTCAAGCATGGGTCATGTCAGAGACCTGGAAAAGAAAGACTTTGGTATCGATATTCAAAATAATTATCAACCCAAATACATCGTTTCATCTGACAAGAAAAAGATAGTTTCAGAATTAAAAAAGTTAGCAAAAGGAGCCGAAATGGTTTGGCTCGCTTCCGATGAGGACCGCGAGGGAGAGGCTATTGCCTGGCACCTTAAAGAAGTGTTAAAGCTGAAAGACGACCGTATAAAACGAATTGTTTTTCATGAAATAACAAAGGATGCGATTACACGTGCAGTAGAAAAACCGCGAGAAATTGATGAGCACCTGGTAAATGCGCAGCAGGCTCGAAGAGTGCTTGATCGTATTGTTGGTTTCGAGGTATCGCCTGTTTTGTGGAAAAAAGTAAAACCGTCGTTAAGTGCAGGGCGTGTTCAGTCGGTTGCCGTAAGGTTGATTGTTGAGCGCGAGCGCGAAATTCGTAATTTTAAATCGGAGACCTGGTTTAGGGTAAATGGTTACTTTTTAGTACCCGACGAAAATGAAAATACAACGGAGTTAAAAGCCGAATTATCCAAACGTTTTAAAACACGCGAGCAGGCTAATGCTTTTCTCGAAAAATGTAAAACAGCCGAGTTTACGGTTAGCGATGTGGTAAAAAAACCGGGAAAACGTTCGCCGGCACAACCTTTTACAACATCTACCTTGCAACAAGAGGCGAGTCGCAAGCTGGGTTTCTCGGTATCGCAAACTATGGCCGTGGCGCAACGCCTTTACGAAAGTGGTAAAATAACCTACATGCGTACCGACTCGGTAAACCTTTCGAGCCTTGCAATAAATACGTCAAAACAAAAAATTACTGAATTGCATGGCGAGAACTATGTAAAAATAAGAAAGTTTAAAACCAAAGCTAAAGGGGCTCAGGAGGCACACGAAGCCATTCGTCCAACCTACATGGAAAACCAAACCGTTGATGGTTCGTCTCAGGAACAGCGCTTGTACGAACTAATCTGGAAACGTACCATTGCTTCGCAAATGGCTGATGCCATTTTGGAACGTACCAATGTAACTATTGACGTATCGAACGCTACCGAAAAATTCCAGGCCACAGGTGAGGTAATAGTTTTTGATGGTTTTCTGAGAGTGTATATCGAATCGACGGATGATGAAAATAGTAACGGAAATGGACAAACACTTATTCCGCCGGTACATGTAAACGACCAGTTGCGCATGAGTTCAGTGGTATCTACCCAGCGTTTTTCGCAACGTCCGCCACGTTTTACTGAAGCTTCGCTGGTAAAACGATTAGAAGAACTGGGTATAGGCCGTCCGTCAACCTATGCGCCAACCATTACCACGGTTCAAAACAGAAACTATGTGGTAAAAGAAGAACGTCCGGGGGTTGAAAGAAGCTACTGTGTGCTTACCTTAAAAGACGGGGTGATAAATGAGGAAGAAAAAACAGAAATTACAGGAGCTGAAAAAAATAAACTCTTTCCAACCGATATCGGTATTGTTGTAAATGATTTTCTGATGGAAAATTTCGACCAGATAATGGATTACAATTTTACTGCAAACGTGGAAAAGGAATTTGATGATATTGCCGACGGAAAAAAGGTTTGGAACGAGATGATCGACAAATTCTATCAGCCGTTTCATGGTAAAGTGGAAGATGCACTGGAGAATGCAGAGCGATCAAAAGGCGAGCGTATTTTAGGTACCGACCCGAAAACCGGCAAACAGGTGTCGGTAAAAATTGGTCGTTTCGGACCATTGGCTCAGCTGGGAGAAGCCTCGCAGGAAGAGGGAGCAGAAAAACCGCAGTTCTCAAGCTTAAGATCGGGGCAGCATATTGAAACAATTTCGCTTGAAGAAGCACTTGATTTGTTTAAACTGCCACGAGAACTTGGCGAATATGAAAATAAAAAAGTAACAGTTGCCATTGGCCGTTTTGGCCCTTATGTGCGTCACGATAATAAGTTTGTATCGCTTGGAAAAGAAGACGACCCGTACTCGGTTAAGTTAGACAGGGCTATTGAACTAATTGAGGCCAAGCGCGAAAAAGACCGGAAGGCGGTGGTAAAACTTTTTGAAGAGGATGCCGAGCTGCAGGTGCTTAACGGAAGATGGGGTCCCTATATAAAATTCAAAAAGAAAAATTATAAAATACCAAAAACAGTGAAAGCCGAGGAGTTGAATTACGAAGATTGTATGAAGCTTATTGAAGCAGCTCCTGAGCCAAAAACCAAACGAGGTAGAAAAAAATAACAGATAAAGGCAGATGATTTACTCATTTGCCTTTATTTTTAAACAAAAAAAATGAACTTGTTTCCTTATTTCGATCCCGTGGATTTTTCGCAGTACACAGATGTGGTGCCCTTTGCCTGGAAATATTCGATGGGCGCAAGTATTGAAAAAAACACACTTAAACTGCAGGAAAGTCGGTTAAAGAATATCGAACTGGCTATTGTTGGTGTGCCCTTTAACAGCGAAAAGGACGACTTTAAGCTAACCCCAAATCCCGACAAAGTACGACAGGCATTTTACAGCCTTGCCGGTGTTGGGAAACTAAATATTATCGACTTTGGAAATTTAAAATCGTCGAGTAGCCATAAAGGAAACTACCTGGCACTTCGTGATGTGGTAGATTACCTGAATGAATTGGATATAGTTACTATTGTTATTGGTGGTAGTCAGGATTATTCTTACGGTGTCTGCCAGGCTTTTATGTCCGATCCGTTTTTCTCATTTAGCACTATCGATGCCTTTTTAGATGTAAAAAAAGGAGTGGAATCACTGCATCAAAGTAACTATTTGTCGCAGGTGTTTAAAACGCTGCCCGATTTGTTCCAGTTTAGTTTAATTGGCTACCAAAGTCACTATGTTCCTGAAAGTTATTTTAAAAAGACTAAAGGAATGGGGTTGCACTTGCGATTAGGAAAACTGCGTGACAATTTTAATGCAGCAGAACCCATTCTCCGAAACAGCCATTTTCTCAGTTTCGATATGTGTGCGCTAAAACACTCGGAAGCACCGGGTCGTTTTATGCTGCCCAATGGCTTGTATGCCGACGAAGCCTGCCAGTTGCTCAAGTATGCCGGATCCGGCACTCGTTTAAAAGTATTTGGCTTGTTTGGGCTTAGCGGAAAAGAAGAAGCCGACCCGCTTGCCGTAAACCTGGCAGCCCAACTGGTGTGGTATTTTGTTCAGGGCTATCTTTTACGCGACAAAAGTAATCCCGGCACTGGTGCCGGCTACTTAAATTACCGTGTGGAAATTCCTGAACTCGCTTCGCCACTAATTTTTTATAAGAATGAAAATACCGAACAATGGTGGATTCAGGTGCAGGCTGTTAACGGAGAAATAAAATATTTTGCCTGCTCGGAAAAAGATTACGAAATGGCCTGCAACAACGAAATTCCTGAAAATTGGTTGAAATATGTGCAAAAAACCGATGATAAATTAAAATAATACCCCCAGAACAACGTTCTTTGCATACCTTGTTAACAGTTGATTGTTACAAACAACATTATTTTGTTTCTTTGCCGCAGCAGAGAAAAGGCTAAATTGCCCTATGAAAAGAGAAGTATGAAAAAAGTTATATCTTTTTTTATTTTAATGGTAACAACTTATGTATCATTTGGACAGATAGATCCGCAATACACCAATAACATGTTTTATAAGTTAAGTGTAAATCCCGGGTACGCTGGAGCAGAAGATGCCATAAGTGGCACCCTTTTAAATCGTTATCAGTGGTCGGGGTTTGAAGGCGCACCAAAAACGCTGGTTTTTAGTGTTGATGCTGCCATTGATGCTTTTGGAGCCCCCGGAGGAATAGGTGTTAATGTGATTAGCGATGAATTTGGTTTTTATAAGAATACCTGGGTGAATTTTAACTATTCATACAAAGTAACAACCGCATTAGGAACATTGGGACTGGGCGTTTCACCCGGAATTTATAATTTTAATATTAATCCGGAATGGAGTGTGCCCGAAGGAGAAATGTACACCCAGGCTGAATCAGACCCTGCAGTGCCCAATGCCGAGTCGAGCCAAATAACCTTTGACGCAGGTTTTGGAGCATACCTTTATACCAACAAGTATTATGCTGGTTTTTCTATAACACATTTAAATCAGGGCGAAGTTAAGTTCGATGAAACGTCCACTGCGTTTCTTACCCGAACCTACTATTTATCTGGCGGATACAATATTAAGCTATCCGATCCGTTATTTGAGGTGCGGCCATCGTTCTTTTTTAAGTCGGATATAGCAACCTGGCAACTCGATTTAAATGCAAATGTTGTTTATAACGATAAATTTTGGGGTGGCATCTCCTACCGTGTTCAGGACGCTATAGCCTTGTTGATGGGGATGGAACTGTTTAACGGAATGCGAATTGGTTACTCGTTTGATTTGGTAACATCGGCGCTAAAAAGTGGCGGTTTTGCCTCAAACGAATTTTTTGTGAGCTATTCCATTGATTTGGAGCGAAATCGTAACCAAAAGTATAAGAGTATTAGGTTTTTGTAAATTATATATTGATTGAATAAAAAAAGGAACAGAAATTAATATTTTATTATTTCATTGTTTCTACTTATTTTTAACGACTAATCAGAGCTCGAAAAAGTAAAATACACATTATGAAAAAACTACTTTCTATTGCAACTGTATTCTTCATTGCACTCAGTTTTGTCGGATGCCTTGGTGGTGGTTCGGGAGGAAACGGAGAATTAACAGGAGTACAAAGAAGGCAGCGATTTAAAGAAACGCAACCCCTTGGGATGGTTTACATTCGCCGGGGAAGTTTCAATATTGGGCCTAGCGATCAGGATGCAAGTATGTCTGGTGTGCCAACCAAAACCGTTTCGCAAGATCCGTTCTGGATGGATGATACTGAGATTACCAATAACGAATATCGTCAGTTTGTTGAATATGTAAAAGAATCGATGGCACGTCGGATGTTAGGCGATCAGTATCCAGAATTCCTGATTACCGAAGACCGTGACGGGAACATTATCGATCCTCCTGAAATTAACTGGAGAGAAAAAATCGATTGGAGTGACCCCGATATGCAAATGGCGATGGAAGATATGTATCTTCCGGAAAATGAGCGGTTCTTTGGTAGAAAAGAATTTGATACCCGAAAATTTGTATACGAATATTGGTGGATTGATTTACACCAGGCAGCAAAAAGGCAAAACAGCTTTAATTACGAAACACAACGTTACGAAGGTAATGTGTACAATACCGAAGGTGATTTAGTACCCATCGAAAACCGTTCATCGTTTATGATGCGCGACCAGGTACACGTTTATCCCGATACGCTTTGCTGGATCAGAGATTTTACTTACTCCTACAACGAGCCGCTTGCTACGCGTTATTTCTGGCATCCGGGTTTTGATGATTATCCGGTGGTTGGTTTAACCTGGAAACAGGTGAATGCATTTTGTAACTGGAGAACAAAAATTCAGTCAGACTTTTTGGAAGACAGAGGTGAGCCAACTTTAATGGCTTACCGTTTACCTACCGAAGTAGAATGGGAATATGCTGCACGCGGAGGAAAAGAATTTTCGATGTACCCATGGGGTGGTTACTATACCCGCGACGACAAAGGCGTTTTTCTGGCCAACTTTAAACCCTTACGCGGTAATTATGTTGAAGATGGCTCAATTGCAACGATAAAGGTTGGTAGTTACGATCCGAATGAATACGGATTGTACGACATGGCCGGTAATGTTGCCGAGTGGACAAGCACTGCTTACGATGAAGCTGGCTATAACTATTTTAGCGATTTAAACCCAACATTTACATACAATGCACGTAAGGATGACCCTCCTGTGATGAAGCGAAAAGTAATCAGAGGTGGATCCTGGAAAGATATTTCGCAGTTTGTGCAGGTTTCTACGCGAAACTTTGAATATCAGGATACCACGAAATCTTACGTAGGTTTCCGCTGTGTTCGCTCAACTTTTGGAGAAGAATTTTAGTCCTATTATTAAACAATTATACCAAACAATATGAATCTGGGAGAACTTTTTAAGACTAAGCGCTGGAAAACATTCATGGGGTTCGTTTATGGATGGGGTGCTGCTGTTGTTATGGTTGGTGCCTTATTTAAGCTAGAACACTGGCAAGGCTCCAGCGAGTTATTAACTGTAGGATTGCTAACGGAGGCATTCATTTTCTTCCTTTCGGCTTTCGAACCTCCTATGGAAATTCCTGAATGGGAAAAAGTGTATCCGGAATTGAGTGAAGATTACGAGCTCGAAGAAATGAAAGAGCTAAAAGCCACAAATAACGGAGGACTTGAAGCACTGTTTGGCAATTCTGAACTTACTCCGGAGTTAATGGATAATGTGAGTAAAGGACTGGCAGAGCTGAGTAATACAGCAAAAGGTATTAGCGATATTTCTTCTGCTACTCTAGCTACTGATATGTATGTAAAGAACCTGGGGTCAGCATCAGAATCGATGAACTCGTTCGCTCAAATTAATAACAAGGCTAACGAATCAATTGATAAATCGGTTAGTACACTAGTTAACTCATATTCGGTTGCAGCAAGCCAGCTGACTGAAACGGGTAAAAATCTTTCGGCAGTATACCAAAAGTCATCAGACCTTATTTCAGGAGAATTGGATAACATTGGAAACAGTTCAAAACAGTATTCCGGAAACCTGGATCGACTGAACAAGAACCTGGATAGCCTTAACAGCAGTTTTGAAAACCAATTGAAAGATACTCAGGATCAGTTTAAAGCCAACCAGAAATTTAATCAGGACCTGGCACAAATGAACAGTATCCTGACATCATCGGTTGATGAACTGAAAAAATATAAAGAGAATGCGGAAACACTCAACAAGAACCTGGAAGCCTTAAATACCATTTATGGCAACATGTTGGGTGCAATGAGCTATAAAAAGTAAAGTCCGAAGCGTATGGGTGCAAAGAATTGTCCGGAAACACCGAGGCAAAAAATGATAAACATGATGTACATTGTACTCACGGCAATGTTAGCGCTTAACGTTGCTGCTGAGGTACTTGAGGCATTTCGTGTGGTAGACAGTAGTTTGCTGCAAACCCTTGAGGCAGTGGACATGCAGAACGCTCAGATTTATTCATCGTTTGAACAGGCTTATGTTGAAAATCCAACGAAAGTTCGCGAATGGAAAGAGAAGGCCGATCATCTGCGGGAAAAATCGGAAGGTCTGATTAATTACGTTTCGGAACTAAAGGATGAAGTTGTAATTTACTCTGGCGTAAAGCCAGTTGATGAAGATAATCCGGTGGATGACGACGGGTATTTTCATACAAAAGTAGACGGTACCATTGTTGAAATTGCAAAAGAAGATGACCTAAATGGACCGTCGGAACTGATGATTACGCAGAAAAGGGCTAACGATTTGAAATTAAGGGTGGAAGAATACCGCTCCTTTTTAACCTCCTTAATCAGTGAAGAAGACAGTGAACTTCGTCACACCATTCTTAGCGAACTAAAAACCGCCGATCCGGATAGTAAAGATGGAGGTGAAGGAAATTACAAAACCTGGGAAGCGGAGCACTTTGAAGATAAACCATTGATTGCAGTGTTAACCTTGCTCTCCAAAATTCAAATCGATGTAAAAAACTCTGAAGCCTACGTTGCAAAATATTTGTATGCCGAAATTGATGAGGGCTCTTTTAAATTTAACCGTTTGGGAGCACGAGTAATTGCCAATTCAAACATCGTTTTATTAGGCGATGAGTATAAGGCAGAGGTATTCCTTGCAGCAGAAGATACCACTCAGCAACCTGATATTTTTATTAATAACCGTCAGGTTGAGGTAAAAGACGGGAAAGCCATTTATGTGGGTAATACGAGCGAGGCCGGTAAATTTAAATGGAGTGGCTTAATCAAGTATAAAACACCCGGAGGAATCATAAAAAGCTATCCTTTCGAGCAGGAATACCAGGTGGCCGTGCCAAACGTAACCATGTCGGCCACTAAAATGAACGTGTTTTACAAAGGCCTAAAAAACCCGTTTGAAGTTGGTGGTGGATCAATTCCCAGTGAAAATCTTGATGTTCAGATGACCAACGGTAAGATTACAAAAGAAGGAATAAACTATGTAATCGAACCTGCAGAACTGGATGAAATGGGGCGGAAAACCAAGGTTAGCGTTTACGCAACAATTAACGGAAATCGCCGTTTGATTGGTACTACCGATTGGCGAGTAAAACGCGTACCCGATCCGGTAGCAAAAATTAATGGTCAGTCGGGAGGTGAAATTAGAAAAGAAGTACTAAGAATTCAGGATGGAGTGATGGCTGTATTGGAAGATTTCGATTTTGAATTCAGATATACAGTTACCCAGTTTACGTTGGAAACTACCGGACAAGGAGGATATACCAATCGTTATCCATCAAGTTCAAACCGTTTTACAGCAGAGCAAAAAAGCGCTTTAAGCAGGGTTAATATTAACAGTATTGTTTATATAGGTGATATTAAGGCCGTTGGCGATGATGGGACAACACGCGAACTCGACCCAATATCATTTAAAATAAAATAAGAAATTATGAAGAAGTTTGTGGTTTATATCGGAATGCTGGTTTTTGCATTAGGTGCGGTACCTAAAAGTACTGATGCCCAAATTGTAAACGGAGCATATAAACAAAACGATATTTACGAAAAGAAACCGATGCCATTGGTAACGGTTCGTGAGGCGGATGTATTTTGGTCGAAAACGCTTTGGCGGGTGATTGATTTACGTGAAAAAATGAATATTCCGTTGTATTATCCTACCATTGAAATTGCCGATCGTACCAACTTAATTTCGTTGCTGTTAAAAGGAATTGAGAACGGACAGCTAACACCCTACGATGCGCAAGCCGATGATGATTTTAAAATTCCGATGAGCTACGCCCAGGTTAAAGCAAGGTTTGGTGCCGAGGCTACAACCGAAGAAAAAATTGATTTTGATACGGGCGAACGCACTACAGTGCAGGTTCAGGGCGAAATCCGGCCAAACGAGATAAAACAATACATGATTAAAGAACAGTGGTATTTCGATAAACAAACATCTACTCTGAATGTCCGGATTCTTGGTATTTGCCCAATTCGCGAATACATGCGCGAAGGCGATAACTCGGGACTGGTACAACGTCAGAAAGTTTTCTGGATTTATTATCCGGAGGCACGCCCGTTGTTGGCTACCAACCTGGTGATGAATCCATACAACGAAGCCCGTCAGCATTCGTTCGATGATTTGTTTATTAAGCGCATGTTTAACAGTTACATTGTTAAAGAATCGAACATGTACAATAATCGCGACATTAGTGCCTACCTAATTGGTAAAGAAGCCATGTTGGAATCAAAAAGAATTGAAGATAAGATATTCAACTACGAACAAGATCTTTGGGAATACTAATAGTAGAATTAGCATAATTTGAAGCCTTATGTTGCCATAAGGCTTTTTTTTGAAACAATTTAAACGCTAAGCCGGCGTTAAGATAGAGAAGGCTTAAAACCCGTTTAATGAGGAAAACCATTACATATATATTTGTTTTTGCCATGTTACTGGTTTCGTGTAGCAACGAAACCAACAAATACATTACACTTGGCAAAGGAACAAGTTCAAAATGGTTTGAGCCAACACCATTTGGGATGGTATATATCGAGCGCGGTTCATATAACCTTGGATCCAACGACGATGAGCTTTATGAATTAACACCCGCAAGAACTGTTTCAACTGAAGCTTTTTGGATTGACGATACAGAGATTACCAATAACGAATACCGGCAATTTGTACATTGGGTACGTGATAAAAAAGCACGCGAATTGCTTGCCCAAACTTATACCGATTTTCTGATTACCGAAGATCAGTATGGAGCACCGCTTGAAGAGCCCGAAATTAACTGGGAAGAACGGATTGAATGGAATGATCCGGAGTACCAGATGGCAATGGAAGAGTTATATATTCCGGAACAGGAACGATTTGCCTATAAACGTGAAATTGACGCACGCAAACTGGTGTATGAATATTACTGGGTAGATTATAATCAGGCTGCTAAACGAAGCAACGCCTTTAATTACGAAACCCAAAAATATGAAGGTTCGGTGGTAAATTCAGATGGCGAGTTAGTGCCTATTGAAAACCGGAGTTCGTTTTTAATGCGGGAATCGGTACCGGTTTACCCTGATACACTTTGCTGGATAAGGGATTTTGCCTATACCTACAACGAACCGTTTACCATGAAATATTTTGCTCACGTGGGATTCGACGATTACCCTGTGGTTGGCGTTACCTGGGACCAGGCAAGGGCGTTTTGCAACTGGCGAACCAACCTCAGAGGGATTGTGCAAAAAAGATTTAAAGAAACACCTGCACACGATTATCGTTTGCCAACTGAAAGCGAATGGGAGATTGCAGCACGGGGTGGAATGCACAACAATATGTACCCGTGGGGTAGTTACTACACCCGCAATGTGGATGGGTGCTTTGTAGCCAATTTTAAGCCTCTTCGCGGAAACTATGTGGCCGATAGTCCCACCAGTACAAATACCATGGAAGTTGGTCAGTTTGATCCCAACCCTTACGGTGTGTACGATATGGCCGGTAATGTTGCAGAGTGGACTTCAACAGCTTTTTTTGAGGGCGGGTATAACACCATTCACGACCTTAATCCGGAAATTCAGTACAATGCGCGTCCCGATGATCCTCCGGTAATGAAGCGCAAAGTGGTACGCGGAGGTTCGTGGAAAGATATTGCCTATTATATTCAATCGGCCACACGTACTTTCGAGTACCAGGATACAGCGAAGTCATACATTGGATTTCGTTGTGTGCGCACCTCTTTTCGCGATGACCTGGGCGGACGGGTTGGTTTAAAATAACACTACCGGTCTTCTGTTTAAAATAAAAAGTTTATTCCTCCAAACACTGTTATTTCAGGCATTGTATAATAGCGGTTAACCTCATAGCTGGTGCTTAACAAATTGTCGCCGCTTAAATATAATTTTATATTTCTTGACAAATTGTAGCTTACTTTTGCATTTAGCAGCGCATAGTTTTCAGTGTTTGAAACTGCTGTTGGGTCGTTGTCTAATCCCGAAACATATTGAATATTAGCGTTAAATAGTAACTTTTTTAACCGGTAGTTTGCATTTAAAAACAAATGGTGTTCAGGTGTGGCATACACCGGTTTTTTCATATTCGTGTAGGTGTATGTAGCATTTATGGCAAGATCGTTAACCGGTTTAACATCTATGGAAAGTTCCAAACCTTTATTTGATACTTCTCCGGTGTTTTGATACCCATTCGGCAGGCCTGTATTAACAATCAGGTTGTCGCCCTTAACAAAGAATGCCGTAAGTTCAACATGCATGGCATTGTTAGCGAAGGTATGCATCACACCTGTCTCGTAATTCCAAACAATTTCAGGATCGAGGTTGGGGTTTGGTCCCCACATAAACAGTTCGCGCATTGTAGGGCTTCTAAAGCCCTTTGAGATGGTTCCTTTCCATGTTGTCAGGGGCGAAAAAGAATTGGCAAAACCTACTGAAGGAATCCAAACCGAACCGTATTCGCTGTGGTGGTGGAATCGTAAACCCGCATTAATAATCAGGTTCGATCCAAATTTTTGTTGTGAAAACAAATAGGTTCCAATTTCCGTAATTGAGGTATCGGCAAAAGTCAATCCCTGGCCGCCTATTGCAAATATATTTTTGGCTTTACCTCCGTAATTCATCAGGTCGATTCCTGCGGTAAGATTATTTCCTTCAATCAATTGAAACGATTCGTAAAGGTTAATGCCAAAGTTGTGGTCGTTTGAATGAAAGCCATCGGTTATTTCATGCTCACCAAAATTGTAAAAGAATTTCAGTGCTCCTGATGCTTTATCAAATGAATTTTGTAACGAAAACGCGCCGTAGCCACGCATTATATCAATGGTTTCACCGGGCGAAGCGTTCAGTGTGTCGGGCCCCGGGTCAGATGCGTCAAAAGCAGCCACGCTAAAATCAGCTTCGGCTTCAAAATGATCGCTGATTTGGTAGCCTAATTTCAGATAGCCATTGGTAATTTTAAAATCAGAATGAGATCGGTGACCATCAGTTTGGTCGTGATTACCGGAAATAAAAACACTGAACTTATCTTTTTTATATCCTACCGATCCCATATATTTCTGGGTATTGTACGATCCGTAGGTCAGGCGGGCATTGCCTTTAAAACCTTCTGTCGCCTGCTTTTTTGTAATGATGTTAATAACCCCTCCCATGGCATTGGAACCATATAAAATGGAAGCCGGCCCTCTAATTACTTCTACACGCTCCACATCGCTGGCAACGTATGAATCAGGCAGCGGATGTCCCATTATTCCCATAAACTGCGGATGTCCGTCAATAAGCATTAAAACACCCGTGGTTGGGCTCCCTCCAATACCTCTGATTGAAATCTGCCCAGCAGAACCGGCAGCAACGCCAAAACCGGTTACGCCTCGTTCGGTTACAAACAATCCCGGTACCCGGCCATTTAATATTGGCAGCAGTGCCGACTCATCACTTTCTTCAATTTGTTGACGGTTTACAACCGTTACAGCCATTGGTACACTATTTCGGTTTACCTGTACCTGGGTGCCCGTAACCACTACCTCGTTTATTTGAATGGTGTCGTTGGTGGCATAGTGCATTTGTGTGTTGCCTATAGCTGGAAATAGAAATATTAGAATGGAAAGAACGATAAAATTCCGCATTATCAATAGTTTAATGTGTTACTAAATTATTTAAACGTGTTACTGTATGGTCAAAAAAATTATTCTGCTTTGCTCATTACCAATTTGCCGTGTTGTATTCCTTTAATACTGATTAGCTGATCGGAAATTTCAGTGAGTATGCGCGAAGGCCCTTTTACTGCAATAATTTCCATTAAATTAATTTCGTTTAAAAAGAAACTTTGCGACGAAAGAATGTGCGTTTTGTGTGCGTACTGAATGGCTGCCGATTTTTTTATGATTTCTTTTTTTGAATGATTGAAAACCAATACAACTGCCCCGGCAACAATGTTATCGCATTTCCACTTTTCTTCCACCATGTTTTTTTCGATAAGGTGACGAATAGCCTGCGAACGGTTGGAAAAGGCATTTTCAGATACATAATTGTCAAGTGCTTTTAATAAGTCTTCATCCAGTGAAACTCCAAACCTTGAAACAGCCATGGTGATACTATTTTTGTAATTCGTAACACGAAAATAGAAAAAAGATTTGGTATCCGGAGTTCTTTGTTTGTTTATCACCCCATATTTTATTTTACGAACATTCTTGATTACCGGTGGTTGTTTAAAATGCTTTATCTTTAAATAAACGAAAATTGTAATTTATGGAAACAATAAAAACATTTTACCTGGGCGAGTTAAGAACAGAAAATGAACACCTGCAATCGGGAAATAAAGTTATTACCGATGCCCCAACCGACAACCAGGGGAAAGGAGAATATTTTTCGCCAACCGATTTGCTGGCCACCGCGTTAGGCAGTTGCATAATGACGATTATGGGCATAAAAGCACGCGACAATGGAATTGATATTGAAGGGACACAGGTTGATGTGACGAAAATAATGGCATCTGATCCGCGCAGGGTGGCCGAAGTAATTGTTGAATTTTCATTTCCGGATAAGAACTATACCGAAGAAGAAAAGCGTTTGGTTGAAAGTGTTGCCGGAATCAGTCCGGTACCATTAAGTCTTCACCCCGATCTTATTCAAACGATAAGCTTTAACTGGTAAGGCTATTGTTTTATAAAAGTGCTGTGAAATATTCCGGATGCGTGTTTAGCCTGAAGCACGTAAATTCCTGAGGGCAAAGTGGCAACATTCAACTTTGAGGCGTTTCCATGAAAGGTTTTTATAACAGCTCCATTTACAGTGGTTATACGAATTTCGTGAATATTGATAGCGGGAGGTTTTGATAAATAAATGTTGCTTTCAACAGGATTGGGGTAGATGGTAAAGCCTGACGCATTTTTTTGGAAAGGAATGCCAACGATTTGTTCAGTTTCGGAAATTAGCCAAAGCTCTGGATCGATAATCATTGAAGCCACGGTGAAAGGGCTTTCAATGATAAATTCTTGCTGATTGACGCTGTGCTGAAGCACAAGATCCAACGAATCGCTCTGGTCGTGATTATAAAAGCGCACGGGCACCGGCATCTCAAAAAAATCAACGGATTCGTGGGTCGTTTGCTGGCTAAGGGTGACGAGGGTGTTTTGCTGATCGATTGCAATGAAATTTGCAGTGTACAGTGGGTAGCCTTCGCCATAAAGCCAATCGTTAAAAAATTCAGTCAGGCTGGTGTCGGCTTCCAGTTCAAAATGTTTTATTACATCGGCCGAGCGGGCAAAACCATTGGCAATTTCCGGATCGGAGAAATAATTTTTAAGCCCCTGAAAAAAGGCAGCGTCGCCAATAACCCAACGCAACATATGCAGCAAGTAGGCTCCTTTAGCATAAGATAGTCTGCTGCTAAAAATTCGCGATACAGAAGTGGTATCGGTAACAAAAACCGAACCGTCCGGCTCTTGCTTTATCTCATCTGAATATACCTGTTTCCAAACCGGCCACCATTCCGTTTCAATATTTTCGTAACTCAGTCCGGTTAGGTAGGTGGCAAAACCTTCGTTCAGCCAAATGTCTTGCCACGAGCCCAAAGTAATAAAGTTTCCAAACCATTGGTGAGCCAGCTCGTGGGCAATTAAACCATAGCTAAACTTGCCCATAAAACTCATTGTTTGGTGTTCCATTCCACCGCCCCAGCCAAACTGCGCATGGCCGTATTTCTCGCTGGCAAAGGGGTAGGGGCCAATTATATTTTCAAACAGTTGGATTAAATCGGCGGTAACCGGTGTTTCCGTTTTTGCTTTTTCCAGATTCTCCGGATATACGTAGTTTAGAATTTCTATTGTGTCGCCGGTGGCAGAAAGCAGGTAATCGGAGTACCTTTTGTAATCGGTTACAGCAATAGCAACCAGATAGGTGGCAATCGGGAAACGGTGTTTCCAGTGCATAATGCGGTTCGTCTCGTTTTCCTTCTCAGAGACCAGTATTCCGTTGCTTGCGGCATAGTATTGTTTGGGCGAAGTTACCAGCACATCAATCGAATCGATTTTATCGGCCAGCGATTGTTTACACGGCCACCAATCCATGGCTCCATATGGTTCTGAAAGTGTCCATAAAACCGGAGTAAAGGCTGATCCATGTGTGCTTGTTGCAAACGAAATAAAACCGGTTGATGGAGGTACCCCGTGATAAAAGACAGTTACCGAATCGGTTTGATTTGTAGCAACGGGCTCAGGTAAATTTATGCTTAGTTTGTTGTTTTCGTGTGTAAAAGACCATTGTTTGCCCCGGATTAGAATAGAATCGGTACTGAGTTCACTGCTGAGGTCGAATTCTAACAGTTGAAGTGAATCGGTTTTACTTATAAAATGTGTGGTTATTTTTCCGGAAATGAAGCGAATTGCCGGATCAACCTGCCACTCCATTCGCTGGTAAATAAAGTCTGTTAGGCTGTTGCTCTGGCTTTCAACAAAATTCGACTTTTGTTGAAAACTCCTGCTTTCCTGCAATGCTATTTTATCGGAAATGAATAGTTCATTCTCCTGAGCCATGGTATTGACGCAAATGAAAATGAAAAAAAGGAAGTTGGCAAAACGTATCATTGCTTAAAGATACAATACCGGATGGAGATTTAAAGTAAAAAAAGAGACCGTCCCTTTAGAGACAGCCTCATTTTTAAAATATTTTGGTAAGTATTATTTATCAATTTCTTTCCAAACCAAAGCGCTTGCACCCACAATGGCTGCATCGCCTGGTTTAAGTTCCGACGGTAGGATTTTAATTTTGTCCTTAAAAATCGGAAGCAGGTGTTTTTCCATATATTTTTTTGTTGGCTTAAATATGTAATCGCCGGCAGCTGTAGGTCCACCAAAAAGAAAAACAGCCTCGGGGCTCAGGTGGTGTATGGTGTCGGCCAAACCTTGTCCGAGCCATTCTCCGGTTTTTTCAAATACCTCAAGTGCAATTTTATCGCCTTTTTCTGCAGCATCAAAAATCATTTTCGAGTCGAGCTCGTTAAACGATTTATCAGCAAGCAAACTATCAGTAGCATTGTAATGCGCCATTAATTCAAAAGCAGTTCGTTTCATTCCGGGAGCCGAGCAGTAAGCTTCCAGGTGGCCCAATGCTGTGCATCCACACAAACGTCCACCAGGAATCAGGGTGGTGTGTCCACATTCTCCGGCAAATCCATCATGTCCGTACACCAGGTCGCCATTAACAACAATTCCGCTGCCAACACCGGTTCCCAAGGTATACATCACAAAGTTTTTCATTCCTTTGGCACCTCCATAAATCATTTCGCCAATAGCAGCAGCATTGGCATCGTTTGTTAATGCCAGCGCCTGCATCGATGGGAAATGTGCACGCAGCAATTCAACTAAACGAACTACGCCTTTAAACGAAAGGTTTGGAGCATATTCGATGGTGCCGCTGTAATAATTTCCGTTTGGAGCTCCGATACCAATACCAAGTACCTCAAGATTTTCATTCAGTAATTTTACCGATTTAATTAATTCATTGATGGCTGCTGCCAAATCTGAAATGTACTGGTCGATATCGCCATGCGATGGTGTTGAAATATTATCTTTTACCATCACATTTCCTTCAGCGTCAACAACACCAATGGCTGTATTTGTTCCGCCTATATCAACTCCAATTGCAACTTTCTTCATTATCTTATGTTTATTTAATTAAGATTGTAATACTCTATTATTGTGTGTAAGCAAAATTAAAAATATTATGCAATTGATACAGACGCTTGCAAAGGTTTATGGGTATTTATTTTTATTTCAGATAAGCTTTAACGTTTTTTAAGATGAAACTCATTTTTTGGCTTTCGAAATAGCGTTCAATTTTAATTTTACCTTTGTTAGTGTAATTAATGAAAACAGTAGGAAAAGCCATATTAAAATTTTTAGGGTGGGTACTTTTACTTCCAATTTATATTTATAAATACGCCATTTCGCCACTCACACCTGCTTCGTGCCGGCATGTGCCTACGTGTTCTGAATACGCCGTTCAGGCAATAAAATTGCATGGTCCGTTTAAAGGTTTTGTACTTACAGTGCATCGCTTATCAAAATGTCATCCATGGGGTACGCATGGCTATGATCCGGTGCCACCCAAAAGTCCCGATTCAAAAAAGTTTTAATTAAATTCGGTACTGTTTATTCAAAAACATAAAACTAAATTTGTAGAACTTTGTTAAGTGGGAACACTAAAAAAATTGAAATGAATAGATTGCTCGTTTTATTCGCACTTGTTGCACTGCTTGCTTCGTGCGGGAATAGTAAGAAAGAAAACAAAAAGATAGCCGATGTTATAACGGTTAGCATTTTACCGCAAAAAACATTTGTAGAAAAAATTGCAGGAAATGATTTTGAAATAAATGTATTGATTCCGCCCGGATCGAGCCCCGCAGCTTATACTTTGTTGCCATCGCAGTTAAAAGATATTAGCCGTTCGGCCATTTGGTTTCGGATTGGATATATTGGGTTTGAGCACTCGTGGAAAGAGAAAATCGCCCAGGCCAATGCCGAAATGAAAGTGGTAAATATTTCGGAGGGGCTGGATTTAATTGCTGACAAATTCGATCAACATGGCGATCATGTTCATATCGATGGTGTTGATCCGCATGTGTGGTTGTCGCCGGTTTTGGTAAAACAAATGGCAAAAGTTATTCTTGATGAACTTACTGCTTTAAAACCAGAAAAAACTGCTGAGTACAAAGCAAACTACATGCGCTTTGTAAAAGAATGCGATGTGCTACATGTTGAACTGAAAAATCAACTGAAGGACTATGCCGGCAAGAAATTTATAGTTTTCCATCCCAGCTTATCGTACTATGCCCGGGAGTACGGGCTCAATCAGTATTCGCTCGAATCGGGCGGGAAAGAGCCAACGCCTCAGCATTTAAAACAAGTAGTTGACATGGCCAAGGCTGAAGGAATAAAAATTATATACATTCAAAGTGAATTTGACCGGGAACATGCGCGCGTATTTGCCCAGGAAATAGGAGGTGAAATCATTCAGGTGTGGCCACTGGATCCGGCCTGGGAAGAAAACCTGAAAAAAATGACCCAAATTCTGATTGACAACTTTTAATGGATGCATTAATAAAAATAGAAAACTTAACGGTTGCCTACGATAAAGTACCGGTGTTGGAAAAGGTAAACCTGGAAGTGCGTGAGAAAGATTTTCTGGGGGTAATAGGGCCAAACGGAGGCGGTAAAACAACTTTATTAAAAGCTATACTCGGCTTGTTAAAACCGGAATCGGGGAAGATTACATTTTCACCAAAAATGGGAGGACGCAAAAAACCTATCGGGTATTTGCCACAGGTAAAACATATCGACAGGAAGTTTCCCATCACGGTTTTCGATGTTGTTTTGTCGGGGGCAATCATGCAAAATCCGAACAAAGCCGGTAGCCAGGTAAAAAACCGGGCCGAATTATTGCTTGAGGAAATGGGTATTACAGGCATACGAAATAAAGCTATTGGCGAGCTGTCGGGCGGGCAAATGCAACGGGTTTTTCTGTGTCGTGCATTGTTAAGTCAGCCTAAATTACTTATTCTCGACGAACCCGATACTTTTGTTGATAACCGATTTGAGGGTGAATTGTATGAAAAGCTTCGTAAACTGAATGAAGAAATTGCCATTGTTTTGGTTTCGCACGATGTAGGTACCATTACCAGTTATGTAAAAACAATTGCCTGCGTTAATAAATTGCTTCACTATCACCCAAGCAATGTAATTTCGCAACAGCAGTTGGCTAATTATAACTGCCCGATACAAATTATATCACATGGCGAAGTTCCTCACACTGTACTAAAGCACCACCATTAATATGAGCGCGATTATTGAATTGTTTTCTTACGATTTTTTTCAGAAAGCCTTTTGGGCTGCTGTTTTTGCCAGTATTTCGTGCGGAATTATTGGTGCTTACATTGTTTCTCGCCGCATTGTATTTATTAGTGGCGGAATAACGCATGCATCGTTTGGCGGAATAGGACTTGCTTTTTTTCTGGGCTTCAATCCTTTGTTAGGTGCTGTTTTGTTTGCTGTTTTATCGGCACTGGGCATACAGTTTTTTACCAGGGTGGCCGAAATTCGTGAAGATTCTTCTATTGCCATCTGGTGGTCGCTGGGAATGGCCCTCGGTATTATTTTTGTTTTTCTAACTCCGGGCTATACGCCAAATTTAATGAGCTACCTTTTTGGTAATATACTTACCGTTACGGTTTCGGAGCTTTGGTGGATGTTTACCCTCAACGTGGTTATAGTAAGCTTTTTTGCTGTTTTCCTCCGAAAAATACTTTACATTGCTTTTGATGAGGAATTTGCACGCGCAGCCGGACTTCCGGTAGCTTTGTTTAACTACCTGATTATTGTACTCATTGCTTTAACGGTGGTGCTCAATATCAGGGTGGTTGGTATAATTCTTATTTTGTCGTTACTTACTATTCCTCAGGCTACAGCAAATATGTTTACAAAAGATTTTAAAAGTTTACTGGTGCTATCATCGGTTTTTGCTTTTGTAGGAACGATAGCCGGACTGTTTATTTCGTATTTTCTGAATATTCCATCGGGGGCTGCAATAATTTTTACCCTGGTACTTATATTTGGAGTACTTCGGTTGGTAAAATCATTTATTTAATGCTTGGTAAGAAAAAGGAAAAGTTATATACGTGCAAGAACTGTAATTTCCGGTTTTCAAACCTTGATGTTATGCGCACCTGCAGTAATTGTTTTGCCTGCACCGGTTGCGAAATATACACTTGCCCTGCCTGTCATAACGAGGTAATTGTAAAAGAAATGAAAAAAACGCAATAAAAAGAGAATAAAAACATTAGCGATTAAGGACTTGCAAAATATGTTTAAAAACTCCAGTATTCCTTGTTATCTGGTTTGGTTCAAAACAAAAGAAAATGTATTTTCGGTCTGCAATAATCGCTAATCAATTCGGGATTATTTAGCACAACTGCCCGCTCTGGTTCACCAGGCGGGCAGTTTTATTTTGTATATTTTAGTTGGTTTAAACTGATTCTTTAAAATACTTAACCGTTCCTACTTTTAACTCCATGGTTGCTTCTTCATCGCAAACAATAATTCCGTTCGGATGCATTTGCAAAGCAGAAAGAGTCCACATGTGATTTACCCCATTCTCTACTACATTTTGCAAGGCACGTGCTTTTTTGTAGCCATTCACCAAAATCAGTACTTCTTTAGCATCGAGAACAGTTTGTACGCCAACAGTTAAAGCTTGTTTTGGCACCTGGTTTAAATCATTATCAAAAAAGCGCGAGTTGGCCACAATGGTGTCGTAATTTAAATCTACCAGGCGTGTGCGCGATTGAATTGATGAGCCGGGAATATTAAAAGCCAGATGGCCATCGGCTCCCATACCTCCCAAAAATAACTCAATACCTCCGTATGATTGTATTTTCTTTTCGTAGGCTTTACACTCCGCACCAAGGTCGGTAGCATTGCCATCTAAAATGTTGATGTTCTCCTTCTGAATATCAATGTGTTTAAAAAAGTTCTCAAACATAAAACTGTGGTAGCTTTCCGGATGATTTTCGTCAATTCCAACATATTCATCCATGTTAAAAGTAACTACATGTTTGAATGAAACTTTTTCTTGTTTATACAAATCAATTAAAACTTTGTAAGTGCCCAGTGGGGTTGAGCCTGTTGGCAGTCCCAAAACAAAAGGTTTTTCGGCCGTAGCTTTAAAATCATTAATTTTTTCGGCAATATGGTTTGCGGCCCAAAGGCTTAATTCGTTGTAGTTGTTATGAATAACTAATTTCATTGTGAATGTATTTTTATTACGACTTTTATTTTGCGCTTAGTCGCTGTTTCGATTAGCAAAAGTTGATTTATAATTTTCGTTTACAGTATGTTTTCCATCGCTTTTCCCAGGTTCGATGCTTCTTCCAGAAACTGCTGAACATTTAGTTCGCGGTGGTAAATAACGCCGTGTGTAGCTCTAAGCAACGGAGAATCGTTTTGGTAGAAGAAATTTTTTCCGAGCAGCAACTGAATTTGCTTGTGTTGTTCAAACCATACCCGCTGTGTGAGGTCGCTGAATTTTCCATCGAGCTGGTAGCTCGGAAACGAGGCATTTACCTGGGTAATGTAACATTCGGTAAACGATTTGTCGAGTGTAGCCAGCGAGTTTAACGAAACGGGAACAATTACTTCAACATCCCAGGGGTTGTATTTAAACCAAACATTCCGGTAGCCAACAATACGCAGCTTGCTCAGGTCTTCTTCTTTGCTCCAGTCTTCAACTGCCCGAGCAATGGCCTGCAACACTTTGTAGTGTGTGTCGGGGCCGCTTCCCTGCGGGTCCATGGCCAGGCTAATAACTGTTGGTTTGTATCTTCTGAAATCTTCAAGAATTGGAAGAATGTCTTTTTCGTAATTTGATTCGCCCGAGTAAAAGCCTAAACGCAGGTGGTGCACATTTTTTACCATAATACCGTAGTGGGCCCATACCAGCTCTTCTTCAAACTCCCTGATCATACCTTTTAGCTTTTGCACTTTTGGCGGATTTTTCCCGCCATCGTAACTTTTGCGTAAAATGGTAAGTACTTCAAAAATAGTTTCTCTTAATTCTTCTTCGTCTTTAATATTCCAGATAGAAACTAAAGCACGAACCACCCTGTGACAAACGCCACGGCGTTTCTCTTCTTCATCTTGCGCTGCAATGTTATCAAGGTAGTGGTAAATATCTTTGTCCCATTTATATTTGTAACCGTCTTTAAAAAAGTCGGGGAAGTTGATCATTTCAATTGTTCCCTGGTTTATCAGGTCTTTTGTATCAATCAGTAACTGGTACAAAAAGCTGTTGGTAACCGCAGTAAAGCCCGAGGTAAGCACCGAAAAATGAAGCTCGTTGCTGGCATCGCGGGATTGACGGTTGGTAGATGGCATAATCCCCAGCATAATATCATCGTGGTGGGGCCCGGTATGGTAATACACCTGGTTAACCTCTTTTTTCATCCCTTTGTGCAGCTTGGCTAAAATTGAATCGATTACCGATTGCACTGTATTTTCATTCAGGTCGGGAATCATGCTGCAGTACTTGTCTGCCTTTAGGTCGTCAAGCTCCAGTTTTGTACCAAATTTATTTATCTTCTTGCAAAGTTCGATAACAGCCCGTTCCGTTTTCTGATGGTTCCACGGAGTGCAGGTGTAGTAACAATCAATACTGTCTTCAAGCGAAACAGCTGCTCCTTCAGTAAGATAAAAGCGGGCATTTTCCAGCTTCTGAAGTGCTGTTGCGGGGTAGGTAACAGTAGGTTCACTTTCTAACGACGCCTTTATGGTATCGGCAATGGCTTCACCTGCGGCGTAAATAATGGCCTTGTTTTGCGGGTTGAACGACAAGGTGCCTAATCCGATAGTAATAACCAAACGATTTTTCGACACCTCTATTCCTCCCAAATCGGCAGCAGTTATAGCTTGCGTTTCGAAATTGGTTTGAGTGAGACGGGTTGATGAAAAATGATCGGAACCGCGGGTGTTGAAAGCGATTAAACCATCGGGGCCAATCCCGCCAAGGAAAAAGCCAATTCCACCTTTTTCGCGAATTTTATTTTCGTAGGCTGTACACCAGTTATCAATTTTAAAAATCGATTCCTGTTGCAATTGCTCCTGGTGTGTTTTTGCTTCGCGATAACGCAACGAAAGATCGATTTTATAATCAGGAAAGATTTCTGAAAAATGTTTTCCTTCCGCCAGCTCAACTTCTTCAGAGTTTATAAGCAGGGCCTTTTCTTTATTAAATCCAAAAGCCTCGATGTATTGTTTTTGCGCATAATTATGAAGGCTGTTGTGCTGTTTTGGGTCGATGGGAAAGAATTCGCCCATTTGTACAAAAGACAACTCGCTTAAGTCGGGTTTTTTTACATCGGCCAATCCGTATTTTTCTAAAAAGTCTTTTCCTTTTTTGTTGGTCCAGTTTTCAAGTATAAGATGCGTAAAATCCAGAAAGTATTGTGCTGTTTTACCCGTTGGTAAACTAACAACACCATTGGGGTTTTTACTTGCCCACTCCAAAAAACTTAAGGCCGAAAGCAAACCCAGTTTCGGAAAACTTTCGGTAGTGATATACGGAACTTTGGTTGTAATTGTTTGCGACTTTGCTTCTGCAAAAAATGCCTCTTCAACCTTTGTAAAATTGATTTTCATGCGATTAAAATTTTTTCGAGACCCTTTGCTTACAGAGATATGATGTTTCTTGTTTTCTGTTTTTATCTCAGTTCCGGATCTGCTATTATCGTTGTTTTGAAATACGTTCCAAAGCATACGCAGCAGCCCCGATGGTACCGGCTTTTGTTCCAAGTTCAGAAAACTGAATTTCAGTTTCGTTACTAATATCGCGGTTGCTAAAGGTATGGATAGCCTGTTGTATTGGAGCCAGAATAAATTGGCTGGCAACAGCAACCTGGCCTCCAATAATAATAAGTTCAGGATTAAAAATCTGAATCAGGTAGGCCATTCCTCTGCCCAGCCATTTGCCAACTTCTGAAAATAAAGATATGGCAAACTGGTCGCCGGAGTTGGCAGCTTGTATAACTGTTGAAATATCTATTTTGCTTAAATCTTCTTTTACCAGATCTTTTATCAGCGAAGAATTACCTTGAAGAATTCCTTCGCGTGCCTGGCGCGCAATTGCATTGGCCGAAACAATAGTTTCCAAACATCCCTGTTTGCCGCACACACAAAGCACACCGTTATCGGCAAGCGGTAAATGTCCAAACTCGCCCGAATAACCCGATTTGCCGGTATACAATTTCCCATTTACAATTATTCCCAATCCTAAACCCCAGTCAGCCTGAAGCATCAACACGTTTTTCTTGCCCTTTGCAAGGCCAAAGTGTTGTTCGGCAAAGGTGCGTACTTTCGCGTCATGGTTGATATAAACCGGAATGCCAAATATTTTTTGTAATCTATCAAACAGGTTTTTCTCTTTGGGGAAATAGGTTTGGTTTATTCCCTCTTTCTGATTGATTAAACCTGGCAGTTCTATTCCGGCAACCAACACTTTATCCTGGTCAATTTTGCTGGCTTTTATTACCTCCTCCAGCTTTTCATTTACCTGGATAAAAATGTTAATGTCCGACGACATTTTAATAGGAAAGTAATGAGGTCCGCTAACTTCATTGTTGCAGCTGTTAAAAATTGAAATAATGGTGCGGGTTACATTTATGGTAATGCCAACCACATAAAAGCCATTTTCAACCAGTCCGTAAATATTCGGACGGCGTCCGCCACTCGAGTCGCCACGGCCCAATTCGTTTACCAGCTCGTCTTCAATGAGTTCCAGTAAAAGGCTGTTGATTTTTGGCGTACTTAATTTAATCTGTTTGGCCAAATCCGAATTAGAAAGCGGGCCATTAAAATAGATTGAGCGAAGAATTTGTTTCTTCTGGGCAATTTTTTTGAGCTCAACTGCCTGGCTTTGATTTCCTGTGGTTTTAAAAAGTTTTTCCATAACTGTGTGTGCAAAAATCAGAATATTTTATGTATCAAACAAGAGTCTTTTTAAAATAATTAAAAAGAAGACTATAATTCACCTAAATTTAACCATTCATTTACAATTCATAAAAAATTAATATGAAAATATTTTATTCTTGGTTATTTTCGAAGATCTTTAAAAACGGTTTTGTATTTCTAAATAATTCTACCATGATGAAAATATTTGGTTTATTGCTTGTTATATTGTTGGTATTTAGCGAGTTAGTTAACGCTCAGCCGCGTCGAATAATTCATATTCCCAATATTGAAAGTTACAAAACCTTAAAGTGTGATTTTCATATGCACACGGTATTTTCTGATGGAACGGTGTGGCCAACTGTGCGCATTGAAGAAGCCTGGAATGAGGGACTTGATGCCATTTCAATTACCGATCATATCGAATATCGCCCGCATTCTATTGATGTGGTTGCCGATCATAACCGGTCGTTTGAATTGGCCGAGCCATTGGCTAAACAATCTGATATTCTTTTAATAAAAGGTGCTGAAATTACACGTAGTATGCCTCCGGGACATTTAAATGTTCTGTTTATAAAAAATGCGAACTTGCTTGAACTCGAGGATGTTACAGCAGCCATAAAAGAAGCACGCGATCAGGGAGCGTTTATAATGTGGAATCACCCTTGTTGGGACGCTCAACAGCCTGATACCGTGCGGTGGTGGGATGAACACACCGACTTATTCAAAAATGATATGTTACATGGAATTGAAGTGTACAATTGGGAATTTTGCCCGGAGGCAATGCGTTGGGCCAACGATAAGAATTTAACAATGCTGGGTAATTCTGATGTGCATGGGCCTATGGATGTGAATGATGGCCATCGCCCCTTAACACTGGTGTTTGCAAAAAGCCGAACAATAGGGGGGATAAAAGAGGCACTGTTCGACGGGCGCACGGCGGTGTACTACGACAATACTTTGGCCGGAAAATCAGACTTTCTTGAACCACTATTTTTTGCTTCATTAAAATACAATGAAGCACCCTTAAAGCTTAAAAACAAAGAGTCGAAAGTGATAAAAATTACCAATAACTCGGATGTGGATTACGAGCTGGAACTCGTTCAACCGGGCGTTGGTTTTGACGCACCGGAGCTTATTACCTTAAAAGCACACCACGTTTCGGCCTTAAACATTAGCGGAAATTCAGACGAGGTGGCCAACGCTGCAACACTTAACGTATATTACCGGGTGAAGAATTTGCTTATTGATGCTGATGAAAGCCTGGTTGTTACTTTTTCCTTCAGAAACAATTAGTGTGATTCATTGTTAAATTGCTGAAGTTTTATTCACAAGAGCCATGTCAGGATCAACAAAAAAAGAACCTCCGTTACTACGGCAAATAATTACCAATAATGTCGAAATATCGCCGGGAGTGCATGTCATTTCCTTTCGGCGGGATTTTGAATTCTTACCCGGGCAGGTGGTAAAAATTGGGATTGACACCGACCACCCACCTCGTATTTACAGTATTTGTAGTGGCAACCAGGAGGATGAGGTGCGGATTCTATTTAATATAAAAGACGATGGCTTTTTAACCCCTAAAATGGCAGCAATGATTCCGGGCGATCAGCTTTTTGTTTCGGAACCTTACGGTAGTTTTTTAGATCACAAAGAACCGGCCTGGTGGATTGCAACAGGTACGGGTATTGCTCCCTTCTATTCCATGTTCCGATCGGGACTTAACGAAGGGAAAAAACTTATACATGGTGTACGGCAGCTTAACCAGTTTTACTTTGAAGATGAACTGGATTGGGCAATGGGCAACAATTATGTTCGGTGCTGCTCGGGCGAACAATCGTGTGATGTTTTTCCGGGACGGGTAAGCAAATACCTGACAGAAATAAACCAGTTGCCCGATGTAAATTATTTTATATGCGGGAAAGCCTTAATGGTAGTGGAAGTGCGCGACCTGCTTATTGAAAAAGGAGTAAATTACGAAAATATAATTGCAGAAATCTATTTCTAAGAATCGTGTTTGATTGAAACTGTAATTGTTGTACTTTTATTGGTACAAATGCTGTGTACTTAATTTAAAAAACATAATCATAATGAAACGTACTTTTTTATTAACCGCCGTAATGCTTTTTGCATTAATCAGCACACAAGCCCAATCGCTTGAATCAGTTTTAGATAATTACTATAAGGCCAGTGGCCTTGAAAAACTTGCCGATGTAAAAACCTTCGATATCAAGGCAAAAATGAGTATGATGGGAATGGATATGCCCATGACCATAAAAATTAAAAAGCCTAATAAATTTAGGGTAGACGTAGAAATGATGGGCCAAAAAACAACCAGCGCTTTTGATGGTGAAAAAGGATGGATGGTTAATCCAATGATGGGATCGGGCGTGCAGGATTTGGAAGGAGCTCAATTAAAACAGGCTATGAGTCAAGCAGATATGGAAGGAGAACTTTTTAACTACGCAGCAAAAGGACATAGCATTGAAATGCAGGGAAAAGTGGACGTGGATGGTACTGATGCTTATAAACTAAAACTTACCGACAAAGATGGTATGGTAAAAACCTATTTTATTGATGCCGATACTTATATGGTGAATAGAGTAGAAGCTCGGGTAGAAGCAATGGGGCAGAGCATGGATATTGTTACCAAAATGCTGGAATACAAGGATGTAAAAGGAGTAAAAGTTGCCAATAGAATTGAAGTAGAAATGCCCATGGGAAAACAATCAATGATAATGGAAGAAATTAAAGTTGATGAAAATATTGATGACGCCGTTTTCTCTCGTCCTGCAAATTAAAAATCAAATGTTTAAAAATATTAAGGGTGGGGAACCACCCTTTTTTTATGCCCGATTTTTGGAAAACGAAACATAATTTAGCAAATTAAACTACTCCTTTACTATTGTTAACGAATAAGCTGGTTAAGTTTAACGTCTTTTACGAGAATCGCCACAATATTTGAAACACCTTTGATTAAAATCTAAAAAATAGCACAATGAAAATAAAATTACTTTTCTCGGCATTTATAATTCTTGCCGCTGTATCCGTTTCAAAAGCACAACAATCCTTAAAAATTGGCCACGTTAACATTCAGGAACTGGTTCAAAAACATCCTGCAATGGACAGTTTGCGGGCCATCGTAGAGCAAGAGTCAAAAGATATGGAAGAAATTTACCAGGAAATGCTGGAAGAGCACGAAGCTGCCATTCAAAAATTTGAACAGGAGAATGAGGGATATTCTGAGTTTGTAAGGGAAACCAAGCAAAACGAGATTTTAGAGCAATCGCAAAAAATACAGAATTACAATCAAACAGCACAACAGCAACTGCAGCGCCGAAATATGGACTTGATACAACCCGTTTATAAACAAATAAACCAGGAAATCAGCAACATTGCCGGTGCTCAAAAGTTTACCTATGTACTCGATATAAGTGCCGGAAATGTAGCCTATGTTTCGCCCGAAAGCGAGGATTTAACACCTTTGGTTTTAGAGGCGATTACTGAGTAAAAGCAACAGGTCTCAAAAAAAATGTTGAGACCTGCTGAAGTATTTTTTAAACTGAATTTTTCTTAATAAACTCAATCAGTTCTTTCTGGTAAGCAAAGGCCATTCCCACTACCGTGTCAGCTGCACCGTAATAAACGGCAATTTTTTCTCCATCGCTAAGTGCAGCGCATGGGAAAACAACATTGGGTACATCGCCGGCCAGTTCGTATGGGGCAGCAGGAGCCAGTAAATAAGGCTGTGTGCGGTACAATACTTTCGATGGGTCTTCGAGGTCGAGCAATGCAGCACCCATTGAATAACGGAAACCGTTGCAGGTGTTTATTACTCCGTGGTAAAATTCCAGCCACCCTTCTTCTGTTTTAATTGGTACCGATCCGGCGCCAATCTTGGTACACTGCCAGGCACTCCGTTCAAAAGGGGTAACTTTCATTACGCAACGGTGCTCACCCCAGTATTTCATGTCTGGGCTGTAGCTAATGTAAATATCGCCAAAAGGTGTATGGCCATTATCGCTCGGACGGCTTAGCATGGCATATTTCCCGTTAATTTTCTCGGGGAAAAGAACACCATTACGGTTAAAGGGCAAAAAGGCATTTTCGCATTGGTGAAAGGTTCTAAAATCAAAGGTGTAAGCAATCCCGATTGTTGGGCCATGGTAGCCATTGCACCAGGTAACCCAGTAGCGGTCTTCAATCCAGGTAACGCGCGGATCATATTTGTAGTCCGACTCGATCATTTCGGTGTTTCCGGCAACCATCTCAATCGGTTCGTGATTGATTTCCCAGTTGATACCATCTTTACTAAAACCGGCAAAAATATTCATCTGTACCGCTTTGTTATCGCAGCGAAAAACGCCTGCAAAACCATCTTCAAACGGAACAACAGCACTGTTGAAAATACTGTTTGATGTAGGAATGGCATAACGGCCAATAACCGGATTTTCGGAATAACGCCACATTACATCTGAGCAACCTTCAGGCCGGTCTTGAAAAGGTATATTAACTTTTTTTGTCATTACAGTAAGTATTATTTTGTTTCTTCTTCATCTTTTTCAGGGTGTCCGAACGGAACAAGGCGTGCAGCAATAAATGCCGGAATGGTTGCTACCAGCACCCATGCAAAAAACAGTTTGTAGCCCAGCCAGTCGCTAAAATAACCACTCAGCATCGAGGGAATCATAAAGCCAAGGTTCATTATTCCCGTTGCAAAAGCATAATGTGCCATTTTGTATTTTCCGGGTGCTACTTGTTGCATCATAAAAAGCATAAGCCCAACAAAACCAAAGCCATAGCCAAAGTATTCGAAAACCACTGCGGCTCCAACAAGATACAGGCTCGAGGGTTGAAAATGGGCAAGTAGGGCATAAACCAAAAACGGTACGTTAAAGGTGGCAACTAAAAACATTAAAGCCCTTTTTAGTCCTCTCTGAGCGATAAAATAACCGGCTAAGAGCGAGCCTCCAACAAATGCCGCGGTGCCAAATGTTCCATAAACCACACCAATTTCGGTAGTTGATAAGCCAAGTCCGCCATCGGCAACGGCTGCCTTAAAAAACAGCGGGGCAATTTTTATGGCAAAACCTTCGGCAAAGCGGTACAGTACAATAAAAGCAATGTACCAGTAAATGTATTTTTTCTGAAAAAAGGTCTTTAATACATCCCAAAGCGTGGCAAATCCTTCTTTTAACGATTGTACTTCGGTGCTTGATACCTCGCCAACAGGCAACATGCGCGAGTGGTACAAACCCACCAGGGCCATAACGGCAGCAATTCCCAACATAACAGCCACCCAGGCATTTACAACGCCCATTTGTTTTTCCAATACGCCGGCAATGGTTACAAAACCTCCGTAGGCCAAAAATTTTCCAACATTGTAACTTGCCCCTTGCCAGCCAATGTAGCGGGCTTGTTGTTTTGATGATAATACACTAAGGTAAACTCCATCGGTGGCAATGTCGTTGGTGGCTCCGCTAAATCCCACAACACCAAGCAAGGCTATAGAGTAGGCAAAAAAATGGGGTAGCGGCAACGAAAAAGCAATAAGCGCAAAAGTAACAGCAGTAATAAACTGGCAGGTAACAACAAAAAACTTTTTCGATTTAAACATTTCTAAAACCGGACTCCAGAGTGGCTTTAAAGTCCATGGCAGCATAATTAACGAGGTCCAGAATGCAATTTTACTATCGGAAATCCCCATGTTTTTATACATAATTGCAGTTGATTGTGCCAATACCATAAAAGGTAAGCCCATGGCAAAATAAGCAGTCGGAACCCAAAGTGCCGGGTTGGTTATGTTATTCTTTTTCTCTACCATCAGTAGTTTTTGTTGTTAAAGATTGAATGCCGAAAGTAATTTAAATTTATATTTTTAAAAAATATAGCAGCAATTTTAAATAATATTAAAAAGTTTTTAGTTTTCTTTTTAGATAAACCATACATTTAGAGCCTAAAATTTAAATGAAATTAATATGAGATCAGGCATTTTATTAGCAGTAATTATTAGTTCGTTTCTTTTATTTCAGGCATGTAGTTCAAAACCATCCGAAAAAAAACAAAGTAAATCGTCAACAGAAAACAGTGGCTACAAGTTGGTTGCGTACGTTGCTGGTTATCGCGATTATGATTTCACACAAATTGATGCTGACGGAATTACGCATATTAATTATGCTTTTGGCAATATTCGTAACGGACAAGCTGTATTTGATACCACCAAAATTGACGGGAAAAACTTAACCCCTGTTGATTTGGAAAAATTAGTTGCCTTAAAAACGAAAAATCCCAATTTAAAAATATTGATCTCTATTGGTGGTTGGAGCTGGTCCGGAGGATTTTCGGATGCAGCTTTAACAGAACAATCGCGCGCAGTATTTGCAAAAAGTTGTGCAACAATGGTGAATGACTATCGCCTGGACGGTATCGATTTAGACTGGGAGTATCCGAATCAGCCAGGGGCAGGAAATACATACCGCCCTGAAGACGTACAAAACTTTACGCTGATGTTGCAGAAAGTACGCGAGTCACTTGATGAAATGGCTCGGGCTGAGGGAAAAGAAAAACACTATTTGCTTACCATTGCCACTGGTGCTGATATGGTTTATGTTGATAATACTAACCTGGGCGAAGTACAGAAGTACCTCGATTTTATAAACATTATGACCTACGATTTTTACAATGGTTGGCACAATACCAACGGGCATCACAGTAATCTAAGCGCCTCGGCAAACCCCGATAAGGATATGAACAGTGTACTTAATGCTGTAAGCATGCACCTCAAAGCAGGCGTTCCGGCCAAAAAACTGAACCTCGGAATTCCGTTTTATGGCAGAATATGGAAAGGGGTTGATGCAAGTGACGATGAAATTCTGTTTAATAAGGCCGAAACTGTTGGGATGGGTATTGATTATGTTGATTTTTGTGAGAATATTAATGCGAATGGTTTTACACGCTTCTGGGACGAAAATGCACAGGCGCCATACCTGTGGAACCCGGTGGAGAAGACCTTTATTTCGTATGAAGATGAACAATCCATAGCCTTAAAAATAAACTACCTTAAAGAACAAGGCCTTGGTGGTGTAATGTTTTGGGAGTATGCAGCCGATAAGGACAAAAAGTTATTAAATGCCGTTCGTCAGGGATTAAAAAAATAAGGCCTCCGCAGAATAACGGAAGTCTTTGAAAAATTGTATTCAAGTATAATTATTTAAAAAAAGGTAGTACGGCATATGTGTAAATAATACATCCCATGCAAACAGCCAGTGCAAATTCAAGCGAAGCGAAAAATACCAATACTCCGGCAACAATTATTGCAGCAGTAGTAAGATTTGCAATGTATAAACCCGAAATAACCAGCATCATTAAAAAGCCAAGCCTGGCTGCAAACACCTTTGGTGCTTTTGCAATCGATTTCCCCTTTAAGTTAAGGGCATTTGTAAGGCCATGGCTAATGTAGCTTATGGGGCTGTGTTTTAGTGGGGTAAACGCACGAATAAAAAAGTCGGCCATAAGTACAAACAAAAATACCGGCGAATCCATAACAAAACCTGCAATTAGAAGCAAAATTCCTATTAGTGCATTCAGGCGGGTTATTTTTTCATCGATCTTTTCGTTCGATATTGGGCAAACTAATTGTCTCATAACTGTCGTGTTAATAGTTATTGCAAATAAATACAAAAAACTCTTAATATCGGATAAGTGATAAGTGAAAGCTATATTTCTTACAAATATTTAACAAAGACTGTTATTCGTCACCAAAAAAGCCTGTCAGATGCTTATATTTATCAGGGAAAAAGTAACCGCCATGCAATTGATTTACGGTAAGGTTAAAATGGACCATTAGGAGATGAAACGAATAATTCAATGGAAATGAAAAAAAGAGAAAGCCGGTTTTTTAGCAATGTCTTTTTGCTGATGGTAAGTATAGTTGCTTTGGAAATACAAGCTCAGGAAAGCGAGCCTGTGCAGCCAATTTTTGAAAACGGAGAAGCACAAATAGTAAAAGCTTTTGAAGATCCGGATTATTGGATTCGCGAAGATCTTTGGGTAGAAACTGAATTTGATTCGGATGGCGATGGCCGGCCCGATCGTATGCATGTGGATGTAACGCGGCCTCGGCAAACGGAAACCGAAGGATTAAAACTGCCGGTTGTGTACAATACCAGTCCTTATTTTGCAGGAACGGCAGGTAATAATCCTGAATACTTCTGGGATGTGCATCATGAATTGGGCGAGAAACCAACGCAATACACTCATCCGCCCGAGGTTAAACGACGGGGAATGCGGCCAATTATCTCGAAAGGTCATGTTAAAACCTGGGTTCCTCGCGGTTATGTGGTAGTGCATTCCTCATCGCCGGGAACCGGTTTGTCTGATGGTTCGCCAACGGTTGGAGGCGATAACGAATCGTTGGCACCCAAAGCAGTAATTGATTGGCTATGTGGCCGTGCAAAAGGTTTTAAAACCCGAACCGGAGATGAAGAAGTGTTGGCCTACTGGTGCACCGGAAAAGTGGGAATGACAGGAACTTCGTACAATGGAACCTTGCCCCTGGCAGCGGCCACTACCGGAGTTGAAGGACTGGAAGCCATCATCCCCATCGCACCAAATACTTCGTATTATCATTATTACCGGTCAAACGGTTTGGTGCGTTCGCCGGGAGGTTACCTGGGCGAAGACATTGATGTGCTTTTCGATTTTATTCATAGTGGCGATATCGATAGAAGAGCATATGCGCGCCAACATATCAGAGACACGGAGATGCGAAACGGAATGGATCGGATAACCGGTGATTATAACGACTTTTGGGCCGGAAGAGATTACCTTAATGACATGGGGCCGATGAAAGCTGCTTTACTCATGTCGCATGGTTTTAACGATTGGAATGTAATGCCCGAACATAGCTTTCGTATTTATGAGGCTGCCAAGGCAAAGGGAATTCCATGCCAGATTTATTATCACCAGAATGGGCACGGCGGACCACCGCCCATTAGCATGATGAACCGCTGGTTTACCCGTTATCTTTTTGGAGTAGAAAATGATGTGGAGAACGATGCAAAAGCCTGGATAGTGCGCGAAGAGGATGAGCGCGAAAATCCAACACCTTACAAGGATTATCCTAATCCTGATGCAAGCCTTGTAAAATTATTCCTGAAAGCCGGGGCCCCCGGAAAAGGAGAATTGTTGCCTGTTCAACCTTCAAAACAAGACCCGGAGACTTTGATTGATAACTACTCGTTTTCTGCAGAAGAACTGGCTAAAGCCGAAGAAACCACTCACCGCCTGATTTATGTAAGCCCAAGCCTTAAAGAAGACTTGCACATTTCAGGCAAACCCAAAATAAGTATAAAAGCAGCCAGCAGTAAGGCAGCCGTTAACCTTTCGGTGTACCTGGTTTCGTTGCCATGGGATGAAGGCCGTAGGGTAAAAATCACCGACAATATTATTACACGTGGCTGGGCCGATTTACAAAACCATAAATCGTTGTGGGAAAGTGAACCGCTTGAACCAGGTCGGTTTTACGAAATGGCTTTTGAATTACAACCCGACGACCAGGTGATTCGTGCCGGTCAGCAAATTGGCTTGATGATTTTTTCCAGCGACCGTGATTTTACACTTCGGCCAGCGCCTGGAACAGCATTAACCATTGACCTGGAGGAGACAAGTATCGAGATTCCGGTAGTTGGCGGAGAGGCGGCATTTTTAAAAGCTGTGCAATAAGCTCGCATAAAAACAAAAGAGCTTTATTCAATTCAAAGCGTATTGGTAAAGCTCTTTTTATATTCAAATGGTTAGGAAACTGCAACAGATTGTTCGCCATCTAAAAATACATCGAGCAATTCGCCCGATTGATTAAATACGGCAATTCGTTGGGTGTCAATCCACATGCCACAAAGTGACCCGCAATAGTTCGTCCACTTTAAATCCAGAGTTATCACATAAACCGATTCATAACTTTTGGTTTCAACAGGGCTGCCAACCGAATTGATTGCAGGCGAAGTATATGTTTCGTAAAAATCAACATCGGCGGTATAACTGAATTCGGCAGTTATAAAAAATACATCTTCCTTGTTGGCATTGTACTGGTCAATTAAATCAGCGTAGTAGTCAATGGCTTCCGTGGTTATGCAATAAGGAATTAGCACGCCATCAAAATGATTGTAATACCACCAGTTGGTTTCCGGCACCTCCATCCCCGACCATTGGGCGGCTTCAACCACTGCTTCGCGTGGCGGGTAATGGGCTTCTGCTTTGCTGATAAGCTCTGCTTCAAAAGAGTTTTCTGAGAGACGTTCAATAAGCTTGGTATAATTACGTTCGGGAAGCTCAAAATGATCGTCGTCGCTGTCATTGCTGCACGAAACCAGCGCTATGATTGCAATGCCAATTAGTAAAAAGAATTTGGTTCTCATCTTAATATGTTTGGTTAATAAGATGGAGTTCCATGGGCAAAGGTTGCGTGCTTAGGGTCTGGCTGTCATAAAAAATTCCAGTTTACCCCCTTTCATTAAGTCGTTGTGCGAAAAGAAAGGAGTATCCAGCGTTTTCCCATTCAGAACAACTTTTTCCACGAATTTATTTTCTTTTGAATTGTTGTGGGCAATAATCTCGAAAGTGCCCGTAGGAACTTTAACCAAAGCTTTGTCGACAACAGGCCGCCCGATGGTGTATGTTGGATTGCCGGGGCAAACTTGGTAAAATCCAATGGCGTTAAGTACATACCACGCCGACATTTGTCCACAGTCTTCATTTCCAATGATTCCTGCCGGCTCCGGAAGGTAAAAATCGTAAAGTATGTGGTCAAGGTATTTCTGAGTTTTCCAGCTTGCATTGGTGTAATTGTAAAGATAGGCCATATGGTGGCTGGGTTCGTTACCGTGTGCATACTGGCCAATAAGCCCGGTAATGTCGGCCGAGGCATTTTCTCCTAAAATCTCGGAGCTAGTGGTAAACAAGCTGTCAAGGCTGTTTTCAAATGCTGCTTTGCCCCCAAAAAGTTCAATTAACCCATCCATGTCGTGTGGTGCAAAGTAGCTCCACTGGTACGCATTTCCTTCGGTATAGTCGGCATGTTCGTGGTCAGAGTATTTTGGATTAAAAGGCGTACGCCAGCTGCCATCTGCATTTTTTCCGCGCATAAAACCCGTTGAGGTATCAAAATAATGTCGGTAATTTTTGGCTTTCTCGTAAAACTCGTTGGCTGTTTTTGTATCGCCGGAGGCTTTCGCTATTTCTGCCACACACCAATCGTAATAGGCCATTTCAACACCATACGATACCGAGGCGCTGATTGAATCCGAGGGGACAAAACCGTACTTTTCTTTAAAATATATGTGTTTCGGCATAACTTCGGCTGCGCGTTTGCCTTTGTGTTTCTCTAGCCATTCGGCCTGCCATGTGGCCGATGTAACCGCAGCTTCTTTCCAGTGGTTTAAATTGGCATTTGGCACAAGACCTTTTGCCAGGGCATCGGCCATAACCGAGGTGGCCGGGTAACCCACCATGGTACCGGTATAGTTTGAAGCCAGTGGCCATTTAGGCAACAAGCCACCTTCGCGGTATTTCTGAACCAGTGCCTCTGCCCATTCGCCAGCCTTTTGCGGGCGAATAATGGTAATTAGCGGATGAAAAGCTCTGAAGGTATCCCACAATGAAAATACGGTATAGTTGGTAAATCCTTTCGGTGCCTGATGAATGGTTTTATCCATTCCACGGTAGCGGCCATCAACATCTTGTGCGGTAAATGGCGATAGCATGCTGTGGTATAGTGACGTGTAAAAGTTGGTTTTTACGGTTTCGTCGCTGGTCGAAATCGTGATTCCCTGCAGTGCTTCACGCCATTCGTTTTGTGCTTTTTCTATACTTTGCTCAAAGTTCCATCCCGGAAGTTCGGCCTGCATATTTTTATTGGCACCTTCCTCGTCAACTACTGAAAGGGCAACTTTTACCAATAGTGGTTCATCGTTTTCTGGAAAGCTGAAATGTATTTTTATGTCTTTTCCGGTGAAGGAGGAGCCTTTTGTTTCTTTATCCTCAACAAAGGTCTTAAACTGACCAACTTCTTCCGAAAGATCGATGCGGTAAGCCACCAAATGATCTTCGGCCCAACCCTTTGTTTTCTGCACTCCTTCAATGGTTTTGTTATCCACAATTTTTACCTTGTTTTCCATTGTACGGTGGCCCCAGTTCGGTTGCAAAATATGTCCCAGGTCGAGCAAAATATTTCTGTCGCTATTATTTTTAAAAGAATACCGATGAAAACCAACACGTTTGCTGGTGGTTAGTTCGGCCGTAACATCCAGATTTTTAAGATGTACTTTATAATAACCCGGCTCGGCCAACTCTGATGTTTTATCGAAAGTTGCAACCGGTTTTAACGCTGTTGAGTTTGAGTAGGGTAGTAATAAAACATCGCCCAAATCGCCAATGCCTGTGCCGCTTAAATGAGTGTGGCTAAAACCATAAATTGTTGAATCTTCGTAATGATAACCACTGCTGGCATCCCAGCCCATGATGTGGGTATCGGGGCTTAGCTGAACCATGCCAAACGGAAGCGTTGCTCCCGGAAAAGTATGCCCATGAAAACCAGTGCCGATAAACGGATCGACATAGTCAAATGGGTCGGTGGAGTTTTGGGTGGTTGTGGTGTTTGTACATGCAAATAAAAACAGGGCGAGCACAAAATAATAATATCTGGCCATTATCATAAATTAATTATTTTAGGGTGACAAAGGTAGCTTTTTAATTATTTTAAAAAGAATGTTTTTGACATTGATCCTTGAAAAGTACTGCAAAAAAATTCATTGCCATTTTTTGCGATATGCTTTCATAGCTTTTATCAGCGCATTAGAATAGAATTTCTTACATTCACTAGCTCATATAAAAATTGCAATCATGTTTCAAAAAGATACCTATGTTGAGCGACGGAAAATTCTAAAAAACAAGGTCGGGGCAGGCATAATTCTTTTGTTTGGCAACGATGAGTCGCCAATGAATTATACCGACAATACCTATCATTTCCGGCAAGACAGCACTTTTATGTATTATTTCGGAATCAACCATCCGGGATTGGCTGCGGTAATTGATATTGATAACAACAAGGAGATTATTTTTGGTGATGACTACACAATAGACGACATTGTTTGGATGGGGCCACAAGCTTCTATTGCTGATAAAGCTGCATTGTGTGGCGTTAAAAAGGTAATGCCGGCAAAAGCACTTGGTTCTGCCCTGGATAAGCATAAAAAAGTTCATTTTCTTCCACTGTATCGTCCCGAAAATAAAATTAAGCTTTTTGAATTGCTAAATGTGCGACCGGCAGCGGTTTTAAGCAGCTATTCGCTTGATTTGGTTCAGGCCGTTGTAAGTCAGCGCGAAATTAAAAGCTATGAAGAAATTGAACAGCTGCACCAGGCAGTGAACGTGTCGGTTGATATGCATGTGGCTGCAATGAAATACATTCGTCCGGGAATGACAGAAGCCGAAGTTGCTGCTGAAATTCATAAAGTTGCTTTGGCTGCAGGTGGCAATATCTCGTTCCCCATCATCGCTACCATTAACGGTCAAACGTTGCATAATCACTACCACGGAAATACCATAAAAGACGGCGATTTGTTTTTGGTGGATGCCGGTTACGAAAATCAAATGTGTTATGCAGGAGATTTGTCGAGTACCATTCCGGTTAGCAAAAAGTTTAGTCCTGAACAAAAAGAGATCTATCAAATAACCCTTTCTGCTCATCAGGCAGCTATTGATGCGCTGGAGTTGGGCCAGCCATTTAAAAATGCACACATGGCTGCATGTACAGCTATTTTTGATGGCTTAAAGGCTATGGGTTTTACAAAAGGCAGTACTTCTGATGCACTGGAAACTGGTGCACATGCCTTGTTTTTTCCGTGTGGTACAGGCCACATGATGGGACTTGATGTACACGATATGGAAGACCTGGGCGAGGTTTGGGTGGGGTACAATGGGCAGCCAAAAAGTACCCAGTTTGGATTAAAATCGTTGCGGCTGGCAAAACCGCTTTGCGCCGGCCATGTATTTACCATCGAGCCCGGAATTTATTTCATTCCTGAATTAATTGATTTGTGGATGGGGCAAGGTAAATTTAGGGAGTTTATTAACTGGGACAAGGTGAACAGTTACCGTAACTTTGGCGGTATACGAAACGAAGAAGATTTTGTAATGACAGATAAAGGAGCCTGTTTGCTGGGTAAGCCAAAACCAAAATCTATTGATGAGGTGGAGGCGCTAAGAGGATAAAATATTGAAGCATAGGTGTTTCGTGTTAAGGATGTTGTGGCAAAGCATGAAACCGGGTTACTGAAGATTGCACAATCAATAAAAACTTTACTTTTGCCTCAAATTAGAACTGATGAAGAAGGGGATTATTCTTGCTTTTTTATGCTTTAACACCACGGTGTTGCTGGCTCAAAATGAAATAGGCCCCGAGGGGCACAAGTTGCTTTGGGTATTCTTATTTCTTGTGGCAGTGGTGGCAGTATTATTTTTCACCGGTCGTTCGGCATGGGCAAAGGGCAAAAAGAAAAAACGCAGGTCTTTTTTTTCCAACGAAAAAATAACTATTCAATTGGAGGCGGATGCTCGTTTTTATCCCGACAACCTGGTTTTAAAAATAAAAAATATTGGCACGGAGGCCATTGATATTGACCGGCCAATGCTGGTATTCGATAACTTTTGGGTAAAAAGAAAATTCAAAATAAAAGGCAAAGACAATTACAGTTTTTATCCCCTTTTTTTAGAGAGTGGTAACACTCATGAGCTAAACATCGATTTATACCGTTTTTATTCGCATGATAAATCGTTAAAAAAATTCCCGAAAGTAAAAATCTATATCAAAAATGTAAACGGGAAGAAGCTGGGCAGCAAAGCTGTTTTTTTACGAAAAACTCTTGTTAAATTTTAATGCGTAACTGGAAATTCAACCATATCGATTTTTCTACTTATCCCGGATATAAAGGAAAAGACCTGGGTGTATTTTGGTCGCCTGAAAAGACCACGGTAAAAATTTGGGCACCCACCGCTAATATTGTAGAGCTGCGCCTATATAAAGATGGTGTGCGTGGAGATGCCTACTATAAAACCAACCTTCAAAAAAAGGAAGATGGGATATGGGCAACAGTGCTTACCGGGGATTACGACGGAAAATTTTATACGTTTCGGGTGAACGACGGCGAGTGGCTGGATGAGGTGCCCGGTATTTATGCCCGTTGTGTGGGTGCCAATGGTTTACGCGGAATGATTTATAATCCCAATTCTACAAATCCTGAAAACTGGGTGTACGACAATGGGCCGAGGTTTAAAAGCTTTACCGATGCTGTAATTTACGAAACTCATGTGCGCGATTTTTCTATCGCCGAAAATTCGGGTATTACCTATAAAGGCAAATTCTTAGGATTTACTGAAGAAGGAACAAAGTCGCCTGAGGGATTAAAAACAGGTCTCGACCATCTAAAAGAGCTGGGAATAACCCACGTGCATTTGTTACCGGTTAACGATTTTGTTACTGTTGATGAAGAAAAACCACTGGAGAAATACAACTGGGGATATGATCCGATGCATTACAGCGCTTTAGAGGGATCGTATGCTACTGATGCCTATGACGGACGTAAACGGATATTGGAATTTAAACAGTTGGTTAAAGCTTTGCACAGAAATGGAATTGGCGTTATTCTGGATGTGGTTTTTAACCATACCTACTATGCCAAAGAATCGGTTTTTAACCAGGTTGTTCCGGGCTATTTTTACCGGCAAAAAGATGACGGGTCTTTTGCCAATGCTTCAGGCTGTGGTAACGAACTGGCCTCGGAACGAGAGATGGTTCGTAAATACATTATCGATACATTGAGGTATTGGGTAGAGGAATTTCATGTTGATGGTTTCCGTTTCGACCTGATGGGAATTCATGATATAAAAACCATGCAAGACATACGGGTGGCCTTGAATGAAATTGATAAGGGCCTGTTTGTTTATGGCGAAGGTTGGGCAGCCGACCAGAGTCCAATGCCCGAAGAGTTACGGGCAGTAAAACGAAATACGTCCGAATTAAAAGGTATTGCAAGCTTTAACGATGATTTCAGAGATGCATTAAAAGGAAACCATGGTGATAAAAAATCGAAAGGTTTTGTAAGCGGATTGGGCTTGCGCGAGGAAGGGGTTAAATTTGGAATAACAGCGGCCGTTCATCATCCCGACGTGAATTACGGGTACATTGATTCGGTGCATTCGGCATGGGCTGTCGAACCAGACCAATGTATAAACTATGTGTCGTGCCACGATAATTATACGCTTTGGGATAAATTAAAACAAAGCTTGCCCAAAGCCGGCAACGAGGAACTGCGTAAACGTGTAAAACTGGCAGCAGCGCTGGTTTTAACCTCTCAGGGTGTGCCGCTTTTACATGCAGGTGTAGATTTTTGCCGAACAAAAGGAGGGAATGGAAATTCGTATAAATCACCCGACTCGGTAAACCAGATAGACTGGAGCCGAAAGAATGAGTTTATCGACGTTTTTGAATATTTTCAAAAGCTTATTCAGCTAAGGAAAAATCATCCGGCTTTTCGCTTACCTCAGGCCGAGTTAATTCGCAGAGACCTGCGCTTTTGTGCCGAGTATAAAATTGGAGTTGTATCGTATTGCCTTGATGGCAGCGCAGTAAACGACAGCTGGAAAAAAATGTTTTTGCTTTTTAATGGAAACACCGAAACCGCAGAGCTTCCATTGCCTGAAGGCCAGTTTAAGGTGGTGGTTAATGCCAACACGATTGACGAAGATGGTTTGGAGGTGGTTGAAGCGTTTGTTTCTGTTGATCCTATTTCTTTTAAAATGCTTGTTCAGGCAGAAAAGGGATGAATATTTCGTGAAAAATAAGCGGAAAAGCCTAAAAGCGAATAGGCTGATTTACGGAAAGGTTCTTTTGAAAACAAACTATCGTAGATACGTTTGGGCTGGCTTTCTTCAACATCCCGAACAAAAGGCTCAAATGTTGCCTCATTCAGAATCAGGTGGTCTACCTGCTCAAAATCATTGGGTTGCATCGAGAACAACTCGCCAACTGCAATAATTTTTTTACCTGCTAACTTGCATTTTTCAATCAGTTGTTTTGTCGATCTAAGTTGATTCAAATCTGCTCTAATCAATACATAATCTGCCCAGTCAATAGATTTTACATCCATTTTCTGATGATTTAAATCAAGTAGCTTTCTTTCCCAGGTAATCGGAAGCTGAATTGAAATTTCAATCAGTGCTTTCGTGTCTTCGTGCTTAGGGCGCAACTTTTTCTGAAAAAGTGCACTTAAGCCTTTTGGTTTTTCGTCCTTTTTCGGATAAATTAATAAAATATTCATGGCAATAAAACTTTAGTATTTTCTCTGTTTTCAAATAAACGAGCAATTTGTTCGAAAAAAAAGTTTTTGGGATTTTTTGGATAAGAAAGTGATTATTAACGGCAATTTGGGATTAATGCCATTTGTTAGGGGTAAATGTCATTTTTCCCAAAACCTCATTAATCTATGCATTGGTTTGCTTTTTTTTTGATTATCAATGCTTTTATTATATTTCTTGCTACCGATTTAACGCAGAGTCATTCAACAACCGTTTAGGGGGAAAATGCAGAACTTTGGTTAATTAGTTTGATTTTAACGCTTCTTTAAGTTTAATTACATACTGACGCGAGACCGGAATTTCTTGTGGATAATCAAAAAGGCTCAGGTTTAGCCCGTCGGTACCCCGCGAAACTTTTTTAATGTAGTTTTTATTTACCATGCACGACCGATGGCAACGAATAATTTCGGGATAGTTTTTTAGCAGGCTTTCGGTTGATTTCATGGTGTTGCGAATTAGTTTCTTTTTCACTTCTTCGTTTTGTTTGTAAATCACCTCAATGTAATTATTGGCTGATTTTATGAGTATTACCTGTTCGAGAAAAAGGGTAAAATATTCAGTTTTATTTTCCGATTCGAATTCAATTTCAGCGGGTACTTCAACCGGTTCTGTTGCGTTGGACTCGTTATTGGCGGTTTCCAATTGCTGTACCTTCTTTTTCAACAGGTAAAACTGGTTAGTAAGCACAACAACTGCGGCTGCTGTAATTGAAATAATTACAATGTTTATCACAATCGGAAAGGTCATTGGTATTCGTCCAACGTAGCGGGCAAAAAACGAAAACGCAACCGAGTTAAAAATTACAAATATCAAATCGATAATAATTTCTTTTTTAATGGTCCAGCGCTCTTCAGAAAAAGCACGGGTAAAAATCGATGGAATTACTAAACGAAAGATACAAAGCAGCACCAGTGTAATGGCACCAAAAGTGGCTAAAATTATAAGTCGGTTATTAAAATCCGGATTTTGTACTTCGAAGGGCTGAAAGAACAATAAAAAAAGAAATATTCCCAGGCTAACAGACGAAATGGAGCGTGTGTTAACTTTAAGATTATCGTTAAACGAATATTTCTTGTTTAGCGAGTTGAGCATAACTGTTGTTTGCTTAATGGTTTAAAAAACAGCGAGCAACAAATCAATGTCTTTAGCCGGAATATTAAACATGCGCCCCACATCGGGGTTGGTAAGTATACCATGGTAAAGGTAAACCCCTTTTCTGAATCCTTTTGATCTTTTAATGTAGTTGTCAACACCTCCATTATCGCCAATGGCCAAAAGTATGGGAATAAGAATATTGCTTAAAGAAATGGAGGCAGTGCGTGCTACCATTGCCGGAGTGTTGGGAACACAGTAATGTACCACTCCGTGTTTGGTATATGATGGATTGTTAAAATCGGTGCATTTCGATGTTTCGAAACAACCGCCCTGGCTAATATTTAAATCAATAATTACCGAACCTTCTTTCATTTGTTTCACCAAATCTTCTGAAACTTTAAACTTTGGAGGCGTGTTAAACGAGGTGGCTCCAATTACCGCATCGGCAGATATAAGCGCTTTGCGCAGTACTTTGGGGTAAAATACCGAAGTAAAAATGCGTCGGCCAAGTTTCTCTTCCAGCTTGCTAAGCTCGTAAACTGATGTATCAAAAACTTTCACAAAAATACCTAAGCCGAGGGCGGCCCGGGCAGCATATTCTGCAGCGGTACTGGTGCCGATAATAACCAGCTCGGCCGGAGTAACGCCGGTAACCTCTCCAAAAAGTACGCCTTTACCATTACGAGAATTGCTCAGGTATTCGCTGGCGATTGTAATTGAGGTAACCCCTGCAATTTGGCTCATCTGGTGCACAAACGGCAAAAATCCATCTTCGTTTTCAAGGTATTCAAATGCAATTGTGGTTACCTTTTTTTGCATCATTTTCTGAATCGATTCATTGCAATGTGCCTGAATCTGCATGTTTGATATGATAACCTGATTACCGCGCAAGGCATCAATTTCGTCGCAACTAAAAGGGGCAACGCGCAAAATAATGTCGCACTGAAAAGTCTCTTCCTTGGTTTCAACAATAGTGGCACCTGCCTTTTGGTAGTCTTCGTTAGAGTAACTGGCTGATTTTCCGGCATCGCGCTCAATCAGAATCTCGTGCCCATACGAAACCAGTAAATCAACAGCTTGTGGTGTTAAGGGTACACGGTATTCAACTTTGGAGTAGTCTGATGGGATACCAATTTTTATTTTTTGCCCTTTCTTCTTCACCTCCAGCATTTCTTCTTTTGGCAGAAGCATGGTTTTTGGTACCGATAACTTTTCTTTTGCTTTTTCCATAGTTGAAAATAATGAATTATTCTGATGAATTCAACAGTAGCAATTTACAAGCAAAAGGGGAGTTTTCAAAGAAAATTAATTTGTAAGTAGGCAATTGCAGCGTGTGCGTTTGTAAAATTATATTTCGCGGGCTGTAATTGTACGTGTTTCGTCGTCGTGAACCTCGATTTTTACCTCAACCATTTTTTCCGGAAGAAGCGATTCAATCATTTCGGGCCACTCAATAAGGCAGTAACTTCCGCTGTAAATATAGTCTTCGTAGCCCAGGTCGAAAGCTTCTTCGATATCTTTAATCCGATAAAAATCAAAATGAAAAATAGATTCGAATTCAGCAGTGTTGTACTCATTAATTAAGGCAAAGGTGGGGCTGGTAACATTATCGGTGGAGCCCAGTGCACGGCAAATAGATTGAATAAAGGTGGTTTTGCCTGCACCCATTTTACCATAAAATGCAAAAATCCTGTCGTTTTTAAATGTTGCAATCAGCTCTTCGGCAGCAACATGGAGATCGGCAAGCGAATTAATTATTTTTGAATACATATAAAGCTACAATTTTTGCAATTATACAAAAAGCGCTACATATTTTGAGGTGTTGAGTGTAAAATGCGATAAAAATCAGGGAAATGCATGCCCTTAACAGGATTGTTTCTCAGCAAAATGTTTTAATTTTGGCAAAAATCGTAATTTAATTCGAATTTGAAACAAGCTTTGCTCTGGTATACTTTGAAATAACAACGCAAGGCTGTTTGCATTAAACATCAGTTAAATAATTTAAAACAAATAATATGAATATTCCTGCTGATTTGAAATATACGCAAGACCATGAATGGGTGCGCGTAGAAGGCGACATGGCTATTGTAGGTGTTACTGATTTTGCACAAGGAGAGTTGGGCGATGTTGTGTTTGTTGAAATTGAAACTGAAGGAGAAACTTTAGACAAAGGTGAAACCTTCGGAACGGTTGAGGCTGTAAAAACGGTTTCTGACTTGTTTATGCCTGTTGGAGGAGAAGTGGCTGAGTTTAATGAAGCTTTAGCCGATGATCCTGAATTGGTTAACAAAGATCCTTATGGCGAAGGATGGATGGTGAAAGTTAAAATGAGCGATACAGCAGAGCTGAATGATTTGATGGATGCAGATGCTTATAAGGCAATGATTGAAGCGTAAAGTAGTATTGAAAAGTATATGGAAGGCATTCGGAATTTCGGATGCCTTTTTTTGTAGCTGAAATTTCGGCTTTTTATGAAATTGCAGGGGCGTCTTACAAAAACCTTAAGGCGCCCTACCTTGCTTTCAGGTGTTGTTGCCTTATAGTTAAGGCAAGTAGCGCATTTAAATTTTTAATTTAATAAAGTATTTGTTTAGTTTGAAGAAAACTAAAATTATTACCTATGAATACTTTGTTACTTGGATTTATCGGACCGCAAGAAATAATCGTTTTCCTTTTTATTATTTTAATTCCGGGTGCACTGTTTGGTGTGCTGGTAATTGTTCTGATCAGGTACCTGATACGAAAACGTAAGGCAACTCAAAACGCGGTACACCCAACAGCAAATAATCAGCAGGAGTCTATAATTCTTACAGAAAACATAAAGGAGTATTATCCGGTGAAAGAAGGGAATAGAATTACGCTTATTCGTTTTGATGAAATTGTGGATTTGTCGGCAGGAAATAATTATGTTTTTCTTACTGATCTTAGTGGAAGAGAATATGTGCTTGACAGTACTTTGTCTGAATTGGAGCAAAAATTTCCGAAAGAATTTATTCGTATCCATAAATCAACAGTGGTAAATAAACTATTAATTCATGAGGTTAAGAAACTGGGAAACGGCAGGTTTGATTTGGTAATGAAGTGTGAAAAGGAAAGAATCGTGTCGTGCAGTAAAAGTTACAATGATAAAATCCGGGATTTAATTCACTTTTAAACAGATACAAAAAAACCGGAAAATTAATTTTCCGGTTTTTTTGTATCTGTATGGTTGGTTACCCACATTTCGAGCAGCCACAAGAAAGACAAGTTAAACATCCTTCCTGGTAAACTACTTCGTCTGAGCCGCATTCGCCGCATTTGGCATCTTCAGCAATTGTTCCGTCAGGAATAAATTTCTTTAATGCACGTGCCACACCCGCTTTCCACGAGTTAATGGTTTCGTTATCCAATTGCAGGCTGGTAACCAGTTCAACAATTTTATGAATTGGCATACCGTGGCGCAATGTTCCTGAAATTAGTTTTGCATAGTTCCAGAACACCGGGTTAAACTTGTGCGAAAGCCCTTCGATGGTTGTTTTATACCCACGTTTGTTAATGTATTGGAAATCGTAGCGCGAGTCGTCACCTTCCCAGCTTTTAATAATGTATCCTTTTGTTACCGAGCGTGGCAGCAAAATACCATCTTCATCATCGTGTAACCCTGTAAAAATTTCATAAGGTTTCCCGTCCATCAAACCAATAAAGGCAATCCATTTTTCCTTGTTATTCTGAAAACGAACAACATCGGCTTCCAGCATTTCCGGACGTTTTGTAGGGAAAGCTCCCTTATCTTCTTTTTTCTTATTGTCATCGTTCGAGATTAACACACCGGAGCGCGATCCGTCGCGATAAACGGTAACACCTTTACATCCGCTTTTCCAGGCTTCGAAATACAGTTTGCCCACCAGTTCTTCTTTTACATCGGCCGGAAGGTTTATGGTCACAGAGATGGAGTGGTCTACCCATTTCTGAATTCTTCCCTGCATGCGTACTTTATTCAACCAGTCAACATCGTTTGATGTAGCTTTGTAGTATGGCGATTTTTCCACCATTTTGTCCAGCTCTTCCTGCGAGTAATCACGACTTGTGTCGTAGCCGTTGGCCTTCATCCAGGTTTTAAAATGATGGTGGAATACAGTGTATTCTTCCCAATGGTCGCCAATCTCATCAATAAAATCAACACGAACGTCTTTATCGTTAGGATTCACTTTCCGACGACGTTTATAAACCGGCAGGAATACTGGCTCAATACCGGATGTTGTTTGTGTCATCAGGCTGGTGGTGCCTGTTGGAGCAATGGTTAAAAGAGCAATATTGCGGCGGCCGTATTTCACCATTTTTTCGTACAAAGCCGAATCGGCTTGTTTAATACGATTTACCAGCGGGTTGTTTTTTTCGCGTTCGGCATCGTAAATAGTAAAGGCGCCACGGTCTTTGGCCAGGTGTACCGACGAGCGGTAGGCTTCAATGGCAATAGTTTTGTGTATCTCTTCCGAAAAATCAGTGGCATTATCGCTTCCGTAGCGTAAGCCCAATGCAGCCAGCATATCTCCTTCGGCAGTAATACCAATACCTGTACGGCGGCCTTCTTTTGCTTTGCGGCGGATGTTTCTCCAAAGGTTAAGCTCGGTAAATTTAATTTCTTCTCCTTCGGGGTCTTCCTCAACTTTTTCCAGAATGGCATCAATTTTTTCCAGTTCAAGATCGATAATGTCGTCCATAATGCGCTGTGCATAATGAATGTGTTCTTTAAACAATTCGAAATTAAATTTGGCTTCTTTTGTAAATGGATTTTCTACGTATGAGTACAGGTTGATGGCTAATAAACGGCAGCTGTCGTATGGGCATAAAGGAATTTCGCCGCAAGGATTGGTTGAAACAGTGCGGTAACCAAGATCGGCATAGCAATCCGGAACAGATTCGTTAATTATGGTGTCCCAGAACAGAATTCCTGGCTCGGCTGATTTCCAAGCATTTTTTACAATCTTTTTCCAAAGTTTGGTAGCATCGGTTTCTTTAGTGTACTGTGCTTTTCCTTTTATGGGGTATTGCTGTACATAGCTTGTTTCGGTTTCAACCGCTTTCATAAAGTCGTCTTGAATTTTTACCGAAACATTTGCGCCTGTAACTTTACCCTGCTCCATTTTTGCATCGATAAAACTTTCCGAGTCGGGGTGTTTTATTGATACAGAAAGCATCAACGCTCCGCGACGCCCGTCTTGAGCAACTTCGCGTGTTGAATTGGAATAGCGTTCCATAAAAGGTACGATGCCAGTTGATGTAAGCGCCGAGTTTTTTACCGGCGAGCCTTTTGGGCGAATGTGTGAAAGGTCGTGCCCCACGCCTCCGCGTCGTTTCATCAATTGAACCTGTTCCTGGTCAATTTTCATAATTCCTCCGTACGAATCTGAATCGCCGTCGTTACCAACAACAAAACAATTCGATAGCGAAGCGATTTGGTAGTCGTTTCCAATACCGGTCATTGGTCCGCCTTGCGGAACAATGTATTTGAAATCTTTTAAAACGCTGTAGATTTCTTCCTCGGTTAACGGATTTGCGTAGCGTTCTTCAATACGTGCGATTTCTTTAGCAAGTCGTTTATGCATATCGTCGGGCGTTAACTCAAAAATATTTCCGAACGAATCTTTTAGGGCATATTTGTTTACCCATACTCTTGCTGCCAAATCGTCTCCTTTGAAGTAATCGAGCGAGGCATTTACTGCTTCATCCTGAGCGTAAATTTTTTTGCCCGCAGGGGCTTTTACAGATACTTCGTTTACTGCCATTTTTTTCCTGTAAGTGTATTAAAAGTTATAAGAATGTAAACTTGATTTTTCTAGGTTACCAGCACAACCAAATTGTGTAACGCAAGATAAAACAGAATTCAAATATTTGGAAAATTTTGATGAACAAATTAAATAAAAGTTATCAACTTTGCTTTGTTACATTATTGATAATGAGTGCAATAGATATTTGATAGTTAAAAAAAGTTTACCAAAACTGCAAATATTTGTTATGTGATTAAGTTTTTTGTTAACTGAATATTAGTTGGAAAAATTCAATTTTTTGATGATTTTTTTGCTAACAAAAAGCGTGCTAATTATCAGTTTTTGTTAAAAACTTTATTTATGATAAGTTTTGTAGAACCCACATTTTTTTCTACGTAATTTTTGCAAATTTCAGAAGCTTTTTGCAGGTTCTCATTTTCGTTTAAAAGCTTGGTGAGTGCAGCTTTCAGTTCGCTATAATTGTTTACGGGGAAAGCACCTTTTTTATCTACCAGATCAACAGCTTCTTTAAATTTTAGGTAGTTTGGGCCGAATAAAACAGGTAGTTTAAAAGTGGCTGCTTCTAGTATATTGTGAATACCTACACCAAAGCCACCCCCTATGTATGCTACGTTTCCATACTGGTAGAGCGATGATAATTTCCCGATAGAATCAATTATTAACACATCGTATGCGTTTATGTCGGAAATTATGGCCTGGCTAAAACAAATGGCCGGTTTTTTTAACAATTGTTGAATTCTGTTAATATTAGCCGAAGTTACCTCGTGTGGCGCTATTATAAACTTAATGTTGTTGCTGTTGTTAATAAACGCTGCAAGCAGCTCCTCATCGGGCTTCCAGGTACTTCCGGCAATCAGGGTTACAGTTTCGCCCTTAAATTTTTCCACAATTTCGAACTTTTTTGCACCCTTTGCAATTTGTGCAACACGATCAAAACGGGTATCGCCGGAAATGGTAAAATGATTTATTCCGGCATTTTGTAAAAGTTGGGCCGATGATTCATTCTGGATAAAAATATGTTGAAAGTTGTTTAGCATTTTTTTGTACCACTTGCCCCAGGGCGTGGGTTTAAAAAAATGCTGATTTTCTCTGAAAATAGCTGAGATAATGTAGAGTGGAACTTGTTGTGCTTTTAGTTGCGAGATATAATTGTACCAAAATTCATATTTTACAAAGAATGCCTTTTCGGGTTGTGTAAGCCTGATAAATTCTTTTGCATTTTTTGGGGAATCCATGGGCAGGTATAAAATTATATCTGCTGCTTCATAGTTTTTTCTGATTTCATATCCTGATGGAGAGAAGAAAGTAAGAATGATTTTGTATTTCGGGTATTGATTTTTTATTGCTTCAAGAACCGGTCGTCCTTGTTCAAATTCGCCCAACGATGCACAATGAAACCAAACGTATGAAGCTTCTCTGTCAATTGCTTTTTTCAGTTTTTTCTTCCAGTTTTTTCGGCCTTTCACAAAAAGCCCGGCCTTTTGGTTAAACAGTGCTGCAACGCGTATAGCTGCCCCGTAGAAAAATATGCCCAGATTGTAAAGAATACTCATCATGTAATTATCAGTAATGCCTGCGATTATTCAGGTACTCGTATATGGTTACGTTTATTAATAACAATAAAAATAAATAGCCAATTCGTTCAACCGGTACCCCAAAAATACCTATCCCAATTACATGTGCTGCATTGTAAATAATAGTGGGGAACGAATTTAAAATGGCTGAAACGATTAGAAAAGGAATTAAAGAAATGGCCAGGGTAAGATAAAATTTGGTATAGTATTTTTTAAAACGGTTGCGAAATATGGTGTAAGCCAGGTAAATAGCCGATAGAAAAAATGTGAAAAAAGTAAACATACGCGTACGAAATACGTAGGCACAAATTCCTGTTGCAATTAGTAGTGCAAGGCTAATAATCACGCCGGTATTGGGTTTTTCAAAGTCTTCAAAGCGTACCTTTAGCCATTCGTAGATATACACCGATGAAAGGGGAATAATAAAAAATGAAAGCCATTCTTCAAGCGGTAATTTAAGGAGTTCGAGACCTGTCAGGTAGTCGGGATTAAAGCTCCAGATTTCCATTTGAGCGAACCTGATGTCCCACATGATGAAAATGGCACCGGCAAAAATTGATGCAGGAACAAGGTATTTTAATCTGAGTACAAACCGTACTTTTTTTTGAAAGCCAAGCCCTATGGGAATAACAAGGTAGCTGAGCAATAACAACAGGTACGACAGGTTTTTTATTTCCATCAATAAAAATTTTGCACAAAGGTATTTTATTTGATGAATATGCTGGCGTGGCCCTTCTTAATTTTTATTGTTTCCAATGCTGTTCAAGCCACTTCACAGCTTCTGCTCGTTTGTCAGAAAAGGTTTCAGCATTTATTTTGTGCAACTTCCACTGCAAGTCAAATTCGATTGATTCGCCAACTTTCAGCTTTTTTTCAGGGCTCAGGCATTCCAGTTCGGTGAAATCGGTGCAGGTGAAAATGGTTGCGCTGGTGCCACCATCGGGATAGCTTTCTCTGGGGTTAAAACTGAAGAACTGGCCAAAAACCAAATCATTATATAAACCGGCTACCCAGCCTTTCGAGTCGGTTCCCATTTTCTGAAATAAACCGCTTGCCGGAATCAATTGCCCAACATTGTCGTGTTGCGAGTAGTTTTCAGGAGCTGAGTTTATATTGTCGGGCCAACGCTGAAATTCGATGCTGTTTTTAAAAATGCTGTTCTTGCTCAAGGGCAAAAGCCCGGCTAAAGGATTTTTTATTTTGCTTAAATTCCAGATTGTAACCGGTATTGGCTCAAGGCTTTTTTGATTCCCCGCTTTCATTTTAATCATGCTTTGTTTAATATTCGCGGTGGCTTCAGTTTCTTCCAGCGTAATGGTTCGGGTAACTTTAGTGCCAATATAATCACTAACCCTGCTTGTAATTTGCACACCGTTTTTAAGCAGTTCGTATTCCCATGGCGAGCCATCAATCCATGGGTCGGAGAGGCTCCGGTTGCCATTAAGCGTAACAAAGGCATCCTGAGCAGTTGGCCATATTCGGTCTCCTCCAAAATTGGCATGCGCCAGCTCTCCGTCTACTTTATATGGATGTTCGGCACTAAAAACCCTGCCTTGCATTGCGGTGTTCTCATAAAGTAAATTTTCTTTGCCCAGGTAGCTAAAATGCATAATTCTACCAATTTGGGGAACTACTACCACTCTTATTTGTTTGTTGGTGAGTTCGATGGCATTTTCCCAGCCTTTGTAGTTTATTGGCCGGGTGGTAACCTGTGCCTGTGCAGCAATAGTAATTTGAGCCATGAGTATGAGTAAGATGAATTGTTTCATTTGTTATTTGCCTGATAGGTTTGGTTAAGTTCTAATTTATTTAGCTACAAAGATGCAAATAAGATGAAATTTTTAACGGGTAGTTTTTTTGCTGATTGCAATGGTGTTTTTTCAAAAAAAAGCGCAGCAATTATTTTATTGCCGCGCTTTTTTTAACCGGTTTTACTGTTAGTAAACAATCCTGGCCTGTTTGGCAGGGTCAGTTCCGCTGGTAATTACACCCATTTTAAATGCGTAACTGTATTCTTTTTCAGTTAAGCGATATTGGTCGTGGGTTAAGGCGCCCCAGCTATTGTCGCCACCAACACCCATTTGTTTAAAGTCGATGTTTACTGATGTCAGGTCGCGTGGTTTAACATCGGTGGTATGCCGGTTTACCACTTTTACGCCTTCGCGCTGGCGGCCATCGGTACGTTCCAAACTTTCAAAATCTTCCATAATGTTATGGTGGGCGCTAACCTCTAACAAAGGTATACCTGAAAACAATAGTCCGTTGCCTGCATTATCGGTAATACTCATCCAGCGTACATCAGTTTTGTTTCCGTTTTCCTGTGGGCGCAGGTAGGCCCAATACTGGTCGGCAACACTTCCTCCGTACAAGCCAACAAAAGCAGCAGTTTTTCTGTCGCAATACGATTCCTGAGGGCCACGTCCGAACCAGTTCATCTGGTCAAAACTGCGTGGCATCTGCAGGTTCATTCCCATCCGAACAATTTCAGGCAGGTCTTCGGCGGTCATTTTAAAATGGTTGCGAACCACTATTTCGCCGGTGCCATAAACCGTGTAGTTGGTTTCGTATTTGGCAATGGTGTTTCCTTCCTCATCGGGGATATCAAATTTAAAGGTAACTTCTTTCCATTTTTTTCCTTTTTCGCCAACCGAGGCGTAAGTCAGCTTTCTGTTTTGGCCCGCTTTTCGCCATACTCGGCTACGTTTGTGCAGGTTGTTGCCAAAGTCGTTATCAATGGGTGCACGCCAGAAATTGGGAACAGGGCCGGCCAGCAACAATTCAGTTTCGCCTTGTTTAAAGCTTGAAATTACTCCGGCTTTTTTGTCGAAAGTTACCGAAAAACCTTCTCCCGAAATAGTAGCCAGTGCTTCGCTTTCTTCCATTGTAACATCGGGCATTTGCACTTCTTTGTATTCCAAAGTTACCGGAACGGCAAAAGGAATTCTAAACTGTTCTTCGGCCAAAATCCAACCGGCTTCTACAAGGCTCCGGTCTTTTTTTAGTTTTGCCCGAACGTTCAGAAAATATTCAACATGAGCTTCAGGCGTAACATCAAAAGCAATGTTAAGGGTTTTACTTGCTCCCGGTGCCAGGTCGATATCATCAATATTTCCACTGTCAACAATTTTCCCGTCGGCTGTTACTTCCCACACAAAGTCGAACTCCGAGAGGTTCATAAAAACGTATTTGTTGCTGATTTTTACGCTTCCTTTTGTTAGGTTAACAGCATCGAAACCAATGTGCTGATACACTTTTTTTACTTCAAGCAGGTGTGGTTTAACGGCACGGTCAGGGTTAACCAATCCGTTGTTGCAGAAGTTGCCATCAGATGGAACAGTGTCGGGGCCAAAGTCGCCACCGTAGGCCCAAAATTCTTCGCCATCATCGTTAGTGGTTAATAAGCCCTGGTCTACCCAGTCCCAAATAAATCCGCCTTGTAAAACTTCGTATTTTTCAATCAGGTCCCAATAGTCTTGTAAATTACCCACGCTGTTACCCATAGCATGAGCATATTCACACTGAATAAGCGGTTTGTCGGCTTTTTCTTTGGCAAAGCGTTCCATGCCTTCAATGCGCATGTACATGGGGCAGTTTATGTCTGTGTTTTCGCCTCCGTGCGCCTGCTCGTACTGCACAGGGCGGGTGTTGTCAACCGATTTCAGGTAATTGTAAGTAGCCATAAAGTTTACGCCGTTTCCGGCCTCGTTGCCAAGCGACCAGATAATTACACAAGGTTGATTTTTGTCGCGCTCAAACATGATTTTTGTGCGGTAGAGGTGTGCTTCTTTCCAATCTTCGTTTTTTGCAAGCGATTCAGGACCGTAACCCATTCCGTGCGATTCGATGTTGGCTTCGTTAACAATGTACAAGCCGTATTTATTGCACAGCTCGTACCAAAGTTCAGGCTGTGGGTAATGCGATGTACGTACCGCATTCAGGTTATTTTCTTTCATGGTTTTTATATCGAGCAACATGGTTTCCTTGTCCTGAACATGGCCGGTTTTATCGTTGTGCTCGTGTAGGTTGGCTCCTTTTAGGTAAACATACCGGCCATTTACCCGTAGCGTGGCATCAATTATCTCAATACGGCGGAAACCCACATCCTGGCGGATAACTTCAACAACTTCTTCACCGTTTTTCAGGGTGATTACCAATTCGTACAGATTCGGGATTTCGGCTGACCATTGTTTTACATTCGGGATTTCGGCTTTAAAGTTTACTGAGGTTCCTTCAGTTGTTTCAGAAAATTCTTTTACAACAGTGCCGTTATCAGAAAGAGTTGCTTCAACAGTTAAGACGCTTTTGTTGGCCAGTTCAACATCAAGCGAAAATAAACCGCTTGTATAAGTGTCGTCGAGGCTTGAACCCACCCGGTAATCTTTTATGGCTTGTGGCCCGCGTGCCATCAGGTACACATCGCGGGTAATACCACTTAAGCGCCAAAAATCCTGATCTTCGAGGTAAGAGGCATCACACCAGCGAAAAATTTCAACAGCCATTGTGTTTTCTCCGGGAACAAGGTGGTTGGTAATGTTAAATTCGGCAGGAGTTTTACTGTCTTCGCTGTAGCCTACAAATTGCTCGTTCACCCAAAGGTTCATGCACGACGAGGCGGCGCCAAAATGTACGATAATTTCCTTTTCGTTCCAGCTTTCGGGTAGTTCAAAAGTACGTTTGTACGAGCCAACCGGATTGTAGTGCTCCTGAATTAGGGGAGGTGTTTTGGCATGTGGATATTTTACGTTAGTATAAATGGGGTAATCAAAACCTTCCACTTCCCAATTTGATGGCACTTTAATTTCATCCCAGTTGCGGGTGTCAAAATCGTTTTTGAAAAACCAAAACGGGCGTTCAGAAGGGTTTTGTGCCAAATGAAATTGCCACGTACCGTTTAAGGATTTTACAAACGGCGACTGCCATTTGTCTTCGGTTCGGGCTTGTTCTGCCGACGAAAATGGGATAAAATACGCATGTGGTGCTTCTTTGTTTACCTGGCAAATTGTTGGATCTTCCCAGGGTTTAGGGTTGGGTTCTTCGTAGGATACATTTGAATAATCGGTGTAAGTTGTGCACGAAACGAAAGTGCTAAGTACAATGGTTAAAATGGTTAGCATGTAATTGCTTTGTTTAAACATATTAGTATAGTTTTAGTAAATGATATTCTTTCTTTTTAAGACGATAAAAATAGGCGAAAGACCTACATACGCTGAAGTTTTTCACTAAAATAGTGTTTTTCTGATAAAAAAATGGTTTGAAAGTTTTATCGCTTTCAAACCATTTTTGCAGGTGGGTTACAGGAAAAGAAACAGCAATTGTTTTTAAAACAATTTTGCCACTTTTTCTTTCACCTCGTTTTCATCCGGATTAATGTCAAAAATAATCTCCGGTTTCAAATAGAATAATTCATTTTCGGCTTTAAATTTTTCTTCGCCGCCTCCTGTAATGTTCAGCATAATCAGGTCGTCTTTTTTTACGGTGCCATTTTTTGCAGCTTCAATTAAGGTTGCTGTGGCAATAGCCGATGCCGGGTGGATGTCGTTGCCTTCGGTTTCGAGGAACAATTTTCCAGCTTCTGCGGCTTCGTCGTTGTTGGCCAGCAATACTGATCCGCCGGCATCTTTCATGGCATCGTATAAACCGCCGGCAATTGGGTACGGAGGTTTGCGGTTCGATAAAACTTTGGCAACAATCTCTTCTACCTGTTCGCGGGCCAGGTCGTCATCTAATGGAAGCATGGCACGCGAATCGGCTATCCAGGCGTCGTGAATGGGTGTGAATGGCGCATTCTGCGAAACCATAAGTTTCATTTTTTTGTTTCCAAAACGCCCATCTTCAATCAAACGTAAATTAGCTTCCCAGGCAGCAATAGCGCCGGTACCACTACCAATGGCCTGGAAATAATAATCGGGAATTTCGCCGATTGTGGTGGTTGCCGAGAGCATGGTTGTTGCCATTCCGTCGCGGCGTGCTACATTTTTGGCACCTCCTTCAGCCACAAATCCATCCATTCCGGCAACAATGTTCGACAGGTGAATGGCATCAAAATAGTCGCTTCCGGTTTTGCTGCATATCAATTTTACACAGTCGTTTATCGGGGCATCAAACCACAAGGCGTTGATGTTGTCTTCAGGCACACAAATAAGCAATGGAATGTTATTTTCGGAGCACACCCGCGCAAAAGCACGCGAGGTATTTCCGGCAGAAGCCACAACCAAAACCTGGTTCATGTCTGCTGTCATTCGGCCACATACCGAGTAGGCTTCCGTTTCTTTAAAAGAAGCTGTTTTCATGCTGGTGCCTTTTTCGGGCCAGTAGCCGCTAAAGGTAATCCACAGGTTATCGAGCCCAAGTTTTTTTGCCAGTCCTTCGCTTTTGTAAGTAACTGGTGCCGAAGAGCCTTCAAGCATGCGGCCAATGGGTAACCAGTCGGCAAATTTGTACAAACCCCACGAGTCGTCCTTTACATCAATTTGTTTTTTATCGTAAATGGCTCTTATAAGTGTGGGGTCAGCCTCGCCCGGAGCATCAAGCATCCAGCCTTTATCTTCAAATTGTTTTCCTGTTTTAAACGATTTCAGGATGTATTTTGTGGGCGAAAATTCCTTGCTCATTTTACGTCTGTTTTTTTTATTGAAGGACAAATGTAGAAAATGAGACGGGAATACAAATGAGAACGGCCAAAAAACAAAAGCTGGTTTTTGAATAATTTACACTGCATTTAATGAAATAGCTACCACGCAAAGCTTGTGAGCTTTTATTTGGATTGATTTTGAATTGAAGGGTATGCTTTTATAAATGAGCCAGATGCATTTACTTTAATAGCCGAAAAAATCTAAACCAAAACAAATGAACTGGAAAAAATTTTTCATCACGGTTTTTAGAATAGTTATTGGCTGGCACTTTTTATACGAAGGTTTGGCAAAATTGCTTGCCGGTAACTGGAGTGCTGCCAGCTACCTGTCTGATGCAACCGGTCCTTTCTCGGGCTTTTATCAATGGATGGCCAGCTCCGATTGGGCGTTGGCTGTTATTGATCCCATAAATATTGCAGCGCTTATTTTAATTGGAGTAGGGCTTTTTTTGGGACTTGCCATTCGCTTGTCGGCTCTTTCGGGAGTGGTTTTGCTGCTTTTGTACTACTTTGCCTATCCGCCCTTCGGAAGTACGCTGCCATTAATGGCTGATGGAAACTTGTTTATTGTTAACCGAAACCTTATTGAAGCACTGGCCTTGCTTGTTTTATTTGCATTAAACGAAAAGGGTTGGGGAATTTATGCTCTGCCGGTTTTTGCCAAAAAGAGGGCCGAGGTGGTGGATGAAAAGCCGGCTGCAGTTAAGTCGCGGCGCGAGGCTTTAAAAAATCTGGCCACTATACCTGCACTGGGGGTGTTGGGCGTTGGAGCATTTAAGCAATCGCAGAGATTTGGGGTGGATACGCTTTCAGGTGCAACCATAAAAATAGGTGGTACCGATATAAAAGAGCTAAAGGGCGAGCTGCCTAAAGGAAAAATAGGGTCGCACGAAATTAGCCGTTTGGTGGCCGGCGGTAATCTTATTGGCGGTTGGGCACACTCGCGCGATTTGCATTATGTGCCCTCGCTATTCAGAGCTTACAATACCGAGCGAAAAATTTTTGAAACGCTTATGCTGGCTGAAGAAGCCGGGATAAATACCATAAACATTGGATTTCCGACCAATGCTACCATGCAAAAATACAAACAACTTACCGGAAGTAAAATTAAGGTGATTACCCAGGTGGCTCCCGATGTAAAAAACAACGACTACCTGGTGAATATTAATAAAGCCATTGATTTTGGTGTCGACATTATTCAAATTCAGGGAAACCATTGCGACTGGATGGTGCGCGACAATAAACTGGATAAGATTGATTTAATGCTGGAACATACCCGTAAACAAGGTTATACCGCCGGGCTGGCCTCGCACACTGTTGATGCACTGATTGCTTGCGAAGAACAGGGCATTATTCCGGATTACTACATGAAAACCATGCACCACGACAACTATTGGTCGGCACATCCGCGCGAAAACCGTGTACCTTACGAAGTGGATGGAAAACGCAGCGTGGATCATAACCAGTTTCACGATAATTGTTTTTGTTTGTTCCCCGACAGAACCATTGAATTTGTAGAGCGGGCAACCGTTCCGGTGATGGGTTTTAAAGTGCTGGCTGCCGGTGCCATTAAGCCCGAAGATGGTTTTAACTGGGCTTTTAAAAATGGTGCCGATTTTATTTGCGTTGGAATGTTCGATTTTCAGGTGGTAAATGATGTGAACATCACCATTGATACCTTAAATAACTTGAAGGGACGAACGCGCAAATGGTACGGATAGTTTGTTTTTAATTATTGGTAACAATCCGGGCAATTTCCTCCGGATTGATTTCGTTGGGTGCCAGGTTATCGAAATTTACTTCAACACGTAAGGCTCGCAACCCCGATGCGCCCTTCAGGTCTTCCAGTTCCAGTTCTTCAATTGTTGGGGCAAGGTAGCCTTGTGCTATCAGGTAATCAATGTATTTTTTATATTCCTGAATTTCGTCGGCATGCGAATAAATAATGGCAATTTTTCCAACCTGTGTAATTCGTTCGTTGCTGCCGTTAATGCGCGCTTTGTCAATTCTTTTTTTGGTTATCTCGTACCGAATGTTGTAGGCACCGGCCACATCAAACTTTTTCTCATCTTGCCTGAACTCAATACTTAATGGGTTGGAATGCACCAGGATAAGCTGGGTAATATCGAGCTTGGTAGTCAGTTGTGGTTGAAGTAGTTTTATGCTGCGTGCCACTTTTACCTTAACCAGTAGTTGCCACAGCCTGATATTTTTTAGATAAATTGTGTTGTAGTTCAGGTTTTTCACCAACGATTGCCCAATGTAGGCATTGTATTCAACACCATCGGTTTGGTATTTCTCGAAATAGTGCGGAAAAACAGCCTGCGCTTTATGTTGCTCAATGTCGATAATTTCGCTAACGGTATTGCTTATTTTTGTTAAGCTGTTTTCAAAATCCCTGCGTTTTTTATACACTACTTTCAGCTCCGGATCAAGCGATGAAAAATACACATCAACAGGCTCGCTTAAATCGGCGTAGCGCTCTTTTAGCAGGTTTAAAACCGGGTTAACTTCTTTTTTCAGAAACTCAAGAATAACCACTTCGTCGCCAGCTTTTAAGCCGCTTTTAACTGTGTTAATGTTTTGCTGAATGTTAAAGCAAATGTCGTCGAGCAGCGGCATATCTTTTAGCTGTATGGCATAGTTTAAAATGTCGCGGGCGTGTTCCAGCTGCTCTGTTAAATCCTCTTGAATGGCCATGTTGCGCTCCAGCGATGAGCCTCGAATATCGGCAGCCCCATAAATAGGCACCACATCGGGGAACACTATTTTCTCCATTGGTACCTGATTGCTTTTGTTGGTATGGCTTAAAAAGCGCCCTACGGCCTCCCGGAATCGCCATTCTATTGTTGGGTGAATGGCTGTAAATTCATCCTGAATAACTGCTCTTATTTTATCATTCCATTCTTCTTTTGAGCGTTTCAAAGCCAGCGCAAAAGTAGGAAATACGTCGTGTAGTCTTTTTATTTGAAACATGCTGATGTTATCGGGTGCTGCACAGGCAAATTCCAACATTCCAACAGGTTGCTCATCAATAAAAAGCGGAACAATAGCCAGACTTCTGATGCCTGCATTTAATAGGTTCTGTACCACCAGGTCGTTGGGTTGCTCACCCAGATCGGAAATATTTATGATGCGGTTTTCAGTAAAAGCTTTTTCGTAAACCGAACCAATGTAGTCGCTGCATTGAAGCTCCGATCGCGGAATTATGGTGTTCCAAATCAGGTTAATGTTCAGGTTGGCATCGGCATCGGGGGCAACCGCCATACCAAATTTTAGTTGTGGATTTTCAAACAGTGCACACATACGCTTCTGCAGTACCTCAAAACCTTCATTGGTTTCAATGGTTTTTTTATCCAGCAAATCGGTTTTAAGCTGCGAGATCACAAAATCCTGTGTAATATCGGTAAGGCTAAAATGCATAAATCCTGAGAATTCGAAATTTTCAAGCGGGATTTTCGAGTTCCAGAGATTCAGGTCTTCGGTATTGTCAAAAAGTTCGGCAATTTCTTTTGATGATAGTTTTGGGTGTTTTTTAATTTCGTTTATTTCCAGGTATTCGGCGTGAATGCGCTTTCTTAAGTATTTAACCGAACCGTTGTTGGTATTGGTAACCCGGTAGGTAAACGGAATGTCTACATCAATACTGTAATTGTAAAATTTTTCGAGAATGATAAGATAGGCCTGGTAAAGCTTGGCGATGAGGCTAAGGTCCTGATCTCCATCCATGGCAATTTCAAAATGCTGGGATTTACATCCGGCAGCCTTGTTGTACAACTCGCTTGCAAAAAAGGGCTCCGAGGCAAACGGAAGAGAGCAGGCTTCCATATCGCTGTTGTGGCGCAAGGGGCTTATTACAAAAGCCATAAGTTGCTTCACCAGTTGCGGGTGGTTGTTTAAGGCTTCATCTGCGCAAATTGGGGCATTCAGTTCGGGTGCTTTGTTTACGGCAGCCAATGTGGCTTTTGCCATTTTTTGCATGGGGTGGTCGGTTGTGGAGCTGATTTGTTTAATCTGTGCGATTAGCGTTTTAAAGCTAAGTACCGAGTTAAATGGCAACTGGGTTAGCGAGCAGTTAATATGTTTTCCTGTTTTCATATTGTTTAGCCTGTTGTTAAGTGAGCACTTTCCACTAAAAAGTATAACGCATCGCTTGCCCTTAAAGTTTTGTAAGCTATGCGTTAACTACCTACTTATCTGCTGTCAAAGATATTGTTTTGGATAGAAAGTGGGGCTAAAAAAAAGTTCGGACTGCCCGAAAGACAGTCCGAAATGATATTTATGCTTGCTAAAAAAACTGTGTTTTTAGTATCGAAATCCGCTTTGCGGAATTTTGTTAAAACGGCGGTTCATCTTGTGTTCGCCGTCAACAAAAATTTCCATTACATAGCGTCCTTCCTCCAAATGCCGGAGATCGAGGCCGGTTTGTGCATCTTTAATGTTGGTATACTCATGTGTTTCAATGTATTCGCCATCTTTAGTAATGCGCACTTTTAAAGTTGATTTTTTGTTGGTAGTGGTGTAAATGGTAGCGTAGTCTTTTACCATGCGCGGATAAATATTTACCGAAAGATGGGAGACGGTGGTGTCTACTTTAAAATCGTCATCGGTTCTGAATGCAAAGAACTGACCGTTGCCGCAATCGCTTTCAAACAAATGAATAAGGTTGCCTGCCGTGTCTTTTAAGCGGAGGCGGCCATAACCGGCATCGGCCAAAAACCAGAATTCCAGTCCTTCGCCTGCGGTATCAACCAGGTTTAGAAAATAATTCCCTTCCGCTAATTCAAGTGTATCAACATATGTAGTGGCCGAATCCAACATTTCCGGAGTTTTGGAATAAAGCGTGTCGTAGCTGCTGCTCACAATGTGTAACCAGTTGTCTTCCGGTTTGTTGTTGGTCATAAATTCAACTACAAATTTCGATGGAATTGTTGCGATGCTTTCAAATTCAACTTCCATGTTGTTGTCAGCGTCCCACTCGTCTTCTTTGCCGTTGGGTTCTTCCAAAATTACCGCAAATGAATTTATGCCCTCGTTCATGTCAATTTCACCCGGAAGCGTAATGATGGCTGCCTCGTAAAATCCCAGTTTGCCTTTCCAGTTATAGGTTTTTTCGCTGAATCCTTTGGTTTTATAAATGATCTTCAGTTTGTTCAAATCGCTTTTTCCGAGGTTTCTGATTTTGATGATTGGACTGAATGCGCGGGGATTAAAGCGATTGTAATTATCCTTTAAATTAGGGGCAATAATTTCTTCAATAGCAACGTCGTTTTCGCGATTGGGTGCTTCAAACTGAAAGAAATAGGAGGTAATTTGTTCGCGTGGCTGGTCTTTGTTGGTGGCCGTAAAGGGTTCCATATCCAAATCGAGCTGATGCCTGTTTTTGGTAAGCGGAATGTCAACAACATCAGGGACCTGTAAATCGCCGGGGCACCAGTAAGCGCGGTCGAAAATCCAGGTACCGCCCTGTGGGTAAAGCGGATTGTTGCCGCAGTCTTTCCACATGTCGCGATGATCCACCACTGTTCCGTCGAATTTCAGTTCGCGCCAGCGACTGCAAAACTCGCTGCATCCGCTTGGTCGATCCATGCCATGGCCGGTATGCTGAATTCGAAAGCGGCCAAAAGCTGCATCTTCGGCTCGGGTTATTATTTGTGCTCCCAGTTGTTTCTCTATGGGATCTTCCGGGTCGCCGTAGCGGTAGTTACCGTCCCACATTTTTTCTACTGAAATAAAATCAGCCACTTGTGGTCCGAAAGTTATGTCAAAATCAAGGCTTAAATCCCAGCCCAAATCCGGCGATTCGTAGCCCGAATGGATGTATTCAATCTCTACACTGTCGCGCAAAAATGCCTGAAAATCCGTAACATCAATGCTCCAGGTGTAGTTCCAGCCTTCTTTAAAATTGCTGCCGTAAGGGGTTAGCATACGGCCAATTTCGTAATTGAGCAATTCGCCGTTTACGCCACCTTTTCGAAGTATTTTTACACGGTCCATGTAATCCCAGTGGGCAATGGCCCTGTCTTGCGGGTAGGCTAAGGTAAGGTTAAGTACCACTTTGCGTATTTCCTTATCGGGTGTAGGAAAAACACCCCACTGTACAAAACTTTTTACGCCTTTTGAGGGGTCGGTGTTTATCAGCACCTTATCGTGTGTTTTAACATTTATGGTTTGAGCCAGGGCTGTATGCAATGCTGCAAAAAAGACCAAAAACAGTGTAAAATATTTCATGCTTAATTTATTGATTTAACACAAGTTGAATATCCTGAGAATTCTGGTTCTTGGTAGCTATTGAAAATTCCTCATTTATTTTTTCTTCAGGATGGGTGACAACAAAACGGTAGGCCGTATTTTTTTTAAGTTTAAACTGAAGAAAGCGATTCATGTCGTCGGTTGTTGCAGGAGAATAGCCAAAATCACTTCTTTTGTCATCAGTAAAAACATCCACCCGGCAGCTTAACCGTGCCTCGCTGTTCTGGGTATCGGCATTGGCAAATACCACCACATTGGCCAGTAGTTCGTTAGGTTTAAGTTGGCTGTTCTTTAAAGAGTTCTGATAAATATTGATGTAACGTTGCGTAACATTATGTCCCCAGATGTAGGGTTTGTTATCTGTAGCTCTAGCCTTCATTTTTTCAAAACGCGGACGCACCTCTTCAGGCAATTTGTTTAATTCTGTAACCTGCATGGCATGCGGAGCGTCAACGGCTGCATAGTAAGGCAGTTGTGTTGGTTTAAACGAAGCAGCATAAATCCAGTGCAACATGTGATCGGGGTCGGCTTTTCCGGCATCGGCTACAAACCACGACTGGTCTAAGGAATCGGGGTAATATTCGATAAAATGCCATTGTCCGTTAATCCACACTTCGCTCCAGGTGTGATTTCCCTTGTAGTTGGTCCACATGGCGGTTCCTGCCAGGCGCGAAGGAATGCCAACCGAGCGGTAAGCATTGGTTAATAAAATGGAAAGCCCGGTGCAGGTTGCCATGTGTTCTTTCATGGCCTGAAATGGGCTGATATCGACCCGTGAACGTTTGGTGTTGTATTCTACGTTTACCTCATCTTTAATATTTCGGGCGATGGCCATAATGGCATCCGTACTATTGTTTTTATCGTCGGCATATTTCGAGAATCGTTCGTAAAAATCGGGGCGCCAGTTATCCCGGTCTTCCGAAACGTTGGCGTATGGCAACACTTCGTTTAAAAAAATAGAATCAGGAAGTGCGGCACACCAGGCATATTTCTCCCGGGCTTTGTAGGCATAGCTCACATTTTCGAGCAAAAACGAGGCGCTTAGCGAAGTAAGGTCACGCTCCGGCATATAGCTGATAAGAAAGGCCATTCCTTCTTTCTGTGCTTTGGGCGCTTCTAAAAGTGCCCGTTCGAGTTCTTCCGCATTCTCGCCGGCTTTTGTAAGAGCGGTGTCTAAAAGTGCATGGTAAAACGCAGGAACCCCTTGGTAATTAGATTGACAACTGCAAAGAAAATAAAACAACAGAATAAATAGGAAAGGTTTTTTCATAGCTCGAGTTATTAAAATAATTTAATAATAACGCAAAACTAATAAAATAATTTATTATAAACGATAGGCTGCAGCGTCCTTTTATTGAGAAGGTGCTTAAATGTTAGTTAAAGCAGGGAGGTTAAGGTACAACCCAAGCAGGAGGGCGTTAAAGTAGTTGATAAACAGCCTGTTTTATGTTTGGCATTATTTTTCAGCCAGTTGAATAATGTCACGTGGTTTTAGCACCATTGCCGGGTAGCCGTAAAGTGCCGAATTTATCATGGCAAGGCCCATTTGGGTAGTATTAACCACCGCGTTTGGAGCCAGCGCTTTAATAAGTTTTACCAGCCACATAAAATAGTCGTAAATAAACTGGTAGGCTTTTGTGCGCGATTTTATGCCCCGAAGCGGGATAATTGCCCCGGGCCGAAACATGTATGCTTGCTTAAATCCTAGTTTTAGTAAATCGTTTTCGGTTTTTCCTTTTACTCTGGCCCACATTACGCGGCCTTTTTCGCTCGAGTCGGTGCCTTCACCCGACACATAGTTAAATGTCATTTCAGGATTTACCTTGACCAATTCAAGCGCCAGCGCCAGTGTAAAATTGTAGGTAAGGTGCTTAAAATTGGGTTCTTTTAGGCCAACTGAGCTAACGCCCATGCAAAAAAAGCAGGCATCAAAACCACTAATTTGGCTTTTTAGCTCCGAAAAATCGGAAAAATCAGCATGAATTATTTCGCTAAGTTTTGGGTGTTGCATGGCTACCGAATTACGGCCAATTACTACCACCTCCTGTACTTTTTTATGATCAAGGCACTCGAGCAGAACACCTTTGCCAACCATACCTGTCGCACCTGTTATTATTACTTTCATTTTGCTGATGGTTTAAGTTTGAGAATTACAATTTCGCTTTTCGTGCCCACGCGCATGGGCGGCCCAAAGGTGCCAACTCCCTGCGAGGTATAGATGGAGGTTTCCTTAAATTTCTTTAGCCCTTTGTTGTACTGATAAACCCCGCGTACCACAAAATTAAACGGAAATAATTGTCCGTTGTGGGTGTGCCCGGCCAGGTACAGGTTTACACCGTATTTATTGGCAAGTTCTATTCCGTCGGGGCTATGGTGCAGTAAAACCGTGGGTTTGTCAGGGAAAATATTCAGCTGGCTAAGTACTGATTGCATACTTGGTTTGGCAGCGGTGCCATGCATTCCGGGGTCGTTGTTGGTAGCACGCATGTGGTTGAGCCCGATAATTTGCAGTTGATTAAAATGGGTAACTTCATTCTCCAGAACTTCAACCCCAATATGGCGTAGCTTTTGTTTTATTTCTTTGGCACCAGAGTAGCCGTCGTGGTTGCCTTCAACAAAATAAACCGGAGCATTTAAATGGGTCAGGGGTTCAAGGCTTTTGCTGGTTAGCCGAATTTTTCCGTCAAACAAATCGCCGGTAATAAAAACTACATCAGGTTGTTGGGCATTGGTTTTATCAACAATTTTTTGGAGGGTTTTTGGCCCCCAGAAATGCCCGATGTGAATGTCGGAAAGATGGGCAATGGTAATGTTGCTGTGCAGGCCTGGTATAGCTATTTCTTCTTTACTTATTCTTTTATACTGCGCATTTAAAATGCCGCCGCCGGTAATGGCCACTGCCAGGGCAACGGAGGCTAATCCTTGCATTTTTGCATTTGTTTTTACAAGCAGGTTTAGTAAATCAACCGCTGCTACAGCGAGTAAAAGGTAAAGCAAAAAGCCCATAATTATTGATGCCGCAATATAAACGCTGTTGGCAAAAGTACCCTGGGCATTGGTAAATCCAATTATTCCGGCCAGCATAAAAATGGTAAGTCCGGCAAATGTAGCCAGCATAAAACGCGGGTTTCGCAAATCGAAATAGAACGAAAAACGTTTTGCCAGGTAAAAATTAGCACCGGCCAAAAGGACAAAAAACAGGGCAAAAAACAAAAGCGGAAATAGTTGTCTCATTGTTTACTTGGTTTCCTGCATTTTTTTAACCGTTTTTAGCATCATTTTTTTAGGCATAAAAGGAATCGCCGAAATCATAATTTTCTGGGCAAAAGTTAAGCCCGATATTACATCCATTTTTCCTTTTAACATGGCTTTGTAACCATCTTCGGCCACACTGCGGGCGGTAGCTGTTTTTTTAAACATAGCTGTTTTGTCCATTCCCGAGGTAGCACCAAATTCGGTTTCGGTGGCACCCGGCATCAGGTTGGTTACCGTTATGTTGGTATGCGAAAGCTCTTCTGAAAGTGCGTTGCTAAGCGATCGAACATAAGCTTTTGTGGCAAAATATACTGCCTGAAGCGGGCCTGGCATAAAACTGGCAGTTGACGAATTGTTTAATATTTTACCGGAGTTGCGTTGAATAAAATCGGGTAAAAACAAACGGGTCATGGCTGTTAACGAGGTAACATTCAGGTTGATCATTGCAACCTGCCGGTCGTAATCCAATTCATGAAATTTACCTACACCCCCAAAACCGGCGTTGTTTATCAGAATGTCAATTTCTATTCCTGCTTTTTTTAGTTCGTCGTAAATCGCTTGTGGTGATTCGGGCTTTCCCAAATCTTTGGCTATTACCCAAACTTTCACACCGTATTGTTTTTCCAGTTCGCTTTTTAATTCTTCCAGCTTGTCTTTGCTGCGGGCAACAATTACAAGGTCGCCTCCTGTTTGGGCATGAATGTGCGACAACTCTTTGCCAATACCGGTTGAGGCGCCGCTTATAAGTGCTACATTTTTCATTTCAACATATTTTTTATTCATTACAAAATTACATGCTTGTGTGTTCAACTTCGTATACTTTTTACTGTTGGTTGAATATATTTTACCGAAAAAAAGATTGAAGAATTGTTTTGGCTGAACAAATTTCGTCAAATTTTCTTATTTTATGGCGAATGAAAGTTAATCTAAATCAACGGTTATGAAATCAACAGCCATTATTCTTTTAAGTTTCTTTTTCATTTATGCTTTTAATCATCAGTTGGCAGCCCAAAACGGAGCACAGCTGTACGGGCAACATTGTGCCTCGTGCCACGGTGCAAACCTCAACGGAGGAAATGCCGCCAGCTTAATTGATGGAGTCTGGCAGTTTGGCGCAGAGGATAATTATGTGTTTAGAAATATAAAGTTTGGTATTGCACATCTGGGTATGCCATCATACGAGGCCACGCTAAACGATGGCGAAATTCGTGCGCTAATGGCGTATCTTCGTGAATCGGAACAAAAGGCAGGAGCCGAAAAACCACCTATCGCCAAAGAACTTGAAACACTGGATTATTTAATTGATGTTGAAGTGTTTGCTGAAGGACTTGAAATTCCGTGGGCGATTGATTTTTTAGATGAAAATACAGCCCTGGTTACAGAGCGCCCCGGGCGGCTTCGTGTGGTAAAAAACGGAAAATTGTTGGACGCTGCAGTAAAAAATACGCCGGAAGTGCTGCATGCCGGGCAGGGCGGTTTAATGGATGTGGCTATCGACCCGGATTACCAACACAACGGATGGGTTTATCTGGCCTATAGTCATGTTTTGGCTGAAGAAGATGGAGGACAACGACCGCCGGCCATGACGCGCATTGTACGTGGAAAAATTGAAAATAATATATGGACCAGCCAGGAGGTTTTATTTGAAGCGCCGCACGAGACTTACCGTACCACCCGCCACCATTATGGTTGCCGGATTGTTTTTGATCCGTGGGGGTATTTGTATTTTGCTATTGGCGACCGTGGAGCAGGCTACCAGGCACAGGATTTTACACTACCAAACGGTAAGGTGCATCGCATTTACAAAGATGGCAGCATTCCGGCAGATAACCCCTGGGTGGTTGAAGAAGGTGCCATCCCATCGTTGTATTCGCTGGGTAACCGCAATATTCAGGGCATGGCCATACATCCGCAAACCGGCGAGTTGTGGACAACTGAACACGGGCCAATGGGTGGCGACGAACTGAACCGCATAGAATGGGGAAAAAACTATGGTTGGGAAACCATTACCTATGGAAAAAACTATAACGGAACAATTATTACCGAAGAAACCCATAAGCCCGGAATGGAGCAGCCCAATTTGTACTGGCGGCCATCTATTGCGGTTTGTGGCCTCGATTTTTACAGCGGCGATTTGTTTAAGAAATGGAAAAACAAATTGTTGGTAGGCGCCTTAAAATACGAAGAAGTGCGTTTGCTGCAAATTGAAGGTGAACGGGTTGTGCACGAGGAAGTGATTGTAAAAAACCAGGGACGTGTGCGCGATGTGTCGACCGGGCCTGATGGGGCAATTTACGTGGTGTTAAATAAACCGGGAACGGTGATTCGTTTAACACCAAAAGAATAATCGGAAAATGTAGTTTTAGTTTACAATGTCATCCAGTTCTATCTGGTTTTCAATTAAATCGGCAATGGAGGTTGCTTTCAGGTATTGAATAATTTGGTTGTTAAGTTGGCCCCAGAAGCCTTTTGAAGCGCATACTCCTTCGCGTTTGCACGAAAAGTTATGCGACAGGCAATCTACCACACAAACTCCGGGTTCAAAAGCATTGTGCACATCGTAAACCGTAATTTCTGACGGAGTTTTGGTAAGCACATAACCGCTACGTCTGCCACCTGCCTTGCTCACTAAGCCTGCCACTTTTAATGCCGTAATTATGTGGTCAAGGTATTTGTACGAAATATCCTGGTTGGCAGCAATATCTTTCTGATAGATTCCGTCTTCCGAATCATTCATCGCTATTTCAAGAATAGCTCTCACTCCATATCTTGTTTTGGTACTAAATTTCAAAAGCTTTGATTTTTAGTTTACGAACTCATGTTTAAAAGCAAAAGTAATAAAAACTTCATCATTCACTTTTACTACGCCAAGTACTTTTTTGGGCGGATCGATGTTAAAATCGGTGAGTTTTATTTGCAAAGCACCTTCAATCATTACTTCCGATGAATCACACGAACTTATTTTGCAGGGCACAAGGTAATTGTGCTGATTTCCGGCAAGGCTTATATGGGCGTTCATGGCGGTAAGTTCACCGGGCTTAATCTTGTCAGCTTTTTCTTCGGGTTCAATTTTAATTTTAATCTCGGGGTATTTAGCGGCTTTTAGCAGCTTTAAAAAGTCGTTGCGCATGTGCTGATTACTGCCTGTAAATTCTTTTACCGGAACCGTTACCTGGTGGCTCCACGTGCTTTTATCAGATTGTACCAGCCTTGGCGCTGCATGTATAAACTCAAAACTATTGATGTTTGATGAGCCTTCAATCAGAACATAGTTTGTGCAGTTTTTGGGCCTGTTGTGGTGCGGGTGGGCAAAGGATTTGACCGGCGGGCTGCAAATGCAGGCCAGCAGCAAAAGTGTGTAATATGTGTGCACCAATCCTTTCATAAAAAAACAATTAGGAATACCCGGATAATTCCGGGCTATTCCTATTATTACTAACTGTCCGTGTTAGAATGAAATGGCTGCTTCCAGTACCACTCCGTTAAATTTGCCCCCATTAATTTCACCATGAGCAGGGCCTTCATATTTTTGATTTACATAGTCGAGTTTTACCACAACATTGTCGGTCATAAACCATCCGCCACCAATGTTGGTACGATTAACTTCCGAGTCCAAACCATCTGAAACGTGGTTGTAGCGTGTGCCAAAATAGAAACTTCCTACGCGGTATAAAGCCTGAATTGCAGCCTGCGAGAAATCCTGGTCGGCACCTCTTTTTACACCACTCATGGTTTCGTACACACCAAAAATCTCGAGTCCTTTAAACTGGAAGAAAACGTTGGCCATGTAAGAATTCAGTTTCGACTGTCCGCTACCGGGGCTCCATCTTCCCGAACGGAAATTATCGCCTTCGGCAGCAGCTGTTTGCATTACATTGTAATAGCGTGCACCGGCGCGGTCGCCATCCCAAAGGTAAACACCGCTGTGCCCGTCGGGAGCATGAAAGCCTGACAATGATGCACGTACGCGCAGGTCGTCGTTAATGTTTTTGTCGTATGCCAGTTTCCAGTTAAAAGTAAGGTCTTCGCCAATGTCATTTCCGCGTCCGTAGTTTACACGTCCGTTGCTAAGGCCGGCTACAGCAATAATTCCGTTGTTACGAAACATAAATTCAATAGCCGGGTTAGTGGTAAAAGCATCCATTACCCAGTTGCCCACAAAGGGGTTGTTAATTACGTTACCATTGTTGCTGCGGAAATAGTGAGCATCGCCGTAGTCAGGCGTCATAACACCTGCTTTAATGGTCATGTATTTCATTAGTTTTTCACTTCCTTTCAGGAAAGGCATGTGATCGATAATCAGATAGCCACCTTCTACCCATGCCTCGTTGTGGTGACGCGACGACATGTAGTTATTAATGTAAAGCTGAATACCCGGAGCCAAATCGGCTGTAACGCTCAGGTTGGCAGTTGGTAAGTTGAAGTTATTTTTCAGGTCAATCAACTCCACATCGGCTTCGTGGTCGAGTGCCTGTAGCTGAATAGCAAAATCACCTCCAACTTTAACTTTCATTTTTTCAAAAGTTGTCGGGTCAAGTTTGGCTTTTTCAAATTGGCCGTAAGCAACTGATCCGATTAGGAAAACGGTTAATAATAATGCTAACTTTTTCATTGTAGTAAATTTTAAGTGTTTATGTTTCAGTAATTTATTTGGTGTTATTCATTTATTTTGCTGGTTTGCATCTGCTGTAAAACCACATCGAAGAGGATAGTCACTTCATTTCCGGTTTTTAGGGTTCCCATCATCGCAGTTGGTGGTTCAATCCCAAAATCGCTCATTTTTATAGGAATTTTACCCGATACTTTAAATCGGTCGTCCTCAATTGAGGGCACCAGAAATTCAAGTTCAACTTCCTTTTGTACACCTGCAATCTTTAATTTTCCTTTGCTTGTACTTTTCGAGTTTTGATTGATGGAAATGCCTTCGTCTGATGTGAAGCTGATTTTCGGATGCTCATCGGCATTAAGCGCTTTATGCGTTTTGTTATCCATTATTTTTTTATCGCTTTTTATGTCTGTTGCTAAACACGAAAAATCGATAGATTCAATGGAGAAACTCTCGTTGTTTAGAGCCGAAATCGCAGTGACACACGAAAATTTTTCTACTACCATTTCCCAATCGTGGATGGATGATGTTCCGGTTATTAACAATTTACTTTGTTCAGTATTGAGCTGGTAGCTCACCTGAGCAAAACATAAGCTGCTTGTTAGTAATAAAGCAAGCATGCTTATAATCAGTCGTTTATTCATTACATATTTTTTCATAACTATTAAAACTATAAAGCCTATCAAATAAGTAGGACAAATATAATTAAAGAAAAATATCTCTAATCATGATCGAAGTCATATTTTGCTGCTATCTGCTGTAAAACATGATTTTGTTGATTGTATAGGATAATGCAGAATGTAAGGCCTGATTATAACCTTGAAGCAGACAATCGCGTTAAAAAATATTGTTAGTAACAGAAAAATGAAGGCGGCAATTTTCTTTTTGGGATGGCTTGTGGTGACAAATTGTTATGCACAAAATAATTTGTTTAATCATGAGCGGTATTTAATGGTTGAGCAGCAGCTAAAACAGCGCGGGATAAAGGATAAACGCGTATTGGCTGCTTTTTCCAAGGTGCCTCGGCACCTTTTTGTGCTACCCGAATACCAGAAGCAGGCCTATGCCGATTCTCCCTTGCCTATTAATGAGGGCCAAACCATATCGCAACCCTATGTGGTGGCTGTTATGACTGAGATTTTAGAATTGCAGTGTTCTGACCGGGTGCTGGAAATTGGAACCGGATCTGGTTACCAGGCTGCAATTTTAGCACAGCTTTGCGATTCGGTATTTACTGTCGAGCTTTTTCAGGAACTCAGTAAAAAGGCCGGGCAGGTTTTTACGCAATTAAATTATACCAATATTTATTATAAGGTGGGCGATGGTTATAAGGGTTGGCCCGAAAAAGCGCCTTTTGATGCAATAATCGTAACCTGTTCGCCAACACATGTTCCGCAAGCATTAAAAGAACAACTGGCGGAAGGTGGCCGCTTAATTATTCCGGTTGGCGACCGAGGGATTCAGCAATTGGTATTACTGCGGAAAAAGAAAGGAAAAGTAAGCGAAAAACGTATTCTACCTGTTCGTTTTGTGCCTATGCTAAACAAAAAAGGAGGCAGTTATTAAAACAGTTTATCTGTTTCTGATAAGTAACGATTAAAAAGCTTCGCCAATGTGTAAAACAATTCTTCTGAGTGGTATGCTCTTTCTGTTCTGTGTATTTAGTCATCATAATAAGTACAAAAATGTGCTTCCGCATACAAGTGCCGGTAATCTGAAAATCGCTCCTCAGCTTAGTGTGGAAAGGCCCGATTATCCATCGCCGGTAATTTCAACCAACAATAGAGAATATGTGCTGGTAAAAACAAAAGATGAAAGGTATACCTGGTTTGATGCCACGGTTGAAAATGGTGCTTCTTTTAACTATAAAAAAGGACTTTATGGTAAGGGGAACCAATTGCTGGCCGATGAAAATGATTTTCCGCACTTTGCAAAATATGGAATACATGCTGTAAAGGAATTAAGAAATACTAAAATTATAACAGGATTATCGGTAGCTAAAATTACCGTTGATGCCCGGCCATTGGGGGCGTCGGGTGTTGGCTTTGTTGCTCCCGACGAAACTATTCTGTCAGTAATTTACGGCGATAATGAGACGGTAAATAATATGCAGCTAAGTCATTGTGATATGGCCCGCCCTCTTTTTCATTTTTGGAATATTATGCACGACTTTGATAAACTCTTTAACGCGGATGAAAGCCCAGCAAAACCAGAGCCTGTAGCCTTAATCTACAACGGATTAAAAATTGAATTTAAAGTGCATGGAAGCAGAGGTTGGCAGGAATCGGTATTTAACGACGAGATTCTGGGTACCGGACATCTTGAGTTGTGGCGGGAAACTACTTCTGAAGAAAAGGAGTTTCTGAAAAAGCATTATGCGAATCTTAATCAAGAAGAATTGAACGTGCTTGAACAAAAGCTAAAGTATTTGCATACCGGCGAAATGGTATTTTTTTACATTAACCGCTATGGTTTTTACGAAGGGCATACCGAGTACCGCGTTGATCCGGTAACGGTTGCATTTTTGTTTGGGTTAAAATCTATTGAGGAATTGCACCGGTTGGCAAACGGTGATCTCTATGCTTATTTCACGACCCATTTTATTGAAAATCCTGAATAAGATGAAAACCTGGTTGAAATATTTACTGGTAATAATTCTTTCGTATTTGGTAATTCCGGCCTTTTGTCAAAACCGAGAGGCGGAAATTGATTCGCTGGTTGAAAAAATGCGTACCGTACATAAAGACTGGAGCTCCTACTCCGAAGCACTGGTTCGTATCGGAGAGCCGGCTGTTCCGGCATTAATCGAGAATGCCTTAAACAAAGATTTAAAACCGTGGAACCGACGAATTTCAATGGTTACATTAAATAATATTCATTCGGCCTTGTGGGTTGAGCCGGCACTTCAGATTTTGTTTGACGAAGAAGAACCTGAAGAAAACCGAAATCGTGTTACGGCCGGATTGGTTGGTTTCGACCTATCAGAAGTAAAACAAAAGTTGTGGGCGAGGTTTGTTGAAACGGAAAATCAGTTTTATAAATCGAATATGGCTAATTTGTTGATGACAGCAGATACAGCTTTGGCCTACCGTGCATTTTTTGAACTTTACCATACTCAGGATGGCCATATCAGACGAAATGCTTTGCAAAAACTGGTACAGCTGCGGCAGAATGAGGCAACAAATTGGTATGTAAAGGCACTGGTGGGAACCGATTGGATGACGGCAAATTTGGCCATGGATAGTTTGATAAATGCTGCAAAACCTGATGATAGACAATTGATGGCCGCATTTTACGCCACCGAAACGAATGAGGAAGTAAAGTGGCGAATTGTTTACGTTTTTGGGGAACGAAAAAATATTGCCTACATTCCTTTTTTATGCCAGGCATTAAAACACAACAGCTGGTTGGTTCGCACCGAAGCTGCTGTAGGCTTATTGCATTTTGAAAAAGATTTGGTAATTGATGAAATAAATTCGTTACAAACCGACTCGTTGCCGGGCGTTCGGGAAAATGCCAATTGGGTTCTCTCGCGTTTAAAGGCCTCCAAATTTTAATATCCATCCATCACTACGGCTGTTGGTTTCTTCTTGTATTCCCGGACCAACTACCACAAATCCGCCATCAGCGGTGTTGATTATTCGCGAAGCATGGTCGTTATTAAAACGCAGCCGTAGCAGGCTTTCGCTAATTTCGTTGCCGTTGGTGTCGATATTTAACAGCCAGGGGCCAATTTTCCCCAAAAAAGAAGTGGCTTTTATTCCGGCCACAATAAAGGTTCCGTCGGGTCGAATGGTTAGTGCATTTCCGCCTTCCGATCCTTCGCGGTCGATGCTTTTGGTCCATAAAATTTCACCCGAGCAGCTAATTTTATTTAATACCAGGTCGAAATCAAATATGGGGTCGGCAGCATGAATGTCTCCCAGGCATTTCCCATTCCAGCCAACAATCATAAAACAGCTGTCGGGGGCGCAACAAATACATTCGGGCCATACTTTTTGGTCGGGTGTTTTTATCCACGAATACCATTTGGCTTTTCCCTGGCAACTGATGCGAATGGCAAGAATATCGCAGTTGTTTTTTCCGGGTTGGCTTACCTGGGCTGCCATTACAAAATCGCCATCAGGCAGTTTTTTTATCGAGCGGGCACATCCCGACATATCGGTCATAAATGAACTCTCCAAAGTTATTTCGCCTTGCTCATTCAGGGTGGCCATCCAAATATGCGGATGTGCCGAATCCTGACTTTTAGACCCCACGATGGCAAAGCTTCTCTCTTGTAACGAAATTATATCTTCAACGGCCAGGTAGTTGTTGCCGAGTTTCTTTCTCCAAAGCTCTTCGCCCTTTTCGTCTAATCGAATCAACAGGCAAACAGGCGTATTCTCTTCGTGCGAAGTGCCAATTAATACATAGCTTTTGTCGGAAAGTTGAGTAAGTCTTTTCGGAATTTCCTTATTTTCTGTTCCAATGGTTTTCGTCCAAAGTACATCGCCGTTTTCTGCAAAACGGATAAGCTGAAAATCGAGCGATTGCCCGGCAATATGCAAAGCCCCGCATACCGTGTAACCACCGTTGGCATCTTCAATAACATCGGTATAAAAATCGCAACCGCCTGCTCCTGATTGCTTATTCCATTGCGGATCTGGTATTTGTGCGCTTAGGTATAAAGCAATAAGAAGGTGCGTAGTAACAGCAATAATACTCTTGCAATTCATAATTAGCTTGTTGTTTACTCTTGTTTTTCAGCCTGTTTTACGTGGGTAAAAAGTTTTTCGTTTCAACAAATCAGTCAATAAGCGTAGTTGCTCTTTGTTTTTGGATTTAAAGGCTGTACATTTTGGTGAGTACCCGGATTGGAATTGTGAAAGTCCTTTAAATTCGCTTAACGAATGGCCGTTCCATTTTTTTAAACTCGGGAATTTGTAGTACTTTCGTCGAGTTATTTAGAAATGTAAACATGTGGATTAAACTATCCAGACTAATCCTAAAAAATAGAATCCTCCTTCTTTCAGTTCTTGCGGTCATTACCGTGTTCCTGGGTTATCATGCCCGGAAGGTTGAAATGTCATACGAGTATGCTTCTTTATTGCCTAAAAAAGACCAGGCTTATAAAGACTACCAGCACTTTGTTGAGGTTTTTGGACAGGAAGGTAATCTGATTATTGTTGGAGTTCAGGATTCTAACTTTTTTCAACTCGATCATTTTCAGGCCTGGAAAGGCTTGTGTGCAGATTTAAAACAGGTTGACGGAGTTGAGAACCTGCTATCGGTATCCAACACCTATAACCTGCGAAAAAACAAGCAGGAAAAGCAATTTGAAGTTGAGATGTTGTTTCCTGATACGATTGCTACCCAGCAAGAGTTGGATGAATATGTTGTACAATTCAAACGACTGCCTTTTTATCGCGAACTGGTTTACAACGATAAAACCGATACCTATTTACTGGCCATAACCGTAAATAAAGATAAAATGGCCAGCAAAGAGCGTGAGGCACTGGTGGCCGGTATTCAGAATGTTTGCCAACAATTTGAGGAAGCTGAAAATGTAAAGCTTCATTATTCCGGGGTGCCTTATATCCGGGTAGTAAATTCGGTAAAAATTAAACGCGAATTGTACATGTTCAGTGTATTGGCACTGGTAATTTGTATAATTGTGCTGTTTTTGTTTTTCCGTTCGTTTAAAGCGGTATTCGTTCCTGTTTTAATTGTTATTGTAGGTGTTATCTGGGCCATGGGAATGTTGTCGTTGTTTGGTTATAAAATTACCCTCCTGTCAGGAATGATTCCGCCCTTGCTCATTGTTATTGGTATTCCCAACAGTATTTACATGCTCAACAAATTTCATCATGAGTATGTGAGCCACGGGAACAAAATAAAAGCTTTGCAACGGGTAATTATAAAAATTGGTAACGCAACTTTTTTAACCAATTTGACCACTGCCTCGGGTTTTGCCACTTTTGTCATTGTAAAAAGCGATATTTTAAGGCAGTTTGGAATAATTGCCTCGCTAAATATTCTGGGTTTGTTTCTGCTTTCGTTATTGCTAATTCCTATTATTTTTAGTTTTATTGGTGCACCATCATCGCGCCATGTGGGGCACCTCGATAATAAAATGGTGACCAACATTATCAGGCAGTTAATGCACATCACCCAAAATTACAGGCAATTGGTATACTTTGTTGCCATAGGTGTAATTGCAGTAAGTATTTACGGCATATCATTAATGCGCAGTTCGGGGTACATGCTTGACGATATACCCGAAACCGACCCGGTTTATGTGGATTTAAAATTTTTTGAAAGCAACTTTAACGGCCTGATGCCCCTGGAGATTATGGTGGACACTAAAAAACCACAGGGGGTGATGCAGCTAACTACTTTCCGAAAAATAGAACAGCTCGAGAATCGCCTGGCCGAATATCCCGAGTTATCGGCATCTACCTCTTTGCTCAATCTGTTAAAATTTGCCAAGCAGGCATTTTACAATGGGCACGAGCGGTATTACAGCCTGCCCAATAATCGCGAAAAGAATTTTATCCTGCAATACGCATCAACCGGCGAAGCGAATGCCAACCTACTGCATTCGTTTATGGACAGCACCCGACAAAATACCCGAATTAGCATACGGGTGAAAGATGTGGGCACGAAGCGAATGGAGGAACTTTATACCCAGTTTAATAATGATATTGATTCGATTTTTACTTCAGATAACTATGATGTAACGGTAACCGGCTCGAGTATTGTTTCGTTTAAGGGCAACCAGTATTTGCTGAAGAACCTGTTTTCCAGTCTGGGTTTGGCTATTTTGCTAATTTCGTCGTTTATGGCCATCATGTTTTCTTCGTGGAGAATGGTTATTTTATCGCTAACGCCTAATATTATTCCGCTGATTTTTACGGCTGCGATTATGGGCTTTACCAGCATACCTATAAAGGCATCAACTATTTTGGTTTTTAGTATTGCCTTTGGAATTTCGGTTGATAATACCATTCATTTTCTGGCCAAATACAGGCAAGAGTTAAACATGACCAACTGGGATATTCGTAAGTCGGTAGTGTTGGCATTAAAAGAAACCGGGGTGAGTATGTTGTACACATCAGTGGTCTTGTTTTTTGGCTTTGGCATTTTTACCATTTCAAATTTTGGGGGCACACAGGCCATGGGAATTCTGGTTTCGTTAACACTTTTAGTGGCAGTTACCTCTAATTTGGTGTTGCTGCCGTCTTTGTTGTCGGGACTTGAACGGATTACCACCACCGAGGCCTTTAAAGAACCACTGTTGCATATTTACGACGAAGAAGAAGATATTGAACTGGAAGACCTGGAAATTGTTCCTGATGAAGAATTAAACCTGGGAAATTAATGTACACAATAGAAGAACTTCAAAAAATAATTAGCGACGAAATAAAGACGCGATCAACAGAACTGTTAAAACAGCAGCCGGTAGAATTATATGACCCCATTAGCTATTCGCTTGACATGGGAGGAAAACGACTAAGGCCTGTACTGGTTTTGCTGGCCTGTAATATGTTTTCCGATGATATTCAAAAAGCAATTCCTGCTGCCGTTGGAATTGAGGTTTTTCATAATTTTACACTTTTGCACGACGATATTATGGACAAGGCTGATGTGCGCAGAAACAGGCCTACCGTTCATAAAAAATTCAGCGAAAATGCAGCCATCCTGTCTGGCGATGCAATGGCATTTCAGTCGTATCGCTATTTTCTCGAAAATAAATCGGATACTCTGCCTGAAGTTTTGGAGGTGTTTAGCCAAACAGCTATCGAAGTGTGTGAGGGGCAGCAATACGACATGGATTTTGAGCAACGGCTAGATGTTAGCGAACAGGAATACCTGGAAATGATTCGCTTAAAAACAGCTGTACTGTTGGCCTGTAGCTTAAAAGTTGGAGCTTTGCTGGGCGGTGCTTCAGAAAAAATTGCCAGGCAGCTGTACAGTTTTGGAATTAACCTGGGCCTGGCATTTCAATTGCAAGACGACCTGTTGGATACTTTTGGCAACCAGGCAGTATTTGGAAAGCAGATTGGAGGCGATATCTTAGCCAATAAAAAAACCTTTTTGCTGATTAATGCCCTCGATAAAGCCAATGATGCACAACGCCCGGAGTTATTGGGCTGGATTGAAAAAGATACCTTCAATCCCAAAGAAAAAATTGAAGCAGTAACTGCCTTGTACCGGCAAACAGGAATCCGGAAAATAACCGAAGATAAAGTGAATGACTTTTTTAATACCGCGATTCGGATTTTAGCTGAAATGGAATTGCAGGATGTTGTAAAACAACCACTTCGGGATCTTGCTGCTCAAATGCTTAAACGCAGGCAGTAATAGGTTTTCAGGAAATTAAATATCTTTCGAAAAGCCCACAGCAAACTTGTATAAAAACAAAACAATGCTAAATTTGTTGAGTGTATAAATTTTAAACAACAGTCGGTATCAACCAGACTTAAATCTGAATCCAATATGGCTCAAAACATAGGTAAAATATTACAGGTAATCGGACCTGTAGTTGATGTTAGTTTTGATAGTGAAGGAACTGAACTTCCCGCAATTTATGATGCACTGGAAATTGTTCGCGAAGGCAAAGACAGTTTAATTATCGAGTGCCAGCAGCACATCGGAGAAAATACCGTACGTTGTGTAGCCATGGACTCTACCGATGGACTTCAACGGGGCTCGGCAGTAAAATCGTTGGGAAGCCCTATAACCATGCCAAAAGGAGAGGTGGCTCTTGGGCGTTTGCTTAATGTGGTAGGCGACTCGGTGGATGGCCTCGAACAATTACCAAAAGAAGGATTAAATATACACAACGAACCTCCAAAATACGAGGAACTTACTACTGAAACAGAAGTGTTGTATACCGGAATTAAAGTTATCGACCTGATTGAACCCTATGCCAAAGGGGGTAAAATTGGTTTGTTTGGTGGTGCCGGTGTAGGTAAAACGGTTTTAATTCAGGAATTGATTAACAATATTGCTCTGGCACACTCGGGGCTGTCGGTTTTCGCCGGTGTTGGTGAACGAACCCGCGAAGGAAACGACCTGTTGCGCGAGATGATTGAAGCCAACATTGTTGATTATGGCGAAGAATTTAAAAAATCGATGGAGGAAGGCAGTTGGGACCTTTCGAAAGTTGATCAGGAGAAATTGAAAAAATCGAAACTGGCCATGGTTTTCGGGCAGATGAATGAGCCACCGGGTGCCCGCGCCCGTGTTGCCTTATCGGGGCTTACTATTGCTGAAAGCTTGCGCGATGGCGATGGAACCGCTGGAGGAGGACGCGATATCCTGTTTTTTGTAGACAACATTTTCCGGTTTACACAAGCCGGTTCCGAGGTTTCTGCACTGCTCGGACGTATGCCATCGGCAGTAGGTTACCAGCCAACACTGGCAACTGAAATGGGTATTATGCAGGAACGTATTACCTCAACCAAAAACGGTTCAATTACCTCGGTGCAGGCAGTTTATGTACCGGCCGACGACTTAACCGACCCGGCTCCGGCAACTACTTTTGCCCACCTCGACGCTACCACCGTATTAAGCCGGAAAATTGCAGAGTTGGGTATTTATCCTGCTGTTGATCCATTAGACTCAACATCGCGGATTCTGACTCCCGATATTGTGGGCGAAGAACACTACAGTTGCGCGCAGGACGTGATTATGCTCCTGCAGCGTTACACCGAGTTACAGGATATTATTGCCATTCTTGGTATGGATGAACTTTCGGAAGAGGATAAACTGGTTGTGCACCGTGCACGTCGTGTGCAGCGTTTCCTTTCGCAGCCGTTCTTTGTTGCATCGGCATTTACCGGTCTTGAAGGTAAACTGGTTTCCATCGAAGATACCATTAAAGGCTTCCGCATGATTATGAATGGCGATGTGGATCGATATCCCGAGGCCGCATTTAACCTTGTTGGAACCATTGAGGAGGCCATTGAGAAAGGCGAAAAAATGTTAGCCGATAACTAATTCAGAAAGTAAAGTTATGCACCTGGAGATTATTACACCGGACAAAAAAATATTTGAGGGAGAGGTAACACTTATTCAGCTGCCCGGCTCTAAAGGTGGTTTTGAAATTCTGAAGAACCACGCACCCATTATTTCAACCCTGGAAAAAGGTGTTTTAAAAATACAGGAGAAAAACGGGAAAGAACAACAATTTGAAGTTGACGGCGGAGTAGTTGAAAATAAAGCAAATAAAATTATTGTGCTGGTTGAATCGGCATAATAACAAGAATATAAAACAATGTCCCCGTTGATGATTCTGCGGGGATTTTTGTTTTTAAGCGGTAGTTCACCAAAAAATGAATATCTTCGGCATTGCTGAAAAATGAAAGTCAAATTTCTGGTAATACGGTTTAGTTCCATCGGCGATATTGTGCTTACCACGCCGGTTGTTAGAGGTTTAAAACAACAGGTTGAAAACGCCGAGGTGCATTTTGCCACAAAAAGCAAATATGCCTGTTTGGTTAAGGCCAATCCGTATATCGATAAAGTTCATTTTCTGGAAGAAAATATTGGGGTTTTAATCCAGGAATTGGCGAAAGAAAATTTCGATTATATTATTGACTTGCATAACAACTTCCGAAGCAATAAAATCAAACGTCGTTTAAAAACACAAACTTTTGCCGTAAATAAACTCAACTGGGAAAAATTTCTAATGGTACAGTTTAAGGTAAACCGTTTACCCAGGCTGCATATTGTTGATCGTTACCTTGAAACCGTTTCGGTGTTTGATGTTGAGGATGACCGCCAGGGTCTGGATTACTTTTTGGATGAAAAAACTGTTTTTAAAACCGATGATTTACCTGCAACCTTTCAGCAGGGTTACGTGGCATTTGTAATTGCCGGAACTTATTCTACCAAAAAGCTCCCACCGTCGCAGGTTTCTCAAATTTGTCAGAATATCTCTTATCCGGTAATTCTTTTGGGGGGTAAAAACGAATACGACGAGGGCGAAGAAGTGTTATCGCTTTCCAAAGGTAATGTGTTGAATTATGCCGGAAAAATATCCCTTAATCAATCGGCCTCACTTGTTCGCGATGCCAAACTGGTGTTAACCAACGATACCGGCTTAATGCATATTGCCGCGGCATTTAAAAAGAAAATTCTTTCGTTTTGGGGAAATACCATACCCGAATTTGGGATGGTGCCGTACCGGCCCGATGAGGCATCTGAAATTGTGCAGGTGAGCGATATGAAATGCCGCCCCTGCTCCAAACTTGGCCATAAAAAATGTCCGAAAAAGCATTTTAAATGTATGAAGGATATTGATGTGAACAAGGCAATTGAATGGATCAACCGAAATTATTAGAAAGTATTTCGGCTGCTTGTAAGTGGATGTAAATGCCGCCGGAAATGGCGATAGAAATGCGCAAATATTATCAAAATTCCATAAAATGAAACGTCGTTCTTTTTTTAAAACAACTGCACTCGGCAGCTCGGTAATAGCTGTTAGCGGATTGTCAGCCTGTCAAACCAGTGACATTCCACAAGAGGAAATTAACCTGACTGACTTTGATCTGAATGAAACATCGGTTTTGGAGTTGCAGCAAAAAATGGAAGCCGGAGAACTCTCGGCTGAAACGATTTGTAAAAAATACCTCGACCGCATTAAGCTGGTTGACTCCCATTTAAAAGCTGTAATTGAATTGAATCCGGATGCTCTGGATATTGCAAAAAAGCTGGATGAGGAACGGAAAAGTGGAAAAATACGTGGTCCTTTGCACGGCATTCCTGTAATGATTAAAGATAATATCGACACCGGCGATAAAATGCAAACCACGGCCGGGTCGCTGGCACTGGAAGGAAATGTGGCAGAAAAGGATGCATTTATTATTAAAAAACTACGCGATGCCGGAGCTGTTTTACTCGGAAAAACCAATCTGAGCGAATGGGCCAATTTCCGCTCAACCAATTCGTCGAGCGGGTGGAGCGGACGAGGCGGTCAGGTACGCAACCCGTATTGCCTCGATAGAAGCCCCTGTGGATCAAGCTCGGGAACCGGAGCAGCCGTTGCTGCCAACCTCTGCACCATTGGCATTGGCACCGAAACCAATGGCTCCATTGTTTGTCCTTCAGGAATTAACGGAGTTGTAGGCATAAAACCAACATTGGGCATGTGGAGCCGACAAGGAATTATACCCATTGCGCACAGCCAGGATACTGCCGGGCCAATGGCTCGCAATGTTTCTGATGCCGCGCTTTTATTGGGCGCTTTGGCCGAATTCGATTCAAACGATGCAGAAACTCACCTCGTACAAGGAAAGATTTACAAGGATTACACTCCCTTTCTTGTGGCCGATGGCTTAAACGGCAAACGCATAGGCATTGCTTCGCAATTAATTCCTTCGCACCCGTCAGTAAAAAGTTTGTTTATCGCAGCAGTGCAAACCATGCAAAAAATGGAATTGAATTGGTAGAAGATATCGAATTTCAACATAACCGTAGCTGGGGGCAACCGTCGTACGAAGTGTTGCTATACGAATTTAAGGCCGATTTAAACAATTACTTGCAACAGCATACTTCTGCACCAAAAAAATCGCTCGAAGAACTGATTGAGTTTAATAAAGCCAATGCCGACAAGGAAATGCCGTGGTTTGGACAAGAGATTTTTGAAGCGGCACAGGCCAAAGGCGATTTAAGTAGTGCGGACTACCAAAAAGCCCTGGAAGAGTCGAAACGTTTTGCCGGAAGTGAAGGCATTGATGCCCTGATGGATGAACACCGACTGGATGCCCTGATTGCGCCTACCAACGGCCCAAGCTGGGTGATCGACTGGGTAAACGGAGACAGTTTTACCGGTGGAAGCTCGTCGCCGGCAGCCATTTCTGGTTACCCGAATATTACCGTTCCTATGGGTTTTGTTGAAGGTTTACCCATTGGCATCTCGTTTTTTGGAAGGGCCTGGAGCGAACCGGTTTTGCTCGAAATTGCTTACGCCTTCGAACAACTGACAAAACACCGCAAAGCGCCCGATTTTAAAAAGTCGTTTTTGTAGAAAATTATGCCGCTTTTGTGTTCAACTTAAGCTTCAGCTTCTTGTTTTTCTTGTAGTTAAACGTAAACAAATGAACAAGAACGAGAGCTTAAGAGACTACAGTTTGGTAGGAAAAGAAACCCCCATTGCCATAAAAAACGGATTGGCTGACGCCAAATGGTATCAATCACCGGTACCTAAGGCAAAAATGAAAGAATTGTTGGTGCGTAAAAACGGACCGGCGCTTCGCGATACTTTTCTGTGGTTTGCACTCATCATCGGCTCGGGTATTCTGGTGTACTTGTGGTGGGGCAGTTGGTTGGTCATTTTTCCCTATGTTGTTTACAGTGTTTTATATGCTTCAACCTCCGATTCAAGGTGGCACGAATCCAGCCACGGCACTGCTTTTAAAAGCGATTGGATGAATACGGTTTTGTACGAAATTTCGTCGTTTATGGTATTCCGGCAATCGAATGTATGGCGTTGGAGCCATGCACGTCATCACAGCGATACCATTATTCGTGGTCGAGATCCGGAGATTGCAGTAAAACGTCCACCCAAAACCATTCAGTTTATTAAAACCTTTTTGGGAGTAGGTGCGGCAATCCCCGAATTTAAGCGCATGTTGTTTCATGCCTCGGGGCGTATTGATCCGGAAGTGGCCAGCTATGTGCCCGAGTCGGAGCACAAGGCGGTAATTCGCGTTTCACGTGTTTACCTGTTTATTTTTGCTGTTGTAATACTTCTGAGCTTGATAACACAAAGTATTTTGCCACTAATGTACGTGGGCTTGCCAACGTTTTTTGGGACCTGGCTGATGCCGGTTTACGGATTAACCCAACATGCCGGTTTGCAGGAAAACGTGTTGGATCACCGGTTAAATTGCCGTACCGTTTACATGAATCGCATCCATCGTTTTTTGTATTGGAACATGAACTATCATGTAGAGCACCACATGTTTCCGCTGGTGCCTTACCATGCTTTACCCGAGTTGCATAAAACAATAAAAGACGATTGCCCACCGCCGTATAAAAGCATTTATGATGCTTTTAAAGAAATTATTCCGGCTGTTCGCAAGCAAATGAAAGACACCGGTTATTATGTTGAGCGCATACTGCCGGAAGGGGCAGGAACACTGGAAAGCACAGCTAAAGTGGCTGAAAAGACAATTAAAGCCCGTTTAGAAAATGGCAAAGTTTTGGTATGCAAAAGCGGGGAGTTACAAAAAGGTGAAACGTTGCGCTTTGATTACAACCAACATACTTTTGCTTTGTACCGCACCAATTTCGATAACTTTTATGCTACCGAAGGTATTTGCTCGCATGGCAATGCCCACCTTGCCGAGGGGATGGTAATTGGTGAGCAAATTGAATGTGCAAAACACAACGGACGCTTTAACCTCAGCGACGGGTCGCCGGGAAGAATGCCGGTTTGCGAGGGTATAAAAACCTTTAAAGTTGAGCAGGTAAACGGTTTTCTGGCGCTGGATAATGAAGAAATTGCCGACAAGTTAGATCAAGAGCAGCTTTTGCGTTGTAAAGTAGTTCAAAATAAAAATGTTACTCCTTTCATAAAAGAGCTGGAATTGCAACCTTTTGATAAGAACTTTAGCTTTTTGCCGGGGCAATACATGCAATTAAAGGTGCCGCCTCACCAAACTTCTTTCTCACAGTTCCACATTCAGGAACCCCATTTGCACATCTGGCAGAATCAGCAACTTTCTGATGGCTGGAGTACAAATGAACACTATACCACGCGAAACTATTCCCTGGCCAATAAACCATCGGCTACCGAAAATTTAAAATTTAATGTGCGGCTGGCCGTATCACCAAAACCAAAGGAAATTAGTGCCGGAGCCGGTTCGTCGTATGTGTTTGCCTTGCAAGCTGGCGATGAAGTGGAACTGGCCGGAGCGTTTGGATCGTTCCTGATTAAAAACACCGAAAAAGAAATGGTGTACATTGGTGGCGGTGCAGGAATGGCACCCATTCGATCGCACATTGCGCATTTGTTTGAAACGCTTAAAACCAAACGAAAAGTAAGCTTTTGGTATGGGGCACGAAGCGAAAGCGATTTGTTTTACACCAACTATTTTGAAGAGCTTGAAAACAGGCACTCCAATTTTTCGTTCTGTGCAGCTTTGTCCGATCCCGGAACAGCAAGCAAGTGGCAGGGAGAACGAGGGTTAATTCATGATGTGGCTTTCCGCCAGCGCTTAAAAAAACATTCGGATTTGTTGGCCGTTGAATTTTACCTTTGCGGGCCACCCCCTATGGTAGCCGCAGCAAAAAATATGCTGCTGGGCCTTGGAGTTGACAGTGCCAACATTGCTTCTGATGAATTCTAAAACCTGCTTTTTACCGGCTGAATAAATTGAAGTATCTTTGGGGCATTGAAAAAGAGACTATGAAGCAGCATTTATTCGGAAAAACATTAACAGAATTACAGGAGATTGTAGTGGAGCTGGGTTTGCCCAAATTTACGGCCAAACAAATTACCGACTGGCTGTACAAAAAGCAAATCTCATCCGTAAACGAAATGACCAACTTATCGCTAAAAGCGCGCGATTTGCTTAACGAACACTTTGAGCTGGGCCTCACCGCCTACACAAAAGTACAGGTGAGCGTTGATGGAACACGAAAGTACCTGTTTCCAACCATACAAAATAAATTTATTGAAACCGCCATGATTCCGGAGCGCGAGCGAAAAACCGTTTGTGTAAGTTCGCAGGTGGGTTGCAAAATGGGTTGCCTGTTTTGTTTTACGGCCAAGCAGGGTTTTCAGGGGCAGCTTTCGGCCGGAGAAATTCTGAACCAGCTGAAAAGTATTGATGAGGTAAACGAGGTTACCAACATTGTGTACATGGGCATGGGGGAGCCTTTTGATAACCTTGATGAGGTGCTGAAAAGCCTCGAGATTCTTAGCGCCGAATGGGGATTTGCCATGAGTCCGCGCCGAATTACAGTTTCAACCATTGGCATAATTCCCGGTATGCTAACCTTTCTGGAAAAAAGTGAAGCCCACCTGGCTGTAAGTTTGCACACGCCCTTTAACGAAGAGCGCCGTAAAATTATGCCGGTACAGGTGGCTTATCCGATTGATGAAGTGGTGGAAGAAATTAAAAGCTGGGATTTTGGCCGCCAGCGCCGCGTGTCGTTCGAGTACATTTTGTTTGAAGGGTTAAACGATAGCCCTGCGCATGTTAACGAACTGGCCCGACTGTTGCGCGGCTTAAAATGCAGGATAAATCTCATTCGCTTTCACCCTGTTCCGGGAACCCCCTTAAAAAGCCCGGGAGAAAAAACCATTCAGCAGTTTAAAGATGCGCTGAACAATAAGGGAATTTTAACCACCGTACGTGCCTCGCGTGGCGAAGATATTTATGCGGCCTGTGGCCTGCTGTCAACCAAAGAGCTGGTGAAATAGGGAATGTGGATTCAGCTTAAAATAGTCGAAGAAATTGTCTTTTGAAATTACCTGGAATTTTGCTTTCGGATAATTTTTTGACCATGCTTTGGGTATTTTAATTTTACGTGTTGAGAATTTGATCGGTTAAAAGTTTTAGTTCGAGGCCAATTGATGGTATACGCCGGGCTTCATCAATGTAAATAAGGTCGTATGTGCTAAAATAGGTTTTTAGCTGGCTGAGTTTCTGAGAAGAAAGTCATCAAAGATAATTTTTAATAACAGTGATTTTTGAATTACTCATTTTAACTAAAAAACACAAATTGGGGAAGTTTAGTTGCCTAATTTAGCTAATTTAGGGAAGTTTGATTGCTGTATTTAGTTAAATTAAGGAAGTTACAAAAAGTGTGCAATGCAAAAGAAGCAGGGAAAATAGACAGTTTAATTTACAGCAACATCATTTTTTCAATGTAAATATCCTGAAAAGTGCCATCGCCTTCCAGGTTAATATGGCTTGTTTTTGACAGGATTTCCTGCGTATAATTTTCATCTTGGAATAGAAACATTTTGGCTCCGATTAATGCCGTGTTCCCCAGTTTTGTAATTTTCGCTTCTTCGCATTCGAGCAAGCCGGTCCGGATCACATTTTTAAGATTCAGGAAATTGCCAAACCCTCCAGCAATAAACACTTTTTCCACATCGCTCTTGCTAATATTTAAGGTGTTTAACAATATTTGCACACCGGCGGCAATGGCGGCTTTTGCCAACTGAAATTCGCGAATATCGGATTGCTGAAGCTGAACTCCCGGAGTAAGCTCAATGGCTTCTTCGCCCGAGTTAATTTCGCCAAACAAACCAATTTTTTGCTCCTCAAGTAAAATCGCCATTGCATCAATTAATCCACTGCCACAAATTCCTTTGGCTTCCACATTGCCAATCACATGAGCCTCGATTTTTCCGTCTTTAAACTTAAGCGACGAAACAGCCCCTGTGGTTGCCCGCATGCCCTGGTTAATTTTTGCCCCCTCAAAAGCCGGTCCGGCTGCGGTTGATGCACAAATTATCTGCTTTTTGTTGCCCAACACAATTTCGCCGTTGGTGCCCAGGTCGATAAGCAGGGAGTAGGCTTCTTTTTCTGCCATTTTTGTGGCGGCAATTCCGGCCAGAATATCGCTGCCTACAAAGCTTCCGATAGAGGCATGAAAGCGGATTTCCGGGCTACCGGGAAGTTGCCAGTCCAGGTCTTCTGCTGTAAAAGTCTGAACACCGAGCACCGGCGATTCAAAAGGGTAAAAAGAAAGCGGTTGCACATCCAGTCCGCAGAAAATATGGTGCATGGCCGTATTTCCAACCAACTCAATTTTTGCAAATTCTACCGGATGGTTTTTTTCCAGCTGGGCAATCATTTTCGCAATTTTTACCCGTATCAGCTTTTGCATTTCTTGCTGTTTCCCATCAAGGCAGGCCTGGATACGGGCAATTAAATCTCCACCGTATTTTACCTGCGGATTTACGTCAGAAACTGAATCGATAATGTGCCCGTTGCTTAAGTCTACCAGCTGGGCTACCAGTGTGGTGGTGCCCAAATCAACAGCAATTCCATAACCTTCTTCCGGGCTAAACTCAAAGGCGCTGTTGTCGGCCAGAATAATATTTTCAAACTGGGTAATTTCCAGGGTAAGGTTGGTATTGGCACTGCAAAAACAAGCCAGCCGCCATTCGGGGCCAAGTTTCAATTTTTGCAGCCGCTCTTTTTCAACCCGATCAATAGCTAAATCACCTTTAAGAATTTTTATTTTACAGGCGCCACAGGTTCCTTTGCCTCCGCACGGAAACTCAACGCCAAACTCATGAAGGACATCAATTAGCGGTGTGTCTTTTATTACTTCAATTGTTTTGCCAAGTGGTTGCAGCGAAATACTTACCTTTTTGTTCATTATTTGGTTTTAGCCTGAAATCTTCAAATGTAATAAAATATGCTGTGCCTGTTTTGGAGCGTCCTTAAATTAAGGCAGCCAGTTCCAGTTTTTCTTTTAGCAGCACTCCTTTTTCGGTTTTCTGAACTGTCGCACATTCGGTGTAATAATCGTGTTCAAAAAGAAGCACATAATTTTTTTCTGCAGCTTCTTGTAAAAACCGGCCTTTTTCTTCCATTACCTTCACGGGGTCTAAATCGTAGGCCGAAATCCAAAGTTGCGGAACATTGGCAGCTGTTGTAATCAGGTCGGAAGTGTAAACGAAGCTGTGTTTTTCGGTGTGTAAAAGTGGCAGCATTTGCCCGGGAGTATGGCCGTCAAACATTCTTATTTCAAAACCCGGAGCAAACTCTCCTTCCGTGTCAATTAACTGCAGTTTCCCCGTGTCCATCATAAAATCGAGCACCTCGCGATGGTAGGCAGCTTTTTCGCGTGGATTTGAAATTTTGGCGTGTTCCCATTGTTTTTTGCTGCTCCAGAGTGTGGCTTTGGGAAATACCAATTCCAGTTTTTTACCGGTGTTTTTAACAGCTCCGGTGCAATGGTCCCAGTGCAGGTGGGTAAAAAATACATCCGTAATATCCTCGGGTAAAAAGCCTTTTTCCTGTAGTGATTTTTCCAGTGCCGTTACCGAAGTTACTCCATTGTTTTTAAGGTGTTTTTCCGGGTAATGATTGCCAATTCCTGCTTCAATCAGAATTTTTTTGTCGTCCAGCTCAACCAGCAAGCAGCGCAGGGTTAATTGGGTAAAATTATCGTTGTTGCACGGGTATGCTTTATTCCATAATACTTTCGGAATGGCTCCAAACAAAGCTCCTCCATCGCAATGAAAATGACCGGCAGATATGGGTGTGAGTTTCATAAAAATGATTTGAAGTTGGAACAGGAAACGGCATATTCTTCCGACAGCCTTTCCAACAAAGTTAAGGCCTAAAAATAGCTGAAATTATTTGGGAGCAAGCCCGCAACGCTGCTGAAAAGCTGAATCTAACGAAAAGTTCATAACATGATCTACCACGCCGGTATAATCTTTTATCCCCGATTTTATATTGTTGCTTTTCAGGTAGGCATCATTCAGTCTCGATGCTGCTTTGTCCAGCCTTTCGTTACGTAAGGCAGCGTGGTGTTCCCGAATAGCTTTAATGTCGGCCCTAACTTCGGGCGAAATGGTTTCAATTAATTGCTCGTAGGCTTCCAAACCATATGCCTGTCGCAACAAATGAAACAGAATAAATAATTTGCCGGAATATTGAAGCTGAGAAGAAGAACTTTGCGTACACACCAGCCAGGCATAAAAATTGGCTTCAGCCTCGCTGGTAACACCCAGCTGGTGGGCTTTTTCGTGCGCCAAAACATAGGGGTATTCAACAAGTAAAACCAATTTGTTTACATGAACTTCATTAAAGAAAGGGCCAAAATAGCCGGTTATTCCCGATTTTGCATAAAAGCGGCTAAAGCTTATTTTTTTATCCGGGCGTTTCCCCATGGGGTACTTAAAGTTGAAAATTGTTGCCAGGTTTTGGTACGACTCCTCAATCATTTTATCGCTTTCTTCTTTGCCAAAATTCTCAAAACTACAGTGCAAGTTGTTTAATTCGATGATGTAGTTGTGAATGAAAGCTACAAATTCTTCGCTCTTGGGGGCACGGTCAATAACACCAAGCCGTTGTTGCAATGGCACCCTGAAATAGTTAAAACCCCACAACAGGTAAAACAGGATGTAGCTTATTGAAAACAGTTTTACCATGGCTTTTCCAGTTTGCTTCCATTTTTGTTTTTTCAGTAGCGCCAAAACCAGCAAAACAACAGGAAATAAAAGCAGAAAAAGGTAAAGCAGATCGGCAAGCGAGAAAGGGAAAAGCGAAGAGAATTGAGAAAGAACAAGGGCAAGCACGGGGTAAATGCCATTGCTATAATACTTTTCGATAAATATGGGCTGTTGCCGGAGGATTTGTGTAAGCAGAAAAAATCCCAGGGCGATGCCCGGTAAAATAAGCCAACGGTAACGATTTGTTTTTCCTGCCATTGCTGCAAAGATAGTTTTCAGTTTGTATTTCATGTCAGCGAAACCTTAAAAGCACAAAAGGTTTCCAACGAAGTTCCTCAGTAAAGTCCTGAAATTTTAGCGCTTTGTCCCGGGTTTAGGATTGAAAATCAATTTCACCTTATTTATTCCGTAGTGTATTAAATATTTGGCTTGATTTAAGTTTTGCCCTCTTTGCCTCACTTTTTGCTTTTTTCGGATAAATAAAAAAATACATTTGTTAATATTGTTTGTTGTTTAATAGCAAAATAAAAACATATTATGATTAAGGCATTTACTGTTTTGTTAGCAGTTGGGGGACTGTTGGCAGGATTTAAAGGATTTGGAGAAGGACAGGATGGAAAAGCTGAAGCCATTCACCGGCGGGCGATAACCGTTGATACACATTGCGATACACCTATGGCCCTGGTACGGGGAAACCTGGATGTGGGAAAAAAGAATGAGGCACCTGGCAGTCGTGTTGATTTTCCTCGAATGAAAGAGGGAGGACTGGATGCCATTTTTTTTGCGGCATTTACAGGTCAGCGTCCCAGAACAGCCGAAAACACACAGGAGGCCTATACTCTGGCCAATAAGATGATTGAAAAAACCTACGAAGTTTGTGCCCAATACAGCGAGCTGGCCGAGGTGGCAACGGCTCCTGAAGACGTGTTTCGGCTGGAGAAAGAAGGCAAACGGGCCATTTATATCGGCATGGAAAATGGTTTCCCGATTGGCACCGAATTAGAGCGGGTAGAAGAGTTTTACAATAAGGGTGTTCGGTATATCACGCTTTGTCATTCGTCGAATAACGATATCTGCGACTCGTCAACCGATAGAAAAGGGCCTGAACATGACGGATTAAGTACTTTTGGTAAACAGGTAGTAAAAGAAATGAATCGCCTGGGCATGCTCGTTGATGTGTCGCATATTTCGGATAAAGCATTTTTTGATGTTGTTGAACTCAGCGAAGTTCCGGTTTTTGCCTCACATTCCAGTGTACGTGCTATTGCACATCACAACCGTAACATGACCGACGAAATGATTAAGGCCCTGGCAAAAAATGGCGGCGTAATTCAAATTTGTTTGTTGGATGATTACGTAAAAGACCCGGATACCACTACAGTACGCTACCAAAAAGAACAGGAGCTGCGCGAAATATTTTCAAGCCAATGGAGTAGCATGTCGGAAGATGAAAAGGAAGTAGTACGAAAAAAATGGAGAGGACTGGATGATTTATACCCCAAACAACTGCCTGCTGTTGCCGATTATGTCGACCATATTGATTACGTTAAAAAACTTGTGGGTGTTGATTATGTGGGCATTGGCTCCGATTTTGATGGTGGCGGCGGATTGGCCGATTGTGCCGATGTAAGTGAAATGCCTAATATTACCGCCGAAATGGTAAAACGTGGCTATACTGAAGAAGAGATAGCTAAAGTTTGGGGAGGAAACTTCTTTCGGGTATTTACCGAAGCCGTTAAAGCAACGGCAAACAACTAATTTCCGAACTGAATTTATTGTTTTTGAATGAAAATCCGGGCTCTTATCCCGAAGAAGGTTATACGTCGCAAGGCGAAATAAATACCTATAACTCTTAAATACAGCGCCTTTTGGTCAGCAAAAACAGCTTTATTGTGCCAATTAGAGTTATTAACAATTCCCATTGTGGGACAATTAACAAGGAAAATCCTGAAAGTCCCGAAAAAATTAGGGTTTTGTGAATATCTTTTTAGGTGGTCTGGGGTTGCATTTGTTAATAAATTGTCGTAGTTTGCCCTAGTTGTAAAGAGAAAATTTGTATCGTCATTAGAAGAATTGTTGTACTAGGGATATTTGTCTTGCTAATATCGCTTAAGTGTGGTGCACAACAAGACCCTATTTTCACCTCATATATGTATAACGGCCAGATCATCAATCCGGCGTATGCAGGTATTTGGGAAAAGATCGGGTTCACCACGTTAGTAAGAAAACAGTGGGCTGGGATTAACCGCTCTCCTCTGACTGAATACATTTCATTTCATTCTCCCATGCGAAACGAAGCCGTTGGTGTTGGTCTCAACATTATGAACGACAAGTTTGGTTTGGAACAACGCCTTACCGTTTTAGGCGATTATGCCTACGAAGTTTACCTCTCGCGCCGAACACGTATGCGAATGGGTGTAAAATTTGGCTTTACCAACTACAAAAATCCGCTTACCGAATACCAGCTGTACCCCGACGATAAGTACGACAGAGCTTTTGATGAAGATGTAGATTTAAAATTTCTGCCCAATTTTGGCTTTGGCATTTTTATTTACCAGGATCATTTTTATGCCGGATTTTCCATTCCTAAGATTGTGGAGAACGACCTGAAAGAGAATTTTCACAACTACTCCACCAGTGCCGAAGTGCGCACTATTTATTTAAACGGCGGCTATGTGCTTCCGCTCGATCCCTTTAATTATTTTGTTTTTAAACCCACTCTGCTGGTTCGTGCAACCTGGGGAACACCCTTGCAGCTCGATGCGGCAGCCAATTTTATGATTCGCGAAAAATTGTGGCTGGGCGTAATGTTGCGCACCGGAGGTGCCGTGTGTTTTACCGGCAACTGGATGTTTAGCAATAAATTCAGGGTGGGCTTTGCTATGGATGTAACTTACAACGATATATACCCTTATCAGAACGGTACTTTTGAATTTACCTTTGGTTTTGATATGGACTTTTTTGGCCGTAGTTACCTGCGGGCCAGGTACTTTTAATGACGATGGACGAATAGACAAACCCGAAGAAATGATGGTTTAACATTAAATGAAATTGAATATGTAAAAATTTTACGACGCCTCGTAAACAAAGAATTGTTAAGTGACCAAATCAAAACATAACCAGACTTTAAAAACAGCACTCCTGTTCTTAGCTGTTTTTCTTGGTTTTGCGGAATTAAACGCTGTAGAAGACAAGACTTATGCCTTGCTTCCTGCTGCAACCCTTTCTGTTGATGGTCATTCTTTGTCTCCAATTTCAGCAATTTTACCGGCAAAAACACCCGAAAACTATGTGGCTATCGACGATACAACCGGCATCGCTTGTCCGGAAAATATAACCACTTACACCGACCTCAACTCCTGCGTTGCGGTAATTAGCAATGGCCTCGATTTGTACGATCCGCAAAGACAAATAGCCCGACTGAGCTGGCAAATGACTGGCGCCACCGAGGCAACTTCAACCAGTACAGGCATAAATCAAATTGGCAGTTACAGCTTTAACGAAGGTACAACGCTAATTACCTACAGCGGTACAACTCTTTACAACAATCCAATCCACTGCATTTTTACCGTTACCGTTTCTGATAACCAGGTGCCGCGTTTGGAGAACCCACAACAGGATATAACGGTTAGGGCTGATGCCGGAGATTGTTATGCCTTTGTAACCTGGGGCGTTCCCGTGGTCAGCGATAACTGTGCCAGCCCCGGTGAAATTCTTGTTGCGTTAAGCCATGAACCGGGTACTTCATTCCCGGTGGGTACTACAGTGGTTTCCTACTCTATTAACGACGGTATTGAATACAACATTGTAGAACATAGTTTTACCATTACCATTGTTGATGAGGAAGCCCCGGAAATTTATGCACCTCATGCCATTGAAGTGAGTTGTGGCGATGCTGTACCCGATGCCTATACGAGCTGGCAGCAATTTACTGCTGCCGGAGGAATGGCCTTTGATAATTGTAACATTGATTTTGGCAGCTTCACGTACGAAAATCAGCAAAGTTCAGGAATTAACTGCCCCTACACCATTACCCGTACCTACAGCATTGCCGATGCCGATGGAAATGTGGCCCAGGTGGAGCATGTGATTGTTGTGGGTGAAGAAGCAGAAGAGGAAGCGCCTGTTGTTCTGAAATCGGGAATGGCTGATTGCACAGCTAGCTCAGGTAATTGGAGCGATGCTTCCATATGGAGTTGTGGCAATGTGCCCACTTCAGCAGATAATGTTATTATTCCAAGCGGAGTAACTGTTACTATAGATGCCGCCGCAGTATGTAATAATATAACCATTCAAACGGGAGGGCAATTGAACCATGGAGCCAACCTTGCTACTACCTTGCAGGTATATGGTAACTGGACCAACAATGCTACCTATAATGGCGGAACTAATGGCGTTATTGAATTTACCGGACCCGGCAATGCTGTTATTAGCGGCACAACCAATTTTGAAGGTTTGATTATTAATAAAGATGATGGACTTTCTTCTACTTTAACAATTAATGGTATTGTTAGTGTGTTAAGTAGTGGCCAACTAACAATGACCAGCGGATTGGTAACAATACCGGCATCGTACAGTTTTTCTGTTAATCCATCAAATGGTCTTGATATTAAGTCGGATGCAGGCTTTGATGTGACAGGGGGAGATCTTTTAACTGGTAATTTCTCAATATCCAATGAGGGACTTGTCAGAGTGGCGCCGGGAAGCACGGTAAGTTTTGGAACAAACTCAGGCAACGAAGTTCATACCCAGACTGATGGAGCCTTTATTGTTACAGGTGGGGATGTTGCTATTGCAGGTAGACTTTATAATTCGGCAGCAGGAACATTGAGCCCACCCGGAGTTACATCAGGAATAAGTATAAGTGGAGGAACTGTTACGCTTTGTACAGCAGGCAACGGATTAAGTAATGTCGGATCGTTGCAGGTAACTTCTGCCGGTAACTTTATTTTTACCGGAGGAACCATTGTGTTCCAGAATCCAAGTACGGCAACTACCGAGCTTGATCTCGGTTTATTAAGTGGTACCGGAACCAAAAATACAAGCGGTGGAACTTTCCAGTTTGGAAATGCATCCACTCCTGCCGGTACAGATTTTAATATTTCCAGTGAAATACCGCTTGATCGAATTACATCCTCAGCCAATGCAGATATAGTGCTGGAGAGCGATTTGCTGGTGAATGATCTCGCATTGAATGGTGCTACAACCATCGATTTAAATGGCAATGCACTGCAACAGGAAGTTACAGGAACAGGTACATACAGTTTCCCGCTTGACGATGGTGCCGGGAATGATGTATCGGTGGATATTGTAATAAGTTCCGTAAGCTCCTATGGGGCAAATCCATACATAGAAATTACAACTACCGATGAAAAATATACAAATAATGCCAGTAGTTCGCATTACCTGACACGGTACTGGACCATTACTTTAAATGATATAAACAGTCCTACCTACTCGGCAACAGCAAGCTACCCCAATGCAGACATTACCGGAACAGAAGCTGAAATTGCAGCAGGTGTCTGGACTGGAAGTCTGCCATGGATTAAAGACAATAATTCGGCTAGTGGCAACACAATCTCAATAAGTGGAATTACTGATAATGGGCCAATAATATTTACTGGCATAACACTTGCTCCCCCAACGGTTACTGCCGGAGCGAATACCCCACTTTGTGTAGGTGAAAATCTGAATTTAACGGCCACAGGTTCAGGAGACGCTCCCTTAATCTACACCTGGTCAGGTCCGAGTAGTTATTCTTCCTCCAGTCAAAATCCAACTATTAGCAATGCACAAACTACACACTCAGGAACATATACGGTTACTGTGACCGATGGCAATGGATTTACCGCTAATGATGCAATTAATGTGGTTGTTAATCCGATACCCGACGTTACAGCAACTCCGGCGTCGCAAACTATTTGTTCTGGTAGTGCAACAGGCATTGCTTTGTCGGGTACCGTGTCGGGAACAAGCTTTAGCTGGAATGTAAGCCAGTCCGGAGTATCAGGAGCTTCAGCAGGAAGCGGAACAAACATCGCCCAAAACTTAACAGCTACCGGAGCTTCTCCCGGAACAGCCAGTTATACCATAACGCCAACAGCCAATGGCTGTACAGGTGCTTCGGTAGTGGTTGTTGTAACCGTTAATCCAATTCCATCGGTTAATAATCCGGGAAATCAGGTGCTTTGTAATAACGAGAATACCACAGCTATAAACTTTACCGGTTCGGTGGCAGGCACAGTTTATAACTGGACAAATGACAATGCTTCCATAAACCTTTCAGCCACTGGCACAGGAAATATTACGTCATTTACAGCTACCAATACTGGTACAACTGTTCAGGTGGCCAACATTACGGTTACGCCGGTTTACACCAATAGCGGAGAGAGCTGTACCGGCTCATCAGAAACCTTTACCATTACAGTTAATCCAACGCCAACAGTGAATGCGGTTGGAAACCAGGAACTTTGTGAAGGTGAAGCCACAACAGCCATCAACTTTTCGGGAAATGCAACAAGTTACCAGTGGACAAATGACGAGCCGACCATTGGACTGGGAGCAAACGGTACCGGAAATATTCCTGCCTTTACAGCCATTAATACCGGAAATACGCCTGTGATAGCAACAATAAATGTTACACCTGTCTATTCAAACGGAGGGGTGAATTGTTATGGTACTCCCGAAACCTTTACCATTACTGTTAATCCAATTATTCATCCGGCGGTTCAAATAACCATTGTTGGAAGCGCCACTATTTGCGAAGGCGAAACCGTTGAATTTACTTCCAATGTAACTGGAACCAGTATTTACACGCCAACCTACCAGTGGCAGATTGATGGTGTAGATGTACCCGGAGCAAATGGGACAACCTTTACTTACGATAATTTTGATAATGGAGAGAAAGTTACTTTAGATGTTTGGACTGATTCCCCCTGCTCGCAAACGGGCACCAGCTTTGGCTATACCATGACGGTTAATCCTACGGTTATCCCGTCGGTAACTATTTTGGAATCGAGCGATGATCTGTGCGAGGGAGAATTACTGCAAATTCAGGCTACCGTTACCAATCCGGGGCCAAATCCAACTTACCAGTGGCAAATAAGTAGCGACAATACAAACTGGACTAACTTAAGTGATTCGGAAGCCAATAAACAAACTTATTCAACCAGTTCGTTAACTCCGGCTTTGTATTATTATCGTGTAATTATTACTTCCGATGCCAACTGTGCCAATCCAACCACTGCAACAAGTGCATCGGCTGCTATTACCGTGAATCCGATTTTGGTGCCTGCCGTAACAATTACGGCTGATAACACTTCAATTTGTCCGGGCGAAACCGTTAAATTTGATGTAGATACCGAGACTCATCCGGGTACCAATCCATCGTACCAGTGGAAAGTAAATGGGATTAATGTTGGTTCTGATTTGCCAACTTATTCAAGCGCTTCATTAAGCGATGGCGACACGGTAACCGTTGAAATGACATCCAATGCGCGCTGTGCTTCACCTGCAACGGTGCAAAGTAGCAGAATAGATATCGAGGTACGTCCGGGTACGCCTGCAATTCCGGGAGCTATAAGCGGAACTGCGGCAGTTTGTCCGGCAACTACCGAAACATACACCATCGCAAGCGTAACTAATGCCACAACCTACACCTGGTCGGTACCGGCAGGCTGGAACATCGATTCAGGACAAAATAGCGAAACCATTACTGTTACCACCGGAGCAGCTGGCACCAGTGGTAATATAACCGTCACTGCCGGAAACTCATGCGGAACAAGTGCGGCACGAACATTGGCAGTAAGTGTCGGCACTTTGTCGTCGCCGGCTACAGCCATTGCCAATCCCAACAACAATACCTGCGAGGGAACAAGTAAAACATTAACCCTGAGCGGAGGATCGCTCGGAACAGGCGCACAATGGGTGTGGTATAGCGGATCGTGCGGCGGTACACAGATTGGAACGGGAACCAGCATTACGGTAAATCCTTCGCCTGGTGATTATACCTATTGGGTGCGTGCTGAGGGAACCTGCAATACAACATCCTGCTATTCGGTTGATGTTACGGTTAGCCCCGGAGCGCCTGCACAACCAACAGCCATTTTCGGAAACACCCCGCTTTGCCCGGAAACTACAGGAACTTTCTACATCGAAAGTGTTACCGATGCCACGGCGTATAACTGGAGTGTACCGGGAGGATGGAGCTATACAACTGTTGACGATACAACCATTCAGGTTACTGCAGGAACTTACGGACAAAATGGAAATATTTCGGTTACGGCCACCAACTCATGCGGAACCAGTTTGGCCCGAACACTTGCTGTTGAGGTAGCACCAGGCACACCGGCTGTTCCGGGAGCTATTAACGGAGATACTGCCGTTTGTGCCACCGATTTGTATACTTATTCGGTAAGTGCTGTTCCTAATGCAACTCGCTACAACTGGAGCTTTCCTTCAGGGTGGACGTATTCTGTTGACGACACTACAAATACCATTACTGTAACGGCTGCTTCTACCAGTGGAACAATTACCGTAACCGCTGAAAACGAATGTGGTGAGAGTTTGGCAAGTTCGATTAGTGTAACCGGCTACAGCACTGCACCATCAGCGCCAATTGCAATTACAGGAGTTTCGGCAATTTGCCCGGCTATATCAACATTTTATACTATCGATCCCGTAACGAATGCTTCCGGGTATACCTGGACGGTACCATCCGGCTGGATTATTGACTCCGGTCAGGGAACAACCACGATTTCTGTAACTGTACCAAGCGGGGCGTCTACCGGAGATGTTACGGTTACTGCAGACAATGCATGCGGAAGCAGCACAGCTACAACTTATGAGGTAACGGTATCGGCCACAGGTACGGTTTATGCCGGACCTGACCAGGTGGTGTGCAGTGGTACCCGTTTTATTAATATGGAAGGAGAAATTAGTGGAGCTATTGATAGAAAAACAGAATGGGACTGGGAATCTATAGACTATCCGGAAAATCATCCGCAAACTGTATATTTTGACGATCCGGATGAGTTGACTACCTTATTTAATTTCCCGGATGCCTTTACTTCCGGAACATTAAGAATCCGGATTTTTACCACAAGCAGTGTGTCTGGATGTGGGTACTTATCCGATACCATGACAGTTACAATTTTGCCCTTACCAACAGCTGTAATTACTGCGGTTGATACGGTTTGTTCGGGTAGTGCAGCAACGGTAACTGTTACCGGAACACCCAACTCTACGCTTACCTACAGGGTGAATCTTGATGTGGCAGAAACCACAGTAATTGATGATAGTGGGGAAGTAACTATTACCACCGATCCGTTGACAGCCAATGCTACCTTCCGTTTGTTGCGGGTGGTTTATAATGATTATAACACCTGCCAAAGAGTACTGGATACTACCGCTACAATATTAGTTAATCCATTGGCAACAGTTGATGCCGGAGCCGATCAAACCCTTTGTTCTTCAAGCCCTGAGGTTAGTTTAGCGGGAACAGTAGGTGGAGGAGCTTCTTCGGTAACCTGGTCGGGAGGGGCAGGAACATTCTCTGACGCTACCGATGTAAATGCTACTTATACGCCAACTACTGGTGAGGTAAATGCCGGAACACTAACCTTAACGTTAACAAGCGACGATCCGGCCGGGCCATGCGGAACAGTGTCGGATCAAATGACGATCACCTGGAATCTGGCAGCAACGGTTGATGCTGGTCCTCGCCTGGAGCTATGTTCCGACGGAACGGTGACTTTAGCCGGATCCTATGGAGGAGCAGCCACTTCGGCAACGTGGACAGGTGCCGGAAGCTTTGCACCAAACGCCACAACCATGGATGCTGTTTATACACCTTCGGCAGCCCAAGCAGTTTCCGATAGTTTCCAACTTGTACTGACAAGCAACGTTCCTGCGGGTGTTTGCGATGCTGTGTCCGATACGGTTTGGGTGATTGTTTATCCGGGTGCAACGGTAAATGCCGGAAACGATACCAGTATTTGTGCCTTGTCATTTGCTCAGCTTAACGCTTCGTTTGGGGGTGGAGCCACTGCGGTAACCTGGAGTGGTGGAAATGGAATCTTTTCGCCCGATAATACGACACCGAATGCAAGCTACACGCCAAGTGCCGATGAAATAACTGATGGTTCGGTTACCTTAACGCTAACAAGCAACGATCCAACCGGACCTTGTAACCCGGTAAGCGACCAGGTGCTTATTACCATCGATGAGGCACCAACAGTAAATGCAGGTATCGACGACCGGGTGTGCGAGGGATCAACCATAATTCTGAATGGAGCTATTGGTGGATCAGCCATTTCGGCTACCTGGAGTACTTTGTCCGGACTGGGCTCCTTCTCCAATCCAACTGTTTTGAATGCGGTTTACACCCACGAACCGGGCTTTGCCGGAAAAGATACTTTGATTCTGACCACCAACGACCCATCAGGAAATAATTGTGGAGCGATTGCAGATACCATGATTTTAACCGTAGATACTACCATTGGGGTTTCGGTAGGCAACGACACCATGATATGCTCGGATGCCACTATAATGCTGGATGGTTGGGTGGAATCGGGAATCGGTACCTGGAGTACCAACGGAACAGGTTCGTTTAGCAATTTGAACGATGCCAATGCAGTTTATACTCCAAGCAACGGCGATATTTTTAACGAAACAGTTGTGCTAACCTTTACTACAGCTGATCCAACGGGTGATTGTGGCCCCGCTTCAGCATCAATGACGCTTACCATCAAAGAGGTGATAACCATAACAACACAACCCGTAAATACCGGAGTTTGTGCAACCGATACAGCCGAACTTTTTGTTCAGGCAGCAGGCGATAACCTAAGCTACCAGTGGTATTTTATCGATGGAACTGCGGTAAGCAACTCGGCAACTGTTAACGGTGCGCAATCAGCCACCTTGCAATTTACCAATGCCACATCGGCAAACATGAACGACTATTATGTGGTAATTACCAGCCCTACAGCCTGCGACACTTCCGTTTCCGATACCGTGTCGCTCAATGTTGACGAAGAAATTCAAGTGACTAACTCCTTTGTTTCCGATAGTATTTGCGCCGGTGAAAACCTGACCTTCTGGATTGAGGCTATCCCGGGTGGATCATTAGCTTATCAGTGGCGGAAAGATGGTGTAAACCTTGTTAATGGCGGAAATATTAGTGGTGTAAATTCCGATACCTTAACTATAAGTAATATTACCCTGGCCGATGCTGGTAATTATTCGGTTTATCTGTCGGGCCTCGCCGGATATACCTGCGACGATGCACAGTCGGCACCCGGTACCCTTGTTGTTATTGAAGATGCCGAATTGCTTCCGGCCAATCAAACAGAAACGTTCTGTCTGAATGTTCCGATTGATACTTTAGTTTATACGGTGAACGATGGCGTTTATGATGTGTCGGTAACTTCGGGCAGTTTACCCATTGGTTTAAGCGAATCTTTTGATGCAAGCAACAGACGTTACCTGATTTACGGAACACCAACGGTTGCCAATACCTATAATTTTACCTTAACAACCACCGGTTTCTGCGATCCGGCCAGTGCCACCGGAACCATTGTTATCAACGAAGAATTACTGGCACCACTTATTTCTGCCAGTCAGAATATTTGCTACAACGACTTCCCTGCTGCGCTTACCTTCTCAAGTTTGCCAAGTGGCGGAACAGGGCCTTACAATTACCAGTGGCAAGACAGTACCGATGGTGGTAACTGGGCAACGATAGCCGGCGCTACTGCCAATAACTACAGTCCGCCTCGTTTAACCGAAACAACCTATTACCGGGTGCTTACCTACGATATGGGCTTCCCTTCATGCGACAGTGTGATTAGTGCAGCCATTACTATAATTCCGGAAGATAATGTTGCGCCTACCTTTACGCCTCCAGCCGATTTTACTCAAACTGCCGATGCGGCCTGTAATGGAGCAACCGGTCCGGGTGTTGCCGGATACCCGCCAAGTGGTTTGTACAACGATAACTGTGCACCCGATACTTTCCTGATTAATCATACCACTTACTACGACCATGATACCCTGCCCGGTTTATGTGGAAGTAGCTATAGCTTTACCCGTACATGGGTAGTTACCGATGAGGCCGGCAATTTTACAGAAGACGATCAGTTGATTTACGTTGAAGACCTAAGTGCACCGGTATTTACCTGGTTACCTAACGACACAGCACTTAGCTGTGTGAGCGATACCACACCTGCCGCTTTGGGAGGTATGGCCACCGCAAACGATAATTGCGACAACAACGTTGCAATTAGTTATTACGATGTGGTTACCCAGGGGTCTTGCCCGGGAAGTTATACCGTTAACCGTTATTGGGTAGCTACCGATGCCTGTGCCAATGCCGACACCGTAATGAGAAGAATTACCGTGGTAGATAATGTAGACCCGGTGATTGTAAATAACGGCGATACAACAGTACTCTGTGTGGCAGATATACCGGCAGCAAGTACAGCCGGAATGGATTATTACGACGAGTGCAGCTCAACAACCATAGAGCTGGTTGACGAGATTGCCCACGATCTGGATAACGAAGCCGGTTATTGTCCGTTCCAGGTAGTGCGCACCTGGCGTGTGACTGATGAGTGTAACAACTTTATTGAATTTGAGCAAACCATTTATATTGTGCAGGATGCATCGTGTGGAGCCTGTTCGGAGTGTTTATACAACAACACCCTGCATGTTGCCGATTTCTTAAATAAACCCTACAAGGATACCACTTTTTACGATGTGGTAAAAAACGACAAGTGTTGTGGAGCCGAAAACGAACCGGGTGCACAAAACCTGTTCTGTGCGTCGTTTAAAGTGCGACTGGATGATGGGGCAATTGGTGTAGAAATTTTAATCGACCATGTAACACCTCCGGGACAGGACTGGCAGCTCGACTGTTCGGAAATTGATGGTGGCGATGTGGTTTGTTTGCCTTCCGGACGTTTCCACTTGTTTACTTTCTGTAAACATGCGCAGGCAAATCAGCCTCAGGATAATGATTACACATTTAGGCAGGTATACGGAGTTATTGCCAGTGGCGATATTGAAACCCGTGAGGAATGTGACGAAATTTTGAGTGTAACAGGTGATTTCTCTAACCCGCGTTGGACAAGTATTTATCCCGGTAACGTAGGCGATTACGACCACCTGTTGAGCAGTACAACCGATACCATTGTTCGTTTTAATGCTCCGCTTGATTTGGATACCGATCATATTCAGTACAAAGTTTGTGGCGATATTAGTGCAACACTTTGCGACAATTTATACGGCGGGGAGCTTTGCGATACTGTTGATGTTTTTATCCGCGAAGCCATTAATGTAGAACTAAATATTAATCCCGACCTTATTTGCGAAGATTATATTCCAACGGTATCACCAACCATTTACCCGGCCGGAGTTTACGATTTGGAATGGTATATCGGAGCCAATCCTTCGGGCACGCCGGTATCTACAGCTCCTTCGTATACACCGCTTACCGGTGGCTGGTATTCCATTGTGGTTATCGATAATACAACCGGATTGGGTTGTAACCGCGATACCTTTAGTTTCGAAATGATTTACGACCTTACCGGACCAACCATCAGGGATATTCCACCACCATTGGTGTTAGAATGTAATGCCACTGATTATGCCCAGCAAATTTCCGACTGGCTGAATATTCCAACCGCAGAATATGTAAACGAAGTAGGTGATACCATTGAGTTTACACCGGGTAACGATTATTACGATGGCCCCGGGGTTACCATGATTTGTGGCGATACCGTAATGGTAACCTTTAATGCTCAGGATCAGTGTTCGAATGATACCCTGGCCTATGGCTATATTTATGTAACCGATACCACGATGCCCGAAATTACTCCGGCAATCGATTCAACCATTCAATGTTCTACTACTGAACCCGATCAGGAACCGGGATATCTCTCGTGGCTGGCAAATCACGGAGGAGCTACCGCTACCGACCTTTGCGATCCTGATCTCGACTGGACAGCAGATACGGCTTCAACAACATGGGTAGGAACTGCGGCCAGCCTATCGCGAACAGTAACATTTACAGCTACCGATGACTGTGGAAACTCAGCATCAACTACTGCAACATTTACAGTTATCGACGACTTGCCTCCAACAATTGTTTGTCCGCCAAATGTACAGGATATCGCCGCTGCTAATTCTTGTTCAAAAGTACCTGGTTTGCTTGAAGATCCTACCTATGCCGATGATTGTTCTGTTCCGGTATTAACGTGGTCGTCAACCGGTGCTTTAGATAGTATTGGTGGAACAGGAACCGTTGCAAGTGTTGCATTTCCTGTGGGAACAACAATTGTAACCTACAGAGCAACTGATGATGCCGGCTTATTTGCCGAATGTTCATTTACCGTTACTATTGTGGATACCATACCTCCTGCAATCGATATTGATGATTGTTTTGATGTAATTGAAGCTGCCGCTCCAAATCTTTGTTCAAAAGTACCGGATAATCTGGTAGATCCGGATATCTCAGATAATTGTTGGCCTGTTGATTCACTCGATTTAACCTATGTAATTACCGGGGCTTTAGATTCTATTGGGGAAGGTGTTGTTACAAATATTGATTTCCCTGTTGGAACATCATATGTTACTTATAGGGTAACCGACCCGGATGGCTATTGGGATGAGTGTAACTTCTTTGTTCAGATTGTAGATACCATTCCGCCTAATATTGAGTGTGATGATGTTGACGATGTTGCCGAGACCCTGGCACTGGATAGCTGTTCAAAAACGCCAACGGCCTTGCCTGAACCAGGATATTTTGACAACTGTTGGGATTTCGATTCATTGACATTAACTTATACAATAACCGGAGCGACAACAGGTTCTGGTAATGGTTATGTTCCTGCCAATACTGTATTTGCAACCGGCGTTTCAACTGTGACCTACGTGGTTACAGACCCTGATAACAATAGTGATACCTGTTCGTTTACCGTAACCATCGAGAGTGTTACACCACCGGAATTGGATTGCGATGGGGTTTATGATGTTGCAGAGACCTTGTCGGCAGACAGTTGTTCGAAAATCACTGTTCTGCCACCGGCCCCCACCATTACTTTTACCTGTTGGGACGAGGATTCCCTGACCCTCTCTTATACCATAAGCGGGGCAACAACAGCTTCCGGCACGGGTTATGTACCGGTGGATTTCGAATTTAATCCCGGTGTTTCAACCGTAACCTACATCATTACCGACCCTGATGGCAACAGTGCCAGCTGTTCATTTACCGTAACCATCGAGAGTGTTACACCACCGGCATTGGATTGCGATGGTGTTTACGATGTAGCGGAGACCTTATCGGCAGACAGTTGTTCGAAAACTACTGTTCTGCCACCGGTTCCAACCATTACTTTTACCTGTTGGGACTTAGATTCGTTAACCCTGTCGTATACCATTACCGGGGCAACAACCGCTTCCGATACGGGTTACGTACCGACAGATTTCGAATTTAATCCCGGTGTTTCAACCGTAAACTACATTATTAGCGACCCTGATGGCAACAGTGCCAACTGTTCGTTTACGGTAACTATCGAAGAAGTTAAGCCTCCGGAAATAGATTGCGATGGTGTTTACGATGTAGCAGAGACTTTATCGGCAGATAGTTGTACGAAAACCACTGTTCTGCCACCGGCTCCTACCATTACCTATACTTGTTGGGACTTAGATTCGTTAACCCTGTCGTATGCCATTACCGGGGCAACAACCGCTTCCGATACGGGTTACATACCGGCAGATTTCGAATTTAATCCCGGCGTTTCAACCGTAACCTACATCATTAGCGACCCTGATGGCAACAGTGCCAACTGTTCGTTTACGGTAACTATCGAAGAAGTTAAGCCTCCGGAAATAAATTGTGATGGCGTTTACGATGTAGCGGAGACCTTATCGGCAGACAGTTGTTCGAAAACCACTGTTATGCCACCGGTTCCTACTATTACCTATACTTGTTGGGACTTAGATTCGTTAATCCTGTCGTATACCATAAGCGGGGCAACAACAGCATCCGATACGGGTTATGTACCGACAGATTTCGAATTTAATCCCGGCGTTTCAACCGTAACTTACATCATTAGCGACCCTGATGGCAATAGTGCCAACTGTTCGTTTACGGTAACCATCGAAAGTGTTAATCCTCCGGAGATAAATTGTAGTGGTGTTTTTGATGTAACCGAAACCTTATCAACCGACAGGTGTTCAAAAACCGCAGTTCTGCCACCGGTTCCCACTATAACGTTTACCTGTTGGGACGCAGATTCGTTAACCTTAAGCTATCTGATTGAATCGGAATTTGGCGACTGGGATACAACAGGAGTTGATATTATTCCGGCCGATATGGAGTTTCCGGTTGGAGTGAATACGGTTACGTATACCATTAGCGACCCTGATGGCCATTCGGTGAGTTGTTCATTTACTGTTACTATTTTACATGTTGACATACCATGGCAAGTGTACACCTGTCCGGTTAATCCTGCCAATGCTACTGTCGATTCCTTCTCGTGCGATGCCTGGATAGATATTCTTCCGCCAACCATTAACGATCACTGTTTAACGGCCAGTTATTCCATCAACCACGATAGTCCGTATGCTGCAACAACCGACTCAACCAATGCCAGCGGGAATTATCCAATTGGTGTGCATACTGTAACCTGGACCATCAGCGACAATTCAGGCAACGATACTACTTGTGTGCAAACCTTCGAAGTGTTCGATTTGGAACCTGAACTCGTATGTCCCGATGACACCGTTATTCAGGCAGACTTTGATAAGCCTTATGCTTCTGACATTGATATACCGCTTCCGTACTTCTGGGATAACTGCGACTCTACACTTACCTGGACCGTAAGTGGGGTAACTACACTGGCAGAACTTGAAAATGAGGAACTGGAACCCGGTATTAATGTGGTGCAATATCCCGACACCTTTAACCTGGGAACAACTACAATTTATTACACTTTTGAAGATGGGCACGGACACATTGTGGAATGTAGCCATGACATCACTGTACTTGGTGCTCCTGATATTGAATGTCCGCCGGATACGACTATTTATCTTGATGGCACCGAAAACAATTGTGAAGCGACTTTTGATCCCGGAGTTCCGGAATTAATTGAAGGTGTTCCTCCTATAACCTGGACGTTCACGATTGATTGGGCGGATGGAAGACCGGATTCTACAGGTAATTATATAAGCCCGTCACCAGGTGATGCGTTTCCAATGGGCGATATTAATTTCCCATTGGGAGTAACAACCATTTACTGGCGGGCCGAGAATCTTTCGGGTTACGATACCTGTTCGCACTGGATAGAGGTAATCGATACCATTCCGCCAACATTTACTGTTGAACCGTATGAAAACTGTGTAGATCCGTTGCATTGGGCTACATACAACGAATCGAATCCAAATCCGGTATTCAATCATGTTAATCCGAATATGGAAAAATACCCGGTAGACTATCGTACCATGTTTGCAGGAGATACTTTCCTTGATTTAACCTCGCTTGAAGATAATTGCTGCGATTCCATAGACATGGTTGACCGAATACATTGGTGTATTGCTTTTAGCGATACGCCTGATCCTGATAATGGAACTCCTGTTTCGCACGATACCATTTGTGGAACAGGACAACCTTCAATGTATACTGACCCGGTAACGGGCAACCCGGCGGATATTTATTTATGGGGCGATGGAGTTACTTTCCAGGAAGTTACCCATACCATTACTTACTGGGTTGAAGATTGCCAGAATCCGTCGAACCATACGGAAGAATATACTACAACAATTGTAATCACGCCAAGGCCGCAGGTAATTAAAGAAGATTATTAAAAAAATGAGTAGGATAAATAATATACAAATAATGCATCACTTGTCATCCCGGCGAGGAAACGTGGAGCGAGCTTTAACAGCAGAGCAGAGCAGCGCCAGCTTCTTTACTTCGTTTGGAATGAGAACAGGAATTCGGGGGAGCTTAACCCCCCGTTTCAACCGCACTCCGCTCAGCGGAGTTAGCGGCCTCAACTGTCCCCCTACGGGTAGGGGGACGAATGGAGCCGGAGACTTCGAAGAAGGCCTGGCGGAATTCGGGGGGTACAAAAATTCTGCATTTATTGAATATACTTTCACTGCTACCGGATTGTATCGCGTGGAAACTGAGGAAGAAAACCGAAATAGCTTGACCCCCCGTTTCAACCGCATTCCGCTCAGCGGAGTTAGCGGCCTCAACTGTCCCCCTACGGATAGGGGGACGAATGGAGCCGGAGACTTCGAAGAAGGCCTGGCGGAATTCGGGGGTACAGGATATAACTTTTCTATAATGGAAGCTGAATTGGAATACGGACATTTCTCCTCCTCTGAGGAGGAGTACGCAGCGAAGCTGTGGGAGGTGGTTGTAAGTGCGTCCAGTATACCACCCCACCGCTGTAAACGCGGTACCCCCCTGTTAAACCCCCTTTGTCAGCCAGTGCTCAATCCTTACGCCGACATTTCCCCCAAATGGGGGAAACAAAGCGGAAGAATTAATTTTATGGAGGGGAAATTTGCGCCGGTGGGTACAGGACATACCGCTTCTTTATTAACAATAAAAATGGATAACTCGCTCCGCTACAGGGGCCAAACAACAAATAAAAACGCCCATCTTTCTTGGTTAATAGAAATGGGCACAGGAGATTATAAATTATTCCCGTTCTTCCTGATTTCAAAACACGCATTGAAATGCGAAAAGTTCTCCCCCCTGGGGGAGATGTCCCGATTTATCGGGGCAGGGGGCAATGGGTTAGTAGCTAACATCAATAAAACGAGTGCCTATGAAACATGACTAAGGAGTTGAAATCTTTCTGCTGAATGGAGTAGGTGGAAAGTATGGTTCTGTAGGGCGACTGGTTTCCCGCCTATAGCGACGAGCAGTTGCCTGCGGCTAAAGAGAAAAGTGGTGTTTATTTTCTCTACAACAACAAGTATTTTTGACGATACAACAAATAAGCGCCACGTTCTCTTAGCCAACCATCTGTATGTAGGAAATCAGGGGAAGTGCCACCTGTGGCATGCCCCCTTGATTTAGCGAACCGAACCTTTTGGTTGTATGATGTTAATGAGCCCCTAACGATTTGACATTTTGAGAAGTTTCTTTTTTGCTGAAAGCCCTGCTTGGCAGGGAAACGAAGTAAAAGAGAGCGAAAACAACTAAGTAAAACCGAATGGACTGAAAAAGAAAAAACAGTCGATTCAAAAAAAAGTGAATTACGTTCTGAAGTTTATTGACAGGAGAATTGCCGGGAGCCTGAGAACCACCGGCCACAATTCTCCCCCTCGTGAGGGGGAGTACGCCGACCGAGCTATGCGAGCGTCGGTGGGAGGGGGTATACATGGCACACCACAATTCACCTGATATAAACCAAAGAACACTAAACATTAAAATTTTTAATTATGAAAAAGCAAATTTTATTTCTAACGTTTTTTGTCGCAGCTTTATTAGCTGGGACATCAGTTGCGTTTGGACAGGCTACAAATCCAAACGTAGATGCAAATGGCGACTACATTGATTTTCCAGAGAATCCTACTTGCATATCTGCAAAAACGTTGAGCTGTCTAAATGCAACTGGGGAATTAAATCCCTTACCAGGTGAGACTTATACTTATACTGTAAGAACAACTTCTGACGATGATGATGTTCGTTGGTATGTTATGAACAATTATTTCCTTGAACAGGCTGGACCTCCAATTGATAGTATTATTGAGTATAATGGGAATGTAATGGATCTAACTGAGGCGACATATCCGGCGACTCCAATTGCTGCTGGAGGACCATATGTTGATCCAGGAGATGGAACAGGACCTTATATTCTTAGAGTCGGACAAGTTGGAGGTGGCGGTAATACGGATTATAATGTAGCCCCAACCTCTGGAGATAATTCAGGTGTTAGTTTTGTAACAGGAAGCACAACTCAAGAACATTCAATCGATATCGCATGGAAATCATTTGATGGTTACCAACCACAAGAAGTTTTACTTGTTGCGATTGTAAATGATAATGCGGGATGTACCAATAATATTGAGGTTTATCGAATTGTTCCAGAGTTTCTTTTTACACTTGATTTAGCAGCGCTAAGTTCTTCTGGAGATAGTATTGGATCTCCAACAGATGGAAGCACTGCTGCAACAGAGTGTGTTTCTCCTATTGAGAGTGCCGAATATACATCAGCAGATAATACTCCTGGTAACGGAACTTTAACTGTTGATTATGGTGAAAACTGGGTGTTCTTTGTTGTAAACGCTGCAAACTTTGTTGATTCTTGGTTGCCAAGATTTCAAATCTCTCATGACTATGGTGGTACAGCAGGGTCTGTGTCCTATATTGATGAGGTTTCGTGGGCATATCAGAATGATGATTTTGCTTATACTGCTAATGCTATGACTGGTTCACAAACATGGCATAATGTAAGTTTTGGTTCTGGTGTTGATTGGACAAGTGATGATCCAGTTATCGCAGGAGGAGTTGATGGTACAGGAGCCCTCGTAAATGCGGTTGGTGATGGTATAGCATCAGGAGCCGGTGGAGAATGCATTATTGTTAGAGTAAAATTGGATTGGGGAACACAGGTTGAGAATGCTGAAGCGGATGTAACTCTGTCGTTTGCTGTTGATGGTGTTATGTTTGATCCAAATGAGACTGCTGCATCTCCACAAACTGATCAGTTTGATTTTGCTAATCAAACTCTTGCAGATCTTGGAGAGGATAATGATAACTTACCTGCTGGAGATCCAGATTGTGATCCAGACTTATTTGCGAACGATGTAATGGATTATACAGTAACACCAAGACCTCAAGTAATATCAAGTACAGGAACTACTCCTGAACCATTTGAAATGAACACTGGTGATAACCCTGATGGAGTTAGTGCTCCAACCAATCCTAACATTGGTGATAATAACTAACAGTTATGAATTTTGCTTTTTCATAACCTAAAGATACTGGCTTGTCGCGTTTCGCAGCTGCTTACGGGTGGCTGCGGAGCGGGCGGCTTTAGTAAGGACTAAAGGTTATGAGGAAGATTGGAAGCTTAGAATATTAGAATTAGAGCAAAAAAAGCTCAGTGGTCCTCTGTGCAGACCTCAGTGATCTCTCCCGAAGAATCGGGACAAGTTGTGTTTAAAAAGAATTAAACTACAGCGAACACAAAGAAGGCACAGATTTAGTGAAACTCGAATTTCGGGAGTGTTAACGAACCGGAAATTGTTAGTTGAACTAATCCCGATCGAGGCATCGGGAGTCGCAAAGAAGAAATTTAAAATAAACAACAATGTGAACGAATATTTACAAATAGGAAAAAGCAATGCACCGCCTGTGGCGAAGCACTTGCTAAAAATGCGCGACGGGCCTCGTGGCCGTGCACCGGCAACTCGGTTTGCTATGGGCTACGGGCTTGTCACGCTTAATCAAAAAACCTCTGTGCCCCTCTGTGGATTCTCAGTGAACTCCGTGGTTAAAGAAATATTAAACCACAGAGAACGTGGAGAAGACACAGAGAACGCAGCGGTTAATGCACCAAATCCAACAAAGACATTCCGCACGAACTGCATCCCGAAGGATCGGGACAAACTCGAAAATGGACGCTTGCAGGAGGAAAAGTCAGGATTGGAAGGGAGCAATGCTTTAATGCGTGAATGATTAAATGCTTAAATGGAGAAGAAACTTAGTGTCTTCGAGTCTTCGTGTTTAAAAAAGTTATACCAAAACGAAGCATGATTTAAGATTAATAATTACAGAATGGAAAAATCGAAACTGAGTGTAAACGAATTAGAAATTGTCCTTTATAAACAAAATGAGGAAGAATATATTTCGTTGACGGATATGGCAAAATATCGCGACTCAGAAAGAAGTGATTACATTATTCAAAACTGGATGCGAACCAGGAGTACTGTGGAGTTTTTGGGTTTATGGGAAGGCCTGAATAACCCGGAGTTTAATTCCATCGAATTCGATGGGTTTAGAATAGAGTCTGGTTCAAATAGTTTTGCGTTAACACCAAAAAAATGGATTTTGGCCACTAACGCCGTTGGAATTGTTTCAAAGTCGGGAAGATACGGAGGTACGTATGCACACAAGGATATTGCTTTTGAATTTGCATCATGGTTGAGTCCAACCTTTAAGTTGTATTTGATTACTGAATACCAGCGTTTAAAAGAAATTGAAACAAATCAATACAATTTGGAATGGAATGTAAAACGAATATTGAGTAAAACAAACTATCATATTCATACGGATGCTGTAAAGAACTATATTCTGCCGGAAAGAAATTACGAGAAAGATAAACAGTGGATACTTTATGCCGAAGAAGCTGATTTATTGAATGTGGCACTGTTTAATTGTACCGCAAAAGATTGGCGTATTGCGAATCCTGAATTGGCTAAAAAATCAATGAATATTCGAGACATCGCCAGTATCAATGAATTGGCGATACTGTCGAATCTGGAGACATTGAATGCGCAAATGATAAAAGAAAATATTGCTAAACAGAAAAGGTTTGAGAAATTGGCTGAAATAGCGAAATATCAATTGACAATACTGAATGATAAGGATTTTATGAAAGCTTTAAAAAAAATGAATGATAGAGTTTTTGTTGAAGAACAGAAAAGATTAAAGAATAATGATTAACGATTGATGATTGCAGAAGGATGAAGCGCAGACTTTCCCCTGTAGGAGTTAGGGGTAGCGCGTGGAGGAATGAATGTGAATGCTAAAATGCTGAAAAGAAGAAGAAAACTTAGCGTCTCAGCGGTGAAAAAAAGAAGTTCGTGAATGCGTGAATGATACAATGCTGAAATGCGTTAATGATTAAATGCTTAAATGGAGAAGAAACTTAGCGTCTCAGCGGTGAAAAAAAGACAATTTATCAATTTGACAATTTAACAGTTTAACAATTACCAAAAAAAGACAAACAAATAAAAGAATAAAGTTTACGGCCTGAGGATTTCAGCCAAATAACAATGGTACAACTGAAAAAACATATCATCCACTTTACCCTGGCAATAGTGCTGGCGGTGCTTGCTGTGGCCAATGCGGCTGCACAAATCACCATCGAGGAGTGCGATACTATGGAATTCAGTGTGGTCAGCCGTCCGGAAATTCCGGAAACACATTTTGTGTGGGGCATTTACAACAGTTCGCCAACGCCAACAGATGTGCTCGATCCGACAACGACACTCGATCCGGCTCTGTATTTCGTCGACGGACAATATGCCGGAAGTACAGTAAAAGTTACCGGTTTGGCTCCGGGTGTTTATTACGTTCGCATACATGTGTGGGACGAAGTTACCTGTACCGATAATATTGAAATGTATGTGCTGGAGGTATTGGAGAAACAGCTCGACTTTGAGCTGGTGGCCGATTCGGTGTGTATTGGTGAACCCACAACCGTACGAATTATTTTCTCGGGTGTTGGTCCGTATACCATACATTACACCATTGGCGATGCCGTTACGCCAAGTACCTATAACCTGAACGGCGATGTGATTGGCCCGGAAATAAGCATCCCGATTACCGATCCGTTACCGGTGGGCGAAACAACCTTCTGGGTACTGAAAATTGATGATGGTGTTTGTAAGTCGTACGAATATGCAATAGATGAACGACCGAGTACGGGTATTTTAATTTACCCAAAACCAGACCAGTCGCGGATTTACCTAAAAGACAATTAGCGATTGGAGGAAGAAAGAAGTAATTTAGAAACAAATAAACGCCGTGGACTCTGTGTTTAAAAAGAAAATAAACCACAGAGATACACAAAGAAGGCACGGAGAACCACAGATAAGAAATTAGAAAAATGAAACGAGCATATAAAAAGATTACACCCAGGAGTATAAATAAAATACAGCGAGTTCCATACTATACCTTTGAAAACAAACAATTTTAATAGTATGAAAGAGAACGACATATCGGGAAAAATAATAGGCTGTGCCATTGAGGTGCACAAGGCACTTGGTCCGGGGTTACTGGAAAGTGCTTACGAGGAATGTCTGTTCTATGAATTAAAGGAAGCCGGAATAAGGGTGGAGCGTCAGAAACCTTTGCCGGTGGTTTATAAAGAAGTGAAACTTGAAACCGGATATTAAAACTCCGTGGCTCTCTGTGAGAACTCCGTGGACTCTGTGTTTAAAAAATAATAAACCACAAAGTTTCACAAAGCCACAAAGTAGAAAAAGGAATGAATAGGCAATACGCAAATAGCAATAGACAAAAGCTTAGCGTCTCAGCGGTGAAAAAAGGAAATTAACCGCAAAGTCGCAATAGAACAATAGCAAAACATAAATGAAAAAACTGATGTACATAGTAATCTTCCTGCTGATGGCGGCCAACGTGCTTGCCCAGGAGACCTATGTCATCGACTCGGTATGTGTTGGAGCCACCCGTACCTATCGCATCGACGGGGAAGAAGGCGATACCTACGAGTGGAACATTTACCGTTTGCCCGACTCCAGCTTGTATGCCAGCGAAGTACCTTACCTCGACTTTATGGACCTCGACCGCCCTGCTGTTGGCGATACCACCTACGGAAGCGAGATCGATCAGCTTTGGGACGATGAAGGCGAATTTGATGTTTGGGTATTGCACTGGTCGGTACACGGTTGCGATACCTTTGAAGTTGGTCGGGTAAAAGTATTTCCTACACCGGGCGCCATGGCCGGCCCCGATCAGGTGGTTTGTTCAATGGAAGATATTGTGCTGACGGCTGATACAGCCTGGAACCACAGCTCCTTGTTCTGGACCAGCACCGGCGACGGTACCTTTAGCGATTCAACAGCTTTGCATCCCACCTACTACCTTGGCCCAACTGACTCCCTGGCGGGTAGTGTACAACTTATTATCACGGCGTATGGTTTGGCCGATAACATCACCTGCGAACCTGCTATCGATACGGTAGAATACTTATTCAGTAATCCGGATATTGCCTTTGTAGTTACCGACCTCTTGTGTTATGGCGACAGCTCGGCTGCTATTAAAGCAAACATTACCGATGGTATTGCACCTTATAATTTTAGCTGGACAGGCCCCAATGGCTTAAGCGCAACAAGCGACAGCATTGGCGACCTGGGGGCAGGCATGTACTACCTGACCGTTACCGATGCCAATGGCTGTACCGATTTTGATTCGGTAGAGATTATTTCTCCTCCTGAAATACTGGTAGCCATCGACAGTACCAAAGACATCAGTTGTTACGGTGGCAGCGATGGTTTTATCTGGGCACACGGCAGCGGTGGAACCGGGGCACTTACTTTTGAATGGCTAGGGTACTCGGGCTATACAGCAACCGGCGATACCGTATACAACCTGCCTGCTGATACCTTCCTGTTAACCGTTACCGACGAGAATTTGTGTACGGTATTCGATACCGTTATTCTGACCGAACCGGAACCCATGCTGGCTGAAATCGACAGCGTAATCGGTATTTTGTGTTATGGCGATGAATCGGGAGCAGCGCATGTGGAAGTAAGCGGCGGAACACCTCCTTACGCTATCGTATGGAATACCACACCGGTACAGGATTCGGTATGGGCAAACAACCTGGGGCCGGGCGAATACATTGTTACCGTTACCGATGCCAATAACTGTAGCGCTGCCGATACCGTAATTATTGATGAACCGCTCGAGTTGCTGGTGAATATCGACAGTATAAAACATGTTAGTTGCTACGGTGGTTCCGACGGATTAATTTTTGCTTCGGCTAGCGGTGGCACCGATACCCTTACTTTCGAGTGGACCGGGTTCTCGGGCTATACAGCTACCGGCGATTCGGTGTTTAATTTACCTGCCGATACCTTCCTGCTTACCGTTACCGATGTAAACGGTTGTGTGGTTAACGATACGGTAGTGATTACCGAACCGGATCCGCTGATTGCCGATATCGACAGCATTATTGATATTCTTTGTTATGGCGATAGCTCGGGAGCAGCCCATGTAGCTGTAATTGGCGGAACAGCACCTTACCTTATCGAATGGAATACCATTCCGGTGCAGGATTCAGCGTGGGTACGAAATTTAGGCCCGGGAGAATATGTGGTTACCGTAACCGACGCTAATAATTGTACAGCCAGCGATACAGTTATCATTAACGAACCACTGGAATTGCTGGTTGATATCGATAGTGTTCACCACATCAGCTGTTATGGCGGAACTGATGGCTTTATATTATCGTCGGCCACCGGCGGAACAGGAGCCTTGTCATTTGAATGGGCCGGTTACAACACCGGAACCTACTCGGGCGACTCAGTGTATAATCTTCCTGCCGATACTTTCCTGCTAACCGTTACCGATGCCAATGGCTGTTTTGTTAACGATACGGTAATTATTGTAGAACCCGAACCACTTTATACGCTTATCGACAGCATAATAGATGTACAGTGTTACGAATATGATAATGGCGCAGCCCATGTGGCTGTATTTGGCGGAACAGCACCGTTTACCTACGAGTGGGATAACAACCCGGCAATGGATTCTGCCTGGGCGGTTAACCTGGCGCCCGGCCAGCACACGGTTATTATTACCGATGCCAATAATTGTTTAGCCTACGACACAGTAGACATTACCGAACCATTACCCATTGTATTGTCGGCCGACAGTATTGATGTGCGCTGTGGCGGCAAAAAACCGGGAGAGATTGATTTGCACGTTTCCGGAGGTACACCATTTGCCAATGCACCTTACTATTTATTTGAGTGGACCGACAGCACCGGAAATGTATTTGCCACTACCGAGGATGTGGATTCGCTGGCAGGCGACCAGCTGTATACCGTTTGGGTAACCGACTCGCTGGGCTGTACGGCCTTCCATCAGGTATATATCAATGAAATTAAAAATATCAGACTATCAGCAGTAGTGGATACTGCACAATGTTACGGCGATACCTGGAGTATTTATCTGACAGTGGAACGGGGGCGTAAACCTTATTCCTACCTCTGGACAGATACGCTCGGAAATGTTCTTTCTACTGATGAAGACCTGCCTAATGTAGGGCCCGGTATTTATTGGGTAACCGTAAACGATAAAGACTCTTGTGACGAATCGCTCCAGTTTGTGTTTGAGCCATTGGAAGAGTTGCTCGCAGACATTACGGCTGATGATTCCATTGCCTGTGAAAATGATGTGATTTTGCTGGCCGGTAATCCAAGCGGAGGAACAGGAGAACTGACTCACTTATGGACAGGTGCGGGAGCCGTTTATCTCGACAGAACAGATTCTTCCGATGTTATCTTTAGTGGAGCAGCAGCCGGAAATTATCAGTTGATTTATACGGTTATCGATGCCAATGCCTGTACCACAAGCGACTCCATAGAGCTGCGCATTGAGCCACCTATTCAGGATACCATATACGTAAGCCTGTGTGCCAACGAATTGCCATTCAACTGGCTGGGTAACTTCTACGATGCCGCCGGTCAATACATTGATACCATCCCGGGAGAAATTGGCGTAGGCTGTGATACCATTCGGATGCTCGACCTGTTTATCGAGCCAATGGAAGAAGATACCATTTACGTAAGCTTATGTGCCAACGAATTACCATTCACCTGGAACGGCAACTTCTACGATGCCGCCGGTCAATATATCGATACCATCCCAGGCGAAATCGGCGTAGGCTGTGATACCATCCGCATGCTCGACCTGTTTATCGAGCCAATGGAAGAAGATACCATTTACGTAAGCTTATGTGCCAACGAACTTCCATTCAACTGGCTGGGTAACTTCTACGATGCCGCCGGTCAATATATCGATACCATCCCGGGAGAGATTGGTGTAGGCTGTGATACCATCCGGATGCTCGACCTGTTTATTGAGCCAATGGAAGAAGATACCATTTACGTAAGCCTGTGTGCCAACGAGCTACCATTCACCTGGAACGGCAACTTCTACGATGCCGCCGGTCAATATATCGACACCATCCCGGGCGAAATCGGCGTAGGCTGTGATACCATAAGAATGTTGGATCTGTACATCGAGCCAATGGAAGAAGACACAATCTACGCCAGCATCTGTGCCAACGAACTACCTTTCGACTGGAACGGCAATTTCTATGATGCAGGAGGTCAGTATGTAGATACAGTTCCAGGAGAAATCGGTGTGGGTTGTGATACTATTCGGGTTCTTGACTTGTTTATCGAGCCATTGGAAGAAGATACGATGTACCTGAGTTTGTGTACAGATGAACTACCATATAACTGGATTGGAAATACGGTTACAGCTGCCGGTGAATATCAGGATACCATCCCCGGTATTATCGGTTTAGGATGTGATACCCTGTTAACCTTGTATGTTGAAGTACACGAACCCGATACCGTTGTTCTGGATACTGTTTTATGTCAGGGAGCACCAACATATCCGTGGAATGGACATACTGTACTAACCGATCAGGATAGCAGCTACGAAGCTGTTTTGGTCAATCGTTTTGGTTGTGATTCACTACTGACACTGAATGTTATTATTATTCCTCCAAGTTATACTACCGAAACCATGACGCTTTGTCTGGGTGATCCGGCAGTGCCATGGAATGGATTTGACCTGGTTAGTACCAACGACAGCACTTACACGGCTACCCTAAAAACCAGCGAAGGTTGTGATTCCGTTGTTACCATGGAAGTAAGTATTCTTTATCCGACCTATAGCGACGAGCTTACTGAGGTATGCGAGAATGAGCCAGCTTTCGACTGGAATGGAAATACGATTTTAACCGACCGCGATGGCGTATACAATGCAACGCTTGTTAATGCTGTTGGTTGTGACTCGATATTGACCTTAACCGTGCAGTCGAATCCGGTTAGTACATTTGAAATGGATACCGTTTTATGTGTTGGAGCACCTTCATTTATCTGGAACGGACAAACCATTACTTCAGCCCGCGACGACAGCTACCAGGTAACGCTCCAGAATCAATTCAATTGTGATTCGCTGGTTACGCTGAATGTATTTGTAATTCCACCCGACACCACTTATCTGGATACAACGCTCTGCGAAGGCGATGCACCATTTGCCTGGTATAGTAATACCATTCAAACCAACTTTAGCGATCAATACGAAACACGTCTGAATAACCGATATAATTGCGATTCGCTACTCATATTTAATGTTGAAATTCTGCCAATTACCGATACGATAATTGATACCATGCTGTGTTACGAAACGCCTGCTTTTGCATGGAATAATCTGATGGTATATGCATTAAATGACAGTACCTATCGGGATACCCTGGTTGGAGCCAATCAGTTTGGATGTGACTCGGTGCTGACATTAAATGTAAGTATTGTGTATCCGGATACGGTAACCATTGATACTACCATTTGTGAAGGAGAGCCAGACTTTGCCTGGGGTGTAAATACCATTAACCAGGTAGATGCGTATACCGACAGTATTTACACCGATGTACTTACCAATCAGTATGGCTGCGATTCGATAGTGTATCTTGATGTAGAAATACTTCGTCCAACTTATATTCTGGATACCATTGAGATTTGTGAGAACGAACCGGCCTTCACCTGGCATTCGATTAATATCCTGACTGACCGTGACAGTATTTATACCGATACGCTCTACTATCAGCAGGGTTGCGACTCCTTACGACTGGAGTTAACACTTATTTCGCATCCGCTTACCGATACTTTGCTGGACACCATATTGTGCGAAGGTAGTCCGGAATTTGCCTGGAACAATGTATGGATACAAACCGATTTCAGCCAGGTTTATTTTGATACACTGCCTGGTGCTAACCAATATGGTTGTGATTCGCTGTTAACCTACGATGTTACCATTCTGCCGGCCATGAAAGATACCCTTACCAATTCAATCTGTTATGGCGATCCGGTGGCCGACTGGTATGGAATAAGTATATCGAATGAAACGGATAGTGTTTATATCTACAATGCACCTGGTCCGTCGGGTTGTGATACTTTAATCTATTACGAAGTGACTGTATTGCCGGTAACTGATTCGGTGCTGTACTTAACGCTTTGTTACGGAGCACCTGACACTACCATAAATAATGTAACGATTACATCTGACCAATCGTGGATTTATTTTGATACCATTCCGAATTTCTACAATTGCGATAGTTTGTTGACCTATAATGTCACCATTTTGCCACCGGATACAGTACGTATGGATACGGTTCTTTGTGTTGGAGATCCGGAATATGACTGGAATGGATACACTGTTTCTACCACAGTAGAAAATGTATACGAGGCTACATTAAAAACCGATTTGGGATGCGATTCCATTGTTATTCTTACCACCACATTAATTGATGGAGGTGTTACTTACGATACGGTTTATGCTTGTGTAGAATATACCTGGACAGATGGAACCGGCTTAACCTATACCGAAACAGGTGACGACTTCCGTGTTCTAGGTACTGGCTCTGCATGTCCGGATACGGCCTGGTTACATGTGGTAATCAGCGATCCGGTAATTATGGCTGATTCGGTTAATGTGCTTTGTTATGGCGATAGCACAGGCTCAATCGATATCGAAGTTTCAGGTGGTATTGAACCTTATACTTACAGCTGGAGCAATGGAGAAATCACGGAGGATTTAACTAACCTGCCGGCTGGTGTTTATACGGTCACAGTTACCGATGCACTTTCCGATACACTTGGCTGTTCAGCCACTTTAACTGTTACCATAGAGCAACCGGAAGAGCTCGAGATTATCCTTGTATCCGTTACCGATGTGCTGGTAATGGGCGATTCAACCGGAAGTATCGATGTTTCGGTTATCGGAGGAACACCAACTTATGATTACGCCTGGACAAACGAAGCAGGAGACACCATTGGAATAAACGAAGATTTATTTAATCAGGCTGCAGGCGACTATACCTTAGCAGTTACCGATGCAAACGAATGTGTTGCAAGCATAACAGTAAGCATAACCGAACCTGTTCCGCTTGATAAGTATATGTCGCCGGTTGTAACAGAAATTTGTTACGAGGAGCGGTTTAGCTATCCATTGCTGGATTCCTTACTGGCCTATCTTGCGCTGCATCCTGATGTGGAGGTATTCTCAAATGCCGGAATTGATACCAGTACCTTCACAGTTGATACTGTAGTTTATGTTGGAGTCAACTACTGTTACGAAGAAATTCGCACCTACCGCGTATTGGATTTCGATGGCGATACATTAAGTGCAACACATCAGATAATTGTTGACGATCAGATAGATCCGGTATTAAATTGTCCTCCTGATTTAACTGTTGGCTATGGTTTTGCTCCTGATCCGGCTGCCGATACATCAGAATTCCTGGCAATGGGAGGTAGTTTCAGCGATAATTGTGCGGTGGTTAGTTTCCGTCACGTTAGCGATGTATCGGATGGAGGTACTGATCCGGAAACAATTACCAGAACATATGAAGTAGGAGATTTCTGCGGTAATACTACGCAGTGTACACAAATTATATATGTATACCAGGCTGCTGAATTTGTGTTGGAATGTCCGAATCTGTCAGGCTATACTTTCGAATGTGAACCTGAAGTTCCACGCTATACTTCATTGGCAGCCTTTGAAGCTGCCGGAGGTGTGGCCTACAGTAATCCGGTTGCCTTAGATCCGTCATCGTTCCGCTCCACTATCAGCAGCAGTGGTAGCTGTCCGAAAACTATTACCATTACTTACTTTATACGCAATGTAAATGGCGAAGAAACCAGCTGTATACAGGTGTTTAAAGTGGATGATACCATTCGACCAGATCTCGAATTTAAAGAAATTACCCTGGGATGTAACGATCCGCTGCCAAGGGTTTACGAAGATATTTACGAAGTGCGGGCTGCCGGAGATATAGCCGATGATAACTGTCAGGACCGATTCCTTACACTTACTTTAATGGTTACTGACCAGTTTGGCACCTGTCCGACCACATATACCCGAACCTATCGATTAACTGATGGGTGTGGTAACTACAGACAGGCAACTCAGTATATTTATAAAAACGATACCATTCCTCCGGTGGTACTTGCTACACCAAACGACCTGAATGCCGATTGTTACATGCCGGGGCCTTATGCCGATTATGCCGAATTCAGGGCAGATGGTGGTTTGGTTGACGACGATTGCGGTGACTTTGTAATGACTTATGAAGGTGATTCGGCAGCTAGTCCGGGTATTGTTTTCCGTACCTATCGTTTTACTGATGAGTGTGATAATTACACCGATTATATTCAGCAAATAACAGTAATCGATTCTATACCGCCGTTGATTGGTATACCGGATACTACACTGGTGTGCGATCCGGTTGAAATTACAACCATTGAGGTATTCTTAAGCTTCCGCGGTTGGTTCAGCGACAATTGTGAGATTGACAGCAGCAGCTTTAAACTAATCTCGTCGATTACCTACGATAGCGTTTGCCCGAGAAGATATATCAATACCTACGAAATCTACGATATGAGTGGCAACCGTGGCGAAACCACACATACCATCACTGTGGTTGACGATGAAAAGCCCTTGTTGTTCTGTCCGCCTGATGATACCATCGATGCAACCGCAGCTTACCCTGATCCGTACGTGGTATTAAGTGAATTTATTAGTGGAGGTGGTTCTGCCAGCGACAATTGCGAAATCGATTCTTCATCATTTACATTGGTAAGTCTCGATTCGCTGGTGTCAGATTGCGAAGGCCAGATGACCTATACCTACATTGTTGCAGATGAGTGCGGTAACTGGTCGGAAACCTGTTCATACACCATTTTCAAACGCGACGAGTCGAATCCGGTGCTAACCTGTCCGGCAGATATATCAGTTGAGTGTTTCGATGATGTAAACGCCCGGATATTTACCAGTCTTGCCGATTTTGTAGCGGCAGGTGGAACAGCAACAGATAATTACGAGTTGCTTGAAAGTTCGTTCCGTCATGTGGGAGATAGCTTAAATGGCACTACCTGTCCGTTAATTATTGTAAGAACCTACAGTATTGAAGATATTTGTGGAAATATTGCGCAATGTTCATACAGCATTACCATAAACGATATTACTCCACCTGTAATAATTTGCCCGTCTGATACCGCTATTGAGTGTCTGTCAGAAGTGCTGCATGATATTACGACTATTGAAGCGTTTGAGGCGGCCGGAGGAGTACTAACAGATAATTGTGAAATAGATCCGAATTCATTCACTTTCCGTAGTGAAAAACAATATGCTTTAGGTAGTACAACAATTACCAACTACTATAGCATTGCCGACCTTTGTGGAAATGTTGATTCTTGTCAGCAGGTAATTACCCTTACCGATACAATTCCTCCTGTTCCGGTGTGTAATTCCATAACCGTTTATCTCGATGACGAAGGCAATTACATTATGACAGAAATTGACATTGCAACTATTGCCAACGGATCATCAGATAATTGTACTGCAGCTGAAGATCTGATAATTGATGTGGACATAAGCGATTTCACCTGTTTGGATGTGGAAGAAGGCCGGCAGGTTAATGTGGTTGTAACAGATGAAGCCGGAAATTCAGGCGTTTGTGTGGCCGATATAATTATTGGAGATAACATTCCACCAACAGCCATTTGTCAAAATATTACGGTTTACCTTGATGATACAGGTATAGCTACCATAACCCCTGATATGATTGATAACGGCTCGTTTGACAACTGCGGAATTGAAACCTATCAGATAACGCCGGATGAGTTCGACTGTTTTGATGTTGGAGATAACCTGGTAACACTAATTGTAACCGATTATTATGGTTTACGCGATACCTGCGAAGCTATTGTTACCGTTATCGATCCGGTTGATCCGTTTATTGAGTGTCGTCCGTTACAAACCATTCAGTTGGATGAGTACGGAAAATATGAATTGAGCTGGGATATGGTTACCGACACGGTATCTGATGAGTGTGGTATTGACACTGTATTACTCGACGATTATGAACTGGATTGCGACAATATTGGTATTACCACCATAACGGTAACTGCCTACGATGTGAATGGCAATTCAAGTACTTGCGAGGCAACATTCGAGGTATTTGGCAACCTGCCGCCAAACGTGGTGAACGACTCGGCTGTTACCGCAGTTAATGTTCCGGTTGAAATTCCGGTGACCAATAACGACTACGATCTGAAAACCAATATCAACCTTGAATCGCTTGGTGTGGTTATTGCGCCAAGTCATGGTTCGGTGGTTGTTGATAATAACACCGGTATGGTAACCTATACACCTGACCTCGATTATGAAGGACCGGATATTTTCCGTTACCAGATTTGTGACGATGGTATACCGTGTGAGCCCGAATGTGGACAGGCCATTGTATTTATTATGGTTCGTCCGGCCAATAATCCGCCAATTGCGGTTGATGATTATTACGAAGTACCTTGTGGCGACTTATTTGGAAATGTTATTCTAAATGATTCCGATCCGGATGGAGATGACATAAGCGTTAATCCGGTGCCGGTAACACCACCTGACAGTGGCGCCCTTACCCTTTATTCCAACGGAAACTTCGAATACATCCCATTTGAAGGATTCTTCGGAATTGACAGCTTCCAGTATGTGATTTGCGACAACGGTATTCCGTCGTTGTGCGATACAGCCTGGGTTTACATTACACGCGTACCGGATAACGACTGTGATGGAATTCCGGATACCGACGATATTGACGACGATAACGATGGTATTATTGATATTGTTGAGGGCGACCGCGCTATCGACTCCGACCACGATGGCATACCCGATAGTTACGATATTGACTCGGATAACGACGGTATTCCTGATAACATTGAAGGACAGGCCGAAGGTAATTATATCCCTCCAACGGGCCGCGATGGTAACGGTAACGGTTGGGACGATGCCTACGATCCGGAAAATGGCGGCTATCCGTTTACTCCGGAAGATACCGATGGCGACTCGATGCCTGACTACCTCGATATCGACTCGGATAACGACGGGGTATTTGATATGATTGAAGGCCACGATGACGATAATAATGGTATTGCCGATGTATTAAGATGGTACTCTGATGAAGACCGAGATGGATTGGATGATGCTTATGATACTTATTCGGGATGGGCCGATTACGGAAACGAAACGGGCAGCAATGCACCAATTCAGGACTTTGATGGCGACGGAATACGCGACTGGCGCGATACCAACGATGAAGATGACCAGTACCCAACAGTGAACGAAGACCTAAATGGCGATGGCGATTACAGTAACGACGACCTCGACCTCGATGGTTATCCGGAATACCTGGATACCGAATTGAACTGCGAGTTGTTTATTCCTGACGGATTCTCGCCAAACGATGACGGTGTTCACGACTTCTTCCAGATCTTGTGTATACAGAAATACCCGAATGCGAAGCTGATGATCTTTAACCGAAACGGTGTGAAGCTTTGGGAAAAAGAACATTACGGTAACCTCGATGTTTGGGGAACTTACGAAGATGCCTGGTGGTGGGGAACCTCAGAAAACATACTTACCATTGGTAAATCGGGTGGATTGCCGGCCGGTAACTACATTTATGTGCTGATACTGAACGATGGTTTGGGTACGGTTAAAAATGGTACCGTAATGTTGGCTTACTAAAAAGAAGGGGCAATGCTTTAATGCCTGAATGCTGCAATGCTTTAATGGTGAAATACCTCTGTGCCTTAGCGTCTTTGCGGTGAAAAAAGAATTAAACCGCGAAGCCGCAAAGAATAAAAAACAATAAACAGGCACTATGCAAATCGCAGCAGGCAGATAAAGAAATTTCCAGAAGTATTTAAACCATATCTCAGTTGAGAAAATCCCAGCGCCTTAGCGTCTTTGCGGTGAAAAAAACGTAGTGTCTTAGTGTTAAAATCAGGATGGTTACGATAAGGCCGCCTCAATATCAGCAATTACATCACCTACATTTTCAATACCTACCGACAGGCGTAGCATACAATCGTTAATACCTGCTGCAGAGCGTTCTTCTTCCGTAAATTCGGCATAAATGGTGGAGTAGGGGTGAATAATCAATGTTTTGTTGTCGTTAAGATTTGTGGCCCGACGAATGATTTGAAGCCTGTTCATAAAAGCATAACAGGCCGTTTTCGATTCAAGCTCGAAACTCATAATGGTGCCCGGAATGCCGTTAAAATACTTTTGTGCCAAAGGGTAGCGCTCATCCGTCTCCAATCCCGGGTAGCTCACTTTTTTAACTTGAGGATGTGCATTCAAAAAATTGCCCAGCGCCAGGCAGTTCTGAAAGCATTTTTCTACCCGAAGCTCCAATATGTCGAGCCCCTGAATTTGAAAGCGGGCAGTTTGGGGCGCCATGCTTCCGCCGGTATTTCGGTAAATGTTTTTCCTTATTTTGGCAACAAATGCGTTGGCTTTAAACTTTTCGGTATAGGCCGATAGGTTTGGGTTGCGTTTCCAGTCGTAATTTCCGTGGTCGATTATGGCGCCACCAAACGAAGTTGCTCCTCCGGAAATGTATTTGGTAGTAGAAAGCACTTCGATATTAATTCCAAACTCCCCGGCATTAAAAACATTGGGTGGTGTTAGAGTACTATCGGCAATTAATAACAATTGGTGTTTTTTTGCTACGCGCGACAGCATTTCAATATCAGCAATATCCAGCTGAGGATTGGTAACCGTTTCAAAATAAATGGCCCGGGTATTTTTGTCAATTAATTTTTCTATTTCTGATTCAGAACAGAGTTTACTAAAACGGGTTTCCAGTCCAAATTCAGAAAGTGTATTTTGAAAGAGAGCAAAAGTATGTCCGAACAATCGGTTGCCGGAAATAATATTATCGCCGGCTTTGGTAAGGGCCAGCAGCGTATTCGAAATGGCTGCCATACCCGAGCTAACAGCAATTACAGCGCTGCTTTGGGTAAGTGCTTTTAGTTTCAACTCGAAATACTCTACCGTTGGGCTCGACGATCGGGAGTATACATGAGCAATATATTCACCCCTGAAGTTGGCCTCAATTTGTTCTGCCGAGTCGAACTCGTAAGCTACAGCTTCGTAAAGCGGCATTTGCAAAGCATTGTGGGGGTCGGCTTTGGCAAAGGGTACATTTAGGGCGGTGGTTGTAAATCCGGTTTTTTTCATGGTTTTAATTCTATGTCGTCAAGCGTTTTTATTTTCAGAATCAGCGAGGCATTTAACTTATTCGCTGAAATGTATGTTTAAATTCATCCTCATTTTATTGATCTCAGCTTATTGACTGCAGGTAAAAATAACCAAAATCAATAGTACTGCACTGAGCACATAAAAAAGCCGGGACAAAACATCTGATATTTGTTATGCCCAAAACAATTCTATAACATAAAAAGTTTTTTCGGATATGGTTTTTTCGGTAGGTCTTTTGTTTAATTTTGCGGCGTTTTAAGTTATAATTAAACAGCATTTATTAAACAACTACTAACCATGGCGTCCCCCGCCATGGTTTTTTTATGCGCATTCTTGTGATGTAAAATCTCAGGTTTATTTGCGTGGAGTTTTATATTTTAAAAATTCTCACCGCATTTTCTTACAATAGCGGCTATTTTCACATCCGAATCTCTATCTTTAAAAAAACAAATCGGGAAATGAATACCGATTTGGAAAGATTAAAAGGAAGGAGTCAAACCTATGAAAAAATACCTGCCCAAATTAGTACAAGACGATAAATGGCTGGAACCCTTTTCGGGAGTTATTTCAGACCGAATGATTCAGGCCGACCGAAAAGAAAACGAATTAACCGGAGGAAAAACACTCGAGGAATTTGCCACCGGACATTTGTATTTTGGTTTGCATAAAACCGAAAACGGATGGGTAATGCGCGAATGGGCACCCAATGCCACACACCTGTTTTTAATAGGTACTTTTAACAACTGGGAAGAAAGTGCGGCATACTCTTTTGTGCATCTCGAGCATGGTGTTTGGGAGCTTCATCTGGAACATGAACAGCTGGCGCATGGCGACCTCTATGCTTTAAATGTACACTGGGCCGTAAATTTTGGCAAACGCATTCCGGCCTGGGCCAGGCGTGTTGTTCAGGATGAAAAAACCCATATGTTTAATGCACAGGTTTGGGCTCCGGAAAAGGCTTATCAATGGGTAAATCCTGACTTTCAGCGAAGCGATGAACCGCCACTTATTTACGAAGGCCATGTTGGAATGGCGGGCGAAGAAGAGCGTGTGCATACCTACAATGAATTCAGGGAGCAGATGTTACCACGCATAAAAGCAAATGGCTACAACACTATTCAGCTGATGGCTATACCGGAGCATCCGTATTATGGTAGCTTTGGTTATCACATAAGTAGCTTTTTTGCTGCGTCATCGCGCTTTGGAACCCCCGACGAACTCAAACAGCTGATTGATGAGGCGCATGGCATGGGTATAGCTGTTATTATGGATTTGGTGCACTCGCATGCCGTTAAAAACGAACTCGAGGGCCTTGGAAACTACGATGGTACCCGCTATCAGTTTTTTCACGAAGGAGCTAAAGGCGAGCATCCGGCATGGGATAGCTATTGTTTTAATTACGGTAAAAACGAAGTGCTGCATTTTCTTTTGTCCAATATCAGCTATTGGCTTACCGAATATCAGTTTGATGGATTTCGTTTTGACGGGGTAACAAGTATGCTCTATTTTAACCATGGACTGGAAATTGCCTTTACCAATTACAACGACTATTTTAATGCCAATGTAGACCACGAAGCCACAACCTATTTTAAATTGGCAAATAAACTTATTAAGGAAATAAATCCCCGGGCTTTGTCTATTGCCGAAGATATGAGTGGAATGCCCGGGTTGGCCGCATCTGTTAACGATGGCGGGCTGGGTTTCGACTACCGGATGGCCATGGGTGTTCCTGATTTCTGGATTAAGATGATCAAAGAAAAATCTGACGATGAATGGGAAGTGGGTGACATTTTTTACCAGCTTACCTCGAAGCGTTTGGATGAAAAAGTGGTGAGTTATGCCGAATCACACGACCAGGCACTGGTAGGCGATAAAACAATAATTTTCAGACTGATTGATAAAGAAATGTATTTTTCCATGCGAAAAGATCAGCCCAATATTACGGTGGAGCGTGGAATTGCCCTGCATAAAATGATTCGTTTGGCAACAGCTGGCAGTGCCGGAGGGGCTTATCTTAACTTTATGGGTAATGAGTTTGGGCATCCCGAATGGATTGATTTTCCGCGCGAAGGCAATAATTGGTCCTATGCGCATGCACGTCGCATCTGGAGTATTGCCGAAGATCAGCAACTGAAGTTTCATTGGCTGTACGATTTCGATAAGGAAATGATTCAGCTGATCAATCAAAACAGGATTCTTACCGTACCATCGGTCGACAAAGTTTTCGACAATAAAGCCGATAAAGTGCTGGCTTTTCACCGGGGCTTGTTTTTGTTTGTATTTAACTTCAACCCAACGCAATCGTTTACCGATTATGGCATTCCGCTCGGGGCCGGAAAATATAAAATAGTGCTGAACTCCGATTCGGGGCGCTTTGGAGGACACGACCGGATTGACGAAGAAATTAGTTATTACACCATGCCCAGCAAAGGAATGGACAGCCAGCATTACCTAAAATTGTATCTGCCGGCACGAACCGCCGTAGTGTTAAAAAAGGTAGATATCCCTAAAGTGCAATAAATGGGCGAAACAAAATTTCAAACGGAGGTTGCTTTACCTGGGTTTTCATGGAAAACAGGATACAAAAAGAAGAACCTGCTAATGGGGTCGTGTTTTACCGAAAACATTGGAGAGAAGCTGGAGGCGCTGAAATATTCGGTTGATATCAACCCGTTTGGAATTCTGTACAACCCCATGTCGGTGGTGAGCGGTTTGCACCTGTTGTTGGAAGAAAGAACCTTTGAAGCAGACGATTTGGTACAACACAATGGGCTGTGGCACAGCTTTAATCACCACGGGCGTTTTTCGCATGCCGAAGCAAACCTGGCTGTTGATGGTATAAACAATCGCATTGCAGCATCGTCGGCTTATCTGAAACAATCTAACTTTTTATTTATCACCTTTGGTACCGCCTGGATTTATCGGTATAAAAAAAATGGTGCGTTGGTTTCCAATTGTCACAAAATACCTGCACGCGAGTTTCTGCGCGAACGACTATCGGTACAACAAATTGTTGATGAATATATTGGTTTATTCGGCAAAATCTGGCAGCAAAATCCCGATGTAAAAGTCGTGTTTACAGTAAGCCCGATTCGCCATTGGAAAGATGGGGCTATTGAAAATCAGCGCAGTAAGGCAATACTTCTTCTGGCTGTCGATCAACTTATTCAACACTTTGGAAGCGAACGTTGTGCTTACTTTCCTTCGTACGAAATTGTAATGGATGAACTGCGCGATTATCGGTTTTATGCCGAAGATATGTTGCACCTTTCCGGGGCAGCCGTAAAGCATATCTGGGAACGGTTTGAGCAGGCTTTAATCGACCCGGAAAGTACCGAAACAGCACGAGAAGTGCTAAAAATTTGCAATGCTGTAAAGCATCGGCCAATCAATAAAAATTCGCCGGAATATTCTAAATTTCTTCTTAGCTTTCAGAAAAAAACAGAGGATTTGGGAAAAAGACACCCGTATCTTAATTTAAAGTTAGAAAAAGAATATTTTAATGTACAGATTGAGGATTTTAGGCGCAGCAATTTAAGAAATATGACTTAATTCATGTAACTTTGTTCCTACGCAAAGTTTATTGTCGCTGCTGAACCAATACTCAATTTACCAAAGCGTTACTGTTATGCATTACCTTCAATTTGATAAGGAACAGCTGGTAAATCTTGAATATTCGCTGTTCAAAGAAATATTACGTTCAAACAGGGCCGGTTCTTATTTAAGTACCACACTAAACGGCTGCAATACCCGAAAATATCACGGACTATTGGTGTGCCCCATTGCCAATTTTGGAGGAGAAAAGCATGTGTTGCTTTCTTCGCTCGATGAAACTGTAATACAAAACGAAGCGGAGTTCAATCTGGGAATTCATCGGTATAAAGGTGGAACATACGAACCCAAAGGGCATAAATACATACGGAATGTAGAGTTTGATGCCATTCCTAAAATTACCTACCGGGTTGGAGGGGTAGTGCTCACAAAAGAACGCTTGCTGGTTGAAAAAGAAGAACAGGTTCTAATAAAATACACACTTGAAGAAGCAACTTCGCCAACCACCTTGCGCTTAAAACCATTTTTGGCCTTTCGGAATATACACCAGCTGAGTAAGGCAAACATGTATGCAAACCGAAAATTTGGTAAAGCAAAAAACGGGATAAAAACCTGTTTGTATAAAGGCTACCCCGATTTGTATATGCAAAGCAGCAAAACGGTTGATTTTGTAGCTGTACCCGACTGGTATTATGATATTGAATACCTGAAAGAATTAAACCGGGGATACGATTACCTGGAAGATCTTTTTGTTCCGGGATACTTTGAGTTTCCGATGAAAAAGGGCGAATCGATTGTTTTTGCAGCCGGACTTAAAGAAGCTAACCCCGTATCGTTAAAACAACGTTTTACCAGGGAGCAAAAAAAACGCGGCGACAAAGAAACGTTTAACAGTGTATTGGAGCAGGCAGCACATCAGTTTGTAATGCACCGGGGCTATACTGCCGATATTGTTGCCGGTTTCCCATGGTACAACAGCATAACCCGCCAAACCTTTGTGGCTTTGCCCGGTTTGTGCCTGGCTTTTAACGACTCAAAACTCTGCGAAAAGATTCTGGACTCCTATCTAAAATATTTTAACGATGGTTTTTTCCCCGATCGGGTAAACGACAAAAACCTGGAATACCACTCGGCGGATACTTCCCTTTGGTTTATTTGGGTGATTCAACAGTATTTTAAGAAAAAGAATAATCCAAAGGCTTTGTGGAAATTATATGGCACCGCCATTAAGCGTATTCTTAATGCCTATAAAAACAATAACCTGGAATACATAAAAATGTTACCCAACGGGTTAATTTATGCCGAAAAGAAAGACACAGCACTTACATGGATGAATTCAAGCATTAACGGAAAAGCGGTATTGCCCCGGTCGGGTATGGCTGTTGAGGTAAACGCTTTGTGGTTTAATGCTATTTGTTTTGCACTCGATCTTGCAGATATGGCAGGAGATCAGGGGTTTATCGACGAGTGGAAACACATGTGTAAAACTGTTGCACAATCGTTTCTTAAAACGTTTTGGAGCGAGGGGCATGCTTACCTGGCTGATGTGGTGAAAGATGAAAACCAGGATTGGGCCGTTCGCCCCAACATGCTAATTGCAGTTGCCATGGACTACACCCCGCTATCGAAAGAGCAACAAAAGCAGGTATTAAGTGTGGCGAAACGAAAACTGCTTACCAACAGAGGACTGCGTACTTTGTCGCCCGATCATTTGCGCTACTTTGGTATCATTAACGGCGGACCCGAAGAGCGTGAGATTGCAGTCCATCAGGGCGCTGTTTGGCCCTGGTTGTTGCAGTTTTTTGTGGAAGCTTATCTGAAAATACACAAGCGCGGAGGCTTGCCCTTTGTAAAACAAATAATGGAAAGTTTTGAAACAGAAATGACTGAAAACTGTATCGGTAATATTTCGGAAATGTATGATGGCGATCCGCCGCATAGCGGGCGTGGAGCCATTTCGCAGGCCTGGAATGTGGCGGGTGTATCCTATGCCCTGAATATGGTTCAGCATTATTCGGATTAAGTGCGAAGCGATACTAAAAGCACTTTTATAACCAGTTGAAAAAGCGCGTATGAAAGTTTTAATGTTTGGATGGGAATTTCCTCCCCATATCTCAGGCGGATTGGGAACAGCCTGCTATGGGCTAACAAAAGGAATGTCGGAACTGAACGATGTTGATGTTACTTTTGTTGTGCCAAAAGCCTTTGGCGACGAGGACCAGACACGCATTAAACTGATTGGTGCTAACAATATACCGGTAACACAACAAACCGTTTCTTTTAACTCCACTTCCAATGCCATCGAGTACCTCGAAATAGACTCGCCAATTCTTCCGTATGTAAGCGAAGAACAGTTCTGGCAATTGAAAAGCCGGCGTTACACCCGTAAAACAAAATTTGTTGAGACCGACGATAACTCACGAATCAATTTTAGTGGTGGTTATGGCCCCGACCTGTTATCGGAAATAAGAGATTATGCATTGGTGGCCAGGGTGATAGCGGAAGAAAAGGATTTTGATGTTATTCATGCACACGATTGGCTGACCTATCCGGCCGGAATAGCAGCTAAAAATGTTAGCGGAAAACCGCTGGTAATTCATGTGCATGCTACCGATTTTGATCGTAGTGGTGGAGATGTTAATCCAAAGGTTTATGCCATAGAGCGCGAAGGAATGGAAGCCGCCGATAAGATTATAACCGTAAGTAATCTTACACGAAATATAGTAATCGAAAAATACGGTATTGCGCCCGAAAAAGTAATTACTGTTTATAATGCTGTTGAAGCGGTAGGCGATGAAAAAGGTAGCCTGCCCCCGAAAGGCGTGAATGATAAAGTGGTAACATTTTTAGGACGAATAACCATGCAAAAAGGACCGGGCTATTTTGTTGAAGCCGCTAACATGGTGCTTAAAAAAATGCAAAATGCACGCTTTGTAATGGCCGGTAGCGGCGATATGATGAACGAAATGGTAAGCCGGACAGCAGAACTGGGAATAGCCGATCGGTTTCATTTTACCGGCTTTTTAAAAGGTAACGATGTAAACGACCTCTTTAAAATGACCGATGTTTTTGTAATGCCATCGGTGTCGGAACCCTTTGGTATTGTGCCACTCGAGGCCATGCAATTAAATGTGCCCGTAATCATTTCAAACCAGTCGGGAGTGGCTGAGATACTGCAACATGCCATAAAAATCGATTTTTGGGATACTTATGCCATGGCCGATGCTATTTATGGTGTATTAAATTACCCCTCGTTGGCCCAACACTTTAAAAGTGAAGGTAAAAGCGAAGTGAATGAGTTAAAATGGATTTATTCTGCCAAAGAGGTACGAAAAGTTTACCTTAGTGCCATGCCAAACCATTAACCCGTAAATTATGAAATCAGTCTGTTTATATTTTCAAATACATCAACCTTTTCGTCACAGGCGTTATCGCTTTTTCGATATTGGTAACGATCATTATTATTACGACGATTATTCCAATGAAAGTATTGTGCGGCAAATTGCCGACAATTGTTATTTGCCCGCCAATAAATTATTGCTAAAGTTGGCAAAACAGCATGGCAGCAAATTTAAAGTTGCCTTTTCTGTTACCGGAGTGGCACTCGAGCAGTTTGAGCTTTATGTGCCCGAAGTTATCGAATCGTTTCAGGAACTGGCAAAAACCGGATGTGTTGAGTTTTTGGCCGAAACCAATTCACATTCGCTAAGTGCCTTAAAAGACCGCGATAGTTTTATAAGCGAAGTAAAAAGGCACGACGAACAGATTTTTCGTTTGTTTGGCCAACGGCCCAAAGTATTTCGTAATACCGAAATGATTTATTCGGACGAAATAGGCGATATGGTAGCAAAAATGGGCTATGCCGGCATTTTAACTGAAGGAGCAAAACACGTACTGGGATGGAAAAGCCCCAACTTTTTATATGTGAATGCCATAAATCCGAGATTAAAAGTATTAATGCGAAATTATAAAATGAGCGATGATATTGCTTTCCGTTTCTCGGATAAAAACTGGGATGAATACCCGTTAACCGCTGAAAAATTTACAGGATGGATGGAGAAAATCGGAGACAAAGAGGAAGTGCTTAATTTGTTTATGGGCTACGACACCTTTGGCTACCGCCACACCAAACAAAGCGGTATTTTTGCTTTTCTTGAAGCATTGGCAAAAGAAATTGTTAGCAGTAAAAGCATTAAATTTGCTGCACCATCCGAGCTGGTTAAAGAGCTTCAACCCATTTCAATGGTAAGTGTTCCGCATCCTATTTCCTGGTCGGATGAGGAGCGTGACCTGAGTGCCTGGATTGGCAACGGTATGCAAAAGGAAGCCTTTGGGAAACTTTATGACATGAATAAGCAAATGCAAAAATGTACCGATGCTACCTTGAAAAAAGACTGGAATTACCTGCAGGTGAGTGATCACTTTTTTTACATGTCGACAAAATATTTTACCGATGGTAATCCGCACAAATCCTATAATCATTTCGATTCGCCTTATGAGGCATTCATTAATTACATGAATGTGTTGAGCGATTTTAAAATAAGGCTAAATGCCCATGTGCCGGAAAACGAAATTGAAAACGAAATTGCATCGTTACACCGTCTGCTTGAAGAAAAGGAGGATAAAATAAAAAAGATGGAAGCCGATTTAAAACGACTGCAAAAGATGAAAAAACAAAAAAATACTATCCGCAGAAAGAAATCGTAATCTGTAGCAAACATTAAATTCATCAAAAGATAACTGTGTAAATAACACTTAGTATAAATGTTAGTTTAATTTTGCAGCTCGCTATAAGCAAGTTAGCAAAGGTGTTGCTTCAGTGGAGTAGCGCCGTTAACTATTAAAATTGAAAAGAAAATGGAAGAATTAAAGTTTATAAAAAACCCGGCTGTTGATGAGCCGGTATGGAAACGAATTATTGTAGAGTCGAATGTGCCGGAAAAACTTTCGCCACTTCGTGAACTGTCAAAAAATATTTGGTGGAGCTGGAATACAGAAGCCAGGGAACTTTTTGAATATATCGATCAGGAAGTTTGGGAAGAATGTGCGCACAATCCCATCGTGTTACTCGATCAGGTAGGTTTTAGCCGCTTTAAGGAGCTGGAAAACGATGAAGCCTTTATGGCGCGAATGAACGAGGTAAATGTCCGGTTTAATAAATACCTCGAAGAAAGAAAGAACCTGGCCGGTCCTGAAATCGCCTACTTTAGTATGGAGTATGGTTTACACGACAGTTTAAAAATATTCTCGGGTGGTTTAGGAATTCTTGCCGGCGATTACCTGAAAGAAGCCAGCGATATGAAAGTTAATCTGGTTGCCGTAGGTCTGTTATACCGCTATGGCTATTTCAGACAAAACCTAAACCTGCACGGCGAGCAAATGGCAATTTACGATGCACAGCAATTTTCGAAAATCCCCGTTCAGCCGGCATTGGATGCTAATGGCGAATGGGTAAAAGTAGAGGTGCAGTATCCCGGACGAACACTCATCGGACGTGTTTGGCAAACTTATGTTGGTTCAATAAAATTGTACCTGCTTGATGCTGATCATCACGAAAATAACGATGCCGACCGCTTTGTAACCCACCACTTGTATGGTGGCGACAATGAAAATCGTTTGAAACAGGAAATGTTGCTTGGCCTGGGTGGTATTCAGGCTTTAAATAAATTGGGTTACAAATCAGATGTATATCATTGTAACGAAGGGCATGCTGCTTTTATTGGCATCGAACGCATTGCCAACCTTATGGCCGAACAAAAACTATCGTACGCAGAAGCCAAGGAGGTGGTAAATGCTTCAACTGTATTTACTACGCATACACCGGTTCCGGCCGGACACGATTCCTTCCACAAAGATATGTTCAGGCATTACATGAATTTCTTCCCTGAAAAATTGGGAATTAGCTGGGAATCGTTTGAAATGCTTGGAAAAGCCAGGGCTGAAGAAGACCATTTTAATATGAGTTACCTCGCCAGTAACCTCTCGCAGGGAATTAATGGTGTTAGTATGTTGCATGGCGATGTTAGTAAAGCTGTACTTAAAAATCTTTATCAGGGATTCCTCGAAGAAGAACTGGAAATTGGCTATGTTACTAACGGAGTACACTACCCTACATGGGCGGCACAGGAATGGAAAGACATTCATAAAAAATATTTTGGAGAGGAGTTCCCGAATAACCAGTTGGATTTTGATGTTTGGAAGAAAATTTACAATGTTCCCGATCATGAAATTTGGGAACTGCGTAAAAAGTTACGTCAGAAACTGATCAACTACATCAAAGAGCGCTTCTCTGATAACTGGATTAAACGTTCTGAAAATCCAAAGCTCATCACCGAAATCCTTGGAAAATTAAATCCCAATACGCTGACCATTGGTTTTGCCCGACGGTTTGCTACCTACAAGCGTGCTCACCTGTTATTCCGTAACCTCGATCGACTGGCAAAAATTGTAAATAACCCTGATCGTCCGGTACAGTTTATTTTTGCCGGTAAAGCGCATCCGGCTGATAAAGCTGGACAGGACCTGATAAAAAATATTGTAGAAGTATCGAAACGTCCGGAGTTTAGAGGTAAAATTTTGTTTGTGCAGAATTACGACATGAACCTGGCAAAAATGTTATTACAGGGGGTTGATGTTTGGATGAATACACCAACCCGCCCGTTGGAAGCTTCGGGTACCAGTGGCGAAAAAGGTGTTATGAACGGAACCCTGCACTTTTCGGTACTCGATGGCTGGTGGGTTGAAGGTTACCAAAAAGATGCCGGCTGGGCTTTACCAGCCGAGCGCGATTATGATGTGCAGGATTTCCAGGACGAACTGGACGCAGAAACCATTTACAATATTCTTGAAGAAGAAGTTGTTCCGGCTTATTATAAACGCAACCAACAGGATGTTCCTGAAAAATGGATTAAATACGTTAAAAACACATTGGCCAATGTTTCGCCAAACTTTACTACTGCACGAATGATGCGCGATTATCAGGACCGGTATTACAATCCGCAATTTGATCGTTCGCAACGGGTTAACGCTGATGGTTTTAAATTAGCCAAAGAACTGGCAGCCTGGAAAGCAAAAGTAGCTACCAAGTGGCAGGAAATAGAGGTTAAGAATATTGAAATTATCGACGGAATTGCGCATACCATGATTATGGGCGATGAATACCCGGTAAAAGTATCGGTTGATTTGAAAGGTTTAAGTCCTGATGAAATTGGTCTGGAGTTGGTAATTACCGAAAGCAACGATGAGGGACAGGATAAAATTGTTAATACCATTGAGTTTAAACCGGAGAAATGTGAAGGAACCGGTTGCTGCTACAAACACACCATTCTTCCTGATCATCCGGGGTCGTTTTCATACAGTTTCAGGCTGTTTGCCAAACATCCTGAACTTCCGCATCGCCAGGATTTTAGGTTTATAAAATGGATAAGCTAATTCGTTTTAGTACATAAATAATAGTTGAAAAGGTGCTCGTTTGGGCACCTTTTTCTTTTTGTGGCCAACAAAATTGAAACGCAACAAAAGTTTCAAAATCACCCGAAGATAAAAATTGTTATTTGTGTCATTTTTACATTTCGGGCAAACTATTATTTTTACGACAAAATCAGACATCTTATGAAGAACCGAAAAGAGATTGGTAAAAAAATAAAAGAGTTTCGCGAGTTCAGGAAATTATCGCGCGAAGATTTGGCACTTCAGGCTAATCTGGATGATAGTCAATTGGAGTTAATTGAAGAAAAAGGAAACGTTCCATCCTTAGGTATTTTAATAAAAATATCGCGGGCAATGGGCGTGCGCATCGGTACTTTTCTCGATGACCACGATAAAATTGGACCGGCAATAGTTAAATCGGGCGAAGCCGCTGAAAGCTTTAGTTTCTCTACCGATGATGAAACAACGCGCGAGCACCTGAATTTTTTCTCCTTGTCGCAGGCAAAAGCCGGGCGGCATATGGAACCTTTCCTGGTTGATATCGAACCGGCGGAAGAATCGGATTATAAACTTTCATCGCACGAAGGCGAAGAGTTTATTTATGTGCTGGAAGGTAGTATTGAAATTAACTACGGGAAAGAAGTGTATCAGTTGGAAAAAGGCGATACCATTTATATCGATTCGATTGTGGCTCATAATATTCATGCCGCAGGCGATAGGTCAGCTAAAATTCTTGCCGTAATTTATACTCCTGTTTAATAAAAAGCTTTGCATGCAACTACTCGATTATACCCTGGGAAATATTCTGGAAAAGTGGGCATTTGAAACACCCGACAAAGATTTTATTGTTTATCCCGACCGCAACCTTCGTTTTTCGTACAAACAATTTAACGAAAGAGTTGACCGCTTGGCCAAAGGCCTTTTGTTTATTGGCATTAAACCGGGCGACAAGGTAGGGGTTTGGGCAAAAAATGTTCCCGATTGGACAACCTTAATGTTTGCTACCGCCAAAATTGGAGCTATTCTGGTAACGGTTAATACCAATTATAAATTGGCTGAACTTGAATATTTGCTTCAAAATGCCGACATAAACACCCTTTTTATTGTTGATGGATACCGCGACAGCGATTACGTAAAAATGATGTTTGAGCTGGTTCCCGAACTAAAAACACAAGCTCGCGGAAAACTAAAAGCGGAGAAATTTCCTGAATTAAAGAATGTGGGATTCATCGGACAGCAAAAGCATCGCGGAATGTATAACACCGATGAACTCATGTTGCTCGGTAGCCATGTTGACGATTTAGAGCTGGAAAGTGTAAAGGAAACGCTAAACTGCCACGATGTAGTGAATATGCAATACACATCAGGCACAACCGGTTTCCCTAAAGGTGTAATGCTTTCACATCATAATATTTTAAATAATGGTTTTGCCACCGGCGAGTGCATGAAGTATACCGAAGACGATCGTTTGCTGGTATGTGTGCCTTTGTTTCATTGCTTTGGTTGTGTGCTGGCAGTTTGTGCCATTGTTTCGCATGGAGCCACCATGGTATTTACTGAAGATTTTGATCCGCTGATGGTGTTGGCCTCCATTCAAAAGGAAAAATGTACGGCACTTTACGGGGTGCCAACCATGTTTATTGCCGAGTTAAACCACCCCATGTTTGATATGTTTGATCTCTCGTCGCTGCGAACCGGAATTATGGCCGGAGCTTTGTGCCCCATTGAAACCATGCGCCAGGTGATGGATAAGATGAACATGAAAGACATTATTATTGTGTATGGATTAACGGAAAGTTCGCCGGGGATGACTGCAACACGCACACACAATTCGGTGGAGGTGCGCGCTACAACAGTTGGTTTTGAGTTCCCGAATGTTGAAGTGAAAATTGTAAATCCGGAAACAGGAGAACTATGTGGGCCTGGTGAGCAGGGAGAAATCTGTTGTACAGGTTATAACGTAATGAAAGGGTATTACAATAATCCCGAGGCTACTGCAAAGGCTATTGATAAGGAGGGCTGGCTGCATTCGGGAGATTTGGCCATTAAAACAGAGGAAGGTTTTTATAAAATTACCGGACGTATTAAAGATATGATTATCCGTGGCGGAGAAAACATTTACCCGCGCGAAATAGAAAATTACCTTTACCGTTTGCCTCAGATTGAAGCGGTTGAAGTTGCCGGAGTGCCCAGTGCAAAATATGGCGAAGCCGTTGGAGCCTTTATAAAATTAAAGAAAGGAGAAACGCTTAGCGAAGAAGAAGTGGTTGATTTTTGCCGGGGAAATATAGCCCGGTTTAAAATTCCAAAATATATCTTTTTTGTAGAAGAATTTCCGATGACAGCCAGTGGCAAAATTCAGAAGTACAAACTCAGTCAGATGTCGGTTAAACTCTGTAAAGAAAGAGGAATAGAGATTGTTTAATTGATGGATAGTTATTGTCTATCAATAGCTGAATTTAATAAAAATAACTGAACACAAATTTCTGGTTTTTCAGCAGTTTTAATTTGCAAGTGTAAAAGGTTAAACGGTTAACAGATTATCGCATTCACATCATTTGGATGATGGTTTTTAGTAAAACGCTAATTAATACTTACACCTGTTAAAACACCCTGTTTTTCAATTGTTCAAGGCCTGATGTTTATCATGTTTGGGGTGTTGAAAAAAGGCAAAATTCGCACCCGTTCAGAAAAGCAGTTTTTTTATGAGTATTTAATTACCAATTCGAAGGGTAATTGATAAGACAGCACAGAGTTTTTTGAAGCCATTTGCAGCTAGCAGATGGCTTTTTTATTTACGTTTTATTCAAGTTCCAATTTATACTATATTTGTCCATCAAAATTCAATCAAACAATCATGGCAAAATTCAAACGCATTCTTTTAAAACTAAGCGGTGAGTCACTCATGGGTGATCAACAGTACGGAATTGATCAAAACCGGTTATCAGATTATGCCGAAGAAATAGCCACGTTAGTAAAATCCGGAATTCAGGTTGGAATTGTAATTGGTGGCGGAAATATTTTTCGCGGATTAAGTGGTGCTGCTAAGGGATTTGACCGAGTAAAAGGAGATCAGATGGGAATGCTGGCCACCGTTATTAATAGTTTAGCCTTAAATTCAGCATTAATCAGCCAGGGCGTAAAATCCAAAGTGCTCACTGCAATTCGTATGGAGCCCGTAGGAGAATATTATTCGAAAGATAAAGCTGTTGAAGCCCTTGCCAATGGCGAAGTGGTTATCATTTCGGGCGGAACAGGTAATCCGTATTTTACCACCGATACAGCCAGCGCATTGCGCGGAATTGAAATTGAAGCCGATGTGATGTTGAAAGGAACACGTGTTGATGGAATTTATACGGCCGATCCGGAAAAGGATTCTTCGGCAACCAAGTTCAGTAAAATTAGTTTTGATGAGATTTACAAGCGAAATCTGAGAATAATGGATTTAACTGCAACTACTCTTTGCAAAGAGAATAATTTGCCGATTTATGTTTTCAATATGGATCAAAAGGGTAATTTACAGCGAGTTATGAGTGGGGAAGAAATCGGAACCCTCGTTTATTGTTAACCTTGGTTTATTTGAAACAGGAATAAATTAATTAAAAAATTTTTGGGAATTTATATTTTTTCTATATTTGCTAACAGTCCACAGTTGGAAACTCAGTGTTTTAACCAATGCAAGAAGAAGTAGAGTTCGTTTTAGATCATTGTAAAGAGAAGATGGAGGCAGCCATAGAGCACCTCGAGAAAGAGTTAATTCACATTCGGGCAGGAAAAGCAAATCCGGCTATGTTGGATGGAGTTCATGTTGAATATTACGGTAGTCAAACGCCACTAAATCAGGTGTCTAATGTAAGTACTCCTGATGCACGTACCATTGCAGTTCAACCTTGGGAAAAGAATTTAATTCCCGAAATTGAAAAAGCAATTATAAACGCAAATTTGGGATTGAATCCCGATAATAATGGCGAGATTATCAGAATAAATATTCCGGTACTAACTGAAGAACGAAGAAAAGGCTTGGTAAAACAAGCTCATCAGGAAGGTGAAAATGCAAAAGTAAGCGTTCGTGGTGCACGAAAAGACTCTAATGACAGTCTGAAAAAACTTTTAAAAGAAGGTTTGTCGGAAGATTTAGAGAAAGATGCGGAAGCAGAAGTGCAAAGCTTAACTGATGAATACGGTAAGAAGATCGACGCCTTGGTAAAAGCCAAGGAAGAAGATATAATGACTATTTAATTGTTTCTAGTTTTCTGTTTTCTGAACATTGTTTAATTGTTTTCATGGCTTTGAGGCAGCTTGTAGAAGCTGCCTTTTTTTTGTCCTTTTTTTAGCGTTTTAGCTTTTTGTAGTAGTAGGTTTTTTTCTCCGCCCGGATATCGAAAGTATAAATATCGGCAAATTTCTCCCGGTAAAAAATGGATAACAAAGCCACATCGCCGGCACAAAATAAACTGTGCGCACACATTACAAAAGCAATTCCATAAATGGCCGGATGACCAAAAGTCAATAATATTCCAATAAAAGTGATAAACTTTACAACAATCAAAGGAGCGAGAGCTATTAAAGTAAATTGTTGTCGGTTCATAACAAATTGGTCGGCTTCGGCATAAAAAATAAACTTCTTAAAGTACGCTCCATAGTTAACTTTTGGCGCACCTGTATATTTTATAGCAAGACCATGTAGCAGTTCATGAAAAACTACTAAAATGGAAAAGCAAAATATGAGTGCAGCTAAACACCAATAAAGGGGTGCCGGATTCGATTTAAAAGCCAAAAACACCGAAAAGCTAAAAATTGCAGTTCCCAATGTTATCATTACCAACTGGTAAATCATGTAACGTTTTACCAATTTTCCACCGTTAAGAGTTTGGTCAATAACAAATTCTTTTATGTTGCTGTGGTGCAATTCTGCGACCTGCTCGTATTGGTCACTGTTTTTTAGTTCATCTATTGTTGGATTATTCCTGGTCATATCGAATAATCTGGTAAAGGTTTCTGATATTAAAAAGGCGAAGTACGACAGCAAGTAACAATGAACCGAAGATGGTTACCAGAAAACCAGAAAACCAATGTTGTAATTGTAAAGACAAAAATGCCAGTATAATGGTTCCTGAGGTGAAAACGCTTAGCTGAATTATAAAGCTTATTTTGGGTTTTAGTTTAAAAATCAGACAAGCCAAAATAAGTTGGGCAAAACCGGTAAACAATTGTGTGCATAAACTGGCATAGGCCGATCCGTAAGCCATAAAACGTGGAATAAGTACCAGGTTGAGAACAATATTCAGAAGCATACCAAAAAATGCCATAATGTTCAGTTGTTTCAGACTTCCGTTTGCCGTAAGTAAGGTGCCAAAAATATAGGTGCATGCAATACCAACAAACCCAATCATGAGTATGCCCAGTAATCCCGATGATTTCTCGGTGTTCGACGTGTAGAGCGTTGCCATAATCTGATTGCTGTAAAAAATGCTGGAAACAGCGATAATTATTGCCGGAATAATTAGCAGCGTAAATGATAGCTGAGCCATCTGTCCAACTTTCTCTTTCAGCTTAATCATTCGCGAAAAAATGGGAAGCAGTAGTCCGGCAAATAATAATCCGAACATCGAAACGGCATCAAGTAAACGAAAAGCCTGGGCATAAATGCCTGCCTGTTGTTTTCCGATGGGATGAGGAAGCAAGCGTTCGAGCATTACTGAATCGATTCTGTTGTAAAAAGACATGAGCAAAATAAGCAATGCATAGGGGTATGACTTCCGAAGAAAGACACTAAAGAAACTTCGATCGAAGCGGATTTTTATACGCCCCGATTTGCTTAGTACAATTCCTAAGGTAATTAGGGCTGTTAAAACATAGGCAATACTTTGGGCGTATACAAACCAGTTGATATTGAATTGAATACCTGTCCAGTTGGTAAAAAGTAAAATGCTGCAAATAACCAACATGATGCTGCGGTCGAGTACCGAAATAAAACTATCAGTACGAAAAAAATGGAGGGCACTGATATTGGAGCGCAGGTAAAGCGTAAACGAGATAAGGAATTGATTTAGAATAAGAAAAAGAAGCAGGTGAAATTGAATATTGTTATAGCCGATAATGGCTGCAATTCCTAAACTAAAAATGGCATAAACCACCGCTAAAACCAGTTTTAACCCAATAATGTTGGAGAGGTGTTTCGGAAGCAAAAAATTGTGCTGGGCAATGTTACGGTTATTGTAATTGGTAATCCCCAAATCCAGAAAAATATTCAGCAACATCGAAAAGTTGAATAGGGCAAAGTAAAGGCCGTAACTTTCGTCGCCAACAGTATTTTGAACGGTTCTGTCGATGCCAAAAATCCAAAAAGGTTTAATCAGCAGATTCAGAAAAAGTAATAATATCAGGTTAGTAACAAATTTACGTTTCAAAACACCATGTTTGTTGAATAGTACCTTTAATTTGAACGCTTAAAAGTAACAAATATTTGAACAGACTTTGTACATTTACGAAAAATCGACAGCGCCCATGGTTATTGCCGTAAATACCCGTTTATTATTAAAAGGAAAGCTTGAAGGAATAGGTTGGTTTACTTATGAAACTCTCAAGCGAATGACGATTAACCATCCGGAGCATGAGTTTATTTTTATGTTCGACCGGGCCTATAGTCAAGACTTTATTTTTGCAGAAAATGTAACTCCTGTGGTAATTGGGCCACCTACGCGTCATCCGGTTTTATGGTATTTGTGGTTTGAATACCAGATTCCAAGGGTGCTCAAAAAGTACAAAGCAGATTTGTTTCTCTCGCCCGATGGGTATTTGTCGCAACGTACCACTGTGCCGCAACTTGGTGTAATTCATGATATTAATTTTGTGCATCGGCCCGATGATTTGCCTTGGTTAAAGGCAAAGTATTACAACCATTATTTTCCAAAATTTGCAAGTTTGGCTAAACGTATTGCCACTGTTTCTTTTTACTCAAAAGAAGATATTACCCGGTCGTTTAAGGTTGATTATGATAAAATTGACGTTGTTTACGATGGTATTAATCAGATATTTGAGCCCATTTCGGACGCCGAGAAGCAAAAAGCACGTGAAACTTATGCGGATGGCTCGGAGTATTTTTTATTTGTTGGCGCCTTGCATCCCCGAAAAAATGTGTGTGGTTTGTTAAAAGCGTTTGATGCTTTTAAAAGCGTGGTTAACGATCGGACAAAACTGGTTATTGTTGGCGGAGAGATGCACAAAACAGGGCCAATTTTTGAGACTTACGAAAATATGCGGCATAAAAGCGATGTGGTTTTTACCGGGCGGGTGGCAACGCGCGATTTGCATGATATTTTTGGTGGAGCGTTGGCGTTGGCTTTTGTTCCGTTTTTTGAAGGTTTTGGAATTCCAATTGTTGAGGCAATGAGTGCCGGTATCCCGGTTATTTGTTCCAATACCACATCGATACCCGAGGTTGGAGGAAACGCTGTGCTTTATGCCGATCCGCTGAAGATTGACCAGATTACCGATGCAATGCTACGCATTTATAACAATCCTGAGTTGCAAAAAGAATTAGTGGAAAAAGGTTTTGTGCAAAAAAATAAATTTAGTTGGGATGAAACAGCCCGCTTACTGTGGATGAGTGTTGAGAAGTCTCTTCAGTAACACTTTAAATAGCAGAAACAAACAATTTATCAGTTTAACTTTGCTACAGTTTTAGCTTTACCTTCTTAAAATGGAAAAACAAAAACTACTTCCTTTTTATAAACAAAATACCATTGAGGCCGGATGTGATGAGGCTGGGCGAGGATGTTTGGCTGGCCCCGTTTTTGCAGCCGCTGTAATTCTGCCACAAAACTTTGAAAATGAGCTGCTAAACGATTCAAAAAAACTGAGCGAAAAGCAACGCTATCAACTTCGTCCAATTGTTGAACAACAGGCCTTGGCCTATGCAGTGGTGGCTGTTGACAATCGGGAAATTGATGAGGTAAATATCTTGAATGCTTCGTTTTTAGCGATGAACCGGGCAGTTACACAACTTGGAATAGAGCCGCAACACCTGCTGATTGATGGAAACCGTTTCAGAACAAAAAGTAAAATACCTTATACCTGCATGATAAAAGGCGATGGCCGTTTTTATTCCATTGCGGCAGCCTCAATTCTTGCCAAAACCTATCGCGATGATTTTATGGCAAAGATCCACCAGGAATATCCTCAATTCGCTTGGAATAAAAACAAAGGTTACCCGACAAAAGCACACCGCGCTGCCATAAAAGCACATGGCCCAACTCCTTATCATCGAATGACTTTTCGCTTGTTAGACGAGCAACTTTCGCTTGATTTCTAATTTTTTTTATGCCCCCGGGCAACGTTTTATACCTAACTTGCATTTTTAGGTTGAAAACAAATTGCAAGAAAAGGCTTCGTGAAGGTTCAAAAATTAATTCATAATAGCGCAAAAGGCGACCAACGGGCACAAAAACAGTTTTTCGACAGGTATGCCGACCAACTGTTTGCAGTGGCAAAACGTTATGCCGTTTCGCATGAGCTGGCCGAAGAGGCGTTGTTTCAGGCTTTCCTCAAAATTTTTGAGAAGCTACCGGAATTTGAATTTATAAATGAGACGGCTTTTTATGGCTGGTTAAAACGAATAGTAATTAACCAGTGCCTTATGAGCAGGCGAAAAGAACTGAATACACTTTATAAGCTGGAAACGATTGACGAGGAGAGGTACGACACCCTGTTTTATGAAGAAAGTAACCACGAAGCTTTAATTGAGCTGGTAAATGAACTGCCGGATGGATACCGAACGGTGTTTTTAATGAATGCTGTTGATGGTTATGCGCATAAAGAAATTGCAAGCATGCTGGGAATAACGGAAAACACTTCGCGCTCGCAGTTTTTTAAAGCAAGAAAACTTTTACAAAAGAAAATTAACAAGGAATATGGGCAATCTGGAACATAACATAAAAGAGGCATTTGCCGCACAGGATGCCAATTCAAAAATGGCGAATAAGGAGGAACTGTGGAGCCGCCTGGCTACCACAATGCATCAGCGAAAAGGGGTGGCGGCATTTTGGCGCGTGGCAGCAGTTTTTCTCGGATTGTTGTTAGGTGCAGGCGTTTTTGCGGGCATTGGCAACAGGGCAAAACAACAGGCCTCCATTGAGAGCTTAACGATTGAAAGGCAGCGTTTGCTTACAGCTGTTGATTCTTTAAAGTTACTGCAGCTTGCGGAAAAAGAGCCTGTAGTTCAGGTTGTTGAAAAAGAGAGAATAGTTTATCAGGAGAAGATAGTTTGCAAAAATACGGGTAAGCCGAATACCGGTTGGGAGCAAAAATACCTGGCTTTGTCAGATTCAATTCATCAATATTCGAAAACTGAGGATAATTTCCGGCAAGAAATAGAAAACTTAAAAAAGCAGTTGGCAGAAAGCGAACAACAGGTTTTAGCATTGGAAAAGCAACTTGCCAAAGACGAGGGGGGTCAGCAATCAGCTCCCTTTGAGTTGAAAAGTGAACGGATTCAACTCGATATTCAGAAAAAACCAACCGTAAAAACGCCCGAAATGGAGATGAAAGTATTTCAGAAAAGTTTTATAGAAAACAGAAACAATTTAAACAAAAACATTTTTAACAAGTAAGTCATGAAAACAATTATTACAGTGCTGTTTTTACTCCTTCTTTCGCAAACGGTTTTGGCCATGGAAGGCTACCATAAAGGCGACACTATTTGGTATAAGTTTGATAATATGCTGATTGAGGTAGCCAGTACTAATGCTATGCGCAAAATTCCCGGAGAAGTGAGCATGGATATTCGAATCCGGCAAATTCAGCAAGTGTTATCGGAAATTAGTATTGAAGAACCTTCTGAAGATGAGCGGATAATCATAACTTTTCAGGAACAGGGAGAGGATATGTGGGTATGGAATTTTAAAGAAATTGCATTTGCAAATACGAAAAGGAATAGCAAAACACTGGTTGTTTTTGAAGATGGATCGACCTACGAGAAAGACTATGGGCGTTATTGTGTTTTCTTTTCGTACCGCGCCATGGAGATGAAAATTTATGTTGACGAATTGGATGATTTGAACTATTTCTTTTCCGAGGATTTTAAAAACAAAACCAAAATGGCATCAGCATTCCTTGCAGGCAAATTTGAAGAAAAGGAACGCAAAAAGATTATTGCCTGGTTAGATTTACGGGGCGATGAAGTAAAAGCAAATTTCAGTAGCCGTGGCCAGCAAAATTACGACATGTTGCTACTATCGGCCGGAATTGGTTCGGGCTGGGTGAAAAACACCTTTGTTTCAGATGTTACCTTGCGTATGGGGCTATCGTTCGGTAAAAAGGGCTTGTACAAAAATGCCTATTATATTGATTGGAATATGATGTACGATTTTTCGGAATCAAACGACAGCAAATTTTTTGAACTCAACCATTTTGTTTCGTTAAGCTACGACAGGAACTTTTCAAACAATCCGGAACAGGATAAATGGTATGGATTTTCGGTGGGTTACCTGGTAAAACGAAATAACGATTTTTTTAAGGAGAATACTTTTCGGATTGCTATCAATAAAAAAGTAAACGATACATTTTCGGTAAAACCCGAGTTGTATTTCAACGATTTCTTTAAAAATGTTTACCCCGGAATTCGAGTGTCGGTGGCATTTTAAAAACAAAAAACAATTCAATCCAGTGATAGTATGGCTCAAAGTCATGCTATCACGTCTTTCCTGAAGAAGCAATTTTTTCGCCAACCTTAACGGTGGTTTCCATGCTTTTTTTTGTGTTTTCTATCAGGTCGGCATCAAAGGTGATTGTTCCTTTTTCGAACAACAAAACCAGTGTTGATCCGCCAAACGAAAAATAACCTTTTTCGTCTCCTTTTTTTACCTCGGAATTAGCCGGGTAGGTTTGCGTTATTCCTCCAACCATTGTTGCGCCAACATCAACAATCAGGATGTCGCCATATTCTTTGGTTGAAAGTGTGCAGTGTTCGCGTTTGTTTTCGCAAAAAATGCGTAAGCTGCCCCGCAAAGCCAATGGCGATACCGAAAAGTAGTGCCCGTTTATTTTTACCGACTGGGAAGCAATACCGTTGGCCGGAAAGTGGTAGCGGTGGTAGTCGGCAGGGGCAAGACGAATAATCGCCATCGATCCGTTCACATATTTTTTAGCCAGATTTTTATCCTGAAGAAAGGTTGCTAAGGTAAACTCAGCGCCTTTAACAAAAAAAGAAGACAGGTCTTTTTGTGAGGGAAACACGAGTATTTTTCCATCGGCAGGCGAAACAATTTCTGCTTCAATTGGGCGGACTTCGGGTTTAATCTTTCGGTAAAAAAAGTCGTTAAACGAATGGTAATCTTCTATGTTGCTTCGTCGGTACTCGCTTAAATCAATGTTCTGGTCTTTCACAAAACCTGGAATTCGTTTTGAAGAGAAAGCTGTGTTCATATACCAGCCACCCAAAGCCGATACAATTTTACGTTTAAAAAGAAGCTGTAAAGCCGCTTTCCCTGAACCCGAAGTGTAAAGCCATTTTAAAGTACCTTCGCTGGGTACATTTTCTGTCTTTCTTTCTCCACTTGTCCTGTCAATGTATTCAATCTTGTCCATGTTTGTATTTTCCCGGGCATTATCAGTCAGCGTGGCTTCCTGCCTGTTACAGGCAAAAAGATGGATGCACAAAACAATACTCAGCAATTTAATAATCTTCAAACTTAAACCTTGTAGTAAATAATTAACAAGCAAAGTTAATGCTTCGCAGCAGAAAAAGTGTAAACGGCTTGTATTTAGTTCAAAATGTTTACTTTTACATTTTGGGTAACCAAAAAATATTTCAATGCAATCTCATTTCGATGTAATAATAGTTGGTGCCGGTCCTGCCGGCATTTTTACTGCTTACGAATTAGTAAAAACCAAGCCCGGGCTAAAAATTCTGATGCTCGAAAAAGGCCCGAATATTTATAAACGAAAGTGTCCAAAACATACCAATGGAGGTGTTTGTGTTCATTGTAAACCCTGCAATATTACAACAGGGTGGGCCGGGGCAGGAGCATTTTCAGATGGCAAGCTGTCGCTGTCGCACGAAGTTGGTGGAACCATTTCAGACTACATTGGCATTGAGGCAACCAACGAACTGATAAAATATACCGACCGGATTTACCTTGAATTCGGTGGCGATCCGGCTGTGCATGGCGAAGAGATAACACCGGCTATGCGCGAAATTCAGAAAAAATCAATCGAAGCTAATCTTCGCCTGGTACATTGCCCCGTTCGTCATCTCGGAACCGAAAAAACACAATCGCTTTACAAAGCACTCTACGATTTTATTGTGAAACAAGGGGTAGAGGTTCTTTTCAGAAAACCGGCACTCGATTTTGAATTTAATAACAGTACCATTACTGCAGTGCTTACCAAAGATGCGAAGTACAGTGCTGATAATGTGGTTGTTGCGGTTGGCCGCGAAGGGTCGGACTGGCTATTAAAAAAGTGTGAGCAACACAACATCGGCACCGAAGTAGGAATTGTTGATATTGGCGTGCGTGTAGAATGCCGCAACGAAATTATGCAGGAAATTAACGATAATTTCTACGAAGCCAAACTGGTGCATTACACCAAAACTTTTGATGATAAGGTGCGCACATTCTGTTCAAATCCAGGTGGTTTTGTATCATCAGAGTATTACGATAATAATTTGGCAGTGGTTAACGGGCACAGTTACAAAGACCTGAAAAGTAGCAATACCAATTTTGCGTTGCTGGTTTCGCAAAAATTTACCGAGCCTTTTAATGCGCCAATCGATTATGGTAAGCATGTTGCCGATATGGCCAATATGCTTACGCAACATAAAATTTTGGTACAACGGTTTGGCGACCTTATCCGTGGCAGGCGAACAACACCCGAGCGGCTTTTCCGTAATAACATTATACCTACCCTGAAAGATGCTGTACCCGGCGATTTAAGCCTTGTGCTTCCGTACAGAATAATGACTGATATTGTTGAAATGATACAGGCATTGGATAAAGTTAGCCCCGGTTTGGCTAGCGATGAAACATTGCTTTACGGTATTGAAGTGAAATTTTATTCGAATAAAATTAAGGTGAATAAAGCTTTTCGGACGGAAAGTATTAAAAATCTGTACGTTGGGGGCGATGGGGCAGGCATTACCCGCGGCCTGATGCAGGCATCGGTTAACGGCATATTAATGGCCCGCGAAATTGTAAACCAATAGTACCGCATACTGTTATGGTGATTTTGAAGAAATAGAATTCAGCTACTTATTCCTGGTTCTCAAAGCTGTTTTAAACAGTTCTTAATTTGGCTGGTAACCTTTGTCTTCAAGCAAGTCGGTTTGCAACGACGCTTCAACGGCAAGCTCATCGCAGCGTTCGTTTAACGGATTGTTGGCATGGCCCTTTACCCACACAAATTTTACCACGTGTTGTTTGTAAATCTCGAGGAAGCGCATCCACAGGTCGGCATTTTTTTTGCCTTTAAAACGTTTTTTTAACCAGTTAAAAACCCAGCCTTTTTCTACTGCGTCGGCCACATATTTCGAGTCGGTATAAATGGTGACCTCGCTGCCCGGAATTTTAAGCGTTTCCAAGGCAACAATTACCGCAAGCAATTCCATGCGGTTGTTGGTGGTTAGTTTATACCCTTCGGATAGTTCTTTGCGGTATTGCCCCGAGAGTAAAACAATGCCGTATCCGCCGGGGCCGGGATTTCCACGAGACGCTCCATCGGTATATATGGTTATTTTTGGACGAGCCATTTTATTTATTGCAGTGAGATTAGAAGTACAAAGAAGTGAGTATTCTTTTTAATAAACAAACTTTGTTTTTATTCGTCGCATTGCTCACTATTCCTAATCTCAGGTATGAGCAACAAAAAACCCCGCCAAAATTGACGAGGTTTTTACTAAATATATTGAATCCGCTTAGCGAACAATAGTCATTTCATCAATCAGGTTTTGTGCACCGGCGTAAATGTCAACCACCCAAAGCACAAACCGTATGTCAACATTGATACAACGTTGCAGCTTGTCTTCAAAATCAAGGTCGCCGCTCATGGCTTCCCAGTTGCCATCAAAAGCAATACCAATTAACTCGCCTTTTCCGTTAATTACAGGGCTTCCCGAGTTTCCTCCGGTAATGTCGTTGTCGGTAATAAAACAGGTACGTAGTTTACCGTCTTCATCGGCATACTGTCCGAAATTTTCATCCAGCAACAGTTCTTTCATTCGGGCAGGTACGTCAAATTCATAATCGCCCGGAATTTCTTTCTCCAGGTAGCCATCGGTTGTGGTGTAATACTTATACGTTACGCCATCGCGCGGGTCGTAAGGCATTACGGTGCCGTAGGTTAATCGCATGGTTGAATTGGCATCCGGATAGAATTTTTTGTCCGGTTGCATTTCCATTAATCCCGCCACAAATAATCTTCTTCCTTTTAGCAGTTTATCGTTGCCGCTTCTTAGTTTCATCGATGTTGAACGGTACATATCAAAAATATCGCTGGCTGCTGCCAGTGCCATATCCTTCTTCAAAACTTTTGCTGATGGAGCCTCAAGAAATGCAGCTAATTCTTCTTTGCTGTCAAAAATGGTTTTTTGGAACATTTTTGCAGCATATTTTTCATAGTCGCCTTTATACTTTTGCTGAATTTCATTAAAGAAATCAGGGTGGAAGGCTGAAGGATTATTTTGTGCGTAAATTTCAAGCAGGGCAGCAACAATTTTTTCGTCGGTAGCAGCATCGTAATCTTTAAAATAGCCATCTAACGAGGCTTTTAAACGAGCCGTAAATGCTTCAATTTTATCTTTGTTTTCTTCGGGTTTCTCCAGCAAATCCATTAACTGGCTGGCACGCGATGCAAACATAAAAATCTCCGGGCCCCGCAAAAGAGCTTCAGCTGCATATTCCATTGCTTTTTCAGCTTCTACATTTTTATAAGCCTCTTCAATTAGCGGAAGTGCTTCACCATACTTTGCTTTGCGCTCGCTGTTGGCATTTACCCACTGGCTAAACTCTTGCTCCAGTTCTTCTTTCTGAGCAATAATGCCAAGCTTTGTTAAGGCTTCGTTTTGGCCAATGGCATTTTTATAGTAGTTGGCACTACGTGCGTGTTTCGATGCATATTGGATTTTTGCCTTCTGGCTGGTGGCCATATAATCGGCAATAATGTCCAGTTTTTTCTCGCGAACAGTAATACGTGCCGTATTGGTTACTTTCATGGTATAGTCGATACCCCACGATGTTTTGTAACGGTTTGTTCTGCCCGGGTAACCAAACACCATGGCAAAATCATCCTCTTTCACTCCTTTTAGCGAAATAGGCAGGTGATATTTTGGCTGGTAAGGAACATTGTCTTCTGCATATTCGGCCGGCTTCCCATCAGGCCCGGCGTAAACACGAAACATGGCAAAATCGTTGGTATGACGAGGCCACATCCAGTTGTCGGTATCGCCACCAAATTTACCAAGTGCTTGTGGAGGGGCACCTACCAAACGCACATCCTTAAAGGTTTCGGTTACAAACAGAAAGTATTGATTGGCATTAAAAAAATCTCTGATGTAAACTTCGAAGTGGGTATCGCCTTTTGCTTCTTTTTCCAACTCGTGAATAGTGGCATCAATTTTCTGTGCCCGTTCACTTTCGCTCATTTCAGCATTAACTTCAGCCAAAACTTTTGCCGTAACATCTTCAACCGATACAAGAAAAGTTACTGTTTTACCCGGATTCGGAAGCTCTTCTTCTTTCGACATTGCCCAAAAACCATCCTGAAGGTAATCGTGCTCAACGCTCGAGTGTTGTTGAATTTCGCCAAATCCGCAGTGATGGTTGGTTAAAAGCAGTCCATCTTTTGAAATGACTTCGGCGGTACAAGAACCGCGGTCGAGGGCAACAATTGCATCTTTAAGGCTCGATTGATTAATGCTGTAAATATCTTCAGCACTCAACTCGCACCCCATATTTTGCATGGTGTTAATGTTTAACTTGTGAATTAACGAAGGTAGCCACATGCCTTCTTTTGCAACTGCCGAGCTAAAAATGAAAACAGTCAGCAGCAGTAGTAAATTTAATTTTCTCATCATATTACTTGTTCTAATCTAAATTTTGTTGCAAATATAGTTTTTCAGAATACTTAACAACGTGATTTTTATCTCATTTGTTCAGGCGAAGGTTTCAGAAGAAAGTCGCTTGAATCTACTTTTTTAATCGCTTTGCCGGTGTGTTTTTTACTTTCATGTAAAATCCTTAGGCATGGTTTTAACATTTGTATTTGATTGCTTGTTTGAATTACACGATAAATGTTATATTGAAATAAAAATTTAAAAATGAGTCGTTACCTGAGAATTATTATGTGGGTGTTGTTTTTGGCAGCACTGTTTGTAGCAATTGCTTATTTTTTGCCCGGAACCGTTGTGGTTGAGCGTAGTACCGTTATTCAGGCATCGCCAAAAACTGTTTACGCACAAATTGTTGATTTGCATCAATGGAATAAATGGTCGAGGTGGAATCAATTGGACACTACCATGAAGGTGGAGTATAAAAATTATGGAGTTGGACAAGGCGCCGGCTACAGCTGGGAAAGCCAAAATAAAAATGTGGGAAGTGGAGCCATCGAAATTACTAAGGCCAAACCTTTTGAAAGCATTGAGTTGAGCTTAAACTTTATGCAACAGGGAAATGCATTGAGTAATTTTGTGCTAACATCAAAAAACGACAGCACTTTGTTGCAATGGACCCTTTCTTACGATGTAGGTAATAACCCCTTTGCCCGTTGGTTTGGATTAATGATGCCTAAATATATTGGTGCCGATTTTGAGTATGGATTAACCCGAATTAAAGCCTTAAGCCAGGCAATTGAAGAGGCTCAGGATTATGTTGTGCTTCTGCAAGAAACACAGGCCATAAATTACGCAGGTATACGCGAAACGGTTCCGTTTATTGAAATTAGCCTGAAAATGGGTGAAATGTATGGCGAAATCAGCGGCTTTCTGGCAAGTAAGCAGCTTGAGATGACGGGAATGCCATTTGCCATGTATCATTTAATGAATGAAGAAGACATTGATTTGGAATGCGGAATACCGATAGCCGAAGTGGTAGAAGGGAACAACAAGGTTATGACTGCCAGTTTGCCTGCCTTAACTTGTGCAACAGTTGACTATTACGGCGACTACACTAATTTGCAGGATGGCCATGCTGCGATACAAAAATGGATGGAAGCACATGGCTTCGCCCTATCCGGTGCACCCCTGGAGTTTTATATCACCGATCCCGGGCAGGAACCCGATCCGGAGAAATGGTTAACGCGAATATGCTACCCGGTTGAGCAATAACACTTGGTTAAAAATACCTAAACAACAGGGCTATGTCTCAATTCTTTCTAAATTTGTAGCGCTTAAAAATGTTTAGGGTGGAAGAAAAGAAGTTTTTTGATAAACTAAAAAATCAATACCGGTTAATAATTTATAACGATACAACTTTTCAGTCGGTTTGGAGCATGAAGCTTTCGCGACTGAAAGTGTTTACGGTTACCAGTTTAACATCGGCAGTTCTGGTAATTCTGGTAATTTTATTGATTGCCACAACCGGTTTGCGCGAGTATATTCCGGGTTACCCCAAGGCCGAGTATCGACAAATGTTGGTGAGAAATGCCCTGGTGGTTGATTCTTTAGAGCAGGAACTTGCCAAACGCGACCAGTTCTTTAAAGGAATACAGGCAATAATGTCGGGTGAAGTTCCTGAAGATGACCTATCGGCAACTACAGAAATTAGTAACGATGAGGTTGAATTTAAAGCGTATAATCACGATTCGGTTTTTCAGGATAAATTATTAGCCGAACAACTTAGTCTTTCTATTCAAAATAATAATTCAGGCGTTACCCAATTGAGCCAGATTCATTTTTTTGTTCCGGTAAAGGGTATTGTTTCGCAACATTTTAAAAATACACCCGACCACTTTGGTATTGATTTGGTGAGCGAACCCAATGCGCGCATCTCGTCGGTGCTTGATGGTACGGTAATTTTTGCCGGGTGGACATTGGAAACCGGATATGTTGCTTATATTCAGCATGAAAGCAATCTGGTGTCGGTTTATAAACATAATGCTGAGTTACTAAAAAAGACAGGACAAGGCGTGCGGGCCGGCGAAGCAATAGCTATAATCGGTAACACCGGAGAGCTAACTAGCGGACCACACTTGCATTTTGAATTGTGGCACGATGGAAGAGCGCTTGACCCTGAACAGTACATTGATTTTTGAAAATGAAAAAAAGAATAGCAATTCTCGGGTCAACAGGATCAATCGGAACCCAGGCACTTGAGGTGATCGAACAAAATCCGGAATTATTTGAAGTTGAGGTTTTAACGGCCAATAACAGTGTTGAGCTGCTGATTAAACAGGCAATAAAATTTCAACCCAATGTGGTGGTAATTGCCAATAAGGGCAACTATCGGCTGGTTTCGGATGCACTTGAGGACGAAGATATTAAAGTTTACGCCGGAGAGGAAGCATTAAACCAGGTGGTTGAAATGGATACCATTGATTTGGTGCTTACTGCCATGGTAGGCTATTCGGGGCTTATTCCAACCTATAATGCAGTTAAAGCCGGGAAAAAAATTGCCCTTGCCAACAAAGAAACCCTGGTTGTTGCCGGTGAAATAATTACCCGTGCTGCACGCGAGAAGGGTGTTGATTTACTGCCTGTAGACTCCGAACACTCAGCTATTTTTCAGTGTTTGGTGGGCGAATTTATGAACCCGATAGAGAAAATATACCTTACCTGTTCGGGTGGACCCTTCAGGGGAAAAAGCTTTGACGAACTGCAACACGTAACTGTTGACGATGCCCTTGCACATCCCAATTGGGACATGGGAGCCAAAATTACCATCGATTCAGCAACGCTCATGAATAAAGGCTTTGAGGTAATTGAAGCTCACTGGTTGTTTGGTTTACCGGCATCAAAAATTGATGTAATTGTACATCCGGAATCAATTATTCACTCCATTGTGCAGTTTGAAGATGGGTCGATGAAAGCCCAAATGGGACTGCCCGATATGAAGCTGCCCATTCAATATGCAATGGGATTTCCCAACCGAATTCAGAATAACTTCCCACGTTTCAACTTTTTAGACTACCCAAGCTTAAATTTTGAGCAGCCAAATACAGAAATTTTTCGTAACCTTGCACTCTCTTTTGCCGCAATGGAGAAAGGTGGTAATTTGCCATGTGTTCTTAATGCAGCAAACGAGATTGTGGTAGAGGCTTTTCTGAAAAGAAAAATAAACTTTTTGCAGATGCCCGTAATTATTGAAAAAGCCATGGATAAGGTTGCGTTTATTGAAAAACCCGGCCTGAATGATTTAATTGAAACAAACAACGAAACAAGAACACTAACATCGTTGTTAACAGAAAACAAAATTTAGAGAAGATTGAATGGAGTCGATATTAATTAAAACAGCACAATTACTTTTAAGTTTATCCATATTGGTGGTTCTGCACGAGGCAGGTCACTTTATGTTTGCCCGACTTTTTAGAACCCGCGTAGAAAAATTCTACCTCTTTTTTAATCCCTGGTTCTCGTTATTTAAAATACAAAAAGGCGAAACCGAATACGGAATTGGCTGGTTACCATTGGGTGGCTATGTAAAAATCTCGGGAATGATAGATGAGTCGATGGACAAGGAGGCGATGAAGTTGCCACCAAAAGATTATGAGTTCAGGGCAAAACCGGCCTGGCAGCGTTTGCTTATCATGCTGGGTGGCGTTTTAATGAATTTTATTTTTGCCATGGTAATTTACATTGGTGTTTTATATGCCTGGGGCGAGCAATACCTGCCCACCGAAAATGTAAAATACGGCATTGTTGTTAACGAGGTTGGCGAGCAAATTGGCTTTAAAACAGGCGATAAAATTCTTACTGTCGATAATCAGTACATCGAGCAGTTTAATAAAATTGTACCAACCATTGTGTTAGATGGTGCAAAAACGGTGCAGGTGGAACGCAACGGGGAAAAAACAGAGGTTGAAATTACCGGCGAAGATCTGGCGCTTTTACTAAAAAGTAAGGGTATTTGGGAAGAACGAATTCCGTATGATATACAGATTGGGCGTTTGGCAAAAGATATGCCGGCTGTTAATGCCGGGTTTGAAGTAGGCGATGTGCTTGGAGCAGTTGACGGCAAGGCTTTTGATTATTACGACCAGTTTACGGCTTACCTCGAATCGAATGTAAACCAGGAAGTAACATTTGAAATTACCCGTAACGGACAAGCAATGACTAAAAGTGTTACCGTTAACGAAGATGGTAAAATTGGTTTTAACCCGGCATTTAATAACCCGGAAGGCTTGTTCGAATATAAAACCATAAAATACGGTTTCTTTGAGTCTATTCCGGCAGGTATAAACCGTGGTGTTCAAACCACCGGAAATTACCTGAAACAGTTTAAGCTATTCTTTAAAAAAGAAACAAAAGCATACGAATCATTAGGTGGTTTTGCCACTATCGGGAATATATTTGCACCAACCTGGGATTGGGCACATTTCTGGAACATGACGGCCTTTATCTCCATCATCCTGGCCATTATGAACCTGCTGCCAATACCAGCATTAGATGGCGGACATGTAATGTTTTTATTCGGCGAAATGATTACCGGCCGGAAACCCGGAGAAAAATTTCTGGAATATGCACAAATTGCCGGAATGGTATTACTTTTGGCCTTAGTACTTTATGCAAATGCCAACGATATAATAAAAATGATTAACGGCACATTTTAAGTAAAAAAAACTATTTTTGTTTTTGAACCAATTAACTTATTTGATATGAATTTATTTGTTGTAGCAGGATTTATCGGACCTCAGGAAATAATTATCATTTTAATTATTGTTTTACTTCTTTTTGGTGGACGTAAAATTCCGGAATTAATGAAAGGCCTTGGAAAAGGAATGAAAGAATTTAAAAATGCCACAAAAGAAGACGAGGCGGAAGATAAAAAATCGGATACCGGAAAAATTGAAAGTTAATTAATATCGTACCAGATATTACAAATCCCGTTCTGTAATGCAGCGACGGGATTTTTTGTACTACCTCAGGCTGGTTATTGCTTTGGGTAATTTGTTTTATTGCAATATGGTAAGGTTTTTGTTGATGGTGCGGAAAATCCAAAAAAAAAAGCTGATAATATGAAAACATTTAACCACCTCGTTTTACTAGTTTTTGCTGCCACAATTCTGTTGTCGTGCGGAGCCGATTCAACTCAAATGTATACCAACATTACCGGAAAAGCCGGAGAAATGGTGGTCATTGTTTCGAAAGAATCGTGGGAGGCTGAGCCCGGAAAAATTATGCGCGAAACACTGGCACAGTCTCATGCCGGATTACCACAGGATGAACCGATGTTCGACTTGATTGATATCCCTCATGCCGCATTTAAAGATATTTTTAAAACCGCACGAAACATTGTACGCACCAGTATATCTGCAAATACTGAAAAATCGGGAATAAGTTTTACCGATGACGTATGGGCTTATCCGCAGGCAACCGTACTTATTACTGCAAAAACTGCCGACGAGTTTGTGCAGATTTTTGAGGAAAACAAGGATAAAATCTTATCGTATTTTGTTGCTGCCGAGAAAGAACGCATTACAATGAATTACCGAAAGGTATACGAAAAAGCTGTATTCAATACTCTAAATACAGAACTGGGAATAACCATGCAGGTTCCTCCGGGATTTAGAATAATGGAAAAACAAAAAGATTTTATTTGGGTGCAGTATGATACGCCCGACATTATTCAGGGAATTGTTGTATACACCTACCCTTATGTTTCGGATAGTGCATTTACTGTTGATTATCAGTTGCCAATACGCGACAGTTTATTAAAAAAATATGTTCCTGGTCCAACCGAAGGCAGTTATATGACAACCGAAAAACGTATCGACCAGATATTTAATGTGTTGAAACACAACGGAAATTACGCTGCCGAAATGCGTGGCCTTTGGCGGGTTGAAAATGATTTTATGGGAGGGCCTTACATTGCCCTTTCAGAGTTGGATGCCTCAAACCAACGCGTTATTAATGCCTTTGGCTTTGTTTATGCGCCCAGCAAAGACAAACGTAATTTTTTGCGCCAGGTAGAAGCGATGATTTATTCGCTTAAACAAAATAACCAGGCCGATAACGACAAATTGAATCAGCAAGATGTTGAAATACAGGTAGAAGGATAAATTGGATTCCTTCTTCCGGAATAAAAAAATAAGGCTGGAAAATGAAAACTTCCAGCCTAATTTTTTACTTGTATTGTTTGTGCTTTAAAACGCAGCCTTAATAATTTCGCTTACATTGTCGGAAATACCGTAGGTGTAAATGTGCAACGAAGGAACATTGTTGGCCACCAAATCTTTCGATTGATAAATGGCCCACTCGGTACCAACACGTCTGGCATCGTCGTTATTTTTGCACTTTGCCAGTTCTTTTGATAAATCTTGTGGCAGGTCGATACTGAAAATTTTAGGCAGCACAGTAAGCTGGTTTTTCAGGTTAATGGGTTTAATACCCGGAATAATGGGAACGGTAATTCCCATTTCGCGGCACCTGTTTACAAAGTTGTAGTATACCTGGTTATCAAAAAACATTTGCGTTACAATATAATCGGCACCCTCATCCACTTTTTGTTTCAGGTAAAGCATGTCCTGCTCCATGTTAGGCGATTCGAAATGCTTTTCAGGATAAGCTGCAACTCCAATGCAGAAGTCAAGTGGCGAGTTGTTTTTCAGGTCCTCTTCCAGGTATTTTCCTTTGCCCAGGTCTTTAATCTGCTTAACCAGCTCGTTGGCATTGGCATTTCCTCCCGGTGTAGGCTGAAAAACATGTTGTCCTTTTAATCCGTCACCACGCAGGGCCAAAACATTGTTGATCCCCAGAAAATTAAGGTCGATTAAAACGTGTTCTGTTTCGCTGCGAGTAAAGCCACCACATAAAATATGAGGCACCACGGGTATTCCGTACTTGTGCTGTATGGCTGCAGCAACGGCAACTGTTCCCGGGCGTTTACGAACCGTACGTTTTTCGATTTTACCGTTGGGAAGTTCCTTGAACTCCACCTCGTCGCGGTGGGTGGTAATGTTAATGTATTTCGGATCAAATTCGGTTAAACTCTCGATGGTACGGTGTAAACGCGATACATCGTTTCCTTTTAATGGCGGAAGCAACTCAAAAGAGAATACCGTTTTTTTTGCCTGGTTTATGGTATCAATAACTTTCATCTGTAGTCTGTTTTACAACAACAAATTTAACAAATTCGAACCTGTTCGTTGGTTTGGCCGTATAAATACCGCTTCAATCCGTGTTTTTTTAATGAATTGATATAATTTACGCCGGGCATACAGGGTTCGATACTCTGTTTAATGCTTGTTTTGGCTTTATTTATAATTCAGGTTAATGGATAAAAACTTCTCAACAAATTCAATCGATTCATTTTTTCGGTTGGCATAATCTTCCACCTGGTCTTTACCCACCTTTTCGAGGCTAAAATACCTCGACTCGGGGTGCACAAAATATTGCCCCGAAACAGAAGCATTGGGATACATGGCAAAATGTTCGGTTAGCGAAATGCCAATTTCCTCTGCCTTAATTAATTTAAAAAGGTTTTCTTTTTCAGAGTGTTCAGGGCAAGCCGGGTAACCCAGTGCCGGGCGAATACCCTGGTATTTTATTTTCAGCATTTCTTCCAGCGAAAGTTGCTCGTCCGGAACATAGCCCCAGTAATTCTTTCGAATTTCAAAATGCAGCAGCTCGGCAAAAGCTTCGCTTAACCTATCGGCCAGGGCTTCAACCATAATGGCTTTGTAATCGTTGTTTTCTTCGCGGAACTTTTTGGTCCATTTTTCAATGCCAATGCCTGCTGTGGTGGCAAACCCTCCACAGTAATCTACTTTGCCCGATTCTTTTGGGGCAACAAAATCGGATAAGCAAAAATTGGCTACACCTTGCTTTTTCTTCTCTTGCTGACGAAGGTGGTAGAAACGCCCGATTTCTTGTTGGCAGGCTTCATCACCGAAAAGCACAACGTCGTCGCCATCAGCCAGAGCCGGCCAAATTCCGAATGCGGCATTAGCCTGCAGCATTTTCTTTTCAATTATTTCATCCAAAAACTCATTGGCCTCTTTAAACAGTTTTTTGGCTTCTTCGCCCTGTTTTTCGTCTGCTAAAATTTGCGGATAATGGCCTTTTAATCCCCAGGTAATAAAAAAGAAAGTCCAATCAATATAGTTTCTCAACTCCTCAAGCGGAAAATCGATTAAGTGCTTAACTCCTGTGAAATTTGGTTTATAAATAGGTGTATTGTTCCAATCAATTTTGAACTTATTTGAACGAGCCTCGGCAAGTGTTAAGTATGCTTTTTCCTTTCGTTTTCCCTGAAACGCTCTGATTTGTTCATACTCCGCATCAAGGTTTTTGATAAACGATTCGTTTTTTGCTACCAGGTTGGCAACCACATTAACAGCCAGCGATGCATCTTTTACATGAACCACCGGAGCTGAATATTCGGGTGCAATTTTTACTGCCGTATGAATTTTCGAGGTGGTTGCCCCGCCAATCATCACCGGAATAGTCATTTTTCGGCGTTCCATTTCTTTGGCAATGTCAACCATAATTTCCAGCGAAGGGGTAATTAATCCACTCAATCCAATAACGTCTACCTCATTTTTAATGGCTTCATCAAGTATTTTTTCGGTGGGTACCATCACGCCCAAATCAATAATCTCGTAGTTGTTACAGGCTAAAACTACCCCAACAATATTTTTCCCAATGTCGTGCACATCGCCTTTTACAGTAGCCATCAGCACTTTTTTCTGCGAAGTACTGTTTTTATATTTTGCTTTATCGGCTTCAATATATGGCAGCAGATAGGCTACCGCTTTTTTCATTACCCGTGCCGATTTAATTACCTGTGGCAGAAACATTTTTCCGGAGCCAAAAAGTTCGCCAACCACATTCATGCCGTCCATTAGCGGACCTTCAATAATGGTTAATGCAGGCGAGTATTTTTCAATAGCTTCAGCCATATCCTGGTCGACAAACTCGGGAAGGCCTTTTACCAGCGAATGTTCAATGCGTTTTTCTAGCGTAAGTTCTCGCCATTGGTCTTTTATCTCCTCTTTTTTTGCTGATGATTTCAGGTTTTCGGCAAACTCGAGTAAACGTTCGGTAGCGTCGGGTTTGCGGTTTAGTACCAGGTCTTCAATTTTTTCAAGCAGGTCTTTCGGTATTTCATCGTAAATTTGAAGCATTCCGGGGTTTACAATTCCCATATCCAGTCCGGCATTTATGGCATGAAAAAGGAAAACCGAATGCATAGCCTCGCGTACCACATTGTTACCGCGAAATGCAAACGAAACATTACTTACTCCGGCGCTAACCTTTGCAAGGGGCAGGTTTTGTTTTATCCATTTTACCGATTCGATAAATGAAACCGCATAAGCGTTGTGCTCTTCAATACCGGTGCCAATGGTAAGTACGTTGGGGTCGAAAATAATATCTTGTGCAGGCAGTTTTACCTGCTCGGTAAGTATTTTGTAGGCGCGGCTACAAATTTCTTTGCGTCGTTCAGTATTGTCGGCCTGGCCTTTTTCGTCAAAAGCCATAACGATAACTGCTGCACCGTAACGTTTAATTTTTTGTGCCTGTTCAATAAAAACTGCTTCGCCTTCTTTTAAACTAATGGAGTTTACAATGGCTTTTCCCTGCAAGCATTTCAACCCGGCTTCAATTACATGCCATTTTGATGAATCGATCATTATCGGAAGTCGGGCGATATCGGGCTCGGCCATTATCAGGTTAAGGAAGGTTACCATTTCTTTTTCGGCGTCCAGCATGGCGTCATCCATATTTACGTCGATTACCTGTGCTCCGCTTTCAACCTGGTTGCGGGCAATTGACAGCGCTTCTTCGTATTTTTCTTCGCTGATTAAACGGGCAAATTTACGCGATCCGGCTACATTACAACGTTCACCAATATTCAGAAAGTTGGTATTTTCAGTGATAGTAACCGGCTCTAATCCACTAAGTTTAGTGTAGGTGGATGCCTGTTGAATGTGATGTGGTGCTGCTTTGCTTGCCATATCGGCAAAGGCTTTTATGTGTGCCGGTGTGGTGCCGCAACAACCTCCAATAATATTTACATAGTTATTGTCGAGATAGTGTTTAATGTGCCCGGCCATAATTTCCGGTGTTTCGTCGTACTCGCCAAATTGGTTGGGCAGGCCGGCATTGGGGTGTGCACTGATATGAAAAGGTGCTTTTCCGGCCAGTTCTTTGATGTAGGGCTCTAAATCGGTAGCACCCAGCGAACAGTTTAAACCAATACTTAACAGGTTGATGTGAGAAACTGAATTCAGAAAGGCCTCTAAGGTTTGTCCCGACAGTGTGCGTCCGCTGGCGTCGGTAATGGTTCCCGATATCATTACCGGAATGTTTTCGCCTCTTGCTTCCAACACTTCTTCAATGGCAAAAATGGCGGCTTTGCTGTTAAGTGTGTCAAAAATAGTTTCAATCAGAAACAGGTCGGCACCACCATCCAGCAAGGCCTCGGCTTGTTCGCGGTAAGCATTTTTTACTTCGTCGAAAGTAATGGCCCGGTAGCCGGGGTCGTTTACATCGGGCGATAGGGACAGTGTTTTGTTGGTAGGCCCAATTGATCCGGCAACAAAACGCGGTTTGGCAGGGTTTGCCTCGGTATATTTATCGGCTAGCTCGCGGCCTATTGCTGCCGATGCTTTATTCATTTCATAAACGTAGGCTTCGGTGTTGTAGTCGGCCTGCGAAATACTTGTAGCATTAAAGGTATTGGTGCAAATTATATCGGCACCGGCTTTTAGGTATTCTTCGTGAATTTCGGCAATCACATCAGGGCGGGTAAGCGAAAGCATGTCGTTATTACCTTTTTGGTCGTCAGCGTGATTTTTCAACAGTTCTCCCCGGTAATCGTTCTCCTCCAGTTTATAGCCCTGAATGAGTGATCCCATTGCACCATCCAATACCAAAACCCTTTTCTCTAATTCTTTACGTATGTCTTTTTTTAAACTCATTTTTCTCTCTTTCAATTTCTTCGTAACTGTTGTTTTGTCTGATCTTCCCTTGAGGTGACTCAGGGGGCCTTTCCTTTCATTTCAATATTCGTATTTCGTTCTCCCCCTTAATCCCGATTTTGTCTTCGCAAATAATAAGCAAGGACTGTATAGCAGAGTAATTTTCGGCTTGTTTAATCACTTTCTCCACATGGTCGGGCGTTTTAACTTTGTTGCCCAGTGCAGTTGCCAACGCATCGGCAAGCAGTATGTCGTTGCAAACTACTACTACAGCATCCGCTTTTCCGTAACTTAACGACGGGCCAACAGTTCCGGCTGATGTGCAAATGCCAAAGCTTCCTTCACCCGCTGAAATTACCAATCCTATTCGTTCGGAAAGAATGGACTCACCGGCAAAAACAGAAAGAACCAGTTCCTTTTCCAATAGCAGGTAAATATCTCCACCGTTTTCAACTAACAGCTCTTTCACGGAAAAGTTTTTACAAATTTCTTCGCCAATTTTGCGTGCAAACAATCCTGCCACCGCCGACATAGGGCCAATGCCGGCCTGTTCGGCTGCAAGCGCCATCTCTTTTGCTTCGGTTGGTGCAAATTCTGATGGTTGAAAGGGCTTTAGGCTTTTTTTGAAAAACGGTTCTTTTTCAATGTAGGTATCAAAAGTTTGGCGCAGGGCCTGTAATTTCGCCAAGGCAACAACCTGCATTTCTTCTTTGTACGACTCGGGATCAACCCCAATCCAAAGGTCGGTTTCCAGATGTTTTATCTCGAAGCCTTTAAAGCGCTCGGTATTAAATTGGCTGCGGTATGTTCGTTCTTCAAAAAGCTTCATAGCTTACAGTTGTTAACGGAAATCAATTTCAAAAAGGTTTAGCGGGCATGCCGGAATACAAAGTTCGCAAACCACGCATTTGCTTTTGTCGAATTCCAGTTTCCACGATTCTTTGTTCATTGTAAGGGCCCCGGCAAAACAAACGGCAGAGCAGTTGCCGCAGTCGATACATTTTTCCTCTTTCCAGCGAATACGCTTATCGAGCGATTCGCAGGTGATTTTATGGCTTTTAATGTATTCAACACCTTGTTCGATGTTTTCTTTTTTACCCTGCAGTTCAAGCAACAGGCTTCCGCGTTTTCCGGGGTATACCTCCGCCTTCAGAATATTTATTCTGATGTCGTAATCTTTAACCAAATGGTAGGTAAATGCTTTATCGCCGCTTTGCGGAGGGAAATTCAGGATGTATCTTTTCTTAATCATTGTCGGCCTCCGTTTCAATTAATTGATTTAACGAGGTGTTGCCCGGGAACATTTGCACCGGTTTACTTATTTCAAATTGTCCGTTCTGCAACCATTTTTTTAGTTCATCGGCAATTTTACGTGCCTTTTTTAGGCTGGCTACCGGGGCGGTTCTGATTTTTTTCCCTTTTACCTTTATAAAGCCCGATTGTAGCTGTTCGTAGGTTACCTGAGCCAGTTTTGGGGTGCCATTTGTTCCATAATCTAATACCGAAGTTTCAATCTGGCTGTTGTTGATTGACACCCGTTTGGCAATATCAGTATTTAAAACAGGAATGGGTATGCCAATGCCAACAAACATGCTTACGCCATATTTCTCGTAGGATGCTGCCTGAATGTAATCGGCCGACATTTCTTTTAGGTTACCCATAACGGCAATGGTGGCTGCGTTGGTTACGGGAACTCCCAAATCGTTTTTTGGGCGTGTGGTATGAAACTGCGTTCCCGGCCATACCACAAAGCCTTGTGTGCCTCCCAAAAATATACGTGTACCCAGACCAATGGTTTTAAAATCAGGGTCGTTTAATAAAGGGCTTAACTCGCCCGAAGTGGAATAAGTGGCATTGCGTAAATTCGGAAGCAGTGTTCCCATGTAGGTGTGTTTTATTGTTGGGGTGGTGTTTACTGCCACGTTATAATTCTGATAGGCATTGCGCGGATTAAAAAGTGTAAACTCGTTAATGGAGTTAATGTTAATGGTGGTTTTTATGTGCTTTCGCGGATAACAATCGGTTCCTTTGGCCCAGGCTTCCAAAACCACATCTTTGCCTTCAAGCAGGTCCTGAATAACATGAGCACCACCATAATCCGGGTTGTCGGGATTGCAGGCAGTTGCGCCGATGTAGGAATCAACCGCAGCAAGTCCTTCGTAGCAGGGTACCCCGTTTAACCTTATTTTTTCCATGCGTATTGGCGGGTTAGCATGGCCAAAATTAATGATTGCCCCCGACGAACACATGGCTCCGAAGGTGGCCGTTGTTACTACGTCTACCTGTTCAACAATTTCTTCTGGCGATAGTTTTTTTGCCAGTTGTGCAACTTCTTCGGCAGTTAAAACAACTGCTTTTCCTGCCTTCAGCTTCTGATTAATTTCTTCGTAAGATTTTTCTTTTGGCATAATATATCAAGCGTGGCAAATTTTTCATTGCCCAAAAACGAATTCCGGGCATGGTTTTGCCTTTTAAAAATTCAACTAAAAAACGGTTTTGGTATGCGGTTATGCGGTTATAACCGCTCGCGCATACACATATTTGCCCCGTGCAAATAGCTGGTAAAAAATAATTTGTAGTGCAGTTTCTTCATCGATTGTGTTACAATTATAATTCCGTTACCGGCCGGGTATTGGCACCTTTTCATAACTGATGAAGGTTGCCAGAGTTTCATTGAGCCCGATCTCTCCACTCTTCTGTATAATCAAACACCCTTTTTTGAAAGAATATTTGATGGCATAAAGATAGTTGATTTTGTGATTTCACAAATAAAGCTGAACTTGCAGATTACCAAATAAAGCTGAATTGATACATTAATTTAAGATACACTGTGATGAAAACTAAAATTCTTGTGCTGTTATTTTTCGCTTTCTGTTGGAGTTGCGGAAAAAATATTGATCGTGAAACCTATAGTAAGTATCAAAAAAACGGACAACAAATTACCGAAGATGTACAAGCCGTTCTTTTGCAAAATGTAGGGGCAGCCATTCAAAAAGGAGGTTCGGAATATGCTGTTGAGTTTTGTAACTTGCAAGCCGGTGAGCTGGTTGATAGCCTGAATGAAGTTTATAATTGTATGATATCCAGGGTCTCAGCCAAAAATAGGAATCCGGAGAATGCCCTGCAAACTAATGAGGATAAACAACTTTGGGAGATTTTTTCTGCCAGAAACGTGGCTGACACGCTCATTCAATCGGGGAATAACCTGGTTTACTATAAACCTATCCGAATTGGCCTTCCGGCATGTTTAAAGTGCCATGGCAATATTGAAACCGATATAAACACAGCTACACGACAGAAACTTCAGCACCTCTATCCGGCTGATTTGGCCACCGGATATCAGTTAAGCGACTTCAGGGGATTGTGGAAAATTGAATTTCAGAAAAATCATTGATTATATTTGTGTAAAAAGGACCCAATTGGCAAATGGAGTTTACATGTAAGTTAAGTGATATAAGGAAGTATTTGATTATTTTTTTGGTTTTCCCGGTTTTTGGGTTTACACAAGAAAAATATATTGGAACTCCTCATATTCGTAACTACGAAAAATCTGAGTATTCTGCCGGTACACAAAACTGGAATATTGCACAAGATAAAGATGGGTTTATGTACTTTGCCAATAACGATGGAGTGCTGCGTTTTGATGGTTTTCATTGGGAATTAATCCCGGTACCTTCATCCCTGGTTCGCTCGGTATTTATTGATTCGAATAATAACATTTACGCTGCCTTATCTTACGATTTTGGATGTATACAACGAAACAGTAGTGGAAGATACGAGTTTAAGAGCCTGCTGAACCTGGTGCCCGGGCAGCATCGAGATTTTGATGAGGTATGGAAAATTCATGAAATCGAGGGTAAAGTTATTTTTCAATCTTTTGAGAAAATATTTATTTACAATGGTGAAACTATTGAAATTGTTGTTCCTCAAAATAAATTTCATTTTTCGTTTAACATAGCAGGTAAACTTTATTACCAGGATTTGGAAGTAGGCTTGTTTACCCTTGTTGAGGGCCGGCCGGTGCAATTAAATTATGCCAATTCGCTTAAAAACTCCCAGATTTTGTCGATTACAGAGCTTGATGCCGATAATTTGTTAATTGGCACTGCAGATAAAGGCCTGTTTTATTACAATGGGCGTAATTTAACCGAGTGGGACACGGATGTTAATTCCTTTATAAAAACCAATAAGTTGTTTTGTGCAACGCAATTTGCAAACGGAAACTTAGCATTTGGAACCATCTTAAATGGGGTGGTTATTGCCGATGCCAATGGCGAAGTTTTACACATTGTAAACCGTGGAAAAGAGTTACAAAATAATACGGTTTTAAGTGTATTTCCTGATAAAGACAACAATTTGTGGCTGGGGCTTGATAATGGTATATCGTACGTTGAAACCAATTCTCCGATTACCTATCTTACCGGCCAGGGCACATTGGGAACAGGTTACTCGGCAAAAATTTACAATAACAAGTTATACCTTGGAACCAATCAGGGACTTTTTGTGCGGTCGTATGAATCGCGTGATGCACTTGATGCAGATTATAACCTGGTCGAAAACTCCGAAGGGCAGGTCTGGTTTATTGAAGAATTCGATAACCAGTTGTTGTGCGGGCATAATAACGGAACTTATCTTATTCGGGCCGATAAAGCTGAACTTATTTCTGACGAACCGGGAGCCTGGGGATACATAAGGCTTAAAAATCAACCTGATTTATTGTTGGGAGGACACTATCATGGCCTGGTTGTATTGAAAAAAGGAGCCCGGGGGTGGGAGTATTCCCATAAACTAAAAGGTTTTAATGAATCATCGCGGTTTATCAAACAAGATAAAGGTGGCGATATATGGATGAGCCACGGAGGGAAAGGCGTTTTTCGAATGAGCTTAAATGAAAAAGCAGACAGTGTTGTTCGTTTCTCAAGGTATGGTAAAGCACAAGGTTTGCCATCCGATAGAAGCAACTTGCTGTTTGAATTGAATGATGAGCTTTACGTTTCCACAGTTGATGGTGTTTTTACCTACCAAACAGCAAGCAACAGTTTTGTAGAAGCTGATGCAATTAATGAATTATTCGGACTTCGCGGGCAGCTTCAGAAAGTTGTGAGTGACGAAGAAGAAAACGTATGGTATATTTCAGAAACAGAGTCGGGTGTTTTACGCAAAAACGAAGATTTAACTTATACGAAAATCACCAGCCCGTTTGATGCCATAAGAGAACAATTTGTTAGTGCTTTCGAATTTATTTATCCGCTGGATGAACAATATACCATTTTTGGAATTGACCAGGGCTTTGTACATTATAACTCGAAGTTCTCAAAGTCATACAATGCCGATTTTCAAAGCTTTATTACAAAAGTTGAACTCAGCTATCTCGATTCTGTGATTTATCCGTTGGGAGGTGATACGGAGCGTTTTAATTTCCCATTTCGGAAGAACAGTATTCGTTTTCATTATAACTCGCCTTTTTACGAAAATCTTAAAGACTTACGCTTTAGTTATTATCTTGAAAATTTTTCGGATCAATGGTCGCCCTGGACAGCTGATCCTTACAAGGATTTTACGAACCTTCCGTTTGGCGACTATACTTTTAAAATTAAAGCGCTCAATAATTATGGTAAAGAGAGTGGCATTAGTGAATTTAGTTTCTCGATTTTGCCACCGTGGTATCGCTCCAACTGGGCACACTTTTTATATGTTATTTTTCTTTTGGTTTCAATTGTTGTTACAATTCTTGTAATTCAGTACCGTATTAAACAGCGCGAAAAGCAGGCGCGTGTGCTTCATCAAAAGGAAATGCAGGAAAAAGACGAACATTTTCAACACCAGGCGGTTATTGCTGAAAAAGAGATTATAAAACTCCGGAATGAAAAGTTGCGGGCAGAAATGATCTACCGCGATAAGGAATTGGCCAATCAAACCAATAATATCATTCATAAAAACAGGTTCTTGATGAAAGTAAATCAAGAGCTGCAGAAAATACAAAACACCACCGAGGACGGGGCTGTAAAATCGAAAATGGCCGTTTTAAAGCGGCGCATTGAAAAAGAGCTTGACGATAAACAGCAGAACCGTATTTTCGAAACCTATTTTGATGAGGTTCACAAGGAGTTTTTTGAACGATTGAAAGAAAAATTCCCGCAACTATCTCCAAAAGATTTAAGGCTCTGTGCTTACATCCGAATGAATATTTCAACCAAAGAAATAGCAACATTGCTTAATATTTCATTTCGTGGAGTAGAAATTAGTCGCTACCGACTGAGAAAAAAATTGGAGCTCTCGCGCTCAATCAATCTATCAACTTACTTATCGAATATTTAATTCAGTACAATTTATGTTGTAGAGCATATAGTTGTTAGATGTGTAATATTTACAATGTAACTCTTGTTAATATTCAGTAAATCAGGGATATGAAATTCTTGTGATGTGTATTTGATGTATTTTGTAATAGGTTGTGTAGTATTTATGATAGGGTAAAATTCTTGGGAAAAGTCAATTTTTCGTTGATATTCGAAATGTGAAATTTTGTTTAAATAATATAAATAGATTAAAATTGTACACTATATTGTGCATCGAACAATAAGCATATTGTTATATCCACAATTAACAAACTATAAAACTAACTTACTATGAATACTTTTTGCACTTCAAAAAGCCGGAATTGGCTTTTCAACCCAACCTTTTTTACGCCATTAGTTGAAATGAGATGAATTGCACTTTGTGTGCGATGACTAACTATAGTAGAATAGAAATTATTTGTAATTCAAATCAAAATTAAATCTATGAAAGAAAAACAAAGAATGAGAAAATTTCTCATGTTGATTTTGAGTACTGTATTTTCCCTTGGCTTATTTGCCCAGGAAGTTACACTTAGCGGTGTAGTTACTTCGGCAGATGACAACCAGCCATTACCGGGGGTTACAGTAGTTGTTAAAGGAACTACAAACGGTACTGTTACAAACTTTGATGGGGTTTATACCTTGAAAGTTTCAGGAGATGCAGTTTTGCTGTTTTCGTTTGTTGGAATGAAACCGCAGGAAATACCTGTTGACGGACGTACGCAGGTTGACGTTGTTCTGGAAAGTGACGCTTTTGACGTTGATGAGGTAGTAGTTGTTGGTTACGGTGTTCAAAAAAAGGCCTTAACCACTGGTGCAAACATTAATGTAAAGGGTGAAGAAATTGCAGCCTTGAATACTTCAACTGCAATGGAAGCGTTACAGGGAACTACTCCGGGTGTTAGTATTACACGTAACAATGGTCAGCCGGGAGCAGGTACTAAAGTTACCATTCGTGGTTTGGGTACCATTGGCGATTCAGATCCATTATACATTGTTGATGGAGTTGCAGTTGGTAATATCGACTACCTGAACAGCAGTGATATTGAATCGATTGATGTACTGAAAGATGCAGCTTCGGCGGCTATTTATGGTTCGCGTGCTGCTAACGGGGTTGTACTTGTTACCACTAAAAAAGGTTCGAAAAACAAAAAACCAATGGTTACCTACGATGGTTACTATGGTATTCAGAACATTTACAAAAACCTCGATCCACTTAATGCACAGGAATACATGTACATTATGGACGAAGGTAGGGTTAACGATGGTTTGGCACCAAACAACTGGGAAGCGATTTTGAAAAACAATGCCTGGTTAAATAACAATTTTCCTGGCGAGCTGGGAACTCAGTTGGGTGAAGACATTTGGGGTATGTTGCAAAACGGTTGGGAAGGTACCAACTGGATTGACGAAATAACCAAACAAGATGCATCAATGCAAAGCCATGCTGTTAACATCACAGGTGGTAGCGACGATGTAATTTACTCAGCAGGTATCTCATACCTCGATCAAACAGGTATTATTGGTGGCGATATCATCGATGCCGGGTACAAAAGATTAACAGCTCGTTTAAATACTGAATTTGTTCTGTATAAAAACGATGAGCACGACATTATTACCATTGGTGAAAACTTCACTTACACCAATACCGAAAACCGCAGTGTGGGTACCGGTAACATTTACTGGAACGACCTGCACGATGCACTGGTTCAAAATCCATTGATGCCGGCATACTGGCAACCATCAATTGATAACAACATTAACGAATACGGTTTTACACCAACTTTAGATGGTTTATCAACCGGGCAAACCAACCCGATTGCAAGAATGTATTACCGCCACAATTACAACTATGGTAAAGGAAACAAAGTAACAGGTAACGCTTACATTAAAGTTGAGCCAATTAAAGACCTTGTGGTTAGAAGTTCGTTTGGTGTTGATGCATGGTTTGGCTATGGCCGTTCAATGAATCCTACTTACAGTTTAGGACTGTTGTATAACGATGATGTGGATGGCGCTTCGCAAAACCAATATTTCGGTAACAACTGGACCTGGACAACTACTGCTGCTTACGGCCGTTTGTTTGGCGACCATAAAGTAGATGTACTGGTAGGTACCGAGTTGCTGAAAAACCAGATTAATATGGAAGTAGGTGGTTCAAGAAACAACTTGCTGTTCCCTGGCGATCCTAAATATGCGTACATAAATAATACACAAAGTCCCGAGTCGATTAGCGAAATTAACACCTGGGGTGCCGATTGGGCAGCCGGTGGCGGTGGCTTAATGTCGTATATCGCCCGTGCACAGTATAACTTTAAAGAAAGATACATGTTCTCGGCAACGGTACGTGCCGATGGTTCTTCAAACTTTGCCGAAGGTAACCGTTGGGGTACATTCCCATCGTTTGCTGCTGGTTGGGTAATTACTGAAGAAGATTTCATGGACGATATTTCAATTCTGGATTTTGCAAAATTGCGTGCCAGCTGGGGACAAAACGGTAACCAGTCAATTCCGAATTTTATCTATTCATCGCAAATTGCTTATGTATTCCCTGGTTATTTCTTTGGCGATACAAAACCGGTTTCAGGAACAACCGCCTATCCGGAGCGGGTAACCAACCCTGATGTAACCTGGGAAAAATCAGAACAGTTAAACATTGGTGTTGATGCTCGTCTTCTTGATTCAAGACTGGCGGTTACTTTTGACTGGTACAAGAAAACAACCAAAGGGTGGTTGCTTGAAGCACCTATTCTTGGAACTTTTGGTGCTGCTGCCCCATACATCAACGGTGGAGATATTGAAAACACTGGTGTTGAAATGGTATTTGGCTGGAACGATAAAGTAGGCGATTTTAAATACAATGTTTCGTTTAGTGCGGCCTACAACAAAAACGAAGTTACCAGTATTGCCAATACCGATGGCGTAATTCAAGGACCATCACACGTGTTGTCTCAAGGTACTGCTGCAGTATCAAGAGTTGAGGTAGGTATGCCAATCGGTTTCTTCTATGGATACGAAACCGATGGTTTATTACAAAACCAGGATGAAGTTGATGCTTACGTTACTCCTGAAGGAAATCCTTATTTCAGCGACCAACGTCCGGGCGATGTGCGTTTTGTTGACCAAAACCTTGATGGCGTTATTGATGAAGATGATAAAATAATGCTGGGCGATCCTAACCCCGATTGGGAAATTGGTATTCAGTTAGGTGCTGAATTTAAAAACTTCTACGCCAATGCTACTTTTACAGGTAAATTCGGTATGCAGGTAATGCAGTCGTATCGTTCGTTTGCCGATAACTTCGACCAGAACTATACCACGGGTATTTTCGATCGCTGGCACGGAGAAGGTACCTCAGACAGATTACCGCGCTTAAGTTCTTCATCGAACCGCAACACCAACTTTGTTTCGGATATTTACATGCACGATGCCGATTACCTAAGAGTTAGTAACTTAACTTTTGGTTACAATTTCGGACACCTGCTTTCAAATATCGATGCTATTTCGAATGTAAGACTTTATACCTCAGTAAGTAACCTGTACACCTTTACCGGTTATGATGGAATGGATCCGGAAGTCGCTTTTGGACATGACGCAAGTTGGGCTTCAGGTATTGACCTTGGGTTATACCCACAGGCGAGAACAGTTATGTTTGGTTTAAGTGTTGAGTTTTAAAAAAAATTAGACAATGAAAAATATAATATACTTAGCAGTTGCATGCGTAATGTTGTTTACGACAGGCTGCGGAGATGAATTTCTAGATACAGAGAACCTTTACGGTAAAAGTTTGGATACGTATTATTCAACACCTACCGATATGGAAGAAGCCATAGCCGGTGTGTATAATGCGATTTATACGCCAAACGTGCACAGTAACGAATCGATGGCTGCCAACCTTTTGTCTGACATGATGTTAGGTGGTGGTGGTCCTGACGATAAATCAGCCAAATGGGTGGATAATTTTGAAGATCCGCTGGAAGACACTTATCGTGATCTGTGGTCGCAGTCGTACAATGGTATTGCACGTGCAAACGCCATTATTGAGAAAACAGCCGAAGCTGATTTCTCTACTTTCTTTGCTTCAGCAGAAGAGGCGCAGGAGTTTAAAAATCAGCAGATTGGAGAAGCACTGTTTATGCGGGCGTTTTTCTATTTCCGTTTGGTTAAATTTTTAGGTGGAGTGCCGCTTATTACTGCAATCGACGATCCAAAAGACGGACCAAGAAATACAATTACAGAAACGTATGCACAAATCGCATCAGATTTGAAATTGGCCATCGAAACCATGCCGTCTACACCATTTCCTGAAATACCAACTTCAAGCTATGGCCACGCCAATAAATGGGTAGCACAAGCTTATCTTGGTCGTGTTTATTTGTACTACACCGGGTATATGACAAATATGGAAGGCCAGTCCACCGATGTATTACCATTGGCAGACGGTGGTTCGCTGTCGGCTTCTGATGTTGCCGGATACTTAAGCGACTGTATAAATAATAGTGGACACGAACTGGTTAGCGATTTCAGAAACCTGTGGCCTTACTCTTACGTAAATATTTCGGCAGGCGATACAACCGTTTTACCATGGGCTCACGAAAATAACCTATCATGGGTTGGACAAGACGGCCACTCGCCAACTTTCGGAACAGGTAATTATGAAACCATGTTTGTTCAGCGTTTCTCGTTTGGCGACTGGGGTTGGAACAACGGAAATATTTATACCAACCGCCTGGCACTGTTTACCGGTGTTCGCGATAACTCAATGGTTCCTTTTGGTCAGGGTTGGGGCTGGTGTCCAATTAATCCGAACCTTTGGAATAGCTGGGATGCTGAAGATCCGCGCAAAGAAGGTTCTATACTTGAATTAGGTAATGCTGCGCAAGGTGCCGGTGGTTACGAAGCTGATAAAGGAGATCATGAAACGGGTTTCTTCAATAAAAAATACATCGCTATTCAGCACCGCGAAAATGGTGGTGATGTTAAGGGTATGTTTATTCAGTTGTACAATTGGGGAAATACAGATATGCAGCTAATGCACGCACAAGACTTTATTTTTATGCGTTTTGCCGATGTGCTGCTTATGCACTCTGAAATTACCGGAACAGCTGATGGTATGAACCGCGTTAGAGCACGTGCCGGCTTGGATCCGGTTGCCTATTCATTAGACGCACTTAAGCAAGAACGTTTGTACGAGTTGGCTTTTGAAGGCTTACGTTGGTTCGACCTGGTTCGCTGGGGAGATGTTGAATCGGCTTTCAACTATACACTTGATGTACGTAATTCTGGAATTGACGCGAAATACTCGCCAAACTACCGTTCTGAAATTAAAGGTTTGATGCCATTCCCTGAAACGGAAGTCAGACTTTCAAACGGCGTTTACGAGCAAAATCCAGGTTGGTAATAACTTTTAAAATCAAGAAAAATGAAGATAAATAAATTTAAAAATATTAGTCTTTTACTCGGCTTATTGGTTTTGCTGTTTTCAGCTTGCGAATCAATTGTTGATGAAAAAGAACTGGAGAACTCCACAAACATTGATGGCGTTGAGCTGGTGGTGACTCAAAACTCAAATGGCGGTAACCTGCTTGTATTAGAAATGGCTACGCCCGGAGTTACCGGTTACTGGGATTATAACCTGGGTATTGCATTAACCAATAAAGTTGAGATTATTTATCCAATTCCCGGTACTTCAACTTTTACTTTTACCGGAACCTTAGGTGCCGAGTTTTTCGAAAAATCAATTGATGTAACAATTGATGTGTTGGATACTCCGCTTGACCAGGACTGGTATGATTTGGTTAGCGAAAACACTGCAGCCGGAAAAACATGGGTTTTTGATGGTGTTGGTGGCGACGGTGGCCTTTGGTGGTTCATGTCCGATCCATCGAATAAACCTTGGTCGGTATGGTGGAATGCTGGTGGCGAATGCTGTCCTCCTTCTGATGTAGCAGGTAAAATGCATTTCGACCTTGACGGAGCTGCAAACTACACTTACTACTCGTCGGCTGATGGTGCCGGACAAAAAGGAAGCTTTGTACTTGACGTAACAAACCAAACCCTGCAAGTTAACGACCAGATTATTTTAGGTGGCGTTGACGGCGGTGGTAACGGTAGTGGCTTGTTCCAGATTGTAGAGCTTACCGAAGATAAAATGGTGCTGTATGTTCCGAATGCAGCATGGGCAACCGGATGGACATATGTATATGTTCCGGCTGAATAATTCACAATATTCCAGTTAAATAGTGGTGAAAAACCACTATTTAACTTCGGTTTGACATAGGGAAGCTTATGGCTTCCCTATGTTTTCCTTCTGAAAAATTTGATTAAAACGTTAAAGGTGCTTTTGGGTACCCTGTAATTCCTATGTCGTGTAAAAAAACAAAACGAACGATGTAAAATGCAGAAAATGAGCGCCATGTGTTTGTGTTGTAAGCTTGCTCTAAATACGAAATTGTAAAAGTGATGAAAGATAAAATATACAAATGGCTGGCTTTTTTGGCCGTTCTTGCGATTGCAATGCCAATGATTAGCTCGTGTGGCGATGATGATACTACAATAAATCTGGTAGCCGATTTTAGTTTCGAGTTTATTGATGAGAATAATGTACGCTTTGCAAACCTTTCAGAAGGTGAAAATTACTCTTTAAACTGGGATTTTGGTAATGGCGAAACTGCAGCCACCACCAATAAAATCAAAACCTACGAAATTTATTACCCCGAAGCCGGAAATTACGCCGCTACACTTTCCATTGTAGATTTTGATGGCAACAACGACAGGCAACAAAAAACAATAGTAATTGCAAAGAACGATTTGCTTGTTTCTTTCACTGCTACCCCAGACGCTGCGAACCCAAACCGAATTCTCCTGGTTAATACTTCCGAGGGTGAATTCGACTCGTTTAAATGGCTGTTTAAAAACAAGGAAGTTGAAAACGAAACCAATGCCGCTGCATATTATCCTTACAAAGGCGATTATGAAATAGAACTGCAAATCGTGAAAAACGAAGTGGTATACTCGAAAAAACAAACCCTGAGCATTGCTGCCGACGACCCCAATTATATTTCGAGCTTTGTGCTAAGCTGGGCCGACGAATTTGATGGTGACAACGTAAATCTAAGCGACTGGACGTTTGAAACCGGAGCCAGCGGATGGGGAAACAACGAATTACAGAATTACACCTCCGGCGAAAATGCCGAAGTGAAAGACGGGCATTTAATTATAACCGCCAAAAAAATTGATGAGAACAAACAAGCGGGTTCTTATACTTCAACCCGAATGATTACAAAAGACAAGCAGGAATTTACCTATGGCCGAATGGAGATTCGAGCCAAACTACCATCCGGAACAGGTATATGGCCGGCAATATGGATGCTGGGTGCCGATATTGGTGATGTGAGTTGGCCCGCATGCGGCGAAATCGACATCATGGAATATGTAGGTTATCAGCCCAATACCATTCATGCAACTGTGCACACAACAGCCGGATCTGGTGCCAACGGAAACGGCAGCAGTAAAACCCTCGAAACCTGCGAAGAAGACTTTCATATTTACGGTTTAATCTGGACCGAAAAAGAAATGATTTTTTACACCGATTCGCCTGAAAATGTAACGCATACATATGGTCCGGCAAGTAAAACCGATGACAACTGGCCCTTTAACAAACCACAGTTTTTTATTCTAAACATTGCTGTTGGTGGCGATTGGGGCGGCGCTCAGGGAATCGATAACGATATTTTTCCACAAACCATGGAAATTGATTACGTAAGAGTGTATCAACCTGTTGAATAAATTCTGGTAGAATGAAAAGCTTAAAATATTTTGTATTGATTGCTCTAGGGCTAACTTGTATTATGAGTTGTGGTAATAGAACAAACAAAAACACCTCAACTTCAAACCAAGCACCCCCGGCAGAATATCAGTTGGTTTGGAGCGATGAGTTTGATGGTTCCGGATTGCCCGATTCCACAAAGTGGGGTTACGATACCGAAGGAAACGACCACGGCTGGGGCAACAACGAAGCGCAGTTTTATACCACAAAACGACAAGAGAATGCAAAAGTAGAAAACGGAATGCTGTATATAACAGCCCTTAAAGAAAGTTTTCGCGATAAAGAATATACCTCTGCCCGGTTAATTACAAAAACCGACTGGAAATATGGCCGTTTTGAAACACGAGCTAAACTACCTGCAGGTAGAGGAACATGGGCCGCCATTTGGATGATGCCCGGTGGCTGGAGTTTTAACGATGGAAACTGGCCCGATGTTGGCGAGTTCGATATTATGGAACACGTAGGACACGATCCCGGAGTTATTCATGCCTCGGCGCATTCGCGCGATTACCAATGGCAAAAAGGTACGCAACAAACTGATACTATTCATGTTGCCGATGCTACTGAAACATTTCATACCTATACTTGGGAATGGTCACCTAATACCGTTAAAGCCTATGTTGACGATGAGCTTTATTTCGAGTATAAAAATGAAGGCCTCGGCGAAAGCAAATGGCCTTACGAAAAACCCTTTTACCTCATTCTGAATGTAGCCGTTGGAGGCGCCTGGGGGAGTATGAAAGGTATTGACGATACTGCTTTCCCGCAAACCATGGAAGTGGATTATGTTAGGGTATATCAAAAAAAATAGTAAACCAAATTATTCGAATTAACCATGAAGGAAATTTACCTTGGCAAGAATAAACTTAAACCCCTTGAGAGTGAGGTTCAGGGAGGTTTTGTTGAAATTGAAAACGAAAAGTTTTATAAAATAAGCAATTACAATGGCATGCCCGATTTTTTTATGACCATTGTGAGCGACTCTAATCATTGGATGTATTTGTCGAGCAACGGTGCGCTTACCGCAGGTCGGAAAAATCGCGACAATTCGCTTTTCCCATACTATACCGACGATAAGATTCACGATTATAAAGGCAAAACCGGTAGCAAAACAATTTGTTTGGTTCAGAAAAACGAAAAGACCTTTTTATGGGAACCTTTTACAGATGAAGCTGAAAAACTTTACCAGGTCGAGCGCAATTTGTACAAAAGTATTTACGGCAACAAAATAATCTTTGAAGAACGAAATACCGACCTCGAAATTAATTTCCGGTACGGTTGGTACAACAGCGAAAAATTTGGATGGATAAAAAAATCAACCATACAAAATACAGGTAACGATGAGGTTAAAATTGAAGTGTTGGATGGCATCCGTAATCTTCTGCCTTACGGTGTTGACTATGCTTTTCAGAACGAATACAGCAACCTGTTGGATGCCTACAAAAAAAACGCATTACTAAGCGAAAGCAAGTTGGGTTTGTTTATGCTGAGTTCCATTCCGGTTGACCGTGCTGAACCAAGCGAAGCTTTGAAAGCAACAAGTGTCTGGTCGGTGGTGCCTGCCGATAATGCCAGATATTTGGTTTCAGATAAACAGTTGGAAGCATTTAGAAACGGACAGAAAATAGAAACAGAATTGGATGTGCGTGCATCACGTGGTGCCTATTACACAAATATGGTTTTTAAGCTTAGTAAAGCGGAAAAAAAGCAGTGGTACATGGCAGCCGAGGTTAATCAGGATGCCGGCGACATTGCTAATCTCGATAATTTTATTTTAACCAACAGTAATATTGCAAAAACAATTGAAGAGGACATTACTGCCGGAACCCAAAACCTGATAAAAATTGTGGCGAATGCCGATGGCTTGCAGTTAGGAAACGAAGAATTAGGTTTTGCACGCCATTTTTCCAACACCTTGTTTAATGTAATGCGTGGCGGTATTTTTGCCAACAATTACACTTTTAGTACAAACGATTTTAAGCTCTACGTAAAGCAAACCAATACGCGTATTGCCAAAAAATTTGAAGTGCAACTGGCAGCCCTTCCTACGCAAATTAAGCATGGCAATTTGTTAACCTGGGCAAAAGACACCGGCAGCCCCGAGTTAGAACGTATTTGTTTCGAATACCTGCCGCTAACGTTTAGCCGTCGTCATGGCGACCCAAGCCGCCCCTGGAACCAGTTCTCCATTGAAACCAAAAACGAGGACGGAACCGACAAGTTAAATTACCAGGGAAACTGGCGCGATATTTTCCAAAACTGGGAAGCCCTGTGTCTGTCGTACCCCGAATATATTGAAGGTATAATTGCCAAATTTGTAAATGCATCAACTGCCGATGGTTATAACCCTTACCGTATTACCCGCGAGGGAATGGACTGGGAATGCCCCGACCCGGATGACCCATGGGCTTACATTGGCTACTGGGGCGACCATCAGATTATTTATTTGCAAAAATTTTTAGAACAAACGGAAGCTTATCACCCGGGAAAATTGGATGAATTACTGGCAAAGGAAATTTTTGTTTACGCCAATGTGCCATATCGCATAAAATCTTTTGAAGAGCTCGTGGTCAACCCAAAAGATACCATTGTTTTTGATTTTGAGCTGAATGATAAAATTGAAAAACTGGCAGCCGAGGTGGGCGCCGATGGCAAACTTATTTTTGGCAACGACGGCGAGATTTACAAGGTGAATCTGATGGAGAAAATCCTAAGTACCTTGTTATCGAAACTAAGCAACTTTATCCCCGAAGCAGGTATTTGGTTAAATACGCAGCGACCTGAATGGAACGATGCCAATAACGCATTGGTGGGCAACGGAGTATCAATGGTTACACTGTATTACATCCGTCGTTTCCTCGAGTTCTGGCAAAATAAATTCAGCAAAATGACTGCTGGTTCTTTCGAGATTTCGGGGGAATTATCTGTTCTTTTCGATAAAATATTCTCGCTTTTCGAGGCAAATACTGAGTTGATAGGCACTGGTTTTTCAGATGAAGACCGTTACCATTTTACAAAAGTTTTGGGTAAGGCAGGCGAAGAATATCGCCAGTCGGTTTACTCCAATTCATTTTCGGGCGACAAGCAAAGAATTTCTTCCGGGAATTTGAGCGAATTTATAAACCTGGCTCTTGAGTATGTAAATCAATCAATTCAGAAAAATAGGCGAGAAGACGGGCTGTACCACGCGTACAACCTGGTTTCTTTCAGTGAAAACAGCATAGCAGTTCGCTATTTGTATGAAATGTTGGAGGGACAAGTGGCTGTGCTTAGCTCGGGTGCATTGTCAACCACCGAGAGCCTGGAGGTTTTGGATGGGCTAAAAGCCAGCAAACTATTCCGCGAAGACCAATACAGCTACATTTTATACCCCGACAGGCAATTGCCACGTTTTGTGGAGAAAAACCAGATTCCGGGAGAAGCGGTTAAAAAATCGAAGTTGTTACAAAAATTAGTTGCTGAAAAAGAAGTTTCGTTCATCACGAAAGACATCACCGGAGGCCATCATTTTAATGGCACTTTCCGTAATGCCAACGAATTAAGCACTGCACTGGCAAAATTAGATACCGAGAAGTATGGCGACCTGATACAGCAGGAAAAACAACAGGTGCTCGATATTTACGAGCAAATGTTCGACCACCAGTCGTTTACCGGTCGCTCGGGTACTTTTTATGGTTACGAGGGGCTTGGAAGTATCTACTGGCACATGGTTTCGAAGTTGTTGCTGGCGGTTCAGGAGTGTTATTTTAAAGGCGTTGAAGAAAATGCCGATGCCGATATTTTGGGAAGAATAAAGGGGCACTACTACGAAATTAAGGCAGGAATTGGTTTGTACAAATCGCCTGCTTTGTATGGGGCTTTCCCAACCGATGCCTATTCGCACACCCCCGGAGGTGCCGGAGCTAAACAGCCTGGCCTTACCGGACAGGTAAAAGAGGATGTTATTTCGCGCTTTGGCGAGCTGGGTGTGCATATTTCTGATGGTAAAATTACTTTTAATACCACGCTACTCAATTTCGATGAATTGCTTACAGCAAAAGATAAGTTCCGGTTTATTGGATTAGATGGTAAGCCTCAGACGATTGCTTTAGAGGATAATCAATTGGCTTTTACCATCTGCCAGGTGCCGGTAATTTATAAAACCGGAACAAAACAAGCTATTGTAATTTACTATGCCAACGGAACTTCAAAACATATCGAAGGCAAGAGTATGGATGCAACCAACGCTGCTTTACTATTTAAACGAAGTGGTGATATTGAGCAGATAGACTATATACTTACCTATTAATCAACCTAAAATGTCATTCAGAAGCGAAAAAATATTATCTCTGGTGGGAGAAGACTTCCATCAAAAGAGTTCATCAGACCTGTCTCAGATGTTTAGAAAAATACTAGCTGACGGGGTTCACGGGATTTGTTTTAGTGCCTACAAAGAAGGTCAGGCTCCAGGTGCACTTTTATCGGCTGCCCAAATTACCGAGCGTATTGAGGTTATTAAACCATTTACAAAGTGGGTGCGAACATTTTCCTGTACTGAAGGAAATGAGTTAATTCCGGCAATTGCCAAAGCTTACGGTTTAAAAACGATGGTAGGTGCCTGGCTAAGCGACGATAAAGAAAAAAACGAAGAAGAAATTGAAGCCCTGATAGCCCTTGTAAAAGCCGGGCATGCCGATTTGGTAGCCGTAGGAAACGAGGTTTTGTACCGCGAAGAGCTTACAGAAGAGGAATTACTGGATTATATTAAACAGGTTAAAAAAGCGGTGCCACAGGCCGAAGTTGGTTATGTTGATGCTTATTACGAGTTTGTAAACCGGCCGGCAATAGTAGAAGCCTGCGATGTTATTTATGCCAATTGTTACCCGTTTTGGGAAGGTTGCCACATCGATTATTCGCACGTGTATATGCAGAACATGTACTACCAGGCACTGGGCGCCGGCAAAGGTAAGCGGGTGGTAATTAGCGAAACCGGCTGGCCAAATGTTGGAACTGCATTCGAAGCATCGGTGCCAAATCCCGAAAACGCCTTACGTTACTTCATAAATACCCAGAAGTGGAGTAAGGAAGAAGGGATTGAGGTGATGTATTTCTCCGCCTTCGACGAAAGCTGGAAAGTGGGTGCTGAAGGAGATGTTGGCGCTTTTTGGGGCCTTTGGGATAAAGATGAGAATTTAAAATACTAAAGCATAATGGTATTCTTCTTAACCTGCTTCCGTAGAGGATAAGCGGACTAAATTATAACAGATTAACAAATAAGCTAAAACTAATGAACAGGAAAAAATACAACTTACTTTTTTTGGGGCTGGCAGTAGTTTTATTTGCTGCATTTACACCCCAAAAAGAATTGAAGAAGAAAGCATCTATGAAAAGTTCTGATAAGCATTCAATAAAACAAACGAAAAAAGAATTACTGGCTGGTGTTTCAAATGCGGTGTGTTATTCCGGTTTCAGAACCGGGCAGCATCCCGACCGTGGCGAAGGCGCCAAAAATCCATCAGCCGAAGAAGTATTGGAAGACCTTCAAATCATTCAAAACGAAATGGGTTTTAAACTCATAAGGTTATACGATTCTGGGGTAAACTCAGAGATGGTTTTACGTTTAATTAAAGAACACAACCTGGATATTAAAGTAATGCTTGGAATGTGGTTAAATGCCGAATTGAGTGCCCACGAAACTTGTGCCTGGCTAACCGAACCAATTCCGCAGGAAGAACTGGATGCCAATAAAATTGTAAACCTGGAAGAACTGCAGCGCGGAATAAACCTTGCCAATAAATACTCCGAAATTGTTTGTGCAGTTAATGTGGGTAACGAGTGCCTGGTAGATTGGAACGACCATAAAATGCATGTGGATACGGTAATTGCTTATTGCGAGCGAGTGAAAAATGCCATAAAGCAACCCGTAACGGTTGCCGATAATTACGAATGGTGGGCTGCTCACGGGCAAAAACTTTCGGAAGTACTCGATTTTATTGCAGTGCACATTTACCCGGTTTGGGAAGGAAAAGATATTGATGAAGGACTTTCCTATTCCATCGAGAATATTCAGAAAGTACGTAATGCACTTCCCGATGCCCGAATTGTAATTAGTGAAGCAGGTTGGGCATCCGTTGCCTCGGAATTTGGCGAACGAGCCAGCGAAAAAAAGCAATTACAATATTTCAACGAATTTATGCAGTGGTCGAAACAAATGAATATTACCACACTGTTTTTTGAAGCTTTTGATGAAGACTGGAAAGGAAATCCCAACGACCCGTGGGGAGCTGAAAAACACTGGGGGCTTTACACTGTTGACAGGCAACCAAAGCTGGTGATGCAGAAAAACTAAACGACAATAAACAGACTTTAATCAGTTAAACTTAGCTTATGGCACATTACAAAACAGCAAAAGAAGACATTGTTCCTTTAGGGCAAAAAGCAGCATATGGTGCAGGGCAATTAACAATTAACCTGTATCCGGCTGCTCTTGGGGTATTTATGTTCTACCTTATTTACGGGTTTAAAATGGACCCTGCGCTTGCAGGCCTGGTAGCTGCCTTGCCAAAGTTCTTCGATGCTTTGATTGACCCGATAATGGGATATATATCAGACAATACCCGCTCGCGTTGGGGACGAAGAAAACCCTATATTTTAATTGGTAGCATTTTAACCGGAATAACGTTTATGATACTGTGGCAAATGTCGCCTGACAATTCGCAGACCTATAACTTCATCTATTTCTTAAGCTTATCCTTTGTATTTTTTCTTTCGTTTACCGTTTATTCAACACCGTTTATTGGTTTGGGGTACGAAATGACTCCGGATTATAACGAACGAACCAGGTTAATGGCTGCCGGACAGGTTTTAGGCCAGTTTGCCTGGATGATTGCTCCCTGGTTTTGGATTTTAATTGGTAATCCCGACTTGTTTTTCGAAGAGTCGACCGAAGGAGTACGTGTGCTTTCAATTTGGGTAGGTGGAGTTAGTATTCTTATTGGAGCTTTGCCGGCACTGTTCTGTAAAGAAATGGTGTTGCCCAATAAACAGGGGCAGGTTGAATCAAATCTTTCGTTAAAAAATATAGCTGCCAACTTAAAAGAATTATGGAAGGCAGTGGTACAAACCTTAACCTGCAAACCATTTTTAAAATTGTGTAGTACCACATTTTTAATTTTCAATGGTTTTCAAACTATCGCACAGTTTTCATATTTCATAATACTGTATTATTTATTTGAAGGAAGTATTACCGATGCCGGAGCATGGCCTCCATGGTTTAGTACGGTTAATGCGGCAGCTACGGCATTTCTTATTATTCCAATTGTAACCAAAATATCAACTAAGGTTGGAAAGAAAAATGCCTTTATCATTTCTACACTGCTTTCAATTGTAGGTTATGTGTTAAAATGGTGGTGCTTTAATCCGGCAAATCCATGGTTAATGTTTATTCCATTGCCCTTAATCTCCTTCGGTATTGGTGGCCTGTTTACCCTAATGATGTCGATGACCGCCGATGTGTGTGACCTTGACGAACTTAATAACGGAACCCGCCGCGAAGGGATGTTTGGAGCTGTGTACTGGTTAATGGTAAAAATTGGAAATGCATTGGCCATGTTGGTAAGTGGTGTGGTATTAAAAATGGTTGGCTTCAATCAAAATGCCGAAGTGCAAACACCGGAGTCGTTGGTAAACCTTCGGTTGGCTGATATTATTATTCCAATCATTTTTGCCGTAATGGCCATATTAATAATGAGAGGCTATACAATTAGCGAGGAAAAAGCACACGAAATTCGAGAAGCATTAATAGCCCGTCGAGGAAAAGCAAAACATCAGGGAGAATAAAGCAATAGGTGTTGGATTTAGTAGCTAAAATTTAAATGGAATAGAAGGAAATAGGGTATCTGAAATGTATAAGAAATTTGATAGATAAGTTCAAAAATGAAAAAGCTTATTATTTTACTTGGTTTGTTTCTGGCCATACTTTCGTGCAAAAGAGAACAAGAAAAAACGGTAAGGGTTAATGGTAGAAATATTGAACTAAACGGCTCGCCCTATTTAATAAAAGGTATTTGCTACCACCCGGTTCCAAAAGGAAGTTCTGAAAGGAATTTCAAAAATTTAAGCGAAGACCTTTCTTTAATGAACGAAGCCGGAATAAATACAATCCGCCTGTATTCGCCGGTTGACGATGTGGCTGTTTTAGATGAAATACACCAAGCCGGCATTAAGCTAATTATTGGATTTGGTTATAATCAAAACGGCTATTTCGATATTTTTTCCGGTAGTTTTGTCGATTACATTAACAAATACAAAACGCATCCTGCCATCCTGTTTTGGGAGCTGGGTAACGAATACAACTATCACCCGGAGTGGTTTGATGGCGATATGGCAAATTGGTATAATGCATTAAACAATGCTGCAAAACTGGCTAAAGAAAACGATTCGTTACATCCGGTGGCTACTGCTCACGGCGAGCTGCCCGATTCTTTAGCCCTTGCCCTTTCTCCCGAAATTGATATTTGGGGAATGAACGTATATCGCTGGGATAATCCTGAAACAATTTTCGATGAATGGAAAGTTGTTAGTGAAAAGCCAATGTACCTTTCCGAAGCTGGCGGCGATAGCTACATGACCATTGAAAAAAATGGTTATGACCAAGGGGAAAATGAAAAAGCACAGGCTGATGCCACCCGAAATATTTTGGAGGCAACTTTCAGAAACACAAAAATTTGTAGTGGAGTTGCCTTGTTTGCATTTGTTGATGAGTGGTGGAAAGCCGGAAATCCTGAGCAACAAGATCCCGGTGGTTGGGCACCCAACAGCAGTGGCGTTCCCTACGATGGCGCCCCCAACGAAGAGTATTGGGGAATACTAAAAAATGATCGGACGAAAAAATTGGCATTCGATGTGGTAAAGGAGAAGTATTTGGGAATGAAATAATTCCTTGTCATTTCGAATCTGAGGAACGAAGATGAGTAATCTGCGTCATTAGTCAGGGATTTCTCCTCCTGCGTAGTTGAAATGACAATATAAATAAGAAGCTAAAACCAAAACAATGAATACAAAACTTTCGCTAAAAGAAAAAATAGGATATAGCTTGGGAGATACAGCCTCGCATTTTGTGTGGGACATGGTGGGTTTCTGGATTCTGATTTTTTACACCGATACTTTTGGCATTTCGGCGGCAGCTGCCGGTACAATTATGCTGATTGCCCGTTTTTGGGATATGGCCAGCGACCCGATTATGGGCGTAATTGCCGACCGCACCAAAACACGTTGGGGAAAATTCAGACCTTACATTTTATGGATGGCTTTACCGTACAGCATCCTTGCCGTTATGGCATTTTCAACACCAAATTTTGGCGAAACAGGCAAGGTTGTTTATGCCGGTATTACCTACATTTTGTTGATGACGGTTTTTACGGCTATTAACCTCCCCTACTCTTCGTTGGGAGCGGTTATGACTTCCGACTCGAACGAGCGTGCCGGCTTAAACTCGTACCGCTTTATTTTTGCATTTGTGGGGCAGTTTATTGTATCGGGTACTGCACTTTACCTGGCCAATTACTTTGGAAAAGGCGATTCGGCAAAAGGCTATAAGTATACGCTTATTCTGTTCTCGTTAATCAGTTTTATACTGTTTATGATTACGTTTAAAACAACCAGAGAACGAGTTCAGCCGCCTAAAAAACAAAAGGAAAACCTAAAAGAAGATTTTAAAAACCTGTTCAAAAACCGCCCGTGGATTATTCTGTTTTTTGTGGGAATTGTTTCGTTTGTAATGTTTGCCATGCAAAATCTTTCGGTGGCGTACTATTTTAAATATTACATTGGAAATGAAGAGGGCGTTCAGCTGTTTAATGTGATTGGAACAGTGGCTTTAATTGTTGCACTTCCTTTTTCAAAACCATTGGCCTTACGTTTTGGCAACCGCAATGTATTTTTGGCAAGCACCCTTATTTCCGGAGTGTTCTTCTGTTTAATTTATTTGCCTGGGGCCGAGAATATTTACCTGATATATACTTTTAATATTCTTGCAAAAATGGCTTATGCCCCAGCTGTTCCATTAATTTGGACCATGCTTGGCGATACCGCCGATTATTCGGAATGGAAAACTGGCCGACGTGCAACCGGCCTGACGTTCTCGGCAGCAACCTTTGCACAAAAAGCAGGTTGGGGAATTGGTGGAGCTTTGGCCGGTTGGTTGCTTGCCGCGTTTAAGTTTACTCCAAATGTGGAACAAACCGAAACAGCGATTACTGGTATCAAATTAATGATTTCAGTTTTCCCGGGAATTTTGTATATGTCGTGTGCCATATTGTTGTTCTTTTACAGCATCGACCAAAAAACGGTTCTAAAAATGCAGGAAGAGTTGGAAGCCCGACGTAAAGCCGAAGAATAGAGGGCAACAATTTTCTAAAATGAAAATGTATTTGTTTCTACGTTTAGTTTACTAAAAATTTAATCTTTGTGCCAAACTTTAAATTTTGGTCAGAAATAAGAGGCTTAAATTTTTGCTTAAAAAGTGAACGAAAAGAAACGTTTAATTGTATTTGTAGATACAAATGAAAAAAATGGAAACAGATAAATATAAAAACCTGCGTTACCGTCTAATGGAAACAAACAGCTGGCCATTAAAATATATGTTTAAATTTATAACTCCGAATGAAGACGGTAAGGTGGAGCAGATAAAAATATTGCTGCCAGCCAATGGTAAATTATCCTTTAAACACACTGAAAACCTAAAGCACGTATCGATTACCTGTGTTGCCTGGATGGAATCGGCTGACCAAATTGTTGAGATTACTGAAAAAGTAGATGGGATTGATGGGGTGATTGTGCTGTAATACCAATTGAAAATATGGCATAAAAAAAGCAGCTACATTTCTTTGCAACTGCTTGATTTTTAAGTGGGCCCACCTGGGCTTGAACTCTTTTTGTATCTATCTCGTTATCAGCGTATTTAGAAATGTAAGATTTGACAACTCCCGAATTCTACGCCTCTTATTGCACAAATCAATGAACTTCCAGATGTAAAGATAATGAAACTGTTTTTTGTCAACTACTAAACAATTCCAGATAATCATTAAAAACATACAGTTTATTTCGCTGTGCTCCGGTAATTTCTTTTAATATGCCCATATTCTCTAAATCATCAAGCAACTTATAATTCGTAGCTTTTGATTTGTTCGTAATCATAGCAATCCTCATAGCATCAATTACGGGCTGGGAATATAAATGATCAATTACTTTTCGTGCCTCATTTCCACGACTTCCAAGCGTCTGAATTTTGCTATCCAACACTTTTTGCAGTTGCATAATTTTATCAAAGGTTTCTACTCCTTTCTTTGAGATCTCAATTACACCCGTAAGAAAAAACTTTAACCACTGATCAATGTCATTATGTGTACGAACGCGCATGAGGTTGTCGTAATAAAGTGTGCGGTTACGTTCAAAAAAGTCTGAAAGATATAATATTGGCTGTTTCAAGATACCTTTATTTACAAGGTATAATGTTATTAGAAGTCTACCTACCCGACCATTGCCATCTAAAAACGGGTGAATCGTTTCAAACTGATAATGGATTATGCCAATCTTCAATAGTTCAGGTAATGGGTTAAGTTCATTATTTGCAAAAAATTCAATATCCGACATTAATTCAGGGACAGTGCTATGAACAGGAGGAATAAATGTTGCATCATTTATGGATGCACCTCCAATCCAGTTTTGACTTCTACGATATTCCCCTGGATTTTTATTTGTACCTCTTACCCCCTTGAGTAGAATATTATGCGTTTGTCGAATTAATCTTGATGAAAATGGTAAGGTATGCAGAAGTTTTACTGCTTCGTTCATTGCACTAATGTAATTCTGAACTTCTTCCCAATCGTCTCGTTTCTCTACTGCGACATCTTTCTTCTCAAGAAATGCATCTTCCATATTTGTCTGAGTTCCTTCAATCCTGGATGATTGTGTTGCCTCTTTTGCGATGTGCATTCTTATAAATAAGTCGATGTTAACGTACTCAGAGTACATATCAAGTCGTCCAAGCGATCGGTCAGCTTTACTAAGTAAGTTCAGTAGCTGCATGTCATTAACCTGCCACTCTTTATTAATGTCGTTAGGCTGAAAACTTTTGTAATGTCCTTGACTTATATGTTTTCCCGATTTAAATGATTTCATGTTTATATTTTATTCTACTAAAATAAGAATAAATTTACTCTTAGTTTAAATTTTAGCGAAAAACTAAACTAAGAATGAGATTAGTTTAGATATTTGCCCTAATCTATATGAAGTACAAATGGAGATTGCCTCGCACAGAAACTGGAGACAACATAGTTTTCGCAGCTCCCGAATTCTAAACCTTTTGTTTTATGGATTTGTATCGATAGTTGAACCTCAATGGCATAGGCAAAAGCACCATACTTCAATGTATAATGTAGAATCGAAGATGGGTTATAGTTTGAGAGTACTTCCAGGAGGCTTTCCTCAGCGTGTTTTGATTCTTATTTGCATAGGGTACTTGTCTATTCTCGTAACACGTTTATTTTTATGAAAGCTTAAAATATATGCTTTTACATATAAAACAAATTTACACACATAAATTATATCTAAATGCATATAATATCGTATATTTGTTTGTTGTTATATCTAAAAGCATATAATGAAGAGATTGGCAGAGTTTGTAAAAGAACGAAGAAAGGAGGTTAACCTTACCCAGGAAGAGTTTGCTGAAAGAGCAGGTGTTGCACTGACTGTGGTTCGAAAAATTGAACAAGGTAAGACGAATCTGAACATGGATAAGGTGAACCTTGTATTAAGCATGTTTGGTCATGAATTGGTACCGATAGAAAGTAAAGAGCTTGATTTATGAGAAAAGGGAAGGTCCTATACAAAAACTACTATGCCGGAACTATTACCGAAACTGATGACGGGGAATATGTATTTCAGTACGACGAAAAATATGTGAAAGATCATCCTGACGAGTTCATAACTTTTTCAATGCCGGTTAGAAACGAACCATATCTTGATAACAGACTGTTTGCTTTTTTCGATGGACTTATTCCCGAGGGGTGGTTGCTGGATATTGCTTCTGCTAACTGGAAAATTAACCAGAACGACCGCATGGGGTTATTGTTAGCATGTTGTCAGAACTGCATTGGTGCTGTAAGTATTGTTCCTATAACAGATGAAAATGAAGAATAGATGTTTATATTGTTATGAAGCTCTTGAAACTGCAGAGGATTTTCATCCCCGCTGCAGCAAGGAATTTTTTGGGACTTTAACGCCTCCACAAATACCTTATTCTTTAGACCAGATGACTGAACTGGCAAAACATGTTGTTGAGCGAAGTGTTACAGTCCCCGGAGTCCAGGCAAAATTATCTATGTCACTAATAGAAGAGAGGAACGGTAAAGCAGATACCCGTTTAACAGTGGTAGGAGCCCTTGGAGGGCAGTACATATTTAAGCCTCCAAATGAACGTTTTCAGGAAATGCCCGAGAATGAACATGTAACCATGCGAATGGCAGAAGCCATGGGCATTCGTGTTGTCCCATCCAGTTTAATACGTTTGAAATCGGGTGAATTATCATATATCACAAGAAGGATTGACCGGACAGTGGGTGGTGAAAAAATACACATATTGGATATGTTTCAAATTACAGAAGCTTTCGATAAGTACAAAAGCTCCATGGAGAAAGTTGGGAAAGCAATACATGCGTACTCAGATAATACAATGCTGGATAAAATCTTCTTTCTTGAACTTGCGGTATTTAGTTTTCTGACCGGTAATAATGATATGCACCTCAAAAACTTTTCTTTGATTGAAAGCTCATCAGGTTGGATACTGGCGCCCGCCTATGATTTGCTGAATGTTGCAATTATATTACCTGAAGATATGGAAGAGCTGGCACTAACTATGGACGGGAAAAAGAAAAAACTGAATTGGAGACACTTTGAAAAACTGGGCTTAGGTTTAGGATTAACTGATAAACAAATTGAAGGAGTCAAAATGAGAATGTTCAGAAATAAACTCAAAGCAGTTGAATGGCTTAATAAATCTTTTTTGTCTGACGAAATGAAGGAATCGTATAGAGATCTTTTGGAAAGCAGATATGATAAGGTGAAATAGAATGCTGTTAGTTAAGCATATGAATAGAAAGGAGCAATGATGTTGCTTTTAATGTTACTATTTTCTCTAAATTTGTATATAAATGGTATGCAAGTAAAAGAAAAAGCAGCTACATTGTTCTGTAACTGCTTGATTTTTAGTGGGCCCACCTGGGCTTGAACCAGGGACCCCCTGATTATGAGTGAAAATACTAAACATAAATAAAATTCCATTAAACACTATCATTTTGTATGATAGTTACTTAAGAAATTTTTCTTTTCAGCACCCTCCATTGGGTGCCATGATTTACTTTATGACTTGGCAAAAAACTTGGCAAATTACTACTGGTAATTAACTGTTTATTTATCTCCATAGCTTCATCAGAATTTAATCCAGACAAATAATGCTCGGTTACAACCGAATTGGAATGATTTAACATCTTACTAATCTTTCCAACTGACACATCTTTTCTTAATAATGATGAAGCGTAACAGTCTCTTGCTGTTTTTAAGGTAAGTGGAACCGATAGGTTCAGTTCCTTACCAATCTCCTTTAAATGACTGTTTATATGCTTCCTAAGTTTATGATTCTTGTTAATTATCGTTTGCTCACTGTATTTAACATTCATTTTACCAAGAACATATGGACTATTCTTATCGCCAACTTTAGAAATCAATACCTTTAGATCAGGGAGCACTGGGACAGTTACAGGTTGTATATTACTTTTTCGAGTTGCCTCCGTTTTAGTTCTCATGAAAGATATTTGTCTCAAATCAATGTCCGACCATTTTAATTTTAATAAATCTATAAAATTGCTGCCGTTCAAATAATAGAGTATTTTCCAAATATCAAGTGCATACTCTCGTTTAGGATCAGTGAAACTATTGTAGTTAATCAACATTCTTATTTCATGCTCACTTAGAACTTGTTTTGCAGGAAAATAACTTGAAATAGAATAACCTGAACGACCATATGGATACTGGAATGTTTGAGGTATTATTTTCTCAACATTAGTATAGTAGTTTAATATGGTTCTTAGGTCTCGATGATATGAATTAATTGTTGATATTGAGCAGCCATTTTTTAATTTCTTGTCTGAAAAGGAATTCAAAAAATCAACTGTGATATCAAAAACTGATATATCTTTCTTGTGTGTCTGCAATACATTTAAAGTTGTTTTAAAGTGAGTTTTAGTTCTAATTTTAAGATCTTTTTTGGTTTTTGTGTAATCTGAGAAAAGGTCACGAAGCAATAAAGTGTGCGGTATAACCTTTTCTTTTTTCTCAATCCTTTGACGAAAGATCTTTTTATCAAATGGTTGAACTTCATTAAATATTCGTTCACATTTAGCTTTAAAATCATTACACTTTTTACGAAACGCAATACTCTTTTCATCTGTCGCTGTATTTTTTACAAATACTTGTTCGTAAACTGACTTGCTTAATGATGTGATGTTAATATACATCACATCATTTTTATTGGTTACTCGTACCGCCAAATTATAAGTACCATCTTTTTTCTGATTCCTTTTATCTAATACTATCTTGAATGTTGCCATAATACTAAAAATTAAAGGTTATCAATATTTGGAAGTTCAACAGGCTTTTTGCAACCATTTAGCATCCATTCATCAATTGCAACTCTATCAAAAACTACTCGTTTGTTGGGTCTTAGATAAGGAATTGAGTCTTCTTTTACTAACTTGTAAATACTTGACTTGCAAAGCGAAGTATATTTACATAAATCGTTTACGCTTAAAAAGCGTTGGTGAATTCTTTCTTCACCGTTAAAATTATCTGTATTCATAATTTCTAATTTTTATTTGTTTCTAATTTCAACCATCATGTGAATTCGTTTAAGTGCCACTTCATAATGGTTTACTCTTTCTATCTCGAAAAAATGCCTTTGTTTATTTTTTTTATGATACTGTATACTACATCATGACATTTAAAAGCATAAGACGCTCATCTTGAGGGGGTAAGGTCTATGATTTTTTTTGAAAAAAACTAATAAGAAGTTTATAAAGACGTATTAAATGACAGAGAAGCAATAGATTCTGGTCAAATTTTTTCGGAATCAAGGTATTATGAAGAATAAGTAATGATTAGAAAAGCTTAAAACGAAACTTTAGTTTCTGATACACGTTATTCTAACGCAAGGTTTTATCTCACTCAAATCTGACATTATTACAAAAAAGGCAAGTAGAATCTTGCATTCCACGCCCATATAAGCCCTGATTATTCAGGGCTTTTTATAATTTTACAATCAAAACCAACAACTATGACTGCCCAAGTTTTCGAAAGAATAAGATATAAAGGCAAAACCTATGATATGGCCGATGAACCTTTATCAATTTATTTGGAACAAAGAGGTTGTGATATTGTATTTACACCACCACATACAGCATGTTGGCGGGGATATATTGGGAAGTGGAAGGTAAAATGTAAAAAACTATATCTCTATGATTTGAGTGGATTTGATGAAAGTGACAATGAAATTAGCTTAGATAAAATCTTCCCTGGACAAAAAGAAGTTTTTGCCGATTGGTTCACCGAAGAAATGAGGTTACCTTGTGGAAAAATGTTAATGTATCGGCATATGGGTTATGAATCCGTTTACGAAAAAGACATTTTTTTGAAATTTGAAAATGGAGTTTTGGTTGGCGAAAGAGTGGTTGATAATCAGAATAATTCTGATGTTTTACCATGGTAATCAATTGCTGTAATTCTAAAGCTGATAATATTACCTAATTCACCCGACTATTCTCCATTACCTCTAAAATCTCATCATATTTATAAAACCAAGTTGAATCCAACTTATAAGCAGGTATGGTTCCATTAATTCGCAAAGTTTGAAGTGTTGAATCAGAAATCCCAAGCATTTCTCGAACATCTTTTGAACGTATCCATTTCTTCTTCTGTATGTTGTTATCGAATAGTGCTTTTACTTCGTTAAGTAGTTCTTCTTTGAATTTTACAAAGTCCTGTTCTGTGATTACGATAATCTTTTCCATGATGTAGTTTTTTCATTTAGCGGGAAGAATATATTAAAGTTTATTTTGACATAACTCATTTCCGAGATTGGGAACGTGTTTTTTCTTGTTCAAATTCTGATGTGAGTTTGATTGCTATTGTAAGTAGCTTTATTAATTTTAGTGTCAAAAATCAAAACATCTTGAACCATTGACCAATGAGTAATACCTCATAAGTAACTGTATTCTACAATTGCATATATCTGAACAGAGTTAAATATTCGGTATATACTAAGTCTCTTGTGCACATGAATCGACTTAAAGCACTGAGATCTGCACGTTAGTAATAAATCTCATACAAAAAATTAGCCCTTCAGATAAAACTTGTAGATGATAAGAAAAAGAATGCCCATTAATTCTGAAAGAAAAAGTTGATAATAAGTACATAACATGCCTATTAATTTTATAAATACCGACTGTTCGCCATTAGTTATTGATAATGATTACGAAATAATTAATAAGGATTTATTAGCAAATTATGTTGGTGAATTATTACTTGGTCATCATCATCATGTATATCGAATAATAAATTCTCTAAGTACTAATTTTCCTGTTCATCCTAATGACTCAATTGAACAGATTATTCAAAAGATAACTTCAGCATCAATCCCAAAGAGGGATGGATGGCTTTTTCAAATGATATCGTGGATTGTTTTAGCAGAAAATAATAAAGGTGAAAAGTATTACTCTAACTATCCTCATTTTGCTCCTGCCCAACATGGAATTGACGGTTTAGCGATTGTGCTGGATAATGAAGATAACTTAAGTAGAATTATTATAACCGAAGATAAATGTACAACTTCTCCTCGTGGGAAAATAACACAACAAGTTTTTCCTGAATTTTTAGATTTTGAGGACGGGAAAAAGAATAATGCATTGGTTTCAATAATTTCGAGTCTTATTGGACATATTGATGCTGGCAATATTCTTGAAGGTATTCAAAACGACATCTTTGATAATGATTATCGTAATTATCGTATTAGTATAACGAGAGAAGAGTCTCATAATGATATAGCAGGTAGAAAGCGCCTTTTTAAAAATTATGAGAACTACGTTTCAGGAGATAATTCAAGTCGAAGGACAGGAGCAACCGTCTATCTAGAAGACATGAGAGTTTGGATGGAAGATTTTTCAACGAAAGTGATAGCCTTCCTTGAATCAAAAAAAAGTACTGATGTATAATAGCAATACCGTTCAAAAAATAAAAAACATTCCGAATATAGGAAAAATTGATATTGAGAGGTTACCTCAAGAATTAACCAGAATATACGCTCAAATTGTAAGTTTAAGAAAACAGGTTGTTGAAGGGACAATTAATTTTCAAGAGGGCGAGTTATTGTCGGCTTTGAAACTTCTAAGTAAGTTAGCCAGCAATTTGGAGGTAATTTTAGTTAACAATCCCGACCACGAACAAAAGGAATCTATTGCATTTGTTGCTGCAACAGCAAATAATCTAATTCATAAAATTGGGATTGATGACGAATACTCAGATCTTTTAGAAATTGATGATATATCTACATACATTTCTGCTATAATACTATTCATGATAGGAAATAGTCAATCTGATGCTGCTGAAATTTCTAACTCCATTGATACATTAAAAATATCAAGTCCCTCTCAAAAAGGATTAGTTGACTGTATTTTATCTTTAGCGAAAGGAAGACCTCTTGAAGCATTGGAAATTAATTTTGTAGATGATGAAATGTTTATTGAAGAAGACTTTGAAAGTACTGCTTTAAACTTTTTATGGAGAGAAATTGGTCTTGGAATTAAAGAAGCCTCAAAAAAACTAGTTGGAGAACCAACTGTTGAACAACGGAATCATTTTGATACAGTTATTGGTTTGTCGGTTTCTGAAAAACAACTTTTTAATCAAAGAAGTGTTATTGCAGGTCCATACAGACTTGCCAAATTACTGAATATCTTAAAGAATGATATTTTTGAAAGAGCTGTAATTGATATACCTGCACCAAAAGGAATTAAGGAAGCAGATTGGTTGCTATTCTTAAGAAAACTTTCACTAGAGCGACCGTTGTTATGGGAAAATCACATTGAGGCTATTAAGACTAATTTTTTAGAGTCTGGTGTTTCCTCAGTAATGACATTGCCTACAGGTGCAGGAAAATCAACTCTAGCAGAACTTAAGATTGCTTCTGCTTTATATTCAGGCAAGAAAGTAATCTATTTGGTACCCACACATGCATTAGAAGATCAAGTCAATAAAAACCTAAAACAACTATTTCAGGAATTTGAACCAGTCAAAATAGAGTTTGACGGTGAATATTCAGAATTTGATGATATTGAAAGTTTTCCAATTCTTGTGATGACACCTGAGCGCTGTTTATCATTATTAAACATTAATCAGAGTCTATTTGAGAGTGTTGGGTTAGTGGTTTTTGACGAATTTCATTTGATACATGGCACAGATTTAAAAAAAGACAGGAGGGCTATTGATGCAATGTATTGTCTTCTATCTTTATTTACAGAAGTCCCTTTTGCAGATTATTTATTGATATCTGCGATGGTTGAAAATGGAGCAGAAATATCATCATGGATTCAAGAAGTAACAGGAAGAGAATGTAAGCTTTTTAATTCCACATGGAAACCAACACGCCAACTACATGGTTGCATTGTTTATGAAGCAAGTAAGATTGACGAATTACAGCAGACTATATTATCAAATTACCAGAGTCGAAAAACAAAAAATCCTCCTGTTAAACTAAAAAGGGAAATGCTGTTGGAGCTCCAATGTTTTTTCAGTCTTAAAAATATCTGGGAAACGAAAGATAACAAGGACTATTTTAAAAGTAAAATACTGGATCACAATATCGCTTTAAATATTAACAACTATTGGCGTCTTACTAGCAACAGAAATGAGATAGCCGCCAGATTAGCAATACACTTTTCTAAGTTAGGATTGAAAACCCTTGTATTTGTTGATGATCCAAGGATTACAAAATCTACCTGTGAAACTATAACTCAAAATCTTGAAAATATTAAGAATGACTATGATGATTATGTTGAAAGTCATAAAAATATTATAGATGCTCTTGCTCTTGAGTTAGGAAGTTCAGAGCATTCATATTTTTATAACCACAGAAATGTCGGTGTTCATCATGGTCTTTTACTTCCTATTGAAAGAAGTTTGATTGAAAACTACTTTAAAGATAAAAATGGTTCTTCTGTTTTAGTTGCTACAGCAACACTTGCCCAGGGAATTAACTTGCCTGCTGAAATAGTAATTATTGCAGGTGATGATCGTTTTGATGAAGATGGAGGTAACAGGCGAAGAGTAGACCCTCATGAATTACTAAATGCTGCGGGAAGAGCGGGAAGAGCGGGATTATCTGCGCAAGGTGCTGTAATTTTAATTCCTGGAGGCATTATAACAATTGATGATTTAACTATATCAAATAGGTGGTGGCAGCTAAAAAAAGAAGTATTCTCCAAAGGAGATCAATGTCTTAAAATAAAAGATCCTTTAGAATATTTCTTAGATTCTTTACAAGATAGCATTCAAGATTTAAGTATAGAACAAGCAAATGTATTGTTTCGTTTCAAATCAGAATCCTTGTCAGTTGATGATACTAGGAACTTATTTAAGAAATCGTTTTATGCTTTTAATGCCACTTTGTCCAATAAGCAAGAATTATTTGATACACAAGTTAGAAGGTTTTTAGACAGAAGAAATGAAATTGATAATTTGACCGATGATTATCTCTGGCAAAAGGAAATTGGGGTTAAAACAGGTCTTGAGCCGTCAATTATTTTAGAATTAGATAATGCAATTGATAGAGAAGAGTTCGATGTTTTAAGCAATAAAACTATTGTTGAATTTATTGATTGGTATTTTATATGGTTAAGTTCAGATGAAACCTACATTACTAAAATTTTCACTAAACAAAATACAATTGATCAAATAAAACGTGCGACTGGGTTAAAACCCACCGATAATAATTCTGAGATTGTTTCTAAGATAAGCATACTAAGTAAAGTACTAAAAGAATATGTACAGGGTCAATCCTTAAAAGCATTAAACGAATTAATTCCAAATGTAAATAGAGCAGACAACTCTCCATATCTTTTGAAAGCAAGAAATTTTGTCACTCGACTTGTACCAGAATTAAGCTTTAGTTTCGGAATTATCTCAATGATTATGATTGAGAAGAATAAACAAAAAGGCGTCAATAAAAGTGTCCTACCATTAGATTTAAGAATGCTATCAAGTTGCATTAGAGAAGGCTTTGATACATCCAAAAAGTTGTATTACAAAATGAATAATAATCTATTGCTGAGAGTTGAAACTCATAAAGAATTTATTAGAACTGAAAAGTAACAAAAACTGCATCAAACGTCCAACTTAGCCGAATGATTAATGACAATATTAGAAATTTAATATGAAACGATGAATCGTGATCCATTTAGAGAAATGAAAATTGATGAAACAAAAGAGTTTAAATCTTTTGCTGAAGAAATTGATTATTTGATTGAGTTCTTTAAAAGATTTGGTGAACTAATATTTTATAACGGTCGGATTATTTCATTTTTCACGGATAAAAAAGTATTCTTTCTAAACACTTATTTAATTGACAGTTCAGCACAGACATTACGAAGTATTAAATTCTGTTGTTCAATTGGAAGTTTCTCAGACGCAAATACATTAATAAGAAAACTTAGGGACGACCTTATTCAGTATGTTTATATTCTTTCTATCATTAATTCTCGAAAACCTTTTGTTGAGGACGATTTAAAGAACTTAAAAACTGATGATCCTGAAGAATTCATAAACTCATTCTCCAATATTAGATTTAATGATGTTTTAACTGATGACGAAAAAGCAGTTTCTGCTTGGTTCAATAATTCAGTTTCAGAATTAAATAGGCCTATTAAGAAAAAATTAGAATTTGAAAATTACATGAGAACACTTAAGCAAAATGAAAATATTGCTAAGATATTGGTAGAATATAAACTTAAAAATTATTGGGAATTTCTTAGAAGAAAGCTTAATGACTATGTTCATAATAATGGAGTGAGGTTTGCAGCACAAAACTCAATTAGAAGGAATGATGTAAATTTAGAAATACATTTAAAAAATATTAATATTCGAACATCTCATATTGCATCGTTTTTTATCATTGTTCTTTTAATGATAGATTCAGCATTAATAGCATCGACAGATTATATGGATCATGTTAATTGTGATTTAAAACCGCCAGATGACAGTCAATACCATATTGCAGGGTTTATACAAGATTTTATTGATTTAAAAGTTAGTAAGCTTCATCCAGAATTAAAACAATATTTGATAGATAATAATATCAACGGAATGAAAATTGAATAATAAACTTTATGGCTATTAAAAGGTAAATTTAATTGATTCTGAAGGTGCTTAGGTTGGATTCAATTCATGTTTTTTGTTTAGATTATGAAAAGATAAGATAGATGGAAGTCAGACTATGACTGCTTATTGTAGCTATACTTATTATACTCTTGTTATTCATCTGTTAGCTGAATAATGTTTTTCATGTTGCTTCTGGTAATGATGATTATAATGGTTTCTGGAGATACCAAATTGATACTGCTTTTTCTACTACAACAACACTTGTTTTTAATAACAATGTTCATTATATTTGAATGTTCATTGTCAATGAACAAGAAATGTGAATGAACGATCAAGTAGAGATATGTATAGAAATAACGATTATATATACGATGCTGTAGTCCAATTACAGGAGTTAGCTGGTGTTACCGCTGAGGTTGAAAGTAGTAGGGCTGAATATGATGCTATTGCTACGATTGATAATACTCAGTTTGTAGTTGTTAGTAAGTCTGAAATTAGGGCTTCTAATAAAGGTATGGTTCTTAATGAAATAAATAGTACAAGAACAAAAACAAAAAAGCCAATTGTTGCCATAGCCAAGTTTATTGCCAAAGATATAGCCCAGGAATTAAAAGATAATGGCATAAACTACATCGACAGAGCGGGAAACGCTTATATAAAACAAGGGAAGCTGTTGGTTTACATAACAGGTCAAAAAGCTGAAAGGCCAACCGTTTCGAACCAGTCCAGAGCTTTTCAGGAGAGTGGTATTAAGTTGGTGTTTCAGTTACTTACACAACCAGACGATTTGCAGTTATCATACCGTAGTTTAGCAGAAAAAACAGGTATTGCTTTGGGCTCTGTAAGTATTATAATGAAAGAGCTGGAAGATTTACGCTTTGTAGTAAAAACAAAAAACAAAAGGTACCTGAAGAATAAAACAGAATTACTGCAAAGATGGGTTATGGCTTTTAATGATGTATTGCGCCCAAGATTATTAAAGAAACGATTCCGTTTTTCAAATAATGAGGCATATAACAAGTGGCAACAGTTACCCTTGAATGAAATGCCTGGTAGAAATATTTGGGGAGGAGAGCCAGGCGCATCAATCTTAACAAAGCAACTTCAACCCCAAAATTATACCATATACACTGATTCAGGATGGCAAAGCATTGCGTCAAACCTCAAACTAATTCCAGATAATGATGGAGAAGTAGAAATACTTGCGATTTTCTGGAAAGAAGACGAAACAACTAATTATAAAAATATAGCTCCAACACTTATTATTCTTGCTGAATTAATGGGTAGTGGAAAAGAAAGAAATATAGAAACCGCCAAAATCATAACCGAGAATGAGTTACAACATATCAAGTGACAAGTTCCAACATCCACTGTTAAAACCAATATTGGAGAAGTTAACCGAGTATTTCTCAAAAGAAGAAATACACTTCTATGTAATTGGTGCAACTGCCCGTGATATCATTATGCAAATCCACGATGAAAAAACGGGTAGGGCTACACATGACTTGGATATAGCCATAGCCATCTCAAACTGGGATGAATTTCAGAAAGTGGAAGACGGAATTGTGAATATCGAAGGGTTTGAAAAAGACAAGGCGCAGAAGCAACGGTTTATCTATTTAAATGATTTCCAGTTAGACATTGTTCCTTTTGGTGAGGTAATGAAAGAAGATGATAAAATCTTCTGGCCACCCGAGGAAGATATTGCCATGTCTATCCTTGGGTTTTCCGAGGTGAATGAAGATACCCACACCGTAAAGATTGATGATGATATTGAAATTCAGATTGCATCGTTGGCAGGTGTGTTTATTCTGAAAACCGTTGCATGGTTAGATAGAAACCTTAAGGGAAATAAAGATGCTGACGACATGGCTTTTATTATAAATAACTATCATAACATAAACGAACAAAGGGCAATTGAAGAACATTTTGATTTATACGAAGTCGATGAATTTGATACACAAATAGCTGGTTCCAGATTACTCGGTCGTGACATTTCTAACTTACTTTCTGAATCTGATTCAACCAAAACTAAAATCACAGAAATTTTAAAATCGGAAGTAGAAAAGGAAGAAGATAGCCGACTTATAAATCAAATTTTAGATACCCACAAAAGCTTTAAATACGATAACATTTACGAATGCCTAAATAATATCCTACAAGGATTAGAAGACTAAACCTATGAGTACCAAAAACATTATTTTAGAAGATAACCAGCTTCTTTGCCAACTAACAGGAACTGTTAAAAAGGTATCGGAAAAGGAGAATAATATTCAGTCTATTATTCGAATGCTTAACGAAGAATATGGATTTGCCATGGACGATATGGCTCGTGATTTTAATATCACTTATGAAGACATGGATACGGGCAAAAACAAAAAACTAAAAGCAGATTTGGTTGTTTTCGACAAGGAAAAAGAACATACCCAAGACAATATTATTCGCCTTTGTGTTATTCACGATGAAAAGGTGAAAGATACCCACGATAAAAAAGGTGTTGAAGCAACCGTAAAAATGGTTTTGTGGGATATTGAAGATTGCGAGTTTGCTCTTTGGAGCAATGGATTAGAATACCATTACATTCAAAAAGTAGAAGACGATTACGGTAACGAAAGTTTTGAAGATATATCAGATTTTCCAGGCGAAGGTGAAACCATCGAAGATATTGACCGCCCCGACCGTTCAAGCGGTAAAGTTCCAGTTAACGATTCATTGGTGCGCACATTTAAACGGTGCCACAACTACATTTATGCCAACGAAGGAAGAACCAAAGATGCGTTCTGGCAACTACTCTATTTAATCTTCTGTAAGCTGTACGATGAAAAGAGACGGTTTATGACCAGTGAGATTGGAGAAAGCTACCGCAGAAAATTTTGGGTGGGGCTAAAAGAAAAAAACACATCAGAGGGGCAAAAAGCAGCAGCCCAAAGAGTAAAAGAATTATTCACTGAATTAAAAACTAAGGATATTTTTTCGGAAGTTTTTGATGGGAATGAGGTAATTGGTTTAACGGATAAAGGAATAGCAACAATTGCTGGCGAGTTAGCAAAGTACTCTTTTTTAGATGCCAGTGTTGATGTTAAAGGAATGGCTTACGAAACCATTGTATCGAACACTTTAAAGCAAGCGCAGGGACAATTCTTTACACCACGAAATGTGATAAAGGCGATGGTAGAAATGATGAATCCCGATGAGAATATGCGAATTCTCGACCCTGCATGTGGCTCGGGTGGATTTTTGGTTATGGCTCTTGACCATGTACGAAGAAAATTAGCTAAGAAGGTTTACCCCGAAAAGGAAGGTCCGTTGTTAGAAGCTATGTATAATTCTACTGAGATTAACGAGATGGTGAGGAATTATGCAGAGAAAAATGTGTTTGGTTTCGATTTTGACCCTGACTTAAAAAAAGCAGCTCGAATGAACATGGTAATGGCTGGTGATGGTCATGCCAACATATTTCATATCAACTCACTCGGCTATCCTATATCTGATAACACAGATGAGTTGGATAAGATACAATCAGCAGTTAATAACAGTACAAAGGGACAAACAGGATTTGAATATAATGATGCAAGGGGTAAGTTCGATTTAATTTTTACAAACCCACCATTTGGAGCAAAAGTGCAAGTTGATCCTGAAATTTCTAAAAACTACTTCCTTTCAAGATTTAGTGTTGCACCAGAGGTGCTGTTTATTGAGGCTTGTTATAATTACCTAAAAGAAGGCGGAAGAATGGCTATTGTATTACCAGATGGAATCTTGGGAAATCCCAATATGATATCAGTGAGAGAATGGATATTGGAAAATTTCAAGTTATTAGCTTCGATTGACTTACCTGTTGAAGCATTCTTGCCACAAGTTGGAGTTCAATCTTCTTTATTGTTTTTGCAGAAAAAAACTCAGGAACAAATTGATATAGCTCTTGCTGAAAAAGAGAATTATGATGTTTTTATGGCGATTGTTGAAAAGGTTGGAAAAGACAGAAGAGGTGTTCCTGTTTATATAAGGGATGAGGATGGCTCAGAGGTTTTATTTGAAGAAACAAAGCGATATTTAATAAAAGGAGAAGAGCGCTCAAGAATTGAAAAAGTAAAAATGCTGGATGATGATTTACCAAAAGTTTCATCAGAGTATCTATTAACAAGAGCCTTATGAAATCAGGAATAATAAAATTAGAACATATTCAAGAGGCCCAAAGGCTTTCTCCCAAATATCATTTAAGTGAAGGAGAAGTTTATTTAAGAAAGATAGCCTCTCACCAACATGAAACATTAGATTTTTTGACAGAATCTATATCTAACATAGGAGTCAACAAGCGAATTTTTGTACTAAAAAAAGATTTTGGAATACCTTTTATATCAAATACTACAATTGGAAATATTAATCCCCTTGAGAGTATTAAGTATTTATCCAAAAAATATCATGGGAATTCACAAAGATTAGTAGAAGACGGAATGATATTAATGGCAGGAATAGGCTCAACCTCTGTTGGAGATGTAAATTATGCTAATTCTTTAATTCAAGGTTCTTTAACTCCGATCGGAAATGTCATTAGAATCAAGACAAATAAGAAAATTCTTAGTGGTTATTTATATGCATTTCTAAAATCCAAAATTGGATATTCAATTATCAGAAGGCTTGTATCAGGCTCAGGTCAAACCTATTTAGACCCAACAACAGTTTCTAAAATAATCATTCCATTACTTCATGAAGATATCTATGAACAAGCTCACCATTTAATTGTAGAGGTTGCCAGACTTAGGGTTAAAGCAGTTAATTTATTAAGTGAAGCAGTTGCTAACTTTGAAAAATTCAATATAGATTATTCTTATGGCGACCATCTTATTAAAAACATATCATTAAATGATATTAAAAATAAGAACTTCCGATTTGATGCATTGCATGGAATTGTTAATGAGAAAATTGAAAATTCAATATTTAATTCAAATGCTGAATTTAAAACCATAAAAAGTCAAAGTGTAAAAATATTTATAGGTCCAAGGACAAAACGCAATTACCTTGATAAAGGTGTTCCTTTCTTATCAACCACTGCCATGCAGAAGGCGAACCCGACAAATGTTGAAAAGCACATTAGTAAGAAGATAGCATCGGATTTTCAAGTAAAAAAAGGATACATACTAACTACAAGAAGCGGAACCTTGGGTGATACAATAATTGCATTACCTTCCATTGATAATTATGCTGTTTCAGAGGATGCGATAAGAATTCTCTTAAAACAAGATGCAGAAATTTCTTCAGAGTATTTATTTGCTTTTCTAAAATCGGATATAGGAAAGAACTCGTTATTATCAGGAGCATATGGTTCTGTGATTCAACATATAAATGAAGAATATGTTGGTGAGATTAAGGTGCCTATTTTACCATCAGAGACCTATAATAAAATTGTCACTAACATAAAAGCTCATATTCAATTGCTGGACAAGGCAATTAATTTAGAAAATGAAGCAATTAATCTAATTGAAACAGAAATAGACTCATGGCAAAACTAATTAAACCTCCCTTTTTCACAGATGTAGTGCGAGAAGGCGAAAAACGCTTGCTTACATTTTTAGAAATAAAACTTCCAGAGGATTATTTTTTAATACCCAATGTGGAAATGGTTTCCACCAATCCACGAAACCACCGCACACAATATTGGGAATACGATATTTTGGTGGTGGCTCCCCACGCCATTTATAACATTGAAAATAAAGATTGGCGTGGACGATTGGAAGGCGATGATAATTACTGGTATTTAAACGACAGGCAACGTCCGAATCCCGTTAAGCTAAACCGTCTAAAAACCAATATTCTACATTCTAAACTGGAAGAGTATCGTGTACCGTGGGGTAAAATCTGGGTGCAGAATATGGTTACGCTATCGCACCCTTACCAAAATAAATCGGGTTTATGGGGCGATGCCGCCAATATCACTTTCCTATTAGATGATGACCTGATTAAATTCCTAACAACACCAGAGCTATCAGGTATAAGAGCAAGTGGTGTTGACTTTAACCAACAAGAAGTAGCTGAATTTTTAGCAGGTGCGCAGTCCGACAAAGACCCAAGTGAGAAAAAAGAAGTATTGATATACGAAATACTGGAAATACTCGACCGAGAAGAAAACTACACGGAATATTTGTGTAAACCGAAAGATGTAACTTCATCTATTCGGATGCGGGTAAAAGAATATGCCTTGAGTATTGCTGGCTTATCGCCTGAAGAGCTTCGTGTGCGTGAAGACCAGATTAAGAATCAGTACAAAGCACTTAATAAAATCAAGGTTAAGAACTTCTTTCAGTCGGTTAAGTTCGATTTTGACGATGAAAACCACTATTTCTACGAAATAACCGACTTTTTAGATGAAAGCACCTTACGAGCCGAACTTAAAAAGAACACTTTTACTACCGAGCAACGCTTAAATATTATTTCAAATATTATTGCTGCCTTAAAAGAAGCGCATAAAGAAAGTATATTCCACAGGGACATTAATCCTGACAACATTTTTATGTACGGTGGTTATGCTTATCTGGGTAACTTTGGCAAAGCCTATTTTGCCGACCATTCGGAAGACGGTTACACAGTTATGGCAACGCTCTCGGAGCTTAATGTAACACCTTATCATGCATTTGAGTTACTGAGCAAAGATGCATCAAGAGCTTCGGATATATATTCATTAGGCGTACTCATTTATGAGTTGTTCACGGGTAAAGTTCCTGTGAAATCCCCAATTGAATTAGATAAGCTTGGCGGTAAACTACCCGATGAATTGTTACCAACTCACATTAATTCCAATTTACCGAAATGGCTTGATGAGCTTTGCCATAAAACAATATTGGTAGATGACGAAAAGCGTTTTGATAATCTGGAGGAGCTTGAAGATTTTATTAAAAAAGCCAACCAGCAAGACAGTGTAATAATTGTAGAAAAAGAAAAGCCAAAGGAAGAACCTACTGACGATTTTTATGAATTAAAGATTGGTGATAGCATTGGGGTGAACACCATACAAAAGGAATTGGGCAAAGGTGGTTATTCAAAAGTGTTTAAAGTTCAACACGGTTTGCAAGGGAAAGTATTTGCCTTAAAACTGTTCCATGAAAGTGTTAGTTTAAATACGGTTATTGACGAATACAATGCTTTAAAAGAATTAAAGCATCCGAATATTGTAAAATTCGAATGGAACGACCGTTACAATGGGCAGTTTTATACATTAATGGAGTTCTTGGATGGCGAAGATTTAAGCAGCTACATTCGTAGTGAATTAAACTTGCCCACAAGCAAAATATATCAATTGGGAACAGAAATTTTGTCGGCATTGGTAACCATGCAAAAGCAAAACCCACCATTGATACACCGAGATATAAAACCACAGAATATTATTTGGGATAACAAAAAACGATTTGTTCTTATTGATTTTAATGTTGCCTCAGTTTTCGAAGGCAGCAACGATTATGTTGGTACCAACCCATACATTGCTCCCGATTTGGTACAGACCAGCATGAAAGTGAAGTGGGATACTTCGGCTGACCCATTTGCTTTAGGTATCACTTTGTACCAATTGGCATGTAAATCTCATCCATGGAAAAACAAGATACCATCACAAAGCCAAACGCCAGTTCATCCGCAAGAACATAATTCAAAGCTATCGGATGATTTTGCTGCGTTTTTATTCAAAAGCATTCAGGCTAAAAAACAAAATCGGTTTGCAAGTGCAAATGAAATGCTGGAAGCACTTGAAAAAATTGACTCCACCCAACTTTTAAAATCTGATGAACCTGAAGATACAGGAACAATCATAAAAGTTGATAAAGAAGGTAATGAAGAAAACTTTGTCGATTACCTGAACTCCTTATACAGCCAGTCAAAAAGTGGCAATGCTGGCACACGAGCAAAATTACAAAGTTCAGCTTTCGACAAGTTAACCTATGTAAATACTAAATTAGATACTACTCTGTTGCCGTCTATTTTGGATGGAGAATATAAGCTGGTAATTATCACAGGTAATGCTGGTGATGGTAAAACAGCATTCATTAAAAAAATTGAAGAAAAAGCAGATTCGGGACAACGCTTAGAAAACAACAATGGAGCTTCGTTTAAAATTAAAGGAGTTAATTATTTAAGCAATTACGATGGTTCGCAAGATGAAGATGAAAAAGCAAATGAACAGGTATTAGAAGAGTTCTTCACACCATTTGAAAATGCCACTGAATTTGATTCTGCCAGCGAAGGACGGATAATTGCGATTAACGAAGGGCGTCTTGCTGATTTTCTGACAAAATCAGGCAAGCATGAAACACTGGAAAAAACCATCGAAGATTTCTTCCACGAAGACGGTAATACCAAGTTGCCTGAAGGTTTATTGATAATCAATTTGAATTTGAGGTCGGTGGTTGCATCTAACGCAACGAATGGCGAAAACAGTATTCTTCGTAAACAGATTGAAAAAATTGCAGCACCCTCGTTGTGGAAAAAGTGTGAGTCGTGCCAGATGAATGGGAAATGTTTTATGCAATTTAATGTTCAATCGTTAAACGACCCATCGGCAGGGAATGAGATTATAAGACGTTTAGAGTGGTTATTGCGAACTATCAGTTACAAAAGAGAGTTGCATATAACAATTCGTGATTTGCGTTCATTTGTCGCCTGGATGATTACCAGAGACTATCGTTGCGATGAAGTTGAGTCTTTGTATGAAAACAGCTTGGATGAGCCGCATACTTACTGGGATTTACTTTATTTCAACATCTCGGCTCCACAAAAAGATGCAGCATCAAATGACCGATTAATAAAACTTGTTCGTGAGACAGATGTAGCATCAACAGCAGTTCCATCGGTTGATAGGGACTTGTATTTTGCACCACATAAACCTTCCGCTTTTATCTCGTTTGAGCATCGCAAAATTGATATGGTTGAAATATTCAACGACTATAAAATGGTGCTTCCTGTTTATGAACAGGATGCTAAAAGCAGAGAGCTTGTAAAATTAATGCATCGTAATTATCGAAGACACCATTATTTCGAAGGTAAAAAGATGTATGAAGGAAGACTCCCTTATCAATCGGTTTACAACTTCTTTAACTTAATAGGTGATGATAGCCCTGAGAAGATTGAAAAAGCAACATTCGGAATATCGAAAGCCATTGCTCTTAACGAAGGATGCGATAATCTTTCGGCATACAACAGTTATATTTTGCTTTCATCTTCGCAAATAAAAGACCCAATTGGAAAGTCGTTTAGACGCTTCCCAATATCTGACTTTGAGTTGAAAGTAAAGAAACCATCACACTTAACAAGGTATTTAGAATATGAACCTGATAGTTTAATATTCAGGCATACGAACCCAAATCACCACCATGTTAAGCTGACTATTACTTTGGATTTATATGAGATGCTTGATTTTATAGGAAAAGGATTTAGCCCATCGCTCAATGATTTGCGAGGTAGATACATTGAACTACAGATATTTAAAAACTTGCTTGAAAATCTGGATTACGATGAAGTTATTATCACGAAAGATAATCTTGATTTTTATCGAATTAGTAAACAAAACGGAGGTAAATTAAAACTGGAAACTGTTAAACTGAACTAATTATGGCAATCAAGTTAGGTAAAACCGATTCAATATTTCGTAACGAATTAATATTCACCGTTGATGCAAAAGCGGTAAACATTGATAACACACTGGTAAATCTATTTATTCTTTTACAATACAATGGCGTAAGACCAAGAGCAAAACGAGCTGAAAGAAAACGAATAGATTTTGAGTCGCTGCATAAAATTATTTCGGGACTTGAAAATGATGGTTCCATTGAAGGATTTAAAGATGAACCAGAAGCTGCCAATTTATGGTTACGAGCTAATTTGGTTAACCTTGTATATCGGGGCAAATCAGATAAAGAAAAAGTTTCTTCGCTGCGACCAATTCATTTGGAAAGTTATAAGCTACGAAATGCGAAAAACACAAGGGACTATATTACGGCAGAGCAAGTATATCTGATGCTTTCTCAAAGACCTAAGATTAGAGAAGAACTTAAGAAATACTTGGGTCAAGGCTGGGATGGTACCAAAAAGGAAATTAATAAAAACGAAAAATTGGATGTAGATACATTAGGTATTTTACATTTGATAAAAACTGTACCAGTAACAGCATTAAAAAGTGCTGATACCATAAATAAAATCAAACCAATTTTTAAGGGGCAGTCAGAGTTGTTTTGTGATGATATTAGAAGACTACTGGCCTATAAGAAAAGCATTCCAAGGAATGTTCTTATTGATTACATAAAGAATATCATTTCATTCCATTTAGCGCTTTATATACAGAAGCTTATTGCTTTTCTCCCTCATATTGTCGATAAAGGTACCATCGACATTGAAGATGATTGGAATGTTACTGTTGATATGTCGGGCAGCTATGAGAATAAGATTTCAAACTTGGCAACTAAAGATGCCGAATTGATGAATAATCGGATTTATGATTATTTAAAAGCTACTTTCAAAATAAATGCGTGCCTTGGCTATTTAGGTTTAGATAAAACCGATTCTGCGAATCTCCATCAATGTCTTAAGATATTACAAAATAAACCAGATGATTTTGAAATATATTTTCGAAGGAAATGGAACGATGATATTATTGGGAGTTTGGGAACTTCGGAAGAAGCTAAAGAAGACAAGGAACTATTAGAAGAACTCACTCAATACGAAGACAGTTTTTTTGACAAATATATAGCTGTGCTTGTTAAGTTTAAAGGAGGTTACCAATATAGGTACCACAACCAACTTATCGACAATCTTGCTCAAAAGAATAATGAAAGAGGATTTATGGCATCGGGCAGAAGCCGAAAACATCCAAGAAAGTATGTAATAGGAACCAAGCTCTTAGAAACCCTTGTTCAAATTCTTGTATTGGAAGTTGAAGGTGGTCATTTTACGACCAAATCACTTTCTATAGATAGGTTGACTGAGGCAATTCGTGAAAGGTATGGTTTAGTTATAAATGGCATTAATGAAGAACGATTTAAAGATGCAGACTTAAATACAAACCTTGCTTTTAAAGAAAATATGGATGCATTAAAAAATAAACTTCGCCAGATAGGATTTTACGATGATTTGAGTGATGCATATATTTTACAAAAGGTTAGACCTCGTTACGACATTTAAACAGCACACAGTATGAATTACATTGAAAGATATTATACACGAATTATTGCTTTGGTTTCGGAGTTGTACCACGATGAATTTGTAAAAACAACCCCAGGTCACTGTATGAAAATTACAGGGCTAAGAAAAACTGAATTAGAAGTTCTATGGGAAGATATTGTAAGCAAATATCCTCATATTAATACTTTTATTGTTTCGAGTAATGGCGAGGTTGACAACACTAAGTTTATAAGTGCAACTAAGCTAATTGAGCTACGAAACAGCGAAGAACAGCCTTTGCTTATCTTGATTCCTGCCAATAGCAGAACGGCAGCAGAAGATTCGTATGGTAATGCCACTTTTAAAGAAATAAACCTTGAAGCTGTAGAAACAGAACTACTCAAAAGGTTGCGAGAGAATACACCTGCAGAGTATAAAAAATCTATTGAAACCATATTAAAACATCCTTTTGCGCACGAAATTAGTATTACCGATACCATTAATTTCTTGTTACATATTGAGGAAAATGGTTACGAAAAACAGCAGATTGGTGATTCATTGTTTCTACTACACTTATTGCCAGATTCGTCACTTCTTAACGACAAGGCAAAAGTAAGGTCAAGGTTAAACCTAAATATGCAATGCACCGAAGACATCTGCAATTTCAGCAAACCTGTTTTCGACCGAATTTCAGATTTGCCAGTTGATAAGAATACTATACAGTCTTCGGTTATTAAACTTTACAACAAATACCCAGAGCAAAAAGAACGTAATAAGATTGTTGAGTTAGTTGCGCAGAAACAAGATGAACTTAATTTTTCGAATTGGCCTATTGCCGAGGTAAATCCAGAAGAGTTTGAACTATTTGTTGATGATGTAATATCACGAGAGTTTGTTACTGATGATGGGCAGAAAGTATTAAGATTTAAAGGCGACAAGGTTAAGAAAGTAAATGTAAAAATCAGAACAGAACCCAAACCAATTGAGTTAGAAGATGTGAGATTCTTCCGCATTTTATTAATGCAGGTTGATGGGGCTTCGGGAACTGAAGTTGCTGAGCTTCGCAAAATGAAAAAAACAGCAACCCAGCAGAAAACAAGAAAGGCCCAAGTTGAATTAGACCCAACGATAATTGAAGAAGGTTCGTATTTCTTTCGAGTAATTGCAGAGGACGAAACAGGTGCGAGACTAAACATCAGAGATAAATTTAAAGACTCTAAAGTTCAAAGGCAATGGGAAGAAGAAGTTGAGGAGATTCAGAAGTCGGAGCTTACTGATGAAGAAAAAAAAGAAAAGATAAATGAACTTTTAGAATACGAATATCAATTTAAACGAACTTGCGATTCTGAAGATTTTGATTTTGAATTGGATGAAGGAGATGCAGATGAACCAAGAATCCGTAAAGAAAAAATCAGAAACCGATTACAAGCTTACTTTGCATTTAGAATTGACCAATTAAAAAAGGAAGAAGAGCTATCAATACCACAACTTGAAGCGGAATCGGGTTTATGGCTCAACGATAGCCCTACAAAACTTGATGCAACCTATTACCTGAAATATAGTAACAGCCATAATTACCAAATTAATATTCCAAACAAGTTACGGCTTCTGGAATGGCTTATTTTAGAGAATCCTCAGGAATATGGCCGTTTAGATGTACTTACCAGAAATGATGCACAGGCAATAGATTTTAAATCAAGTGTTTTTAAGCCATCTACTTTAGCAAATCACTTTCTGCCAGAAGTACTACGAACCAAAAGAGAGGAGCTATTTAAAGCCATTTTAAATTCGGCAGAGGATGAGAAAGGTATTTTTGAGTCTTTTGATTTTTACAATCACGCTGATTTGGTACAAGAATACCTTACTTTATTTACTCAATGGACCTCGGAATTGAAAGATAGGCTTGCCGAGTTGGAGAACATTGAAGATGAAGAAAGAATTGAGCTTCAGAATCTATTTGTTGAGCTTCAAAATATTGATACGGTGCATATTAAAATGCGTTTACCCAATCAAACACCAATTGAGCTTCAACTATTAACACCACTTCATCCTCTTCGCCTTACTTGGCACTTGCAGTTGTTTCATTTATATACCGACTGGGAACAAAAAACAATTAATTTTTCAGGCCATTTGAAAGAATGGAAAAACTTGGAAGACTATTTTAGTGGAACCATCTTCCCTGAGAATAATCCTCTGGCAATCATTGGTTACAAGGATTCAACTCCATATCAATATGCAGGAGAGTTATTTCATAATTGGGGCATCTATATTAAACCCAAATTTATTCAAGAGGACAATACTTTCGCTTCGATAAACCGACAAGTAACAACTTACCTAAGAAACATTTTAAATATTTATAGCGAAAATTATGTGGATACGGACATCAATAAAGCAATGATTGTTCGGCATCTGAAAAACTACATAAACCAGCATCCATATATCGACAAGCTGATAATAAATCTTTTTAATGCTGGTGATGCTGTTGTATTTGCCAATTCGTTGGTAGAACTCGAAAAATTCAAAGAGTACAGCCACATTTCGTATGAAGTCCGATTATTTAGAGGCAGGGATAATATTATTAATCATGGCGAAGGTTTAAAGGAACTTATTAATCCAGAGTCAAATATTTCGGAAGAAGCTGAATCTTTCTCTCAACAGTCTTTAAATAGACTATTACCAAAGTTGAGGTTTTCTGTATCACCCATCTCTGATTTTCTGGAAGACCCAATTAAATATTCTTCGCATATTAGCTTCTTAGTTAACCTATTCCCCGTAAGTACACAGCTGCTGCGAGTAAAAGGGGAACATTCTAATTTCTTTATGAATGGTGTAATAACAGCACCAAGCATTCAGGTTGATGAAACCTCGGCTGAGATTAAATGGAATCGTTTCATTTATTCAAATCGAATAAGTAACCCGATTAACAGTTTTACAAATACGGGTATTGAGCTTTTTGATAATATTCAAACATTTACAGCGGGAGCCTTATCAAACAAAATATCTGATTCACTTCCATCAACCCAATTACAATTAAACGAAAAAGATAATGTGCATATATCACTGGTACATGATTATTCTGATTGGGTAATTACTTTCGATAGGAACTTGGGGGCGCAGGCATTCGACCAGCCAAGTAAAGATGGACACATCCCATTTCTTCTTGACTATATTCCAGGTGAAGAAGCAATTGGCATTTCTTCGTTTTTAACAACTCGCCCCAATTCGGAAATACTGGGATTATTGGCACCTCATTTTGAAGAGTTCAATATTAGCATATTGAACGATGATGAGCATGTGGCAACAAGTATTCTGTTAGAAGATTTGAGAGCCATTAGTAGTTCTTTGGTGATGCAAATCAACTCAGGTAAAAACAAAGCTTTTGAAGTGATTGGGTCAGCTTTTGCCAAAAGAGTACTTGAAAAGAAAAAACTATTAAACGAATCGTTTATTATTCCAATTGATTTACACCAGAACCTATTTAATTTAAAAGAGTTTGAAAGCAAAAGTAGAGCTGATAACATGTTGGTTCGCTTTGATGTTGAAAAACGGAAAATCATAATCTCTGTTCTTGAAATAAAATGTAGGTCATCGTTATCGGAAATGGATAAATCTGACCTTAAAATTAAAATTAGAGAACAGATACTTAATACTATAGAAGTTCTGCAATATCACTTTTCACCTGATTACAACTTGTCGGAAGATAGGTTAGACCGTGCATTGAAAAATAAAGAACTTAAATCGTTTCTGAATTTTTATATCGAACGAGCAACTCGATACAACTATCTGGAACCACAGGTGGCACAATTATATCTTGATTTTATTAACACTTTGGACGAAGGGTTCCAGATTGACTTTAAACAGCTTGGATTTATATTTGATTTTGGTTCTTCTGTTAAACACGAAAAAGAATTATACGATGATGAATTAGTTATTTATTCTTTTGGTGAAAAACTTATTGCTGAAATTTTAGACCCTGACTCAGATTTAAATACACGAAGATTAGAGGATTGTGAATTGGAAGCTGATATGCAATTAGAAATTGGTTCTGAATCAAATATCTCTGATTTTATTAAAGGATTAGCAAAACAGGAAAAGAAAGAATATCCAACTGAAGGTGAAGATAGAGCACCAATCTTGGTAGTAAAGGAACCACCAGCAAAAGAAGTGGTACCAGAAACAGAACCTGTTACTTCAGAATCTGGCAAAGAAGACGATGGTGTTATAATTAGTACAGATGACAATGAAGAAGTATCATCATTGCCAGATTTTGACATATTCATTGGAAAGGATAAACCGACCGACCAATACGGAATTTTAGGGCAATCGTTACACGGGAAGAAAATAGCAGTTGATTTAAGCGAAACAAACACGATAAGTTTATTCGGTGTACAAGGCGGTGGAAAAAGTTACTCAATTGGAACAGTCACCGAAATGGTTTTAAAAGAGTTTAAAAATATTAATCACCTCCCATCTCCATTGGCAGGCGTAATTTTCCATTATAGTGAAAGCATGGATTATGAACCTGAATTTACTTCGATGGTTCATCCCAATGATGCCCACAGAGAACTAAAAATATTACTTGAGGACTATAAAGCAGAAGGTGGTTCTATTGATGATGTTGTAATTCTTACGCCAAAAGATAAAGTAGAAGAAAGACAAGAAGAATATCCAAATCTACAGGTGCATCCGATTGCTTTTAACTCAATGGAATTAAATGTACAAGATTGGCTGTTTTTACTCGGTGCAGTTGGTAATGATTCTACCTATGTAAAACAATTAAAGTACATAATGAAAGTCAATCGTAGGAACTTGACTTTAGAGTCAATATCAGAAGGAATTGAAGCTGATGAATTACTTTCTAATGCTCAAAAAGCTCTGGCTCGACAGAAATTAAACTTCGCAAGTGAATATGTTGACGATGATTTTTCATTGAGAGATATACTTCACCCTGAGCGTTTGATTATTGTTGATTTGCGTGATGAGTTCATTGTGAAAGATGAAGCTCTGGGTTTGTTTGTAATCATGCTCAATATTTTCTCGGGCGTAAAATCAGTAAAAAATAAGCGGTTTAACAAGTTTATTGTATTTGACGAAGCTCACAAGTATATGGACAATAAGGCGCTTACCGATAATATTGTGACGGCAATTCGTGAAATGAGGCATAAGGGTGTTTCTATAATGATTGCAAGCCAAGATCCACCAAGTTTGCCAAATGAAATTATTGAATTAAGTAGTATTGTTATAACGCATAAATTTAATAGTCCTCAGTGGTTAAAACATATTCAAAAATCAATTACACAATTGGCAGCATTGCAACCATCAGATTTGTCGGCACTGCGCCCAGGAGAAGCATTTGTTTGGGCAACAAAAGCCACAGATAAATTAATTACTAATAAACCTCAAAAAGTTTATACCCGCCCAAGGGTAACGAAACATGGAGGTGGAACAATTAAGGCAACAGATAATTAATGAAGGTAAACTATTTTACAGTTAAGGGAAGAAGAAAAGAGAATGAAGATTATATTCTTTCGAAATCAATCGAAAAGGATTTGTCTTTACATCTTATTGCAGATGGAATGGGCGGCTATAATAATGGTAGATTAGCAGCTGAAACTGTTGCAAATAAGATATTTGACTATTTGAAGAACAATAAGAATAAAGACAGTAGAATTGAGCTAATAAAGGAATCCGTTGTCGAAGCTAATTCTGCAATTAAAGCCATAGCAACTGATAGTGGGAAATCATTAGGTAGTACAATTGGAGGGTGTTTGATTAATGAAAATAGCGCTATAATATTTTGGGTAGGAGATGTGAAGATTATTCATGTGCGAGACGATAAAATTCAGTTCGAGTCAGAAGACCACTCTTTGATTAATCAGCTAAAGAAAAACGGGAATATAGATAATGGACTTGATTTGGGCTCTATTCGCCATGTGGTTACCAGAAGTATTAAAGGCGAGGAAGATAAGTTTAAACCTGATGTGGCTGAAATAGAGCTACAGCTTTCTGATAAGCTTATTATTTGTTCAGATGGGATACTGGATATTAGTAGTTTAACAGACTTGTCAAAGATTAATTTTAACTCGAAAACCAAACTTGAAAACTTTAAAAATAAGTATGAAAATAATTCGGATAATTCGAGTTTGATTGTTTTGGAGTTTTAATCCCTTTTTAAACCTAAACTTATGGCTAAATTTCAAATTGGAGACTCAGTAATTCATGTTAGCTCAAATGAAAAAGGAATAGTAAAAAAGATATTTCCCCCTGCAAGAGGTCGGCAATTGTACAGTGTTAGCATTAACAATACCATTAAAAATTGTTTGGAAAGTAACTTAATCCCTGATACTGATTTATCTGACCCATTTCAGCGTTTAAGACAAGGTATTTTTGGTTCATTCCTTGATTTCACAAAAATAAACACAAGCTTTAAAATCCTAAACACAAGTAGCAAATGAAAAAGGCAATTTATATTCCTACAGGACAAAATACGATAATTATCAATGAGGTTGAATTGTGTTATGAAATCTTTCTGGATGGGAATTACAAAACTGTTCCTAAAAGTGATGTGAGTATTGCCTCAAATGTGGTACAAATATCATCGTTGGATGAAATTAAAGAAAACATCTTTATTAATTGTGCTAAACACCCTCTTGATGATATCTTATATTCACATAACACAAATCGACTAATACCTGAAAATCACCAATACAAACCACTGATCAAATTTTTGCACTCTCCTAATAATAGAGTTCTAATAGCTGATGAAGTTGGACTAGGAAAGACTATTGAAGCAGGCATGATTTTTAAAGAAATTGATAGTCGAGAAGAATTACGAGTTTCTCTAATAGTGGTACCATCCTCATTAACAATAAAATGGCAAGAGGAATTAAATGTTCGATTTGACGAATATTTCAAAATACTTAATTCAGCTCAATTTATTGCATTAATTGATGAGTTTGACAACTACAGTTCTTCAAAATTAATGAATGAGAAGGTTATAATCAATTACCATACTTTAAGAAATGAAAAAGTAATGGAAAAGCTTTCTATGAGTATGTTTGAGGTTGATTTTTTGGTAATGGACGAAGCACATAATATGAGAAATAGAGACACTTCGACCTTTGAAAGTGCTGAATTGATATCAAGAATATCTGACCATATAATATTTTTAACAGCAACACCCGTTCAAAATAATCTTTCAGATTTATTCAATATACTGTACTTGCTAGATATGGATTATTTTATGGATTACGAATATTTTCTAAATATGATTTCTCCAAATGATGTAATCCACAAAACCATTGCTCTGATTAGAAATGGGAATAGTATTAAAATAGTTAAAGAGTTTATTTTATCGTTGGAAAATAAAAACTTTGAAACAAACTTATTAGAAACATTTCAATCAATTCTAAAGCAAGACAAACTCACAAACCAACTCAAAATTGAATTTATTGATAAACTCTTAAAATCAGACAAATTAAGTTATATTATCAACAGAACTAAAAAGAAAGATGTAGGACGTTTAATTCCAAGAAATGCAAAAACTGCAATTGTTGACATCACAATTGAGGAGCAAGATTTTTATAACGCTGTTATCGAATTTGTTAAGTTTTTAAATCCAGGAACACCTCAAGGTTTTATTAGCATAATGCCAGAAAGAATGGCAAGCTCTTCAATGATTGCTTCATTAGAAAATTTTAGGGAAATAAGAGATTCAGGAAGACTTTTCATACAGGATAATGAAGATGAAGAGGATTATATTGAAATAAGAGAAGAAGCAAAGGAGTTCCTCGACCACATTATTGATAAAGGGGATAAAATTGGAAAAGACGATTCAAAATTCTTAAAATTCATAGAAATACTGGAAGACATAAAGAACCAGAAAATAAATCAACTTATTGTTTTTTCATTTTTCAAGTTTACTCTTAACTACCTTGAAACGAAATTAATTGATTTGGGATACAAAGTCGGAAAAATTCACGGAGATATCCCAGTCGAAGAAAGGTATGCTAAAATAAGACAATTCAAAAATGGAGATTTTGATATTTTACTTTCAAGTGAGGTAGGAAGCGAGGGGCTTGATATGCAGTTTTGCAATGTGATTGTAAATTATGATTTGCCGTGGAATCCGATGAGAGTTGAACAAAGGATAGGTCGAATTGATAGGATTGGGCAAAAATTTGACAAACTGCACATTTTCAACTTATGCATTCAAGGATCTATTGAAGATAGAATCTACAGTCGCCTATACGAAAAGCTTAATATTTTTGAATCAACAATAGGAGAACTGGAACCTATTCTCGGTAATTTAGAGAAACATATAAACATTCCCGAATTAATTAATCTAACTCAAAAAGAAATTGATGAGGTACTTCATCTTAAAGAATTAGCAATTAAACGTAAGGAAATTGAGATAAAACAGCAAAATAAGGATGTTGAAAAGCTCATTAGTGATGACTATAAGCTTGACGATAAAAAGGAAAATTTACTACAGACAAAAAAAGTTGAAAACTTGCAGAAAATAACTAAAACAATATTTGTAAACTTCCTAACTGACAATAGCATTCCTTATTCCGAATTAAAAGGCGGATTTTTTAAGATTTCATCTAGCAATTTTAAGGTTCTTTTCAATATTCTTAGAACAAATATGAGTGACAAAAAATCAAATACTCATAAGTATAATGAAGAAAGAACAGTACTGCAAAAAATTCACAAATACAGAGATTTAACAGTTAGCTTTACCTCAAACTATAACGAAAATTTTCAGATATTATATTTGAACATAAATAGTCCAATAATTGGTATTATAACAAAAGATAAAAATTATAAAACCTTGTATTCAAATTTTAAAAGCAATCTCTACAGCGATAAATATGCTGTTATTTACAGGGTTGATTTTAAACAAAAGAAAATTAAATCTTACATTAAAACTTTGATAATTAACAAAGATTACTCTCTGTTTGAGGAGATTGACTATTTTGATTTTATCGAAAAATGCGAGGAAAGTAGTGTAGTTGATTCTATTGATTTTGAAAGTATTAAAAATGAAATTACGACAGTGGTTATTGATAGTATTAATCGGCAGGAACAAGACATATCTGAAAATTACAATGCTCTAATTGATGTTAAATTGGAATCAATAAACGAACATTTTAATAAGCAAATAAACAGGGCGAAGCGCATAAGAGATAAAGTTCAACAACAAGATATCAACAGGATGAGAGTTGCTGAGATTGATAATCTTGAAGCTCAGAAAAAAAGCAAAATTGAGTTACTACTTAAACAGAAAAAGACAAGTAGTAGTTTTGAGATCCTTTCTATAATTAATTTTTCAAAGTCATAATGTGCTATGAGTGGTTATATTGAGCAATTAAAAGAAAAGCGAGCCCGATGGGTTACAACCAACAAAGAAAACGACTTTGAAGATGGTATTACAAGCTTGTTAACCGAATTATATCCAGATAATGCCCATTTTATTTATGAGCTATTACAAAATGCAGAAGATACTGGTGCTAAAAAAGTATCATTCGAATTAAAAAGAAATGAACTGATATTTATACATAATGGAGATAAGTTATTTTGTGACAATGATATTGAGGCAATTACCAACATTGGAAAAGGAACAAAAAAAGACGATGTAAATAAAATTGGAAAATTTGGTGTAGGTTTCAAATCCGTATTTTCTTACACAAAATCCCCCAGCATTTATTCAGGAGAGTATAACTTCAAAATTACAGATTTAGTTGTACCAAAACTGATCGAGCCTATAATCAAGAAAAGTACTGAAACTGTTTTCATTTTTCCGTTTAATAACGAAAGCAAGACAAAGAATAAAGCTTATGATGAGATAAAGGAGGGATTATACAATATAAACAGAACCACATTATTGTTTCTTAAATCTATTCTGCAAATTGAAATAAAAATCTCAGATGAATCTTATACCATTACCAAACATACTGATACAGTCAATAAAATTGCCACAATTACAAATACGAAACTGAATAGAAAAACTAAGTTTCTTGTTTTTAACAAACCTTTACCCAATGAGGGAAAATTGTATGTTTCCATTGCTTTCAAGCTCACCCGAGATAAAAAAACAAAAATTGAAAAGGTCGTTATCGACAATGAATCAAAGGTTTCTATATTTTTCCCAGCAGAAAAAGAAACCAGTAATTTGAAATTTCACATACATGCACCATTTGCTTCGACAGTTGCACGTGATAGTATTACCGACCGTAAAGAGAATAAAGAGCTAGTAGAATTAATCGCTGACCTTCTTTGCGAAGCAACTGAATGGGCTAAGTTTAATGGATTTTTAGATGATAATTTCCTCAGATGTTTACCAATAGAAGATGACAATTTAAGCGAATTTTACAAACCGATTCAATCAAAAATTACGAACCTGTTCAATACCGAACCTTTTCTTCTTTGTGATAACAACGAATACCATCCAGCAAAGAACTGTTGGCAGACAACAAATAGAATTAAAGAAGTAATTTCAACACAAGACCTAAAAATACTTCAGACAGGTAGAATCAAAAATGATTGCTTTTGGACATCAAAGCCATTTCAAAGGAATGCAAGTGGAAGGGTAAATAGTTTTCTAAAATCTTTAAAACTCAATTCGTATAGTGAAGATGATTTTGAAAAACAAATATTAAGCTTATCAGAACATTTTGTCGAACATTCATTCGATATCATAAAAGAACTTAAAAATTGGAAAGATGAATTTGGGTGGCTTAGTAAAGAGTTTTCATCAGTAATTAAAGATGCATTAAAGTCGAAGCAAAGCAAACAGGAAATTACATCCAATTTATTTTGGCTTTTTGAAAATGAAACAGAATCATATATACATTCTTATTATTATCAACGTAGTACTGAAATCAAGAATATTATTAGATCAAATTATAGCCACTATGTTTTAACAAATTTTTTAACTAATAAAAGTGATGAATGGTTAAAAGGATTCTATGAGTTAATTTACAAAGTTATTGACGTTGATGACGAATACTATGATTATGATGATACTGATTCAGAATACAACGATTTAAGAATGTTTGTTAGATTAAATAATAAAGAGTTTAATTTTTCTAAATCTGAATGTTTTTTCCCATCCAAGACGAACCTAAACAGTATCAAAACTTTTATTATTTCTACTGGCATATACGATGAAAATCAAAATAAAAAGAAAGAATCGAAATCTAAAAAATTCCTAAAAAATATTTTAGGAGTAAAAGAAATTTCCATTGAAGACGAGGTAAATCATATTTTAAAGAGGTATGAGGAAGGAAGAGAAACTAAATACCATGATAATATCTTACATTTAAAACTCTTTTTCAAATTTTTAAAAGATAATAAATCGAATTTTGACGAGGAATTATTTGCTAACAAGCCTTTTCTTATCAACTCAGATAATGTTTTAACAAAACCTTCCTTAATATTAATTGATGAACCAATCGAGCAAACATCCTTAGTAAAACTGGCGGACAAGAATTACAAATCACTTCATTCATTTTATTTTGAAACTGAACGAAATATTTCAATAAAGAAATTTAAAGAATTTTTATCTGCAGTCGGTTGTAACTTCACTCTTCCCATTAAAAATAAATCTGACGATCCGAGAATTAAAGAAAAGCTAGGTAACAATGAACGTGAGACATATTATGGTAAGAATGAAAACTTTTATCTTCCAATTCACCGACCATTTAAAAAACCCAAAATAAAAACTAGCCTAATTATTTGGAACGAATTATCAAAACTACAAGATGTCAGTTGCTTTGATGCAATATATAAAGCAAATGGCAGCTCTGTAACAAGAACGTGTGACTCAGATGTTATTGAAGAACTACAGGAGAATGCTTGGATTCCAAATTCTAATGGAGAGTTTTTTAAACCGCAAGATATTACTGAAGACACTTTACACCAAAATTTCAAAATCAACGATCAAAATGGGTGGTTATCAAGAATTAATTTTGGTCAAAACGCCATAAAAAATCAAAAACTTGAAAATGTAAAAGAGGAAATAAAGGAACATACGGGCTATAGCCTTTCTACATTGGAGGAAGCACATAAAGTAGGTATTACGGAAGAAGAAATAAGCAAGCTAATTCAGGATAAAAAACGAAAAAAAATAGATTTAAAAGATGGTATTAAAAATCACAATCGGAATATAGATAGTGATAATTCGTCACTTAATCCATCTATTGTTTCAAATGCTGAAAAATACAGAGAGAAAGCACAACAGCAACTTTATGAGAATATTAACCGCTCTGAAAACAACCACAAATCTTACAATTATTCAAAAAAAGTAAAAATAGGCAAAAGCGAAACTCTGGAATTTCTAAAAAAACAGTACCAGGGACATTGTCAAATATGTGGATTTACGTTTTCTCAAACAGGAAATAAAGGCAATTATTTTGAGATGTTTGATTGGCTAAGTGAAAAGATAAGTAACCAAGAAACAAATATTATAGAAGTAGGTACTTCATTGAGTTTATGCTCTCGTTGTCACTCAATTCTTAAGCACGGTGATTTTGGGGCTGACTTTTTAGATAGCATACAAGAAATTGAAAAGAGTGATTACAAAAATTTTGCAGAATGTTTTGAGTTAGTCGTAAATGAAAAAGATATTCCTGAAGTATTTGAATTTATAGAAATGGATATGTATAAACTTCCAATTAGGAAACTAAATCAGGAAGAAAATATTTTCTTTTCAGAAGAACATTTCATTCATTTTCACAATGTTTTAACATTGCACGAGAACAATCAAGATCAAGACTTTGAAGAACAAGTTACAGAGCAAGAAAATATTACGATTATTAAAGATGAGTTACCTGAAGTTGAAACAAAAAAAGTGGTTGAAATTGGCAGTTTTGTTACAGTACAATATAGCAACACAAATAATCCTCTAAGGCTTAAGATGGTAGCAAAGGCTCAAAATACCAAAGACAAAAACGGTACTAATTTAATATCAATTCATTCTCCGTTTGGAAAAAAAATAATGGGAAAACCAGAAGGATATAGGTTTGAGATGGGAAAAAACTTGGTTGAAATTTTGAGTATTGATAAATAGCCTCTGTTGTCGGATTATTAGTTGCGATAAAGAAATTGAGCGAACTATAAATTAGTCATCTCACATCACATTCCAATAGCCAAATAATTACCCTTACTTTAGCATGGACCATCCTTTTTCTTCTAACATAAAAAGTTTCAAAGATGATAAAAGTTGGTTTTTTTATGGTATTGTTCATGTTAAGATTTACATGTTTATCACAATCTGCAAATTACGATTTTGAACCTCTGGATCTTCAAAAAGTATCACAAGATATTGATACCATTAAACAAGAAATTGACAGCACATTTTTTTACATCAACTCCACAGTCCAAATTCTTAAAGAAGAAGTTAAAATCTTTGGATTAAAAAAAACTGTTCTAATAAATGGCAGGATCTTCCTGCCTTATTCAATAATCTTCGGGTTGTACATTTTGTGGTTGTTTGGAAGAATGCGAAGAAGATATAGGTATTAAATTCAGAATATATCGCCAGAATTGCTGGGGTGGTTTTTGAGAGGTTATTTATTTGAAAGAAGCACAATTACTCAAAAAGTTTTTAAAATAAACCTGCGCTACCCCAGCTAATCCAAAACAAGAATATTAATTAAAATCTCCTTCGCTGTAATTAAAGTTAATTCTGACAATAATTCACCATCAGATTTTGTAGCAATGTTTTAGGTGAATTTGGAACAAGAATATTGTTAGATTTTACAAACCGATATAAGCAATCTAAAATGTGTTTTTTCAGCAACACATTATACGGGATTTCTGAATTATACCAATCTCCTTTCCTTTTCAACGTAGTGTGGATCCCTTCTGTTAAGGACAAGAAATCTATGTCATTAACAACTCTTCCCAATGCACTTGTAACAAAGTGAATTTCAGTGATGGGATATTCTTTGCAGATATGATTGTACAAAGCAGCTGAAAAGGAATATTGTTTTATATGCCAATTGGGTATTGGTTTTATACCAAACTTGCTGACATCAATACCACGATATTTGAAAAAATGATTTGGACTAAAATTTGTAAATAGAATGATACTGTCTTGATACTTGTTTACTTCTAATGCATTCAGTAAATAGGGTACTTCACCAACATTTATGAAATCATCAATACCTAACAATTCCAAATCTTTTATAAGAATATCAGTTTCAAAATCATCGAAATCTGAAACTTGATTAATGTGGGCATTAATACAAATCATATTTAAATTTTTAAGATTTGATGTTTAGGGTAGGATATTTCCGTTACCAACCAAAATTTAATTATAAAGTTTCAATCAGAGATTGAAACTCCAACACATAATTCACCCAAAAAAACATCTAAATAAAGCGACCAAATATCTTCAAAATTATAACCTTATAATAGCTGTAAGGGAAAATTATAAAAACCATATAGTCAATGAGTTAAATCTGTTTTTAGTTGAGATGTTGAGCCATATATTGAATAGGACAAGTATCATATAAATAAATAATTCTTGCCACTGAAAGAAAGAAAAAACAAATGCTTTAAAAAAAGATATATAAAATAAAAAAGCATGAAAGTAATATTCAATCTAAATACTGTTGGCATAGATAACATTAATCAAAAACAAGTGAAAGATAGAGATGTAATTATTTTATCTACACAAACATTAAATTCAATCCTGGCTCTGATTACACAAAAATATTTTTATAACGAGTATCAAACAGTTAAAATTCATTCCAATAACTTCAGGAGAATTTCATCCGATTACACATTATATCTTAATTATCTTGAAAGAAATGAAATAATAAAAGTCATCAACCACTATATAATTGGAAAGGAACCTAACAAGTATATGTTCCATGATATTTTCAAACGATATGCAAAAATCCATGATATAACCTACCTACCGAATGACCCTGAGGCAAATAAAAAGTCAGAATATCTAATACCAATAAATGAAAAAGTAAAGAAGAGGTTATCCAAAGATTTTAGAAGTGTCCAAACCATCAACATTCCAATTTTAAATAATAAGATTGATATAAAACCAGACATCTACGACCTGAAATCCTACATTTCAAGTTATGATGGTTTTGAAAGAATAAAAACTGGTTGTACATATTATCATTGGAAAAGTGGTAGGCTCAACACTTCATTTGTCAACTGTTCAAAAAATGTAAGGCTGAATAATTTTGCATTCAATGGTGATAAGCTTGCAAGTCTTGATGTTCCATCCAGTTTTCCATTATTTCTATCCATATGGTGTGTGAAAAAAGGAATTGATATAACTGATTATGAATTTATAAAATGGTGTTCATATATAAAGAGAGGTAGAGATTCAAATGGTAAATCAACAGTTTATAAAGAGCTAAGAACATTATTGAATAAAATGAAAGACACTGATGGTCAAGAAATATATGATGAAAAACTAAATGCTTATACCAAAAAAGAAAAACCCTTTTATTCCAATTCTACTTCAAAATTGGCCTTTCAACAATGGTTAAATGGTAAAGAGAAAAACAATGTAACTAATAATGTTTTTAAATATTATTTCAGGTCAATGTTCGACATAGTGGATCGTTTGAAATTTAAAATGTATGATGAACTTGTAGTATTAGAAACCGATTTTATCATGAATCAGATGGTGGCCAAATTATATTCAGAAATACGAGGAATAAAAATATTGACATGTCATGATGAAATATATTTTCAAGATAAATTTAAAACCCAGGTAACCGAAATATGGAATGAAGGACTAAAAAGTCTGTATGACCAGTTACCAGATGACGAGTTTGATGATGATGATTTTTTTGATGGTATAGAAGTATTTGATTGATTCACACCTAATAGTGAAAAACCAAAAAAAATCAATGACACAAGCAAATTCCGAAAACTTTTACTTTTTAAAATTCTATAAATCATATCTGAATATTCATTCAGCTGCCAGAAATGGCTAATTTTTTAATGATAAAATAGATATGATAAAAAGCAAAGTATTAAAAGTTAGAAAAAATAAAAAGCAATTAGATTTTCATAACCATCAATCTGAGTCCTATAAAAGCCTCACAGATTTCTATTTGAAGAATAAAAAGAGTAGTGGTTTAATTGTAATACCGACAGCTGGTGGGAAAACACATGTAGCATCATCTTGGCTGATGAAAAACTTGGTTGACAACAACAAAAAAGTCATATGGTTAGGACATTACCATTACTTGTTAGAAGAAGCTGTTGATGCCTTTAATATTAATTGTAACAAGGAACATTTACCAAATAGAAAGAGAATATCAGTAAATGTAGTTTCAGGTTCAACACGACACAACAATGTGATTGACATAGACAAGAATGATGATATTATCATTGGAAGCAAGGATTGTCTTTTAAATAATCTACAACTTTTTAAAAGTCAATATTTAAATCATCACGATGAAATTTTTGTTGTGATAGATGAAGCACACAGAGCCGTGGCACCCAGCTACAAAAAGCTAATTCAATTTATTGATGATAATACCAACCAATTAACAATTCTTGGTTTAACAGCTACACCAGTTCGTACTTCATCTAATGAATCATTGTTAGAAGTTTTTCACGATGATATTATTTATTCAACTGATTTATTTGATTTAGTAAAACAAGGTGTTATTGCTCTGCCTGTTTTCATTCCAGTAGGTGTGGATGAATCATTTGTACAGAATGAAGCTAAGTATACCAAAGTAATCAAGAATTATAAAAAGTTACCTGATAACGTAAAAAGAAAGCTTGCCTACCATCATCATTTAAACCAACTAATAGTTCATACCTACAAAAAGTCGGTTCATAGCAAGACAATTGTTTTTGCTATTGACCAAGAGCATGCAGTTCAATTAACCAATTTATTTAATGCTCAGGGAAACAATGCAAGATATGTAATTTCCAATGCGTCCGACAATTATATCAGAACGGTAATGGATGATTTTAAAGCTAACAAATTTGATATTTTGGTTAATGTGAACATCTTAACCGAAGGTGTAAATTATCCAGATGTAGAATCTTTGTTTTTAACACGACCAACATCTTCCAAAATTTTATTTAATCAAATGATGGGTAGGGCATTAAGAGGCGTAAAGGCTGGCGGCACCAAAGAAGCTAATATTGTTTGTTTTATTAATAATTGGGAAGAATTAATAAGCTGGTCAAGTCCGAAATCATTAAAAGGTGCAGTAAACCTTACTAAACCAGGCATTAATAATAGAAACAATTATAATGTGTTTGTTAAGGTCAAACACAACACCCAAGGATTTATAAGTTCCATTGGTAATAATGTGAAAATTAAAATATTAAATGATAAGCTAAAACGAAAGGTTCCAGTGGGATGGTATTTCATTAATTTATTTAGCTGTAATAGTCCTTCTAAAGCAAAAAGAATTATTGTTTATGAAGATGAAATAAGTCAGTACAATGAATTGTGTAATTGGTTATCTATTATTTGTGATTATGGTTTTTCGGAGCATCCAATGAATGATGATTTTCTGAAGAAAGTATATGAGGTTTTGCCATCATTAAAATCTTCTATTATTAAAGACTTTACGATTTATTACCTTCTATATGAAGAAGCTCCATCGTTTCATTCGTTAAATAATAACTTAAGTTTTGACTTGTTGGATAACTTCAAAAAAACAGCATAATTTATTCTTGTGATTCAATATTTGGAATGTTATCAAGTGAACCTGAAGAAGATGGCGAAAATGGCTGGTTAAAGTAAGGTGGACTATTAAAATCTTGGCTATTACCAATTCTACGGTGATAGTCAAGGTAATTTTTACCAGAGTCTTTATTGTTAATGTTATTGTTTTTAATCAGTTTTCTATTCTTTTTCTTCTTTTTAGATTTTTTACTTTCTGGTAAATGTTCAATTTCTTTCAAAAGGAAGTCTATAAAATTGAGTACCGATAATTGGTCTGAGATTATTTTCCCATTTTCATCGAATTCTATTGAATTAATTTTGGGTGCATACTCACTAACAAAATCTTCATATTTCTTGTAAAATGGTGGCTTAGGTTGATTGTGTCGGGGCATTATATCTTTTAGTTTCATACTATTATTCTTTTCTATTATATATAAAAATTGGTGAATGGATTTATAACATAAAACGAATTCAGGTTAGTATTCCAGGAGCAATATGGAGTTTCTGGGCGGCTTTCCTTTTTGTGATAATTGTTGGTTAAAGTGGTGCAGTTTTATTTGAACCAGAACCACCACAAGTAAGAACAAATAATAGATATCAAAACACTTAAGTTACCATGTGATTTTTATAATTTTCAATGAAAATTTATTCTAAATGTTTCTTTTTGTCCAACTTTTACTAAAATATGATGGACAAAAAGTTGTTTGTCAACTAAAATTGAATTATAAAAACACGCCCCTTCAGCCGTGGTCAATGTTTTTTTCACAGATCTAACAATCAGTCTCTTTATTGTTCGATTTTCAATCAAACATTTTTTCATCCAACATGCACTTTTTTTAAACTTTTCAATTTAAAATCTATAGAATAGGTATAGCTTTTTTTGAATTAAAATAGATTTTTGTATTTCATGTAATATGAATTTTTTTGACGGTCATTTTAGATAATCTGAAGTGGCCGTTTTTTATTTGAGATAGTTAGTAGGTTTTATTGTACCCAGGTAAATATCCGATTTTGTAGCACAGGAGAAGCACAACTTTCATCGTGCTAATTCCAGAACATTTAAGTAAGTTAACCTCGTTCGTTTTCAGGTATTTTTTTTGTTAAAGTGGTTGCCTCAAAAGAACTGCATCAAAATTACTCCACTGTCAACTAAAATAACCTTTCCCAATTTTCCCACCACATAAAAACTGAAATGATTATCCACAAAAAGTTTTTATAACAATCTAACATCTGTTTCCATCAACAATTTTGTGCAGTTTGGGTGCTTCTTTTAATTTGTAGATGGCATGGTATAAATCTGCATTTTTTGAATTATCCCAATAAGAATTATTACTGAAAGATTTAGAAATTTCATTTTTCAAAGAGTTATGCAAATCTCGTTCAATCTGATTTTGATATTCTCTTTTTAAATCATCAGAAATGTAGGTTTTCCAAACCATCCAATAGCCATTATTCATTATTTCACCTAAAATTATTCCTTGTCTAATTTTTCCCATTAGATATATCCGATTGTCTTTTTTTATCACTTTGGAATGTGTGAAAGGATTATTATTAAAAAAGGTAAGAACCTTTTCAATTGGTTCAACAATATTTTTATTTAATCTTTCATTATAACGGCTGAACAAATGAGCATTAAATACTGAGATGCCTACATTCGGATCAATTCTAAATACACGGATACCAATATTTGTGTAATAATAAACTAAATTGGTTATAGATATTGTTTCCAGTCCTTTATAGGAGACTTCTGAGAAGCTTTTATTCATAATAATGAACCAGGTATTTTTACATGGTGTGACTACTTTAAAAGGAATTACAAAAGGATCATCTTTTTTAATTTTATTTTTTCTTCGTGCTCTATCGTATCGTAAAGCCAATTTTGTGTGGAAATCATTCTGAATAACATTGAAATCTCTGTGAATCTCTGAATGTACTTCGGAATCAGTCATTGAATTTAATAGCATATTATTTGAGTTTTATAATTTTAATTTATTGTTGTTGTTAGGAAAGATTATCGTTTCAGCTTTAGAAAAGGTAATGTGCAATAATGAATACAACCGTTATTATATCCAACCATCATTACATTCATTTCATTTAAAACAATTCCTATGTATGTATATTTTTCAGGATCATCAATTGTAAAATCATAGTGATTGCCATTGCCATCAACATTCCAGGCATGTGAGAACTGAGAACTACCATCCTTGGGAATAATAACTCCTTCTACATATTGATAGCCTTCATCCATCATCTTATTTGAATTCCAGTAGCATTGTCCAAGCTTGTGAGTTCTTCGGTCAATCTTCCCTCTTTTGACTTTAAACTCCCGTCCATAAGAATTTAAAATATTGGCAGATGCATTTACTTTTAACTCTTCAAGCCATATCTTGATAGAAAGATCTCTTTTGTCGATTCCACTTAATGAAACGATTTGGTTCATTTCTTCCGAATAGTCCTGTCTTTCAATGTGTTCAAATTCTATTTCTTTCATATTTTTTAATTTTTATTGATTAATATTTATGTAATTGAGTGCAAGATTTTAAGAAATGAGGACTTAAAATCTAGATGAGGATTTTTGAGGACTTGGAGTAAGAAATTTAATTTTAAGAGGTCGGCTAAAAGCCTTAACCTATAGCATGTTTGGGGGTTTTACAACTAATTTTCATGATGAAGAAAATAATTAAGTATTACTATCAGTTTTGAGTTATTACCTTTAACCCAATTGGATATTCAAAATGAATTTTATCAGAGTTTTCATATGAAATCCAAACTTTTGTTAAACCATACACCCAAACTTTTGTAACATTTTTGAGATTTTTATGATATTGAGTTTGTACATTACAATTCTCATATCTGAAGGGATTCATTTCATTTATTACAAAATCAAACAGAAAATCCATTCCTTTACATTCAAGCTGGAAAAGAACTTCTTCTAACGCATCTAATATTTCTCTTTGGGTCATTTTAAAAGAAGCTTTATTTGCATTTAATTTGTTTAAATTCAACTGAAGTAACTCCCCACCTTTAATTAACTTTTCTAATTCTTCACAGTAATTTGACCAAGCTAAGTGATAAGCATAAGATGTATTTCCTTTCTTCTTATTGCCATTATACTTACTGTTAAATTCATCCAAGAACAATTGTGCCATACCTCTGGCATGTTCTAATACCTCTTCATGACTGTTAAATTGGCAGCTAGCAAATTTGTCTGAAGTACCAAAATAAAAAGTATAATACTTCCCTTCTTTAAAATTCCTAAATAGTCCTAAATAAATATTTAAACTATTTGACTGGTACCTAAGCATTTCAGGATTGTTTACTAAAAGTTCTTTAAATTGATTTTCATTACTCATAATTCTAATTTTTATTGATTAATAATTTATTTAATTGACCGCAAGGTTTTAAGAATGGTCGACTTTGAGCTCAGAAGAGGACTTTTGAGGACTTGCATTGATTAAATGATAGATAAAATGTATGTCTGAACTCCTTTATTTGTGGTAGGTGTGGAGGAATTCAATTATTTTTTCAGAATTGTGAAAAAAATCTGTCGCATTTTCAGCGTTTCTATTTTAACCTGTAATGTAATTTAATAACGCATATCCACCGCCAATTGCGGGGTTCTCCATATTTTTGTGTTATTATTTAAATATCCTAAAATAGAAACATGAATATAGCCTATTATATGCGCACAAGTCACTATCTCCAGAATATAGCTACACAGGTCGATAAAATAGAACCTGGGTGGAAAGTTTATGAGGATAAAGGCGTGTCGGGACGATTGGCATTTGAAGACCGACCAGCTGGTAAACGATTGCTGGATGATGTAAAAAAAGGTAAAATAACAGAAGTAAAGGTTTTACGAATCGACAGACTCGGAAGATCCGTTCAAAATATTCTGGATACGATTTCATATATCCATTCGTACAACATACCGATAGTGAGTATAAATGAAGGTGTAACAACTTTGGATGAAACTGGGAACCAAACTCCAGTAACAGGATTACTCATAAATGTATTATCCAGTTTGAGCGAATTTTTCTATCACCAGAACCGTGAAAAAATCCTTGTCGGGATTGAACGAGCTAAGCTCGATGGGAATAAATATCGAGGCAGGAAGCCAGGGAGCATCGAAGATATCACCAAATTCAAGAAAAAAACTAAAACAAGAAAAATTAAGGAATTGTTGGAAGAAGGTGTTGGAATCCGTCCGATTTGTCGCACATTAGAATGCTCACCAAATCTTGTATATAAAGTTAAGAAAGTGTTTTATTTATGAGTTCTTTTTGGTTCATTCATCAGTTAACCTTGTTATAAACGTAATCTGGGTAGATTAATTATTTCAAAATTCCCCAGCTACTACAATTTAAAACACCACCATATTTCGCAATCCAGCTGGCATTAACTGACTTTACTTTCATATCAGCACTAACATTTTTTTTTATAGTTTCTAACGCTAATCCATCAGTTTTATTTATTCCAAATTGAGGTACAATTATTAATTCACCGACTTGTAAATAATTAATATAAAGACCATCGGCAGTTTTCATATTTTCATCCATCGGACAAGGAAGTTCAATAAACTTTAAACCATAATTTTTCAAATCAATTCTGAATTTATCTTCCCAATCCTGAAATTTTGGATTTGGCTGATTAATAAAAACAGTGTCAGAGTCAATAAATCTTATCAAACCATCAGCATGACCCGTTGATTCTTCTGGGTATTCATCAATTAAAAGAACTTGACATTTTAGGTCGTACTCAAGTCGATAAACAATGGCTTCTTCTGATGGAAATTGATATAGATTATCTTTGATAACACGTCTTGTGATTACAACCTTATCTTTCCACTTTATAATATTTCCACCATCTAAAATAATTGGACTATACCTTGGCTGTTTGAAATTGTTGAACAGTTCAATGTAAACGGGATTACTTATAAATCTATAATCGCTACGGTTTAGATAAGAAGCTGGGCGAAATATAAATTGTACAAAATCATTTTTAACTATCTGAACAGGCATAAAATCACGACAATAAAAATCATCAGCCTCGGCAATTAACCCAACATGATATCCTTCTGATTCAATAATATTAACAAGTTCTTCAAACTCCTGAGGAGATTCCCCTTGTGTTTGGCTGCTAAAATAAACAGTATTGATTTGACGGTCAGTTATCATTTTTCTAATCGGTTTTCAAGTGCTTTTCTAATTTCTATTGCTATTGGTATAAACTCTTTATCGTTAAATTCATCAGTTTTAGCATTGTTACACCAATAACAACATGGAACGCAGTTTTCTGTGGTGTATTCGAGATTGGGTTTTTTGCGGTCTATTTCCATGGTATAACCACGCTGATAAGTTTTTTTGAATATCTTCTTTTTGTCGGCTAACTGGTTTATAACATCTATAGTTATTTTACAATATTCACAAGTATCAGCCTTGGCTTGATTTTCAAATATCTGATATGGGTATCGGTCTTTAAATTGCTCAAAATAGTCATTATACCAATCTGTTTCATCAGAAATTATTAATTGCTCCATTGCTTCATAAGCATCTTGAACAGAAAGTTTCTTTGGAATATCTTCTAATCTATCCTTCCTATGCCATTGACTATATTGAGCTGTATAAACGGTTATTAAATTTTCGTGGTTTTCTGTTTTAAACGTTAAAAAATTCTCTTTAGTAAAAGATAAATCGTTTACTACACAGTAGAATCTGAAAAACCGCAACCTTGTAAGGAAACTCTGTTTGGCTTTTTCGTTGTAGGAGGACATATTAATTATATTTCAATCTCTTTGGATTAAAAAGTATTGCGAATGTAACAAGATGGATTGCTTATACTATGTATTATATTTATCAGCATCAAATTCCATTTCTCCCTCAATACTGAAATTCTCTGAGAATTCTGATTTGCCAACCTTCATTGTAATATCGAAACGTTCATTATATAGATAAATATACTCACTTTCATTTTCTATTATCTTGTAGTGTTCTCCTTTTTCAAATTGTATATACCCATTTCTTTCGACATCAAGACAATAATAAGTTTTAGTGCATAAAGCCGCCTGAGCTGAATCCAAAATAAGTTGAAAGACCCTTTCTAAATCATCAATTGTATAATGTGGTGTGTCATTTATGATCTTCTTAATCTTTGCTGTTTTCCTATCAAAAGTGGATTCTGGTACCCCAGCAAATTTTCTTGCTAATGGTCTATCTATGGGGGTATTACCATATTTTCTTTTCCAACGTTTAATTCTTTCATTTCTCCTATTAATATCTGAAAGAACAATATATTTCTCAGCTAACACTCTTACAACATTTTCACACCCAGATACAATTTTATCTATCATAACTGGTGATTCATTCTTAACACTTTTTTCTATCTTTTTTCTGAAGCCAGGATTTGTCAATTTATCAGCAATTTTTCTTAATGCTTCATCTATCTCTTCAATTTCGTTATAACTCATAAATATTCATTTTTCTCATTATTGAACATTTTGGGAAATTATAAAAAATTGAGGATTAAATGAATAGAACTGCTATAAAAAAAAGAAGGCGGGCAATAGTATCAAGTCTATCAGAATATTAGTCCTTGTGATATTCTATAAGAAAGAATAATGTCAGTCCTCAAAACTCGCCTTTCAGAACATGAGTCTACGATACTTAAACCTTTGAATTTAAATTACGGAATTGATGGAAATATGATGTTGAGTATAAGCATCGGCATTAAAGATATTAGAAGCATTAAATCTAAAATTTCAAAAGAACGGACTTTTCTCATTAATGAATATCTTAAAATGCAACAAACCAACCAAGGCGTTCCTATGTCTCTATTTATCTGAGTCTTAGAAATGTTGTTCTGTCGTTAATGGGGAAAATATGAGTCCTCAAAAGTCGCTATTCAAAAAATTAGTATTCGATACTTAAACCTTTGCATTCAAATAACATGAAACGATACCAATGAGGTATGTGTAGAGAAATATCTGAATTAATAATGTTAGAAGCAGGAGGTATGAAAAATCAAAAAGTAGGACTCATCTCGTTAATGAAAATTTTAAAATATTCTGAAACAAATAGAATAATCTCAGAGCTATTGTAGGATAGGGTTTTCACCTGTTTAATCTTACTTAAAATTGAATATTACAAGTCCTCAAAAATCCTCATTAAAAATACAAGCCTACAATTCTTAGGAACTTCGTACTCAAATAATTTGAAATAATACAAAAATGAAATATAAATCTAAAAAAATCAGAATTAACAAAACGAGGGAGAGCAGGCACCCACCTTAAGCAGTTCTCCTAAACACCTTATAATTTGAGAGTAAACTCAATTAAATAAAAATCGAATCAAAAAAAATATTAATTAAAAATTATTGAATATGAGAAAAAAAATAAAAACATTAAGAAGTCAGCATGGCACGATTGAAATTGATCGAAACTTATTTGACTTTTTCATTGAATTAAAGAAGTATTTCAAAACTAATTCGATGTCTAAATGTGAAATAAGATTAGTAGAGAATAGAACTAAGTCATGTTCTTCTAATAAATCACGTTATGCTATCAAAATAATTAAAGAGAACTTCTGTGATATAGAATTTATTGCACATCGGAACGGAATTGAACTTTATAAGTTTGATATGTACCTGAATGGTATTAAACATAAGTCCTCATTCATGAATGCATTTACGCACATCTCAAAATCTTTAAAAATCAAGATACACGTGAATTCTTCCAATCCATCGAATAATAGCGCAGTATTTTCTGATAAAAGATACCGTTTTTATTCCAAGTTCAATTTCCGAAAGTTGCAAGGTTCGAAGTACTGGGTTAATTAGATTATGAATTATTAAAGCATAAAAACTAAACTCGCTGAACAATTAAAAGTTATATGAAAAACAATGATGGCGAAAACGAAAAACAAAATATTTTATTAATAAAATGCTATTGATGCTCAATTCATAATAAATGAATTATTCGACATGAAATGTCGAAATACGAAAATAATTTTCCTGTTTAGTCTTACAGAATTGATCGCCTGTAAGACATAAAGCTACCACTTAAATATCGCACAAAAGCGACATTGATTCTCAATTGACTATATGATTCTGTATTAGTGAATTAGAAATTTGAGCAGTCTCTGTAATGCGATAGCTATATCTAAATATTATTAAAAATAGAACCTCGCTTGTATAGGTCAAAGCAAATACGATTATGAACGAATCAGAATTTTTAAAATTAGCTACAAGTATTTGTAATATTATTGGTGGAGACTTTGCTGGTTACCACGAAATACTTAACCAGTATGGATTTATTGATGAGGATGAGGTAATAGTTATTTTGGATATGTTTAATCAAAGCATCTGGATTCCAGATGTATTCTCCGAGGAAAAAGCTGATGCATTGAAAAAAATTGCATTAGAACATGGGTTAGGTTAAATCAAATATGAATTCATCAAGGAATTGTTTTAATACATGAGAAAATGGTGCATTTTATATGCATCATTTTCAATCTACGGTCAGTTTGAATTAATCGTTTCAGCATCTCAATTCTTCATTTAACAGATTAATCCAAGTCCTCAAAAGTCCTCATTTAAATTTTAAGTCAACGATTCTTAAAAACTTTGTATTTGGAAAATTTGAAATAGCATAAAAAAACAAAGCGTATGGTTAAAAAAAATAGAACAATAAAAATTAGAAAGAGCAGGCATCCGCCTGAGATATGCATACATAAATACATCAAAATTGAGAGAAAACTCAATAGAATAAAATCGAAAATAGAGTATTAATAAATATAAAAAATTAAAGTAATGAATGAAAAAATCAAATCAGTTAAAACGAATAAATTAAAAACTATGAAATACACATTTTTTTCAGATCCAGGGCACGGATGGTTAAAGGTTCCGATTGAACATATCAAACAGCTTGGTATCGAATCACAAATAACGTGTTTCAGCTATGTTTCAAATAATGATAAGTATGCTTATTTGGAAGAGGATGTAGATGCTAATATTTTCGTAAAAGCAGCAATGAGAGAAGGTTGGATTGAAGATATTAATAAAAGTGTAAGGCAGTCAGAAACTAATTCTGAAAGTTTTATTATAAAATTAAATATATATAAAAAAGAAAATTATATCGAATAAAAAAAGAACAGATATGTCATGAAAAGACAAATCGCAGATGAATATGTCGCAAAAATTAAAGAGATGCAACTCTAAATTATCGTTCCGTAAGCATCAATTATAACCATGTGTAGTAAAGAAACTCAAGATTGATTGTAGCTACAACAGCGCACATCTATAGAGTTGTAGCTCTCTTTCAACAAGCTCTTAACTTTTTTTAGAACAAAAGTGCCTGACCATGAAATGGTCACAATGGAATCGTTTTGTCCATATCGATGACCTCCTCCCATTATCCGACACACCCAAAAGTAGAGGAATCCGACTTATCTAACTGTTCCATAAACACCCCATTG